>NZ_JACVHF010000200.1 GCF_014502795.1 Heliobacterium chlorum
TACTATCACCGTTCTCAAAAAAGATTTGTTAAAGATTTAGAACATGTTTATGATAAATTGCTAAGTTTAACTTACACAGAACGAAGTGGTTTATCATTTAAAAAATTTGTATTATTTACTGGTTATGAAGTTAATGTAGATACACAAGAACTTATCGTTAGTATTAATCCTAAATTAAAACATGTTTTAAACGAGATAACAGCAGATTTCACTAAATTTGAATTAAAAGAAATGACACACCTTAAATCTACCTATTCTAAAAATATGTTTAGACTCCTAAAACAATATAAGCATACAGGTTATTTTAAAATACAAATTGATGATTTTAGAGAACGCTTAGAT
>NZ_JACVHF010000201.1 GCF_014502795.1 Heliobacterium chlorum
GTACAACCAAGTGGCAGAAGCCTTTTCCGACGCGTTCGCCCAACAGCAGTTGGTCAGCGCCGGAGACATCTACCCAGTGTTCCGCGAGCTTTTCCAGCGGCGCATGACCAGCTGAGGTGTGCAGCATGAAGCGACAGCCCATTTCCACCGGCTCGGAATGGACCTTCGACCTGATTCGGCAGTACGACCGATAGATCGGCCGAATAGCCGAACCTTACGCGATGGACACCTATCCGAACCAGATCGAGGTAATTACCGCCGAGCAGATGATGGACGCCTATGCCTCGGTCGGCATGCCGCTCGGTTACCACCACTGGTCCTACGGCAAGCAGTTCCTGCA
>NZ_JACVHF010000202.1 GCF_014502795.1 Heliobacterium chlorum
CTATAAAACTTTAAAAATTACAGAAACTGGAAAAACACCTTTGGGCAACTATACAATAAAAGGATATATAAATAATAATAAAAAATTAGATTTTTTAGCTACTTTAAGCTCTGATAGCAATTATCAATTTGAAGATACAATAAGCTATCCTCAAGAAGTAGGAAATATGTACAAGCCTCCTAGATCTCACAAGAAGTTCCCTAGCCAAATCATCAAAGATAAAAACTTGAACGAAAATGAATATACAGCTGATCCACCTCTAATTTGGGGCTTTTAATATCCTTTAATCAACTTTATTTGAGGAGGTTTTTATGTTCACTAATAATAAAATTATATTG
>NZ_JACVHF010000203.1 GCF_014502795.1 Heliobacterium chlorum
GCTCAATACCAGCATCCTGCTCGCGCTGGTCCTCGCCAGCTTTGGCTGGGAGCGTACCGACGCGTTGTTCGGCATCGCCATCGCCTTCTACATCTTCTGGAGCGCGATCAGCATCGTTCGCGAGGCCGGGGCCGTGCTGATGGATACCGAGCTGTCGCCGGAGATCAGCGAACAGATGCAGCAACTGGTCTGCGAAGTGCCTGGGGTACATGGTTGCCATGACTTCCGCACGCGGGTTTCCGGCACGCGCTGGTTCGTCCAGTTGCACCTGGAACTGCCTGGTGAACTGCCGCTGTCGCAGGCACATGATCTGTGTGTGGCGGTGGAGAATGCGATT
>NZ_JACVHF010000204.1 GCF_014502795.1 Heliobacterium chlorum
GCCCACGAGGCCACGGTACGGGTAATCACCGTCGGGCTGGTCGAGCTGGGCCTCCTGCAGGGCGAGGTCGATGAGCTGATCGCCAGCGAAGCTTACAAGGCGTTCTACATGCACCGCGCCGGGCACTGGCTGGGCATGGACGTGCATGATGTCGGTGACTACAAGATCGGTGGCGAGTGGCGCGTGCTCGAGCCGGGCATGGCGATGACCGTGGAGCCTGGCATCTATATCGCCGCGGACAACCAGAACGTCGCCAAGAAATGGCGCGGCATCGGCGTACGCATCGAGGACGACGTGGTGGTGACCAAGAACGGCTGCGAGATCCTCACCGG
>NZ_JACVHF010000205.1 GCF_014502795.1 Heliobacterium chlorum
GAGCCATCGGGGTAGCGATATTCGGAGAACAGTTTCTTCAGGTTCTCACGGTCAAAGATAGATACGTTAGAAAACGGCGACTGCCCACTCGTGCGAAACTTGTTATTGGCCACGTGAACAAACTTCTGCCAGAGGTTTACGATGTAATCTTGGTCCTCAGCGTTTTCCGGATTGCGTCCTTCCTGTTTTAGATACCACGCAAGGTTGACGATAAGATCTCCGGGAGCCACCGCACCGGCAAACTCTTGACTCAGGTCCATCACTACCTCGGTCACTTGAGCCATAAAACTGTCCGAGCGTTTGGGCGGCAGACTCCGCAGTTGCCCATATGG
>NZ_JACVHF010000206.1 GCF_014502795.1 Heliobacterium chlorum
CCATAACGGCCTACGCCGACATGCGGGCCGTAGCCGTAGTTGTCGTAGGTCTGGCGGACTCGGGTTTCCTTGCTGGCGCTGGCGCTGATCCGTACATCGCCCGGAGCGTTGCCCGGTGCCGGCCGCAGGCCATGTTGATCGAGGGCGCCGGCGACCATTTCCTGCAGTTCTTCACCGCTGATCGAAGCCGTACCCGCTGGCGGGCTGCGCCAGCTCCAGTGCTGGTAGCTGGAGAAGTCCCGGGGCGCGGCCGGGTAGGTGGGCGCCTGGATCTGTTCCACCGGAGGGGCGGGCGGTATCGGCGCCGATTCGTCGGTATAGGGGTTCTGG
>NZ_JACVHF010000207.1 GCF_014502795.1 Heliobacterium chlorum
GATGAAGATTATGATATGAATCAGTTGACACATCAGTTAATGCATGACACAACTCAATTATTGTTAGATTACATTCATCACACACAAAAGCGAGATTTATCTCATATTGAGGAAGTAATTGAATATGCTGCAGTTGATTATATGAAGATGGATTATTATGCGAAGCGAAATTTAGAGCTGACAGAGAGCATACGATTAAAATCAAAAAAAGGGACTTTGTTATGGTTAATGGATGAGACAAAAACACCGATGGGTGCTAGACGTTTAAAGCAGTGGATTGATCGTCCATTAATTAATAAACAACAAATCAACGACAGATTAAATATTGT
>NZ_JACVHF010000208.1 GCF_014502795.1 Heliobacterium chlorum
GGGCGATTAGCTCAGATGGTTAGAGCGCTTGCTTGACATGCAAGAGGTCAGCGGTTCGATTCCGTTATCGCCCACCATTTGCCTCGGTAGCTCAGTCGGTAGAGCAGAGGACTGAAAATCCTCGTGTCGGTGGTTCGATTCCGCCCCGAGGCACCATCCATCGGAGGGATTCCCGAGTGGCCAAAGGGAGCAGACTGTAAATCTGCCGGCTCTGCCTTCGAAGGTTCGAATCCTTCTCCCTCCACCATTTCATTGGGGTGTAGCCAAGCGGTAAGGCAGCGGACTTTGACTCCGCCATTCGTTGGTTCGAATCCAGCCTCCCCAGCCAT
>NZ_JACVHF010000209.1 GCF_014502795.1 Heliobacterium chlorum
ATTATCATCGAGAGCGGTTCCGTTTACGAGTTGCATAAAGACGGTGACGAAGTTTTTTGCAAATGCTTCAAATGTGCGGCCATGAAATTAGTCGTCACCGGGGGGAAAAGTGCTATTGATATCGGCGAAACCCTTTCCCTACACGTAGAACTTCGAGACTGGCAGGACACACCCATTTCTGATCGGAATCAAAAAATAATCGTGAGTGTATCGCGTGAGGAAAGTGATCCTGTTTTGTTAGCCCTTGAAGCGGTGGGAGGACAAGCGGAATTTGATTTTATGAGTAATTCGGCAGGAACATTTTTGGTACAAGCGGTTGCCGATGAAG
>NZ_JACVHF010000020.1 GCF_014502795.1 Heliobacterium chlorum
TCCGCGTATTTATGCAGTGCATCTGGGAGCGTTTTGGGGATGAGGTCATAGAAAATTGAGTATGACCCTGTCTGACGGATAGTCGGCAAGACTTCGTGAACCACCCAACGCTTGAATTCTTTGGCCTCAGGTTTACGGCTTCCCAATATTAAAGAGTAAAGCCCAGGCTCGTTAACAACGGTAAGTTGTTGCTGTCCACCAAGGGTCTCAATTAAACTGAGACCCTTTTCATCATTATCAAGACGGCTTAAAGCCATTGTTGGATTTCCAATATCAAGTACATCACACACGTCTTTCGCGACAAACCAAGGTTGACCGTCAATCATCACTGTACGCACTTGATTACCTTCATAGTTAAAAACCTTTTGTAAGTTAGTCATTGAAAAACATCCTCCTAATTTTTTGATTTAGAATTGGTCGGTAATATCGGTCTCTCGAATCCGGCCTTCATTAAAATTGCATGTCAATTCGATAATTTGGCCCACGTTGGGCTCGCGAGCCTTCTCTATGGATATCATGCCTATCCCGTCAGATGCGTCGAACGTGAGGGCTGTGGCGGCGTCCTGAATGACAGCGACGGTCTCGGAATAATCCGTTAGCCTCGGAGGTTTCACCAGTCGTCTACCGGCATCATCTTCCTGCCGCTTCTCCTTTTCGGCGGCCCCCGGCGTTTGATGAACCACCAGTCCTACGACCTGATATCGACCAAATATCTGCCGAAGTCGTCGAGACGTAAACGACATTGAATCCCTCATTCGGCCTTTGCCGTGATTCATAAGATTGAAGCCATCGATAATCACCATTTTGATGTTTTGATACACGTGGAGGTCGGCTTCAATAACTTCTAACGATAGCCCATCCGGCAGGTCCTCCATGGTTTTGATCACATAGGGAGCCAATGCCGTTTCCGGGTTAAACGCACTTAAATAGTTGAGATATTGCCCCTCATTCGTTAGTGAACCCCGGCGCAGCTTCACGTTATCGAAATTCCCCATCAACGTATCCAACCTCAGGGCTTGTTGCTTTTTCGATAGCTCTGGTGAGTAATGAAGGACGCCAAAGCCGTTCTCCCAAGCAGTTAGGCCGATATGTGAGGCGATCCATGACTTTCCCCGGTTTGTGAAGGCCATTAGCAGAACGTAATCACTAACTTCAAACCCACCGCCGAGTGCCTCAGTCAATGAGGGATAAGGCGTGGGTAGATACGTCCTCGACCGCTGTTCCTTCGCGGCCTCATACCATTGCTTTCGTTCATCGCCGTTTGTCGCGTAGTTTGTGCCAACGTCAAAGCGAACGAGGGTAGTTGACTCAATCCGTTCCGTTTCGGTTTTCAGCCATTGAACAAACTTATCGCCGGGTAGCTCACTGAATTTCTTCACGGCCTGATTTTGTAACAGTTCAAAGGCCCGTCTCTTAGCAGATTGTGCTTTTAACCGCATACAAAGGTACTTGAACGTATCTGCCACTTCCGGTTGGTAATCAAAGGTTTCAAACTGTGCCACGACCGTTCGATAATCCGGTGTGGTGTGGTTTTCACGTACATACTCGCGGATAAACGCATAGGCTTCACCGAGGGTAGGGAAGTCGGTGATATCGATTTGATAGCGATATAGTACAGCGAAATTCTTTTCATCAAGCACCTTGGAGAGCAGTTGAGACTCCAACATTACCTATGCCCTCCTCTGCGCTTGTCTTCCCCTTTGAATGAAACCGGAAATGTGGAGCCTTCGATTCGGCTGGCGATTCGGTCGTCGAGCAGTTGACCTATCCGTTCGATCGGCTCGTTAGAGGTATAAATGGTCGCTAATTGCTCTACAGCTCTTGTATCAATGACCTCATAGAACTGATTTTTGAAGGCCTCTGTGGCCTCTCTGATGCCGATATCATCGATGGCCAAGAGAGCTACGGTCATCATCCGGTCTTTGAGCAGGTAATACTTTTGGCTGGCTTCCTCTTGCAGTGTTCGATGACCCCGAAACTGGGCGTTGAACGTATTTTGATATTTCGAAGCGTTGACAAGGAGAGCCGGTAATTCAGTAATCAACTTTTTCCGGGTGACATGAAGAATGACGCGAGCAACGAGGTACTCGTTTAGAATGGCTGTGGCTGCGGTGGTTTTTCCGGTTCCCGTTCCTTTTGGATTCACTACCGGTTCGGGAATGGAGTAAAAATAATATCCTTGGCCAGTGTTTACATTTTCTTCGATATTGCTACAGTATCTAGCCACAAACTCAAAGGCTAAGGGGTTGTCCTTTTCAAATGGGAGCGTGTGCATCTTGGATTGCCGATACGCCTTTGGGATATCTGCAACACTCCATAGTCCCCCTTCCCCGTTCTCACCGTGGAGTTTAAGGAAGGCGTAGCAGTGGTTATCGCATCGTTCCGGCTCTCCCGCCTTCTTGCATTGGTGCGCCAGTAAACAGATGGAATCTAACGTCATCCAGCCTTCCTCCTTCCCATATTGGAAACTTCCTGAAGCATCTGATAAGGATCGCGGCCTCCAAATTCTTTTACGGTAGGGACGGAGCTCTTATCTGCCTCTTGCGATAAGGCAAGGGCTTTATTACCCAGCCACGTCGCCAATTGACCCAAGGAGGGTCGTGGATACTTGTCTGTCTTCCATGTAGTATCAAAACGCTCGAACACGGTATCGAACATGGTTTGGATCTGTGGGAACGTAAAATCAGCCAACAGCTTTTTCGCATGAGGCACATCCCTTCCCCAGTTCACGGAATAGTTCACGTTGTATCGCTCACGGTATTTTTGGCAGAAGGATTCAATCACGTCCTTGGGGCCAGAGAGTTCCGTTGTCTCTTTCTCCACGGTCATCTCTGCCTGCTGCCCTGTATCTGTTCTTGTTAACTGGTTCTTGTTTATTGGTTTCTTGTTACATCGCAAGTTTGGACAAGTATATAGTTGATCGTTTGAACAAGTGTATGGTTGATCATTTGGACAATCATGTAGTTGTCCGTTTGGACAATCGTATAGTTGATCGTTTGGACAATCGCTTACTTGTTCATTTGAACAATCGGTGCTGTCCTGAGCCTGAATCGGTTCAACAGTTCCGTTAAACATTGTTACTTGGGATAGCGGAAGGAGCCGATAAATCGATCGTTCCTGTATCCCTTTTCCTGGGATGTATTCTTTTCGTCGCTCTATAATGGGTTTACCATTCCAACGAAAGTCAAGTAAGTCGTGGATATAATCGAAGGCTGTCCTTGGTAATACCCCTAGCTTTTTCGCCACTTGCGCTTGAGTCGGGTAACATTCACCCTTTTCATTCATGAAGGAAGCCAATACGACCAGGGTTGTGAATCGTTTCGGCCCCAGTGCAGTAAGCATTCCTTTGTTTATCATGTCTAGATGTAATTTCAGAAAAAGGCCGACCTGAATATTACTCATGCGATCACTTCCTTGGTGTTGAGTGTTGTACTTTGTTTAGCCCATCGAAATAACCCCCTCTACCTATCAAATAGCTTTTTTTCATTTGTTGTTACTTGGGAAATAACGACAAAAAAATACCCACCAGCCGTAAAGCCACTGGGCATAAGGGTTTATTCGGTTTTTTCATGAAGAATTTTTGTTGCATCGAACAATCCGTTGGCCGATAAACCGACGATAATGCCGTTTAGAATACCTGTCTGAATGGTATCAGCGGGGACGTACATGATGCCAGCGACGATGCCAAGTACAAGCGTGACCAATGGGATGTACTTGCTGTCAATGTACGTTTTGGCAAACTGTCCAATCGCGATTAGAACTGCGACAACAATTCCGGACTCAAACATCTGCTCACCTCCCTTCACTGTGGATGGTTATAGGGAGGTGAGGGTTAGGCGATCAGACCAAGGCGATCCAAAATGACGATAACCCGGTAGAAGGTGGTATCCCCGGTAGGATCGTCCACTACGGTTTTGTTCATTAATTTTTTTAAGGAATCTCTTGCCCAATCAGGGACGGTAGCTAACTTCGCTTCAAGCTCCCTTTCTTGCTTCCGATTCGCTATTGAAGCAATAAAGGCGTCCCATCGTGGCAGGATGAGATGAGGGCAATCTTTCCCGGTCCAGTGCTTATGTGGAACTACGTTCGTAAGCGGGATGTTGTACTGCTTCATGAGGTCGATAATCAGGTCAATCGCGTTGGCTTCCGCTTGAGCCAAATTGCCATCGCTATTCTCACAAATCTCTACCCCAATACTGGTTCGGTTGCCAGGACCATTCCCTCCATCACCAGCGTGCCAAGCGTTCTCGTTGGTCGGGATGTGTTGGATAATTTGATGGTCATCGACAGAGAAGTGCCAACTGGTCGTCCCGGCTCCGGGAGACTTGATGAACGCGGCATGACCGGCAGCGTCGGCTCCCGCACTGCTGTTGCCCGTGTTGTGAACGGTGATGAATGTCGGGGTCAAGGGATAGCTGGGACGATTTTTGGCTCCTAGAGGTACGATGTCCTGAATGATGTTTGCCATGATTAGTTGCCCCTTTCTTTAATTTCGGATTTGATGATTTGCACGTCGTCACTGAGCCGTTCGTACTGCTTTGCCAAGATTTCAAACTGCTTCGAGATGTCTTTGAGAAAGTCCGTAAGCCGATCTTCACGACCTCGAGCCTCTGCCTGTAGCCGGCGGCTTTCTTGGAGTTGGTACAGGTATAAGGACACAAACAGCGAGGCCCACAATCCTTGTGACAATGCTTCGGCTAACAGTCCGTCCATACTTCACCCCCTTTCCCGGAAACTAAAAAAGACGCCTTTCTGCGCCTTTACTTCTCCTCTTTGGTTAACAGGTCAATGATTAAATCCAGTCTTTCATTCAAACTTTCCAGACTCACTTTATCGATTCTTGCCCGGTTAGCCCTGTATGCGTTAACCCTCTTTTTCAGGTCTTCCGCTTTTATTTCTTTTTCCGTCTTCGACACTTTCAAGGTGGGCTTTCCCATTACTCCGTTACCTCCACCCTAAATTCGGCGGGGTTATGGGCCAACCCCTCGGCGACCGCTTTAATAAAGTAAATCCCAGGTTTTTCACTGATAAAATCAAACTCTCCGATACCGTTTACAGGAGTTATGGGCAAAGTCACTGTTTGGTCACCACCATGAGCGACCGTCAACGTAACGGAGGCGTTTATGTTCGGTAAGGGTTTACCTTGCCAGTCCTCATATTTAACCAATAAAGAGCGACCTGTATTCACGGTGAGTGGACTGTCCTCTCCTGCAATCCTCAATGAAATCACTGCACAGTGAAAAGTTTTTCGTTGAATTTTTTCATCCTCTCGGATGACTCGGTACACGATATCCGCTTCTTGAATAAACCCTTCCATATTCAATCTCCTATCTTCTGATTAGGCTGTAACATACCAAATACAATAGCGAATACACGGAGTTAACGCCGCGCTGGTAGTCACGTAAAGATGGAACTTGTTCTGAATATGAAGCATTTTCGGGATAACGAACATAAAAAGTCCGGGAGACGTAGTGATGATACTCGACCCCTGATAATGCCTGTTAAACCCAGCGTACGGTCGCCACGCGTACATGTTTTTTCCGTAATCGCCTGTGGAGTCCCAGTTACTTGTCGCGTAGTCACTTAACGATCTGGTCGACCAACCATTGAAAAAGGTTAAGTCGTCCATCACAAGATACGGATATAGATAGTTGGAAGAAGCCTCGAATTCGATATATCCATCCAGAATAGTCACCGGTCCGTTAATTCGTACGATATCTGCGGTTGCATTGCTTACCGTAGTGGTAATATATCCGTGAACCTCGTTGACTTTTTTCCCATAGGCCCAAGGACTCCGGTCTAACGAGTCACGAACAGACTGAAAGTTTGCATTCTGATTGTCTTTGATATCGCCGAGTTTAGCGTGAACACTTCCCGTAGCGTTGGATGGATCAGTCCGTAGCCCTACCTGTCGTCGGAGGAACGATAACAAGGTTTCGTTAAGTCCAAACAGGCTATATCACTCCTCTTTTCAGATACTCGCCTTTCCATTGGTAAACGAGTATATCCCGAATCCCGCCCTGGGTGGTTCCCATTGGGGGTAGATACCGATAAACCTTAGAGATTAACTCATTGCTGTATTCAATGGTCGTAAACCCACTTCCATACATTCCGTGTTTGAGTTCTCCCGATTCACCGGAGAAAACCTTAAAATGACCTGATGGGCCGAGTGTCCAACTTCCCGTTGCACCAGAACGATAATAACAGGGGTAGTTGGCGTTGGAGCTTGTCTCACCGATTAGGTGAAAATGGTTCGATGCGTCTCCCGCCCCACGAACCACCAACCAATACCGTGCACTGCTGACTAGACCAACGGCATCAAAAGGGATGCTTACATAGGCCTTAGCACCGGGTAAGAACTCCTTGGGAAGAACCATTTTGGTAAGTAACGTTCCTTCTGTACTACCATCGCTGACTAATCCAGATCGAAGTTCGATGATCACATCGGCTCCAATACCGTTTCCGACTAATTCGAACTCCACGCGGGAAATCTCCGTCACGCCCAACGCCGTAAAGTAAAATGCCCGGTCATACCCAGAACAGTCCAACTCGGATATTCCGGTTCCGGTAAGCCCGTCAACTTGGTTCCCATCATAAATCAACGCAAACGGCTGTAGGCTGATCAGACTGTTCAAGGTCGCCTCATCGATAATCGAGACCCCGCCTTTGAAGGCTTGAATGGGCAAAAAAAATCCCTCCTATCCGGCACTAACGGTGATTCGCGCCTCCACGGTAAGCAGCGTATTGGCCGTTTTTGACCATGGCTTTACCAGTAAGTTGAGCATGGTTCCGGTACCGGGTGTATCTGTCGCACCCGTAAACACAGCGATTTTCCGGTGATCTCCGATCGCTTCGTGCTGTAAAAACTGCGTCCGAAAGCGGACTTGATTGCCTGTTCGACTGATAGATGAAACGGGTTTTCGCAGGACTTCAATGATCGTTTCACCGGGAGCGATATCATCCCCTATGACCAGAAAAGGGCTGGGCAGGTTTTGAATGCTATCTGCGATAAGGCGTAAGCCCGCTTCGGTGATGAAGTTGGTCAAGGGACCGACGATCTCTCCGTCTGCATACTCAAAAAACCACTCGCCCTTAATGTGCAGATTTGGACTGCTTATGAGACCACCACCCCATCGCATACGACACCGGTCTCGTCGTAAGCCAATTTTGCGTTGTAGTATCGAATCCGTGCAGTGCTTTTTAGCTTTACATATCCGGGATAAGGAACGGCTACGGATTTGTTCGGTTCAATCGCGGTCCACGGCAAGTATTTAATGCCGTCTGGGCTGGTAGCAATCTGTATCATTGGCAGTGGACCTGTATCAATGGGCATCACACAAAAAAGAGAACCAATGGTTGAAATCGGCTCTCTCGTTCCTTCGACAGTGAGGGTAAAGTTGTCTAGCCGTGGCAGTCCTTGAATATCCGTGGACAAGGATTGGCGAACTTGTAGTCGTGCGTTTTGTAGATTGAGCCCTTGCGTAATACCAGGAACACTGCCGCTGTTCGTAACGGGTAACCAGCCATCCCACGAAGAGCCTCCATTTAGGGATAGATTGGTTTCGACGGTAACATCTCCCGGATATTCGAGCACCACATAGTCAATATCGGCAGTCCCATTGCCGTCTAAGTAATTCACGATGAACATGGGTCGGATATAGGCGACGCTGTTTCCCATAGGGCCGGGACTGTTCGGGTTGGGATAAGGCATGTTGAGAACAGTAGAACTGTACCCTCGGATATACCCGATGAACGTTTGCCAACCGCCGGTTGACGTCAAGGCAGTTCCACAGGCTCCGTAATAAAACTGACCGGAGTGCGTATTACTGCCTACGGTATTCACAAGCGTCACGCCGTCTGCCGCAATGCCTTCGACACCAAGATAACAGTTGGGTCCACCTACCGTTGGGTCTACGGCTTGCCGGAATCGAGCTTTAATTACATATAGACGGTCCGGTTGATAGGGAATTAACCCGTTCCAGTAAAACCACCCCACCCCACCGGATACCCGCAGGCATTTTCCATCGGTGGCTGTAGGCTCATTCAGAATGAATGTGGTAAGTCCCGGTGTGTCGGTGTACAGGTTTATCCATCGGGGGTTCATCGCAGTGAATGGTTCATCCAGAAGAGGGCCATCCACGGCATCCCAAGAGATTTTGGTCTGGTCAGCGATGCCAAGCCTCGATAAATCCAGGGTAATCACACGGTTGCCTGGTTGCTGAGATGTAAGCGTAAGGGAACCGTTTGACGCCATGACACCGGTCAACCAGCCTTGCTGAAAATCTGAAGTAGAATCTTCACGGTAAATGAGGTCAGTACTGTATGGGTCAAAGATGCCCGATGCGCTTACTTCCGTCTTAAACGGTAACTCGACTTGGTTAATGACTATCTCATCGGTAACATTGAACAAATCTTGGTCATAGATGAACTTGTTCAGCAGTTGAGTTTCTGTCGACGTTTGGGTTTGCTGAGCACTCACTATCGCTTGCAGAAAATCTGGAATCCCGATTAGACGTCCGCCATATTCGACATGATAGCTCCAGACCGTCGGCGTAAGCGGTGAAATCGAAACTTTCTGTACCAGAAATGTATTTTGGATTCCCCGGTTCGGGAGGTCAATGGTCAACAGTTGACCGGGCACCCAACCGGGGATTTCTGTTTCAAAAGAACCCCGGACGCGCGGATTGGCATTGTTGCGAAGGTCAGCCATCCCCGCCGCTTCCGCCGCTTCGATGGTGGTTAAGCTGGTGTCGTGAATGACATGCTCGTACACTCCGTCGCCCCCTTGAACAGAAGCGATGGCCGCTTGAGATTCAAAATCGTCAACCATAGAAATTACATTGATGTCGTACTGATAAGTGAAAGTCAGTGTAGCACCGTCTGCAGGTGTCGCTGTTCGGGAAGAGGCTTTCACGTACTTATCTTGATAGTTCATGAGGTAGCCTACCGTGGCTTCCTCGGTAACGTTTTCAATACCTACGGTCACTGGCGAACCGGATATTGCCAACGAAAGATTGTGCGATTTATGAGGGAGTGTCCAAATTCGAGCGTTACCGTCAGATTTCACTTCATAGGTAAATGGGTCGGAAAGCATGGTTCCGCCTTTGATGTAGACACGGTTTCGAAGTCCCTGTGTATCCAAGCGATGTGCAAGATTACGAATTTCGGTATCAGAGGTAATCGTCATAGGAGCCGGCTGAGTGCCTGCCATAGGATCGAAAAACCAGACATCCCGGTAATAATCGACGTACCATTCCCAACCGCAATAGTCGGCTAATTTCTTGAGACATTCTGAAGGTGGCAGGTAGTCGAAGCAGATGTATTCTACAGTGGGAGCACCAACTTGAATATTTGTGGAAGTAAACATCTCCTGTCCGTACTTGAGGAGAATGTCCTTCACGATCCAATCCGCTGTTCTGTTTTCATAGGTCTCTACGACCAACCGGCGGTTTAGCTGGTAAGTGTAGTCCTGGCAATCCACTTGCCAAATGTTTAGTGTCCCTGCCGATCGTTTCAGGCGCACGGAATCCACGATGCCACCGAAAAAACGGGTGCCAGCGACTTCGATAATGACTTCATCGCCTTCGCCGGGAGGCTGGTTTTTGATGCAAAACGAGCAGGTATCCACCATATGAGTCAGAACCTGCTCTATCGTTAGGTCTTCCAGAAGAACATCGTGAATTCGGTTTACCCCGGCGATCAGAATCTGTTCGGCCATTACCACTTCACCCCTCGCCGGGCCAGTTGGCGTTCAAACTGCTCCCAAATTTCTTGGGCATTACTGCCTTGGATGCTGATATTAAAGGTGTGACCAGCACCCGGCCCCGCCAGTTCTGGAGTGGACACTGTTGGCCGATAACCGGAAACACCGCTGATTGCGGTATCAGCTAAACTGGTTGACGATTTTTGTACGCTCATTTCTTGGTTATCCATCCCGATGGCAAACCCCTGGGCGGTGTATTCACCAAGTTGCATCATCACACGGGAGGGCGAATGGATATCCAGGGCTCGTTTCGCCGCATTGACCGCACCGGTAAACAGGCTAGATACACTGCTGTAAAGCCAACTGCCCAGTGAACGCATCCCCTCGACGAAACCACGGACTAGATTCATGCCCATGGAATAGGCGTCGTTTTTCATGTCTACCCATTTTTGATGGAGCACGTCGTAAATCACTTTCATAGCTGCCGCCAGTAACATTGGGGCATCTTTGAAATACTGAAGAATCAGCTTCCACATCTCTTGGGTGATTACACCGAGATTTTTCGCGGCAGCATCCCAGATACTTCGAAAGATTTCTGTATCTGAAGTGATCGTGTCCTTCATCCATGACAGTGAATCGCCGGTAGACGTTTCAATCCGGCTAAACGTCTCATCCCAAATTTGCCCGATAGCGGTCCAGGCGGAATCCGCTTTGTTGGCGATAGAATCCAGGGTTTGGCTAAACCAATCTTTGATGCTGTTTAGCGTGGAATGGGTCGAGGTGCTTAACCTCTGCATCGATTGATCCCATATATCCCCCAAATTGCCGCCAATCAGAAATAAAACGGTATTACTGATATCTGCACAGACATCATGGATTACATTGGTTATTCCTCTCCAAATTGAGGATGCAATTGACTTTATTCTATTCCAGCAATCCGCCAGCCTTTGGGTAATTTCCTCCCAATTGTCGTACAAGTAAATCCCGGCCACCACTAACGCTCCGATGGCTGCTGCCGCGATCCCCACAGGTGTAGCTAATGCTGCAGTAATCGTTGCGAACGTTGCCATAGCCGCAGATACCCCGGCCATGATGCCTTGGATGGCTGAAAAGGCCGCAAATCCGGTGGCGATACCGGCTAATATGGGACCGATGGTACTCCAGTTGTTTTGAAGAAGAGAAAACAACGTGGATACGCCAGTGATAATGCCGTTCAAGATGATTGCCACCGTTGGAGGAAAAGCGGCTTCAATCGTCCCTTTCAGTCCATCTGCTTTGAAGCCGGTGGATAGCTTATCTACAAACTCAATGGCGATTGGCATAAGTGCTTTCAATCGTTCCGATACCGGCTGAAGCACTTGGCCCAAAAGCATGTTGGTATTGTCTTTCAATGTGCTTAACATCCCGGTAAAGGTCTGACTTTGCTTCTGCATGGCACCGGAAAACTTGGTCCCCATTGCTTCAATCAAGGCCGGGACGGCTTGGTCAGCCATTACTTTGCCTTGAGCCGACAGTTCCATGAGTTGCTGCTTGCTCATGCCCAGTTTTCCTGCCATCAGATCCCACGCAGGGATACCTCGTTCCGCCAACTGGTTCATTTCTTCTGCCGATACTTTGCCTTTGGTGGCCATCTGACCGAGAGCCATGGTCACGCCATTAAGGACGTCTTCTCCACCGCCGATCGCCGACACCGCATCGCCGATGGCCCTAAGGTTTGGCATAACGCTGTCCGCGTTGAAGCCCATCGCCAGCATAAGTTTGGCTGATTTCTGCAGGCCGGGAAATTCAAAGGGTGTCGTCGCTCCAAACTGTTGTAGGTCTTTTATCATCGCTTTGGCTTTTTCCGCCGAGCTAAGCAAGGTTTCAAATGAGATTGCTGCCTGTTCCATATCCGCATTGAACGATAGGCCTTTGCTAAGGCTCAGTCCGCCCAATGCCGCAGTGATCGCACCAAGAGCCGGTAACGCCAAGTTCTTTAATGACGTAAAGGCTCCACCCATCGTGAAGCCTTCTTTTTGCATCTGTTTACCGGTCTTTTGTACTTGCCCCATGGCCGACTGAATCTTGGCGTTGAAATCGGAGATGTCTGCGGTGAATTTGACAAGGACACTAGAGAGTGCGGACAATGCTTTCCTCCCTCCTGTCCTATGATTGGAATTTCTGCTTCAATTCGTCGAGCTGTTTGTGCTGTTCTTTTCGGTCAATCCGTTTTACATCTGTGGAGTTACCGAGTAACTTATCCGGCGTGACTAGCCGTTTAAGATTCCCCGATGTGTTCATAATGTGGCAGGCCAGCCAAGCCGTTCGGTGATATTCCGCTGCTTGGCGTTGCTGTTCATGTTCGATGCGATATTCAATAAGGTCGAGAAGTTCCCCCAACGTCAACGACCAGAACTGTTCCGGCAATAAACGAAGCGAGCCGAAGGCAACCTTTTTTAACTGGTCCCAGTCGGCTCGCGTCAATCGTTTTTTCGGGTGGCCGTTTCAAAGGCTTCTGCAATCTTACGTTGGACATATTCAAGATTCTCGAAATCCACCCAATCACCTACGTCTTTTTCTGTGAGGTTAGTATCTTCATGGATGAGTCCCGCCCATAGAAATGTGCGAATGGACTTAATGCCAAGATTGGTTTCGCCGAGTTCCGTGACGGATACACCTATTTTATCCTCAATCTCGGCAAGAGCGTTTAAGGTATACCGGAGCTTCCGTGGACGATCCAGTTCAATATCGACAAACCCACGCTGCTTATTCGCCATGCGTTACCTCCGTTAGCTTCCTGTGGTGACAGTCAGTGCGCCAGTTCCGGTCAAAGTGAGCTTATAAGTGGCCGCATCATCCTGTGGAAATTCGTAGGGAAAATCGGTAATGATGCAGTTTCCGGTGTACTTCTTGCCCGAGGGAAGTCGGATTTCCGCTTTGAGCGTCGACCGGCTGTTAAATACTTCATCCAAGTGATCTAATGCGGTATCGCTGTCCAACATGAAGCCGTCACATTCGATGCTCCATGAAAGTACTCCAGCGACATTCTCGGCCCATCCATAGGCGTCCTTCGATGTGGTTTCAATCAGATTCGCCGATCGGTTCAGGGTAGCTCCACTCTGACCACCGACTACGGTGTAGGTCGGGGTAGCATCGGTCCCACCCGTTTGGACATAGAGCAATACGTCTACGCCTGCGATTTTTGCCAAAATATCAGGCCTCCTCTGTGATCAGTGAGAAGTTTATTGAATAGATGGATCGATTGTTTTCATCAAAGCCCAAAAACAGTGGACTCGATTGCTGTGCTGTACAAAAAATGACGTGGGTGGTTCCCACGTCGAAGTCTCGTTTGCCGTTAAATGTCCGATAAATCTCGGTCGCCTTCGCTTCGGCCGTCACCGGGTCACCGGCGCGAATCAATATCTGCATGGTAGGTCGGCTAAGATTAGCCTTTATGCTGTCTTCTCCGCCTCCCGTCAATCGGACAGATGCACAATTATCGGCCCCCACCGGGAAGGAGTTAGCAAAATACTTGAAGGGGACGGTCTGCTGAAAAACGGCAATAAGTTCTGCCATTTGCACCGCATCACGCCCCCTTCAATACTTTTTGGAGTTCCCGTTCGATATGCTGTTTGTATGTTTGGGCCTCTCCTTCTAACGGCCGGGTTAGAAACTTATTGCCTACGGGATAATGCTTACCGCTCATTCCGTACCCACCGGATTTGGCTAATGAGCCGGAGCCGAGTCGGTAGTGCATTTCGTGCATCGCCAGGGCATAGTTGAATCTGCCTTCTTTAACGCTGTAATCGACGGTTGCCGTTACTGTACCGGAGTTTGAGGTCGCTTCCATAGCAAAAGACTTTTCTAAAATGCCTTTATCATGAGGTGCCGTTTCGGATGAAGTCCGAACGAGGTCATCTACACAGTCATGAACCGCTTGCTTTAACTGATTGCAGATATCTTTCTTCATGCGTTTCAGAACTTGATCGTGAATCTTGACTTGAATCTTCATCAGACCACCACTTGAGTAAACAGCGGTTTACCGGAAAAATCCCGGATAACGGTGATGGTTAGCGGAGGCTTACAGTACATTTGAGTGAGCTCATCGGACCACTCGATCTGATCACTGAGGCCCACTGGTATCAGTGATTTAATCAAGATGGTCGCTGTGGCGATCGCTTCCTGCCCGTTTACTTGCTGTACTCGCTTATTGGATGCGTCGATTCGGCAAGGGTACACTGTCGGCTCCCCGTATAAAGGCTTTCCCCAGATATCTAAATCCCCTGCCTTACGGATGGTGACGGTCTGCTTCATGGGAATCAATCGGCATACCTCCCTATCCGGCAACCAAGGATGGCGATGACCTCTGGGGAAATCCGACGAACACCGTCCATTGAAATGCTAAGACCACTAACAGATACAGCCTTCACACCTTGTTCAGATTTGCGAACTGTTTCATCCATTCGCAACAACCAAAGAGCCTGCTCGAACACCGCTTCTTCGGGAAGTGGTCGTGTATCGGCACGATAGTTGCGGAATACCCGGTATAGCTGGGTTTCAGCGTTGTTCAATGCTCGCTGCCGAATCGAATCTTCTATTGTCATCCATTCTTCGTTATGAAGCACATTGTTGGTAAAATAGGTGTTGGCTCGATTTAGGTCTGCCACTTACTCACCTACTTTATGGGGGTTTTTGGCTTCTTATCTTCAACGGTTTCTTCCTTGATTTCCTCAACCGTATATCCGTAGTCTTTCGCTAAAAGATTTTTGAGTCTCTCATCTTCAATAATCGCCTCGCCGTTTTGAAACAGCACACCCTCGGTAACACCATTGTAAATCGCGTTCGGGGTATTAATTCTATATTTCGCCAAGGTAGCCCCTCCTCAAAAAAAGTATAGACGTGGCAGAATGCTCCACCACGTCAACTATAATTAGGACTTTTTGATGTACCGGAGACGTGCTGCGGCCCGTGGATGAAACACAGCCATACCACAATAAAACTCAATCCGAGTACGGAACACGGGTTTACTATCAATTTCTCCAAGGTCACGTACTGATACACCACCGTTACGGAGACCGGAGACATACTGTTCGGTACCAAACTTGATCGCATAAATGGAACCGGTATCTGATGCTGCTCCGGCCTTATCCAACTCATTAAAACCAAGGATCTCTTGACCGGCACCATCCGTCTCAATGACACGAATGGGGATGCCTGCATAGGTGCTCACTTGACGCCCGAAGGAGTCCTCGCCGCTCTCAATATAGTGAGTGGATTCTTTAAGCGATTTTTTGATTTCCCGACGCATCGCTTTGGAGCAAAGAAGAATATCGGGTTCACCCTCTACCGCGTCGATGAGTTCATCCAGTTTATCTGAATCGAAGGGTTTATCCTCACCGTCGATAATCTGTTTGCCAGCTAATCGCTTTTGTAGCCCATCAAATTGTCCTGGTTGGGCGGCATCACCTTTGAAAAAGGCTCGGGTAAATTCCAGGGCGAGAGCTTTTGCTTTCAGGTCTGTATGGATGGAGCGAATATCGTTGACGTTGCCACGGGTTTGGACAAGGAATTTATCAATGTCTACGTCGCCCCCGAGGATATACAAGCCTTCGGAAAGCTGATTGACCACGCCTGCCGATTCTACATAGCCTTCGTTGACAGACCGGAAGGCGATGCCCGGTAATGTCTGCTCCTGATTGTATTTGTATGAGTTACCCGAGATCTCCATAAACGGCAACAGTTCAAGAATCGGGGAAGACCGAGCAAACGTTTGGATTACACCTTTTTGCAGGATATCGGTAGACAGTTTTGCGGCTTCCGTCATTGTAAGTGCCAAAGAAATAATTCCTCCCTATGTGCTGTTTTTGGGCAAAGAAAAAGCGCAATCCGCTGCGGGATTACGCTCGTTGGGCATAGCCCATCTTGAGAAGTTGGATAGAACTTAGCTGGTTTAGGTCTATGGTCTGGGCTTGTGTCGGATTCGTCGCTTGACCGACTGGCTGTTCTTGCTTGGCACCGAATAAGCCTTTCTTTTCGGCGACTGTCAACCATTCCAGCTTCGCTTCCGGTGTGAGGTTACCGGGGACGAGGTCGTGAAAGTCCTTAGAGATACCTTCTAACTTGGATTCCAGAAGGCCGTTAATGACTGATTCTAACTGCTGAACCCGGCCATTCACAGTTTTGAAACCGTCTTTGGTTTTGGTTAATTCATCGGCAGTGGTCTTGTAAAGCTCTTCAAACTTGCCTTGCTGTTCTTTTGTCTGTTTCGCTTGCTGTTCCCGCTCCGTCAACAGTTGCTCTAGCTGGGCCTGAACGTCTTTATATTTGGTGTTGATTTCATCGAAGCGGGTTTTCGGAATGAGATGCTCTTGGGGCGTGGGTTCCTGCTTTACTTCGGTGTCTGTTTGCTGTTGTGATTCTTGAACCTGCGTTTCTTCGGCCAAAAACATGTCCTCCTTGCCCTACGCTTGATATCGCGGTCGCGTCCGCGTGGGGTTAATTGGGCGGCCAGTTTAACGACATAACACCGATGGGTCGTAGAGAAATTCGGGTATTCTAAACCCGGAGGTGGTTCAATGCTAACTTTTCGAAAATTTCACCAACGGCAACGTGTCATACGTTGGCTGTTTGCTTCCATTTTATCAATCGGAACTCTCATGGTTAGACGTTTTCTGTTCCGTCGTTGTCGAAAGTGTTAGCTGCCTACCTGCCACTCCTTTTGGGGTGGCTTTTTTACACAAAGTCTTTCATTTTTTGATAATGCTTTTCACGTAGCTTTTTCGGGAGAAGATGAATATCCCGCACCGGGCTGACGCGGTGTTGACAGTTAGGGTGAAAAATCTTGCCGGTAGCTCGAACTTGGTCATAATTCATATAGCCAGATGTCAACCCGTGCATTGAGATAATCATGCCCTCAAATGTCCGGCAGGCATCCTGTGCGCCGTGTGATGAGATAACTGCCAAATCCACACCCCGCTCCATCATCTCCACCCGAGTCCCTTCGATGTGAGCCTGTGTAAGTTTTGTTCGGACCACCATCTCGGCGTACGTTGACAGGTTCCATCTCCGACCAATACGGTCAACAATACCTACCCATGCTTCGCTATCCAACTTAGCCGACAAACCTTTGTGGGTGAGGTCGCCTACGATGGCTTTTTTTATCGTCCTGCGACCCATCTGCTCCAACGCTTTCATACGTAGCGTCTCGCTAACGGCATTTCTCACAAGCTGCTTAATTTTTCTTTCCGTGTTTTGCGTGGCCATCAGCAAGTCTGTGTAAGTGTCGTTAATCAATGCCTCTGTCCGCTCTCGGGCTAGCATGGAAAAAGAGACGGACGATGCCGCCTCGGATACTGAGGTCGCATCGCCCAAAGATAGGATAGTTTGCGCCTGTGCTTCTGTGAAAACCCGTTTAATAACCTGTTCGCACCACGTCTTCGTAGAGCCATCCAAGTCTCGCAGGATGACCATGATTTGCGATAGCAGTGATTCGGCATAGGCTTTTTCTAGCCCGCTCGACGGAATGGATTTTAACCGACTAGCAATTTCGGTGAAGGCCTTCTGGTAATATCCGATTAGCCGCTTCACATCCCGCTCGTATACGGGTTTCGGAATCGGCGTCATTCGCTGTCACCGGGTTGCTGGAAGATAGACGGGTCAGCAACGGCTTCCTCGTCCTGCATCCGTTTCAACTCGACCTCGGCTTGTTCTTCCGTTAAATCATCAAGCCACATTAGGGCCGATTTCTGAGAGATGGTTGCCTTCCCGCCAGTTCGAATGGACATGATGTTGGCCATCTCGGTTTCGTCATCCGGCAGACCGTCTTTGAACTTCACTTTGGGGACCGTCACTTCATAACCCTGCGGCCCTTTACAGGCAATTTCAAGGAGTTGGGCAATCAACAACACTCTCTTTAGGGCTTTATTGTAATACTGCCGCTTGCGGTTGACCTTTGCCAGAATCGAGTTAAGCCTCCACTTGATAGCCAATCCCGATGCTCCACTGGTTCCCGCATCGCCAGAGCCCAAGGCAATTTCGGGGATTTCAGCGTTAATAAGCAACAACTTAACCAGCTTGTCCAATTCCATAAAGGCCGCCTGTAACTGGCCGTCCCAAGTGATATACTGCGGAACCACTTCGTCCTTCCCCATGACTTCAAAGACTTTATCTACGCCTACCCGGAAGATGGGGTTGCCCTGTTCATCTTCACCCAGCGTACCCGCTGGTACCGCCATTGCCGGGTCAGCGTGCTTATCGAGGATGGAAGCAATTTGCGAGAGCCGGTGGTTGATTTCATCGAATAGAGGCTTGTTTTCGCTGAGGTCGTCGATGCCTTCCCAGCAATCGTCGGTGGCATAGTTGGGGACGTGGACCACCAAAGGAAACGGCACGCCAGTCTGAACTTCCTTTCGTTCACCAAGAAGCTCTGCATCGATGCGCCACTCATTGATTTCGTTATCCACGGTCACCACAATCGGGTCCAGCTTGTACTTGGCATATACGATGCGGCCTGGATAGTGGGATTCTGCGGTTAACAACCAATCCTCGGCATCACCACGCTTCACAAGCACCGGGTAAGCGATGTGGTGGGCGATGATGCGGTTGGCGTCGCCGGGAGCCGTTTCCGGGAAAACATAGTCAGGATTCTGAGCTTCAATGATAACCCGAAAGGGGTCGCTTTCCTTCCCCACCATCCCGCTGTACTCTTGCCCGTAGCGGATTTTATAAAATGAGTCGCCTCGGTAGGCGTTGGACAAGGCGCTTTCGTAGTTCATAATGTGGAGGTCGTTCCCCTCGACAAATCGCTCAATGGCCTGTTGCTCATTGGAGTTGTCGTTTTTACCCGCTGAAAACGTAGGTTGCTCACCAAACAAAAAATCGGCCGATTTCTTGCAAATCACGCCGGGTAGGTTGGTCGAGATATAGAGCAACTCGTTTTGTCTGCGGGAAAGTTTGTTCTGAATCCGTTGGAATACATCGAAGTGCCTGCCCAAAAAGAGCTTCTTATTCTCTCGATATCGCCGAATCCGGTCACGATGAGCCGGTGCCGGGTAATAACTGCCGATAGTGAATAAGGACAATAGACGACCTCCTTCCTCACATTTTCATCCACCTAGCCGGGCCGTTGGGGTCGTTTACAACCCTTCCGGTTTTTTATGGAAAGTTCGTCGCCGTCCTCCACCGCAAAGTTCCACGGCCATTTGCAATGCATCGGGTAGATCGTCGTGGTCGTGATTCGGGAATTGCTCTAACTGCTCCAGCAGGATTCGCTGGTGCCTCATGAACCGGAGAATCCCCTGCTCCACAATCGGCTCCAGCGATTCAATCCGTTCTTCCTTCTTGGTCTTACTGGTCACCGCTTTCAGCTTGGTCGTGTAGATACCTTCCTTTGCCATCCGTTCCCGAGCCTGCCGGAACAGGTCGAACTGGGCTTGTACGGTCTCGATAGCGAAAATCCGTGGTCGATATTTGCCGATTTTATTAATGACCTCAATCAGAGCTTCATGGGCCGGACACTTCCTCGCCCAAGTCTCCACGACATACAGGATGCCGGTTCGACGGTCACGGCCAATGATGACGATAGCATTGAAGTCGGAACGATTGTTCTTGCCCATGGCGATGTCCCACGCACCGAAGTAGTCCAATGGTACTGGACGCCCCATCTTATCCCTGAGTTCCGGATAGTCAAAAAACGTAAACATGGACGGCTTGAATATCTGGGTTTCTTCGTCGATGGGGTTGTTGAGGTACTCCGAACCAAAGGCTCTGGAGCCGATATTGACCTTCTCAATCATCAACCGCGAATAAGAAAAGCGTCCCGGCCATAAGACCTCGACGCCTTTATCCATTTCCTCTTGATTTGTTTGATAAAAAGCAATCGCATCATCCAGTCGGGTTTCATTTTCGGGATTCCGACAGGTGGATTCGAACTGCTCCCACAAGTCCCCCCGTTCCGGTGGGGATACGATAGCGGAGTATGTGCGGGATTCAAAGTCCGACCGTTGAAGCACAGTGGTCAATAATCCTCGGGCATGGACGATCGTACCCATGTAAATGAACGCTGTCTTGGCCGGGTCACCGATGGGCATAACGACAGAGTTAAACCAATGCAGGTTCTTATCACGCAATTCCGGTGTATTGGTATTCTTGGCTGATTCGAGGTCATCCAGGATCACAAGGTCAGGCCGATAAGATCCGTTCCGCTTCCCCCGTAGCTGTTTCCCCATGGATGCTGCTTCAACCAGTACCCCTGTTCGGGTCAGAAACGCTTCTTGATTATCCCGCTCATTCATGGACTTTCTATCGGACAGCAATTCGCCGAAGTCCTCTCGCAACTTCTTGTTAAACTTGAGTTGAAGCGATATCCACTCGATAAACTTCTTGGCCATCGAGTCGGTTTCCGAAATGATGAGGATGTATTTTCGCTTGTCGTAAACGATCTCATGGATGGGAAATCCGTTTGATAGATAAGCCGACTTGGCATGGCCCCGTGGAGCCGCCCAGGCAATACGGGCTGTTGGATTGTCGATAGATACCACACGAAGAAGATCACAGAGTTCTCGGTGAAATCGAGGGGCGTCATCAATATGGACACCTGCTGGAATGAGGTTCTGCTCATTCTCCGGGTTTTTATCATCAGAAAAATACTCATACATGAAGAACAGGACATCAAACTCCGCACGATCAATCCGCCGAAGACGGTAGAGTTCCTTCATGTCCGTGATATACTCGGTCTGCATAGCGGGGCTTAGTTCTTGTTTTGCTCGGACCTCTTCAAATAGTTGGACTCGTTTTTCTAACAGTTCTATCCGTTGCTGACGTTCCATACGGTCAAGGATGTTTATGGTTTGTTCACCTCCAAAAATTTAGCGGGAAATGATATTAGTCGCTTTGATTTGCTCTTTAGCATCGTGAGTTCTAATTATTCGACAACAATTTCCCTGTTAAAAATCATTTATGTGTAGTTATTCACGATATCCACAGAAAAACCGTTTAAATCTGTTGATAAGCTTACAAATATTGTATCGATTTGTCGAAGACTATTGTCAAATATATCGTCGTATCGACAGATTTTTGTTTTCATGGAAGTGTATTTATTAAAAGTGGGCTATTGCCCCTGTCGCGCCACACGTCGCCACACGTTTGAACAGAATTTGGTTCAGGCATAATTACCCCAAATACATATTCTCTCGCTACACGTGCCGACGTGTCGCCTTACGTGAGCAGTGGATTTGAATTCAATACATGAAAAGGAAAAGCCCTCACAGACTAACGGTCAGGAGGGCGATGGAATGAGTCAATCAAAAACGCCGCCGAGAAAGCGAATATTACCTACGACAGGACGAGAGCGGTTAAAAACTCCGCTTAGAGGATACATGCCTCGTGTCGAAATCATCGATGAGGCGGAAACGCCAATTGCTAAACCTAACTTATCTCGGGTTCTTGTCTATGCTGCCGGGATACTTCTCATTAGCCTAGCTATGGTATTGTTAACCTCGATCGTTGGATCTTTGATCCTGAGACTATTTTATTCGCTAACATCGGGCGGTGGATCGTCTTCCCCCATGTAACAGATTCATCGAATTTATCGATTCCCCCTGTCGCCCTTCACGTTGCCCTACGCTCGAACAGATATTCGCCCTGGATATATTTACCCAGCTAATTATTCTGTCGCGACACAGGGCAACGTGCAGGCTCTGTGGGGATATGTGAAGTTTAGAAAGGGTGTCCAGTATTACTGGACATGTTTATACCCACGATAATTCCTCTACGGCTCTCACCAAATCTTCTTCACCGGGCATCGTGTATCGGCTGGTCATTGAGAAATTTGGCGAGCCGTCTTTTTTTATGTGGCCCATCAGCCGGGCGATCACGTCAAGCGGTATTTTCCGCACAGCTAATTCATGTCCGAAGCTATGGCGCAACGTGTGGCACGTGAGATGGTCGATACCGGTTAGCTTTGCGTATTTCGCAATTAAGAATGAAACACCGCGAGGGCACATCTTCTCGCTACGCTGGGAGTAAAATAGGTACTCACTGTCGGTACTTCGCGATTCGAGATAACGAAGGAGAACCCGCCGACTATCCACATTCAATGGGATTTCACGATATTTGCTGTGTTTGCCGTTTGGGATGACCAGCGTTCCTTTACGGTCCGTGATCGCCACGTCTTTCATCCGGATGTCGCAGAGTTCCTGAACTCGAACACCGGTATGGAGCATCGAGGTTACCATTGCCAGTTCCCGTAGGCTGCCGTGTTGCCTTATGGCCCGGATGAGAGCGTTCTGTTCATTACGGCTAAGCCATTTGGGCGAAGATTGCGGGACCGTAACACGGTCAATTTGCTCTACGGGATTATCCGGTGCATGGCCGTTATCTGCGAGCCAACGGAAAATGACGTTGAGATGGGTTAATGTTAAGGACAAAGTGCTCGGCTTGAAGTTACTGGAAGCGAACCTTTTGAAATTTGCTACGTCCAGTTGTGTGGCCATCTGCGGCATAGGAGCCCCCCCGGTGGGGGTGGGGGCGGGGTGCTCCCTTTCATACCACCGGGAGAATCTGGCCCAACTGTCCTGATACGAGCGCAGGGTGGTTGGGCTTTTGCCGTGTCGACGGATTTCTTCGATGAATGCTGCGATCATTAATGCTCTCTCCTTGCTAAGACGCTGACTAATAAGCCGGATAACCCACCGAAGTATTGGGCTTCGTGGGTCACAGCTTATCTCTAGTCAGCGACTAATGCAATGATAGAGGATGAGTTCGCAGGGTTCCGAACAATGTTCGTACCCTTTGATTACATATCGGCCAGCATCTTCTTGAGGTTATCGATCTCAGCCTCGATCGCTTCGTTGGAACGGGAATCCTCGACCTTCGCCTCAATCTTCTGGACGTCGGTCAATCGGCCCTGGTTCTTCAGCACCAGTTCAATGGCCTTCAGCTTATTGCCGTCGCTTCCGCTGGTACGAACGATACCACGAAGGATAGTGTAAGTCTCCGCAAGGAAGTCGTTCATCACACGTTCGGCCACATCATTCTGGTATGCGATGAAGTCGGGCTCTTGTTTCCAACGGTATAGGGACCGATCGGTTACGCCAACTTCCTCAGCGATTTGAGCCATCGTCATTTTGTGAATATCGTTGGTGGCAAAGATTTCAGCAGCTCGCAACTGCTGGGCAGACAGCCGGTATACTTTTGACAAGGTGATCACCTCCCTTCTGCAATTACGTCAATCCCTACTACTACAGTGCGAAAATAAAAAACGCTCTGCCAACCTTCGTCAGCAAAGCGTCTTCACTATTATGCTGTTGTTTGTTTTTATCCACGGTATTTACCACCACTGGCGGCCCCTACCTGTTCCTTTCTTGTTTACTGGTTCTTGTTCGTTGGTTCTTGTTACATCGCATGTTTGGACAACTATATAGTTGATCAAATGGACAACTATACGTATGTCCAAACGGACAACTATACGATTGATTAAACGATCAACTATACGGTTGTCCAAACGATCAACCGTACGATTGTCCGTTTGATCAACTATGCGATTGTCCAAATGATCAATCGGGAATTATTCATGGCGACCGGTTGATTATCACATCGGTTCACCGCAACAACATCCTTTATTCCGATGCTCTTCGAATTTTGTGAGTCAGTTTAACTGACGGTCAAATTGAGAGCGACCTCCGGAGTGAATGACGTATTTACCGGGGATATCTATTTCATAAATGGAACGGCCAGCCCTTCGACAATCATCTCATCATTCACGTTCTTCCCCTCCGCGTTGACGACTGCTAGCCACCGCCCATACTTCTCTTTCCGAACGGAATTGACGGTAACGAACTTGCCCTCGATCTGAGACGCTAACCATTGCTTCGCCTGTTCTCCCCTAGCCTTCTCCTCACCGTGTATCTCCGGCGCATTCAGGCCGTACAAGCGGAACCTTTCCTTTATAATGACGTTGAAGCCGAGGTCGACATTTGCTTCAAAAGTGTCGCCATCGATTACTCTCGTGACCGTAGCATTATAGGTGTAATTGACGAACAACGCTGCTCCCCCTATTCACAGACATAACCAAAATAATAACAGCCTGGGCCTATGCGGTCCAGACTGTTTTTTGTTACCCAAAAGATCGCAGTTGTGACAAGTGACTTACAGGAATTGCCGCCAGCATCCCTCTATTTCATGTTCACGGTGAAAAAGATATGATTGATGTAGGGCTGTGGGGTGCTGTTCAGTGGGCAGGACAGTTAACTACAGTATCTAGTACAGTTACCTATATACCGTTAAGAACCACAGTAATCTATAGTTAAGTCGTTGTTCTAGTTACATTGATCGTTTGGACATATGGGAAATTATTAGCGGTTGTTCAAACGGACATATGGGAAAGCAGGTTAACGTTGTTCATAATCCTTGTTAGTTACGTTAGATACTGTAGATTACTTAGTTACCGTTAGGTTTTTTATGTTGTTCTTGTTACATTGTCCGTTTGGACATATGGGAAATTATTAGCGGTTGTTCAAATGGACATATGGCATAGTTGTCCAGATGGACATATGGGCCAGTTGTTCAAACGGACATACGGCCGATTGTCCAAACGGACATACGGGAAACGGCTTATCACTAGTTTCATTATTAAGGTCAAATTATCCGTGGATGAAACACGCCATCAACCCCGGCCCCGCCAATCACTCGCCCAGCTGCCGCACGGTTGGGTTGGCAACAATTTCGCGCTCGAACCGTCATCAAAATGATGATAGTTAACGTCCCAATCTAGATCACCGGTCCCCGAATTCAATTCGACCACCGCTGTCGCTTCCTGTGTGGCAACGTGTGGCTCGCAGGCATTATCTGAATGGAATTATATTACCAATGGATTCCTTCGGCACACGTGGCGAAACAGGTATGGCTGTGGCGAAGTAACTTCAACAAAAATAAAATACCCCAGCCTTTGAAGAAAAGCCAGGGTATGCCTTACCTTTGCGGTAGGCAACTATTAATTCTGTCAGGTTCATCATACCACTTTGTTACAACAATCACAATGGCTACCTAGAGCGGAAGCAAGTTTTATTTTTAGAAAACGGTACTATTGCTCTTTCTGTGTGCACTATTGTTCAAACATTAAACAACCAGAATTAAGCCGCTTGATTAACCCGATTACTCGCTGCCTCAACGTAACTCTTCTCCACATCAAACGCAATGAACCTCCGTCCCATCCGCTTAGCCGCTACGCAGTCTCCCCCACTGCCGCAGAAAGGGACCAGTACGATATCACCCGGCTTCGATGACTTCTCAATAATCATCTCGGCCAGCTTTACCGGCTTTTGCGTTGGGTGGATGTAGGTTACTGCCGGATCGCGAGGCACAGCCCATACGTCTGAAATTCGCTTTCCATTTAATAAATGTCGCCCCTTCACGGCGAAGATAAGAAATTCATGAGCGGGACTGTAGGCTCCACGGAGATCACCCATTCCCCCGCTGTTTTTTTGCCAGATAATGCAGTTCTTGATGGTGAAGTGTTGGGTGATGCGGTGGTACCACTCGATATAGACGTCCCATCGAGTCCAGCAGTAAAAAGCACCGCCATCTTTCAAAACCCGATAAGCATCATCCAACCAGTCGGCCATGATGATGTCATCGTTTTGGATTGCAGTGAACTTTCGCTTGCGACTGCCACTACGGTAATTAATGCCGTATGGTGGGTCGGCGATGATGAGGTCGATGGAGTTGTCGGGAAGAAGTTTGAGGCCGTCGTTGATGTCCATGTTATAGATGCGGTCAACTGATAATTCACCGAAGTTTGCTGTCATTGGCCACCTCTTTACTCTTTGAAAATAAAAAAGCAGTCCAACCACGGTGGGCTGAACTGCCTGTCTATTCAATAGGTGGGCTGTGGGTGGTGGGGTACAATAATATTAACTTAATTCAAACTTTATATCTCCATTAACTTTTTTTGAGAATGATAGACAGATATATTACCATCTTCTGATACTTTTATAGCCGTGCCAAACTTTGACGCTGCTAGGGCTGCAGCTGTTCTCGCACCTTGTTCTGATGGTGATACCTCACCAGACGAATTAATCAATTCCCCGAAAGAAAGAATATTGAAGTTCGAGTCTAATATTACGGAACCATCTACTGACGATAACAATACGAATAAATATTTATCACAAGATTTAAGATTTAATTTACAATCATTCATATTTAATACAACGGCAAGCTGATTATTTGTTTTTTTATAATGTAAAAGTAACTCATCTGGTAAAGGTATATCAATGTAGTCCTTCGTAATGTATTTATTAACTTCAAATTCATTTACAGCCAGTATGAGAAAAAGTGATCCAATATTGTTTTCTGATGCGTATCTAACAATAGAAATAAATTTGTTTACTGATTCGACTAAATGTTTACATTTATCGTTAACGATGCTCGTCGGAAATGAACTATCTGAAGCGTAAAAGAATTTTTCGCCAAAAATTCTTCTGGAAAGGCCGTTGTTATTGGTTAGAAGAAACTTCATGAACTGAAAATATTTTAGTTTCCATTTGTTATTAACAATTGAAAAAAAGACATCTTCTAATAAATGTACGTTTATATTACCACTTCTAACCTCAATAAAGAAATAGTCAGGAAAGTTCATTTTTGATACTATTTGTTTTAACTCATCGTTACATGTTTTGATGACTTTATTCCTGATAGAAGCTTCTAAACCTGGAGCTTTTATAGCTGTTTGCTTATATAAACTAGCTATATATAGATTATGATGATGAATACTTAAATCATGAAGCCTGTTAAGAACTAAGTCCTTTATGCTTTTACCATTAACTTTTTTTCTGGTTATTCCCAGAATCTCAAAATTTCCATTTACTATGAAAGCTAAAGAATATCCATCAATAATTTTATAAGTTTGTTTGTTTTTTATGTAAAAATCGAGTTTTTCATTGCTATTTAATTGAATAAAATCAAGTTCTAGTGAGTTTATTATATGCTTAATTTCTTCGATTTCTTGATTAGGAAATAATAAAAGTCCTAAATTCGCGGGAATACCCTCGTAAGTTTTATTACTAACTGATTTAAGAGTTTCGAAGAATAAATATTGTTCATATGAATAATCATTATCTTTATTGTTATAGAACACAAAACTAAGATATTGCTGACAGATGTTTTCTATAAAAGCCGTCGTATATGATGGTAACCAAGTTTCTTTTTTTCGGGCGGAATTAAGATACTTTGAGGCTATAGTAAAAAAAGATGCATGAACTGAGGGATCATTCAATACAGTAAAAAAAGGAGATTTAACTTCCATTTGAATATTAATAAAATCAGTCGAATTATCTAACTCGTATATTAAATCAAACCCAATTAGTTCTTCTAAAGCTTTTTTTATATGGTCCATTTGAAAATTCTCCATTTGTTACCCCCAAAAAACATTATAATAGTTTTAGGCATAAATATTACGTTCCATCAGTTTATCCATGTAATACAGGCTGCACTATAATTAGCACTTCTTCAGAGAAGATTTATTTATCAAAATGAAATGCAATAATCTCTAAAAACACTCGTTTTTCTCTATCTTGGGGTAAAAAAAATTCATAAGCAAAGGAACTTTCGCCCCGATTATTCTTTTCAGATGAAAAATATTTATGTTTTTTAGATTCGTTTTTTATTATATTTAACACTTGCGTAAAAGATTGATTTTTAACAAAAAAGATTAAGGCTGTTTTTGAATCTCGCCAAGTTAAATATCTTTCAAATAGTTGATTAATAGCTTTATTAAGTTCTGATGCACCTTTCCAAAACTTACATTCTGCAACAAATAAATTAGAGTTGTCGTCCGCATACTTTAATAATATATCCGTTTTTCCGGCTCTATTAAAAGTCTCACCTGTCGCAGTTATACCTTCGTACCGCGTTTCTAATAAAAAGAGAATTTGATCTCTTAGCCCTTCTTCGTCTTTATCTATATATAAAGACGGCTTTTTTTCCATGCTTTTTCCTGCCTCATATATTACTTTTATGACGTCTAAATACATTTCCAAACTCATCGTCGGTTCGGAAGAAAACTCTTTGTTATCGGAAACACTTGGGCGGGGAACATCTTTTTTCTTTATTATAGGAGTAGAAAAAACTGTCTCGGTGTTCTTATTTACTTTTACGTTGATAGCAGCAAAAAAGTCTCTTTCCGATTTATATTTATCTTTTATTGAGTTGAATATATTTGATATCAAATAATGCAGCTCTTTATTCCATTTTTCCACATCCTCATTTAAGAAAGAAACATTTTCAAAAGCTCTACAATAACAACCTTGTTTTTCAATTTCGAAAGCATGGGGATCTTTATTCATTTTATTAAATGCAAAGTCAAAACTTACAAGATAATTAATATCATCTACAAGTATTTCTTGTGTTTTATGATAAAATCGAGTGGGTTTAACCATAAATAATTCTGGAGATCCTAAAAATGGATACGTGACAGTAAAATAATATTCTTCGACGCGTATTTTACGTAAAAACCGATCATCTAAATTTCTTACCCTTGTCTCGGGATGACCAATATTTTCATTGTTATAATCAATATATATTTTTTCAAGACGATATGTTTCAAATAAAAATTTCTTATATTCCTCTTCATCGATACTCAATATATATTCTTTTGTTTGCATATTAATCTCTGCGTTGATGCGTTTAACTAATAACTGATAATATTCTAACCAATCCATCTCAAAAAAAGCTTTTATCTTATATCTCATAACAACCCCCGATTTAAACTATGATATATAGCTAAATAGAAAAATACATCTATAAAATAACATCTGAGCAATTAATAATGATTGTTAATATTTTGTTAGTTTATTTACAACGACAATCTTCCATAAATAACAAATCAATTACTGCTATTTACTTCTATGTATAAATTGAAAATCCTGCAAAATAAACGATGCTTTTCATTGACCTCCTGATAATGAGACTTACCAGTATGATATGAGAACCTTCTTTGATAGAACTCGTCTGCTCATACACCAATTGAAGATGAGTTTTGGCTCACCTACCCCTCCCACCCCCACAAAAAGGCTCCCTTATCCCTCAAAAACTCATCTACTATGTAAAACGCAAAAAAAAACGACCCCGCCAGTAACGGCGAGATCGTTGAGAGGTTCAGTGGTTGTTGAGTTTTTCGAGGTCTTTTCGAAATGCGGTAGCTAAAGCTTTATAAGTGGCTAAGTCTTCGTCAATTTGCTCTCGAAGCATCTCTGGTATTTCTATACCAGCTGAATTAACCCGCAGTAGGAATTCTTCTATTTCATTTGAAGCCTTCTCACAACGAGCAGCTTCTTCGGTTATGATGGATATTTCTCTAGCCGTTCGCATTTGGCGTCGTTCCCCAAGCCACTCAAACAATAATCCCACCTCCGTGCGTTAGGATGCCCAGGATTATTGGCGGATTTGTCAGTTGGGCTACAAAAATAAAAGCGACCTCGCTGTTAGTGGCGAAGTCGCAGACATTTCAGTGAAGATGTTCTTCTTTGATTGTTTCCTGCATTTCTTCATAACCTGCGGCTCGTCCTCTTGCTTGGCTTAAGCCTCTCTCCAAAAATTCTAGAACACTCTGTGGTATAGGGTAGTCTTGGCTTTTTATCTGGACCAAGAATCCTTCGATGTCATCCGCAAGTTTTAATTGCTCTTGGCGACTATCATCCATGCTATCTACGATTTTTTGGAAGGTATCTCGCTTTTTCTGCCGTCGAGATTCAAGCCATTCCTGGATGAAGATGTATCATCTCCGGGGTTAGGATGCCCAGCGATTTCACTACTGGCTGATGCTAGTGACTGTAAAAAAGCGACCTCGTCGGTGGTGGCGAAGTCGCGGTGGAAAGTTTGTGGGAACACTTTGCCGGTCTAGTGTTTAACCGGTTTGTTGATTGGGCTTTTTAATCACTAATTGTAGCAAAGCTTGGTACCACGGCACCCCATCAACATTCCGATTATCATCAACATTTAATATGTGGATATTATTGCCAGAGGTTAAACGTAATTTTTCTTGAAGTGTCTTTTTAGCCGTGGCAATGCTTTCATTACCGTGGTAAAGGATACACAGTTTCTTGTTTTTATCCTCGATTAACGATCTAACTAATCCGTTTATATGTCCGTCATCTCCGTTAAAACCAAATCCGATAGAGACGATATAATCTGCTTTCATAAAGTCATCGTATAACTCAACGTAACGACGAGCCATGGTTACTGATGTCAATGGCTTAATTCCACTCTGTGTAAATATTAGCGGAACCAATATGTGACTGTGTTGGGATACTTGTTTTTCAGTAAGTCCTGTGTAAATCGTATTTAAGTACGGGTCATAATAATCATCGACACTTCCGTTCAAATGATAAACTGGTTTTTTTGAAAGCGGTGTTTCTTTAATTACTTGGGAGACAAAACTATTATAGTTAGTTGTTCCGATTGCGACTAGTTCAGACATGTCTGATAAATTAATTAAATCATGGTAAAAACCAGGACCGCTAGAAAGCTTATTCATATCTACCGTAACTTTTTCGGTAATATACCTACGGACACAATGCAAGAAAATACAAATCCTACAAAACTTTGCCCACTGAGCCTTTGGATTGTATAAATATCTATAATGACTATCTATTAAAGCCTGGTAATCAATTGCCCCAGAATAAATATCTTCAAGTATTAGATACCCTAAAGTGTAGAAAACATCTAATACAAAACTGTCTTTATCTACATGTATAACTTCTTCTTCGAGGACAATTTCCATGCCTGTTTGTCCAACGCTTCTATAATCGATACTAAAAACTCCGGATAGATCATCGAATACAGATAATGCATCAGGGGCATCCTCAAATAACTCTTCATTTAATTTTGAGATTAAATTTTGACCGAAAGCTCCTACGAGAAGCTCCAAGAACGCTCGCACAATTTTTTTAAGATTTCTATTCTGATTGTTGATTTCTAAAAGTTTTATAAAAGCAGAGAAATACTCTGAATTAAATAAAGACACTTCTTGAGCAAGAGTCTTGTTCAAACGAATTACTTGCCCGTACGACACTCCGCCGATATCAAAATTCGTATTTTCCTTAAATTTAGCACAGAGTACATCTTCCTTGATGTACCACTTTTCAAGAACTTTAGCCACTTTTTCATCAAACTTATCGAAATAATCAAGTATATAGTCCCTTTTATACTCTAAACTAGACGCGATTAAACCTTCAAACTCCCCTTTGCCAAATACGTGAATCCTTTTATTATGATAGTTTTTAGGCATCCACTTTGATGCATAAATAGACGTGTTTTGTATGCTCTTTATTTGCTCCTTAAAAAAATTTTTATCGCTATCAAGCGGCATTCTAAAAAGATCCAACGCAAACCTTCCGCCGTTCGGCAAGCCGTAACCTATTTCAGCACCAGCTCCAAAAAATACGGCTATTTTGGGAATTGTCATATTAACGCCCCCAAAAGATATCTTATTGCAATTATTCGCCACCTTCTGCGATTATCCTTTTTTATCCTTAACAATCTGAGGTGATTTACTACTCACGTCCCACTGAATTCATATTCTTACTGGAAGTTGAACAAAGTGTTAATTTAATACCAGTGGATTTCACCTAATTATTTCCTTCACCCATCAAACCCAACCCAGCAGAATGACCTGTGTGCCCTCCAAACCTCCCTACCATACCATTCATACCAGAATGGGGGCAAATCGGACGTGGGCCATTACAGCGGCCTTATGTGGGGTGTGGGGGTTTTTAGGCGAAAAATAAGCAAACGACCCCGCCAGTAACGGCGAGATCGCTGGGAGGCCAGTGGATGCTCTTCTTAATCTGTTCACGCTGATCACAAAACAGCTCGGCCCGATTGCTCGATTTCTCAAGGCTTTCCTTTAATAATTCCTGAACGCTGTTCGGAACAGTCAGCCCTGCGGCTTCGATTTGCTCTTGGAAAAACTCGAGGTCTTTGGCTAACGTGGCACTTCTCTCACACTTGTCATTAATGTTGGCCAAAGCCACCTCATCTTCTTCCCTCTTCCGCTGCCGTCGAGATTCAAGCCATTCCTGGATGAAGACGCATCACCTCCGGGGTTTAGGATGCCCCAAAATTAAAAGCGACCTCTCCGGTGGTGGCGAAGTCGATGTGTGTGGATATGGGGGAGATTTACAATAATTGAGTTGCTTTATAACAACTACTTATTATTGTGATGTTTCCTCAAGTAAGGTAAATATTAAAGATAAAAGCTCAGGATTTAAGGGACTGTATCTTAATGTATACAAAAGACTGTTCATGAAATTAGCACTGATCTTAATTCGCTTATTAGAATTAGAATCAATTAAATGTGCGTTAAGTCTACCGATTACACAAAACACAGCCAACAGCTCATTCATTACATTAATCGATAAGTTATCTTTATTAAGAATCGTTTGATCTATTACAGATAATGGCCTTAATTTACATATCCAATAACATAAGTATCCTGAAATTCGATGAGTGGTTATTTTATCGTACGAGTGAATATTTTTTACATCTTTCCAAAACCTATCAGTTAGATCATTAAGTATAAAATAATCAAGTTGTATTTGATTATCAGTTAATTGAAGCGTATCAAGAAGTTTAAAATAGCTATAACATATAGCTTTAATGGTGTTAGAAATAGCATCTTCTTTTTCTGTATTTCTATTTACTTCGTTAAAATAAGGTGAATCTTGAAAAACCCTATGAATCTGATCTGTGGCTTTATTATTATCTTCTGTATCTTTTATATGTTCCCTTTTTTCTGTGCAAATAAGATCAACTAATTCTTGATTAAAATATGGCATATTATTATCGTTAACTTGTCGCACTTTTGATCCCCCTATATTTTGTATTTAATCTTTGTTAAATAAAATCTAAATAATTACTTTTATTCGTTTCGTAGAAATTTAGTGAATTTGCTAGCTTTTGACCAATATCCGGAGTAATAGGACCCATATTTATAAATACTTTTCTTAAGTTCTCATCACTATTTCCATCGTATTTCCATACATTAGGCCAATTTACACAATAGGTTTCAAACAATCCTATCGATTTAACATTTACATTTTGTTTAATTAGCAAGTTTTTTATTTTTAAGTTGTCGGAAATTCTCCAGAGAGCAGAAGGGGTAAATATTACTCCAATCCAGTTTACAGACTCATACCAAGATGCTACCTCGTCTATTGCTGGTCCGACGAATATATTATCTTCCGAAATCATCTTCCCCCAACTGGTAGCACCTCTAAGGGGTAATCCTAATTTGATACTTTTAGTAATGAGCATTCCAGAAAGGAGTGCTTGAAATATCAAAGAGTCTTCAGGTTTTCCATACGTAATTAAAGCTATAGTGTCGGATATACTCTTTATTTCTATTTTGAGGTTTTTCATAAACTGAAAATTAGCTGATTTATATCTATCTTCGCTAACCATATCTCTTGCTCTTATGGAAATATCGTTTATTAGAGTTTTTAGATCTTTAATAGCATTAGGGTTTCTTTGCCAAACACCTTTCCAGCCAAGAACATCTAATAGTGTTACCGCCCCTTCATTCATACTTTTTAAATCTCCAATTTCCATACACTCATCTCCCCCGATAAACTTTGTAAAATAATCAATATTCTTTATCTGTTTATGTAATTGAATACCCCATTATTATCGACAAAAGACCTTCTGAAATTCACTCCGATTAATCTCTTCGTGAAAGGAATTAGTAAATCCTCCTTAGTATGTGATTATTGGAAATGATTCCTGTATTTCTTTAACCGTCTGAAATCCGATTTACAACAATCCACTCTAGTAACCTCCATTACAACCAACCATACCATTCATACCACAACATCGGTCAAACTGAACATGGGCATAACAGCGGCCTTATGTGGGGTTTGGGGGATTTTGGCTGATTATTGGCGGTGTTTTTACGTTGAAAGAGCGATGTTAGGCAAACTTATGCATTGACAGGGGATAAAGAAACAGCCGACCGTTGGCCGGACTGTCTGAACGCTAATCGAATATTCTTCTATCGTCGTCATATGGTAAGGCTTTAAGAACTTTCCCCGTAAACTCGATGTTCTTATAAACTTATGAGAGGTATTAAAGGCTTCGGACACTTACCGGGTACAGAAGTCAGATCGTAATTGTCGGCCATCTTCGCCACCTTCTGGGGTTAGGGTACCCATGAAGCCTTAAAGTTGCTGTTAAAGTTCTTTAACATTTAATTTATCTAATAAAATATTAAAGTTTGATTTGTATTTTATTTGTTTGGCAGAAATTTGGTTGATAATTTTACTTGAAGCGACCTCTTTACTATTTACTTCTAGATTACATTCTCCTATAGCATCAATATACATTTCGTTTCCTAATTTAATAATTTTCAATATCTTATCTTTATTTTTATTCAATTCTTGCAACGACATGTTATTGTATTGTATTATTGCATCATTACATAAGTCTGCTAAATCAACCTTCTTTTTAATAAACGGTGAGACGTTATCTAAATCACTATCGGGATCTACACAAATTTCTATATCATCGCAATATTTTATTAAAAATTCGTATGTAAAAATAAGCGATTCTAAAACTTTAATGTTTTTTTCTGGTTCTACTTGCTTCATTACTTTACTAAAACAATCATTAATATTATTAAAATAATTTTTAGCAGCATCTTTCTTTTTCTCATAACTGACATTTTCCGTTTTCATTTTTTCTATTGCTGTTTCATAAGTAATCAATGCCGGTTTATACTCACCTATTTCATATTGTTGATTTGCTTGTTTCAATAGGGATTCAATTTCTCGCTGTTGGTTACCACGATCACTAATGAATTGTAGCAATAAGGGTATCATTAGAGTCGATAAAATAAAAGCAACGATCTTTAACAATTTATCTCTCGACAACATACCTGTATACTCCTTTCAGTTTTCTCTAACATTACCATTTCTCGAATATATTATAAGGATAGAATTTTGTCAAGAAACTATTGGGATATATTAGCAATTTATCGTGACAAATTTATTTTTCGTTTAAAACAAACGATATCCCAATTCATCTTTCGTTCCCCTCATGTGAACGACAATAACGTATACCCTACTGCCCCCATAGAACTATTAGTCAACTCAATACCCCCCCCAAACCCCTGTAGTCCCACTGTAGTTCCCCTAACGCTGCCCCCTAAACGAAATCGCTGACACCAAAAAACCTCGCCTTGATCAGCGGGCCTTTCATTCCGTGCTCCCTTAACTTAACCCCTTCTTCTCCCAAGCAATGCCGACCTGTTATCCCACAAATTACTCTCTGTTCAAACTTTCAAAAATTGTCTATAATCTAACCCAAAGAAAGACCGTCTTCCAACAGGTAGAGCAACTGACTTGTAATCAGTTGTTCCAACGTTCATTACACTGAGATTATACATCTCTAGCTTGTCCATTTATTGGGGGTATGCACTAAATCCATGACCTCCAATTTACTCATGGAGATACCCCCTGATTATTGATTAATGCACCCAACTAAATTGGAGATTTCTTAACTTGGCTCGTCGGCGTAGCTCAACTGGTAGAGCAACTGACTTGTAATCAGTATCTCAACGTATATTGAACTTAGATTAAACGCACCCGAGATTGTCAAAGCGGATCACGTTCGGAATTTCCCGTTTACTCCACTATTCTCATGATTTTACGGCTTCTATCTCACTTTATCACAGATGAAAACTTAACTTGACTCGCCGGCGTAGCTCAACAGGTAGAGCAACTGACTTGTAATCAGTAGGTTGCGGGTTCAAGTCCTGTCGCCGGCTCCACTACATATGCGGGTTAGCAGGATCACCAGGTGGAAGAGAGAACCAAAATGTGGTTACGGTCGTAGTTACGGAGGGGCATCTCTGGTGAAGCCATGGGGTTGAAATGGCCCGGTACGCAGGGGAAACCGACGGAGGCAGTGTGCTGACGGCGGTTTTTTGCGTTTCCGGTAGGGTGTTTTGACGATGATGATTACGATGATTTAACGAGGCCCGGTACGGGCCACGCTCCCTCCCCATTGCCGACACGGCAAAAGTAAAAAAACCGGCGAGGCTGTTGTGGGCCTGGGCCGGTTTTATATGCGTTAAGGGGAACCGCTTGCAGCGTTGGGGCTGATGGGCGGTTTCTTTCGTTGGAGGCGTAATATAGCTACGGTGGGAACGTGGCTCGGTGTGGGGTACGGGTGTTCCTCTCCATTGCCGACACGGAAAAAACTTACTCAAATAAACGTATACTAAATCTATTTCTCATACCATAATTGATACAAATTATATGTTATTGCTACATCATTCTTTCTTGAATTACAGGTTTTACATAGTAACTGTAAATTGCTAATATCGTTACTCCCACCTTCAGCTAATGGTACAATATGATCCATTGTTGGTTCTAAATCTATTAGAGAAATCAAACCTGTTAAGTCCCTATTACAGCAGCAACAATGTCCTCGATCTCTAAAAAATATCGCTTTTCTAACCCATTTAGGTATATTATCTCTTTTTAAGATACCATCCTTTTCGAAATACTTTTTGTCTTCAGTTGACAAATTTTTGATCTCTGTATTACTAATGTAGAAAGCAATATGCATATTAAATTCTTTTAGAAATGCCCTGTTTTGAAATAATATGTAAAATACTTCTTCTGTTGTTTGAGTTAACAATGTATGTAACGGACCTTCTTTTAAGTAGTCAAAGTATGCAACAAGGCAGTCTTCATTAATAGTTTTTTCATATTCATTAACAGTATTAAACCACTTAGCAAATGAAATATGTGAAATATCGTGTTTCTTCATAAATAAGTTTACTTTGAATTCGTATTCGAAATAATTATTTTCATCAATTTTTTCAAATGACTTTAGGTCATTTTCATCTAGCAATATACGCTCTATAGCCCAATATATAAATTCGTGTAAAATACTATTTTTTTCAAATGGATAAAAGAAAGTTCCATTTTCAAAGAATTCATTCAAGGTAGGTGCATAATCCATACCGCCATTCATTATAACATTATTTACAATATCTACAAAATAGTATGTAGCGTAGTAATTCATTTCAAACATTTTGTTGGACATTAATACCATCCTTTAACAATTAATAAAGGATGGTATTCTATAAATTCGCCAATTATTCCTTCTTTGTTTAACTATTCACTACCCCATCTTCCTCGGACTCAACATCCCCTCTATTTTATCGATCGCCTGTTTCTTGACATCGGGGAGCACGTGACTGTAGGTGTCCAGCGTGATCCGAATACTCCCATGGCCCAGCAGTTCCTGCACAACCTTCGGATGAACACCAGCCTCAAGCAGTCGGGTCGCGTAGGTGTGCCTTAATGAGTGCAGATTGGTCTTCGGAATTTCGGCCTTGTCCAGTAACCGATGGAATTTTGTAGCGAGATTTCGCTGCGAGACCATCTTTCCCTCTTTGGTTGTAACGACCAGCCCGCTATCCTCGTACTTCTCTTCCCCCGTTTTCTTCTCAAAATATTGAAGGAAGTGCCACCTTTTCAACTGTCTAACCAAATCCTCGGTTATCGGAATCCTCCGGTAGCCGTTTTTCGTTTTAGGCTCTTGGATTATCTGGTGGGTCTTGTTGGGGCCATGTTGGTTCTTAACCAGTACTGTCCCTTTGGTCACATCGATATGAGCACGGTCAAGATCGATATCTCCCCACTTTAAGGCCAGTAACTCCCCCACCCTCATCCCAGTTCCGAGCAGCAGTTTGAAGGCGATCCATAACCTGTCCTCTTCGGCGATAAACATAAATTCCTTCATTTGATCTAAGGTGAAGACACTGATTTGCTTGGGGGACGGTTTGGGTTTACGTACATGTTCAGATACGTTCTTGGCGATTAGTCCATCATGGATGGCTTGTTTTAATGCCGTTCGAGCAGTCGTGAGAATCAGTTCAACCGTTCTCGTTGCGAGACCCGATTGCCGTTTTTCGTTAAGGAGCTTCTGCAATTGCGTCGTCTGCAACGCCTGTACCTTCACGTTACCCAACTTCGGCTTCAAATGAAGCCGGATGATGTACTCGTATGACTCCCAAGTTTTAGGACGCACGTTTGGCTTTACATATTGGTCAAGCCAGATGTCGAGCCATTCTGCGAAGGTTACTGTGGTGGGAATAACGAAGATGCCTTGGCGATATTCGACTAATGCTTGGTCACGCCATTGTAGGGCTTCGCCCTCTGTTTTGAAAGTTCGACGAGCGTATTTCCCTTTTCCGTTATCTTCTTGGCCGATGTGGACTTGGGCTACAAAGTAGCCGTCTTTTCGCTGGTAGACTGAGCCTTGTCCGGGTTTGTTGCGTTGGGAGGTCATAAAGAAACACCTGCTCCTTCTGTTTGATCGACTGATTTCGAGGGAGGCAGGTGTAGGTTATCTCGTATTTTCGTTTTATCCAAGTTAAATTTTTGATGATTCCGGCCATAGTATGTCAACGTAATGGTCGTGGGATTATGGTTGGGGAGTTAAGCAGATACTACCATTGGAGGAATTGTTGGGGGGGGTGTTAATTGGGAAGTTATGCCCTACTATACCACTATGGTCAAATAAATAAGTATCGTCAGCTGAGGAGGCAGGGGCTTCGTTATAACCAAATATCCAGTTTATCTGAACACTAATTTAATTTTCACCTTTGTTAGAATAAATTTATTTCAATGTTAGTTCTAAAAACCAGTTATTTAAATCATTCTTATTATCAAGCTTATACATGTTTAACATTTCTTTGTCATTGATAATTGAGTATATTAATCTTCGTAAAATATCGTCTAAATCTACGGATAACTCTTTTAATTTATCTTTATTTCGAAACTTTTTAGGTAAATTATCACCATGAACAGATGCGGATCGCACAGAGTACGCATTTTTAATAATATCGAAACATTCTTGTCGTTTATCCAACGTTTTTTCTATAATCTTAGAAGTTCTTTCAGATATCTTGTGAGAAATCTCAATTGAGTCAGTTGACAACAAAGTTTCAAGCATTGTACAGTATAATGCAATTCTATTTGGTAAAAAGTTTTGAGTTCTAGCTCCTTGTAAAAAATAAAAAAATCTATGTATTCTGTTAGCTTCTCTATACATCCCTGGAGTAGTTTTACTAGAATCAAGATTGTACAACTCAAATAACAGTTCCACTAGTTCTACAGATTTTTTTACTTCTTCTTCGGTAAACTGTACGTCCAAGCGTTCACCGGAAGCATTAACGAACATAGCACTCATTTGATTTGAGTATATCTTTATAGGATTCTTGTCAACTTCCAATAAGAAACCAAGTTCGTTGTTAACACTATTATCTTTAATTAACCATAGACAATTAGAAAAAAGTTGAACTAACTTTAATTGTTGGTTTAAAAATCCACTACCATCTGAACCCTGTAGACAATCACTATCATTTATAGAATATATATATTCTCCACTACAAATGTGGTTATACTCTAAGGTACCAATACTCGTAATAAAATCATCGTTACTGAAAAAACTATTAATTATTCTAGAACCGTTACTTAACCGTAAATTGTTTACGATTTTCATTCCATTGTTCAATACCTTTTTTACTGAAAAATGGTGTATTCTTGTGATAAAGTAATAATTCATAATTAATTCAACCTCCGGATTATTCGTCATTTAATTATGTTACACGATGCCTATCGTAGTCATGAGGCACAACTATTATCAAAAAAAATTGGTTGATTTCGTTGCCCCACTTATAGTCGAATGTTTGGCCGGATGAATTATAATTCTTTTCTTTACGTTGATAAAGGGAGCTTAAGGAAATTTAGTTCTAATCCTTATATTTCCCCGATTCAACAAGTGAACTTAATATACCAAGAAGTACAAAAGAGTGGGTACCTCTAGAGGTAGTTTTTTTAACAAAAATGGCTATTTGATTTATTTATTATCACGTTTTTTAGTAACTGCCCTGCCTCGTCTACCTTCTATACTAGTGTACAAATTTTTTCTTTCTTTTAGTTTGAAGGAAATATTAGTAACTTTGTTAAGAAGGATTATGGAAACTATTAGAGAAATACTAGACGTGACTAGCGCCATAACACTATATAAGTCATTATACACAAGTTTCACTCCTAATTTATTTTTTACAATTCTTCTCAATACCTCTAGCCCAAGTCGATATTAACCCACGGTATGTCAATACTTACATTTGTCCCACTTAATATAAAAGTCTATTAAAACAGTGGGATGATACGGAACCTCTATTCTAAAGAAAAAAAGGTGATTAGTATGGTTAGAAAAAATAAATACGATAATAAAGCTATGATTAAACTCAAGAGAACACTTGAATCGGCTCCTTCTAACAATCCTAAAAGATTAAGTATTAGCAAAAGTTCAAAAGATAATAATAAAGAAGTTATGGGTAAAGTACGAATTATAGTTTCTGGTTGTGCAAACATCCCAGTTACAGTCGTTGCTTCGGGTAGCAGTATTAAAGGTTTAAAGAAAAAAGGTATGTTTCGTGCAATAACAAAAAGACGGTGACTATGCTTATGTAAATAACCTTATTACGTATTAGCATTTTTATATAACTCATATCTGCTCATGTCATGGATTAATAATGTTGTTCCTGAATCAAAATTAAAGTAGACTGAATCTATATTTTCAAAGTCAAAGTAGTCTTCAAAAAATTGTACCTCTTTAAGTCTCTCAATCAATATTTCTCTAGGTTTATCACCACTTTCAGAGAAGGTAGCCAAAAAACCTTTGTATTTTACACCATCCTTTGTTACTAGAGTAACGACAATATCTTTATCATTATTAACAAGATCATCCCAAACGGTTTCGGCTCCTGTTAGTTTCCCCATCCCTAACTTACTTCTTATATTATTTATTTTCTTTGTTATATAGGAATTTTTATCTCTCATAGCAACAGCTATTTTAGCTGATAAAAAAGATATTAAAGTGCTAATACCAGCATAAAGAATTAAATGTTTTGGTATTTTTAACCACTCTTCAATTTCTGTAATTGATGATAGCGTCCACCAAGAACCATTAAAGTACATTACCATAAAGTAATTAATAATTACTATTATGCAATATGTCACGGCGGTAATTGGAAGACTTAAAAAAACTCCTTCTAACAACTTCTCAAAATCACTTTTTTTATGACCAGCGTTTCCAAATATGTTTTCTGCAATAAAATTAACCAAAGTTCCTGGCATTATAAATAACAGAATATTAATTATATTTTGAGTCATTTTCTCACCACCATATTATTTTTTTTAGTTTTCAACCAATCCAATTGTATCAATTCCAATGATTTCTTTCCAGCATTTATTTTCTTTGAACTGTCCGTAATCGTGTTGACTTCCTCCCCCACTAGAGCGATGATGTTACTGCGGCAACCGCCCACCAAGGAGGAATGAATATCGAGTAATAACGGCCCCAACTAAAAATTAAAAATTTAATTCCGCAAATGATTTTTCACCGTTGAAATCAACACGACACGCATTTTGATTCATATATCTCAATAATGGCCCGGTGTATGAGGGGCCAGCAGCAAGGGAGGAGTGGGTATCGAGCGATATCTGGTCCCAACAAAAAATTAAAAAATAATTCCGCAATGATTCTTTTACCGTCGAATCAACGACAAGCATTTTGCTTCAGTTATCTCACATCTCGGTTCAGTGCATGATGGGCCGGATTATAAGGGGGAGTTTTAACGGTTGATGGCTGGGTTCCTTCAATTAAAGACAGCTACAAATCAAGTTCACCAACGAAGGAGGTCTGCCTAACTGGAATAACAGTCTTGCCCGAATTCTCAACCAGAGGGAGGTCGATAAGGGGCAAAAGCTGAAGCACCAGTTCTTCGAAAATCGAATATGGGAAGCGTTGCTTCCAGTCGGGCTATGGGGAGCTGGGGTGGTCTCAACAATGACCGCAAATTCAGATTCCCGGGTGAAATACCATGGCAACGTAACCTGCAAATTATTCTAAGTAAATATAGTTCTTAGAACATTTTGCAGGATTACCGGTGGCGATCGTGATCGGCAATCTGGATGGCTTACTATGCCGACACCACTTGGCGAAATCCGGCCACGTTACCGAAACCATCGGCCATGCCAGTTTTGCCGATAGGTAAACAGCGAACTTCGCCCATACCGCAGAGAGGGCAGTTTGCCCAAACAGCTGATAGGTGACTTGGCCAGTAATTTAGAGGTCAGTTTGCCCCAACAACCAACAGCGAAGTCCGCCCATCCGTACCCGAGAGATAAGTCCGACCACATATCAAGCGAGGGTTCTTTAATCTCACAACCGTCGCTTATTTGGCGTGGGGTTTTTAGGGGAGAGGACCGCCGTTAAGCGATCCTCTTTTGTTTATGTCGATGCTTCAACCGAATTCCCACTCGCTTGGCTTCAACAGGCAACCCACCAACATACTCCAGTGGAATTTCCCGTCGGGAGCGATGTTTTTGTTGCCATTCGCTGAATACGGGGTATTCTGTGTTGCTGACCTTATCGGGCTGGTTCTTTGAATCTCGAAGAATGTAATTAGTCAGCCGTTCCAGCTGATCGCCATCGGGAACCTCACCAACCTGCTTCACATACACCTCAATGAGATCATCTACGGCTTTGATCCGCCATTGAACCGGCATGTCTTGAGTAGCCAGGTGGGCCACTGCTTTTGAGAAAGACTCCTTATAATTGGTCTCTGCTGTGAACACCATCATGCCACCTCTTTCCCTTCATTTACCTGAGCAATTCGTTGAATAGCCGATCGAACGTGGTCGCTGACTGCCTGTTGAGAGATATTCATCCAGTGGGCTGCGTCCTTTTGAATGAAGTCATTAATGAAGACCAGCCTCAACGCCTGCTTCTGGCGATGGGTCAAGTTTGCTTCTTCAATGGATTGCGCTAAATCCAGCAATAACAAACTAGCGTCGTAATCACCACGGAGGAAGCGGGATTCACGGACATGGTGAAGTTGAGTGAGCAAAGCATAGATTCCCCGTTCGCTGTCTAATGGATAGGCATCATCCAATCGCCGTTCCTTGGCCGAGAAATCAATGACTTTCCCCAGTTACGCCACCTCCTCATCTATATGAAGTAAAGCATTGTCGATTAAGCAGTGTAGTTCTTTCAAAGTACCTTCATTAGTAATCTCGAAATCAACGTCAATCTGCTCGACGAACTTTTCCGTCTCATGGTTAAATTGAGCCAGTTGAATCGGCTCACCCAATCGCTTCATACGCTGAATCCGCGTGGTCGCAGAGGAATTGATCTTCACTACATCAAAACCAGCTTCCAGAACGGAGAAATATTCATTCCACTGGCGGAGGTCGGTAATGACGATATCATCATCTGGCCCAGTTTCCCTTTCGATTTGCCGTAGTACATAGTTCACCCATACGTCGGGGTCGACGTCTCGAAGGGCTTGTCCTACATTTTGGTATAGTTCACGAGGTTTTCCGTCTTGGTCAGCACTTGGGAAGAGTTCTTTACAGAGGTTGCGAATGGCGTCGCCGAAGGCGAATTTCTTAAAGCCATAGTGATCCACCAAGTAATCGGCAGCGGCATCCTTGCCGGAACGCATCTTCCCTGTTAAAGCGATTTTCATTATGCAATCTTCCTTTCAGAATGTTGTAGGTCGAAGGCTTCCCATTGCTTGAGAAGGTTAAGTCTTTTCGTCAGACGTTGGTAATACTCAATGTCTTGTTCTGAAAAACTGTGAGACTTTCGTAGTCTGGCCATGCCATTCACGAAGGTAATGAACAACCGGGCCTCCCCTTCTGCCAGTGCCAAAGCCTTGTGGTAATCAATCACTTTTCCCATCAGCACGCCCTCGCTCTTGCCACTTCGGCATAGTCTTCTTCGCGTTCAATTAATATGAAGTCAAATCCATTCTTTCTAGCTGCGACCGCCGTGCTGCCGCTTCCCCCGAATGGGTCAAGGACGATGCCTCCCGGTGGGGTGACCAACTTAATCAGCCATGCCATCAAATCAACGGGCTTTACCGTTGGGTGATGGTTGCGGCTTTTAACGGGCTTTCGTTCACGGCCGTCCATGGTATACTTGCTGTTTATGACGCCACGGCCGGTGCCGGGATAGGTTCGCCGTTCTTCAAGGTCAATGACGTTACCTTGCCAGTCGCTGTTGCGGTCTTTCTTACTGGACTTCTTTGATATTTCTTTGGGAGTGATGTTGAAGAATTGGCTGTACCACTCGTCATCATCGGTAGTCACGCAGTTAGCCGGGAATCGGCCTTCTTCCGATTGTTCTGATGAAACTCGGCAGTCCCGGATGTTGACTGCGCCAGTACCGTAAAGCTCAACGTTCTCGCAGGTATTACCAAGCATAGGCTTTCTCGCCATGATTACTGGCTCATGTGCTGGCTTGATCGATGTAACCCATCCATCCCATTTCTTAGCGAGTTCAGTCGCTGGTTCGGTAATGTAATGAACGATCTTGCCTGTCTGTTCACCAGCGAACAAAGACGATCCATACGCCCTACCGTGGCCGTTGCGCTTATCCGGTACTTCCCGTTCGCCGATGATATGCCGTTTAACCCCGGCTCGCTTATCGAAGGCTTTGCTAACATCCATGCTTTTCGGGAAGCCACTGGTGTATAGCCATTCGATTACATCTCTGATCTCAAAACCGGCCATTCGAAGGGCGACGGACATCAGGTCTTGCGTTCGTGTACCAGAGAAGCACAGGATATGGCCGCCGGGTTTGAGTACGCGAAACACTTCCCGCCAGATGGCGGGTCCCGGGACAAATGAGTCCCAGGACTTACCCATGAATCCTTTGGCCTGGTGGGTGTAATCCTCGCCAGCCATCCATTTCGAGAGAACTTCACGGATATTCGGTTCTTTGGAAAGGCCGTAAGGTGGATCGGTTACGCAGGAATCAATGGAGTTATCCGGGATAGTGCATAAAATATCAAGGCTATCCCCCTGCAAAACTGCATTTTTGAAAACATTTGCTGTCAAGAGACAACCTCCTGTCTGTATCGATAAATGCTTAACATGTTATAATTGTTTAAGGTCGTTCAGGGGAGGGTGATTCAGAATGTCTAGTTATCTTCCTGATATTTCAGTTCCGGAGCTTATACTTGTACTTGGAATTCCTTTTTTACTCTTATTTAGTGGAGTCCTTACATATAAAAGCTACTTTTCTCCTGAACAAGTGGCAAAAAGAAAATACGCAAAAGGTGAAATTACTTTTCAACAGTTACGAGAAATTCGAAAGAGCCTTAGGGTAACCAAAAAGAGACTATGATTTATCCGGCTCTATCCCACATCGTCCTTGGCGACTTCCCAACGGTATCCATCAGCAGCTCATACACGTCCAGGTCCATTATATTGGCCTGGGCGTTTTTATTTTTGGACACCAATTGGCGCAGGGTGGGCCGCTGTTCTCGAAGTTTACACATCGCTCGGTTATGACCCTCGATATGGGGACCGTGGTATTCCCGTAATGTATCCCACTTCTCGGTATCCAGAGTGCGGACAGCCTCAAACATGGAGTTAACCACATCGCGGGTTTCCCCTTGAGCACCTCGTTCCCAGATCCGTTGCTTGAACACATTCTTCACCAGGGCTTCCTCGGAAAAATCCAACATGAACGGTGGCATCATCACTCCCATGGGATACAGCGATCGAATGGCTTGTAGTGATTCTTCCGGGTGCTCTTTTCGAAGCTGTTCGCATCTGCCCAGTTGCTCTTCCAACATTCGATGGTATAGCCATGGATCTTTTGCTTCATATGGAACCACAAAACTCCATGGTTTGTTCGCTCGGAATCCACCAGCGATCCGGCGATTGCGGATGGTGTAGGTGATGAGGTGGTCGTAGGCCGTCTTGCTTACACCTATAAAAAGGAAGGTTACGGTTTCTCCTCGGATGGGCTCATAGGAATGACCGGCCTTGACCATGCCATTAAGGAACCGGTTGGTATTCCCCATATCGTCATATTTGCCGAGATACAAGGCCGATGCGAAGGCACTGGACTTCCTGCCTTTATCGGTGGCACGCAATGCGATCACTCGGCTGTGCTGGATCGGTGTGAATCCTTCGTTGACGAAGTTCTCATTAATGAAGCGTTCTAGGTTACGGATGTCGTTGATCCTTTCCGGTTCAAGATGGATGCGCTCATTCCAGCAGATAGGATTGAGGTCAATCATAAATTTAGGCAATCGCTTTGCTCCCTTCTATTCCGGTATGGCCAAATCCGTTATCCCCTCTTTTTGTCGGTTGAAGCTCATCTACTTCGGTCAGTGTGATATTGTGAAATATCGGCTGGAAAACCAGTTGGGCAATTCGGTCACCTTTCGAAATCTCAACGTCATCGTTGCTGTGATTAATTACGATTACGCCGATGTCTCCGGTGTAGTCCGCATCAATCGTACCCGGTGAGTTAAGAACCGTGATTCCCTTCTTAAGAGCCAATCCGCTTCTCGGACGAACTTGAGCTTCTATTCCACGTGGCAGTTGAACAGCAATACCGGTTCGAATCAGCATCCGCTGTCCCGGATAAAGTTGAATCGCCTCAATACGTCCATACGGTTGATTTGATGAAATCAGTGCATCAAGCATGTGGAGATCAAATCCACTGGCATGTGATGTTTGTTGCTCTGGAATGATGGCATCAGGGTGAAGTTTCTTCACTGCGATTTTCAATCCGGTCCCTCCTACCCTGCTTGTTTTAGTTCATTAAACTGCCGCTTCGGATACTCGTAATTCTTCCGAACATCTCCCCAAGAAGAAACCTTTGTGAAGTACCCAATCACCCGTGTCATATAGTCAACAATGGGTTCCCCACAGATGGGACAGCTTTTTCCGGTCCCAACTATGGGCGTATGACCACTGGCACAAACCCCGAATCCATAGTTGATGGCAAAGTGTTCAACTCCCTCTGATAAGGAAATCAGGATGAGTTTCATCATAATAGGGTCGGTAATCCGTTCCTGAACATTGAGATGCAAGATGCCTCCGCCGCTAACGTGCTTCATGAAACGACCGGTCAGGTGAATGCGATCGGTGGTTCCCATATCCGCGATTAAGGGAACGTACTGGTTTGAGTACAATTCAAAGGGCTGTAGTTTCCGATAAAGCAACCGGTCTTTTTTCGCCAATGTCACCGCTGTGCTCTCCGCAGGGATTTCCTCGGTGTTGAAGGAATGACCTGTTCCACGGCTGAAAATTTGGACATATTCCTCCGTCCGCTTCAGTACCTTTTCGGTAAACGCCTGACCCTCTTTGCTCTCCATGGGCATCCCCATAAATTCACACATCTCATACTGACCATGGATTCCGATGGTAGAGAACAGCATTTCCAGCGAGAACCAGCCGAGCGGTTTGAAAAACTTGAGGAAGCCTTTTTCTACCCGTCGACGTAGTATTTCTTCCCGGTGAACCAACAGCAGATCCCTCGCCATTCTCGCCCTACGATCCAACAGCTCGAAAAAATGCTTTTCATCTCGGGCATCTAACGCCAGCCGAGGGAAGTTGATGGTGACTACCCGATGGGAGCCGATGTTGAGTCCACCGTTCCCGAAGCTGTCGGCCCGGTAGCTCATCCGTTCGGTATCATTGACGTAGCGGCAACACATTGCAATCTTAGAGCCTTCGTTCGCGTAGATGTTCAGCACACCAAGTTTGACGTTGATTTGGCTGATAAAGTTTAGGAAATCTTCATCCAACGGCCGCCGATTCTCATCTACACACATATTTGCCGTCATAACCGGGAACCGGTATGGCAGGCCGGTTGAAGGATCACCGTTGGCAAAGAACTCGGCGATGATTTTCTGGATTTCCATGATGTACTCAACATCAACTTCCGAGCCATCGGGGTAGCGATATTCGGAAAAAAGTTTGGTGAGGTTTTCACGGTCAAAGATAGATACGTTAGAAAACGGTGATTGCCCACTCGTTCGAAACTTGTTGTTGGCAACGTGAACAAACTTCTGCCAGAGGTTGACGATGTACTCTCGGTCATCCGTATTTTCCGGATTGCGTCCTTCCTGTTTGAGATACCACGCAAGGTTGACGATGAGGTCTCCGGGAGCCACCGCACCTGCGAACTCTTGACTTAGGTCCATCACGACTTCGGTCACTTGAGCCATAAAACTGTCCGAGCGTTTGGGCGGCAGACTTCGCAATTGCCCATAGGGCCGACCCTCAATCATCAAGTTTGCCGTGGAAAAAGCGAAACAGTACGGAATCTGAATTCCTTGCCCAGAGCTATCGTGAAAATATAACTCTCCCCGCCAGATCGCCGATATCAGCTTGTTGGCCCGATGAAGACCAAAGCGTTTCTTGCTGTATCGCCACAGCAGATAGTACCCTTCCAACTTCAAGATACCTTTGGTGACTTCTGCCTGATAGTTGTTGGCCGAGAGCTCCTCATTGGAGTTAGCGTTCTGATCGACGCTGGCATCGGCCAATCGCTTGGTAAAGTAGTCGTGAGACATCTGCCCCACATCGACTTTGTTTGGGCTGATTCCTTCCAGTTCCAACATCTTTAACCCTACGGGGTCTTTAGCGAACTTCTGATAGAGCGTATCGAACCCTGGTTCAAACGTCAGTGATATCTTCAAGCCACCTTCTCCTTCCGCCGGTCAAGTACGATTTGGTTGGAACTGGCCGGTAATCCGCCAGTGTGTAAGTCCTGACGGTATTCCCCGGCAATGATTACATCGCATAGGTCGTTAATATCGTCGGAAATCGAGAAAATGTTATTTCCGGTGTACAGCCATGTGCTCAACCCGATGGATTTGACTGCTGCCAACAATACCTTCAATGCATCAGGCTGGTTCAGCGGCTCTCCGCCAACAAAGACCACTGCATCATAGAATCGTTGTTTAGCTCGGATTCGTAGGATAATCTCGTCGGTATCCATCTCTTCCCCACCGTCAAATAGTTGCAGTTCAGTATTGTGACAGCCGGGACACCGCCGATGGCATCCTTGAAAGAAAATACTAAAGGCGATGCCGTCAGCGTCCGATGTGTTCAAATCATTGAAGCCAGCAATCCGAACCGTGGCCATCACGCCACCTCCGATACGCTATCCGCTGTTACTTTCCACTTCCGAAACCCCTGCCTGTCCACCCATACCCAGAACTCAAAGTCAATCACTTCATCAATGTCATGTTCTTTAATGGTCGATTGAATCTCAGCGATTTCTTTTCGATAGGCCGCCATGGAGAGCCGTTTGGTTCGCTTGGACTGTACCGCCAAGATGCGACGGCGGCTGATACCCAGTACATCCACCTTGGAGTGTGAACCCGCAGACCTCACCACTAAGAACCCTCGCTCGGTCAACTCATGAACAATCTTCCGTTCAATTTCATAGCCTCGCTGATAATTCGTGCGCCCCATTAGGCCGCCACCCGAGCATTTACCTGATGGCAGTGCGGCTTATACAAGCAGAAGAAGCATTTCTCTACCATGGCCCGAGGCAGTTCATTGGCGTAACACATCCCGGCTACATCTGCGAATTTATCCAACAGTTGATTTCGATCATCATCGGTTACCTTCATATAAAAGGCTCGCATGTCCGGCTTGGCTTCCGCCCCTTTGGTCCAGCTGTCTTTTGCCAGTGATTCATACACAATGAGGAACTCATCGAGGCCGAATAATAACGAATAGGCGACACACTGTTCTTTGTGATCGGCTTGGGCATCTTTCATCTTGTATTCGCCGATAACGCCAAGCGTCGTTGACTTGGTCTTAAACTCCAGCCCAATCTTGGTGCCATCCGGTTGATATTGAAGGACGCCATCCATCATGCCGTACAGCTGAAACCGCTGGCCGCTGTGTTCAAACTGCCTAACCTGCCGAATGTTCTTTTCCCATGCCGGTCGGTTGGTGGTTTTCGTCCGTACCACCGTAAACTGCGGTCCATCCAGGTGGGTCTCAGCATACAGCAAATCTCGCTGCATCGCCCGGTGAACCGCTGAGCCATTGCGGGACCATCTTCTTTGATAGGGAAATCGGTCGACAAAAGAGGCTTCCACTTTTTTAACCTTGAAATAAAGTTCCCGTTCACATTTGTAGGCCGATGAAGGCGAGAAGGTAATGCCTCCCTTTTGGAACCCTAACTTGGTTGTGTCGCTGTTCAAACCATCCAACTCATCCATCAGAAGATACTTTTCGATCTCATCATCGTTAGGCTCCTGAATCGAATGAATCGCATCGAAGTGATTGAGGATAGCCTTGGTCAACTCTAGGCCGCGATCGTTAGCATCCGATAAAACTTCCTGCCGGAGTTCCTTGGCTCCAACCCGATTGACTAAGCTGCCGATGAAAACCACTCCCCTTTCTTTACCCCTTCACCCCATCGTCGCATGATCTCTGTATCGACTTTTAATGGTACGTTCAGTGAAGCCGCTGAGGTCATACACGCCTCAATTTCCTTCACATCACACTCGGTAACGGTATTATCCACCATCATCAACGCTTCGTCATGGACTGTGCCGCAAAGAGCCCAGCCCCGGCGACTACAATATTGATGCAGGTTGAGCATCGCACGCTTCATTACATCAGCGGCCGTTCCCTGAATGATGGCATTCACGCTCTGCCGTCGGGCTGATTCCACATCGCCTTTAACATCGTAGAATTTCCGTTTGAGGTCGCGAGGGATGTCATTGTTTCGCCAGATGTTTAGGGGTAGTTCATCCACTTTGAGAATCTGACAGATTTGCTTGGCGAGGGATTCATAGACCTTCGCTTTCTGGCGATGACCAGGGAATCTTCTTTTTCGTCCATACAGGGTTTCCACGTATTCGTTTTCTTTGGCAAACTCATGAGTATCTTTAATGAAGGCATGGACTTGTGGGTAGGTTCTAAAAAAGTCACGAATGAACTGGTGGGCCTCATCTACCTTGATCTCAAGCTGGCTGGATAGCGTGTGCATACTCGTACCATACATCACAGCGAGAAGCCCGACCTTCATCATTTTCCGGTACTTTGACCCATCGCTGCATTCCTCGATAGGCTTCTTAAATACACGGCTGGCCAGTGTCGAATATAAATCCTGACCGTTCAAATATGGCTCTTGAAGATGTTTATCGCCGCTAATATGGGCTAGTACCCGAGGTTCAATCTGTGAAAAGTCACTACCAATTAGAAGTTTGCCAGGTGGAGCTATCATCAATTTCCGTGCTTTCGTCGGCAGATTTTGCAGGTTCGGCTCGTTGCTAGAGAACCGGCCAGTCACGGTAGCCACCTGATTAAATGAGCCATGAATCCGGCCATCCGATTTAATCCGTTCCGGTAA
>NZ_JACVHF010000210.1 GCF_014502795.1 Heliobacterium chlorum
AGATATACAAGCTGCAATTAAAGAGACATCAAAATACTCGGTTAAGTCGTCTGATTATTTAACGGGAAATCATGAAAAAGACGCAGAAATTGTTCAAGATTTAGAACAAGGTTTATACAGAAAACGCATGTTGAGTTATGGTGGATTGCTTAAGAAAAAGCATAAACTTTTGAATTTAGATGATGCCGAAGATGGTAACTTAATTCAAACAAGTGATGAAGAAAAAACGACAGAAGAAGAACAAAAAGCTCATTCAATTACGGCAATTTGGAATTTCGAAAAGCAAAATTACTTCTTAAAAAATTTGTAATGCTGTCTAAATAT
>NZ_JACVHF010000211.1 GCF_014502795.1 Heliobacterium chlorum
GCCTACAACACCTGGCGCACCGTGCGTGTCGCCAAGCCAGCCCAGTACGACGCTGCCGCGCAGATCGCTTGAGGAAACGGATAGATGATGAACCACGAAATACTTGAAAAGAACATCGGTCTGCTGACCCTGTTCATGATCCTGGCGGTGAGCATCGGCGGTCTGACCCAGATCGTTCCGCTGTTCTTCCAGGACGCCGTCAACGAGCCGGTCGAAGGCATGAAGCCCTACACCGCGCTGCAGCTGGAAGGCCGTGACATTTACATCAAGGAAGGCTGCGTCGGTTGCCATTCACAGATGGTGCGCCCGTTCCGCGCCGT
>NZ_JACVHF010000212.1 GCF_014502795.1 Heliobacterium chlorum
CGCCGAGCGGTTTACTGCCACCGCGACGCGAGTAGAATGTCGGCCCCTCTTTCACCCGTGCCGAGCACCTTCTACATGGCCCTGCCGACCCTGCGCATCATCGGTTTCATCCTCGGCATTTTCCTCATTACCCTTGCCGTCAGCATGATCATCCCGATGCTGACACTGTTGGCCTACGAGAGCACCGACGACCTGCCGGCCTTCATCTGGGGCAGCCTGATCACCTTCTCCTGCGGCTTCGCCCTGGGCGCCCCGGGCAAGCCGGCCAATACCCATCTGCGCCCGCGCGACATGTACTTCCTGACGACCATCAGCTGGGT
>NZ_JACVHF010000213.1 GCF_014502795.1 Heliobacterium chlorum
CGGTAACCCTAGGCAGCGAAGCCGGCGAAGGCAAGTCCAGGTACGTCGGGCGCTGGCCGATGGCGCCACCTAACTTGCTGATTTCAGAATAAATTCGCAATGGATGGCGAAATGGTGCGAGTCGGCGGCACCCCTGCGTTGTGCATTTGGCAGCGGACGGCATTCAGGATTCCCGCAACGTGGCGCACTGCAGGGGCTCGGCATGACGCACGGCCTGATTCAACGACCGCACGGCCTCGACCATCGCCTGGCGGTCGAGCGCGCCGCTCAGACTGATCGCTGCCTGGTCGACCACCGCCTGGGCGTGGCGCAGCAGCAC
>NZ_JACVHF010000214.1 GCF_014502795.1 Heliobacterium chlorum
TCCGATGTCAAAGAGCTCGACGTCGCGATGTCAAACACCTTTGACACTAACTATAACCATAGTAACAAGAACCATAATAACCAGAAACAAGATAACCAAACCGGTCGAGGATCACTAGCCGGAGAAGAAAAACAATATAACTTATCTCTGCCCAGAGATGTAATCCAATACTTCTGTGAGCGATATCGGAACCAGTATTTTGTCAACTATAATCCGGTTTGGAGCCGGGATATGAGTTGGGTAAAGAAGAATCTGCTGTCTGCATATTCGCCAGTACAGATAAAAACGATCATTGACACCATCTTTCAAGAATATGAC
>NZ_JACVHF010000215.1 GCF_014502795.1 Heliobacterium chlorum
GAGATATCCCGGATTGAACTGGAACTGGTGAAAGACGGTATCGGGGCCGACGTGATCGTGGAAATTCGTTCTGGACTTAGTCTGGATGGCAGCACCGAAGGAACGCTGATAAAGAAAATGGTGCTGCCTACAGAATTTCTACCTGCGGCAAAATCCTATATAAGCATTCCCGTAGACATAACGGGACTCACCAGTGGGGCGAGATATGGGTTGGTTATCCGAAAAAACGGTGATGCAACGAACCACTTTCACGTTCACGGAGAAACCAATGCCGATTCGAATCACCTCTGTTATTCCCGGAGCGGAACCGGCA
>NZ_JACVHF010000216.1 GCF_014502795.1 Heliobacterium chlorum
AAAAAACATGGTGGTCGAAGTGTAGACGAGATTATGGCGCGATTGCAGCGGGGAAGTGAGGGGGAATGAGTATTATCGGGTGTTTACTCTCTCCTAAATGTAAAAAAGCGGGCGACGTTGCCTTGTGCCATGAGCACTGCTATGCCTACCTAAAACTACACGGGGAAAGCGGTAACGGAGGATTGTGGGGGCAAGCAGGCATTCCTGTGGCGTATGGTCGAGTCCTGGCTGATGCGATACCGTTTCAAAAAGACAATCCAGAAGCATTTCAATTGATCACTGCGTATTGCCGAAATGTGCTTCAGCGAGCC
>NZ_JACVHF010000217.1 GCF_014502795.1 Heliobacterium chlorum
ATGGTGATCCATGCTGGACTCGAACCAGCGACACCCTGATTAAAAGTCAGGTGCTCTACCAACTGAGCTAATGGATCCTCTGGCTGGGGAGGCTGGATTCGAACCAACGAATGGCGGAGTCAAAGTCCGCTGCCTTACCGCTTGGCTACACCCCAAAACAATATAAAAGTTTGTCCCTTGAAAACTACACCAAGGAAAGTAATGCTGTAAGGTCAAGTCCTCGACCGATTCGTACCCGTCGACTGAACGCCTCACGGCGTGTACATCTCGGGCCGATCGACCAGGTCATCTTCCTGGGGTCTTACCT
>NZ_JACVHF010000218.1 GCF_014502795.1 Heliobacterium chlorum
TAAACTTTTTTCCCCGCTGCCCAGGGATTCCGGGCCAGTGCCGTAGTTACCGTACTAAAATTCGTGTTTGAAGTATCTTTAATATCGCCCAGCTTGGCATGAACGCTTCCTGTACTACTTGACGCATCGGTTCGAAGTCCTACCTGCCGCCGCAGGAAGGAAAGCAGGGTTTCATTCAGACCGAACATTTTTTAGAGTCCTCCCCGTTTCAGGTATTCACCGTTCCACGTATAGGTCAACACATCCCGAATCCCACCTTGGGTTGTCCCCGCCGGGGGCAGGTAACGGTACATTTTGCGGAT
>NZ_JACVHF010000021.1 GCF_014502795.1 Heliobacterium chlorum
CCGACGTAGATTTCGTGGTGCTGGAATACCCCGGTGACGTAATCATCGAAACCAACCTTTCCGTAAACGGCGGATCGGTGTGGCAGGGATGGCAGACGGCCACAAACGGTGGACCAGTGCCGGGCCTTGCAACCGGCATGAATCTTTCGGATGTAACGATACAAGTACGACAAACCCTAACGTCCGATCTTCCCATATCACCGAAGCTACACGGCTTTTGCCTAATGATAGAGGGGGAACGACCTGCAATCCCTTCGGTCGGTTCTTCTTTACGGGTGCTCCCCAAGAATCAGACGAAGTCGGTCACCGCGAAGATAAAAACCAGTGTAGACGGCGTGACCTATTCGGCTTGGCAAACGGTTAACATGGGGCAGGTAATCTCCGTCCCTTATCCGGGATTTTTTAAACTCACCAACTATGGTGGTCCTATCCGCTATCTCAATTCCAAAATGCCCTTGGAAGAGTCAATAACCGTATGCGGTGAGGTGATTGTCGCCTAATGGGTGAACAATTAGATATAAAAGGTGAATGGTTTTTCGAGGTGGAAGGGGGTGCTGTGATCGGCCCCCTTTCTAATTTTATTACCAGTGCTGGGATGCTATTGTTGGCCCAGACTGTATCCAACCTTCCCAGTCCGTATTTAGTGGTGGGTGATGATTTAGCCTCCGGTGAAACCATTACCGAAGTGATACGGAAGCCGGTCTCGACCATTGTTGTTTCGGGTTATCAAATCCGTTTTCGGACGCAGCTTTTGCAGAATGAAGGTAACGGGAACCACTCGAAAGCGGCGATTTTTATCGGAGGAACCAACGTGACCGGAACCGGAACCATGCTGAATTTGCTATCTCAACCCTGGTCGAAAACGTCGAATACCATTCTAACCATAGAAACCCGAATCACGATAACGGCGGCAGTGTAATGGAGGTGACTCGGTGCCGATCATAAATGCATTTAAGAGTGGAGTCAGCGTGATCGATGAAGCCACCATGAATTCGATCCTATCCTTGCAGCCCTTTTCCTTGGTATACGACGGAACGCAAGTGGACAGCAAGGCCGGGACAGGCGTAACGCAATTTGATAATGCAAGCTATGACATGGCGATTTATTTTACTGCGTTAAATGTTACCGAAATTTCACGGATCGAACTGGATGTTTTCAAAGCTGGGAACGGAGCCGATGTAACGGTGGAGATTCGATCCGGCCTTGTTACAGACGGCAGTACAGAAGGAACTTTGTTGAAAAAAATGGTGCTGCCCGCCGAGTTTATCCCAACAACGAAAGCCTATGTAAGCATCCCCTTCGATCTAACTGGCCTAACGAGTGGAGCAAGGTATTGGCTAGTGATTCGCAAAAGCGGAGATGCAATGAATTACTTTCGGCTTAACGGCGAAGCCGCAACCGATGCGAACTATCCCTGCTATTACCGGACGGGGACGGGTGCATGGGCGAGTACAACTGCAGCCCATTTCAAGATTTTCTCCGGTGAAAGCGGAGAACTAAAGCATGGTATGTACGGCAGCGGCTTTACCACGATTGAGTTTAGTGGCGAAATTATCCGCAAAATGTACCGTTACCTGCCCCCGGCGGGGACAACCCAAGGTGGGATTCGGGATGTGTTGACCTATACGTGGAACGGTGAATACCTGAAACGGGGAGGACTCTAAAAAATGTTCGGTCTGAATGAAACCCTGCTTTCCTTCCTGCGGCGGCAGGTAGGACTTCGAACCGATGCGTCAAGTAGTACAGGAAGCGTTCATGCCAAGCTGGGCGATATTAAAGATACTTCAAACACGAATTTTAGTACGGTAACTACGGCACTGGCCCGGAATCCCTGGGCAGCGGGGAAAAAAGTTTATATTACGAGTGGGTATAATGGATCGACATATGCGTTAAATACGCCCGATACAGAAATATTTAACCTAGCCGGCCCCCTAATGGTAATCGGTGGCTATATTCAATTCGGCGGCAATAGTTATGTTTGCTATAAACTTGAAAACGACGGTAACTTCATCATTAACAACGTATGGGGCGACACAATGAACTCATCGAATGGTATTTACCAATGGCGATCGTCTGGTAGCAATACGGGATCAAGCCACGTTAGCTATCCCTTTTTCCTTCCCGATCCCTATCTGACTTTTTACGATTCTACAAACGCGTTTATATATACAAATAAGGCGGGGAACGGGCAAACCATTTTTACCTTCCCAACATCTTTCTTTATTGATCAGCGTTTACGTCTTACTTTCAAAACATCGTCTAATAGTCAATCCAACCCTTATATCCGGTGGGCAGTATATTATATTCGCTAATTATGGAGGTAACAAAGCATGACCGACTTCATTGTGGAAAATGGATCTGTCTACAAAATAGAAAAAGACGGTAATTTTGTTTTTGACAAATCGTTTTATTGTGCAGAAATGATACTGACCATGACGGCTTCAAAAGATACGGCTACGGTGGGCGAAACCCTGCCCATAACCGTAGAACTCAAAGACTGGAAAGGCAATCCCCTACCGAAAACTTGCCCCGTTATTGTGCATGTAACCCATGAAGGGGAAGATGCAATTTCCCTAAACCTAACCCCCGATAATGGGAAAGCCGATTTTGATTTTACTAGCCATTCAATCGGATTTTTTACAATTCACGCGGAATGCAGCGAAATGATCTGTGGGGGCTGCTTTTTTAACGTGGAGGTGACGTAATAATGACTAGACCAGGGCTAACAGTCCCCAAATCAAAGAAACAGCAGAAATCGGAAGGTATTAGAATCAAAATCTCCGATTATGCCGCCCGAAAAGCCAAGGGTGAAAAGCCTTCCCTAGACAACATTACGGAAAAAATAGATTTAATTATAGAACTATTACTGAAAGACTAAGACGCAAAGCAGCGTCTTTTTAATATGTCTCAAAAAGAGGGGGGTTGTGGTGGATAGTTTGATTTCGGAAGCCTTGCAACAGGGACTATGGGCGGCTTTATTCGTTTCTTTGTATTTGTACCAACTGCAAGAGGGCAGGCGGCAACAGCAGGAAGCTAAGAGCCGGGAAGACAAACTGACGGCTTTTTTATCCGAAATGTCAAAGCAATTCGAAGCCCTGGCCCGGCAGTATGAACGGCTTTCCGAAGACGTGCAGGACATTAAGACCGAGATTCGCTGTCATTCGAAGTAGTAAAGGAGGATATAACATGATCGAAATCATTCAAGACATTTTGCCGAAAGGTGCCAAGAATCGGCCCGGCTATTCCATGAAACCGACCTTTATTACTGTCCACAATACCGGAAACGCTGCGAACGGAGCCAATGCTGCGGGCCATAATGCCTTTATCAAATCAGCCTCAGCCGGAACGACTAGCTGGCATTTTACCGTTGACGAAAAGGAAATCTATCAGCATTTACCCATTACAGAAAATGCTTGGCATGCAGGCGACGGCGGTAACGGCCCCGGCAACCGTACCAGCATAGGGATCGAAATCTGTGAAAATGCAGACGGTAACGAGGCCAAGGGCGAAGAAAACGCCAAGGATCTGATCTGCAAGCTGATGATGGAAAATAACATTCCCCTGGAAAACATCGTTCCACATAAGCATTGGACAGGAAAAGAATGCCCTCATGTGATCCTGCCCCATTGGGATTCCTTTATCGCTGGCGTTAAAGAACGGGTAGACGCAGAAAATGTCCGGAACGCTGAGGAACAAGCGAAAGCAGCAGCCCAGAAACTATATGCCCAGATCCCAGATTGGGCAAGACCCACAATGATTAAGTTGCATGAACGGGGAACGGTAGCAGACCCACTGGGTGATCAATCGTTTTACCGGGTGATGGTGCTGCTGGACAAAATCGGCCTTTTTGAAAAATTCAGTGCCTAATAAGAAAGGGTGGTTACAAATGTTTGATTCAACAATTATTGTCGGTCTGATCGTGGCCCTGGGACAACTGGCAAAAAGCTATATGGAACACAAGTATATCCCGGCTCTTTCCCTGGTGCTGGGCGTGATCGCTGGCCTTTTCCTTATCCCTGCCGACACGATCCAAACCGGGATCGTCAACGGTCTAATGGCTGGCCTTTCGGCCTGTGGCCTGTATGATGTGTCGAAATCCATTCATGTAGAATAAAATCCCTTTCCCTGCCCGTCGGCCTTTTTTGGCTGGCGGGTTATTTTTTTGTCACAAATCAGGACGCGAAACGTCATCAAAGAAATATAGGAGGTCGAGAAAATGATCAAACCAATTGACCCAGCCAAGCAAAAGCGGAAGGGCGAACTGTGGTGCCCATACTGCGGAAAGTGGCAAAAGTTCAAAAAAGATCCTTGGACGGGATACAAGAAATGCCCAGCCTGTGAAATGTCTGCCCATGACTTTCATGTGAGGACGGTAAACCACCTATGGGGAAATGTGGGGAAAAAGCCCAGAGAACGGAGGTAACAAAGTCGTGGAGAAATCAAACACCCTGCAACCCAAACCCGAAATGGTGGGATTCCGGGTACTAAAAACGGCGATAACGAGCGAGCTGATTGCCAATCTGGGACCGGAACGATGGATGTTGCTGTGCATTATCGCAGCCCATATGGACGGAAATGGGGAATGCTTCCCTTCCCAGAAGACCCTGGCCATATTAACAAATAAAACCCAATGCACGATTAGCCGGTGGGTGAAGTCACTTCTGGAATTTCAATGGAATGGAGAACCGATTCTGCTCAGGGAAATGCGAAAGCCACCAAACTCAATGGTGGAGTATTCCCATTACAAGATAATGCCAGCAGCTCAGGTTATAGCTAGCCCTATAGCAGAAGTGCATACCCCCTTATCAGAAACGAATATGCCCCATGCACAAGTGCATAACCCTCCCGCAGAAATGAATGTGCCCCATGCAGAGGTGCATAACCCCTTATCAAAAATGAATATAACCCATGCACAAGTGCATGACCCCATTCACCCGGTATATACAAAGAATAATGGTATATATGATCCCCCGGTAATTTACTGTAATAACGATATAAACGGTAATACAGTTGAGTCGACCGTAGACGAAACAACAAACGAGGAACCTACCGAGGATCCTATGACAGCCCAAGATGTAATCCAATACTTTTGCGATCGTTACCGGGAGAAGTACAATGCGAACTATTCCCCAAACTGGGCTAGGGACATGAAGCTGGTGAAGACCAAGCTAATCGGGCAATACTCACCGGAACAACTGCGGCAGATCGTGGACATTTCAGTGGAGATGTACGAGAAGTGGGGAACCCTTTCTAAATTCCCTCGTCCCAGCATCGCGGCCCTGACAAGCTGGATGCCGGAAAAAGCTCTAGCAATGGCTCAGCAACGGGAAGCAAGAATGAATATACCGGAACATGGTGGTAGGACAGGTGATGAACTCCTTGCCCTGTTAGACCGGATATAAGGGGTGACAAGCGTGGACAATTGCTTATTAAAGGGTAAGTGCAAGCAAGCTAGAAACCCTGCCTTGTGCAGCCCCTTGTGCTATGCCTTCCTAAAATTGCAAGGGGAATCCGGTAGCGGTGGCATCTGGGGATTGGCGGGAATTCCGAAAGTCTATGCCGGGCAGACGACGGCAAACATTCCATTCGAACGGGAAAACCCGGTGGCCTACGCGGCCGTCCAAAAATATTGTGCCGATGTATTGGGGAAAGTGACCAAGGGCTGCGGCTTATACCTATTTTCTATCCCCCAGATGGACAACCCCAAGGGAACCGGTACCGGGAAGACCACGGCAGCGGTGGCGATTTTGAACGAATTCCTTGTGGCCCGAACGATTCAACACGTAAAAAAAGAACGACAGATCGACGAAATCCCGGCCCTGTTTGTCAATGCATCCAAGTATCAAAACGTATTTAATGCTCAGTTTCGCGGAACTCCGGAAATGCAGCAAACTGCAAGCTATCAATATTATCAGCTAAAGGAACGGATGATGCGGACTGAGCTGCTGGTGCTGGATGACATCGGAGTTAGGGAAGCCACAGAGGCGTATCGAGCCGAATTTTACGAAGTGATTGACGGGCGGGTGATTGAAGGACTTACAACCATTTACACGTCAAACCTGCCCCTTCCCGAGATCGCTAGGCTGCTAGATGACCGGATCGTAAGCCGAATCGAGGGAACCGCAATCCCCGTATCATTCCGGGGGGTAGACCATAGAAAGGCGGGGATATTTTAATGCTTGAATCCCAACTGATTTCCAAAGCCATCGACGAAAATGCATTCCACCAACTTTATTTATACAACATTGATGGAGACGATTTCCCCACCATGGGCAAGGTGTACGCATTTATTCGGGACTATGTAAAAGAGAACGGAAAAGCCCCCGATCCCCGGACGGTAGCGGCGGAGTTTGAAGAATTTGACTATATGCCGGGTGTTGCCGATACTTTTAAGTTTCTTTGCACCCGGTTAAAGGCCCAAACCACAAAACGCCAAGCATTCGAACTGTTGCAAAATCAAGCCGGAAAGAAGTTTTCCGACCTGCCAGGGGATAAGTTCATTTCTTGGCTCAAAGAAGAAACATCCCGAATTGAAACCCTAACAGCATCGACCTTTTCTTTGGGAACCAACTATGCAGCCAATGGCAACGAACGGCGGGAATGGTACGAGGAAGCAAAGACTGCTCGTGATTCAGTCTTTATTCCCACTCCCTACGCAAGCCTAACGGAAGCACTGGCAGGCGGACTTGAAACAGGAGATTTTATATTGCTGATGGCCTTTACAAACCGGGGCAAAAGCTGGATCGCGTCCCATATCGGCCTAACAGCCTGGGAGAACCGTTTCCCGGTGCTGCATTATTCGCCCGAACTTTCGAAAAAACAGCAAAGCCTTCGCCTGGATACCCTGATGGGAAAATTCGATAACGTAAAGCTACGGCGGGGTCAGTTGGACAGCGAGGAAGCCTATTTCGGATACCTGGATGCCTTTTCCCCAGAGATAGCGGAAGCTCAAGGTGCCTATGTGATTAAGACCATGGAAGACCTGCCCGGTGGGTTGACCATTGAGGCTATAGAGGCTGACCTGCAAACCTATCCCGATACAAAGATGGTAATCATTGACGGATTCAACCTAATGATTCACGGAAAGGGAAGGGGGATGCGGGATGCAATGACGGCTACATCGCGGCGGTTACGGCAGCTGTTCGGGCGGTACGGGGTCGCTGGGCTCGTAGTTCACCAAACCCCCGGAGCGGCCGAAAAAGAGGGGCTAAAGCAGGATGATGACGGGAACCGAATTATAAAACCTCCAAAACTAACGGATTACAGTGAAACCATCGCTGTGATTCAAGATGCCGCAACGGTCTTAACCTTTGATGCGGCAGATGGGATCGGCAAAATTTCGATTGAGAAATGCCGCGAACCGAACGTGGGAAAAGTGGTAGAACTGTCGGTGAATTTCAACCTGGGGCATATTCGGGAAACGGATGTAACCGACCTGTTTTAGGCTTTCATGGGAAAGTTCCCACAAGTTGCGGGGTAGATATACAAACATTGATCATTTATTATAGCAAAGGTCTTCTGGTTGGAGTTTTTCCGACAAAATTATTATGGGAATGTGCGACATTGCGTTGTATCGCAGTAACTCCAAAAGGGTCAAAAAAAGAAAGGGCGATCAAACATGCAACAACTCGAAAAAGTTTTCAACTACAACGGCAATCAAATTCGAACCATGATACTCGAAAACGAACCGTGGTGGGTGGCCAAGGACGTTTGCGATGTGCTGGAGGTGAAGAACAGCAGGGACGCATTGAGGCGTCTAGATGATGATGAAAAGGATGATGTCGGAATTTCCGACGCCATCGGTAGAACTCAAAGAACCACGGTTATTAATGAACCTGGGCTATATCGTCTTGTGTTAGGAAGTCGCAAGCCCGAAGCAAAGGATTTCAAGCGGTGGGTAGTCCATGATCTACTGCCGACTCTACGAAAAACAGGCAGCTATTCTATGAAAACAGAAGCCACGGCAGGTATAGAACCGAGCGTGGTCGTGTCCATCGTGGACAAAGCCTGCGGCATGGCGATTGGAGGGATGAAAGAACTGCTACGGGAATTCCGTCAAGAACAAGAAAAAAGGGACGCAACTTTCAAAACCGTCATGACCGAAATTGTTCATAAAGTGTATAGCGATAAGCTACAGCAGAAATCCCATTCAACAGATAAACTGCCCGGCTTTGATACCTTGAACGAACGGGTGGTAGCGTTATCCCAAGTGGATGAAAATGTTTTGAAAGGTGCGGTTAAGCGTCTCGCGTCCTTTAGTGGTAACGGGCAGCAAAATTTTATTAACGGGTATCTGACCATGAAAGATGTTACCGGGTATGATGCCTTTGCCGAATGGAGAACCTTGCCTATTCAACAGAAAAAGGAATGGGGAAGCAAACTGGGCATGGTAACAAAACGGGGACAACTGCCCAAGCTGGCGGCGATCATGGAAATTGTAGCGGGTAAGATGATCGCGGCATGATTACTGTTAGGTCCTACGAAATTCCGGTGAAGATCCGAGACGAAATTGAACGGTACGAATGGCGACGACCCCGTTGGACAGAAAAGAATTTTATCGCCTGTTCACCGTTTCGGGATGAACGAAACCCCAGCTTTGCGATCCATCTGGAACGAGGCGTGTGGTTGGATAGCGGATCAGATGATCCCGTATGGAAAAAGGGTGAATTTGTAAAGCTGCTTTCCTGGATGCGAAATGAGACTTTTGAGGAAACCGAAGATTACCTGCTGCAAGAGTACGGAATCAGCATAGCAAATCCAGACTCCCTGGTCCTATCGCTAGAACTGAAGGAACAAAAAAAGCCCGGCCTATTGCTAGACCCGGCAGTTTTGCAGGAATTTCTGTTTCGGCATCCGTACCTTGAGGAACAGCGTGGGATAGGAGAGAGGTATCAGCGTGCTTTTCACATCGGGTATGACCGGAAAAGCCAAGCAATTACCCTTCCCTGGTTCGACAAGTCCGGAAGGCTGGTAAATGTGAAGTTTCGGAGCGTTCGCGGGAAAATGTTTTGGTATTTCCCAGGAGGACAACCTGTGCGAAATCATATTTACGGACTGCATGCCGTTCATAAGCAAAATGCAGACTGGGCCTTTATCGTCGAGAGTGAGATCGACGCGATCACATTGTGGCAGGCCGGATTCCCTGCGATAGCTCTGGGCGGTGCCCATCTAAGCAAGCAGCAGCGGAACCTTCTACTTCAATCCCCGCTCCATCGACTGGTGCTGGCCACCGACAACGACCAAGCTGGTCGGCGGATTGCCCAGGATATTATCGATCAAATGGGCGGGTTTATGGAACTGGAACGGCTACAACTGCCCGACCATGTAAAAGACGTAAACGATCTAAGCAAGGTTGAATTATTTCAGATTATCGGAGGCGTGAAGACGATTCCCTTTCTACCAAACGTCGGGGGGTTCGGGTGTTACCCCAACAATTAAAGCCAAAAGGATCGCCGATATAACCACGATGAGTACGATCATCCATGTCAATATAGCCCTAGAGCGTCGTATATCTTTTTTAACGAAATATTTACGCTCCCCTTCGCGTTGTAAAAGTGCTTCAAACTTTTTCGGAAAAAGGGCGAAGTAGATTAGATCAAGATAGTCTAGAAAAGTTTGTGGATCTGAAAATTGGTGTTCTGTCCCGTCCTCATCAATGACGATGACCATCTGGTAATTTTTATGAATCCCTACAATCCATTTATGCAGACCCTTCAGCCATCGGTAGTTGAGGTAAGTTATTAAAGGAGCGGCAACGATACCCGCTAAAAATATACTGAAACAATCCTCAAGAATCATGTAATTATGCCAGCCCACTAGGGCGATGAAAGTATCGTCAATTCTGTCTCTCAATGCCGCTAAGGAAGAATATATCCCACCAAGGCCCAAGGAAACTCCGACCCCCTTGATAGTTTCTCCAGCCGATCGCTTTGCCTTCGCTAACTTTTTCTTTTCGTAAACGATCCGGTGCATTTCAGCGATCTGATCGTATATTTCATTCTTATCTGTTTCGTCGAGATCGGGATCTTTTTCAATTTGTTCTATTGCTTTTGAATAATGAGGAAACCTTTCGATAACTTCCCTCGCAACCAAAGGGATGCGGCCTAGCTTCTCGAAAATATCCGTTTCCAAAATCCCATAGAAATCTGCGAGCTTTCGGACAAGGTGATCGCTGGGGTATTCTGTGCCTTTTTCTAGCTTCGATAAATACGAGCCGGAAACGCCCAACTGTTCGGCTAGCTGGTTGTATGTTAAGCCTTTTTCCTTACGCAACTCGGCAAGGAAAATCCCTGTTTCAATCTGCTTTTTCGCAATTTCCAAGCGTTCTTCCGGGGACAACGGATCGGCTTTTCGTGCAACCATTAAAAGTTTTGCCCCTTGATAAACAATTATGTAATGAGTGCGATCTCGCCCTAGAAGTATTCCCCCGAAATTTCTGTTTATATCAGCTATCCAAAATTCGATCCTGTCAAGTCACGAAAGTTCAGCTATGGCGGTATCTAATATCATAGAAAGGGGGGCTGAGAAATGGCGAGAACTATCGACATGAAGCTAATCAATAAAACAGCCCTGTTATGCGACCTAGACCCAAGTGAGGAAAGCCTGGCCCGCCTTCTTGAACTCATGGCCCCCGTCGTCGAGCACACCGCGAGAAAGTACGCCCAGCTAACCGGACTGGAACTAGAGCTGATTATCAGCGAATTAAAGGAAGTGGTCTGGAAAGCATCGGTGGGATACAACGGTCGATCGGCTTTCACCCAGAGATTCCATAGCTTCGCAAAAGATAAAGAGATCGACCTCATCCGATATTGCTGTCGACTAAAACGATCCTTATGTACCGAAGTTTCGATGGATGCTCCGATGCCAATGGAAAAAGATTCGACCTACGCGAACGTGATTGAAGATAAATACAACCTAGAAGAAGAAGTGATCGCCAAGGTCGATATAGAAAAAAAGCTCGCTGGTTTTGCGAGAACCAACGAGCAAGCGTCAAAGATCCTGGAATTGATGCGATTAGGTTTTGAAAATGAAGAGATCGCAAAATTCCTGGGTGAAGCGGAATACTCACCAAAAGTGCGGCAAAAAGTGTCGCGGGCTCGAAAAGCCTTCCGGGAGTATTTAGCATCATAGCCACTATAAAAGTAAAACAATCATTAAACATTTTAACCGATTATAGGGGGAAATATCAAATGTCTATCATTACCGCAAAAGGAAAGCAAGCAAAAGAATCGTTGAATAAAAAAGTTGAAAAAATCGACTTCAAAAAGTTATATATCCGGCTTAAAGACGGCGAAAGTTGCCGGGTTCGTCTATTGAGTGCCGAGGATTACTGCGAATATTTTGCCCACGCCTCCTATGCAAACGGAATCTACACTCAGCCTTGCATCAAGCCGGTTGGCGAAAAATGTGCTCTCTGTGAAGCGTCGGATACCAAAACAAAAGGGTTTGACGGTCTATATGCCAAAAAACGTTACCTTTTCGCCTTCCCCGATCTGGACATGGGTGCAATTCGACTCTTTGACGCCACAAAGGGACAGGCCCAGCAATTGATTGCGTCGATTGAACAGTATTGCGATGACTTGGACGGGCTGGCTTTTATATTCAAAAGAACGGGGAACAAAGTTGATACGAACTATTCCCTTTCTCCGATTATTCGACTGAATGATGCCGATAAAGAGAAGTTTGCAAAATTTAACGGTATGACGATAGAACCGGAGTTTTACGAATCGGGCTTGCAACCCCGTAACCGCACCCATCAGATCGCCCAGTTGATCCAAGCCCGATTCCCCGCATCCCAACTCTTTACCGCCGAAGAAATAAAAGAATCCCAGGCACAAATCGACGAATGGGAAACGACAAAGAACGGAGGAGTCGGTGTAAAACCTATTTAACCAACCTCGATAGAGGATAACCCTGACAGTGTATTTTAAGTGCCAAGATACCCGGGGAGGGGCGGCAGTGCCCTTCCCGTTTCCTTCAATGAAGACGGGTGAACAAAGGGGGTGTTTCATTTGTTGAGTATGAACTTGCAATTAGACAATGAAAGAGCACGAAAAACAGTAAGGGCGAAAGAAGCTCAAGCAAAGAAGGAAGCCGCACTCCATCGTCCGACCTGGGAAGAAGTGTGGACCACGGGATATCAGACAAGGACTGGAAAGCATAAGGTCGGAATTTTGCAAATGATCAATACGGCAACCGACCAAGCCCGGCTGCTGGACGTTAAAAAAGCCATAGAGCAGGGTGAAATCGGAACCGGGCTAGATAATAACAAAACTTTGACCAAGACAAAAGCCCTCGACCTTTATCGGGCTTTGATGGGCCAACGAAAGACCGGAATCCTGCGGGATATGGTGGCAAAGACCCCGGCCAATTATCTGCTGGTTCAAACAGTCACCCAACTTCGGCAGTTAGTAGATGATTTGGAAAAGGAAGCATTTGTGGCCCTGGATACGGAAACAACCGGGCTGAATGTGTACCAGGATGAAATCGTAGGCCTATCGATTAGCTTGCCTACGACGGATTATCACGTATATATTCCGGTGGCTCATAAGACCGGAAAGCAACTCAAGCGGGAATTAGTGTTGGAAGCACTGCGGCCCATGCTGGAAGATCCGAAGATCGGCAAAGTGTTGCACAATGCGAAGTTTGACATTCACATGCTAATCCGGCACGGGGTTCGGATGCGTGGATTGTTGCATGATACCCGGATTGCGATGGCTCTTCTAAATGAAAATGAACCAAGTTATGCCCTCAAGAACTTGGCTACGAAATACGGCAAATACTTCGGCTTCCAAGAAGAAAGCCATACATTTGAGGAATTATTCGGCAAAACCCGGTTTGATAATGTGGCTCTGGATGTGGCCCTGGTCTATGCGGCAAAGGATACCCATGTAACCCTGGGACTGTACAAGTGGCAGATGGAACATTTACAAAAACGAAGCAAGTTGCAACAACTTCATCGGGATATGGAAAATGCCTTGGTGGACGTGTGTGTGGATATGGAACAGACCGGGTTATTGATTGACCGGACATATGCAGCCGAGTATGGCGAAGAATTGCGGACCGAAATCGCGGAAGCGGAAGCCCAGCTGCAGGAAGCCTTTGGAGATATCAACTTCAATTCCCCGGCCCAGCTTGCCAAGGTGCTTTATGATCACCTAAAACTGCCGGATAACAACAAGCGATCAACGGATGTCAAAACATTAAAAGCCTTACAAGGAGAACACGATGGCATTAAAGCTCTACTGGATTATCGCGGGCTGACGAAGCTGCTGGGAACTTATGTAGATGCCCTGCCCGAAAAGATCCAGACGGACGGACGGCTCCATGGTTCTTTCAATCAGGTGCAAACCGTAACCGGCCGTTTCTCCAGCAACGACCCGAACCTGCAAAACCTTCCCCCGAAAGCCCGGAAGCTGGTGATCGCTCCCGAAGGGATGCTGATTCTAGGCAGCGACTTCTCCCAGATTGAACCCCGGATTTTAGCTCATTTATCGGGGGATGAACATTTCCGCGAACCGTACCTGTTAGGTCAGGACTTGTATTCAACCTTGGCAAGCCAGGTCTTTAAGGTACCCATCGAAGAATGCGGTGACGGAACGACCTATCGGAAGAAGATGAAGATCGGCCTGCTGGCGGTAATGTACGGAACCAGTATGTTTACCCTTTCCCAGCAGTTGGGTATCAGCGTCGAAGAAGCTCAGCGGTTTATCCGAGATTTCTTCACGACGTATCCGGGTGTTCATGCGTTTATTCTTTCCGTCCATGATTTTGTCAAAAAGAACGAGTATGTCGAAACCATCGACGGGCGAAAACGGCGTTTTCCCGGACACCGAGAACAGGCAAAAGCGTACGATGCCCTGGCTCGAAAGATATGCAGCATAACCATGACCGACGAGGTACCTTCGAACTTTTGGAAAATCCAAGAGATCCCCCGGTCCTTGAAAGAGGAATATCAGAAAGTAAAAGGCCCGGTGGAATCGGTGCGGAGGCAAAGTGTGAACGCCATCATCCAAGGGACGGCGGCAGACATAATGAAAAAAGCCCTGTTGCAGGTTCATGCCTATTGTAAGGGCAAGGGTTGGAATCTATTTGCCACTGTCCATGATGAAGCGTTAATGCTGGTTAGTGAACAAATCACCCCTGTTGAAGTGCAAGAGTTAGAGACCTGTATGTTGTCGGCGTTGGCCTTGGATGTTCCTATGAAAGTCGATACCGAACTAATGTATCGATGGGGCGAGGGAGTAAAAAAGGCCGAATGGTTTCAACGTCACGCGGCCTAATCGTGAACAAAGAGAGATTGTTAAGGGGGAAACATCGTGGGATTGACGAACAGGGCCGGGGCCGAAAAGCTACGGGTATCCGTGATGGAACAAAATATATCGGTGCGAGGCTCGGAATTGACTGCGGCAATCCTGGACCATTTTAACCGGGTCCATTCGATGGAACTCCAGACGGACGTAGAGATTGAACGGCAGATATTGGAAACGGAACAATTATCCCTAGATGACGATAAAAGTGGCCTGCATTTTCAAAAAGGGATGGTAACGTTTACTCCCTCTTCCGCTTCCAAGTGTGAGCGGGAACTGTATTTCCGGGCGGATCGAATCCCGAAGGAAGAGGGCGAAATGCTTCCCTATCAGCGGCGATGGGTACGCAACGGTTCCGCTGTCCATGCTGCCGTGCAACGGGATCTTTTATATGCGGAGAAATACTTGAAGGACCCCACCTTTTCTGTGGTAAGAACGAAAACGGGGCTTCCTGCATGGGAAAAAAATATTCGGCAAGTTCGGCCTCTTGAATATAACGGTATACCCTTCCAAATTTACGGCATGATGGACGGAGTGCTGCAATACCAGGACGGCGTAAAAATCGGCTTTGAATATAAAACGAAATCAACCACCTTAGGGGCCATCGGGAATTACAAAATGAAAGACGCCCAGGAAGACCATAAAACCCAATGTATTGCCTATTCGTTGTTGTTTGGCCTGCGGGAATTCTTGATCGTTTACGAATCGCTCGCGAAGGACAGTTGGACAAAAGGGGATGAGGCAAAAGCGGATATGCGGGCCTTTTACTTTGCCGTAACCGACGAAGACCGGAACCAACTGCTTCATAAATTTGCAACGGTGGCCCAAATGTACTATGCCGGAAAACTGCCGGCCAAAGCGATCGAAAAATGCATTTTCTGCCCTTATAAAATGAAGTGCAAGGAGATCGCCTAAATGCCTAAACGAACGAACTACCAAAGGGGCTATGAAATCGAACGAAAAATCATGCAGGAATTAACGGATCACGGATACCTTGCCATCCGATCGGCGGGAAGCCATTCAAAAATAGACGTGTTAGGTATTCAAGGAAACCGTGTTGTAGCGGTGCAATCCAAACGGACAAAAGCCTTTAAACCTTCGGCATACCGAAAAGAAATCGAGGAGATTCAGCAAGTGATCCGCGACTATGACCTGGGCGGTGTGATGGAGTTCGAGTTCTGGGTCTGGGTGGACCATAAGGGATTTACCAAGTGGAAGATTACCCGGTTCGAGATTCTACCCTTACCAAGTGATGAACGAACAGGACGAGATGGGGCGGCAGAAAAAGCTGCCCCAGATTTTTTCCGGAAATAAGATCTTCAGAGAAACGGTATTGAAAGAATGAGGGGGTGAACGCTTTGAAAGTGGCAGGTTTCAACGATCTAAACACAACCGACGCTAGGGGAAAAATCGCTTTTTCGGTGTTTTTCCAGGGCTGTAAAAGAGATTGCCCCGGCTGCCATAACCCCGAACTCCAAAACCCAAATGGCGGAAAAGAGATAACTCTGGACGAAATCGTGGCCCGGATTCGCTGGTTCAAAAGACATTACGAAGCGGTTGTCTTTGTTGGTGGCGAACCATTGGAACAGCCGGAAGCTCTGAGACAACTATTAATCGAAGTAAACAAGCTGGGCCTTGAAACATGGCTGTATACCGGATATGAAGCTCACGAGATACCCAGTGATATTACCCAACGATGCAGTGTCATAGTGGCGGGGGAGTATAGAGAAAACCTACGAACGGGCATCTTTCCTGCAAGCAGTAACCAAAAAATTATCGACAACCGGAGGGTAGCAGCAGCATGAGATTATCACTGACCTTTGACAAAAAATTCGATGCCCTTTATCAGAAATTCGCCAAAAATCCACGAGGGTTTGCACTGCTGTCTCTGGAAGGGATCAGCCCAGACAAAATTGATGTAGGCCAAATGTCTCATGATTACTTCACGAAGCGGCTGGCAGATACCAGCGTAGATCAAAACGCCAACGCCAACGAGGAGTTGAGTGCCAACAACTATCAGTCCGAAGTGGTGAAAGGGATTTTGAAGCTGGAAGGATATTACCTGCTGTGGCGTTATTCAGCCAAGCGTTTCGGGATACGCAAAGCAAATGAAATGATTTCTGCAATCTGGAAGGGGGACGTGTACTTTCATGATGCCAGCGGGCATGGAATTCAGATTCCCTATTGCTTCGCTTTTTCTACCCAAAACTTAATGTTGCAAGGGAGACCTTACGGACAACTCGGATCGGTGCCTCCAAAACGGGCCGATAGTTTTGTGGCTCAAGTAACGGAAACCGTCATGGATCTATCCCAGGAATTTGCCGGAGCGGTGGCCCCAGGGGATTTTATTGTAAACCTGTCTTGGTATTTACAACGGGAAGGAATAGACCCTCGTAAGCCCCACGATTGGGATTATATCGTGAACTTATGGCAGAAGTTTATTCACGTTTGTAATAACAAGTTTCGAACTTCCGGGCAAAGCCCTTTTACCAACATTTCGATTTTTGATCGGGCGAACCTAGAAAAGTTATTTACAGAATACCGTTACCCCGATGGTTCGGAAGTAAACGTGGAATATGTGATGGATGTTCAAAAGATCCTTGCCGAATTCTTTTCAAAAGGAGATCCGTCTACGGGCCTGCCATATCGCTTTCCGGTAATGACGGCAAATATGTCTGTGGATGAAAACAGACAGCCATTGGATACCGATTTTATGAAGTTTATCAGTCGAATAAATACAAACTTGGGCTGTTTCAACATTTACGCCAATGAAGGATCAAAGGTGGCTATGTGCTGCCGATATGTCAACGATGCGGATCGCATGCGAGAATACCGGGCAGACAGTTTTGGTAACGGTGGAATGAATATTGGATCGCATAGGGTTGTTACAATCAACTTTCCCCGGATTGCGTTACAGGCGAAAGACCGGAAAGATTTTTTCCGACTGTTAGAAAAACGACTAATGCTGACTCGCGATCTGCTGCTGGTTCACCGGGAAGAAATATTGCAACGACGGGTGAACCAAGGGTTTCTCAGATTTTTCAAACCCCTTGGCTGGTTCACACCGGATATGCTGTTTTCCACAATCGGCATCCATGGGCAGTACGAAATGTGCCACTTTTTAGGGATACCCTTGGAATCCCAGGAAGGGCAAGACTTTGTGGAAGAAGTGCTGATGAAGACGGAGGAATACGCCTTGGCATTCAGCCGGGAAACAGGCCATTCTTTCAATACCGAAGAAATACCAGCGGAATCCACTGCCGTCTCCCTAGCCCGAAAGGATCGGCTGACATTCGGGGAACAGCAGCAGCCCTTTGAACTTTACAGTAATCAATACATTCCCTTAATTGCTGAAATGGGGACGATGGATCGAATCCACCTGACCGGGCGTTTTATGAAACATGTTAGTGGTGGTGGGATTTTACACTTGAATGTTCAAGAACGGATTACTGATCCAGAGACCATGGAGCGGTTAATCCAAATTGCACTGACCGAAGGTGTGGAACATTTCGCAATCAATTATGGCTTTGGAATCTGTTCTGAAGGGCATACATCTATTGTCGGAACCGGGACAAGTTGCCCGATTTGCGGTGCCCCGATCCAAGATTATTTGACCCGGATTATCGGATACTTCACCAAAGTTTCGAGCTGGAATGCGACCCGCAAAAATTACGAATACCCGAAAAGAAAATTTAACTGATGTATCAACCTGGGGGGACGAAAGTTCCCCCGAAAGTTTTTTGCACGGAGCAGGGGGAGAAAACGGCATCGAAAGATTAAAGGGGGATGAAATATTGTGAACATGGTAGAGGTATTCATTCCAACGAAGCGATTGCATCCAACAGCAATGATTCCTCAACGGGCAACCTCCTTGGCAAGCGGATATGACCTGCGGGCCTTCGATGTGCTAAGGCCCGGTGAAGATCCCAACGAGCCGTTCAATGCATGGTTTTCCCGTTATACCTTACGACCCGGCGAACGGTGCATGGTTCGAACAGGAATCGCTATTCAGATGCCCATCGGACTGGAAGCCGAAATACGGCCCCGGAGTGGTTTAGCATGGAAGCATGGGATAACCGTATTGAACACACCGGGGACAATTGATGCGGATTATACGGGTGGGATCGGAGTGATCCTAATCAACCTTTCGGATCAATCCTTCGTGATTACCCAAGGGGAACGGGTGGCCCAAATGGTCTTCCCGCAAGCATTGCATAATGCAGAACTTATCGCGGTTTGCCATTTCGAGAAGACGGGACGGGCTGAGGGCGGCTTTGGGCATACCGGAAAAAGATAATAGAGGCGGGGTGGAATCTTATATGAAGAATAACCTTCGAAAAGCCATTCTCCCGGACGACATTTTTTCTATCAACTTGAATGAAATTACCGGCAATGATTATGTGTTTCTGAATCAGGATCGGCAGATGGACATTGCTCGAATTGAATATTTCATTAACCGGGTTTATAGAATGCAGGGATTTCAGCCTGTTCAAAAGGGCCGGGTGATTGCATTACGGTATACCGACCGGGAACGCCTGTCCTCTGCCTTCGCCGCAGCCCTGTATTTGGGCAAATATGACGACATGGATAATACCGAGAGGTTTCTAAAAGGTATGGTAAGGGCCGGGCATTCCTATGAACCGATTCGCGGCGAAACGATTTCTTTCCTTTATATAGGGGTAAGTAAGCCTGCTTATGACCATCTCATCACCTATACATTACGGAATCGCCGGATTGCTGGCGGTCTGCGAGCGAATAAACCCTGGGGATATGTCATTCCCAAAGAAGCTAAGAACCGAAAGGTCTATAAAGCTATGATGGAGTCCCAATTGGCCCAATGTGAGGAACTGACCCGGCAGGCCGACACGAAGGAACAATTGCAAGCGGTACGATCGCTATATCCAACCGGTGTGATTCTTCCCCCATTCATGTTTGACTTTTCCGAAGAAGCCTTGGCAAAGAATATTTTTCAGCAGCGTTTATGGGAACCCGGTGCCCAAGGTGAAACGAAAGAGATTGTGCAAAACATGTTCGAAGCGGTACGGGAACTGGACCTGGAAAAGTGGGATTTCCTTCAGGAGTATCATGGGGAACACATGTCAACCCAGAAACGGGCGATGCGAAAGCTACGGGAGCAACGTCCCACCCTGGGTGATCTGTTAGACAAAGAAAAAGCCCAGGGAAATGACGTTTTCACCCTGGATGTTTACAAACTGATCATGGAGAAACTGGGGAAGGTCCCGAAATCGATGTGGGACTAACGGATTTATTTTTTCAATGACTGTTTATCTTGTCACAATCCCTATCTGTTTGTCGGTATCTAAGAGACATAGGAGGGATTACATGATGCAACAATCGAAGAACCAACTACTACAAGGGGATAGCCAAGAGCTTCTAAAAACGCTCCCAGATAACAGTGTCGATTCCTGCGTGACCGACCCGCCATACGGGCTTTCAAAGGAACCCAATATTACCGAGGTACTGACGAACTGGTTGGCGGGCGAAGATTACAATCATTGGTCTGGTGGTTTCATGGGTGAAACATGGGATTCTTTTGTTCCTAGCCCGGAGTTGTGGAGAGAAGTGTACCGGGTCATGAAGCCAGGCAGCCATCTTTTATGTTTTGCCGGGACGCGGACACAGGACTTAATGACGATGGCTCTCCGGCTGGCGGGGTTTGAAATCCGAGACGTAATCGAATGGCTATATACCAGTGGATTTCCCAAGAATTTAGACGTAGGAAAACAGTTTGACAAACGGGCAGGGGCCGAACGGGAGAAAGTGAAAGTCCCCTATAATCCCGTCTTGCGATTCGGAGGTCAGAACTCCCGGCCATGGATGGACAAGGCAGTACAACAGGGATTTCACGAAACAGACAGCAAGATGCCGGTGACCGAACAGGCGAAAAAGTGGGACGGCTGGGGAACGGCGTTAAAGCCTTCCCATGAACCGATCATCATGGCCCGGAAGCCTTTAGTGGGAACGGTTTGTGATACCGTTGAACAGTACGGAGCCGGGGTTATTAATGTAAATGGGTGTAGAATCAAAGATAAATCGGGAACATGTTCGGTATCCAGTCAAGAAGGTAGATGGCCCGCAAACTGCGTAACCGAAGAATCTGATGAATGGTTCAGTAGGTTTTTCAATATATCTCCGCAAGAACTTTCTAAAAAGCCCACAAAGAAAGAAAAGAACAGTGATTGGAAAGGGAATCTCATTCATATAGAGGAACGTCGAGTGTATCCCGGTAGCGGTAGAGGAGTGTTAAACAGCACCCATACCCTCGATGGTCGGGAAAGAAAACCCGTTATGAATCGAAACTTTCATCCAACGGTGAAACCTGTTGGGCTGATGCAATGGCTAATTCGGCTCGTGACGGCTCCCGGTGGAATCGTGCTAGATCCCTTCGGTGGAAGTGGGACCACAGGGGTAGCGGCTCTGAAAGAAGATCGGGCGTTTATCTTGATTGAACAAAATCCGGAATATGTAGAAATTGCGAGGGCGAGGGTGGGATAACCCTCCCTCTTTTTTTGTCACAAGTTCTCCTTTCCATCGGCATCTAAGGATATAGGGACAAAGAGGGGGAGGAAGATGAAATGGCCCAAGCAGCCCTGTACGATTTTTATCGAATGGAAGGGAGGACGATTAAGGAGTTTGCCCGTGACATTGCACAGGGAACCAAAACGGAAGCGGAAATCATCGCTCTCTATGTGGATTACTGGCGGCAAAAGACCGGGGAAGTCCTGACTGTCAAAAATAACGGCTGCGATAACTCCGGGCGACTGCTGATGAATGCTAGAGTAAACCTAAATGCGGATTACCTATTGAACGGAAAACCCGTGGAAGTAAAGTTTAACAATTCAGTGCTTAATGCATTCCGCTTCAAGGCTGATCAGTTAGAAAGCTATTTGAAACAAGGTGCCTCGGTGATCTGGGTAAACGGATGGCAAACTCCGTCTCCAGTCTTTACAGTGCTCAAAACAAGACAACTCGAAGCCATTAAACAAAGTGGAGAACCGTTACCCTTTACCCATTGGGGTGGAAAACTGTGCTACGAACTATCTGCTGCGGATTATATATGGACGGCGTTAAAGGGGAAAGAACGTTATGGGAAATGTGGGTGACTATGTACGGCGTAAAAATTGCATTAACCGGAAGGATGCGAAGCGGTAAAGACCTGATTGCAGACTATCTCATAGAAAAGCATGGATTTAAGCGTTTTGCCTTTGGAGATGGGGTAAGAATGGTGTCCCGGATACTGTACCCCCAGATTGAGATAGAGGGAGGGAAACACCGTTCTCTTTATCAGGATGTGGGGCAGTCATTACGGAGAAATGACCCGGACGTGTGGGTGCGTTACTTACTGCGACAGATGGTGAGTGAAACCAACCCTACGGATTCGATTGTGATTTCCGACCTACGGCAACCGAATGAATACGCAGCCTTAGTGACCGAGGGGTTTACAATTGTTCGAGTAAATTCTACGGAAGATAATCGGACGGCCCGAATGAAAGCTCTGGGGGATGTGTTTACGGCTGAAGATGTGAACCATGAAACAGAATCCCATATTGAACGATACGTGGTAGATTTCGAGATCACAAACAACAGCAACCGTAGGCGACTATTTGAACAGGTAGAAACGGTGCTATCGAACATCTGAACGGAGGGGGGAATCGGGGGGATGGGAACCTGCAAAGTTGATTTTTCCGGTAAACAAAAGAGAATGGATGAAGCCTATCCAATGGACAGAGAACGGGGTATTTATGCTCTGCTTGCCAATGTTCACAAACTGCGGGAAATGAGGTTTAGCCGGGCAGATTATGCGGCGAGTGATTTGCTAATCGATTTTACGAATTCTGTGGTGGAAGCCTCTCTGACATCTCGGCAGCGGCTTGTAATATACTTGGTCTATTTCCGAGGATACACCCAACAAGAAGTGGCCCGAAGGCTTTCCATTACCCAACAAGGTGTTAGTGACCATATTAACGCGGCGGTATCCCGGATTGCTGTGGTAAATCGGAACAAGGAGCAGGGGGTAAATGTGGCATGAAAGAGAAAAGAAAAAACCCTTACGCTGGTCGGTTTCTTCCCGGTACAGATTACGAGAGGGCGTTCAAAGAAGAAGTAACCCAGCTTGTGAAGAGGGACATGCCTCTCCGATGGCGGAATCAAGAGGTGGAAGACTTGACGGAGGCTTATTTCGAACAGTCACGAAAAGTACCGGATAGCTTACAGCTTTTTTGGCTGGCGAATTACATTCTCCGGGACGACCTGAAGGACCGTTGCCCCGATAAGCTGACCCGTACGGATTTTCCCTTTTTGAGTAAGGGGCAGACGAAGCTACGGATGAATAGGGAAAGGCCGACTGGTGATATGGGGTACGTCCCCTCTACCGGTAGAAAGCCGAGGATTAAGCCGAAAAAATACCGTCATATGCAACGAGAGGGGGCGTAACAGCCTTTCGATTTTTTTCGCTTAATGACGCACTGGCGTCCTCTCACTAATACTAAAATTCAAACAGGAAGAATGAGGATCGCAATAAGGGGTATAGCTAGATACGATTATTTTCCTAAAAGTAAGTAAGGTGAAGATATTATGATTATGGAAGAAAACGAGAAAAGACTCACAAATCTAATCTACTCCGGTGTGGCCGCTATAAGAATTTGCGAGTATTACGAAAAGACGATGATTGATTTAATCAATAATATATCATCGGAATATCACCTTAATGACGATCGAAAAGACGAACTAGAGAATGATATAAGAAATCTTTGTGACCAAACCATAAATAGATATATTGCGTTAACCAACGATAAATAAACCTAACGCCAAGACAGTCCCCCGCAACGGGGGCTGTTTCGCTCTTTGATAACTAAAAAAGCCCACGCCAAATAAGCGACGGTCGTGAGATTAAAAGAACCCTCGCTTGATTAATGGTCGGACGTTGACTCTGGTATTGCTGGGAGGACTTCGCTGTTGGTCGTGAGGACAAACTGCCCCTCAGATTATCGGCTGAAGTCACCTATCGGCTGTTTGGCAGACTGGCCTCTCGACGGTATGGGCGAAGTTCACTGCTGACTTATCGGCAAAACTGCCCTGACCGTGGGTTTCGGTAACGTGGCCGGACTTCGCTAGGTGGCGTCTGCGTAGTGGCCCATCGGCTTACCGGTCGCTTTCCGCAAACCTGCAATTAGTTCTAAGAGGTATATACTACTTAGAGAATTTTGCAGGTTACGCTGCCATCGTGTTCCACCGGGGATTCCGCACCTATGATCGCTAAGGCGACCCCAGCCAAAACCCATAGCTCAACCGTGAAGCTACGCTTCCCATATTTGATTTTCGAGAACAGGTGATTCAGCTTTTGGCCCTTATCGACCTCCCTCTGGTTGAGAATTCGGGCAAGACCGTTATTCCAGAAGGGCAGACCTCCTCTGCGGAATGAACTTGATTCGTCGCTGTCTTTAATTGAGAGAACCGGTCATCACTCGATAAAACCACTCCTAATATATCCGGCCCATCATGCACTGAACCGAGATGTAAAATATCTGAAGCAAATGCTTGTACGTTGTGGAATTAAATTTTTAATTTTAGCTGGGACCGGCTATTCCTCGATATCGATTCCTCCTTGCTGCAGGCCCATCATGCAATGGGCCATTAATGAGGTATATGAATCAAATGCGTGTCGTGTTGATTCGACGGTAGAATCATTGCGGAATTAAATTTTTAATTTTTTTCGGGGCCGGTTATTTCTCGATATTCATTCCTCCTCGGTGGGCGGTTGCCGCAGTGACATCATCGCTCTAAAGGGGGAGGAAGTCAACGGAAAAACGTGAGTCCTCAACTCAATGTTCATTCTGTGAAATGATGAACATAAAAAACCATATCAGGCCTTTGCTTATTGGCACACGCGTTGGGTAGCAAAATGAAATCCATCATGTTACAATTATGTAAATTAAATTATCTGGAAATTGGTTAATTAGTGTTGACGCTAGGAGGGTTGTAATGTCTGAGTTAGCATTAGCCTTGGTGGTAATAATTTACCCATTATTCTTTACCTTTCTCCTGGTAACCCATATCTCAGTTTGCAGTATCGTTTATAAAGACGCAAAAAGGCTTAGGTATTCTGCATTAAATATTTCGCCATTTTTATGGGTTAGTATATCATTCTTACTTCCGATTCTCGGGATGGTCATTTACTGGCTCATGAATCACTCCGCTCTCTCCAGACCGGGGGATTAGATAAAGCTAAATGAGGAATGACTTACATCTCTTTTTACATTATTGAGAATGTCACAACTTGCGTTTAATTAAACAAATGGGTGTTGATAACCTATGTATAAAGATACATGGATACATTTAATTAACGTCGCCGATGTGTACAAAGCTGAAATTGTGGAATCAATACTCCGAGAAGCGAACATTCCATTTCAGCGTAAATATGCTGGAACAGATGGATATCTAAAGCTAGTAACAGGTGGCACTCTTAATAATATTGAATTGTACGTTCCAGACATTTTTTACGACGATGCGATCAATTTAGTATCTGTATCGTATGAAGAAGATAATTCCGGTGACGAAACATATCAACAAGATAAGTCATATTTGTCTGGAATTATTCTAATTGCGATTGCTTTCTCTATACTGTATGGATTATTTATGGTTATTGCTGATCAATAAATATGAGTGAGATTTCCGTAGTGACAACAAAGTGATGGAAAAAGTACGCATAAGGTTGGCTTAACAAAACCAAGAAAAAAGAACCCTCAAGCCAACCGGGGAGTGGACGAGAGTCTAAAAGCTAGACCTTTTTGTTAAAAACTGTCCACAGTTCCAGAAGGGGGAACCTTATTGAAGCCTGGTATTCTAATCTGGAATAAGTTAAAAGCATTAACTATCTTGGAAAAAGTATTGCTATTAATTACTTTAATGTTTTTCACATGGCAATTATATTTTAATATTTACAAGTTAACGATATATTTCGAATATAAAAAGCATTTGGAAGTTGAATATCCCGATAAAACATTTCGGATAAACTGGGTAACCTATGATCCTATTAAAGGAGATTACTCCTCAAAAGCTTACTGTAACGAGGATGGAACTGAATTTCGTGTTGGCGGAAATTACGATAGTTATTTGCAAAACAAAGATGCTAAAGAAATGAGAGATTTAATCGACTCCTGCTTTATTGACAAAGAAATTCTACAGTATATTGCAGGTGTTATAGGAAACAAAGAACTTCAGGAGGATGATCATCCGCCAAAATACAACTTCAATGTATATTTTCACTATAACGTGATAAAAGACGATGAAACATTAGCTAACAAATCAATAGAAATAATAAATATACTTAAAAGAAACAACCTCGAAATCAACAGTATAAGCTTTTCATCTGAGAGAGAAGAAAAGCTCATTGAATTACTAATGGAACATGGCGACATAAATAAAAATGCAAACGAAATACAACAGCTAATTCGAGTGAAGAAAGCAGACATATAAGCTACCTTTTATCATTGGAGGGGGGCTCATAACGTCAAAACCGTGAATTAGCGAAAAAAGTGTCCCAGGCCAGATATCCCAGGAGGATGGTTTTTGTAGGTTCACCCTAGACTAACATGTTAAAATCTAGCATATTACTGGAATGTGAAAAAAAGGTGATTATTGTGAAAAAATTAGGAACTATTACAATTATATGTTTAACCATAGTTTTTTCATTTTACACTTATGCATTTGGATACGATACCGTCATTTACGAAACGGAAAGTGGTTCTTATCGTTGTGTTGTAAAGAAAGAAAATAGCACTTATACCTGGGATTTATGGAACAAGAACATGACTTTAGAAATTGTAGAAACACCCCAAAACAAAAGTGCATTGGAAAGTTTTATGGAATCAATTAGTCAATTAAAAAGGCAAACCGTTAAAATGTACCTAGCAATAGGCTATTTACTGATATGCTTAGGCTCGATAGTTTACTTAGCCGTTAAGAAGAAGAACGAGTACCCTAAAAAAGAAGCTATTGGTTTTATTACTCCAATTACATTAATCACACTATTCGTAATTTTCGATACTGCATTTGAAATTCAAACGTTAGTAACAGACGCAAATTACTATTTTCAGATATTATCTAATTAAGGTTACTACGGGAACTAAACTACGATTGCAACAAAAAAGCCAAGGACAATCGTCCCTGGCTTTACGTTATCTCGATATTTCACCGCTTCAAATCCCGGTAGGCGTCACGTTAGGCATCAAATCCTAACCGTAAGAACCGCCTACCATTATAAAATCCGAGCTAACTCATGGTCGGGGGGACAGGATTCGAACCTGCGGCCTCTATACAGTTGTTTCATTACTGGTTTATAACAGGGCAGGGAATAGGCCTATTCGCTGGCCACACCGCCCCAACGTTCCCTCTAATGGAAATATCGGCTATAACTATCTCAACCATATCCCACAACATTATAGCCCGAACGGTGACATCACAACGCCATAACCGTGTAATGTTAGAAAAACCGTCTCATGCCGAATACCGATGGTAGACGGTTTTGTTACCCCACTTAACCCAATATGTTACAATTAAGTGAAACAATAGAAGCACATAAAGGTGATATTACTTTTTGGAGGGACATATGAGATTTATTAGGACATTATTTTTAGGATCGTTCTTCATGCTATTTTTATATCTTTGTTTTGCGATGAATGCAGCAGAATATGCCTTTTCAGAAGAGTCGTCGTTACGCAAATCGTTTCCTTATCAAGATGGAATTGTTGTTTATGAAAAGCAATTTGGAAATAAAAACTTAGTTATATGGGACACAGGCTCTGAACGATATGTAAAACTTGTTAACCAAAATTTAGGTATTCTCTATCGGGTTCAAGGTGTAGCGTTAATCGAATCGAAAGAGGTTCAGAAAAAAATAAAAACAGCCTGGGCATCTCACCGAGCGGATGATGATCGTTATGATACTCTTTTAGCCGTAGAGATTATAGACCCAAATATAAACAAAGTCATAGTAACCAACGAAGGCTACACTAAAAATCTATCAACGCTGGAAGAGGTAAAAGAACAATCTAAAGTTTATGTAGAACTAGACGTAATAAACGGGTACGCAGCACACTATTTCCAGACATCAAACACGGAGAGTATGGGATTTGTATTCCGTGGACTTAACCAACTAGGAGAAATCGTAACGGTAAGTTGGTAATGTAATGAAAAAGGCCAAGACTTCTCATCTTCGACCTCATTTTCTTTCATCTTCTAAGTTCGGTAGGCGTCAAATCCACAATGGTAAAGACCACACTGCACTAAACCCCAACTAAACCATGGTTGTGGCGAAGGGATTCGAACGTGCGGCCTCATTACGGTTGTTTCATTATCGGTAGTCAGTTGAATCGGAAGACGTTAACCCCAGTCTATTCCCAAATCCAACCTACCTCTTTGATTAGACTCCTAAAATAATCGATGATGTAGCCTAAACTTAACCACGATAAATAATGAATTACATAGACAAGATATTTAATTTCATCTGTTGTAAATATTTGTCTTGGCAGAGTTGATTGTTCTTCCATTAGCCATACGACAATGCCTCCACTAATATAAAGGATTAGACTTTTGTCATCGTAACCCCAAAAATTATTGAAACAGATACATATGGATATAGTGGCAAGCAGTATCGTAAACCACAGATATTTAACTGGCTTTTGTCGGCTGGTTTCAAAGAAATCATCTCTCAATCTGGAGTTAGTCATTATACTCCACTTGCCGCTAGGGAAGTCCAAAGCAAAAAAACACTAAGAACTAAGCCATTAAGCCATGCCATAAATTTAGAAAAACCATTAGGATTATCCCTGTAAGCTAAGAACACTCCACCTACCAAGCACATTATTGAGAAAATATTTATCCAATGAGAAAGAATTCCCCCTGTTAAATTTACTATAGCCAATAACCAGGCGGCCGTTATAGCACAGATAAATCTAGAGCTTTGGGCCATCTGACATCACTCCCTAGCTAACTATTTATTTGGTATGACGGGCTAATGATTAGTGTAAAATTACACCTCATGGTGAAAAAATACACCGGAATTAAGGTGTTGTCAATACTTTAATCCGTATCCATTTTCCGGCATCTCCGTATATGTTAGGTTATACTTCACCAGACAAAACAATAAGGCCCAGGACTTCTCATACTGAGCCTTAAATTTATTCTCTTCAAACCACCGTAGGCGTCATGTTAGGCGTTAAATCCTAACTGTAGCAACATATAACATTACGAAACCCCAGCTAACTCATGGTAGGGGCGACAGGATTCGAACCTGCGGCCTCTTGGTCCCGAACCATTAGATTTAACTTCCCTTCATGCCCCACTAGAGATAACCTACACCTGCCTCCCTTGAAATCAGTCGATCTTGAACATCGAAAGGAGCAGGTGTTTTTTCATGACCTCCCAACGCAACAAGCCCGGCCAGGGCTCGGTGTACCAACGCAAAGACGGCTACTTTGTAGCCCAGGTCCACATCGGCCAAGATGATAACGGCAAACCAAAGTATGCTCGAAGAACTTTCAAAACAGAGGGCGAAGCCCTACAATGGCGTGACCAAGCTTTAGTCGAGTATCGTCAAGGAATCTTTGTGATTCCCTCAACTGTAACCTTCGGCGACTGGCTCGACATCTGGCTTGACCAATATGTAAAGCCCAACGTGCGGCCTAAAACTTGGGAGTCCTATGAATATATTACCCGGCTTCATTTGAAGCCGAAGCTAGGCAACGTGAAGGTCCAGGCACTGCAGACCACCCAGCTACAGAAGCTGATTAACGAAAAACGGCAATCGGGCCTAGCGACGAGAACAGTCGAACTGATTCTCACTACCGCAAGAACAGCCCTCAAACAAGCCATCCATGATGAACTGATCAACAAGAACATAGCTGACCATGTCCGCAAGCCCAAACCGTCCCAAAAACAAATCAGCGTATTTACCGTAGATCAAATGAAGGAATTTATGTTCGTGGCAGAGGAGGACAGACTCTGGATTGCTTTCAAACTGCTGCTCGGAACGGGAATGAGAGTGGGGGAGCTGCTGGCTTTGAAGTGGGGCGATATCAATCTCGAACGTGGTCACATAGACGTTACCAAGGGGACCGTACTGGTCAAGAACGAATACGGCCCTAACAGAACCCACCAGATAATCCAAGAGCCTAAAACGAAAAACGGCTACCGGAGGATTCCGATAACCGAAGATCTGGTTAGGCAGTTGAAGAGGTGGCAAGTCCTCCAGTATATAGAACGGATGGGCGAGGGCGAAGAGTATGAGGATGATGGGCTGGTCGTAACGACCAAAAAGGGTCGGATGGTTAGCCAACGGAACCTCGCCACGAAGTTTCACCGACTGCTGGCTAAAGCTGAAATACCGAAAACCAATCTCCACTCGTTAAGGCACACGTACGCCACCCGGTTACTTGAGGCCGGGGTTCATCCGAAGGTGGTGCAGGAATTACTGGGTCATGGCAGCATCAGAATTACGTTGGATACCTATAGTCACGTATTGCCCGACGTTAAGAAACAAGCGATTGATAAGATTGAAGGAATGTTAAGTCCGAGGAAGATGGGGTAGGCCCACTTGGTTTTGAGATGAAAACAAAATTGCTATCTCCGTCTATTAGAAATTTGAGCAGGAGTTAATTTTAGAAATAAAACAATATTCTTAATGTCAACATTCTCACGATAGTATACATCTTTATAATCGGATACAAAGGTATTCCATCCAGATATAATGCGACCAGTAGGATAGCTATAATCAAATTTGATATCAACTCTTCCGATAACATCGATATGCTTTATGTACTTTTTGTAATGAATTTTTGAATACCAAGCATAACTATATACTTTAGCATTTAAGATACTTTCGACAGTCGGCATCTCTGTATTATTCATATATGCCTTGACTATGAAATTGCTTCCAAATTCCTCACTAGTCTTGATACTTTCTAAAACAATAGCACCCGAGTAAGTTCCATCATTAAGCTTAATTGATAAAACATCACCTTTGTTGAAAAGTGGTGGTTTATATTTTAGTGGCTTAGGTTTTTTAGGGTTTACTTTCGGAGTAGATATTTTTGTCAAGAAAGACGTCAGGGCTTTTTCCCTTTTTTTTAGATCCGAGGCAGATGCCTCTAACTCACGCCAACACTGAATATCCTTACCAGTTTCAATAATATCTTTTACTTTATTATAAAGATTATTATTCAGATACCCACATTCCCAACCAGCATAAATAGCGGCAAAGTACATATTATGCAATGCATTAGTATCATCGAAAAAAGCTGTTTCATATTTCTCAACAACTTTATTTAATGCTGTTTCAATTGGCGTTCCGTTATTAAATTCCTTCATAATTTCATCATAAACATCCAGGTACTCATCATTTGAAGATATGCCAGGTCCCCAAGCTCCCATTTATAGTCCTCTCACTTTCATTAAAGGTAAAAATCCCAAAGTTGACACTATTATAACAAAATGGATTTAAATATATCAACCACATATCGCCATCTGTAAAAAGGAAGGTCGTGGGGTAACTGCAATAATTGAAGTAATAAAAAGTGAAAAAAGCGTAGCCACCGGCCTACGCTTTCTTTTCTCAGATAACCAGATATGTACCTTTTAGCCTCAGAAGAGTACGGCAATCCAGTACCGTACTCTTCTTTATTAACGGGACAAATTCAATGTTCCCTTCATTCCCAATGTTTATTCAAAAAAAGGAGGAGCACGGTGAAAGGCCGTACCCCTGTTAAGGAGGAACTATCTGTGAGAAGCACTCTGCAACAGCAAGAAAGCCTCCGGCGACAACGAAACCAGAGTTTACTTTCTTACCGTCCCACGAGGTCTTTACACCAAAGGTAGTATATCTTGAACTTCCCTATGTAATTCATGGGAGTAAATCCAACCCTAGTTACAATCGGAAGGATGGTCATCCCCGTGGCCCGTACCGGGCCTCGTTAAACCACCATAACCCTCACCGTAAAACCATCTCAACGGAAACGCAAAAAACCGCCGTCAGCACACTGCTTCCGTCGGTTTCCCCTGCGTACCGGGCCATTTCAACCCCATGGCTTCACCAGAGATGCCCCTCCGTAACTACGACCGTAACCACATTTTGGTTCTCTCTTCCACCTGGTGATCCTGCTAACCCGCATATGTAGTGGAGCCGGCGACAGGACTTGAACCCGCAACCTACTGATTACAAGTCAGTTGCTCTACCTGTTGAGCTACGCCGGCGAGTCAAGTAAAGTAATCTCCAATTTGGTGAGTTGCATTAATCAATAGTCATGGGGTATCTCCATGAGCAAATTGGAGGTCTCGGAATTTAGTGCATACCCCCATTGATGACAGACTAGAGATGTATAGTCTCGGTGTAATGAACGTTGGAACAACTGATTACAAGTCAGTTGCTCTGTTGGAAGACGGTCTATATTTGGGTATGATTATAGCCAATTTTTGAAAGCTTGAACAGAGAGTAAGTTTTGGGATATTAGGGTGGTGTTGGTTGGGAGAAGAAGGGATTAAGTTAAGGGGATATAGTATAAAAGGCCCGCCAGTTAAGGCGAGCTTTTTTGTGTTGGGTGATGGGGGCAATTGTCGGAACTACAGTTACACTTCAATTTTGACGGGTAATGACCAAAAATACTGTTGCCCACCGGGGGTACAGAAGATGAGGGAACATAGAAGGATGAGTTGCAGTTTTAGGGGCAGTGTTGCCGGTGGGGGGTATGGAGGGAGGGGTGTGAGGTGAGTGATAATTTGGTGGTATTTTGGAGGGGGATGATAACAGGGTAGGATGGGTAATGAACAGTATGAAATAGAACTCTTGAAATTATGGCTTGCTATCTTCTTTAGCATTTACATATGGTTCTTAAGAAAAACTAAACGCTTTACTTTCTCTGTTAAATAAAGATAGACTAAAAAAGTAAGTTTTTACTTTACGTTTATTATTAAATAAATCTAACAAAAACACATTGCTATAAGTGCTATTATAGATTGTTTTTTCAATATGTTTATCTTTTATATAAAAGTAATCATTAGCCTGTATGGAATTTTCGATTGTTAAATTTCTTTTTCTTGTATCACAGGCCAATGAAAAACCACCGTCGTTATTTTCTTTTAACACGTCAGTAAAATTAATAGTGTTTATTGCATTGATTAAATCTGTCACATTCAATTGCAAATTATCTTCAGAGTAAAAATACAAATCGTTTATCCTAGATTTAGAAAAAATATATACTTTGAAAAAATCATCATATTTTAAATCGTATAAAACTACTGAATTGGATGTAGGTTTAATTAATCGACAAGTTAACTCTTTAACTGATCCATCACCCGAAAAATGCAAATAAAAATGGTCGACTTTTAGATTATCAATTAATTCATTGTTGGATAACGGGGTTAATATTTCAGAAAAACACAAGTCTTCGACATTATCTGACATATTTAGCAAAACAAAACTAGTTGACAAATAAAAACAAAAAGGTACAATAAACAACAAAGCCAACCAAATAATGTATTTGAGATGATTTTTTGGATTTAACATCATTCCACTCTCCTTTTGACTTAGAATATACACTATATTCTTTCTAATGTAAATATGTGTATTTGTTGGCGATAAATGTTGTGTCAATTGGTTTTTCGAAGATTTATTTTAGTTAACCAATTGTAATTAAAAGGAGGTGAATTATAGTTTAACCGCAATTTCTTAATCATGAACTATAGAAAAGGAGAAAGAAAAATGAAAAGGCTTATAACTTTGTTATGTTCCCTATTACTATTTACGTTTACCTGCACTGGTATCAGTTTTGCACAGACGGATAAATCTAATGAGGTAAAGTCAAACGAATACTTAACATTGAAGAAACTAAAAAGTATGAATGAAAACGAATTGATTTCACAAGGTTTAAATAAAGATAAGATTAATCAAATTAAATCCTTAGATTATGCCGAAGAATTAAGGAAGAGAGCAAAGTTAGATTCGCAAACATTAAAGAACATGGGTTATACAGATAGTCAGATAAACACATTAAAAAATTTCAAAGGGACAGAATCAGAAATTATAGCTTTGTCCGCCACTTGTACATTAAAAGCTGCGTTAAACAATTTTAGTTACAATAGTACTACAGATAAAACAAATTTCAGGGTATATTTTGAGTGGGCTTGGTCTTCGGTACCGATAATAACTGGGACGGATATAGTTGCTCTTACCTGGTCACCCGAAATGTATATGACTATACCTGATACACAAACAAGCCATAAAGTAACATACGTACATCCAATTGGAACATCGTATAGTAAAAATGTAACCGTTAACCCTGAAAATGCCGGAACGGCCGCGAGTTCTAAGTTTTCTATGACAGAGGGAGCATACTGGGCTAAAAATGGTTCTGGATATATGAGAGTAACTAAACAAGGAAAACTAAGTGAAGCTGCAATGCTTATTTCGTACGGTCATTCTCAAGTGACCCTCACTCCTAGTGTTTCTTTCAGTGGATTATCAATTTCTTTTGGATCCGGTGTTAATAAAGAAAGTACTTCGTACCTCCATGCTCCAGAATAGATGTTAGATATTTATTAGGAAAAATAATATGGCTAACTAAGTAGAACTTACCCAACTAATTTTCTTTTTATATTCTTAAAGTCCGGCCAACGGCCGGGCTGTTGTTTTTATATGCTACCATCGTGGTATGAAAGAATCCAATATCGAGCTTGTGTTATAAATGGTATATCAGTCGCGTTGGAGGGCGTAGGGTGCATTCTGTGACGTCGGGTTTGAAGGGAGTAGGAAATAATTAGTCATAAGGCTAGTTTAATTACCCGCTTTTGGGGTACTTATTGAGTAAATACTTGGGTTACATCGAAAACTAGAATGATGCCCGTCCTAGTTTAAGGAGGTTGATATACATCAATAAACCATCATTAGACGATTTATTGAGTCAAGTCGACAGCAAATACGCTATGGTTATACTCGCTGCCCAGCGAGCTCGTACACTGAATGACCCTAATAAACCAGCCGAACCATTGGTTCATGCGAAGAAAGATGAAAAGCCGGTAAGTATTGCTCTTAGGGAAATTGCTGAAGGATTAATACGTTACGAACCTGTGAAGAACAAAGAGAGCGTTGAGGCTACGTTTGATCGAAAATATTAACCGTAGATATTGATTACAGTAATTACAGTCCGGCCAACGGCCGGCTGTTTTTTATTCTGCTGTCGATGAATTCGAATCGAGCAACCTCGTCATTGACCAAAAATCATCGTTCAAAATTACCCAAAATCCCCCATATCCTACATAAGGCCGCTGTAATGGCCCAAGTCCGATTTGACCCAGTTGTGGTATGGAATGATATAGCCTATCGTTTAGGAGGCACACAGGGCATTCTGTGGGGTCGGGTTTAAGGTCTGGAGGAAATTATTAGGTAAACTAGCCGTTGAACAGGTGTTAGCCAATTCAAATATTGGTCAGAATAGAAGAATAACCGCCCGTTCACACGACCTTACCGAGCCCCTAAAGGGAGGCCAGTGGGGAGGGGCGGTTTTTCTGTTTCCCAATAAGTTTTATAAGATTATTTTGGACATAATACAAAAAACTCTTTTTCGGGGGCTTACTTATGACCTTAGATAGAACAATCGAAATTACTTCAATGTTTCTGACGATTGGTCTTGTTATCTGGTTAGTTCCAAGGAATAAGATAAGAGACGGCGTTGTAATCTTTTTATTTAAGCAAACTCTAACGTGGATTTTAGGCCTTATAGTTGTTGAATGGAATCTTATCGAGTATCCCACTCGTTTTTTACCTAATGCGACGAAATCCAGTTTAACTTTTGAGTACGTGGTATATCCTGGTATATGCGTCTTATTCAACTTGTTCTATCCAGAAAAAAAGAGCACTATTAGGCAATTAACTCATTACGTGGCATACACCTCGGGAATATCTGGATTTGAAGCAATACTCGAAAAATATACTAACACTATAACTTATATTCATTGGTCGTGGTATTGGACTTGGATTACAATATTTTTAACATTTTTGGCGTCTCGTATCTTCTACAGATGGTTTAGAGGAGATTTTATACTACAAAAATAGCTTAAATGACCACCTAAGAACCCCCACATCACGCACACCCGCTATAACGCCCCAGTTCAATCCGAGCCCCATTCTGGTAATGGTATAGTCGATTGTTTTCGAAGGCATACAGGGCATTCTGTGGGGTGAAGTTTAATGGGTAGAGGAAATTATTAGGCGAAATATTGGCTTTAGTATCGCCTGAGTAACGGCAGGCCACCGATTTGAGCCCCGTTGTGGTATGAATGGAGTGGTTGGTCGTGTTTGAGGGCGTAGGGGGCGATGTGTGGGGGCAGTTTTGTTGGGTGGAGGAAATTATTATTAGCTAAAAAAATAGGTCTACGGTCCTTTGAACTCCAATATCGAGGCATGTTAATCTAAAAATGCCTTCTTTTCAAATATCCATCTGCCTACCGGGATGTCTAGCTCCCGGTATTTTTTTTGTCGTTTATCAGGTGGCTACGTCTATCTAAAAACGTATTTGATTGTCCGGGAGGAAAACTTGGTATCATGTCGAAGGATAATTGAAAAGCTTGAAAATAATGGAGGATGTCGTGAGGCAAATAACGATGACCAGGTTATTACGTTTAAGGGACGTAGAAATATTTCTATTGAGAGACGGTTATTGCGGAGACTTGATTAGTTTCATGGTCTTGGTCGATTATCGCCGACCTAGTTCATTAGAAGATTATCCGTATCTTAAAGGGATAGAAGAGGAATTAAATTTTAGCAGAGCCAATTACATAAAGGTGATCTTCATATCGGACAAACTACTTTCGAATGATTCACAGGATGAAATAATTACATTGGCTGGAGGTTTACTAGAGAATAAAGATAACTGCCATTGGAACTGTGATTTTCGAGTACTCAGCCCAACAGAAATAGAACAGATATTAGAGTCCAGGAAATACTTTTTGAGGTTTTTCGAAAGATTACTGGAGAGTAATGGATTGGGCATTAAGTTAAATATTGAAGATGATAGGTTTATCTTTTTATCACAGGACTAGGCGTTATCAAACGATTTTTACGTTTCCCGATAATGTTAAGCGTAATAACCTCACCCATTCGCCCATTTCACTGATCTCCCAAATACCACTCGTTGTCGGGAGCAGCGTGAATGGGCGGTTGTTTTTTATTGAAGTGTAACAAGGTAGAATTGGAAAGCATAGGTTAACTCGGGGTGTAACGATGCTTAGCATTATCAACGATTCCGTTCGTTTTCCCGAGGCGTTAGCTACCGTAAGAACAATTACAAGAACTTATAATACAAGTCCTTACCGTGTGTACCAAGCTTCCGTGTCTATTCAGGGTATGGACTACGGCTTTTCCGATCAAGAAGGGTTATTTTTTCGCAGCCAAATTCAGACGAGTAGTCGAATAATTTCACCGAATCAAGTTCAAGTAAGCATAACCTTTGGATTTCGTTCACGTGAATTTGACAAGCGGACAGATGCAACGATCAATTACTGCGTTTTTCTTCAAGTTTATTGATCTGGCAGACCTTAAGGTGATGCATTCAAAAATTCTAATTTGTTTAATCATCAAAAAGCGACTTTGCTAATACCTGCGAGGTCGCTTTTGCTTAACAAAGAAACATTCAACTAAAGCAAATATTCCGCCACTCCAACAGGAATTCTAATTGATGGAGGTGGGACAATTGTTTGAGTGGATTGAGGATCAAGGCCTAAAGCGTAGGACTGAGAAAATAATGAGTTTATCTGAGAAACAAGCTCATTATGAAGAATCAGTGAGAGACCTTGAAGCGTTCAAGAGACGCTTGAGATTATCAAGGTTAGGCATAGCAGATAAGGTGGAAAAGACCATTGACAAGAATTTGTCTATTTCTAAATCCTTCGCCCGGGCTTATAAACGAAGCCTCAAAAAACTCAAAACGTATTAACCTCCACACAGCGATCTCGCCACCACCGGCGAGGTCGCTTTTGTTTTTGATGCTATCCTGGACACACTAATCCCCGAGGTGATGCGTCTTCATCCAGGAATGGCTTGAATCTCGACGGCAGCGGAAAAGGGAAGAAGATGAGCTTGCTTTGGCTTACCTTAATGACGAGTGCGTAAGAAATGCCACCTTAGCCAAAGACCTCGAGTTTTTCCAAGAACAAATCGAAGCCGCTGGGCTTACTGTTCCGAACAGCGTTCAGGAATTATTAAAGGAAAGCCTTGAGCAATCGAGTAATCGGGCCGAGCTGTTTTGTGGCCAGCGTGAACAGATGAAGAAACGCGTTCATTGACCTCCGACGATCTCGCCGTTACTGGCGGGGTCGTTTTTTTACAAGGAAAAATATTGTTAAAATTTAACCTTTCAGGACTTTTTTCTTATAATACACACGACCAATAGTTCGACGTTGTTTTTTACTAAGAGGTATATTGATCTTATAAGTAAAAAGCTGTAGACTAATGTACAAGAAACTATTTACATGGAAGATTGTACTTTGTAATTGAATAGATTGGATGATGCTGTCGAATATCAAATAGGGATCGTAGCTTATAGGACATAACGACAACCTTTCATTTTACCTCCCACACGAACCATCTAAGGAGGATAATAAATGAAAAATGAATTTGATCGTTATAAAGCCCAAATTATTGAGTTGCTTTTAACTTCGAGAAAAACTGATCCTTGGTCCAGTGAAAGAATAGCCACTCATCTGAAAATACCTAATGTAGACGAAAATATGATAAAAAGACTAACCAGGTACATAAGAAATCTGATAAAGTTCGCAGATAGCGATAGCAGTTTATCCGTTATAAGTAATGACGGAAAGGGTTACTTCTTGCCTATTCATAAAGATGAATTTAGAAAACAGGCGAATAAACGGAGAAACATAAGTAAAGGATTTTTTAGATCTGCTAAGCACTACGAGAAACATGAAAAAAAAGCGATATCTTCACCACAACTAGAATTGTTTGCCGATGAGGGTGCTAAATGAGAATAGAAAATATACCATTGCATTTAATTGATGAGGATAAAGATCAACCAAGAAACACTTTTACTGAAAGCACTATAGATGAATTAGCTGAAAGTATTAAGGAAATTGGCTTGCTTAATCCAATAAAGGTAAGAAAAATAAATGATAATAGGTACAAAATTATATTTGGAAACAGGCGCTATAAAGCCTTTGTAAAACTAAATTACGAAGCAATACCATGTATAATTTCGGAATCGAGCGATGAACTGGAAATATATATTGAACAAATCACAGAAAATCTTCAACGAGAAAACATTTCTCCAATAGAAGAAGCACTAGCTTTTCAAAAACTACTTAATGATCAGAGATGGAAAATATCAAAAAAATACTTATCTGGTAAGCTGGGGAAATCCGAACGTTATATTAGCAAAAAACTAGATCTTCTTTTATTCGGTTCCGACGTAAGAAAAATTATACATGGTGGAAATGATGTTATTAAAGGGGCACTTTCTGAGGAACAAGCGTTAAGATTAAAAAAAGTACCCATTGAATATCGCGATCAATTGGCTATTAAAGTTGCTCAGGAACAACTAATCCCAGATGATATCGAGAGGATTTCTACGCTTTTTACAGATAGAAGTAGAAGTCTAACCGCAAAAGAAAAACTGTTATCTTTAAAGGGAAATGATCTTCTATCTATTTGGTTCGAATATGAGGGGAGCAAAAATTACGATAATCAGTTTGAAAATAATTCACGAGAATTAAGTCTAGTAAATAAAAAGCAGATAATATCCCATGATGATGAAAAGATAATTGAAGATTATCTTCTTCGAGTTGCTCCATTGCAAGAAAAAATTAATCAATTAATTTCACGTATTCCAACGTTTCATTCCATTTCCCCCGATTTATTTGACTCAATCAATGAAATGACTTTAGAACAACGTCAGGAATTACTTATAACCCTGAATATATTAATTTCTAACACAGAGGCTCATTTAGAAGAATGGAGGATTTTAAGAATTGAGGCTGAACGAAAGTTAAAGCCAAAAGATTCTATAAAATTAATTAAGCCATAAGATCATTTTGCTAACTATAGTTCTCTAGCGACTTCGCCACACCCGGCGAGGTCGCTTTTTTGCGTTTACATAGCAGATGAGCTTTTCGTGGGATAAGTGGGGGAGTTTGTGGGCATGGGAGGGGTAGGTGGGCGGAAAGTCGTCTGCTATGTGAGGATAAGCAGTTGAGTTTAATTAAGCCAGACTATCTATAAAACTCCAATCAAATGTAGAAATATGTCGAAATATTTTTCCAGGAAAATATAAATAAATGTCGAACAAAAGAGCAGGAGGTGACTTTATGAATTATGGTTAAGCTTTTGAAATTGATCAATTTAATCTTATAATGAGGTGAAAAATGAAAAGCGTTCAAGATTTAACTAGTGCTGATAATAAATCAATAGGTTTTGATTATCAATATTACTATTTTTTATATTTGCTACTTGGTCTTAAAGTTGGACAACAGATTGGTATAGAAGTAAAAGATGATATCCACTTAGACTTACCTAATGAAGAACAAATACTTCTTCAATTGAAACATTCTGTTCAAACACAAAAATCTGGAGCCATTATTAATTTAACAGAACTTGATAAGGATTTATGGCATACTATTGACAATTGGGTAAAAAATATAAACGACATTACTCAAGGAAGAAAAGAACTAACCAAACAGTTAGAATTTATTAAGAAAACAAAATTTGTTTTAGTATCAAATAAATCCGTTAAACAAATCAGATTCCTTAATAATGTAATAGAATTTAAGAAAAGAGTAATGAGTATATCTAATATAAAGGATTATATTAAAGATCTTTCAAAAACAACAACCAGTAAAAATCTTCAAGATTACATCTTGAATTTATTTTCTCAAGATGATAAATGGCTAAGTTTATTTTTAGATAACTTATATTTCGAGCTAGAAGAAGACGACCTTATTTCAAAGATTAAAAATAGTATTAAAGAAAAACATGTTCCAGAATCTAAAATAGAAGATGTCTTCAGTGCAATAGATAGTAATATTAGGAGACATATCTATTTTACAGTTAAATCGCAAAAAAAGATAATAATATCCTTTGAAGAATTTTATAAAAAATACAATTTGCTATTTGATAGGGGGAGAAACAAAAAATTACCTATACGTAAAAGGGAATTATCATTCTCAGAACCTTTGGATAAACAAATATTTATAAAGCAATTAATAGATATATTTGAAGTTGAACCAAACGATACTGATAAAATGATTGAATTTACCAGATATATGCTACAAATAAATAATCATCTTGAAGAATGGGTGAACGAGGGACTTTTAATTGAAGAAGATGTAGAGAAATTTGAAAAAGACGCTAAACTAAAATGGCAAAATATACATAGGGAAGCATATAGAAAAGTTTTATTAGGTATGAAGATTGAGGGCAGTAATCCTATTGAAAAAACAATTATCGAACAAGCACTTGTATGCTTAGATCAAGTAAGAAAAATAGAACTTGTGTTGGATGAAACTAAATTAGATACTGAAATGAGCAACGGTGAATTTTATTCATTATCTGATAAACCTTTGATTGGATGGCGTTTAGACTGGGAAGAAAGGTATAATAAATGTTGAATAAAAGAAGTGTAGTAAATAATGAATTTATAGGAGCTTTGTCAATATACTACGTACTAATTCATCTAAAGGAAATTAGTGTTTCGAAAGCAATGCTTATATTACCTTTCGTTGCTCATAAAGGTACGGTTGACTTTCTGAAGAATAAAAACACTATAATAAATAGCTTAGAGGAACTTATGGTAAAAAAACCTACTTTCTTTAGCAACTATAATCAAAGATATTATTCTTTTTTACCAATTACATTTAACTCCATAGCCCTTTTATTGGAAATCAAGCTTGTACGATTATATAAAAATAAAATAATTATAAGTAAAAATGTACCCATGCCTTCGTCAAGTAGTAATATCGGTGTTAGAGCTTACAATATAATTCAATCAAGTTTCAAACTTGCTCATGTTTTAAGAGATGAGGAAATAAATTTATATTTACAATTGAGGGTGCAGATATGAAATTTGTATTAGAAGAGCTTGTTTTGTGGCTTAAGAATGGTAAAATAAGACGACTTGAATTCAAAAATAACAAGATAAATGTAATTACGGGAGATAGTGGTACCGGAAAGTCTGCGATAATAAATATTATTGATTATTGTTTCTTTGCGAGTAAAGCTAATATCTCTGAAGAAAAAATTAACGAAAATGTAAGTTGGTATGGCTTAAAATTTAAGATTAATAATAAATCATTCACTATCGCTAGGGGAGCTCTAACTGAGAAAGGTAAAGTTAGTGATTTGTATTATTATTCCCCTATAGGAGTTGTTCCTGAAGAAATATCCGATACAATAGAAGAGAAACAATTAAAAGAAATAATAGAAAACGAATTTTCAATCGATAGTAATGTAATAATTCCTTACGGTGGAAAAAAACTAAAAGCAGGAAGTAAGATTTCTCTTAGATACTTTTGGTTATTCAATACACAATCAGAAAACACTATTTGTAATAGTGAAGTATTTTTCGATAAACAAAACGACGAGAAGTATAATGAAGCACTACATAGAGTTTTTGATTTAGCGACGGGTATAGATACTGTAAAAAATATAATAATCAAAGAAAAAATAAATGCATTAGAAAAAGACCTGAATCGATTGGAAAAAAGAAAAGCCGCCCTAAAAAAAGAAGAAAATATATTTCACAGCAATATAAAAGAATTAATACGTAAGGCCAAAGAATATGACTTAATTAAAGATGTGACAAAGAATATCGAAGAAGACGTCTTTTACTTAAAGGAACTGGTAAAAACTATTAAGGATGCTGACTTCTCATCAGATTATAAAGAATTTGATAAGTTGCAAAAACAAAAATTCGAGGTTAAAAGAAAAATTAGAAATTTTACAAGGTTTAGGAGTGAATATGAAAAATACACAAAAATTCAAAAGGATAATTTAGATAGTTTGCAACCTCTTAATTTCATTAAAGAAAAATATGGTTCTTTAATTATAAATAGAGACTTGATAGATCTCATGGAAATGTTTGAAAATGAGCTCGGCTTAATTAAAAAAGAAATAAAAAATAAAAGCCCTTTTAATATTAACATAGATGAACAGTTGAAAAACCTACAAAAAGAATTAAGTCTTATAGAGGACGCTCTTGATAGATTCCCAAATATAAAATCTGATTTTCAAAATCATATACACAAGTTTGTTTTTATTGGCGAAATTAAATCTAAGTTAGAGATGTTTGAAAAAAAATTCACGGATATCTTTAACGAGGAAGAATTCGATAATAAAGCACGTGAGTTAGCAGAGTTACAGGATAAGTTAGAGAAAGAGATAATTAATAGAGATCTAGTCTATAAGCTTCTTGAAGAACTTATACAAAACTATTTAGATGATTCTGGTGATGCATTAGGTACATACAAGGGTTACAAGTCTGTTTTTGACTATAAAAATAAAGTGCTAAAGTTAAAAAAACCTGGTGCGGTCAATACAGCAGTAGTAGGAAGTAGCTCTAATCACATGTTTCTACATCTTTGCTTCATGTTGGGGCTTCATGAGTTAATAATTAGCCAAGAGGTACCTTTTGTACCTAGTTTTATTATTTTAGATCAACCAAGCCGTCCGTATTACGGAGAAGATGCCGGTAGCAAAAAGAATAAAAAGAATTGGTCTCAAATACCGCAAGATGATAAGACTAAAATAACTATAGCGTTCAAGATCCTAAACGACTTTATTGATAAAATTAACAGTGATTATAAAACTGATTTTCAAATTATAGTACTAGAACATATTCCTCCTTCAATCTGGGAAGATGAAAAATTAAATAACGTTATTTTAGTGGATGAAGAGTTTAAACACGGAAATGCCTTGATTCCTGACTCCTATATTAACTAAAATGTAACCTTGTTACTCATTATTATTGTACCCCTCACCCCACAGCCCACCTATTGAATAGACAGGCAGTGCAGCCCATCGTGGCCGGACTGCCTTATTTTTTTCAAGGACGGTGGCCAATGACAGCAAACTTCGGTGAATTAACGTTAGACACCATTCATCACATGGACATTAACGACGGCTTCAAGCTGCTTCCCGACAACTCCATCGACCTCATCATCGCTGACCCACCATACGGCATCAATTACCGCAGCGGCAGTCGCAAGCGAAAGTTCACCGCGATCCAAAACGACAATATCATCATGGCAGACTGGTTGGCCGATGCTTATCGGGTTTTGAAGGACGGTGCTGCCCTATACTGCTGGACCCGCTGGGATGTCTACGTCGAGTGGTACCACCGTATCACCCAACACTTCACCATCAAGAACTGCATCATCTGGCAAAAGAACGGCGGGGGAATGGGTGATCTCCGTGGGGCCTACAGTCCCGCTCATGAATTTCTCATCTTCGCAGTGAAGGGCAGACACATATTAAAAGGAAAGCGAATTTCTGACGTATGGCCTGTGCCTCGCGATCCGGCAGTGACCTACATCCACCCAACGCAAAAACCGGTAAAGCTGGCCGAGATGATTATTGAGAAATCTTCGAAGCCGGGTGATGTTGTGCTGGTCCCATTCTGCGGTAGTGGGGGAGATTGCGTGGCAGCCAAGCGGATGGGGCGGAGGTTCATTACGTTTGATGTGGAGAAGGGTTACGTGGAGGCAGCAAGTAAACGGCTCAACCAAGCGGCATAATTATAGTTGTTCAATGTTTGACCAAGGCAAGAAATCCCTGGGATAGAACCGGAACGTGTGTTCCAATGACGAGAGAAACGTGCTATTCTATTTCCAGGAGGTGTTGGTAATGTTCCTAAAACCTAAAGACGCTCAGGTGGTTAACGACCTGCGAGAAATCACTGAGTATCAACTAGAGGAAATGAATGAAATCGTCAGTTCTGCCATGCAAGAAAAGTCACAGCTAATGATTCAATTGCGAAATGGAAAGCAGATTTTGTGTGTGCCGCTAAAAGGCAGAATGGGGAAATTATCAGTATCTACCGAGCGTGGTGAGCGTGAAATTCTTTTCACCGATATCGTCGATGTACAGAAAATCTCGTAATTGCCACAGCCATGCCTGTTTCGCCACGTGTGCCGACAGACTCCATTGGTAATATAATTCCATTCAAATAATACTTGCGAGCCACACGTGGCCACACAGCCCGCGACGTTGCCAACCCAGCCGTGCGGAAGCTGGGTGAGGCGAGCGCGGGGCCGGAATTGGCTTTTCTGGGCTAGATGATTATAAAAATAACTTCCGGTAAATGAACTTTATTGAGGAGTAACAGTTCATAGAGCGATGTCAAAAACGACGACGTCGTCAATCTTGACGTCAACCACCTTTGACACTAACTATACTGTGTCTTAATACTATAACTAGATACACTGTTAATTAACACCGGTAACACTATATCTATGGGATTATCAAAGAACAGTGAAACACGTATATATACCTCGGACGCTGGCCATGCCATCCGCCCAGATATCATACCAACTTGGAAGCCTCTGTGAAATATGGGATTACTGGCGGAGGTTCCTGTAAGATACCTGTCACAAATGAGGGCGTTTTACGATCACTCGGAGGACTGGATGTTATGGATTATATCCACAGCCTTGGCAGATAATGTGACTGTCATCACATCGAAATGTCTGTTCTGATGATATGATAAACCAAAGGTATTTCATCGGGGGTAACATTAATGTTTCTTGAACTTGCCGAAGAAGGCAATAAGATAAAAAGAGAATTTCACTTGTTGACAGAGGATGAGCAAAGAAAACGGATTAGAAGCTGGTCACAAAAGTGTACGAATGCAATGAAAAAGAAACTGCCTAAGTCGACATTCACGAGTTATTTTCTGAAATTGGCGGGAGAGTCAAGGTATATTGACGATAATGCGCTGGATAGGCTGTTATTCGTTATCCAAGGACTTGAAGCTGCCGAAGAACATAGCGATAGGGAACAGGATGTTGGCTAAAATAGAGCGACACGCGGTGAGATACGTCATTCACTGCGGGGTCGCTTTTTTGTTGACGAGATATCTACGTGATTGACGGTAAGCTGACGATCGCTACGGATTGTACTTTACTATAGTGAAGTTAGAAGTAGGTTCTAACTTTATAATTGAAAGGAGAAGGTGAACCATTGTCAGAGCAATCTAAGAAATATGCGTTGAATGGCTCGCAGAGACTCGCTGCGGAAATACTCGCCTCCAACGACGTCCACAAAATGACGTTAGCCCAAATTGCGGAAGAAGCCGGTATCAGCGAACGGACGTTATACCGATGGAAGCAGGACCCGGATTTCATCGCTTACCAGAATGAAGTCGCCGAATTAGCGATGAAGGACTTCCTTGCCGAGGCTTATAACAGCCTAAAATCAATTGCTCGCGGCAGTCAAAGCGAGAAGAACAAATTAAAAGCTATCGAACTGGTCATGAAGAACCAGGGCCGGTTGACGGAAGTGCAGAAGGTTGAGGCTAAGATAGAGGATGCCCGTTCCAACGAAGCGAT
>NZ_JACVHF010000022.1 GCF_014502795.1 Heliobacterium chlorum
TTTGCCTTCTCTAAAATGAGATCTTACGCATTCATTTGAATAAGGGCGATCGGCTCAAAAATAATGGGGTTAAACCGCTTCTGGTGTCATATAATCCAAGCTCTGATGTCTTCGTCTGCGATTATAGAATATTTCGATGTATTCAAATATTGCCTCGCGTACCTCATCGCGAGTCGTAAATCTCCTCAGGTGAATGAGTTCATTCTTCATGGTGCTGAAAAAGGTTTCTGCACAGGCATTGTCATAGCAGTTTCCTTTCCGGCTCATACTGGCTTTCATGTGATGTTGGCTCAACAGGGCTTGATATTCTTTGCTGCAATATTGGCTGCCGCGATCGGAGTGATGGATAAGGCCCGCAGTGGGTCGATGTCTTTGAATCGCACTCTTTAGTGCCTGAATCACTAATTCCCGTGTCATTGTACTCCCGATAGCCCAGCCCACAATGCCTTTATGAAACAGGTCTTTTACGGTAGCTACATAGGACCACCCTTCTTCGGTGGGGATATAGGTAATGTCGCTTACCCATACTTTATTCGGTGCGTCTACCTTGAAATTTTGATTCAGAAGGTTTTCGGCTACGGGAAGTTTATGATTTGAGTTCGTTGTCGCTTTATATTTCCGGAGCCGGATGGACCGGATACCATTTTCACGCATGAGCCGGTGTACACGCTTTCGGCTGCACGGTTGTTGTTCCCGTACATCCGCCAAGATCTTGTCGACTCCATATATGCCACCGCTGGCTTGATGGCTCTCTTTAATGGCTTCGACCAATTGCGCGTCTGTCTGTTTTCTTTGGCTGGGCTTACGGTTTTTCCAAGCGTAATAATTGCTCCGAGAGACCTCAAATAACTGGCACATCTTCTTCACCGGATGTTCGGAGCGGTGGTCCCGGATAAACCGGTACCTTACTTCCGGGGTTGCATTACGAAGAGTGCCGTGGCCTTTTTTAGGATGGTCACCGAGTCCTCCAGTTCGAGAATCCTCCGCTGGGCGGCTTTTAGTTCGGATTCGAGTTCGATGATCCGTGCCTGGTCCGGATGTTCCTTCACTTTTTCACCTTCCATCCAGCGGTAGATGGTCTGCTCACTTACACCCAGGTCCTTGGCTACACTGGTGACGCTTCGGCCTTTTTCCGTAATCATCCGTATTGTATCCGCTTTAAATTCTGCTGAGTATCGTTTACCCGTTTTCGCCATTTCCTTCGCCTCCACAAGAGTTATTTTATCTCACTCCTGTGTGTTCAACAAACCGGGTACGCCGCACGTGGGGGGTTTTAACGAAGTGTTACCGCCTTTTTCCGTTTAAATTAAAGGAAAAGTAAATCATTAGTCGAATCAACTTCCAACATAAAGAAATTGGAGGATTGATTGTCATTAAGAAACATACTTTCCGAAGATATTTTGCTATCTCAGGAATCTTTATTACTCTATCATTCTTGAATATCGCCGGATGTTCGTCTTTGCCACCGAAAAATGAGGTATCTTCTGATATTTCTGCTGAAGTTGATAAAATCACCATAGAGATCACTAACGTCACTACGTTACCCGAGGGTACTTCGTATTCACTGCGTTTAACAAACGGTAGCTCTCACGTCATTAAGCAAAACGTTGTTTATGTCAGCTATCTAATAAAAATATCGAACGGGCGAACGATGAACAACGCCAAAATCGAGGCAAGTGATAATAAGCTGAATATTAAACCTAATGATGTTGTACCCCTAACAGCTTTTATTCCGAAAGAGTATTACGAAAATAATCCATTCTTAGATAGTGAGACACCATATTTCGAGATTAAGGGCTATCTCCATGAAGTAACCGAGATGAATCAATTTGGTCATAGTGGGCCACTCAATAAACCTATATCCAATCAATAGTAAAATCATATTGGGGCTAATGGATATTATGGAGAAATGAGTTACATAGTGGTACGATGATGGTAATGATAGAATGTGTTTTTCCATGATTTGAGGAGGCTTAGCATGGGCTTATTAAATCAACGGTTTATTCAGATTTCATTTCTAATAATCGCTATAGCAATTTCTATAACTTTACTACCCAATTCAGTAATGGCTAATGAAGAAAATGAATTTATATCTTCGGTCTTCTTAAGAGATTGTTATTCGACGCAGCCATTACCAGCCGATAATGTTTTATCTCTCTACCCTGGTGAGTTAAAGAAACTTGATTTTATAGTTGTTGATAACAATGGATTAGAAACGAATGTAGATTATCGGTCGTTTTGGATGTCCGATAATTTCTCTATCGTTAGCGTAGGTCAAGAAGAAAGTACAGCTGGTGTAATTACAGGTATTTTCGAGGGTAATACTGTAATTAACGCAATTTACAAAGGACATACAGCTAAGATAAACGTGCACGTTAGACCAATTAAAGACGTCGAGCTTTCATTCCGGGAAAGCATGATGGTCGCTTTAGGTGACCCGTATCCTATTTTCAAGAAAGATGGAGCATATCTCATTCCCTTCAATTCCCATATTTATCCTTACGAAATTGGAATTTTAACCAATGGAGCTCGTGAAACTTTATTTGCGGCGGAATATGCTTTTTCGGATGAACAGATTGCAAGGCTAGGAAGAAGAGGTACAATACTCCCCATTTCAGAAGGCTCTACTGTTTTAACTCTTCATTGTGGGGGTTTTTCGAAGGATTTTGAAATTCGTATTGTGCCAAACGAAGAAGCAATAGCACAGCAGATTTCTGTAAATGGTCAGAAGTTGGATATCAACCAAAAACCGTCATGGTATATTGATCAGACTTATCTACCCATCCGAGGAATACTTAATGCCATGGGAGCAAACATTCAATGGGATGGGAGGACTCAATCAATTACTGTAATTGATAAAGATTCAACATATCAATTTTCTATTGATTCGTATATGGCATGGAAAAACGGTAAAGAAATAAGTCTTAGTCATCCCCCTAAAAATTTAGACGGCCAAACGATGGTTCCCCTCAGTTTTATTCAAGAGTTACTCAGTGCAAACGTTTCTTGGGATGAAAACGATCCAGTGATACAAATCTCAACTAACAATTAATCGTAACCCCTACCTTCCCCAAAATCCCTTCTACGCCCCCTCCCTCCACCATACCCCCCACCGGCAACACTGCCCCCAAAACTGCCACTCATCCTTCTATCCTCGCTCATCTTCTGTACCCCCGGTGGGCAACCGTGATTTTCGGTCGAATACCCGTCAAAATTGAAGTGTAACTGTAGTGCTGCCGAACTCAGGACATGAAACCAAAAAATGCTCGCCTTCACCAGCGGGCTTTTTCTGTTTCGTACGAGCTGCCGTTATGGGGGGGCATCTGCTAGCGATGTTAAATCGATTCTTCATAACAGTTCCCTCGCACTCTATAAACAGCAAATCTTCTTATTTACTTCCACCCGAACTCATAGTTTCGTGTAGCGTTTCAACTATCACCTTGCATTGCCTTCCAGAATATGGTGTATCAGGGTTATTAGTCTTGAAGGAGGGGGTTAAAATTCATAACCACAGATATTCGTTTCTCACCAGACGATCCAGAGGGCATCGACACCGTATGTGTGGTACCACATCATGTCAACCCAATATTAGAGGGCACAGGCATCGCTATTTTGGTAGTACTTCGGTAAGTGTTAACCACATTCATTTTTATGGTGGTGTAACTGGACCGGCGGTCTATGTTCAAGGTCGCAGACATTATCACAGAATGAGCGGAAGTACGACTTTTAATCTAGGTCACTCACATTCTTATCGAGGGCGAACCAGATTAGTCAGAGATTTATGCAGGTAAGTTTTTAGCTCGCCATAACTGGCGGGCTTTCAATGTTCTGTCCCCTTAAACTAATCCCTTATTCCCCCAACCAATGCAGACCTAATATCCCTCATCTTACTCTCTGTTCAAATCTAAGAAGTTCACCTCCAAGATGCGATGAGCCAACGTCGAGGTGCCAAACCTCCCCGTCGATGTGGATTCTTGGGGGAGATAAGACTGCTACCTGTCAAGGAAAACGCTTCCGTTTAGCAGTTTCAAGTATAGTTGTTAGTCGTGCTCGTAGTTCATCTCTCTCCGCTGTTACCTCGGCAAGTTTTCCCAATAATCGTTCGACCTCCGCTTCTAACGCTGATAACTTCAGCCGGGTTATATTAGAATGCTCCTTAATAAAACGGTGAAGGTCTGTCTCATCCACCTTCCAGCCAGCCGCTCGATGAAGACACTCTCCTTTGATTTTACCCTGTCGAAGCCATCGTCGAAGAATCTCGGGGCTGTTAGTGATACCGGCTTCCGTCAGTATGGCTACGGCTTCTACGACCGTAAGCATATTCTTCATTCCCCACTTTATTTACTACCAAGTTGTATATGATTATACTACCACATAGCAAATGATAGGGCAAGGAGAAAGGAGCTACTCAATACGAGTCTTCTCATTGAGCATCCTTTTAATCAGAAATCTATATGCCGCGACATACTTTCCATCTTTCTCGGTAAGATGCACCGCTAGAATTATCACAAAGAATAAACCAAAACAAACCCTCTGGCGATCTACCTTAGAGGGTTTGTTTTGGCACAAAAATACATTTTTTAGAAAAAGGGATTTAATTCCTCTCCCAAAACGAATATAATCTAAGTGTCGATTGTAAAATTATGTAAAAGGAGTGTGTGAAGTTGCGAAAACTCATTAGTCTGCTCGTTGTGGTCGGATTGTTTTTTCTAGCAGGTTGCTCTCTTTCTCCCAAACCGGAAACCACAGTCTCTTATTTTCTTGAAGCGGGGAAAAAATATGACCTCACCAAAATGTCTGCGTTGGTCGCGAACTCTGACGCAAACGGCAAAGAAAAGATTTCGGAACTCGGTAATGAAAATCAGTACCAAACCTATTTCCTCGACTATTTCAAAGAAAACGCAGGCAAAATTACATACACCATAACGAACGCACAAGTAAAGAACAATAACGCCACCGTAACGGTTAACTTTAAATTCGTCGATGGTACTCCCCTTCTCAAGGCGACTCTCGGAAACGTTTTTACCAAGGCATTAACTGGCGCCTTCTCAGGCGTTAAAATGACCGAGGAAGAAACGAAACAGATGATTGTCACGGCGATAAAGAAGCAAAAGGAAACCAACGTGGAATCATTCACCGATCAAACGATAGATATTAAGCTTGCAAAAGTCGATGATCAATGGTTTATCGTGGAACCGAGTGATGAACTCTTGAACGTATTCATGTCTAACTTCAATTCAATTGGTAAGGAACTCGGTAAGTCTATACCTTCCAAAATTGCAAACCAATCATAACGCATTTGGATTTTGTCACATCATGAAGAAACCCGCACCCCTTGTCATATAAGGGATGCGGGTTTCTTCGTTTCAGCTCGGATCAGTGCTCGCTTAATGAGGGTTGCACCGATAGAATGGCAATGTTCTGCTCAAATTCTTGACAACTTCTTGATATTTCCTCAATTAGTTTTGGTTTTTCCTAGTTTATCCTAGTCGATGTAAACCATTTATCTCAAGGGAATTTGAAAGGAGTTTTTTTAATGAACGTTCGTTCGTTACTTCCGGCCATCTCACTTCTCATGCTCAGCCCGACAGCGGCTTGGGCCGACGGTCCCCTGAAAGACCCTATCGCTCAGCAGGTTGATGTAAGCGGTAAAATTATCGTTCCCCTGCTCGCTGTCTCCCTTCTGCTGGCTGTCGTCGCCCGTTTCAGTAAAAATGGTACTATCTACGGCCTTCACCGTGGTCTCGGATTAATTGCCGGTTTAGGAGTATTCGGACACGCCATCTACGCGTTGATGCAAATGGGCTTTGATAAACCGGTCGCAAATGCCACAGGTATGATTGCCGCAATGGCTATCGCCGTTGTCGCCTACACTGGTTTCCAAAAATCACAACCTGTGTTACACCGTTTAGCAACCCTCGTTGTAATTGCCGGTTTCGTCGCCCACAAAGTAGTTATATCGTAGGGAAATCAAGCAAGGATTTTCATTAAAGCAAAGGGAGATTCAAATGGGTAAAAAAATGTTATTTTGGCCTTCCAAAAACCCCGTATTGAGTATCCCCATTGCGTTAAGCCTCGGTTTTGTCACGGGCTTGTGGGTGGATACCCGTTTTCTAAGTGACTTTATTCTGATTTGCACCTTTTTAATGATTTATCCTACGATGATTGGGTTGAATCTCAAGGAATCTTTTGATTTCAGCCATGCAAAAGTCGTAGGAGTCTCATTAGTGATAAACTTCCTGTTGATTCCTCTGCTCGCTTGGGGATTAGGAAAGGCTTTTCTTGTATCAGATCCTACCATGATGGCCGGGCTGGCTATCGCAGGATTACTTCCGACAAGCGGTATGACCATTTCCTGGACGATGATGTTTAAAGGCAATGTTCCAGCCGCCGTAAAAATGACGGCACTCAGCCTTGTGATTGGCTCATTGCTGGCACCATTTTACTTGTTGCTGATGGTAGGCAAGTATGTACACGTCGATCTGATGAAAACCTTCATCACTATCGCAATTGTCGTCTTCCTCCCATTAATTTTAGGACACCTTACCTTCAAACAAATTCTGAACCGCTACGGAAGAGAACATTTCCAAAAAGTCATCAAACCCTACCTGCCAGCGGTTAGCTTCTGGGCTATGTTGGCGGTTATCTTCTCTTCCATCTCGATGAAATCAAAAGCCGTCCTCGCTCAACCCCAATTGATCGGCGGTATTCTTATCGCACTACTGGTGTTCTACATCATTAACTTCACCTTGAGCACCTTAGCAACCCGGTTGTTTTTCAACTATAGCGATGGCGTTGCCTTGATTTACGGCACCGTAATGAGAAACCTTTCTATCGCTCTCGGATTAGCAATTACCGCCTTCGGTCCTCAGGCTGCTCTCGTCGTAACATTGGCCTTCATCCTGCAGGTGCAAGCTGCCGCTTGGTATGGTAAGCTGGCTGAGCGATATAAGTTAATCGGGCGAAAGCAAACAGAATCTCTCTTAGCGGAAGAAAGCTAACATCGTACAGAATACAGGATGATCTAAACAGATACTAAAAAAGGAAAAAGGCTGGCTTCGGGCCAGCCTTTCTTTCGTACTATGGCAGGAAAGTTATGTTCTTAGTTCAGTTGAAGTGTCGACTTAGCATTGTTCAGCAGGTCGACGATATCACTGCCGGTGATGATTTCAGCGGACGCAAGCAGTTCATCATTGGCAATCTTGTTGTGATGCAAACAGGCACCGCAGATTTTTAATTGACCGCCCGATTCCAGGAAGTCTGCGAGAAGATCGCGGACCGGGCGGAAAGGTTCGCCGATATTGATATCGTCCACATAGCCTTCTTTCCCTAAATGAACACCGTCAACCAGCAACAACAGGCACGCTTGTTCCCCTTTTTTCTGGGCGGCTAAGGCCACCGTTAAGGCTACAGTGACGTAATTTTCATTGTTTTTGTTAAAGCCCAGTGTAACTACAAACGAAGAATCTTTTGACATGGGGTACCACTCCTTCATGTTTTCTCAAATGGCGACGACAAACTTAGCTATTATCAGGGGTATAATCTTATTTTTCCTCGTAATTGCAATGAAATCAACGGATGCCATTTGGCCATTATTATATACCCCCACGGGTATTAGATTCAAGTACGGCTAAACAAATCCACTCCATATTTCCGCCATTTGGTTTATACTAAAAATACTAGAAACTTTGTCTATACAGATCTAAAACGCATATCAAATCGAAGGCACTATCACGAGTTCGGGGGGAGTCAGTTGACGAAACTATTAATCGTAGAAGATGAGGTAAAGCTGCGCGATAACATCAGTCATTTCCTCGCCAGTGAAGGATTTTCGGTTATTACGGCCGCCGACGGTCTCGAGGCGCTGAAGATAGTACGGGAAGAAAGCCCTGACCTCCTGCTGTTGGACATCATGCTGCCTGAGCTAAATGGCATTCAAATCTGCAAAATCGTTCGTCAGGAAAGTGCTGTGCCGGTCATCATGCTAACAGCCTTAGGCGATGAAGAAAATGTGTTGTCAGGTCTAGAACAAGGTGCTGACGATTATATCGTTAAGCCTTTTCGTATGCGAGAATTGGTTGCCCGTATACGAGCCGTTTTGCGCCGACATCGAGCCGCACCAGTCAGTGGAAATATGCTCCATTACGGCGACTTAGCGCTCGACTTGGATGCCGTTCGCTTAGAGAAAAACGGGCAAGAAATTCCGTTGACGCCAACCGAATTTAAGCTCTTATCGATGATGGCCCGTCAACCCGGTCGCGCTTTTACGAGATTACAGCTTCTCGAAGGTGCTATCGGAGAGGCTTTTGAGAATTACGAACGTACGGTAGATACACACATTTTTAACTTACGCAAGAAAATCGAAGCCCAAACGGGAAAACCGCGTTATATACAGACGGTTTTCGGCATCGGCTATCGTTTTGGAGAAAGACCATGATCCTACGCCGAATACTGATGTCTTTTTTTCTTTTCATCCTGTTGACTTCGTTGCTTAATATTGTGATCAGTCATTACTCGACGGAACAAGTATTGGAACATTTTAATTCAACTTTTAAGAACTCTCTTTCTGAATCGGTAACAAAAAATCTACAGGACTATTACAGAAAAGAGGGCTCTTTTGGTGGTGTGGCTGAGCCAATGATCTTACCTCGAGAACTTCAGCTCGTATTTACAGAACCCCATGCCCATGGTCCCCTATGGTCACCGATAGACTCAAACCATAATCATTCTTTCACCTTAGCTGGTGATGGTTGGTGGGATGTGGTTTTAGTAGATGATCAAGGCCACACCTTGATAGGAGAAGAACTGAAAAACAATAGGAAAGATGAAGGCTATCCTATCAACGTAGACGGAAAACAGATGGGTACCTTTTGGCTCATTCCGAAAGCGAACAGTTTACTTGAGATCACGCATAGCTTTCTCTTGTTGCCAGTGACTCGCAATAACCTTCTAGCGGCATTCCTTTCTTCTGTTATCGCTTTCATATTCGCCTATTTGGTATCTCGTTTCTTCTCATCAAAAATCGAAACGCTAGCCCAAGCGGCACATAACATTGCCCTAGGGAATTTGGAATACCGTGTACCTGTGCGGTCAGAAGAAGTTCTGGGTAAATTGGCCGCTGATTTCAATACGATGGCCGATCGCCTACAAAAGGACAGGCAACTCCGACGGCAACTGCAAGCTGATGTGGTCCATGAATTGCGAACTCCTTTAGCGGTCAGTCAAGGTATTCTGGATTCGTTGGAGAGCGGATTTATCCCTTGGGATTCCAATTCCCTTTCTTCCTTACAGGAGGAGATTGGCCGGATGAACCGTCTCGTTACAGACCTTCATGACTTGAGTAAAGCAGAGACACGTCAACTCTCCATCCAAAAAGAGTTGATCTATGCGGGCGATCTTCTCGAAAGGATCGAGGAATCTTTTCAAAAAACAGCAAAACTATCGAACCTCGATTTCCTAGTCGATTTACCCCTTACAGAGAGGTCTGCCCTTCTCTATCTCGATCCAGACCGTACTGTACAAATCTTTTTGAATTTGCTTCATAACGCAGTCCGTTACACCCCGACCGGTGGGACCATTCGAATCATAGTCCGCTTCCAGAGGGAAATGAACAAAGACGGCATCGAACTCGCTGTCTCCGATACAGGTACCGGTATTGCCCCGGAACATATGCCCCATATTTTTGATCGCTTCTACCGGGGAGACCAAAGCCGCAGTCGTCAAACGGGCGGTTCCGGTCTAGGTCTGGCGATTGCTAAGGAGTTTGTAGAACTCCAAGGCGGTAAAATCACAGTGACAAGCACTATCGGTAAGGGGACCACCTTTTATGTTTGGCTGCCGGTCGAATTAGAAGCAGGGCTCGAGATTTAATTCCTCCGTAAACATACAGTTTAGGGAGCCATTTAAAGAGCGATTTCGTCGACTGACGAAATCGCCTGAGGGAAGGTTAATGGGTTCTCCGACGTTCGAGCTCGTTCCTCGCTGATTCGGCTACCACCATCGCTGTCTCCAACCGGTCTTCCAAAAGCTCATGAACTTCTGCCGGCATAGGAATAGCTGCGGCAGTTACTCGTCGTAAGAATAACCATAGGTCTCGCGACGATTGTTCATAGCTATCGTGAATAGAACACAGCATTACCAGGTCTTCTGCCTCCTGCCGCTCCCGACTCTTCCGCCGTTGTTCAAAGATAGCCCATCACCTCCGTAGATTAGGATGTCCCTTATTCGGGGTTATGGTTCCATCGCAATGACTTTTTGTATGTTCATATCGAGCAGAACGTAAAAAAAGCAGGTCCCACAGACCTGCTTTTCCTATTGATTCCATTTGTATTAGAGCAATGTACCCGCCTATGCCGTCGCGCCGTGGTTTCTAAACCTGCTACTCGCAGGTGGGCATCTCACAGTCGCTTTTGCCTTCCAAGCAAAAGTTGGCTTGACAGCTGCGGCTGGTCTTGAATCCCTAATGTTTCATGTAGGTTAGAAACATTCAGGGGCTTACGTACATCGCAGGTACATTGCTTTGTCGTCATTATACCACTCTCAGTGGCGATTGTGAAATGGAAAATATGCCTCCAAGTCTATCGAGTCTTTTTCTCCAGTGTCTCCAGAGAATTACGCAGTTCCCGCAACTTTTCCCCGTACCCATTCCAGTCGCCCGCTTTGAGCCGTTCGTTTGCCTCGTCATAGAGTTGACGGGCTTGGGTAGCGAGTTCAGCTACGGTCCGATTATCCCCCGATGGAGGTAACGCTGGTTGTCCCGGGACCACAATGTCAGGCCCCGGCTGGGCTTGCTGCCCCGGGACGACCTCTCCCGTGGTTCCTGTTGATATGCCTTTGCCAAAGATTCGTTGTAACGCCGTATTTAAGTTTTCCTCCATGACAACTCGTTCACCGAAGACGACGATGACTCGTCGCAAGGCCGGTAGTTTTCCCTGCTCCGACTGAAGGAAGAGCGGTTCAATGTACAGGAGCGAATTGTTCACAGGCAACACCAGCAAGTTACCGCGAATCACCGATGACCCTCGCTGATTCCAAAGGGTGAGTTTTTGGGAAATTTCGGAGTCCTGATCGATCCTTGCCTCGATTTGGGCCGGTCCGTAAATCAACTCTTGTTTGGGAAAGGTATAGACAAGAAGTTTTCCGTAATTCTCACCGTCAGAACGAGCAGCCATCCAGGCGACCATATTGTCTTTCCGTGAAGGTGTATAGGGGGTCATCAAGGTGAATTCTGGACGATTGTCACCAGGTAATTTTAACAAGGTGTAGTAAGGCTCAATCTCCCGTTGTTCCTTTTCTCCAGACCGAACTTGCGGGAGATGCCATTCATCCTCCCGGTTATAAAATACGCCAGTGTCCTCCATGTGATAGGTGGCGTATACACGGCTTTGAATCTTAAGCAACTCTTCCGGGTAGCGAATGTGTTCCCGCAACGACGGAGACATGCTTTCCATTGGCTGGAACATGCCTGGGAAGATAGCCGTAAAGCTGCGAATGATCGGATCTTCCGGATCGCTTAAATAAAAGGTCATTTTGCCGGTGTAGGCATCAACAGTCGCTTTGACTGAGTTACGAATATAATTGCCTGCCCCAGCAGCCGGTTGAGAAAAAGGGTAGCGGTTCGATGCGGTATAAGCGTCAGCCACCCAGACAAGACGGCCGTCCTGAATAACCAAGTAAGGATCATCGTCAAAACGTAAAAAGGGAGCCACTTGTTGCAAGCGATCGACGATATTCCGCTCCATGAGCACCCGGCTTTCCGGTAAGATCTCCGATGACAACAGCAGTTTCAGGTCACCGAAATAGGCAGCGTAGACGAGTTTTTGCCAAAAAGAGCCTACGGGCAGACCGGCATCGGCTTGATAGGTTGAGTAGACATTATCGTCACCGGAGGGATAATCGAATTCTTTGGTTGCCGTTTTAACGATCACATAGTCGCCGGTCGTTTCACCAAAATAGATCTCCGGGCGGTTTATCTGCAGGCTCTCTGACGTCGCTTTCGGTGGAACGTCCTTTAAGAAGAATTTCGGCAGTCCCTCAGAGGTCGCTTCATTGACGGGACTCATGGCCACTCCATAACCATGCGTGTAGAGCAGACGTTGATTGATCCAGGTTTTTGCCGAATCGGGCAGTGCCGTAGTATCTAACTCTCGAGCCGCCAACATGACTTGCCGTTTTTGTCCATCGACCATATACCGGTCGATATCGATACCTTTGAACTTATAGTACAGGCGAATCTCCTGAAGTTGGCTGTAGGTCTGTTGAAGAGGTCTCCAGTCCCATAAGCGGATACTGGAAAAGGTATCATTATTCGCATTGATATCGGCAGCACTCAAGTCGTTTTTCATCAAAAAAGGCACATGCTGAATGCGATCGAGTCCAAAGGCCAACTTGGTGTACTGGATATTCATATCAATATAGGGTTTTTCCATGACGAATTCATTCGGCTCTACCTTGAACCGCTGAACCAAGGCGGGATAAATCTGACCCACCACGAGAGACAGTGCCACGAGTGTACCGACACCGTAGAGGGCCCACCGGATCCTCCGTCTGACCACAGCAAAAAGCAGCAGGGCCGCCGTAACCACCGCAGCAACAGTGAGTATCTGGTACGCAGGCAGTTGAGCGTGTACATCGGTATAGCTGGCGCCGACAACAACCCCTCGGGGGGAATAGACGAGATTACACATATCTAATTGATAGCCCAAAGCTTTGCCGAGGAAAAACAGAGCCCCGATACCAGCCAAGTGAAAACGGGCGCGGGGAAGTTCACCCCACCCTACTTTGCCAAAACCGAGTGTGTTGGACACCTGGTATACGATGAATAACGAAAAGGCGGTCAGCAGCAGAGTCGCTTGGGCGATGTGGTAAATCAATTCCCAGAAGGGTAACTGGAATAGATAAAATCCTACATCCCGCTGAAACAAGGGATCGGCGATGCCAAAACTCTCACTTTGCAACGCTAGCAAAAGGCTCTGCCACTCGCCAGAAGTCAACTGAGTCACGACTAGAGCTGCCAGAAAGCTGATGAGCAAAAAGATTTTGTTGAGGTACTCAGGTTTTAGCCAATCACTTAAGGAAAACAGCCGTGGATGAGATTCCATGTTTCGGGCGAATTGCAGAGCTTTGCTGACCACTTCCCTGGTCAAGCGCAGATTGACATAAAAGAAGAGAAAAGCCGCTGTGCCAACAGCAAGGGACAACCCCCAGGACGTTAGAAAACGGGTTGTAAATACACCGGAATAGCCTTCCGAGCTAAACCAAAGCCAGTCTACATAGAGCTTTAATATCGATGTGAGTATAGGCAAGACAACGAATAGCACGAACAATACTAAGAATCCCAAGTATCGCCGCTTGTTCACTAGTTTTAATAGTCCCCTTTCTCGAATCGTCAGAGAGAATTTTAGTTCAGAGTAAAAAGAGAAAGCCCGTTGAAACGGGCTGACTCCATTATAAACCGTAAACTTCTTCGCCTTTCAATACGCCGATACCGTGTGATTGCAGCACCTGAATCGCGTCATCAAGGCGCTCCACGCGGAAAATCACTAACGCTTTATCAGGTGTCTTTTCGGGCAAGGCATAAAGGTATTCGATGTTAATTTTTGCTCCTGCCAAAACATCCATGATGCCAGCCAAACCGCCGGGATGGTCAGGAATGGCAACGGCGATGACGGAGGTCTCGCTGACGGTGAAACCGGACCGTTTCAAGGCAAGGTAAGCGGCGTCCGGCTTATCTACGATCAGGCGTAGGATACCGAAATCAGTCGTATCGGCTATCGATAAAGCCCGAATATTGATGTTTTCGTTCGCAAGTGTACGGGTCAAGGTGGCGAGACGTCCTGATTTATTTTCCAAGAAGACAGAAATCTGTTGAACTTTCATAAGATTGTCCCCTTTCTAGTATACTCAGATATTCAGGTTATGATAGCTTACGGCGATCAATGACTCGTTTGGCCTTTCCTTCACTGCGCTCAATCGATTTGGGTTCGACGAGACGGACTCGCGCCGTAAGTCCTAGGAGGCTTTCCAATTCTCGCTGGATGGTGCGTTCGATCCGTTCCATACTTCTGATTTCGTCGGAGAACATCTTCTCCGATACTTCCACCCACACTTCGAGTGTATCTAGTGTACCTACCCGGTCAATGACCAGCACATAGTGCGGCTCTGTAAGCCCTAAGCTGAGCAGAACGCTTTCCACCTGTGACGGGAAGACGTTGACACCGCGAATGATGACCATATCGTCCGTCCGTCCGCTGACCTTGGACATGCGGACATGAGTTCGGCCGCAGGCACAAGGTTCCACATGTAAGACCGAAATGTCCCGGGTCCGATAACGAATGACCGGAAAACCTTCTTTGGTAATCGTCGTGAAAACAAGTTCGCCTTTCTCCCCGTAAGGCAGGGGTTCTTCGGTTACGGGGTCGATGATCTCCGGAATAAAGTGATCTTCAAAGATATGTAACCCATTTTTCACGGGACATTCGCTGGCTACACCCGGTCCCATAACTTCGCTGAGCCCATAAATGTCGATAGCCGTGATCTGCAGACGGTACTCTAGTTCCCGACGCATCTCTTCGGTCCAAGGTTCAGCACCGAAGATGCCTGCTTTTAAGCGAAGCTTGTCCCGGGGGATTCCAGACTCCTGCAGAGTTTCGGCGAGGAATAAGGCGTACGACGGTGTGCAGGCCAAAATCGTCGTACCGAAGTCTTGCATCAGTTTGATCTGTCGTTTCGTATTGCCGCCGGAGATAGGTACGACGGTGGCTCCGACTTTTTCAGCACCGTAGTGAGCCCCCAGACCGCCTGTGAAAAGCCCGTAGCCGTATCCCACTTGCACCACTGAATCGGTGTCGGCGCCGGCACAGGTCAGAGTACGAGCCATCAATTCAGACCAATTATCTAAATCGCGCCGTGTATAACCGACGACGATGGGGTTTCCGGTTGTCCCCGAGGAGGCGTGTAACCGAACGATATCTCTCATCGGAGAGGCAAAGAGTCCGAAAGGATAATGGTCACGAAGGTCCTGTTTTACTGTAAAGGGAAGCCGTCGAAGGTCTTCCAAACTTTGAACATCCATCGGAGTCAGACCGGCAGCCTGCATTTTCTCACGATAGGCGGGTACATTGTGGTATACCCGTTCTACCGTCTTTTTTAGGCGTTCAATTTGTAGTTTCTCTAAGTCTGCTCGTTTCATCGCTTCCATGGGGCGATTCCAGATCATCTCGCACTCTCCTCGCTCTAATCTCAACTAGTTTGTTTAGTATTATAGTTTCTTCGGCGCCGAAGCCAACCGTTCAAAAGATGTCAGTTGGTTTCGAGTCCCGAAGACGATGAGCAAATCACCGGGAAGTAACATTTGGGAGGCTCGGGGGTTGGAAATCAGTTCTTGACCTCGGCGAATGGCGACCACCATGGCTCCCGTTTTTTCCCGAAGCTGCGCTTCAGCTAACGTTTTATTGGTTAAGGGAGAATGCTCTCTGAGCACGATTTCCTCTAGGTCAATTTCGTGCTCTTTGTCATGCAGCACCGTATCGACATATTCGACACTGGCCGGTTTAAGAATGGACATGGCCATTCGCCTACCGCCGATGACGGCCGGCGAGACGACCTTATCGGCCCCGGCGCGGTACAACTTATCTTCCGACTCCAAGCGGTCTGCCCGGGCAACAACAAGAATATCAGGATTTAAACCTTTGGCCGTCAAGGCGATATAGACATTATCTGCGTCGGTCGGCAAAGCCGCTACGACTCCGCGGGCATGGTCAATGCCGGCCTGCCGAAGGATGTCGTCTTCCCGGGCGTCACCTTGAATAAAAAGCAAATTCTGTTGGCCATATTGCTGCAGTATGTCGATATGGGAATCGATGATCACGAATGGGACATCGTCTTTGGCCAATTGCTCTGCTACCTGCCATCCAACCCGGCCGGCACCACAGACGATGATGTGATTTTTCAATTTGGAGATTTTTGTTTCCATCGCACGTCTCCCCAAAAAGTTTAACAACTGACCTTCCACCACCGAACCGGCGATGATACCGATAGCATAAGCGACGATGCCTACACCGAGCGGCATGATCAGTAAGGCAAACATCTGGCCGCTCACCGTTTTGGGTAAACGATCGCCATATCCCACGGTCAACAAGGTTGTCTCAGTCAGCCAGGCCGCATCGAGCATGGTAAAGTCTTTTTCAAGCCACATAAAGCCGACCGTTCCAAAGACCATAAAGCTGACAATGGATATAATCGCCCATTTAATCTGACGTAGTTCCAAAGGCAGGTCACACTCCTGCGGTTCTAATCAAGCAGGTGTATAGGGGTTACGAGCTATGGCCGCTTCTAAATCAGTTATTACCCAATCAGGTATTGGGACACCTCCCGGTTTAAAGGGGGCGTAGGGTCCGTGGTAGTCCGTTCCTCCGGTCATCAGTACCCCTTTTTCCAATGCCAAATCGTGGTATTGCTGAACCCACTTTTCCCGGTTTGGCCCATAGTAACCGTAAAAGACTTCTAAACCGACGGGATAGCGTTCGAGCATGTCCGGTAGAATCAATTGATTCGATATAAGCCCAGGGTGGGCGATGACAGCCACTCCCCCGGCAGACCGGATGAGTTCAACCCCTTCGGCGAGGGAATGAGATAAATACTCCACATGGGCTAAACCCTTAGGATTCAAATAATGTTTGATAAATTCTGAACCGGGTCGGTTTAACAATCCGCACTTATATAAGGCGTAGACGATGTGTCCTTTGCTCACCGCAACTCCGGGGTTGGCCACGTCGAGCACGTCTTGCCAAGACAGGGCGACTCCTTGTTCCTGTAGTTTTTGCACCATCTGTCTCGCCACACCGGTTCGAGCCTCTCGTAGTTCTGTTAGGCGGCTCTTGAAGGACTCACAACGCAGATTAACGCCATAGCCGAGCAGATGTACCTCTTCGCTTTGATAGGTGACCAACAGTTCCACGCCAGGGATGACACGGACTCCACGATGTTGCGCTGCCGCTATAATTTCGAGACAGCCGTTCACAGATTCATGGTCAGTAATGGATATATGAGTTAAGCCAGCCTTCGCCGCCATATCGAGCAGTTCGAGCGGCGAGTGAAGACCGTCGGAGGCCCTTGTGTGGAGATGGAGATCTATTTTCATATCCTTTTCCCCTGTCCCATGACGGAGTTTTCTACACAGTATTCAATGTTTGCATTAAAAAACCCTTTTTCTACGGGAAAAAGGGGATTGGAAAAAAGAATAGCATAAAAAAGGAAGCCTTGCCGGTCCGAGGCCAGGGCTTCCCTAGGGAGAACTTATTTTAGTTTCGCACTCTAGTGTTTCTTGGTAGATTCTTTGATCGTTTGGGCAAGCCGCGCCGGAACTTCCTGGTAAGAGTGGAATTCAGCACGATGAGTTCCTCGACCGTGGGTAATGGCCTGCAGTTGTAATGGGAATTGAACCAGTTCTTGCTGGGGTACGAGTGCTTGAATCACTTGTCGGTTGCCAACCATGTCGCTGCCTAGGACCCTGCCGCGCCGGCCATTGATGTCGCCGAGAATGTCGCCGAGATAATACTCAGGTACGTCGATTTCCACCTGCATGACCGGTTCGAGCAGATAAGGGTCGGCCATCTCCATCCCCTTTTTGAAGGCTAAATGGGCCGCCATTTTGAAGGCAAGTTCTGACGAATCGACAGGGTGGTATGAACCGTCCACCAGGTTTACTTTGATGTTCGTGACAGGGTAACCAGCCAGAACGCCTTCGGCCAAACTTTCACGGACCCCTTTTTCGACAGCAGGGATAAAATTCCGAGGAACAACTCCACCGAAAATTGACTCGGTAAACTCAAAATCACCTTTTAACGTAGGCTCCATCACCAGCCAGACGTGGCCGTACTGACCGTGACCGCCCGTTTGCTTTTTATGTTTTCCCTCTGCTTTTGCTGTTTTACGGATGGACTCCCGGTAAGCCACTTTCGGCCAACTGGTTGTAACATTGACACTGTATTTTCGTTGCAGTCGTTCCACACAAACTTCTAAATGCAATGTACCCATCCCGGTCAGGATCGTCTCTTTAGTTTCCGTATTCCGGTGGATTTTGATACAAGGATCTTCCTCTAAGAGGCGCTGCAATCCGCTGCCCAATTTATCTTCATCGGCTTTGGTAGCGGGGTGAAAAGCCATGGACAAGCCGGGAGAGGGAAAAATAATGGCGGGCAGCGGTTCCATCGATGCACCTTTGGCGGACAAGGTGTCGCCCGTGTGGGTATGTTGCAGTTTCGCCAGGGCGATGATCTCTCCGGGACCAGCTGAATCGAGCGAGTGCTGGCTTTTTCCCATCATGCTCAACGGTGGAATCGGTTTTTCATCTTTCTGTGCCGTTATGTTATATAGGGGCGTATCGCTTTTTAGGACACCCTGGTAAATCCGTACATAGTTAACTTTGCCCAAATAGGGATCGATGACAGTCTTATAGACTTGTGCTTTTAGGGGCGCTTTCTCGGCAGGGACCTCTCCTCGTTCGTCAAGAGGCGACGGAAGTAGTTCCACCAGTTTATCCAGCAAAACCTTAATGGTGTTGTCGGCATGGATGGAACCCCCTAAAAGGGGTACGATTTTTCCGTTTTTGATCGATTCGACCAAGGCAGGGCGGATCTCTTCGACGGTCAGTTCTTCCCCTTCCAGATAGCGCATCATTAGCTCTTCATCGATCTCCACGGCCGCTTCGATTAACTTTTCTCGCCACTGGGTTAGAGAGTTCGATTCTTCCGAGGATAGGGCAGGCATATCTTTGAATTTAGGATTAGCTGGAATAAAGGCGCCGTCGAGGATGCTCACCATTCCTTGCCATTGCGGTCCAGATCCCACGGGCCATTGTAACGGCAGGATTTGGGGGCCGCCTAACTCACGCATCTGATCTAAGACTCTGTCAAAGTTTGCGTTTTCCCGATCCAGTTTGTTGATGAAGATGAGGGGAACTCGACCTTTTTCTTGGCATTGCTTCCAGGCTACTTCTGTCTGTACTTGTACACCGCTCACTGCACAAAGGACTACCAAAACCCCTTCGACGACCGAGATGGCACCAGCCACTTCCCCGAAGAAGTCGCTGTAGCCGGGCGTATCGATGATGTTGAGCTTGGCGCCGTTCCATTTTACTGGTGCTAGCGCAGCTTGAATACTGACTTTACGCTTGGTCTCTTCGGGCAAAAAATCGGTGATCGTGTTCCCGTCTTCCACCTTACCCTTGCGGGTAATGAGCCCTGCGTTGAACAGCATCGATTCCACCAAAGAGGTTTTTCCTGCTCCGTTGTGGGCGAGTACAGCTATATTGCGGATGGCTTCCCTCGGTGTCGTCAAAACTGGACCCTCCTTTGCTTGCAATAATTCGAACTATTTTATTAATTACACGTAAAGCTTGAAACTCCTTTCCCGGTGGCTGGCCTTGGTGGAATTTTTTTGAGGGGGATGATTATGGCCACCGCACTCACCTACGGGACGCTAATCCTCTTTGGAGCGACCCTTTTAAACCGGTTTTTGGCATTTTTTAACCAGATTGTGATGATGAAATATATTGGCCCGGAAACGGTCGGACTCTTTCAGATGATATATCCCATGTACATATTGCTGCTCGTTGTGGCTACGGCAGGAATACCCGTGGCTTTGACCAAGCGTGTCGCCGAGGAAGCAGCTCGCGGTCAATGGGGCAATGTCCGGCAGATGGTCAGCACATCAATGGTATTGCTTGCTGTAGGAGGAGTGATCATTACCGGGGCAGCGACAATCCTGCCTCCGCTTTTGTTTCCCGGCGTCGTCGCTGACCGCCGTGCCGAAGCGGCCTTTTGGGTGCTTATCCCTAGTATATTTTTTATCTGTCTAGCATCGGGTCTTCGTGCCTTCTGCCAAGGGATGCAATCTATGGAACCTCCCTCCATCGCGTCGATGGTCGAGCAAGTGGTCCGGATTGCCAGTGGTTTATCGCTGGCTTTGTGGCTGCTCCCTCGGGGGATCGCCTATGCCGCTGCTGGTATCGCTCTAGGGATTACACTCGGTGAATTGTTCGGATTGGCCGCATTGCTCTGGTTATCAGGCCCTTTTTTCTTCCAGCGATTAAAGCGTTTTTGGCACAGCAAGTCAATGCCGGCTACCTTTGGTCGCCGTTTTGCGCTGCGTTCACTTTGGCCGCTGGCCTATCCAGTCGCTGGTTCACGGATCATCGGCTGCTTGATGCTGACATTAGACGCCTTTTTGATTCCTCGTTGTCTGCAATTATCCGGCATGACCCTTTCCGAAGCGACTTCCGCCTTTGGCAGCCTTGTAGGTGGATTGGCACCGCTGATTACGATTCCCACTGTATTCACTATCCCGCTGTCAACCAGTCTCGTTTCGGGGATAGCCGAAAGCTGGGCTTTACGACAAACTGAGGCTGTCAGATACCGCACGGTAAAAGCGCTGCGCCTGACAGCGGTTATCGGCTGGCCTTGTGTGGCAATCATTTTACTGGTCGGTGAAGAGGTCACAGCATCCCTTTTTGGCATCCATGGGATGAGTCTACCACTGCAGATACTGACGGTAGGCGCCTTTTTTCTGTACGTTTACAGCACAACAACCGGAATCCTGCAAGGCATGGGGCAGGTCATGTTTCCATTGGTGGTTACGGTAATTACTTCGGCCTTACGGATTTTCCTGTTCATCTACGTCGCTTCCCTACCGTCCTTCGGTATAAACGGCATTGCCTTGGGATATACCGTGACGAATCTGGTGACAGCTTTTTTGCACATCTGGTGGTTCCGTCAAAAATTGGGCATGTCCTGTCAAGACTTGCTTCATCTGCTGAGACCGGTCCTAGCTGCAGTGGCGATGGTCGGTACGTACCATATCTTTTTGCATGTACCCAGTTATGTTGGCTGCACCTCGCCGCTCTTGTCAGGGTTCTCAAGTTTGTTGGCATTGCTGTTGTATTTTCTTCTCTTGTTCCCGTTGGGATCCCTGACCAAAGAAGACCTGCAAACGTTTCCCGGGGGGACCTTACTCGTTGGATTTTTTCGGAAAAAGTAAGGCCCCATTCCATGTTAGGAATGGGGCCTTGAACCATGATTTACTCGCTATAGACGGTTACAAAGTCGTAGACACTATTTTTGGGAAAAAGGAGGTATAACGATGGCCCAGTTTTTTCCTCGAGAAAAGATATTTTCCGAAAATGTTCGCGATGAATTTAAGTATGAGATCGCCGAAGAACTGGGGCTAACTCCGAAAATCCAGGACGGATACTGGGGTGCCCTATCTGCGGCCGATTGTGGCCGAGTCGGCGGGAAAATCGGCGGCAACATGGTCAAAGCTATGGTACGTCGAGCGGAAGCCCTTCTGGCTCAGGACCAGGCGAATAAATTGACTTGATGGGAAGGCTACAGGCCTTCCCGTTTTTTGATCCATTCCAAAAAGGGCCTCTGGGTCTCGCCAAGCCACTGATCGACCTCTTGAATAATGGAGTAATTTGTTAAATCAAAATGGATCGGCGTCACCGAGATAATCCCGTCGTTGATGGCCCGAATATCGGTCCCTTCCCCCGCATCGACATCTTTCACCTCACCAGCCATCCAGTAATACGTTCTCCCTCGGGGGTCGGTACGTTTGTCAAAGATGTTTTGGTAGCGGCGGCTACCCAGCTTCGTGACCCCGATGCCATGGATTTGCTCTCGAGGCAGATCAGGGACATTCACATTGAGAAACGTTTCTGGCGTAAGGCCTTTTTCAAGGAGCTGTTCACATAAGAAACGGGTCGTCTCTGCCGCTAGGCCGTAATCGGTCGTTTTCCACCCAGTTACGGAGACGGCAAGAGCCGGGAAACCGTAGATGGCCCCTTCCATCGCCGCTGACACGGTACCGGAATAAAGTACATCTGTTCCCAAGTTTGCTCCTCGATTGATACCTGAGATGATGATATCAGGAGGAGCGTCCATGAGCTCTTCGAGCGCCAGCTTAACACAATCGGCCGGCGTCCCGTTGACGGCCCAGCCGTGAAAATGAGGGTTTGTAAAGGTGAGTTTTTCCACTCGCAGGGGCTGATGCACCGTAATCCCGTGCCCGGTAGCGCTCCGCTCTGAATCAGGGGCTACGACAAAGAGCTCAGCCCAATCTTCCAGGATGTGCCATAATGCATGGATTCCAGGTGCATGTATCCCATCATCGTTGGTCAGTAGAATTCGCAAAGCTGTTCCTCCAGTCGATTCACTCCGGAGCCCCTATTGCAAGGAGAGACCCAAAGTTGAGTCCCAGGTCCCCAGGAATGGTAGGCGCGGCACCGAGGGCATCGAAGAATCAGTCCCGATTCCCGCTTCATTATGATTTCCCATTGTTCCGGTTGTAAATCGAGGTAACAACATAAGCAAAACTCAAAGGGGATCATAACTATGACCTCCAGTTGCCATTTAAATGGAAGAGTTTTACTACAGTTTATACCTCATCTACCGGAGTTTGTTCCAAAACTACTGATTTTACATACTTTTTGTTGAATAAATCAAAAAGTTGTAGCAATGTTGAAGGATAGTTTTCGTGATTCTGAGCCGTTTTTATATCGCAAATACGGAAATGGTCATCGTATCTCCATTTTCGCTCAGCGTAAACCGGAGAGAACGATCAGAAAGGGTGTTATTTAAAAAATCCACGAGTTTAAACAGGTCAGGGTGAGCCGTCAATGTTTCCTCAGCGATCGGCTCTATATCCTTTTCGTTGTTTCCGCTAAAAGTAGGTTCTTTACCTGACAGGAGTTTCTCTGTGGAAGCTATTTCACCAAGGAGAAACGGATTCGGACTGGAATAGGATTCAAGGTTCGGAAGCGGCTCAACCGTAAAGAGACATTCCTTTTTCTCAGAAGCTCCTGCCTTCCTAGACGGATCGGGAATATCATCAGCAAAAACCTCTCGGTTACCTACATAGACCCAAGCCTCCACAGGCTGATCGTCTATCCGAATCGTGACTTTTTCCCGGTAATACATGGGAATGTCATCAAATAATCCTTCGTACTCGTCGATCCGCCGCAGATCGTCCTCGGATAGGCCATCCCATAGGGTTCCTTTCACGAGAGCTTCTGGCATCGGTAGAATAAAGGGGTAGCCGTAGGACGAAGGGTACCGCTTGTAGCCTGTCAAGAAGGCCGGGACGGGTTCCCATGCTTTATGGTCTAAAAGTCCTTCGATCGTTTCTCGATCCATGAGGGTACCATAGACGAAGAGGGAGTGTGCCATAACCTTGCTCCTCCTTCCTCAGGGAAGATCTCGGGAGTCACGAATCAAGGCAAAGGCTTCGCTTCTTGTAGCTTTACTCGACTTAAAAACACCTCGCACAGCTGAGGTAACCGTTCGGGAGCCCGGTTTTTTTACGCCCCGCATCGTCATGCACATGTGCTCAGCTTCGATGACGACCAACACCCCTTGCGGGTCTAGTTTTCGCATAATTGTATCTGCGATCTGAGAAGTGAGCCGCTCCTGAAGCTGAGGACGCCGGGCAAAGCCTTCGACAACCCGGGCTAGCTTGCTCAACCCGGTGACACGACCAGACTGTGGGATATAGGCGACATGGGCTTGCCCGTAAAAAGGCAGTAAGTGATGTTCACACATGGAATAGACGGGAATGTTTTTGACGAGTACCATTTCTTCATGTTCTTCCATGAAGAGAACGTCCAAATGGCGGGACGGGTCTTCTTCCAATCCGCCAAGGATTTCCTGGTACATACGGGCGACCCGTTTCGGCGTGTCTACGAGGCCTTCGCGCTGCGGGTCTTCCCCTACCGCTTCGAGGATCATCTGGACTGCTGTTTCGATTTTTTTCAAGTCCATTATTAAACACCTGCGATTCTTTATAAAATTCCTAAAAATTTGTGGGTTTGAGGGATAAGGCGAACGTCATTGTGCACTTGCATTGCCTTTTCTTGTAAAGCTAAGAGGCGGGAAGGCAAAAGTGAGATTGTGCCGTCATTGTTTGTGAGGGGCTGCAAGATGATTGGATATGCGGGGGCTTCCCGGCGAACCATTTCACAGGCTCGTAAAAGTTGCCTATCGCTTGTCGTGTCAGTTATGACGATCTTGGCATAACCCTGTTTTCGGGCAGCGAGTCGTAAAAAATCTCGGTGAAGAGCCCAACGAGGCGAATCCTCTGACTCGGGGACTTTTATATCCATACTGACGTAACCGATAAGATCGATAAGAACAGCTAACTTGTCCGGAAGCGTTCCGTTCGTCTCGAGATAGAAAGGGATGCCTAGGTATCTCCTTCGAGTAATCAGTTCCTTGATAAATTCAGCATGCAGAAGCGGTTCGCCACCGGTCAAGCAAACCGAGTGAACGGGTTTGGAACATTGTTGAACCAGAAAATCTTCGATTAGAGATACAGAAAGGGGATTTTCCCAGTATTCGAACAGACCGCTGCCCGGTGCTCTTTCTACCCGGCAGTGGGAAGGTCTCGGTCCACTTCCGGGAGTGTCACAATAAGAACAGTCCAAATTACAACCGAAAAAGCGCAGGAAAATCTGGCGGCAACCGATCCAAGGGCCTTCCCCTTGGGCAGAAGTCATCAGTTCTACGAGGTGGGCCGCTTGCAATGATTTATTCAACTCCTCGTACTTTGCACCGAGCCATATAGATATCAGCCACCTCTGCGGCGTAATGGTTCATTAACCGCCGTGAAAAGGCCTCCGGGTCTTTTTCGCCAATCTGTTCCAAAGAAGCCGTGGGGACGGGAGTACCTTCAGTACGCAGGTTCAATCCCACATGAATCATTGTCGAAACTGGAGTCAACGTAGCGATGGACACGGATAACTTTTTCTCCCGCCAGTACAGGTCATCTCCACGCCGGATTAAAGAGCCACCGTATACCTCTTCCAGATCTTCTTTGATGATAGTCATGAAGAGCCGCTGACGGTAGACTGTTTTCTCCAGGTCCATATCAAAATGTTCGATAATAAAATGCAACATTTCAGGACTATAGATCGTATCACCGACGAGGACATCTTCCAAATCTACCATTTTATCTAGGCCCACCTTACAAGGGCCGCGAAATGCTGTGATACTATCTCCCATGATATGAAAATGACGATAGGCCCAAAGGGAACGCAATTGTGTGCCATCATAGCCTAAGGGTTCTGAAAAAAAATAGGTCTTTAACACCACTCCGACTCCTTCCCTGTAACAACCGTTGCTTCATCTTTTCATTGTACCATTGAAAAAGGATGAGGGAAAATATAATTTCGGCAGGAAATGGCCTTTATAACCCGAACTATCCATGGAGGTACTTTTACGTAGAACAAAGGTGGTATTGGGATGACAACGGAAAACGCCTTTTTCTCATTACAGAAGACCTGCCCGGTCTGTGGTAGATCTTTTTCAGTTACTCGAACTCGCAGTTCCTCGATTCGCGCGAAAGAGCGGCAAGCCGATTTTCGTGTGATCTTTGAGGGAGTAAACCCGCTCTATTATCAAGTATACGTCTGTCCGGCCTGTAACTACGCGGCCCTCGACAACAGTTTTGATAACCTTACCGGAAACATGGTGACCATTCGCCGATCTCTTCTCGACGCCCAACAGCAGGAACCTGATTTTCAAGGCTGTCGCACGGCGGAGGTGGCCTTGCGTTCCTTTCAATTAGCCCTTCGAACCGCACAAATCTGCGGCTACTCTCAGAGTGTTCAAGGGGCCTTGTCGCTGCGTGCAGCCTGGATCGCCCGGGAGTTAGGAGATCATGATACAGACCGGATGTATACGGAACAGGCCCTCCATTACTATGAACAGGCTTTTGAAAATGATCGATCTACCAAGTCAAATACGGTGACAATCACCTATTTGATTGGTGAACTACACCGGCAAGTAGGCCATTATAATGACGCGATTCGCTGGTTTTCTCGGGCAGTGACGAATCCCTCCGTTAAACAGGAACCGGAAATCGAGCGGTTAGCTCGGCAGCAGTGGGAACTGACAAGGCAACAAGCCAAGGCGGGAACTGAAGACGAGGCTCTAGCCCCTCTCTCCGCTTCCTCGATCCTTCCGGTCGTCGCCCAAGTCCAAGATCCCACCAATGAGAAAACAGTTCACCCTGCTCCCAATGTGGTCAAAACGAAAAAACATAGTGGTCCCAAAATCCGATTCACCGTAACGCTTTATGAAGACGAAGTCGATTGGCTGAAAAAAGTCAGCACTGTCCCTTACAAAGAGGCCAAAGAGTTCATGGATAAGGAGACGGTTTTGCGGGCTTTACTCGATGCGGCCTTGGAAGTTTTTCCGGATGTACAGGGGTTTACCAACGAAGACGAGTTGAGAGAACAGTTCATTCAAAGGATGAAAGACGGAAAGAAACCAGGGAATTAATCCCTGGTTTCTTGGTTTTGACAGTGATGGCAAATGCCAAAAAACTTCAGTTGATGATCGACAATTTTGAAGTTCTTTCGCTTCTGAATCGCTTGTTCCAGCGAATCAAGCAGATCATCTTCAAATTCGTAGACCTTTCCGCATTGAGTGCAGATAAGATGGTGATGATGGTGAGCTTCATCGCCGGTAAGTTCATAGCGAAGTCGACCATCACCAAAATCCATTTTCTGTAGGATATCCATGTCTGCCAGTAGTTCTAAGGTCCGGTAGACAGTGGCGAGCCCGATTTCCGGATGCTGCTGTTTCACGATGCCGTAAAGGTCTTCGGCGCTAAGGTGGCCGTCTTCATCGAGGAGCAGGGCTTGAAGAATGATCTTTCTCTGCGGCGTAAGTTTGTATTCTTTTTGGTGGAGCCTATCGCACAAATCGTGAAACCGGTCCAAATTGATTGGCCCCCTGACACAGTGAAGTGGTTTTAATGGCATTATACTTATCTTGAGAATCGTGTGTCAAACCTCAAAATTTTAAACGATACTGCACCACCAATTGGAGGGTGTTTCCCTGTTCCGTCTGTTCGATAGAAACCGTTTCCCCCAGTTCCCTGCCCATAGAGGTGGCGATCACCTTGGCTTTTTCACCAGCATCGTTGAGAGCTGCTTTGACGGCCTGTTTCTTCGCTTCCGTTCCAGGAAGAGCCACTGTTTTTACTAACTGATTCGCGCCGCTAGCTAAGGCCACGTTGAGGATGTTATTCTGCTCATCGACGGCGATGCCGCTGATTTCAACAGTCGTCGATGCGATATACCCCTGAGTGATCGGCGTGCGGTACGAACCGGGGGCAGACCATTGAGGTTGGATTTGCCTATCGCCGAGGTGAATGTTTTCCTGGGGAATACCATTATCGGTAAGATTAGCGGTGAGTTTGTCCAGGGATTTGTTCATGGCCTGTTGTGCATCGTTCGCTGTCCGTCCGCCCTGTTGAACCGCTAGGATCAAACGAACTTCCGAGGCCGTCAAAGCGCTTTGGCCGGTGACCGTAATATGTACATCCCGGGGATCGATCGCAACGGCTTGTTCTAAGGGCGGTGCTGGTACCCGGTGTGTTGACAGATAAAAGGACGTGAGCACGATAACACCAAGAAAAACGACGACGACTTTATTGGCTGTTGAAAAGGGTTTTGCCACAATCAATCCTCCGATACGGGAAATCTCGTCCTAAATCGGCTAAATCATGAATACAGTGTAGGCGAGGAGGTGGACTCGATGACAGATCAGAACGAGTCTGGTTCATTGTCTTTGGTTCCTGTGCTTATCGGAACCGGATATGCAGTGGCCGCATCGCTCGGCATATCGATCCTGCTCGTCTTATTGACTCAATTACCCAAAATATCCGAATACCATAGCATGAACATGACCGTTGTACATACAGCCTATGGTCTTTGTTCAGTAGGTGCCGGTTGGGCGGCTGCTCGGAGAGCGGGAGCAAAGGGATGGATTTATGGTCTGCTCGCGGGTCTGAGCTTTTATCTCGTCACCATCGCGATCGGCTATTTTGTGCCTGAGCCTGCATACACGGTAACAACTTGGTGGAAAAAACTCGCCTATGCGCTCGTCGGTGGAACCGTCGGCGGTATTTCCGGAATTGCTTGGAAAGAATGAACTGCCCCTTCGTATCTTATCACAGGGGCAAGAAAAAGCCAACGGGAAGAGGCCAAGCCTCTCCCCGTTTTCATGTGTGACTATCCCATGATTTTCAGCAACAAAGAACGCAAGAAACCGGGCAATCGTAAAAAATATACCCGCATGTCGGTTCACTCCTTTTAATTGTCCCTCCTACTCCCATTCCTTTCATATCATATTTTGGACAGGGGCATTTGGTGACAACGGATCAGCCAAGTTTGAAAAAAAACAGCAGCAGCCGTTAGGGAGAGCACAAAGAAGAAGGGCGTCGACAAATGGCTGCCGAACAGAAGCAAGGCCACCATAGCTGCACTAGCACTCAAACTAGGTGAACGTGTCAATAGAAGAAAGGACAACGCCACCGCTACCGAGAGACGGCCCAAATCAGGAGTAAGCCAAAGCAAAAAGCCATTGAGCGGTACCCAGATGTTGCCTCCCCGGCCGGACAGAACCGGTGACCAGCCATGGCCGAGCGCAAGAAACAAAAGGGCCACCCAGCCATTGGTTTCGTGAACTTGAAACCAGGTCGCTAGGCAACCGATAAATACGCCTTTGGCTGCTTCTAAAAGAAAAGCCAATAGCATCGCCTCAGCGCCGGCCAGTCGTAACAACTTAACCGGTCCAACCGAACCGGGTCCGTAATCGTCCACTGCCAGAGAGTAACCGAGTCGCCCCACCCAGTATGCCAGAGGGAGGGCGCCCATCAAATAGGCGCAACAAAAAAGCACCAAGGCCGTGAACATAGAATTCCTCCCAGAATGTGGTAGTAATGTCTATGCGACGGCCTTGTTCATTATGCTAGCGTTCAGTTTTCGTCGGAACCTGTGTACAATCATCCATACCGGTACGGCAGGCGGCACAGATAAAACGGCCGCACTTTTTGCAGACAAACATGTTGATCTGCTTTTTTTCCATGCAGTCGTAACAATACATGGAATCACAGTGGCCACAGATGGCTCCCTGCGTGTCGGTGGAGCCACAATGTTCGCAATAAGGGATTTGCATGAAAAATTTTTTCACCTCACTGTATGAAGGATCCTGTCGACGGTCATACTATGGTTGTGGAAGTCCCCTGTCGGCAAGATGGTCCCTTCCCGACTAGCCTAACCAGCGAAGAGGGACTTCCACCTTCTCTTTATAGATCTTGAAAAGAAACCCCTGGTGTTGGGCCAGGGGTTTTACTTTTATGGTACTAAAACTTGGGCACCTTGAGATTGGATACCATCAGACCCGCCAAGAGAAGCATGGCCACCGGAAAAAACAAGTCGGGCAAATGATCTCCCGCTAAACTGAAGAGAGCCATCAAGGGGCCGGCGACAGTGATAGGGATACCGAGGAAATGGGTCGTAATGTTAAGGATGTTGAAACGGGCCAAGCGGATCGCGCCGCACAAGGCAAAAATGATGGCGACGGTCAATCCCACGATCCCATAAGGTTCATTGAGTTGAGCCGCATAGATCAGGATCGCCGGGGCCACACCGAAGGAAACTAGATCAGAGAGCGAGTCCAATTCCTTCCCAAAGGGAGAGGCCACATCCAGTTTTCTGGCAACCTTGCCGTCCATGCCGTCCAATATGGCTGCTAACAGAATCATGATGGCGGACATGCGGTAATTTTGATCCATTGTGTAGACGATGGAAAGAATACCAAGCAGCAAGTTCGTCAGTGTAAAGGCATTGGGGATGGCCGCCTTATGATTCATCAAATAAACCTCCATGGTACAACGCTTTGCCAGGGGCATGACGGACTTAGCTTTATTCTATCATCTTTACGGCTCCGACGAAAGGTTGCCATTTATTTTCCTTATCATTCCATTCGTAAAATTTCGCTTGAATGGTCTGCTGAGCTAAAACCTCACCGCATCGTTCCACATCCTGTGGAAATAGACGCAACGACAGGCCGCACCCCTCAGCGAGTTCACGGGGCGTCGGGACGACAAGGCAACAAAGTTCAATGCTTTTAAGGATATCCTCGGTAGCCATCGCTTCTTGGGGCGATCGAAAGGTGATCAGGGGAAAGGTTTTATGACGCCAAAGAGTCCTAGCGGGCATATCTCCTCCAACCCAGCCAGTAACGGCTCGGCTGGGCAAAATCAAGTATTTCCTGGCCTGTTTCCGTCAATGTTTCCGTTACGACGATGCCGGGGATCCCTTTTTGAATGGCTTTTGGGTCGACGCCGCTGTCAGCAGGTGCTAATAATATGGGCAGTTCTACTTGACGGAACATCGGGATATCCCCTGCCGAATCGCCAACAGCTACGGTCTGTTCCGTACTCACTCGATATTTTTTACAAAAATGACGAACCCATGCTCCCTTATCCCGATGAATATCATCAGCAGAGACATGGACAAAAACCTTTCCGCTAGCTTTCTCTTCCACTATCTCCAGTTCATTGGCTACAGCGTCGAATACCCCAAATTCTTTGGCCAATCGGTCTGTCAACAAGGTCAACCCGGTTGATAAAAAGACGATTCGGTGTCCCTGTGACTGTAACATCTGCAACACTTCGTTCACTTGAGGGCGAACCGGAATCTGTGAGACCCAGTCTTGAAGTAGACGGGCAGGAGTATCGGCAAAATGGGCGGCATCCCTTTGGGCAAATTCTTCGTAAGTGATTTTACCGTGCAAAAAACGTTCTTGAATGGGGATTCCGACTCTGTCCCAAATCCCTAAGCGACGGTAAATATACTCCCATACGTTAGGTCCTTCCGTTAGAGTGCCGTCCACATCGAAGAATACAAGCATGTTGTTCTCCTCTCCCTCGGCTCATGCGAAAAGGCCGTCTAGTGACGGCCTTTTTTCTTATTCCACGTCGGCGAGGTTATTCCTGCCAACTGTTCAGGTACTTCGATTGGACTTCCGTCAATTCGTCGATGGATACACCGAGAGCTTGTAAACGAAGCTGTGCGATTTTGCGGTCGATTTCTTCGGGAACGGGATAGACTTTCGGTTCCAACTGTTCCCGGTTGGTGAAGACGTATTCCAAAGACATCGCTTGCAAGGCAAAGGTTAAATCCATCACTTCAGCAGGGTGGCCGTCTCCGCAAGCCAAGTTCACCAGTCGACCTTCCCCGAGGAGATAGACTTTGCGTCCATCGCGGAAGGTGTACTCTTCAATGTTGTTCCGGGCGATACGAACGCTCGTAGATAGGGCCCGAAGGTCTTCTTTATTTACTTCTACGTCAAAGTGGCCGGCGTTGCAGAGAATAGCCTTGTCTTTGATGACTTCCAAGTGTTCTCGACGGACAATATCCCGGTTGCCGGTGACGGTGACAAAGACATCACCGATTTTCGCCGCTTCCACCATCGGCATAACTTCAAAACCGTCCATCAACGCCTCGTTTGCTTTAACGGGATCGATTTCAGTGACGACGATGCGGGCATTCAGGCCTCTAGCCCGGGCTGCCACGCCTTTTCCACACCAGCCGTAGCCGCCGACGACGACGACTTTCCCGCATACGACCAGGTTAGTCGTCCGCATGATAGCATCCCATACAGACTGACCGGTTCCGTAGCGATTATCAAAGAGGTACTTCATTTGGGCGTCATTGACGGCCATCATGGGGAAACTCAAGTGGCCTTCCTTAGCGAGCGCTTTCAATCGCAAAATACCGGTTGTCGTCTCTTCGGCTCCGCCGACGATTTTTTTGGCTTGCTCAGGCCGTTCGGCGTGAAGCGTAGCCACTAAGTCACCGCCGTCATCAATGAGAATGTCCGGCTGAAAATCGAGGGCTTTATTTAGATGCATTTTATATTCTTCATCGGTAGCTCCGTACCAGGCATAGGCGGTGACGCCGTTTTGCACGAGTGCAGCTACTACATCGTCTTGCGTCGACAGTGGGTTAGAGCCGCATACAGCCACTTCCGCACCGGCTGCCTTAACAGTCAGTGCCAGGTAGGCCGTTTTCGCTTCCAAGTGCAGGCAGATGATCACTCGTTTACCGGCTAAGGGCTTGCGCTTTTCAAAATCCTTCTTCAACTGGTTAAGGATGGGCATGTGTTGGGCCACCCAGTCAATTTTCAACTGGCCTTTCGGAGCAAGAGAGATGTCACGGATCATCGATTCCACAGAAGAAACCTCCTTGAAGTCATTATTCATTTACTAATCCGTTGTCAGGGGACTGAACGCCTGACGGAACGGGGGGAGCGCCAGGGATGACACGGTTGGGCGCCGCTGTGGAGGGGTTAGTCGGCTCGACGGAATTGCCGGTAGTAGGACTATTTGTAGAAGGTGTTCCCGTGGAGGGTATGTTAATATCGGGATAGCCATTGCTATTGTTCGGGGGATTCGTAACGGTGCCTGTTGAATGATTCCCCGTCGGAGGCTGGTTACTGGGAGGCGCTTTCGGATTCTTCGGATTCAGCGGGTTTTCAGGAGATGTTTTTCCGTTGAGGCTGTCCGTCTTCCCGTTAGACGTTCCCGGCTTGAGTGAGCCTTCGCCAGTCGTCTTTTTGCCGTCAGAAGCAGCTGTTGGATCGGCCTTCTCGTCTGCTTTCTTATCGTCGGCTTTTTCGCTGTCATCCGATTTGGCCCGCGGTTTTTCCTCTAAGACAATAGTCCCTTCGTCGATCACTTTCGTCGTAATGATGCCGCGCATAAAGTCCAGAGCCGCCTGCTTGGCTTTTACAGGGTCAACATACCAGTAACTGATCCCGTTTAAGGTCATAAAGTTGCCTGGCAAGGTGTGTGCGATGATGTTCTCAGACTTCCAGTCTTTGGCCATCATGGCCAGAGAAACCATATCGCCGACCCCGAGATCGGTTTCCACCACTTTCGATAGTTGCGGCACCAAAGCTGGCAGTTTCCATACCGTATTCATTTGAAGGGCCGATTTGGCCAAGGCCTGCAAGAACTTTTGCTGCCGTTGAGTACGGCTGATATCGCCGAGCTCGTCCGAACGAAAACGAACGTACTGCAAGGCTTCTTTGCCGTTTAATGTCTGTACGCCTTTTTTTAAATTAATTAAATCACCAGAATCTCCTTCATTATGATACATGTTTTTTTCAACGTCAATTTCTACACCGCCGAGCGTATCGACGATTTCACGAAAACCGTCAAAATCGGTTTTCACGTAGTAATCGACAGGGATACCTAACAAATCTTCCACAGTCTTCTCCGCCAAAGGAACGCCGCCGTACATGTGGGCCGAATTGATCTTGTCCAAACCGTGCCCATCAATTTTTACGCGTGTGTCACGAGGGATCGATAAAAGGAAGACCTTCTTATCCTGACGGTCGATGCTGGCCAGTATCATAGTATCGGTCCGACCGGTACTCTCACCGGGTCGTTTATCGATAGCCAACAGCAACACATTCATGCGCTTTTTTAATTCGGCCTGTGTTAGCGGGCCGTCGGAGGTAACCCCGTTATTCTCGGAAGATTGTAAGCTAAATAATCCGTATGAGACCCCTGCCGTCAACATAAACAACAAAAATAAACCCAAACCAAGCGTCAATCGGGGATTTGTAGGTTTTTTCATGCATCACCCTCCTTGCCCTTAGGATTCCATGCCATTATAATTCCTTACCCCTGGCATGGCAAGAAAATCAATAATAAACGAAGGAGGCTGTCGCCTCCTTTAGATTTTTACTGTTTCTTTTTGTCAATCGGTGCGCCGCAAATTAAGCAAAGCTCCAGATTTTCTCCTTCTACATTGTCGCATTCTTTACATTCAGGCGACTTTTCGACGACACCGCCCTCGACGAATTTTTCACGAAAGCGCTCCAGTTCGTCCTGTTTGTCACGGCGACATTCGTGACACTTGTCACAAAGAGCCATTAGCGTCTCCTCCCTTCCTCTATACCGCCATTATATCCGATTCATAGGAATACTTCCAATCATATCATTTACATATGCTTTTATCAGTGTTACACTAAGCTTGTACAATAAATGTACAGGTTCTATTGGGAACATTTTTGACATCATGTGTAGCTAGAAGGAGGATTCCCATGCGAATTTTCATCCCCTGGACCGAAACGACCTGGACCGTGCTTCAATACTTGGAAGACAAGGTCCTCGTCGTCGCAAACGATGGACGCCTCGCTGGTAAAGAGATCATCTTTCCGCGGTACCACGAAGAGTACGTCTACCTTCCGGCATAGGACAAGCCATTTTCCAAACGTTCATAGTTTACCGATTTTTCCGGGCGCCTTTGAGGCGCCCTTTTTATTTTCCCTATGCACCATAATTTGGCAATTGAAAACCGAACAAATCTCCATGACAAACCCAACGAACGTTCGTATAATAAAACTAATGTTCTAGGAATATATGTTCCAAAGAAGAAATCGTACACAGAGGAGACGATGGGTGTGAGTGAGCCGTGAAACCTACAGTTCTGCTGGCAGACATGAATTCTTTCTACGCCAGCGTGGAGGTAGCCCACAACCCCTCTCTGCAGGGAAAAGCGGTGCTCGTCTGCGGTGATCCGGAACGACGGCACGGGATTATCCTGGCTGCTTCCCGGGAGGCCAAAGCTTACGGTGTGAAGACGGCTATGACCGTAGGGGAAGCTCGGGCTGTCTGTCCAGAGGCGATATGTGTCCGCCCCCGTATGAGTCTTTATATGGAAGTTTCCTGGCAGATCCAGCAGATCGCTCGGACTATCTCTCCCCTTGTCGAGCCCTACAGCGTCGATGAACTCTTTATCGACGTGCGGGGCACGGAACACATTTGGGGTGACGCTGTAGAAGCAGCCCGGCGATTTCGGCAACGAGTCTGGGACGAGGTGAAGGTTCCCTGCTCTGTCGGTATCGGCCAGAACAAATTCTTGTCTAAAATGGCTTGCGACGTGGAAGCAAAGAAAAGCGCCTCCGGCGTGGCGCTTTGGACGTGCGATGATCTCGAGACGAAACTTCACCCTCTACCGATCCGAAAAATGTTCATGGTGGGTTCCCGCATGGAGCGCCATTTTCGCAACATGGGCTTAATCACTATTGGTGACCTAGCTCACTATCCGGTCCATTACCTCATCAAGCGCTTTGGCATCCGTGGTGAAATTTATCATGATCTCGCCTGGGGAATCGATGGTTCACCGGTTATCCAGCGAACCTTGGAAGAACCGAAAAGCGTCGGCCATTCGGTGACTCTTCCTCGGGATTATCACCACAGTTCCGATATTGAACTGGTCCTGCTGGAATTGACCGATGAAGTCTGTCGAAGAACGCGGCGACTGAACAAAGCGGGCCGGACTGTTTCCGTCGGAGTGCGGGCCTATGATCTAACCCGCGGATTTTATCGGCAGACGACGCTGCCGGCGCCGTCCAATTTATCAGGTCAAGTTTATGAGAAAGTGCAAACCCTTTTTCGGCAGCATTGGGACGGCCGGCCTGTGCGCAGTCTTACTGTAGACATTTCCGGACTCAACGAAGGCGGAACGCTTCAACAGGAACTGTTTCGCGATATGGACCGGGAAGATCGAGCCAGCCGGGTCATCGACCAGATTCGAGAGTCCTTCGGAACATCGGCCATCCTACGGGGTTCTTCCTTAACCGCAGCAGGGTTGGCCCGAGACCGGGCAGAAAAGATCGGCGGTCATTATATGTGAAGAGCTTATTGATTCGCCGCGAAAACTTCCCCGTAAGCCTGCCAACCTTCATCGCGCATGCGAAACTGAATCATGCCGTCGTAGTCATTGATTTCAGGGAGGCCTAAAATGGCCAAGGGACCATCAATGCCAGCCTGACGGTATTCTTCGGCTTGGTTGAAGCCGATCACTTGAACTCCGCCTCCGCTCAGGCGCAAGTGATTTCCTTCCCGGCCCATAAACCGAACCTGTTCGGGCCAAAAGGGGGCCAGCAAGATGTTGGGCCGGGGACATCCAACGCCATAAGGGGCGAATCGCTCGATCTCTTCGATCAGCACCATATCCAAATCTTCCGGTCGCAGGAGGTAATCGATCTCCACAAAGGGTGTGAACAGTTCCGGAGAAACGCTGCCAGCGGCTCGGTTTAAACGCTCCCTCAATTGGGGTAGGTTTTCCCGAGGCAACGAACAGCCGGCGGCCATCTCATGACCGCCGCCTTTCGTCAGCAAGTCGGCACAGTCGTCGATCAGGTGTTCCTTAACCGAAAAGCCTTTTACGCTCCGGACAGAACCTTTCAATATGCCTGCATCCTCGCTGTCGGTGAGGATGAGCACAGGCCGGTAATACTCCTCTTTGAGCCGTGAGGCGATTAAGCCCACGATGCCTTCATGAAATTCCGGGTCATAGACGACGATAAAAGAATCCCGCTGATTGACCAGCCGAGTCGCCTTGTCTGTCTGCCGGCGAGTCATTTCCTGCCGCTGTTGATTTACATCCTTTAACTCCATCGCCAATGCCCGGGCTTGTGCATAGTCCAGGGTGAGCAGCAGGTCTACCGCCGTCTCCGGGACGCCGTCAAGCCGACCCGTCGCATTGAGCATCGGGCCAAAGATAAAGCCTAAGTGATAGTGCGCATTGACTTCCCGGTGTAGAGCGGCCACTTCCTTAATGGCCCGTAAGCCCGTCCGAGCCCGCTCTCCCCAGTTGATCAGCTTCAGCCCGTTTTTTATGAAAATCCGGTTTTCTCCGGTCACCGGCATGACATCAGCAACGGTGCCGATAGCCACCAGATCGAGGGAGCGAAGCAACTCACGAGGGCAGCCGGCCTCTTTAAACAAGATTTGCAACACCTTAAAGGCGACACCAACGCCGGCGAGACTTTTATAGGGATAGGGACAATCGGCTTGCCGGGGATTGACGATGGCGTCAGCCGGAGGAAGTTCGCTTCCCGGCTCATGGTGATCGGTCACCACGACTTGCATGCCAAGTTCTTTGGCCCGCCGGACCGCAGTGACGGCAGAAATGCCGTTATCGACGGAGACGATGAGTCGAGGGGTCCCTCCCCGCCGGGCGATCTCCTCAACGCCATTCGGGTGCATGCCAAAACCGTCAACAAAGCGGCTGTTGATATACCAGTCCACCTGAGCGCCGAGTTTGCGTAAGCTTTCCACCATCAAGGCGGTCCCGGTAACACCGTCACAATCGTAATCGCCGTATACGGTAATAGGCGTTTGATTATCAATCGCCTGGCGGATCAACTGCGCTGCTTTTCCGGCGTCTTTTAATAGAAGGGAGTCGTGCATATCGTCAATGGATGAGCGGATGAAGGCCTCCGCATCATCCGGTTTGATACCCCGTCGCCACAACAGGGCCGACTGAAAAGGAGAAAGTCCTGGATAAGGGGGAATCGATTGCTGCTTGGGAAAGACCCAGCGCATGGGGTCACCTCCGTGTGAATACATTAGTGCAATTTTAGGCTACAGGATAAGCTTACAAAATTCTCTTTATCTCGAGGGTTTTCCTGCAGGAACAGGAAGATGGGGATTCGTCCACTCCACTAACACAGCTTTGTTTAGCGATTCTTCATCGTCTAAGTAATCATCTAACACCTGTAAGGGTCGCAAGCCTTGCCGTATCATAAAGGTGAGCACCAAATCAGTGATTTCCCCCTGCACCACCTGCTGAACATATTCCTCACAGGACATTCGACAGGCATACTCGTGGAAGTTCGGGATCCGGCAGCCGGCTAAAAAACGTTTCAAGCCAAGGCGGATGACCAGTTCTTTGCGGGATTCGTAAAGGGCGCGGGCAACGCCGCGGCCCCGGTAGGCGGGACGAACACAGACGTCAATGCCGTAGAGGCTGTCCCCATGCGGATCATGGCTGCCGCGAATGTATCCGTCGTCAGCGACTTCTGCCCAGGTATGAGGTTTGCCTTCATGGTGGATCAGCAAAGACGTAGCCGATCCGACGATTTTTCCATCCAGTTCAGCCACCATGGCTCCTTCGGGAAACGTGCTCACATGAGCGGCGATTTGATCCCGCTTCCACCATAACTCTTCTGGAAAGGGCGGCGGGAAGGCTTCCTTCTGCAGATCGAGGAGTCCCTCAAAGTCGTCGAGTGTGTAGGTACGCACGGTGATCCCCATTGACGCTCCTCCTTTTCCATGTGGATCATCATTTAACCAAAACAGGACAGATGATTAGGTAATATAATCCTTGCCTCCGGTAAGGTATAATAAAAAAGTCATGATCGCTCATGAAGTAATTGATTTGGAGATGACCTTATTGAATGTACCTTCGTACCGCTATGGATTAGAAGATCGTCCTCCCCGCTGGCAAAACCTGATCTATGGCCTTCAGTGGCTGGCCATTACGGTGCCGTTGATCATCATTCTGGGAAAGATCGTTGCCCAAATTCATTTTACCGATCCCATGGACCAAATCACCTATCTGCAAAAATTGTTTTTTATCACTGCAGTGATGCTCCTCATACAGGTCTATTGGGGACATCAACTACCACTGGTCACCGGGCCTGCAGCGATTTTACTTGTAGGCATTATAACGAACACAGGAAGTCCCATGGATGCAATCTATTCATCGATGATGATCTGTGGATTTCTGCTGACTGTACTCAGTGCAACCGGCTGGTTTACCTATCTAAAGAATCTATTTACGCCTCGGGTCGTGGCGGTTATCTTGTTGCTCATCGCCTTTACACTTATCCCCACCATAATTAACCTCGTCATTGCCCCTGAAGCCGAAGGCTCTCCCCTCCAACATCTGCTGTTTTCTTTGCTGCTTTTGCTGGTTGTGGTGGCGGTGAGTCAAAGGCTGTCTGGGCTTTGGAAATCGACGCTCATTATCTGGGCGATGCTCGGCGGTTCTTTGATTTATTACCTACTGTTTCCTCAAGTTCCTTCCGAGTCTGCACAAGTACCCTTCGTGGCCTCTTTCTTTCGCGATGTGACTCTTCATGTTTCGTTGGAACCGGCTTTGATTGTATCTATGCTGCTATGTTACGTTGCCTTGGTGATCAATGATCTGGGGTCTATACAATCGGTTGGCAAGATGATTCTGGCCGACAGGATGCCGGTGCGCATTTCCCGAGGTGTAACGGTGACCGGTTTGGTGAATGTGCTTTCCGGTTTTTTAGGCATTATCGGTCCCGTCAACTTTTCTTTAAGCCCTGGTGTCATCGCCTCGACAAGCTGTGCCTCCCGATTCACACTCGTACCGGCAGGTGTTTTCCTCTTCGTCATTGCTTTTTCGCCGAAGCTGATTCAATACCTCGGTAACATCCCACCGGTTGTGATCGGCACTTTGCTTCTATATATCATGTGTTCCCAAGTGGCGACGGGATTGAGGATCGTCTTCGAGTCGACAGACCCCTTGAGCATGGACAACGGTTATATCGTTGGCCTGCCGATGATGTTGGCGACAGTCGTTTCTTTTTTGCCGCCTGCGGTTACAGCTAGCTTCCCAGCTTTGGTCCGGCCTATCTTGGGCAACGGTTTTGTCATCGGTGTGCTGGCGGTGATCATTTTGGAGCACTTCATCTTTCGAACGGAGGATTTAGAAAGGGGCTGACCCGCGTAGTGGGCCAGCCCGCTTTTTTTTATTATATTTCTTGGGAAGGCAAGACCTTCACCATGCGAACGTGCCATATGCCGGCGTCTAAGAAGGACTCAGAGGATACTTTTTCGTAGCCCAATTTCTCATAAAAAGCTTGTGCATGCAATTGGGCATCAAGGAGAGTCCGGTGGTATCCCTCCCGTTGGGCATTCTCCTCCAAGGCTTGGACGATGATCGCCCCCATCCCTTTGCCTCGGTGTTCCTTCCTTACGGCTATGCGCTGCAACTTCGCTGTTTCCTCGTCATAAGGGCAGAGCCGACCCGTGGCGACACCCTTCCTGTCCAAGCGGATCAACAGGTGTTTACAGGACAAGGGAGAGCGATCGTGATCGTCCACTTCCAGTTCTTCCGGGACGGCTTGTTCCAGGATAAAGACGTCTTTGCGGATGGCCAGGCATTCCTTTAGTTCATCGACAAGGGTGACTTCTATTATATCCACTAGACACTCCTCACTCTTGATTAGCTTGGGAGGCCTTCTGTTGGCAATGCTTGCAGGTATGCTGGGGAATGAGTAAGGCCAGCTCTCCAGGGCGTATCTCTATGGTATCACCGGCGATGATTTCCAATCCCTGGGCCAAAGGGGTACAAAACCCGCGATCTTCCTCAAACAGGACGGACATATGGGTGACGACGCCCCAGTCGGTCAGGGCTTCTGGAAAGAGAATCGAATCCAGATTTCGTGCCATAAATCCGTCACCGGTTTGGGTAAACTCAAACTTAACCGGCTGGCGTTGATAACCTTGGCCGGACACTTCCACAGTGACATCCATTTCGTATGTATCAGTATAGGTCTCCACTTTAACCGGGTCAGCTGTAAATAAAGCGACGTAACATTCCGGATGTTGGGTCAAAGTACTCCCTCCTCTTTTCCCGGTTATCATACCATATCGGGAGGGAAGTTTACATTTCTTTCTCCGAACGAAAAGCTTTCGTCAATCTTGGTAAGACTTCATGGACATCGCCAACGATCCCATATGTAGCAATTTGAAAAATAGGTGCCAATGGATCCTTATTGACGGCAATGATCACTTCGGAGTCTTTCATGCTGGCTTGATGCTGGACAGAACCGGAAATGCCGCAAGCGATATAAACCTTGGGGTGTACCGTCTTTCCGGTCTGTCCCACTTGATGCTCATAAGCAATCCAACCGGAATCAACTGCAGCCCGACTCGCTCCTACATGAGCACCGAGGACACGGGCCAGATCAAAGACGAGCGAAAACTGCTCCGCTCCGCCTATGCCTCGTCCACCAGATACGATAATTTCGGCCTCTTCCAGAGGCATCCCTTTGGCGATATGGCCGATGACATCCTCTAGTATCCGATAATTCTCAGCAGTTCCTCTTTCAGCGAGTCCTATATAGCTCACTTTGGCCATAAGCGGGCTGTTTCCGAGGCTGGATATGGCCAAAGGGCGATAGGGCGGCCATGCTTTTGTTCCCGGGTAGGACGGATAGGAATCTCTTTGCCGGCTAATGCGGCCACTTTTCCGGCCCATGCACCGGCCGTGTCGATAACGATAGGCAACATGATCTTTTCCCCGGATGCAGTGACAACACCCCGTACAGAACCATCACTTTTTTGTAAAATCCCGGTCACTTCTGTCTGCAGCCGAAATTCGACACCGAGGAGGCGTGCGGCATCGGCCACAGCGTTGGTCGTCAGGACTGGATCTCCGTACCCCGATTCAGGCTCGTAGGCAGCAACCACCACGTCGTCCACATTGATTTGCGGGACCATTTCTTTAACTTGCTGCGGGTCAAGAAGTTGAACGGGAATCCCTAACGACTGGTGTATATGTACGTTCCGTACTAAAGCGTCTCGATCCAACTAAAGAGGTTTGTTGGCAAAACGGGCACCCAAAACCGTGTGGGTGCGGCACTCTTCTTTATAGGCGTCGATGACCATGCGGCTAAGTCCGGCCGGTAGAAAAGTTAGATCATTGAATGACGGCAAGGACCGCCTTGCGCCGAAGCCGGAGACCTGATGGTGACCGGTGGCGGCCTTCGCTCAGATTTGCCGGATGATCTCTTTGTTCCAGGTCTCCCCCGAGGAAGTCACCCCCTTTTGATGTGGTGGTATTTCCGGCCGGAGATAATTTTGCGAAATCGGCCGGGATGAGGGAACTCATATCGTTCTAAAATTTCGGAGAGAAAATCACTATCTTCAGCCGTTACCTCCGCTTCTACAGCATCGGTACCCAAACTCGCGATCTGACCGGCTACAAAAATCTGACCGCCGATCATGTAGTGGCCTAAGAGCTCCCCGGTGTCACCTACGATGACGATACGTCCGTCAAAAAGCATAAAACCGGTCATAAACCCGGCGTTGCCGCCGACAAGTATGGTGCCTGATTTCATCACTTGTCCGGCCCGGGAGCCTAAATTTCCCCGTACGATAAGACTGCCGCCGCGCATGCCCGGGGCGGCGCAATTGCCCACGTCTTTTTCGACGACGATTTGGCCGGCCATGAAATTATCAGCGGCAAACCAACCGGCACTGCCTTTTACCCTAATAGAGGGACCGTCAGAGAGGCTGGCGGAATAGTATCCGACACTCCCTACAAAGGTGACTTGTACAGGTGCCAAGATACCCACGGCCAGGTGATGCCGGGCAAGGGTGTTGCTTACAAGGACAGGCTCCCCCTTCTTTCCGGCCTCGCGAAGGCTTCGGTTGATATTGGTGATGCTCATCTGGTTGGCATCAAGCATTTTCATCTCTATATCACCGCCCGGTTCGGTACTTTATATACAGCTTTTTCTCCCGTCACTGACCAGGCGCCGATGGAAAATGGCGGCGGCTCTTCTACAGGAACATTCAGATCAGGGACAACTGTGCGCAGAGATGTTTCTTCTGAAGCTAAAAGGACCCGGTCCTCCATCTCCATGTAGACCAGTGGTTTAGCCGCCAAATTATCTTTGGCGAAACCAATATGCTCTGAAGTGGCCACCGGGAAAGTGAAGGTCCCGTCCAATTCAAATAGACTGCGCTCTAAGACGGAGAACAGTTCTAATCCCTTCTGCAGGTAGTGGGCGGCAGTAGATCGCGATAAGTTCTGAATCGTTATCGGTTCGAAATCGGTAACCGAGGTGCTGAAAACGGCGCCGCAGTTTGCAATAGTTCGTCAATTGTCCGTTATGTACATCTACATCGGAGAAACCGTAAGCCCAAAAGGGATGGGAACGATCTGGGGACACACGGCTTTCCGTAGCCAATCGGGCGTGTCCGATGCCGTGGGAGTCGATGCGTTCCTGAAAACTGTATAATTGATTGAGCCGATCGGCGGTTCCCAGATCTTTATGAATTCGAAGCTGCCGTCCTAGACTGATGGTTTGCACCTGTGCTGCTTCGAGGGCATAGCATAATTCGGTCAGGGAACCGCCATATTCGATGCGAAAGCTCAGTCCGTTCCCCTGTCTGTGACAATTGTAGATACGTCCAGAACGTGCCTTTAGGACGTGGTCAATGAGATCGATCAAAGCTTCGACTCCTGCAGAGATGTGGGGAGATACTTTAGTGATGGAAGTCTCTGTTGCGTCGGGAAGTAAGGAGTCACAGCGAACTTCTAGGTTTCGTTCCAAGCCCTTTTTTGCCCTGTCAAAAGACGCTGATTTGTCGGCTTGAGGTGCTTCAAAAAGAGCGACTCCGCAGGAGTCCTCGCCCCTGTGGCGGATTCCAAAAACCAGATTCAGCAGCTCTCCCTACGGGGCCCAAACGGTTTTTTATATAACACACCGGCAATGCCGCACATGTGGCTAACCTCCTTTTTTCCTGTTAGCCCCCGCCATGGCTGTCGTATCTTGGCCACATTGGCTTAACATGGTCTCGTTCATAAAAACAAACAAAACCGAAAATATAAACTGGGGCTTACGCTGGTACAACTTGGGTTTATCGTCTGGAATAACCTCTCCCTTCGCCTTCTAGCCAAGCCTTTTATGAAGGAACTGGCTCGAACCACAAAAGAAAGCGTTTATCTCACTGTACGAGAAGACCTCTACGGGGTTTACGTGGAAGCAGTTAACTCTCCGCACGCATTGCGAGTAATGGAACCGATCGGTATGCGACTCCCCTTATACCGGGGAGCTTCTAAAAAAGTGATTTTAGCTCACCTCCCGTTACGAACCCAGCAGGAGGTCTTCCGCCAAATCCCTGAGGTTTTTCGATGCGATGAAGTGGAGCGGATCACCGAAGAATTGGTATCGGTTAGAGACCAAGGTTATGCAGTCAGCTACGGAGAAACGACGGAAGGAACGGTCGGGCTGGCTGTAGCGATTTTTTCGTGGGAGAACAAAGTGGTAGGTTCACTAAGCCTCGCCGGACCAGAACTGCGCTTTCAAAAGTCGCGCATGCCTGAAATGATCTATCAAGTACGGTTGACAGCAATGAAAATCTCCGAGGAATTAGGTTGGATAAAAGCCAAACCTGCTGCATCTCGGAGGAAGTGAGAAAGCGATTTGATAGGCTGTATAAAATAAACTGTTGAGTTATGTCTATCTTTGTTCAGCAGTTTTCATTTGTCCTCTGCTTGACTTCCTTTAGGTATTTGTGTAGAATTACCTTTGTGTTCGGGGCGTGGCGCAGTTTGGTAGCGTGCTTGGTTCGGGACCAAGAGGCCGCAGGTTCGAATCCTGTCGCCCCGACCATGAGTTAGCTGGGGGTT
>NZ_JACVHF010000023.1 GCF_014502795.1 Heliobacterium chlorum
TTACCTCACCAACTAGCTAATCGGACGCGGACCCATCCAAGAGCGGATTGCTCCTTTGGTTGTCCGGGGATGTCCCCAGACAACATTATGCGGTATTAGCAGCCCTTTCGGGCTGTTATCCCCCACTCTCAGGCAGGTTATCCACGCGTTACTCACCCGTCCGCCACTAAGCACTTCCACCGAAGTATCCGTGCTCCGTTCGACTTGCATGTGTTAGGCATGCCGCCAGCGTTCGTCCTGAGCCAGGATCAAACTCTCCACAAAAATGTAGATAAGCTTGAGTCAAGCTCTTCTTGATTAAAGAAGTTATCCATCCTTCCCGTGTGCACGGGCTGAATTGACTTTGGTTTCGCACGCTTTTGCTTACAACTGTTTGATTTTCAAGGACCAGATTCGACACAAGCTTGTAGCTTTTTGTCGTTTTCTGCCGTTTCGTATCGGCGACGTTTGCTATTATGGCACAATTGCAACGCCAAATCAACCATCATTTTTTTCCAATCGTATATTTTTTTCGTTGTTCATAAATAAAGCAGGTCTTTCCCCAGAGGAGAAAGACCTGCTGATAAGCAACGGGTAAGAACCAATCCGTCGAAGGATTAGTACTTGACGAGGTACTCGTCGACTTCCCAAGGATGGACGGAGATACGGAAGGAATCCCATTCGTCCCGTTTGGCTTCTACGAAGCGCTCTGCAACGTGGGGACCAAGAGCTGCTTTGACAACTTCGTTCTTTTCGAGTTCGTCAACAGCTTCAGCCAGGTTGGAGGGCAGGCTGGCGATGCCGAATTCGGCCCGACGAGCAGCATCCATGTGGTAGATGTTTTCATCCACAGGAGCGGGAGGAGTGATTTTGTTTTTGATGCCGTCCAGACCGGCTTTGAGGCAGACAGCCAGAGCCAGGTAGGGGTTGCAGGACGGATCGGGGCTGCGCAGTTCGACCCGGGTGGAAGCGCCACGTTTGGCAGGAATTCGGATCAAGGGGCTGCGGTTGCGGCAGGACCAAGCGACGTAGCAAGGAGCTTCGTAGCCGGGGACCAGACGCTTGTAGGAGTTGACGGTGGGGTTGGTGACAGCAGCGAAGGAACGAACGTTCTTCAGCAGACCACCGATATAGTATTTGGCAGTTTCGCTCAGTTGATCAGGGGTGCTGGGATCATAGAAAGCGTTTGTGCCGTCTTTGAACAGGGACATGTTGGTGTGCATACCGGAACCGTTGATACCGAAGATCGGTTTCGGCATGAAGGTAGCATGGAGACCATGACGCTGAGCGATGGTCCGAACGACAAACTTGAAGGTGACAATTTTGTCAGCAACGTCGAGAGCATCGGAGTATTTGAAGTCGATTTCGTGCTGACCCGCAGCCACTTCGTGGTGGGAAGCTTCGATTTCAAAGCCCATTTGCTCGAGGGTCAGAACCATGTCGCGACGGGCGTTTTCGCCGAGGTCGATGGGGGTCATGTCGAAGTAACCGGCTTTGTCATGAGTGATGGTGGTCGGTTTACCTTCAGAATCGGTCAGGAAGAGGAAGAATTCCAGTTCAGGACCGACGTTCATGGTGTAGCCCATTTCAGCAGCTTCGGCGAGAACGGACTTAAGTACATTCCGAGGGTCACCGATGAAAGGAGTTCCATCGGGATTGTAAACGTCACAGATCAGACGGGCAACAGCGCCGTCTTGGGGACGCCAGGGGAATACAACGAAGGTGTTCGGATCGGGACGGAGGTACATATCGGATTCTTCGATGCGGACGAAACCGTCGATCGAGGAGCCGTCAAACATCAATTCGCCGTCAAGGGCTTTTTCGACTTGTTCAACGGGGATAGCAACGTTTTTCAATACGCCGAAGATATCGGTGAACTGAAGACGAATGAACTTGACGTCCATTTCTCGGCACATGCGCAGGACGTCTTCTTTGGTATAACCCATGAACACAACCTCCCATATTTGCTCGTAATAGTTTGGACAAATAAAAAACGCCTTCATGCATCGCGAAAAAATTTTCCGCAATAACTGAAGGCGCCTTTGCCTCATATTTGTCACATCATCGTGACTGCTTAACTCAAGTTCAATTATATGCTTGAGGACAGCCACTGACAAGAGGTTCTTTTTAATTTTTATCGAACGTCGACACAACATTCCTTTTTCTGATGAAAAGTCTTCACAATAAACCGGGGTGCATCGTGCTGACGTATGACCGAGCCATATTCGGAGAAAAATAAAGGTGAGTAAGAGCTCCGTTCTGCGTATTCGCTTAACATGGCAAAAGCTTTCTTTGACTGCAGTTCCTTTGTGGAAAGAATCATGTAGAGCGAATCGTCATAACGGAACAGACTGCCATCCTTCACCCCTAAACTGACTAACCTGCAACAGGCTGATAATACATCTTCGAAACATCCGAATACATAGACTACTTCATCCCGTTCTTCCACGGGCATCTCTATTTTTTCAATAGGTTTTGTACCTTCTGTTTTTAGTTCAGGAATTGCGGGTGCCTCCTGTTGTCGCTTAAGAATGAGCACTACCCCTTCTGGAACCAACCCGAGGGCTTCGACGGTGAGCCGGAGTGAAGAGTCGGTAAGGGTCCCCTCTTCCATGGCATTTTGAAGGACACCTGCCAGAAAACCTTGAGCTTGTGCAGTATACTGCCAAAGATCTTTGATCCCAATATTATGGGTCGTTAGGTCCTCCGCTGAGACAAGGATTTGAATCCGTTCCTCAGTAATTTTTTCGACTTTCATGGCCATCAAACCTCCTGCCCCAATTCATCTCTCAACCCAATTTTTTCTCGTCTATCCTGATTTTATTCTCTTTCATTTGTTGTTACGGGTTTGAACTTTATTATAATCGATTCGACGGGAAAGTAAAGAGTATTTTTCTGAAAATTTAATCTATTCTGTTAAATGTCATTGATCACAACTATATCGCCGATAAACGCTAATGTTTTTTCGATAAACGGTTATAGTATGTAGCAAGAAGAGAGGAAAGGGAGAAACCATGACCGACGAAATTCGTGAGTTGTATACGACAGAAATACGAGAGAAAAAAGCAGCGGCTAGCGGTGTTCATCATAAAAAAGGAAGACGCGGCCTTGTTGGTGCCATGATTACACCAGCCGATTTATCAGGCAAGGAGTATAAGTCTCCTGGCACGTTAGAGGAATTTCACGTAGATGATCTGGTTTCCCGATTGGAGTCTTCCCCCATTTTAAAAACGCTCATTCTTGATCGTATGGATGATCAATATCGCCAATATCGCCAAGCGACAGAACAAACGCTAGATTTGTTGACAGACATTCTTACAGAATCTCTACAGCGTTTTGAAAAAGAAGCGGAGAGCCTTCGGTACCGTATTGCCCGCTTAGAAAATCAAAGTACCGATTCGCTGGCTCCGAACAAGCCGCCCTACCCAGTGACATTAAACTGGAACCCGAATAAACGAATCCGTTGGGGAAGCACACCGGAAGAGATTAGAGCTGCTGTCTTTCGTCAGCTTCAGCGACTCCAGGCGAACGGAAACCCGATCTGTGTGGAAACCATTAAATCAGAAGTGCCCGGGATGTTGCGCTGGCTTTACGGGGAAAAAGCCGTTTTTAACGGACTCAAAGGGCTGCAACAAGAGTACCGCAGGCAGATGGAACGGTACGCTCCTACAGACAAATTCGAGCAAGTTGAAATGCAGTAATTTTTATAGATTTATGGAAGGTATTCGAAGGTGGCGCTCCTGACGCGGAATGCCACCTCTATTTCAACCCTTAATTCCGAACTTAATCCCGTCTATTTTTTAGTCACTTTTTATGGTCATGTCTTTGTTTTTGCCTCAAGACGCGAAGGGAACGGCGAAGAGATGTCGAAAAGAGTTACCTTTAGTGTGGCTTATCATCGCCACGAATGTTCTCAAAGTATCCCTTGAGGAGGATCCGGTAAAATGTGGGCTCACCCGCTCGTCGTTCCTGCAATCACCTTTGTTGCTGGCGCACTCGCCATGCTATTGATCCAACGGCTTTTTGAACTGTTGCACCCAGCCTACCGTACTAGTTTAGAGATCGCCAAGGGTAATGTCGCCGTAGCTCTCGCCAACGGCGGCAGACTGATCGCTCTATCGCTGGTGATCTACCAAGCGATCACCCGCAATGATAGCGCAGGCCAAAGCTTAGGTTGGGGACTGTTCGGCATCGTCTTTCTTTTGGTAGGCTATTACCTCTTTGATGTTTTAACCCCGACGGTGAAAATCCAACAGCAACTCAAGCAAGACAACCGCGCTGTCGGTGTCCTGGTGCTCTGTCTATACATCGGCCTTGGTATCATCGCCAGTGCTGTCATGATGTAGACGGTTGCCGCTTCACAACCAGGGAACGGTGGATGGACATAGCTGCCCGGATCCCTTCGCAGGTAGCGAAGACGAGCATCTGTGTTTTATTGATGATGTCTCCGGCGGCATAAACATGGGGAACACTTGTCTCCATCTGTTCATTGACGATGACATGGCCCTTGTCATTGCATTCCACGTTCAGTGACTGAGCCAACTGATTGTTTGCTTTGACCCCATAGGTGGACAATGCCACATCGACTTCTCGGACCGAACCATCAGTAAAACGGAGAGCTTGCAGGCGCCCTTTTTCACCGGCTTTACCGACAAACCGTTCAACCGGTTCAGTGAGCACGTCAATGTGATTTTCCGTAAGTAGATCTCTAAATTCATCGTAACCGTCTAAGGTTTGACCATTGGTGACGATACAGACCTGATGGGTATAGTTGAGCAGTTCCAAGGCGTTGTAAATGGTCTTTTTGGAATGACCTAAGACGGCGGATTTTTGCCCGATGAATTCGTAGCCGTTGCAATCGAGACAGTAATGAAGAGTCCGGCCAGCAAAATCAAACTTGTTGGAGATGTCCGGTTGATTGTCTTCCAATCCTGTAGCTAAGACCAAACGCCGACTGGTATATTCGGCACTGCTGGTAGTGACGACAAATTCCTCGTTATCTTTTTTCTCAGCTTTTAGGACTTGGCTTTTCACGATCTCGGCGCCGTAGTTCTGGGCCTGCTCTCGACCGAGGCGCAACATTTCCTTGCCGGAAATGCCTTGGGGAAAACCAAGGTAGTTATGATATTTGGGTACCCAGGATGTTCGTCCATCTCCCCCGTCAAAGACCAAGACAGAATGATTGTAACGGGCCAGTTGAATGGCGGTGGCCAAACCGGCGGCCCCGGAACCCACTACGATGATGTCAAAGCGCACGCTGACTGTCACCAGCCCTTTCTAAGATTTTCTGCGCTTAGCTTTCCCCGGTAAGGACGGAAAAAGATATGGCGAATCTTTCCCGTCAATTTGTCCTGACCATGCAAAAGAGCACCCTTTCGTTACAGGGGTGCTCTTTTTTCGTTTCTTAAATATTGCGGCTATGTACTTCGCAGTACCTACACAACAGTTCGGTACACGCCGGGTGCGACTTCTTTTAGTTTACCGTCATACATCCCTAAAAACCGAGACGATTGGTTTACGGTACCACTTTCAATGGCTTCAATCAAATCTTCCTCAGTGACACGAACACGGCTCTTTGAAACTTCTCCGCGAATCACACCGTCGACAACCAGTTGTTTTAAAACTTCCGGTTCAATCCCAAAACAACGATGAGCCGTACCAGGACTGATAAATTTTTCTGGATTAAACTTTGGCATATTACTCCCTCACTTACTCTTCCCATTCGACTTTTTTCTACTTTATTTAAACGTATATATTACCTCAAATCGCATTTTCCTTCTTTTTTCGCCAAATTTTTCATTTATTTTTGCTTCGGCATAGGCATCGCAGCAAGGCTGCATACTACAGATGAGGAATCGGTAAAGGGAGGAATCGACGTGGGTGGATCACAAGGAAGAGGCGACCAACGACCGCTGCCGGATAAGTTCGTCCCGGAAGATTTAGGAAGCGCGACTCGGGTGGCTCTGGATGGACGTTCAGACTTATACGGTCACGTCACTGAAAAGGGTGTCCGTCCTCGTGAACTGGGAGTTCAAGAGACATCCCAATTTTCGACGCGAGGCGCACCTTGGGGAATGCGGGAAAGTCTCGTAGATTTGACTCATGAGATGGGAATTGACTTTGATAAATTTGTGGAAGGTATCGCCAAAGACAAGTCTGACATGGAGATGGCCCAGGAGTTCGGCGTCCCCGAAGGTACCGTATCGCACCTGAAAAATCATTTTTTCCGGTTCGGGATTAATGATGTTCAGGGACAGGACTAGCCCTATGTACCCAAAAATTTAATGGAGTTCGAAAAATGGGCCTCTGAGACCGGAGGCCCACCCATCGATCACTTTCCTAATAATAGAAGTCAAAAAACTCGCATGATTAGACATTGCTCTCTAACCGGCTCAGTATTCACAGGGTTGACTTTCTTAAGATTCTTTGATAAATTAAATTTTATTCCGAGTTCAATCAAGCGCCCGTAGCTCAGTGGATAGAGCACTGGTCTCCGGAACCAGGTGCACAAGTTCGATTCTTGCCGGGCGCACCATTTCCTTGGGCGATTAGCTCAGATGGTTAGAGCGCTTGCTTGACATGCAAGAGGTCAGCGGTTCGATTCCGTTATCGCCCACCAAAGTTACATGCTGAGTGAGAAAGAGTTTTACCTCCAGGTTGAGGTTTGAACTCTTTTTTGTTTTAAGCACCATTTTTCCTAGTATAGACAGACAAGGGTTAAGCAGTTCTCTGAAAATCGACTACATATTTTATTTCCGAAGGGAGAATGAACCATGGCCATTAAAGTCGCCGTTGCCAGCAGCGATGGGAAGTTAGTCAACCAACACTTTGGGCATACTCGGGAATTTCTGATTTTCGAGGTCGACCGTCAAGGTTTTCGCTTTTTGGAAAAAAGATCTGTCGTTCCCCATTGCTCCTGTGACGGGGCGCCTCCTCCGACGGCAAAGACCTCGGTAGAATCGTTAACCGATTGCCGGATCGTACTGGTCACGAGGATCGGCGACGGACCTCAGGAAAAGTTAAAGAGCTTAGGCATTGATTGCATCATCAGCTATGATTTTATTGAAAATGCTTTAAACGAGATTGTGGCTTCGGAAATCGCATCGTCTTAATGATGATCTACAACAAACTTGAGAAATGATTTTGCTATCCCTTGCCAAAAACGGATTGGCCGTGTATACTGTGTATATAGTCCTGATGTGGTGAAACGCTATCTTCTCGATCGCCTTTGGCTAGGGAGGTTTGACGGATATCCCTAAACAGGGCGAATTATGAGGAGGTTTTTTTATGTTTCAAGACAAAGTGTTAACATGTAAAGAATGTGGCTGTGAGTTCGAATTCACCGCTTCCGAACAAGAATTCTACGCAGAAAAAGGCTTCACCAACGAACCTGGCCGTTGCCCTCAGTGCCGGGCTGCTCGGAAAGCCCAAAATAACAACAACCGTGGCGGCGGTTATCGTCAAGAGCGGGAAATGTACCCTGTCACTTGCTCCGCTTGCGGCAAAGAAACTACAGTTCCTTTCCAACCCCGTGGCGATAAGCCCGTATACTGCCGCGACTGCTTCCAGCCCCAACCCCGCAACCGTTGGTAATCTCTTAGCTAACAAAAAAGCTCGCCTTAACCGGCGGGCTTTTTTTCTTTCTTCCTTTACATAAAAAGAGTTGTCCTAGGGCGGCTCTTTCATAACATTCGGTTAACCGTCATTTGCCTGCAGCCGCTCCATAGACCGGTCATGGACCCTTCCCAACAGCAGTGTGGACAAAAGCGCTCCGAGCAAGGCTAGGGCCATATCCCACTGCGTATCCCATACATCTCCCTGAGTCCCTAAAAAAGCCTCGGCAGCAGTTCCTGTCGCCAAAGCGATCCACCATTCAATAAGTTCATAGAATGCACTGATAGCCAGGCAGACGGAGATCATGAGCAGGTTTAGCAGCTTTCCCCGCTGCAGCGGTGACAGACGCAAAAGGATCTCCCGGGCGATGATGGCTGGGATAAAACCTTGGGCAAAGTGGCCTAGCCGGTCATAGTGGTTCCGGCTCAATTCCAAACTATCTCGGATCCAGTCGAAGAGGGGAACCTTGGCATACGTGTAGTGACCTCCCACCATAAGGATGATCATGTGGACCGCGATCAGGCAATAACAGAACGTGGAGAATTGAAAATGGCGGTAGGTCACAGCGAGAACAACCACACCGATCATGGCCGGCAGAACTTCCAAGACCCAGGTGAATCGATCCTGTGGCTGAACACCGGACCAAACAAGGACAGACAACACCAATGTCAGCAATAAGGCATGAACAGAACGGCCACTCATTGGCTCTCCCCCTTTTTGCTCGGATGGCTTGTCTCTGTACAGAAATGATGTAAAATCTATCTGGGCTCAAAAAGTTCAAAGGTTAGCGTGATAAGTTATGATACGTGAGAAAGTGTTGCGATTGCTCGCGAAATTCTGGTAATCTATGAGGAATTCTCCGAAGCCCCCATATTCCCCTTTTTGACTCGGGGCTTTTGGATTCTTTTGGAACGTTCCGACAGCTTTGGGTATTTCGCCTTGTTCGGCTAGATGGGCATCTGGAACGGTCTGGAGTGGAAATATATCATCTATGAACTTTATCAGAGCAACCTAATGTCTGACTTCGACAGAAGCTTTTTGATTTTTTCAGGTCGGCTCTTTTAACAATGCGATAGGACTAGCTTCATGCTATAATAAGTCGGAAAAATTCAGCGAATGAAGGAGAAGATTCCATGGATTTCCCGAAGGATTTCGGATTTCGTATGCCGCCAGAGTGGGCACCTCATGCCCGCACCTTCATTACTTGGCCAGTTTGCGAAGAGACCTGGCCTGACGAACTGGAACATGTGCGGAAGGCTTATGCCGAAGTGGCCAATGCCATCGCTACGTTTGAACCAGTGACTTTGATCGTCCGGCCTGAGTTGGTCAATGATGCGGCCAAACTTTGCGATCCCGCTGTCGATATAATGCCTCTCGACTATGACGATTCCTGGATTCGTGACAACGGCCCCACTTTTGTCATCGACGGGCAAGGCGGTGTCGCCGGTATCAACTGGCAGTTTAACGCCTGGGGCGGCAAATTCTCCTGGGAAAAAGACAACCTGGTGGCGCCACAAATATTAGATCATCTCGGTGTTCGCCGCTTCAACGCCCCTTTCATCATGGAAGGTGGATCGATTCACGTCGATGGTGAAGGTACCATGTTGACGACAGAAGAATGTCTATTAAATCCAAACCGCAACCCCCATATGAGCCGTTCCGACCTGGAGGGTGAACTTAAGAAGTATTTAGGCGTCGAAAAAGTCATCTGGCTGAAAACCGGTCTCTATGGCGATCATACAGACGGCCATGTAGATAATGTCGCTTGTTTTGCTCGCCCTGGCGTCGTGCTCATCCAGGTTTGTAATGACCCTGACGATCCCAACTATGCCACCAATCAGGAAAACTTGGAGATTCTCCGGCAATCCACTGATGCACAAGGTCGAAAGTTTGAGATTATTCCAATCGAACAGCCTCCTGCCTTATACCATCACGGAGATCGCATGGCTGCCAGTTATATCAACTTCTATTTCGTCAACGGGGGGATCATCCTTCCTGTATTCGGCGGAGAAAGCGCCGAAACAGATGCGAAAGCCGCAGAAACACTGGCCAAGGTCTTTCCGAATCGAGAGATCTATAAAGTAAACAGCCGCTATATCTTGATGGGCGGCGGCAACGTACACTGTGCGACCCAACAAATGCCCCGTTAAAAATGTTCTGCAAAAGTCTTATTTTCCTATATCAATGATGGGATGAGGTGTACCCATTGCGTAAAGTAACCCTTGCGGCCACTCAAATGAGCTGCACCTGGGATGTAGAAGATAACATAAAAAAAGCGGAGAACTTAGTCCGTCAAGCGGCGGCCCAAGGGGCACAGGTCATCCTGCTACAGGAGCTTTTTGAGGCACCTTATTTCTGCCAGACAGAACTGCCCGAATATTATGATCTGGCCAAAGAGACCGAAAAGAACCCGGCCGTGCTTCACTTTCAAAACGTAGCCCGGGAACTGGGCGTGGTTCTGCCGATCAGCTTCTTCGAAAAGAAAAACAACGCCCGCTACAACTCGGTCGCCATGATCGATGCCGATGGCACCATTTTGGGTGTTTACCGTAAGACTCATATCCCTGATGGTCCCGGCTACGAAGAGAAGTTCTATTTCAATCCCGGCGATACGGGCTTTAAAGTCTGGGAGACGCGGTACGGAAAGATCGGTGTGGGGATCTGCTGGGACCAATGGTTCCCAGAGGCGGCCCGCTGCATGGCCCTCATGGGCGCCGAAATCCTTCTCTATCCGACAGCAATCGGGTCGGAACCGGAACAACCTGACTACGATTCGATGGCCCACTGGCAAACGTGCATGCTCGGCCATGGTGCCGCTAACTTAGTCCCTGTCGTCGCCTCGAACCGCCTCGGCCGTGAGACTTCCGGTAAGTCAGAAATTAACTTCTATGGCTCCTCTTTTATCTCTGACCCATGCGGGAAGAAAGTCGCCGAGGCGGATCGCTTTACAGAGTCAGTCCTCACCGCCACCTTCGACCTTGATGAAATCGCCCGGATGCGTACCTCCTGGGGAATTTTCCGAGATCGCCGGCCCGATATGTACACAGCCATACTGACCTGTGATGGTGTTAACCCTTATCGGGGAATTAAACTTTAGTTACAGTACATTACATTTCTTTTATTATTTAGTTACTATTAGGAGCGGCGAACCTCTTACCTCAGAGGGACTCGCCGCTTTTTATGTGGCTATCACGTACTGTCTTTACGGCGTTCTAGCCGAAATGTACCTCAACTGCTGCTAAACCGATTCGCTAATTGTTAATCTACCTCTCCTGTAACCTACCTGTTAACCGGACACCACCGGGGAATGCTAATCTCAGGAGGTGTCCCTCTTGCAGGAGTTGTATCTGCCTCAGCGGGTTTTATTTGAGGAAGAAGCGCTAACCTTTCCCTTGGGCCAACAGATCATGGAGTTCTGCCGGGAAAAGGCCATTCCGACACGAAAAATTCCTTCCCACAATCGGGTCACTGGTCTGCCCGGCGAGACGCCCCAGCAGAAATATGCCCAAGCGAAAAGAACCCTCGTCGTTGGTATCAAACGGGATATGGGCTTCCCAAGCTGCCGCCCTTCAGCAGATTACCAGTTCCCCTTGATGACCAGTTGTCCCGGCCACTGTGAGTACTGTTATCTGCAGACGACGCTAGGGCAGCGGCCTTATCTGCGCGTCTATGTGAATGTGGAAGAAATGCTGCAACAAGCCGAAAAGTTAATCCAGGAAAAAGCCCCCCACATAACGACCTTTGAGGTGGCCAGCTCAGGTGATCCCTTGAGCGTAGAGCACTTGACCGGCTCGCTGTACAAGACGATCGAGTTTTTCGGCGAACAGGAACTAGGGCGACTTCGGTTCGTCACCAAGTTCACCCATGTCGATCCTCTGTTAAGAGCTAGGCATAATGACCACTGTCGCTTTCGCTTCTCGATCAACAGTGCCAAGGTGGTTCAGGAGTTTGAACACAAGACGCCGCCTGTCGACGAACGGCTGCAGGCGGCTCGCAAGGTCGCTGGCGCCGGCTATCCCTTAGGTTTTATCATCGCTCCAATCATGGTCTATCCAGGATGGTTCGAAGAATATGAGAAAGTCTTAGACACACTAAAAAAGGAGTTGGACCTCATCCAACCCCTCCGACATCCCGTCTCTTTTGAATTGATCCAGCACCGCTTTACAAGCCGTGCTAAAAAGGTGATCCTCGATCGTTTCCCCCATTCACGTTTACCGATGGTCGAGGAAGACCGTAAGATGAAATACGGCAAATACGGCATGGGCAAGTATGTATATCCCGCCGAGACGGCCAAAGACATGGAGGCCAAAATGCGGGATGCCATCGTCGGGCGCTTTCCCGATGCATTAATCGAGTACTTTACGTAAGCTATGAACGGAAATTGATAAACTGCAGTTCGATGTCCAGATCGGCTTTTTTCAGCAGTGCAATGACAGCCTGTAGATCATCGCGCTGTTTGCCGACGACGCGAACTTGATCGCCTTGGACCTGGGCTTGTACTTTGATCTTGCTGTCCTTGATCAGTTTGGTAATTTCTTTCGCTTTTTCTTTGGAGATTCCCTGGACGAGTTCCACCTGCTGACGGACCGTGTCACCAGCGGCTGATTCCACTTTCCCGTATTTCAGGGCACGCAGGGAAATCCCGCGTTTTACCATCTTGCTTTCGAGAATATCGACGACGTTTTTTAATTTAAAGTCGTCATCGGAAACTAGAGTGATGCCTTTTTCGTCTTGGCGAATCTCACTTTTGCTGTTCTTGAAGTCAAAGCGGTTTTCAATTTCCTTCAACGCTTGATGAACAGCGTTCGTCACTTCTTGCATATCCACCTGAGATACGATATCAAAGGACGCTTCTTTGGCCATGAAACCCAAACTCCTTTCGCATTGACGAATCTGATCAGGTTATTCATTATAAAAACCCGGGGTAAGGTCCCCGGGTTTTTTTACGAGCGCACAAACTCTTTTGTGACGACTTTATTTAAATCACCGAGGGTACCCAGATTTTGACCGTTGTAGATGACTTCCACAGCACCGGCATTTCCCGCATGGATATAGACCTTGTTTTTCCCGGTAAAGGTCATCGTTTCTCCCACAGACAGTGTCCCCGTGTAGGCGGGAACATCATCCTGGGTCACCGCCATCCAACAGCGATCTTGAACGACGCGGAACGTGACGGCCACACCATCAGTTGCAGGCGCTTGACTTGCCGGAGAGATCTCTGGAGTGATCGATGCAGCCGGTTGAGCTTCCGCCGGCTTGGAGGCTGATTCGTCTGTGGCGGTTGTAGGTGTTGTATCGGTGCGGTTCGCCTGGGGCTCGCCACTCGCAGGACTTTCTAAAGGCGCTGAAGAGGACGGTGTTTGCGTAGAGTTGCTATCAATAACTGCCGGTGGGGTATTTTCCTTGATCGGCTCTTTTTCCGCTTGCAGCGAAGGCTTTTCCGGCGGTCCGGGGTTATCTTTGGGCAAGTTCGCCGACAAGAAGATCAACCCGGCCACAGCGGCGACAGCTAAGCCGTAACCAGCCAATTTGACGGTGTTGCTCGCCTTTGGTCCGGAGAAATCTTTTTCCTCCTCTGTCGTTGCGGCGGGCACTTCTTCGACCGTATCTTTCCAGTCGTGTTTTAGCTCTGCAATGAGCGGGATCGGGTCGAGTCCGAGATATTTCGCATAACTGCGCAAAAAGCCGATACCATACACACGGCCCGGCAGTTCATCATAATTACCGTCTTCCAGCGCCATCAGGTAAGCCAAGCGAATGTTGGTTTCGTTCTCCACCTGATGGAGGCTGAGCTGCTTCTGTTCCCTGGCCTGTTTGAGGACAAGCCCAAGGTTCGACATCTCAAATCCTCCTCTCATACTCGATAACGTGCCGTCATATATGTCTCGATCAGGTCAACAGCTTCCTCGACCGATGTTGAATCAATACTCAGGTGATACCGGCGGCTGGGACCGTTCGGGTAACCGTATAAGGGATCGTAATAGTCCTTCAATAACGTTTCCGCCACAGATGCATAAGCACCCTGCTCAACAGCTTCGCAGAGATGGTACACGTTGTTTTTACCTAGCCGTTGCTCTAAGCGAAGCAAGGCTTGCGTCAATTCATGAGGTTGTCCCAGCTTGGCATAGATATCGACGAGGCGTTTGACTCGGGAAGACCGAGACGCATATACATGAATATGGTCCCCCGTTTGCATCTGCTTATAAAAGATTTGAGGCAAAACCACGCGACCGATGCGACGGCTCTCCCCCTCCAGCACGATTCCCCGCTTGTCACGATGCTTTTCCAGCGACATGACAAGCCGGCCTTCAAACGTTTGCTGGCTCGGTATAGACGAGTAACCTAAGTGACCAAAGACGCTGCCCCGGTTTTCCGCCAGCGATTCAAGGTCAACCGTCCCTATTCCTCGCTGCTCCAAGGCAGTTAAAATCTCCGTCTTGCCCACGCCTGTATTGCCGTGAAGCACAGCTAGCCGCAAGGAGGGGACCATCTTTTCAAAGTATTCATTGACGAAACGTCGAAAAGACTTGTATCCACCTTCGAGCCGGTACGTTTCCAGCCCCATCAGGTTCAGCACAGTCGCTACCGATTTGCTGCGCATTCCGCCACGCCAGCAGAAGAGCACAGCCGGCCCAGTTCCGGCTGCTGCTTGAACACGCCGACAGATATCGGGAAGTTTCGGACTGACCAGTTCTAAACCGAGTTGACGAGCCGGTTCAGGCCCTTGTTGACGGTAGAGAGTGCCCACGCGGGCTCGTTCAACATTATTAAAAAGAGGTACATTGATTGCACCTGGAATCGTCGCTTCCGCAAATTCCCCTTCCGAACGGACATCAATGAGCGGACCGTATTGGCCCGCTAAGACCTTTTCGATCGACAAGGGGATTTCCGAGTTTGCCCTCATGAGTTCCCTTTCAAATCACTAGCATCATATCGTCGCTTTTCTACGTTTTTTAACGACATTCTAACATTAGTATATCATTTATAGTCATAACCTGTCAAAAAGTTCAAAATCCCGCGAGGTCTATCTGGCCTTGTTCGACTTTTTGTAAAAGCGGCATCATTTTTTCGTTTATTTCTGTAGATAAGGGTCTTTTTACGGCAGGTCCACTCGGAGTCGTTCCCGGCCCGGCAATATAGAGGTTCCAACCGGTTTTACCGAGATTTTTTACATCTTTCCCGGATAGAATGCTTTCCAACTGAGGCAGGATGTCAGTGTCCAAATAACCGCTTTCGACGACAAAGATTCCGGAGGGGGTTGGCTCGTTGGCGTTCACTAAGGCGATCCCCACGTTGGTACCGGTCAAGCTTGCTGTCATCACTGGCAACGTGTCTTTGACAGTAGAAATGAGCACATCACCTGTCACGGGGATGTTTTCGCCAGTGACGGCCCTGGTCAGGACTGCTTTCTTATTTGTTTCTGCTAACCCTGTTCGCAGCGCTTTTTCCACGGCTGCAGCCTGAGAGTCACCAGCCGTAAATAGGGCAGTGATGGCTCCGTTCGGTGAGATAGCTCCAGCCAAGGCTCCTACAAGGTAGGCACCAGCCAGTCGGTTGCTGCCGGTTTGTACGTCTCCCGGGGTGAGAGAGAGGAATTTGGTCTTCGGGTAGGTTTGCTCCGCCAAAGGTAAGATGTCTTTATAGGCCGGGTCAGCGATCAGTACCACTCGGGCTTCATTTTCCCCAAAGTATCGCAAAGCCTCTTCTGTGCTAAGAAAATCGCTGGTGGTGACGATCTGCTTATGTACACCCAGGCGTGTTTTAACGCTGCGCACAGCCTCTGTCACTTTGGGATTGAGCGTTGCTGTTGCTGAGTCTGCCGGCGCCAGAATGGCACCGACAAGAACAGGAACGGGTCCTCCGCCGGTCTCTTCATCGGTTTCTACAGGGCTGGTCGGGGTACTGCGGCATCCGCTTAACAAGAGACTCAAGATGATCGTAAAGAGAAATAAGGTCTTCAGGCGGTTCACTTGCACAGTCCCCCACTTTCTTTTCCATGGTTTAGCTCCCTGTCTTTTTGGCACTTCCGTATTTCGCTTCAAAGGCAGCTCGCGAGATGAGCAGTTCCCGAGGTTTGCTGCCTTCATAGCCGCCGACAATACCACGCTGCTCCATGATGTCGATCAGTCGAGCGGCCCGAGCGTAACCGACGCGCAGGCGTCGCTGTAGCATGGAGATAGACGCTTGTCCGCTGTCTAAGAGAATGCGCACGGCATCCACAAAGAGTTCATCTTCTTCCTCTTCATGGGTCTCGGTCTGCTCCTGCGCTTGAATGACCCCTTCTTGGTACTCAGGCAAGCCTTGGTTTTTTAAAAACTCGACGATGTTTTCCACTTCTTTATCGGAGACGTAACAGCCTTGCATGCGGATGGGTTTGTTCGCCCCGACGGGCGAGAAGAGCATGTCGCCGCGGCCGAGTAGTTTTTCGGCCCCTGCTTGGTCCAAAATCGTACGGGAATCGATTTGGGAAGAGACGGCAAAGGCGATCCGGGAAGGAATATTCGCCTTGATAATACCGGTGATGACATCCACGGAAGGACGCTGCGTCGCTACGACCAGGTGAATACCGGCGGCTCGGGCCATCTGGGCAAGGCGGCAAATGGCGTCTTCCACATCGACGGCGGCCACCATCATCAGATCGGCCAATTCGTCAATCAGCACCACTACATAAGGTAAAGCTGGCTGTGGTTCGTCGGGGCATTCCTGGGCTTTTAACTGATTGTAGCGGGTAATGTCTTTCACACCGGAGGCGGCAAAGAGTTCATAGCGGTTTTCCATCTCGCTGACGATCCACTTTAAGGCAGTGGCCGCCTTCTTAGCATCGGTTACGACCGGGGCGATCATATGGGGAATGCCGTTGTATTGAGTCAGTTCGACCATCTTCGGGTCGATCATGAGAAACTTCACTTCGTTCGGTTTTCCCTTGAAAAGGATGCTGCTGATGAGGGTGTTCATGCATACGCTCTTACCGGCGCCGGTGGCACCAGCGATGAGCATATGGGGCATCCGGGACAGGTCCGAGATAATCGGTGTGCCCGCGATATCTTTGCCCAAGGCAATAGTCAGCTTCGATGCAGACTGTTGGAATTCGGGACACTCTAAGACTTCCCGGAACGTAACGGGGGTCACTTCTTTGTTCGGCACTTCGATGCCGATCGCCGCTTTTCCCGGGATAGGCGCCTCGATCCGTACGGCGCCGGCAGCCAAGGACAAGGCGATATCATCGGCTAAGTTGGTGATTTTCGATACTTTTACACCGGGGGCTGGTGAAACTTCATAGCGTGTGATGGCTGGTCCGCGGCTGACCTGAGTCACTTTGACGCGCACATTGAAGTTCTCCAAGGTCTCTTCTAAAATGCGCACATTCTCCGTGATATCCTGGTTGAGACGAGTGCTCTTTACCCGCAAGGACCGGTTTAAAAGGCTTAACGGCGGCAGCATATATTCTTCAACCATGTAAGAGGGATCGTGAGGGGCCCCATTTCCCACCTGATTCTCGCTCGTTTCTCCGGCAGCCGACTGTTCTTGGGCCTCGTCAACGCCTTGAGGCGATCGGGAGATTTTTTCCACTAAGGTGTCTTCCATGGAATCAGGTTCTTCCGGAAATTCGGTAGGGTTGTCATCATGGCTGAGTACGACAAAAGAAGGAGCTTCCTCTGGCAACCGATCATCTAGAGATGTCTGTTCCCTTTCCGCCTCCCTCTGTTGCAAGGGCTCGTCTTCGGCGATCGTCTCCGCCGGAGCACCGGAACGGGAAGGGATAGGCAGGTCCAATTGGGTGAGCCAGTCGGGGGTATTTTTTTCGTGATCGATAATGACCAGAGGCATTTCGTCCGTTTCCTCTGGAACGGGAGCTTTCTCTTCTGTTTTCTTGCGACGGCTTTTCTTTTCTACGGCTTTCTTCGGTACGGGTTCTTCTTCTTCCACTACGGTGAAGAGCAGCTTTCCCAAAGAGGCACGAGACCGTTGAAAACCTTCGAAAAAGATGGCGGCGACAGTGCCCACCAATTGAACGAGAGACACTTCAAAGGTAAAGAGGACAGCGGCCAAGATGAGCGTGGTCAAGATAATGTATGTACCGATGACCCCAAAGAGCGTTTTGAACAGGATGGCCATGGACGCACCGATAATACCGCCGCCTTTCCCGTCCATACCTGCTTGCCAATCGGTCCCTTCTAAGGAAAGGCTCAAGTGCAAAAAGGTAAGCACTATGATGAAGGCAAAGGTCAATCCAACGACTTTTCGACCGATGATCAGTTTTGCCCGCTGCGTCATGACCATGATGCCGAAGTATGCTAAAAACAAGGGCAGCATGATTTTCCCCTGGCCAGCCGTGATGCTAAGGGCGTTGACCAGAAACTGGCCCACAGCTCCGGCACCAGCGGAGGAGAGGGTCAAGGGGCTGCTGTTCACCGTGAAGAGGCTGACGATACAGAATACAGCCAAAGCCAGAATCCCCAAGCCAACCATCTCATACTTGAGGTCTTCTTTCAGTTGTTCAAACATGTTAGCCAAATGTATCACCTTACAAGTAAAAGATGTCTGGAACAAAGGAAAGCCATCCCCGAGGGGTGGCTTTTGAAAACAGGATTCCGCGCTAATCCGGTGAGATTTGATTCCCCGGCTGAAAGTCCGGTTGTAAAAAATCTTTCGGGTCTGTGCTCAATATGCGGGTCAATTCATAGCGGCCGTCTCCCATTTTGTAGCCCATCACGGTTCGACCTTTATAGGAAAGGATGGACATGGTCGGCATGTCCGATTCTAGTCCTTTCAAAACCATTTCCATGGGAAGAGGGGTGTACAGAATCATTGCAACAGCCCCTTTTGGTTTTTCCGTTCCTCAATAAATTCGTTGAGCTTTTTGACGGCTTCGTGGATCCCGCCGACGGCGTCGATCAGTCCATATTCGACGGCTTCCTTACCGACGACGACCGTACCGATATCTCTTGTCAGTTCACCTGTCTTAAACATCAGTTCTTTGAATTTTTCGGCGGAAACTTTAGAGTTTCGCGTCACAAAAGCGACGACACGGTCTTGCATCTTCTCGAGGTACTCGAAGGTCGCCGGTACGCCGATGACCAGTCCCGTAAGGCGAATGGGATGTATCGTCATCGTCGCCGTCGAAGCGATCATGGAATAATCAGCCGATACGGCAATGGGAACGCCGATAGAGTGTCCGCCGCCGAGCACGATCGACACGGTGGGTTTAGAAATGCTAGCGATCATCTCAGCGATGGCTAAGCCTGCTTCCACGTCACCGCCGACGGTATTGAGAATGATCAGTACCCCTTCGATATCCTTACTTTGCTCAATAGCGACCAATTGCGGGAGAATATGCTCGTATTTGGTCGTCTTATTCTGCGGGGGAAGGATCATATGCCCTTCCACTTGTCCGACGATGGTCAAACAATGAATATTGCTTTTTACAGAGGGAACTTCCATTTCCCCGAGCTCTTTTAAAGTGTCCATACGCCGTCCCCGCGCTTTATCCGCATCGGGCGACGCCGTTTCTGGTCCGCCGGGATTGGGACCTTGCGGTTCTGTTTCGACATCCATATCAGGTGTTTCTTCAAATTGTTCTACCATAACCAGGCGATGTCCTCCTTGTGGCCGATTATTTCCTTCATTTTGATAGTTTGGACCAAACAAGGAGGAACCATTCGCCTACTTACGGTCAATCACACTTCCATAATGATCGGCAGGATCATCGGGCGCCGACGTGTTTTTTCGTAGAGGAACTTCGATAGGACATCGCGGACATTCGTCTTGATGGCTGCCCATTCAGTGACGCGCCGTTCGCCTGATTTTTCGAGTGCCTGGCGCACTTTGATCTTGGCCTCTTCGATCAGCTCTTCCGCTTCGCGAACATAGACGAAACCTCTGGAGACCATATCCGGCCCGGCCACAACTTGTCCAGACTCTTTGCTGATGGTGACGACAACGATCAGGATACCGTCTTGGGACAGTTGGCGACGGTCACGAAGGACGATATTGCCTACATCACCGACACCGAGACCGTCCACGAGGACGCGGCCGGCAGCAACACGGTTGACGAGGGCCGCTTTTTTAGCGGTCAGTTCTAAAACATGGCCGTTTTCCAGGATAAAGGTGTTTTCTTCCGGTATGCCTACATCCTTGGCCAGTTTAGCGTGGCGGATGAGCATGCGGTATTCTCCCTGTACAGGGATGAAATATTTGGGCCGGATCAAATTGAGCATCATCTTCAGTTCTTCTTGGCTGGCATGTCCCGATATGTGCGCGCCTGAGGCCTCATGGTATACGTCTACACCGAGTTTGCAGAGGGTATCGATTGTCCGAGAAACGAGTATTTCATTCCCGGCGACGGGGCTGGCCGAGATGATCACTGTATCTCCGGGACGGTAGTTGCTCAGCCGGGTATCGGTCCAGGGGCCCCGTGAAAGTGCTGACAAGGGTTCGCCAAGGTGACCCGTCGTCAGTAAAACCAGTTCCTCATAGGGGATGTTGTCCCACTTTTCTTCCGTAGATAAGACTCCCGGCGGGATTTCCAAATAACCGTTGGCAAGAGCCACCTGAACCACATCTTGCATGGATTTTCCGACGACAACGACTTTGCGTCCGTATTTGGCAGCGACCCAAAAAGCCTGCTGAATTCGGTATAAAGCCGAAGCGAAGGTGGTGACGATGATCCGACCTTTAGAGAGGCGAAAAACTTCGTCGAGCCGGCTGTGAGCCGCTTTTTCCGATGCCGTCACACCTGGCTTTTCGGCATTTGTTGAGTCGGACAACAGGGCTAGTACACCTTTTTTGCCTAATTGGGCTAAGCCAAAGTAGTCGACGGGCTGTCCGTCAACGGGCGTCTGATCAAACTTAAAGTCGCCCGTGTGTAAAATCGTTCCGGCCGGGGTGTGAATGGCCACGGCGACCGGATCGGGAATGCTGTGGCACATGCGAATGAATTCGACCGTAAAAGATCCGATCTGTACTGTCTCCCGGGGCTTTACCGTATAAAAGGGCGCTGCGATAGGGATGTTTTGTTCCCGCAGGTAGTTTTCCGCCAGCGCCAGTGTCAGTTTCGTGCCATAGACCGGAACGGCCAGTTCCTTGAGCATGTAGGGCAAAGCGCCGATATGATCTTCGTGTCCGTGGGTCAGGATGATCCCGCGTATCTGATCTCTATTCTCAAGGAGATAAGTAATGTCGGGAATGACCACATCGATGCCGAGCATCTCGTCTTCCGGAAACATGATCCCGCAGTCGATAACCAGGATCTCCTGGTTGACCTTGATGACCGTCATATTTTTTCCGATCTCGCCTTGTCCGCCCAAGGGGATGATATTCACTTTATCCCCTGCGTTCATAGCATCCCTCCTAAATATTGCATAACAAAAAGGCCCTCCCGCTTCGTTTGGAAGGGATTTGTTCCGATTTCTTTGTCGAGGTTTTACTCTTTCCGGCCCCGCCGCCACCGTAAAACCTGAAAAACCAAACCGTACAACCCATGCTTTATTATTATACAAGTTTTAAATTCTAGATACAAGTTTTCCCTGATCCTTTAAATTAAACAGAAAAACCACTCTCCCGAAGAAGAGTGGCTTTGTATATTTAAGCGACGGTGGTCACTTCGTTGCTTTTCAACAGATTATGTTGGCTCAGCATTTTTTGTACGGACACGAGTTCTGCTTCGTTGGCGGGAACGAGGGGTAAGCGAACTCCGCCAACCGGTTGCCCGAGCATATTCAAGGCCGCTTTGATCGGGATGGGGTTGGAAGTAATGAAGATGCCTTTGAAGATCGGATAGAGTTCCCTGTGCAGTTGGGCCGCTTTACGGGTATCTCCATCAAGGAAGGCAGTGATCATTCCTTGGATCTCTTTCCCGATTAGATGGCCGGCCACACTGACGATGCCGTGGCCGCCAATGGACATCATGGGCAGCGTCAAGGAATCATCACCGGAGTAAATTTTGAAAGCGGGCGGCAAGAGGCGGGTCAATTCACTCACCTGATCTAAGCTTCCCGCCGCTTCTTTGATGGCGACTATGTTTTCAAATTCAGCCAACCGGGCTACAGTGCTGGGAAGAATATTGGAACCGGTACGTCCAGGTATGTTATAGAGCATAATCGGCAGCTTGGTGGCCCGGGCCACCGCGGCAAAATGCTGATAATAGCCTTCTTGAGGAGGTTTGTTGTAATAAGGTCCGACGAGCAGCAGGCCATGAACGCCCGTCGCTTCCGCTTCCCGGCTAAAGGTGATCGTCGCTTCCGTATTATAGGATCCGGTGCCGGCGATGACGGTGGCCCGGTTTCCTACAGCTTCCACGACGGTGGCGAAGAGTTTTAATTTCTCTTCTTTCCTCAAAGTTGGTGATTCTCCAGTGGTTCCGGCGACGACAATACCGTCAGACCCCGTATCGACCAGATAGTTGGCCAGTTCGGCCGCCCGGTCGTAATCCACTTCCAGGCGGTCGTTAAAAGGCGTGACCATCGCCGTGATTAATCTGCCAAAGTCCATCCTTTCTCGCTCCTTTTCAACAGTTTTAAGGGTAACATGTTTGACCTGTTTCTACTTCCAGGCAAAACTGCCGATGTAATGCGTTCAATGCTCTCGCCAAGTCTCTTGCTCGGATCAAGCACCAGATGGTGGTATAGGAATCGGCAGACTGAAGAATTTGTACGTTCTCTCGGTTTAAAGCGACGACGATTTGAGCCATAACGCCGGGCACACCGGTCATATTCACGCCTACAACGGCTACTTTTGCACATTCTTGATGCACTTCCTGGCAGAGGCCCTGTTCCTCCAGGACACGAGTCGCTTTCGCTGTGACCTCGTCGGGAACAGTGAAGATGACCACTTTCGGACTCACATTGATAAAATCGACGCTGATGCCCGCATCAGCCATTGCCAAGAATACTTGTTGACTGATAGCTCGCGGGTCGGGCCACGGTGAGATATCGATCTTGATTTGGGTGATCGGTGCTGTGTGAGCGATGCCGGTGATCAGGCGGCCGCTGCAGAAGTCCATCGTTCCACCGGCCGAATCTTTTGTCCCGCCGATAGACGTCCCTTTCGAGGCTTTTTCGGTGCTGCGCACTCGAAGAGGGAGACGATGCTTCATGGCGATTTCGACAGCTCGAGGATGGATGACTTTGGCTCCTTCCAAGGCTAACTGGCTCACTTCCCGGTAGGTCACCTTGTTTAAGATCTTGGCATCCGCCACCAATCTCGGATCGGCCGTGTAAATCCCTTCCACATCGGTAAAAATATCAACGACGTCTGCCATCAGGGCCGCTCCGATGGCAACGGCCGATGTGTCGCTGCCACCGCGTCCCAAGGTCGTAATCTCACCTTTTTCATCCATGCCTTGAAAACCGGCGACGACCACAACAGGCCCTCGCTGCAGTTCCGTCAATAACCGTTCCGTTTCCACCCGAATGATACGGGCATCACCGAAGTGACTCGATGTGATGATCCCTGCCTGCCAACCGGTCAGGCAGACCCCGTCAATGCCTGCTCGGTGAAGACTTGCTGTCATGACGACGGCGGAGATGATCTCCCCGCAGACTAGGAGCAGGTCTTTTTCTCGTTCCGGCAGTTCTACCGGAGGAATCAGCGACAGCAGTGTATCCGTCGCGTAGGGTGCTCCTTTCCGTCCCATGGCGGAGACGACTACGACGACACGATACCCTTCCGTTAAAGCTTCCTGTATCCGTTGAAGGGCCTGATGGCGTTTTGTTTCATCAGCAACGGAAGTACCCCCAAACTTCTGGACAGCGATTTTCAAGAAGTTTCACTCCCAATAGGGGGGCCTGCCGTTAAAGGGAACTATACTTTCTGATTTAGATGCAATTGCGCTGAATTAAAACTTCCGCAATTTGAATGGCATTCGTTGCGGCGCCTTTACGAATTTGGTCGGCGACCACCCAAAGATTCAAGCCTTTTTCAATGGAAAGGTCTTCCCGAATCCGGCCGATAAAGACCTCATCTTTATCCGATGTATATAAAGGCATGGGATATTGCTTGTTTTGAATATCGTCGATAATGATCACGCCGGGCGCTTCCGCCAAGACCTTTTTGGCTTCGTCAGCGCTGATCTTCTGGTCAAACTCGATGTTGATCGACTCGGAATGGCTCCGGTAGACAGGGACCCGGACCGTCGTAGCTGTGATGGCCATGTCCGGTTCATGCATGATCTTCCGAGTTTCTTTGATCATCTTCCATTCTTCCTTCGTATAATCCCCTTCTTGGAAGACGTCAATATGCGGGATTAAGTTAAAAGCGATGGGATGGGCAAAGACGGTCGGATCGACCGCTTCTCCGCGCAACACCTGGCCAGTTTGTTCGGTCAACTCAGTGATCCCCTCTTTACCGGCGCCCGATACCGCTTGGTACGTCGATACGACGACCCGCTTGATGCGGGCAGCATCATGGAGCGGTTTGAGGGCGACAGCCATGATGATGGTCGAGCAGTTTGGGTTGGCGATGATGCCCTTGTGCCAGTCCACGTCTTCCGGGTTCACTTCCGGCACGACGAGAGGAACGTCGGGATCGAGACGAAAAGCCGAAGAGTTGTCGATGACGACGGCGCCTGCTTTGACGGCCGCATCGGCGAACTCGGTGGAAGCCGATCCACCGGCGAAAAGAGCGATGTCGATGCCGTCAAAGGCGTTTTCATCGGTGAGGCCGATGGTGTACTCTTTTCCTTGATACTCCATCGTTTTGCCGGCAGAGCGCTGGCTGGCCAACAGGCGAAGTTCTCCAACCGGGAAATTTCGTTCGGCTAAGACTTTGAGCAGTTCATGACCGACTGCACCAGTGGCACCCACGATCGCTACGTTATATTTTTTCACGCTATTTGCCTCCTTGCTGATGCGTCGGCTGCCCCATTAGGATTGGTCGGCGTTGACGATGACCGGCTGCAATTGCCGGTTTTGGAGTGATTCTAAAATCGTCTCGGGGATCAAATCCATTCGGGCGACAATCGAGTTGGCTTTGGTGGCCGGATTGTCTTGGCCAAAAGGCACCAGGAAAATATTCTTGCTGTTCATGAGAACGCCTACGTTTTTGAGATTATTGCTAAGGCCGTCATTCGTAGAGACAGCCAGAACGACTGGTTTTTGATTGCGAAGCTGTGCTTTCGCTGCCATGAGAACCGATGAATCGGTGATGCCGTTGGCCAATTTGGCCAAGGTGTTTCCTGTACATGGCGCGATGATGATGACATCGAGCAGGTTTTGTGGACCGATCGGTTCTGACTCAATGATCGAGGTCAATACTTTTTTTCCCGTTACCCGTTCAAATTCTTTGCGCCAGTGGTCGGCTTTGCCGAAGCGGGTATCTGTCCGAGCGACAGATTCCGAAAAAATCGTTGTCACTTCAGCGCCTTCTTCTACAAGTTTTTGCGCGATGGGAATGACTTGGGCGATGGTACAGTAAGAACCGGTCACCGCAAACCCAATCTTCACTCCTTGCAAACGCATCCTGCGCACCTCCCCAGCGGGTTACCCCCTCCTGTCCAGCATATGCTGCACAATCAGATTGGGATAGATTCTGGCTAGAATTTCTCCGGCTGTTTTCGGCGCCACTTTTCCAGGAAGTCCCGGGGCGAGTAAGGCTTCAATCCCGATTCGCCGAGCCGCTTCAAAATCGGTACCGCCGGGAGCGCTGGCCAGATCGATGATCAAGGCTTCCCGGTTCGTTCCTGCCAAAGTTTGCTCATCTAACACCATAACCGGTACGGTATTAAAGACGATATCCGCTCGGGCCAAAGCGTCGGAAAGTGCCTCGAAAGGAACTCCTTCTACAGCCATTTCCCAAGCTCTCGCCCGGGCGCTGGAGTCCCTGGCTGCCACGGTGACCTTTGAGCCCATCCCTTTGAGCAAGCGGGCCAAAGTGATGCCGACCCGGCCAAAGCCGATGACCAGGCTTCGACTGGAATGAATAGTGATAGGAAGCTTCTCCATGGCGATCTGGACAGCTCCTTCGGCGGAAGGAACGGAGTTGAGTACTGCTACCTCATCCATCTCAGCCACTTCCACCAGTCGCAGTCGTCGGTTTTCTGCCATTGTCCGCAGGTTCGGCCGGGCCACTCCCACAAAGAGAAGACTTCCTGCAGGCAGCAAGGCCAGATCTTCTTCACTCAATGAGACTGGTTGACTCTGTAAGGGTGCATAAACCCGGCCAGTTGGGTCGACCCCGGGCATAGGCAGTATCAGGGCGGATACCCCGAATAATGCTTCTCGCACACCCTTCACATTTCGTACCCGTTCCTGTTCCACACCGGGAAGCCCAAAGAGATTTACCTGGGCCCCCAGTTCAGCCAACCGGCGTACGACGATCTGGTCCCGTCCGTCACCACCCAAAAGTGCCAGCCGGATTCCTTGCAGGGTAGTCATGGTAAATCCAAGACCTCCTCAACAGTGCGGTAAAACTCAATCTCATCATATGATAAGAAATCACTAAAGGTGCGCAGGATGCAGTTTTCAAAGAGCGAAAAAACGGAAACATATTTTAAATCGGGAATATTTCGACGTTAATCTTGTTTACGGCTAAAAGAGAATTTTTTCAAGTCCGTAGATCAGACCTTTGTAAGCACCGATGCGGTGAATGGCGGCGAGCACACCAGGCATAAAGGATTCTCGGCTGATGGAGTCGTGGCGAATGGTTAAGGTTTGCCCAAGGGCACCGAAGATGACTTCCTGGTGAGCCACGAGTCCAGGAAGTCGTACAGAGTGAATCCGCATTCCGTCAAAATCGCCGCCCCGGGAACATTTGATTTTCTCTTCTTCCTCCGGGTGGCCTTGCCGGATCGACTCTCTCTCTTCCCGGATCAGTTCGGCCGTTTTAATGGCGGTCCCTGAGGGGGCATCGAGTTTCTGATCATGGTGGTATTCGATGATCTCTACATGGGGGAAGAAGCGGGCCGCTTCCCGAGCGAAGCGCATCATCAGCAAGGCACCAACGGCAAAATTAGGAGCGATCAAGCAGCCTGTATCACTGGCGGCAGCCCGTTCGGCGATCTCCTCCAAGTCTTTCGGCGACAAGCCCGTCGTTCCTACGACCGGTGATACCTTATGTCTCAGGGCGATACGCACATTGTCCAGTACAGACATGGGATTGGTAAAGTCCACATAGACATCAGGCTTTGTCTCTTCGATAGCCGTTTCCAGATCGCTGTGGATGATCACTCCCTGCGGCGGGAGTCCTGCTGCGACAGCTGCATCTTCCCCAGCGCTGTTGGGATCGACAGCCCCTACCAGTTGCAATCCGGGGTCTCCGAGAACCGCTTTGACGACCTCTCGGCCCATTTTTCCTTTTGCACCACACACTAACACTCTCGGTTTATGATTCATTCCCGTCACCCCTGATTCAGAATACAAAAAAGACGACCGCAGAGTGCAGCGGTCGCCCCCAATGCCAAAAATTGGATGGCAGATATCCACCGTCCCTGTACCGGATAGCTCTCCATCAAACCACAACTCGGTTTGACGGCAGTTCCGAACATGTTCTGTTCGGACCCAGCCTGAAAATGAAACGGCCACTTTCAGACTTCGGCGGTTGTCCCTTTCCCCTCCAGATCATCATCCACCGCTGGACTCACCGGGGTACTCTTTACATACCGCGCCTCTACCTCTCCACTGGGATGAGGTACCTTTGAAATTATCAGTATGATGGTATCACGGGACATTGACGGGAGTCAATATCTAAAAGGTAAAACGACGGGAATATCTTTGGTATGTATCATCCAGTTCAACGATGACCACTTCGGCACCGATTTTGACGACGGCATCCCAAGGGATGATCAAGGGTTCTCGATCGGTCCAAAAGCCCACCAGATTTCCTTTTTGCGGCAGAATGATCGCGTCGATCTCACCGGTCGTCTCATCAATGATCAGATCTGAATCACCGACGGTGCCTAAGCGAGCTCCCGATGTAATGTTGACGATTTCTTTTCCGACTAAATCACTGAGGCGCATCGTTTCCCCTCCAGTCCCATCGATTAGAATATACGCGGCTAGAGGGGAGAATAGAAGCGCTTATAAACCGTATTTTTCCAGGAGAGAAGTCAAATTGACGGGGAGCGGCTGGGCAGCGACGACAGCCAAGGCACACTGGTCACCCTTGAAGATGGTCTGTGCGACTTGATAGACATCCTCTAAGGTAACCTTGTACACCCGGTCGATCACTTCTTCCGGCGGGACGAAGCGGCCGTAACAAACTTCCGATTTCCCCAGGCGGGTCATACGAGAGTTAACGCTCTCCAATCCCAGATAAAGACTTCCTTTGATCTGGTCTTGGGTACGCTTCAGTTCTTGGGCGGTGATGCCTTCTTTTTTTATGCGGGCCATCTCGCCGATCAACAGTTCCAAGACTGAATCGGCAAAAGCAGGACTCGTCCCGGCGTACAATCCGAACATGCCTGCGTCGGAAAAGGCGGAATGGAAGGAATAGACCGAGTAGGCCAAACCGCGGTTTTCGCGAATCTCTTGAAAAAGTCGTGATGAGGCGCCACCGCCAATGACGTTATTCAACACATGGAGTGCATAGATGGCATCATGTTCCTGCGGAAGGCCGGGGGTTCCAAGACAGATTTGAACCTGCTCTACATCTTTTTGTTCAAAAACGGTCTTTTGAAAGACCTTCGGTTCTTTCCGGTCGTACTCCCGGCGTGTCGCCGGCATCGATGCAAAATAGGATTTGATCCTCGAAACGACTTTTTCGGGATCGATATGACCGGCGACAGCTACGACGACCCGATCGGCGGAGTACTCTTTCTCGACATGTTCCCGTACTTGATCACGAGATACGGCAGAAATGGTATCGATCGTCCCCAAAATGGAACGACCCAACGCACTGGTCGACCAGATAGCTTCCGATAAAAGGTCATGAACCAGTTCATCGGGCGAATCTTCGTACATTTTAATTTCTTCCAATACGACCCGTCGTTCTCTCTCGATATCTTCAGCATCGTATTTAGAGTTAAAGAACATATCGGTCAACACTTCGAGGGCCAAATCGAAGTGTTCGTCCAACACTTTCGCATGATAGCAAGTGTACTCTTTCGATGTAAAGGCGTTCAATTGTCCACCGACGGCTTCGAGAACTTCGGCCAGATCTTTGGCAGTCCGTTTTTGGGTACCTTTAAACAGCATGTGCTCGATAAAATGAGAGACACCAGCCACTGTCGGATCTTCGTCTCTCGAACCGGTTCCCACCCAAATACCTAATGCGACCGAACGTACATGGGGGATCGATTCGGTGACAATCCGGACTCCGTTCGGTAGTACAGTCTTCTGAACCATTCTATTGCCTCCTGAAACCATCAATGGAATATTTAGTGTAGCAGTCCGGAACGCCCTTTGTCAATAAAAAGACCGGGAAGTCACGACGACTTTCCCGGTAGGGAAAATCCGTACTCAAAAAGGCGCATGGAATCACCAAACCGATCGTTGGAACGGAGCACTACGGCGATCAACTGGCGGTTATTCTTTGTCGCCGAGGCGACGAGGCATTGTCCCGCTGCATCGGTGGTACCTGTTTTAATTCCATCAGCAAAGGGATAGGACCAAAGCAGTGCGTTCGTGTTCGAAATTTTTTTGGGCCAACCATTTCGATTGTTCAGATAGGCATTTTTTTGCTTCACCGTAGCGGCGAATTGAGGATTTTTCATGGCGTGGCGGGCGATGACGGCTAAGTCATAAGCGCTTGTCCAATGTTTTTTGTGGGGAAGTCCGTTTGTATTATAGAACTGGCTGGAGCGGCCGCCTAGAATCCGTGATTTGGCGGTCATCCAAAGGGTGAAAAACTCTTCGCTGCCGGCGACGTGTTCCGATATGGAAACACAAGCGTCGTTTCCCGATCGAACTAAGGCACCGGTCAACAGATCGCCTAGGGCCACCCGTTCTCCTGGGAAAAGGTTAATGGAAGCTTCGCCTGTATTTCCTGCTTTGTCGCTCACGACGACCTCATCTTGTACATCACCGTATTCAAAGCCTAAGATGGCTGTGACGATTTTGGTCGTCGATGCCGGCGGTCTCGATTGATAGGCATTGCGTTCATACAAGACAGCTCCGCTTTCTCCGTCAATCAGTACCGCTGCTACTGCCGATACATAAGGTGCCGCCATGGCAGTTGTGAGCGGTTGACATAGCAATAAACCAAGCAGGCATATCGACAGAGACCATCTCCCGATGTTTGTCAACGTGCAACCTCCCCCGGCAAAATGCTGCCGGGGTTATTATTGCACAGGATCATCGAATTTATGGTAGGGTCATCAATTCTGTCATGGTGACCGGCTTCCAGCCTTTCTCGTCACAGTATTTTAACAGTGCTGGCAAAGCCTGCACTGTGGACGGTGTGGGATGCATGAGTACCAAGGCACCCGGCACCATTCCTTTTTGCACCCGTGAAAGCCAGGCTTCGGGAGTCGGATTGCGCCAATCGACGGAGTCGACGGTCCAGTAAACCGTTTCATAGCCTTCTGCTTTTGCTACATTGAGGAGGCGATCGTCGTACTCACCATAGGGCGGGGCAAACCAACGGGGCCCTTTTCCGGTCACCTTTTCGAGAGCCTGATGGGTTTTGCGGATTTCTTCCCGATTTTGTTCGTCAGAAATTTGGGTCGGATGGGGATGAGAATAACCGTGGTTGGCTACTTCATTTCCCGCTGCATAAATTTTCTTTACCTCTTCAGGATTTTTATCGGCAAAACGTCCGGAAATGAAAAAGGTCGCTTTGGCGTTGTGTTTAGCTAGTGCTTCCAAAAGTTTAGGAATATGTTCCTGTCCCCAGTCGACATTGACCATGAGCGCTACTTTATTGACTTGAGGTCCCCGTTCAATAATCTTCGGTTTTTCATTTCGTGACATGACGGGCGGGTCCCCGCTTCCGATGTTGTGATAGAGTAAGGTCGATGAGGCCGCCAGAAATAGGCCGATCAGGGTAAACAAGAGGACTCGCAGTAACTTTCGGGAAAGTATGATCGTTTTCATCCCTTTTCTCCTTTTCGGTCCTGCCGGATTTTCTATTTCCAATCCTTAGAACCTTATGCGAAAAAGGAGGAAACTAGAAAAGCAAACTCGTAACAGAGTTTGCCCCTTCTAGATGGCCTATTCATTTCAACTAGCATAGCTTTTTAGAAACGTCGCTTCATTTCCGGTGGTTTTCCAGGTCCGCCGGCGCTAGGTCCGGCCGGGGCGGCAGGTTTAACCGTTTTGGGAAGCAGTTCTTTTCGGGAGAGGTTGACGCGGCCTTGTTTGTCGATCTCGATGACTTTGACGGTGATCTCATCGCCGATCTTGACCACATCTTCCACTTTGGCTACCCGCTCTTCAGCCAGTTGGCTGATGTGAACGAGTCCTTCCTTGCCGGGCAGCACTTCCACAAAAGCGCCAAAGTTCATGATCCGGGTGACTTTCCCGGTGTATACTTTACCGACTTCTACTTCAGCGGTGATGCTTTCGACGATGCGAACGGCTTTTTGGGCTTGATCGGTATTGGTCGCAGCGATAAAGATGCGTCCATCATCTTCGATGTCGATTTTGACGCCCGTTTCAGCGATGATCTTGTTGATCGTTTTACCGCCAGGTCCGATGACTTCACGAATCTTATCGGGATCGATCGTCATGGTGATGATTCGCGGCGCATAAGGCGACATCTCTTGAGACGGCTTATCGATGACGGCCAGCATTTTACCGAGAATGAACATGCGGCCTTCTCTCGCTTGTTTCATGGCCTGCTGGAGGATCTCCCGGTTGACCCCTTTGATTTTAATGTCCATCTGCAGGGCCGTAACACCTTTTTCCGTACCGGCCACTTTGAAGTCCATATCTCCCAGGTGGTCTTCCATACCTTGAATGTCGGAAAGAACGGAGAAATGTTCTCCTTCTTTCACCAGACCCATAGCAATACCAGCCACAGGTGCTTTCACAGGAACGCCGGCGTGCATCAAGGAAAGTGTCGATCCGCAAACGCTCGCCATAGAGCTGGAACCGTTCGACTCGAGCACTTCCGAAACGAGGCGGATCGTATAGGGGAATGCATCTTCCGAGGGAATGACCGGCAGGAGCGCCCGTTCAGCCAGTGCGCCATGTCCAATTTCCCGGCGGCCCGGTCCACGCATGGGCCGTGTCTCACCTACGCTGTAGGAAGGGAAATTGTAGTGGTGCATGTACCGTTTTGATTCTTCCACGCCGAGGCCGTCAAGGATTTGCAGGTCGCTGATCGTTCCGAGCGTACAGACATTGAGCACTTGCGTCTGTCCACGGGTGAACAGGGCGCTGCCATGGGTCCGAGGCAGAATGCCCACTTCTACTGTAATCGGACGGATTTCGTCGACTTTGCGGCCGTCGGGACGCTGTTTATCGATAGTGATCAACTTGCGGACGATTTCCTTGATCATCGTATCGAGAACTTCCAGCATCGCCCCTTGTCCATCGGGGAACTGCGGCAGGAGGGCTTCCAGCGTCTCCGCTTTCACCTTATCCATGTCGGCTTGCCGGCTAAGCTTGTCCGGATTTTGGATGGCTTCCAGCATCTTCTCACCGACGAATTGGCGAACCGCTTGGTCGATCTCCGGGTTAACCTTGTGCAAGATCACTTCTCGCTTCGGTTTTCCCGCCGTTTTCATCATTTCTTCTTGGAATTGGACGATACGCTGGATTTCCTGGTGCCCAAACATGATGGCTTCGATCATGTCTTCTTCGGGAATTTCGTTGGCGCCGGCTTCTACCATCATGACGGCATCTTTCGTACCAGCCACAACGAGATGCATGTCGCTCTTTTCGGCTTCTTCCATGCGCGGGTTGATGATCAGTTTTCCATCGACCCGTCCGACGACAACCCCACCGATGGGACCTTCAAAGGGGACATCCGACAGACAGAGAGCGCAAGAAGCGCCGATCATGCCGACGATGTCGGGGGGACAATCCTGATCGACAGACAAGACCGTCGAGACGACTTGAACATCGTTGCGAAAGCCTTTTGGAAAAAGCGGCCGGATGGGCCGGTCGATCAGACGTGACGAGAGAATCGCCTTTTCTGTCGGTCGACCTTCTCGCTTGATAAATCCGCCGGGTATTTTCCCCACTGCGTAGAGGCGTTCTTCATAGTCCACCGTGAGCGGGAAAAAGTCGATTCCTGGGCGAGGTTCTTTCGATGCGGTGGCGGTAGAAAGCACCACCGTATCTCCGTAACGAGCCATAACGGAACCGCCGGCTTGTTTGGCTACGCGCCCTGTCTCCACAGTCAGGGTTCGTCCGGCAATCTCCATTGAGAATACTTGCAAAGAAATATGACCTCCTCTCATAAACATCAGGATATTCGACGTATAGGTTAGTATTTCCTTCCATGGTCAAAAAAAATCGTCCATAAGCAAGAAAGAACGGGAATAACCCGTTCTTTCGCTGTTGCTTAGTGACGCAGACCGAGCTCACCGATGACTTTACGGTAGCGCTCGACATCGCTCTTTTTCAGGTAGTTCAAAAGACCACGACGTTGACCAACCATTTTGAGCAGACCGCGACGAGAATGGTGGTCTTTCTTGTGCTCTTTCAGGTGGTTTGTCAGGTAGTTGATCCGCTCCGTCAGGATAGCGATCTGAACTTCCGGAGAGCCGGTGTCCTTTTCGTGCTGCTTGAACTTGGCGATCAACTCTTGCTTACGGCTGTTTTCTAGTGCCATTCCAATAACCTCCTCATTGATATGCTCCATAAGCCCAGGATACCGCCGGAGGATTCGGCAACCCGAGCCAATGGAATAAGCTTATTTGCCGATGACGGTAATCACCAGCCGTCCGGTGGGGATATCTTTGACAACGAGGTCAAATATCCGTCCCGAACGAGCCACAAATCCGCGAAAACGGGTGGCCGTGGGGACATAACCGGGGATTTGCAGGGCTGCAGCTTCGATATCGGCCAACCCCAATCGTTCTTGACGCAAGTTATGGAGGCGCTTCCGAGCGTGTTCCGTAACGAAGACACGATTCATCAGTCCATCCTGCCTGCTTAGGAACCGAGAGGGGATTTGTCGCTCCGCTGAGACATCATGGCATACAGTGCATCTTGGAATGCCAGTTTCGCCGGTTCATCTGTTCCAGATAGGCGATAAAGATCTTCGAGCTCCGCTTTCAGCGACAGGAACTCTTCACTCGCACAGATCGACGCCACTTCTCGGGCCATCGTGCGCAGTTCCTGATGATGCTCATCAATCAACGGCAGTCCCATCGATGCCTCCCGTCCCCAGGATCACCAGCGCTTATTGTAGCACAGGGGTTCCTGGAAGTAAAGTTCGTCTAATTAAATCTCTATGATTTGATGAGGAAAAATATGTTCTCGCTGTTCATAGAAGTAGTGTCGCACCGACTGTACATCTCGGTGAATCTGTTCCACCAGTTGTTCCGCGCTGTGAAAACGCATTTCCGGGCGTAAGTGCGACAAGAGGAAAAGCGATAAGGGCTGTCCGTAGAGATCGCCTTCGAAGTCGATCAAATGGGCTTCAATCGTTTCGGCGAGTCCCGATCCGAAGGTCGGCTTGACGCCGATATTCAGCACGGCCATCGACTCGGCTTCTTGTTGCCCTACCCGTGCCCAGGCAGCGTAGACTCCGCGAGCCGGTAAAAACTGTTCCGCAGCTACCTGTAGATTGGCCGTCGGAAAACCAATGCTTCTCCCCCGCTGGTCTCCAGGTACAACAACTCCTTGAAGGATCGGTCGATACCCAAGGAGTTCCGCTGCCCGTTCCACTTTTCCAGTTCCCAAGGATGACCGGATCAAGGTGGAACTGACGGGCTCCCCAGAGACGGTCACAGCATCGATGACTTTCACACGGAATCCCTTTTGCTGCCCCAGTTCCCAGAGCAACTGGGGCGTCCCTTTTCCGCCTCGTCCAAAGCTGTAGTTAAAGCCGACTGTTACCGACTGGGCTCGGAGATCCTCTACAAGGATCTTTTGTGTGAACTCTTCCGGCGAGAGGCTGGCCAATTCCGCATCAAAAGGCAGCATGAGAACGATATCGACACCAAGGCGGCCCATCAACGCCGCCTTTACGTCGGGAGGTGTAATGATCTTCGGAGCCGATTCGGGCCGCATGACATGCAAGGGATGAGGGTAGAAAGTGGCCACTACAGCCGTTCCCTGACGGGCACGGGCTTTTTTTACCATCTCCGAGATGAGTTTTTGATGTCCTAGATGAACGCCGTCAAAATTTCCGAGAGCCACATGGACTGCCTTGTACCGTTTGTCCAAGGGCCCGTCATATATGATGGTTCTCATGGCTATACCTACTTCAATGTGGTTTCGCTCCACTGTAATACTTTCCGAGGTTGACAGTACCAGCGGTCATCCTGCCAGATGGCCTGACCGACAGCAAGTAGTTGTCCCTGATAATTCATGCGTATCCATTGACCTTCCGTCCAACTCTTATCGGGAAGGAACTGGGCTAACCCCTGCTTTAGCGACGGCAAACGCCGCTTGTTGATCTCCATATCAGGCAGGTGTTGCAGCACTTCGCCAGGACTAACCAGCTTTTCTGGGGTCAGCCCCTGTTCCACTTCTTCGAGCGTATAGCTGTCTCGGAGGTAAAAAGGACCGCTTCGCCTACGAATAAGCCAACCCATGATGGCGCCGCAACCTAGGCGCTGGCCGATATCATGGCAAAGGGTTCGAACATAGGTGCCGCCGGAGCAATCTACATCCAATATGAGCTCTCCCGGAACATCCTCATGATATTGAACGATATCGATCCGGTTGATGGTGATCGTCCGGGACGGCCGTTCCACTTCTATCCCCTGGCGGGCATATTCATAGAGGCGTTTTCCGCCGACCGAAACAGCGGAAACCATGGGAGGGATCTGGTCAATCGGACCCCGAAATTCCTTCAACAGTTCTTCCCAGTCTTGGCGGGTCAATCGAGGGATGGGACGTTCTTCGACGATCCGACCGGATATGTCCTGACTGTCGGTGATGCGTCCCAGCAACAACTGGGCTCGGTACGATTTGTCCCCCCGAACGAGTTCGATCAACCGGGTTGCTTGACCTAAGGCGACGGGAAGTACACCGGCCGCGTCCGGATCGAGGGTACCCATGTGGCCGATGCGTTTTTCTCGCAAGATTCGCCGGGCTTTGGCGACGACATCATGAGAGGTCATGCCCGGAGGTTTGAGAATGTTTAAAAATCCTTCAAGAGAGGGATTCAATGGGTTCAAGGGAACTTCTCACCGCCCCTAAGACTTGCTGCTTGACCTCTGCTAGTGTTCCTGACAAGGTACATCCGGAGGCTTTGCGATGACCACCGCCTCCAAACTGACGAGCGATGGCGTAGACATCGATGTTTCCTTTAGAGCGAAAACCGACTCGGAATGTCTCTTTGTCGGCTTCTTTAAACAATAGGGCGACCTGAACGCCTGCTAAAAAACGGGGGTAATTGATCAGTCCATCACAATCGCCTTTCGAAGCCCCGGCTTGCATCATCGCTTCCCGAGTCAACGTCAACGAGGCGATTCGACCATCGTCAGACACTTCCAGGGTCGGGAGAATTTGCGCGAGCAAGTTCACAAAAGCGCGGGGACGGCTTTCAAAGACTTTTTCCCGGATTTCATCAGTTCGTGCGCCCATCTCCCGCAGATCGGCGGCCAATCGGAGGGTCTGCGGGGTTGTATTGGCATATTGAAAAGAACCGGTGTCTGTCATTAGGGATGTGTAGATGGCCGTAGCCATATCGTCAGTAATCTTCCAAGAAGCGACTGTGCAAAGCCTGTAGATCATCTCACCGCAAGCAGCCGCTTGCGAATCGACCCAATTGATGTGGCCAAATTGGCTGTTACCCACGTGATGATCGATGTTGACGACCGGGGCTTGCCCTTGGAGAAATGGTATTCCGTCGCCAATCCGGCCCTCATCGGCACAATCGATGACGATAACCAGGTCCGGGGTAAACTCAGGTAGCGTGTCGGCCTGAAAGACTTGATCCATGGCGGGAAGAAATCGATAGGATTCAGGCACAGGATCATCACAATAGGCAATCGCTTGAAAACCTTGCCCGTTTAAGCTGGTAAGCATGGCGCTGACTGAACCGAGGCAGTCGCCGTCAGGTACTTTATGCACAATCAGCAGAACCTTCGACGCCTGTGAGAGCATCTGAAGGATCTGCTGCGGTTGAGGATCAACGGGATTCATGAGGTTCATCCTCACGTTTTTCTTTGGATTCCACCTGGTGGAGTAACTGGGCGATACGAGTTCCTCGTTCGATGGAGGGATCAAAGGTGAAAACGATCTCCGGGATGTAGCGAATCCGCAAAGTTTTCGACAGTTCACTCCGTAAAAAGCCTGTGGCCTGCTTTAAGGCGGCTAAGGCATTCTGGCGGGCCTCTTCATCACCTAAGAAGCTCACAAAGACTTTGGCATGACGGCTGTCCTTGGAGACTTCCACCGCCGTGATGCTGGTGAATCCGATGCGAGGATCTTTCATCTCATCCCGAAGCAACCGAGCCAGTTCACGCTTGATATCCTCGGCCATGCGGGCTACACGATAACCGGCCATGGTGTCAACTCCTTGAATTAGAAGGTAAACAGGGGGGCCTTAAAGCCCCCCGGTATACTACTCAATGTGTCGTTGGACTTCTTCGATGATAAAAGCTTCGATGATGTCTTGTTCTCGAAGGTCGTTGAACTTTTCAATACCGATACCGCATTCATAGCCTTCCGCCACTTCGCGAGCATCATCCTTGAATCGTTTCAAGGAATCCATCTTGCCTTCGTGGATGACCACGCCGTCACGGATGATACGGACTTCGGCATTGCGGGTGATCTTGCCTTCCAGTACGTAGGAACCGGCGATAGTTCCGGCCTTCGGTACTTTGAAGGTAGCCCGGACTTCGGCACGACCTAAGACGACTTCCTTCTTCTCTGGTTCGAGCAGACCAGACATAGCTGCTTTGATGTCCTCAGTCGCGTCGTAAATGACCCGATAGAGCCGGATATCGACCTGCTGGTTCTCCGCCGCTTTGCGGGTATTCGCATCGGGTCGGACGTTAAAGCCGAGGATGATGGCGTTAGATGCCGCCGCCAGCATGACATCAGTCTCAGTGATAGCTCCGACGCCGCCGTGAACGACGTTCACGCGGACCTCAGAGGTGGACAACCGCTCCAGAGCACCCCGTAGCGCTTCCACAGAACCTTGCACATCGGCTTTGACGATAACATGAAGGTCTTTGACTTGCCCTTCCTGGATTTGCTTAAAGAGATCATCCAGGGAGACTTTTGAAGTGCGTCTTTGTTCTTCTTCTTTGCGCTTGTTAACCCGTTCCGAGATGACTTGCTTCGCCAGTTTTTCGTCGGTGACGACGGCAAAAGTGTCACCGGCTTGGGGCACATCAGACAGACCTAAGACTTCGACCGGAGTCGAAGGATCGGCTTTTTTCACACGGCGGCCTTTGTCATCGATCATGGCCCGGACTTTACCTACGGAATAGCCTGCCACGATGACGTCTCCGATATTTAAGGTACCTTTTTGGACGAGAACGGTGGCCACGGGACCACGTCCTTTATCTAGTTCCGCTTCGATAACGGTTCCACGAGCTTCTCGGTCCGGATTGGCTTTCAAATCCTGCACCTCAGCAACGAGCAGAACCATCTCGAGCAGTTGATCGATATTTTGGCGAGCTTTGGCCGATACGGGAACGGCGATGGTGTCGCCACCCCATTCTTCCACAACGAGACCGTGCTCGGTGAGCTCTTGTTTGACCCGATCCGGAGTAGCATCGGGTTTGTCGATCTTGTTGATGGCTACGACGATGGGAACACCAGCCGCTTTGGCATGGTTGATCGCCTCAACGGTCTGGGGCATGACACCGTCATCCGCAGCTACGACAAGAATCGCGATATCGGTAACCTGAGCGCCGCGAGCCCGCATGGCCGTAAAAGCCTCGTGGCCGGGCGTATCGAGGAAGGTGATCTTTTTCCCGTCGATTTCGACTTGATAAGCACCGATATGCTGGGTAATGCCGCCGGCTTCTGAAGCCGTTACATTCGCCTCCCGGATAGCATCAAGCAAGGATGTTTTTCCGTGGTCGACGTGACCCATGACGGTGACGACAGGAGGACGATGGACTAATTCTTCTTCCGTTTCTTCCGGTTCTTCCGCCAGAATCCCCTCAGCAGTGATGTTTTTCTTGACGTCGACGGTGATGCCCCAATCGGCAGCCAGGATCGATGCAGTATCGGCATCGATTTCTTGGTTGATGGTGGCCATGACGCCTAACTGCATGAGCTTTTTGATAATATCAGTCACTGTTTTGCCCATAGCTTGGGAAAGCTCAAGAACTGTGACTGCCTCGTCGATCAGGATATGCTTCGGACCCTCATGTTCCGTATACCGATGGCCCTTTTTGCCCTTCCCTTGCCGTGGGTGAACCAGTTTGGCGCCTGGACGGTCTTCATAGCGGTGATCATGTTCTTTGGGTTGAAGCTTGTTATTGGCATGCCGTTGGCGGCCGTCTTTTTTCGGTACTTCTGTCGTTTCGGGTGGTTTAGGAATGGCCGATTTGGGGATGGGACGACCACCACCGGGGCGACCTGGACCACCAGGACGACCTGGGCCGCCAGGGCCTCCCGGACCACCGGGACGTCCTGGACCTCCGGGACCTCCGGGACCGCCCGGACGTCCGCCGCCTGGGCGGGGTCCACCAAATCCAGCACCTTGGGGAGGACGAGGACCACCGAAGCCGTCTTGACGAGGCGGACGGGGACCTCCACCAAATCCAGCACCTTCCGGACGGGGCGGACGGGGACCTCCGAATCCACCGCCTTCTGGTCGGGGAGGCCGAGGACCACCAAAGCCGTCTTGTCGGGGCGGACGGGGACCTCCCATTCCGGCACCTTCCGGACGGGGCGGGCGTGGACCGCCGAAACCGTCTTGTCGAGGCGGACGGGGACCTCCCATTCCGGCACCTTCCGGGCGGGGAGGCCGGGGACCACCGAAGCCGTCTTGTCGAGGCGGGCGGGGACCTCCACCAAATCCGGCACCTTCTGGACGGGGCGGACGTTGGCCGCCTTCCATCCGTTGGCCTTCCGGGCGGGGCGGGCGTTGGCCGCCTTCCATCCGTTGGCCTTCTGGACGAGGCGGGCGCTGGCCGCCTTCGGGGCGTTGACCTTCCGGACGGGGCGGACGTTGGCCGCCTTCGGGGCGCTGCCCTTCAGGACGGGGCGGGCGCTGACCGCCTTCGGGACGGGGCGGGCGTTGGCCGCCGTCTGTGCGCTGGCCTTCGGGACGCGGCGGGCGCTGGCCGCCATCCGGGCGCTGGCCTTCTGGGCGCGGTGGACGCTGACCGCCTTCAGGGCGCTGGCCTTCCGGGCGAGGCGGACGTTGGCCGCCTTCAGCACGTTGGCCTTCTGGGCGAACTGGGCGTTGACCGCCACCGTTTTGCTGGCCTTCCGGACGAGTTAGTCGCTGGTCACCTTCGTTTTGTTGACCTTCTGGGCGGGGCGGGCGCTGACCGCCTTCGGGGCGCTGGCCTTCCGGGCGAGACGGACGTTGATTGTTATCAGATTTATGTGCTTTCAACGAGGGGAGTATCTTCTCTACGTCGACATCTTCAATGGTGCTCATATGATTTTTTGCATCGATCCCTATTTCGTTTAATTTATTTAGCACTACTTTGCTTTCTACACCCATGTCCCGGGCCAATTCAAAAACTCGTTTTTTTACCATTCTGTCACCTCCGCGATATTTGGCTGGATTCGGTTGACGTTTCACTTATTGCTTTACGAATAGCCCGGGCAAATCCGTCGTCAAGGACTGCGACCAGCGAACGAGGAGACTGGCCGAGTGCCCTCCCGATAGATTCTTTCTGGCCAAAGGTCACCACCGGCACTTTTAAGTCGGCACACCAATGACTGAACTTGTCTGTTACGCCACTGGAGGCATCCTTTGCGACGAGAAGCAGCGCTACTTTTTGTTTTTTCATGTTCGCTTCTACTGCGCTGTCTCCAGATGCAATTTTGCCGGCACGACGAGCCAATCCGAGCAATCCGTAGATTTTATCCGTAACCATCAAACCTCTCCCAGTTGGGCTTTCAATGTATCCAAAAGTTCTGGGTCAATGGAATGGCGCAAGGCTTTTTCAAGGCGCTTGCCCTTGATCGATTTCGTCAGGCATTCTGTGTTGGCACAGACGTAGGCCCCACGACCCGACTTTTTACCGGTCGGATCTAATCTGATTTCACCTTCCGGTGTTCTTACGACACGAATCAGTGCTTTTTTATCTCTCATCTCCCCACAGCCAACACACATTCGTTGCGGAATCTTTTTCACGCGTGTCATCGTTGGTCCCTCCGAAATCAGCCTTTAAGGTCGGGACGTATTCGTATCGGCATCTGCCGGTTTCGGGGAGTCAGAGGTTTCATCGGCACCAGTGTCGCTATCGTCATAGTCGTCGTAAGCGTCTTCTGCATCGGTGTCATCGTAATATTCTTCATCGGCATAAGCATCAGCTTCATTCTCATCGATGAATTCGTCGTCGTAGGCCTCTTCGTAACTGTCTTCATAATCGTAGTCCTGCTCGTACTCTTCATCATATTCTTCATAGGAGTCAGCAGCGATTTGAGCAGTTTTTGCTTGGCTTTCGCTCTTGATATCGATTTTCCAGCCGGTAAGTTTAGCGGCCAAGCGGGCGTTTTGTCCCTCTTTGCCGATAGCGAGTGAGAGTTGATAATCTGGTACGATGACACGAGCCACTTTATCATCTTCGAAAATATCGACGGTGACCACTTTTGCCGGACTTAGGGCGTTAGCCACAAATTTAGCTGGGTCGGGATTCCACTTGACGATATCGATCTTTTCACCCTTCAATTCGTTGACAACCGCTTGCACCCGCATTCCTTTGGGACCTACGCAAGCGCCGACGGGATCGACATTTTCGTCTTTCGAATAGACAGCGATTTTGGAACGAGCGCCGGCTTCCCGCGATGCAGCTTTAAGTTCTACCGTACCGTCGTGAATTTCAGGGACTTCCAATTCAAAGAGTCGCTTTAATAGACCGGGGTGGGTACGAGAAATGAGTACCTGCGGCCCTTTGGTTGTCTTTTTCACTTCAACGATGTACGCTTTGATCCTATCGCTGTAACGATAAGTTTCACCGTTCATCTGTTCGGAAGGAGCCAGCAGAGCTTCAACTTTGCCCAGGTCTACGTATACGTTCTTATTTTCCATCCGTTGAACAATACCGGTGACGATATCGCCCTCCCGGTTGGAGAATTCCTCATAAATCATGCCTCGTTCCGCTTCCCGGATCCGCTGAACGACAACTTGTTTTGCCGTTTGAGCAGCGATACGTCCGAACTCACGAGGAGTGACTTCCGATTCTAGCACATCGTCAACTTGATAATTGGGATTGATTTTTTGGGCTTCTGTCAGAGACACTTCAATTCTGGGATCGGCAACTTGCTCGACAATGGCTTTACGAGAATATACTTTGAATTCTCCCGTTGCCCGGTCAATGTGAACCCGGACATTTTGCAGAGAACCAAAATTTTTCTTGTATGCCGAAATCAATGCTGCTTCAATCGCTTCCAAAAGAATCTCTTTAGAGATCCCTTTTTCCCTCTCCAGATCCTGAAGTGCCCCCAAAAACTCGACATTCATTGGAACGGCCTCCTAATTCAGTTGTCTCTAAAAAGAAAAGTGCAACCGGACTGACGAAACTTGATCTAGGGGGATCGTTTTTTCTTCGTTATCTCCGGCTATCGTGATACCTTCGCTCGTTTTCTGTATCAGTTCTCCGATATGTTCCTTACTTCCGGCGACTGGAGCGAAAGTGGTTATGCGAATTTTCTCCCCGCGGAATCGCTCAAAATCCCTTTCGGTCTTAAGAGGCCTGTCGATACCTGGTGAGGATACTTCCAAGGAATAGGCATGGGTTATGGGATCTTCTCGATCGAGGATGTCATCGATACGACGGCTGACTTCCTGGCAATCTTCCATCTCGACGCCGCCCTCTTTGTCAATGTAAACCCGTAAGAACCAATGCCCCCCCTCCTTAATCCATTCTACATCGACCAACTCAAGCTTTAGCTCTTCTACAATCGGTTGCGTCCAGGCATTTACCCGATCTTCAATGCGTTGTTTGCCGGACATGAATTAGCCTCCTTATATACTCATCTATCTGCACTGTCAAAAGGTCGTGCTATTTATTTTTTCCTGAATAAACAGGAGAAATACTTAAACAAGCATTGCTATCAGTTTAACAAACGGAAAGAGTGGGTTGGTACCCACTCCTTCGAATAAACGTAAAATGCACATACCTCGGGATAAACAAGACAGTGAAATCAAAGGCAAACATTGTAATCCCTGCTGAAACACACTAGGGTTAGTATAGCACGCTACTTTTTCCAACGCAAGACTATTCAACGGTATTTATCCACATTGGTAAAGAAAAACAGCAAAAGAACCTGTCTAACAAGTATTGTCCGACAGGTTCTTAAAATTTTCTTAAATGGAGCCACTGACCGGGATTGAACCGGTGACCTTATCCTTACCAAGGATACGCTCTACCGACTGAGCTACAGCGGCAAATGGCGCGCCCGGAGAGATTCGAACTCCCGACCTGCTGATTCGTAGTCAGTTACTCTATCCAGCTGAGCTACGGGCGCATGATGGAGCGGAAAACGAGATTCGAACTCGCGACCCTCGCCTTGGCAAGGCGATGCTCTACCGCTGAGCTATTTCCGCATGGTGCGGTCGAGAGGACTTGAACCTCCACAGCCTTGCGACCACTAGAACCTGAATCTAGCGCGTCTGCCAATTCCGCCACGACCGCGTATGAAGATGAGAAAACTGGTCGGAGCGACACGACTTGAACGTGCGGCCTCTACCACCCCAAGGTAGCGCTCTACCAAACTGAGCTACGCCCCGACAAATGGCGGAGTGGGCGAGATTTGAACTCGCGCTGGCCTTACGACCACTAACGGTTTAGCAAACCGTCCTCTTCAGCCACTTGAGTACCACTCCAGGGGTTATGGCGGAGCAGACGGGATTCGAACCCGCGATCTCCAGCGTGACAGGCTGGCATGTTAGGCCTCTACACCACTGCTCCGTATTTTGGTGGGCGATGACGGGATCGAACCGCCGACATCTTGCTTGTAAGGCAAGCGCTCTCCCAGCTGAGCTAATCGCC
>NZ_JACVHF010000024.1 GCF_014502795.1 Heliobacterium chlorum
ATGGTGATCCATGCTGGACTCGAACCAGCGACACCCTGATTAAAAGTCAGGTGCTCTACCAACTGAGCTAATGGATCATTAGATGGTGGAGGGAGAAGGATTCGAACCTTCGAAGGCAGAGCCGGCAGATTTACAGTCTGCTCCCTTTGGCCACTCGGGAATCCCTCCGATGGATGGTGCCTCGGGGCGGAATCGAACCACCGACACGAGGATTTTCAGTCCTCTGCTCTACCGACTGAGCTACCGAGGCAAATGGTGGGCGATAACGGAATCGAACCGCTGACCTCTTGCATGTCAAGCAAGCGCTCTAACCATCTGAGCTAATCGCCCAAATTTTATTGGAGGCGGCACCCAGATTCGAACTGGGGAATAAAGGTTTTGCAGACCTTTGCCTTACCACTTGGCGATGCCGCCGTCGTCCTGACGAGATATAAATTTATCAGATAATCGCCGAAGTGTCAAATGTATTTTTTGGTAACCAGCTAACTTTTTTCGGAAAACCTTATTCATCAATGGTACCACTTTTATAGTGAGACACCTTACTCTTAAAATATCATGAAACCTTTATCGTTTGGCAGCTCTTGACCTTAGATTCAAGATTCTACACCAATAGAAGATGGGAAGCAAGGCCAAATAATTGGTCTGCTTCCCATTAATATACTATTCAGAGGTTAACTATCTAGGGTTCCCTGCAAATACTATGCACTAAAAAAACTATTTTAGATTCGTCGTCCCCATCAAATACTTATCCACTTCCCGCGCAGCGCCACGGCCTTCGCTGACGGCCCAGACGACGAGGGACTGGCCACGGCGCATGTCGCCGGCGGCAAAGACGCCTTCTACGTTGGTGGCGAAAGAACCGAATTCAGCTTTGACGTTGGAACGGGGGTCCCGGTCGACGCCGAGTTGGGCGAGCAGTTGGTCTTCGGGGCCGAGGAAGCCCATCGCTAAGAGGACCAGTTGAGCCGGCCAGACTTTTTCGGTGCCGGCGATTTCTTTCGGAATCATGCGGCCCTGTTCGTCTTTGACCCATTCGATCTGGACAGTATGGACTTCTTTGACATGACCGTTTTCATCGCCGACGAATTTCTTCGTGGTGATGCAGTAGTTCCGCGGATCGGCTCCATAGAGGGCGATCGCTTCCTCTTGACCATAGTCAACCTTATGCACCCGGGGGAACTGCGGCCAGGGGTTGTTCGCGGCCCGTTCCAAGGGCAGTTGAGGCATGATCTCGAGTTGGTAGACGCTGTTGCATTGGTGACGGATGGAGGTGCCGACGCAGTCGGTACCGGTATCACCGCCGCCGATGACGATGACGTCCTTGCCTTCGGCAGAGATGAAGTTTCCATCTTTGTGCTCTGAGTCGAGGAGGCTCTTCGTATTGGCCGCCAGGAACTCCATAGCGAAGTGGACCCCTTTGAGGTTCCGGCCTTCGACAGGCAGGTCACGGGGCTTGGTGGAGCCACCACAGAGGACGACAGCGTCAAATTCGGCTTTCAGTTTGTCTACAGGGTAGTCTTTGCCGACTTCACAGCTGGTGACGACATTGACGCCTTCGGCGATCATGAGGTCGACACGGCGCTGGACGACTTTCTTGTCCAGCTTCATGTTGGGGATACCGTACATGAGCAAGCCGCCAACCCGATCAGACCGCTCGAAGAGGGTGACACTGTGACCGGCTTTGTTCAGTTGGTCGGCTGCAGCGAGGCCCGAAGGACCGGAGCCGATGACAGCCACTTTTTTGCCTGTGCGAACAGCCGGCGGGTTGGGCACTTGCCAGCCTTCCTCATAGGCTTTATCGATGATAGAGCATTCGATGTTTTTGATGGTGACCGGGTTGGTTGCCAGGCCGGCGGTGCAGGCGCCTTCACAAGGAGCCGGGCAGACGCGGCCGGTGAATTCAGGGAAGCTGCTGGTCTTGCGCAGGCGCATCCAGGCTTCCTTCCAGAGGCCCCGGTAAACGAGATCGTTCCATTCGGGGGTCAGGTTATGCAAGGGACATCCGGAGACCATGCCGTTGATCATCATGCCGGTGTGGCAGAAGGGAACGCCGCAGTCCATGCAGCGTGACCCTTGTTTTTTCAGTTCTTCTTCAGACAGGTGGTAGTGGAATTCTCCCCAGTCTTTAATCCGTTCCAGCGGCTCCCGGTCGGCGGGAAGCTGGCGTGTATAATCCATAAATCCAGTCGGTTTGCCCATGGCCGTTCCTCCTACATTTATTCAATTTCCGATTCTGCCGACATGTTCCGCTCGAATCGCCTGCACCGCTTCCTAGGGGCAGGCGATTCGAATTTTGTCAGCAGATCAGTTCCCGCCGACGCGAGACTTATCGTTTTTGTTTTCTTCAAAGGCGGCCATGATGGCTTTTTCGCCGCTTAAGCCCGCCTGGTTGGCGCGCTCGATGGCTTCCAGCATCCGCTTGTAGTCTTTGGGAATGACTTTGACGATCTTCGCGAGGCTCGCCGTCCAGTCTTCCAACAGGTTGCGGCCTACGCTGCTGCCGGTGTACTGGACATGGTTTTCGATCATGCCCTTGACTTCCTGGATCTCAGCCTCGATTTCGAGCGTTTCCAGGGAGACCATCTCTTTGTTGACGCGGTTCGCGAACTGACCGTCTACATCGAGGACATAGGCGACGCCGCCGGACATACCGGCTGCAAAGTTCCGACCTGTTTTGCCGAGGACGACGACACGACCGCCAGTCATGTATTCACAGCCGTGATCGCCGACACCTTCGACGACAGCCTTAACGCCGGAGTTGCGGACGCAGAAGCGTTCGCCGGCGACGCCACGGATATAAGCTTCACCGGAGGTTGCACCATAGAAGTTGACGTTACCGGTGATGATATTTTCTTCAGGGACGAAATCAGCTTTGGCCGAGGGGAAGACGACCAGCTTGCCGCCGGAGAGGCCTTTGCCGAAGTAGTCGTTGGCATCACCTTCGAGGATAAGGGTCATACCTTTGGGCACAAAGGCGCCAAAGCTTTGACCGGCAGAGCCTTCGAAGTACAGCTTGATGGTGTCTTCGGGCAAGCCTTGACCGCCATAACGGCGAGTCACTTCACTACCCAGGATGGTACCGGCGACACGGTCGGTGTTCTTGACTTTGAGTTTGCCTTCGACCTTGTCTCCCCGTTCGAGGGCGCGGCGGCACATGGGTACGAGTTCACGCATGTCGAGGGATTTATCGAGGCCATGATCCTGAGAGTGGCTGCAGTAGCGACCCACGGTCTCCGGTACGTTGGGCTGGAAGAGCAGCGCCGAGAGGTCGATGTTTTGGGTTTTCCAATGTTTAATGGCATCGTTGACTTCCAGGACATCGGTACGGCCTACCATCTCGTCGATGGTGCGGAAGCCGAGTTCCGCCATGTATTCACGCATTTCTTGGGCGATAAAGCGCATGAAGTTGACCAAATGCTCAGGATCGCCGGTGAATTTCTTCCGCAGTTCGGGGTTTTGGGTGGCCACACCGACGGGGCAGGTGTCGAGGTTGCAGACGCGCATCATGACGCAGCCCAGAACGACGAGGGGAGCAGTAGCAAAACCGAATTCTTCGGCACCGAGCAATGCAGCCATAACGACATCGCGTCCGGTCAGCAGTTTGCCGTCTGTTTCCACGACGATGCGGTCACGGAGGTTGTTGAGAAGCAAGGTCTGATGGGTTTCGGCGAGGCCTAGTTCCCAAGGCAGGCCGGCATGGCGGATACTGGTCCGCGGGGAAGCGCCGGTGCCGCCGTCATAACCGGAGATGAGCACCACGTCGGCCCGGCCTTTCGCCACACCGGCGGCGATGGTGCCGACGCCGACTTCAGAGACGAGCTTCACGTTGATGCGAGCCCGGGGGTTAGCATTTTTCAGGTCGTGAATCAGTTCGGCCAAGTCTTCGATGGAGTAGATGTCATGGTGGGGCGGCGGCGAGATAAGGCCGACGCCGGCCGTGGTGCCGCGGACTTTGGCCACCCAGGGATAGACTTTAGCTCCAGGGAGCTGACCGCCTTCACCCGGCTTGGCGCCTTGGGCCATCTTGATCTGGATTTCGTCGGCATTGACCAGATAGTGGCTGGTGACGCCGAAACGGCCGGAAGCGACCTGTTTGATGGCACTCCGTTTCCAGTCGCCGTTCGCTTCTTTGACAAAGCGGGCCGGGTCTTCGCCGCCTTCACCGGTGTTGCTCTTGCCGCCGATGCGGTTCATGGCGATGGCCATCGCTTCATGGGCTTCCTGGCTGATGGAGCCGAAGGACATAGCGCCGGTTTTGAAGCGCCGGCAGATCGATTCGACCGATTCCACTTCATCGATGGAAATGGGGTTCTTTTTACTAAACTTCAGCAAGCCCCGGAGCGTTTTCAGCTTCTGGGTCTGATCGTCGAGGGCAGCCGAGTACTTCTTGAACAGTTTGTAGTCATTCGCACGGCAGGCGCTCTGTAGGTTCGTGATCGATTCAGGGTTGAAGAGGTGTTCTTCCCCGTCGGTACGCCACTGGCTGACAGAACCGGTGTCGAGGGTCATGTCTCGGCCAGGCTGGTCGTTGAAGGCACGCCAATGCCGCATTTCCGCTTCTTTGGCGATCTCGGCCAGGCCGACGCCGCCGATCCGGGAGGGGGTCCAGGTGAAATATTTATCGATGACATCCTGGCTAATGCCGACGCTTTCAAAGATCTGGGCGCCGCGATAGCTCTGGATGGTGGAGATGCCCATCTTGGACAGGACTTTGACGACGCCTTTGCTGGCGCTCTTGATATAGTTTTTGACGGCTTCTTTATGGGTCAGACCCGTCATCATGCCCTGGCGGATCATGTCATCAAGGGTTTCGAAAGCCATGTAGGGGTTGATGGCGCTGACGCCGTAGCCGAGAAGCAAGGCAAAGTGGTGCACTTCCCGAGGCTCGCCCGATTCTAAGAGCAGGCTCGCTTTCAGGCGGGTACCTTTGCGGATCAGGTGGTGGTGCAGGCAGGAGACAGCCAGCAACGCAGGGATGGGCGCTTTGTCCTTATCGATGCCGCGGTCAGAAAGGATGAGCAGATTGGCACCGTCAGCGATCGCTTGGTCAGCGGCGCTGCACAGTTCATCGAGGGCTTTTTCCAAACCGGCACTGCCCTCTTTAACGGTATAGAGGATAGGCAAGGTGGCTGATTTGAAGCCGCCTTGTTGGACAAAGCGCAGCTTGGCCAGTTCTTCATTGCTGAGCACCGGTGCTTTGATGTGAATCTGGTGGCAGCTTTCCGGTTCCGGTTTGAGCAGGTTTTTCTCCGGTCCGATAGTAGTGCCGGAAGCCGTGATGATCTCTTCACGGATGGCATCGATGGGCGGGTTGGTGACCTGAGCGAAGAGTTGCTTAAAGTAGTTATAGAGAAGCTGCGGCTTATCAGAAAGAACCGCCAGCGGCGCATCGTTGCCCATGGCGCCAATCGGGTCAACGCCGTTTTTACCCATCGGTTCGATGGTCTTGGTCAGTTCTTCGTAGGTGTAGCCAAAAGCCTGCTGGCGAAGGAGCACGCTGTCATGATCCGGTTCCGGCACTTCCGGTGCGTCAGCCAGATCTTCCAGATGGGTCATGTGCTCATCGAGCCAAGCCCGGTAGGGCTGCTCAGCGGCCATGGTGTTTTTCAGTTCATCATCGCTGATGATACGGCCTTCTTCTGTGTCGACGAGGAGCATACGACCGGGACGAAGGCGCTCTTTAATAGCGACGTTTTCGGCGGGCACTTCGAGCACGCCCACTTCAGAAGAGAGGATGATCATGTCATCCTTGGTGACATAGTAACGGGCCGGACGGAGGCCGTTGCGGTCCAGAGCGGCGCCGATGTATCGGCCGTCGGAGAAGACGACAGCAGCGGGGCCGTCCCAGGGCTCCATCATGCAGCTATGGAATTCGTAAAAGGCCTTTTTCTCATCGCTCATGCTTTCATGATTGGCCCAGGGTTCAGGGATCATCATCATGGCAGCATGGGGCAAGGAGCGGCCGGTCAGGTAGAGGAATTCGAGGCAGTTATCAAACATGGCCGAGTCGCTGCCATCGGTGTCGATGACGGGCATGACCTTCGCCAGGTCGTCACCGAAGAGATCGGACTGGCACATGGCCTGGCGGGCATGCATCCAGTTGACGTTGCCGCGCAGGGTGTTGATTTCGCCGTTATGGATCATATAGCGGTTGGGGTGAGCCCGTTCCCAGCTGGGGAAGGTGTTCGTGCTGAAACGGGAGTGGACGAGAGCCAGCGCTGTTTCGATGGCCGGGTCTTTCAGTTCCACAAAGTATTTATCGACTTGGGCCGGCGTAAGCATGCCCTTATAAACGATAGTCCGAGAGGAGAGGCTCGAGAAATAGAAGTAGTTGCCGCCGGCCATATTGGCATGGCGGATCTCATTTTCGGCCCGCTTGCGGATGACATAGAGTTTGCGCTCTACTGCTTGGGCGTCGCCGCCAGCCAGCTTGGCTTTCGTCGCAGCATCGGCTTCAATGAAGACCTGGCGAACAAAAGGTTCAGCCGCTTTGGCCACTTCCCCGAGGGAAGAGTTATCCGTGGGGACGGTCCGCCAGCCGAGGAGGGTTTGGCCTTCTTCGGCGATGATCCGCTCCAGGGCTTGTTCACAATTAGCCCGTTGTTCCGGGTCTGGAGGCAAGAAGAGCATGCCGACACCATATTGCCCAGGGGTGGGAAGAGTGACGTTCACGGCGGCACATTCGCGCTCCATGAAGGTGTGGGGGATTTGCATCAAAATCCCTGCACCGTCACCGGTATTTGTTTCCGCGCCTTGACCGCCCCGGTGATCCAAGTTGATGAGGACAGTCAGGGCTTGGTGGACGATCTCGTTGGACTTTTTCCCCTTGATATTGGCGATAAAACCAATGCCACAGGCATCACGCTCAAACTGGGGGTCGTAGAGACCCTGTTTGGGGGGCAAGCCGATCAAGTTCTTCTCTTGCAATCTCTTTCTCTCCTTTTGCTTGATAAGCAGCTATATAAACAACCCGACGTGAGGTTGGATGGACACACCCCAGTGCGGGACTCCCAGCAGGACACGCTTCACAGTCGGATTGGCTTGCCCTTACCTACCACCGTAGGGTGGTGAATTTCTTCATAACATTATAGCAATAATACAGAGAGATTTGGAGACTGAATGCTGTTAATCGCAGGAAAAATGGTGGGAAACCGCATAAGTATATTGTATACTTCCACTGAAAGGCCTGTTTGAGCGTCTGTATACTGTATATATTGGAAGACATATGTATAGAAATACAACAAGTTTGTGAAGCTGTTCATTATGTAATTTCTCAACGGATCGTTGAATATATGATACATTAACCTTTGTCTCAAATACTTTATTTCACTATTTGCGTCATTAAACATTTTGGTTATTAATGACCGAAGAATTGATCCCTTTAATAAACTACCACTGTTGCGGAGGTACCCATGAAAATTATCATCGATGCCGATGCCTGTCCTCGGTCAGTGCTACAGATATGTCTGCTGCTCGGAGAAAGGTATGATGTTCCTGTATGGACCGTGGCCAGTTACCGTCACCAGATTGATTCGGAGAATCATGTCACTGTAGGCGGCGGTCCCCAGGAGACAGATATCAAGATGATGAACCTGTCCGAAGCGGGCGATGTGGCCGTCACGCAAGACTGGGGACTGGCGGCGATGCTGCTGGGAAAACAGGTTCACTGTATGAGTCCGGGCGGGCGCGAATACCAGAGCGGCAACATCGAGTTCATGTTGGAAGAACGGGAGATGAAAGCCCGCTTTCGCCGGGGCGGCGGACGGACAAAAGGGCCGAAAAAAAGGAGCGCCAATGATGATCAGCGCTTCGGTCAGTGCCTCGATAGGATATTGCAGCGAAAAACAGTCGTTGATTCCGAAGAAGCCGAATGATTTCGTGGAAAAGGCTCCTCCTGTGCGATGGCCGGCGTACTTGCTTTATTTGAAATACTTATATTCCTCTTGCGGAGCGCCTGCGGCCAGCCGGTTCGTCCGGTACTTGTATACTTCCGCTGACGATATCGTTCTGAATAGCTTCCAACCGGCGATTCATCGGCCCTACCTTCGCCTGGTTATACTCGTTTACTGCATAACCGACACCGTTTTCGGGAATGCCCAATTCCATGTAGCCGCCTTTCAATTCTCCTTGAAGGGCGGCTTTAATGATCTCGTAGACACCCAGATCGACCCGTTTAATCATGCTAGTGAGGATGTACGGGCGCTGCCCTGGCGACACCATCATCGATTGATCCGAATCGACACCGATCACTAGCTTCTTGCGAGCTTCCGCAGCCTTGATCACACCGGCACCTGACCCGCCGGCCGCCGTGTAGATCACATCTGTGCCAAAGTCGTATTGATGGAGTGCTAACTCCTCGGCCCGATCAGGATTTTGAAAAGCTTTCACATCCGGTCCGATGTAATCAACGTATACAGCGATGGCTGGATTGATGGCATGTGCGCCTGCAACGAAACCCGCTTCAAACTTATGAATGACGTCGTTATCAGCACCGCCAATAAAACCGACCTTTCCCGTTGTACTCTGCATCGCGGCGGCAGCTCCGACGAGGTAGGACCCTTCCTGTTCCCGAAAGCGAAGGCACAGAATGTTACCGTCAGCCGCTAAATCGGGGATGTAGCCGTCAATCACGACAAAAGTCGTCTCCGGAAAGTCCTTTGCCACTTCTTGAACCGGTTTTGTGAACGTATAGCTGGCGCAGATGACCAGATTCGTTTTACTTTCCCCCTGCAGTCTTAATAACAATTCCCGGTTGTCACCGCCATTGGAAACGGCAAAAGTTTGGAGATTCACACGATCGCCTAACTCCGCCTTGGCCCAGTCTGCACCGTTTGAGGCCATATCGTTGAAGGCACGGTCACCCCTGCCACCGGGATCATGGAGCAGCGTGACCTTCAAGCTGCCGGGGTTCATCGGAGCTTGAGGCAGACATCCGGTCAAAAAGATTAAGAGGCTCATGATTACGCTTGCTACGAGCCATCGCATCGGCCAACCTGTCCTGGTTTGTTTTTGCCTCAAGAATAGCCACCCTCCTGGCCTTCTTCTTTTAACGCTTTCACGAGCCGATACCGGCCTTTTTCTATCAAGTTCTCAAAGGCCGTTACGGAAAGGGGCTCGCTAAAGATGTAGCCTTGGGCCACGTGACAGTGGTGGTTTTGTAAAAAGACCAGTTGTTCTTGTGTCTCCACACCTTCTGCCACGACGATCATATTCAAGTTTCGTGCCAGTCGAATCATGGCACTGGCGATATTGGCATCTTTCGAGCTCCGGGGTATATCTTGAATGAAAGTGCGATCTATTTTCAGACAGTCAATAGGAAAACCTTTGAGGTAGCTAAAGGAGGAATAGCCTGTTCCGAAATCATCTAGGGAGATACAGACACCGAGCGATTTCAGTTGTTGCAGCGTGTTTAGGGTATTTGCCGTTTTATCCATCAAGATGTTCTCGGTAATCTCCAGTTCGAGCCACTGTGGATCCAATCCTGTATCTTTAAGGATGGAGCGGATCTGTTCAGGCAGATCCGGTTGGTGAAACTGATTCGGCGACAAGTTGACAGCGACCCGCAAAAAAGGCAACCCTGTCTCTTGCCAGGATTTCGTTTGCCGGCATGCCTGGACCAAGGCCCACTCTCCCAAGGAGAGGATCATGCCGGTTTCCTCGGCGATAGGAATGAACTCCGTCGGTGAAATGGGCTTAAGCTTCGGGTGATTCCATCGAAGGAGCGCTTCCATTCCCATGATACGCCCTGTTTCCAGACATACTTTCGGCTGATAGAACAGTTCCATTTCATTAAACTCGACAGCCTTGCGCAAATATTTCTCCAAGGTAAGCCGGTTAGCGATGGCGTCGTGCATGCCTGAAGTGAAGAACTGGTAGTTGTTTCTTCCTTTCTGTTTGGCTTGGTACATGGCCGTATCGGCGGCACGCACGAGCGTCTCTGCATCATCGCCGTTTACCGGGTACAGGCTGATGCCGATACTGGCAGCAATGTAATATTCATGCCCTTTGAGAACAAAAGGATGGGCGATGGATTGCATAACCGACTCGCAAGCTTTTTCGATGACGAGATTGCCCCGGGGCTCCACTAAAATTACCGTAAATTCATCGCCGCCGAGTCGAGCGACTGTATCGGCTCCGGGCAAACAATGAATTAGACGGCGGGCAACCGCTTTAAGCAGCATATCGCCGGTGCTGTGTCCCATTGTGTCGTTAATATCCTTAAAGCGGTCGAGATCGATAAAAAGAATGGCCATAACCTTTAACTCTTCGTTCTTTAGAAGCTCTTGAAGTCGATCCTGAAACTTTCGACGGTTGGCCAGTTCCGTCAATGAATCATGATAAGCCTGATGGTGAATCTCCCGGTTTTTTATTTCCAACTGCTTGAGGTATTCGTTTAAGCTCCGGGCCATCTGGTTAAAGCCAATCGCCAGTTTGCCTATCTCGTCTTTTGTCTTTGCGGGAACCTGACTTTCTAAGCCAGATAAGTCACCAACAGCTACCTTTTCCACCTCAGCCAGCATGGCTTTTAGAGGTTTCGTGATCAACCGATTGAGCCACATTCCCGACAACAGGGCCAATAGAACGGCCAGTGAAGAAATGGCGACGATCATGACGGCAGAAAAGAAGGTTGTCTGTTCACCTTGTCGGCTTTGTTCCGCCGCGATTTCCGTGACATGGTCGCTCAAGACGCGCAGCAGAGCATCCCCATTGTCTAAATGAATTGCCCCAGAGTTCTGGTAATGTTCAAAAGCCTCCTGGTGCCGGCCTGCAGCCAGCATGGCTAATGCTTGGGAGCGTTCTTGCTGATACAAACCAAGTTCCTGCCGGAGTTGTTCCAGCCATCTTCGCTCTTGGCCGTCTAAGGGCCCCTCTTCAAAGGTGTGCAACAAGTTATCAATGACTGCCAATCGCTCGTTAGCACGAAGCAGCAGGTTGTTCTCATCGGATTGGTTGACAGGAGCTAGGAGAAGTTGCATGCTCAGGGCTTCAACTTCATGGATTTGGGATCGGCAAGTGTCCATCAGGTGCATGGGCACAATGCGTTCATGGTACATGACTTGCATGTTTCCGGAGATTTCCTGGCTTGTGTAGTACCCGACGGAACCTACCCCGGCGAGCAACAATGCCATGAGTAGAAAAAAGCATACCAACTTGTAGGCCATCTTCATATCCCGTAGCAGTTTCATCGCCCCAACTCCCTAACCCGACTCCAACACAGGGTATGCAAAAAGGCGGAATCGGTTATCCGCTTTGTTTCAAGCGTACCGCTCCGCCTCTTTTTGTAGAACAATTCCTAGAATCCATTTAATGTATCTAATATTAGTTCCATTTTTTCTATTTAGCGGAGGCGGTAAGGACTTCTTCTGCATGTACCGCCAAATCCCTTCAGGTTGTAGCCAATTTATTTGAAAATATCGACTACACTGTCAAAGCAGTCCTGATTCTGCATAATTTTTTCTCCATTACCAACGACAGTTAGGTTCTGCGCACTGCGGAAAGTGTCCAACAGCGGCGCAAAGTTCCGGATATCTTGAGGGCTTGTTGATAAAATTTCATCGCGAATTTGCTGGATATCCTGTTGTTTTATTCCCCGCATGTAGTGGGCCGCCGCCACCCGCCCTTTCTCCCAGGGTTCTAACAGGTTATCCATAACCCCGATAGCGCCAATAATGTAACTGTTCATTTCCTGTTCATCCGGCTGAAACCGCCGTAAAAACTCTCCCGTCTGAGCATATACGTCGATAGTTTCTTTGACGTTCGGATCATCTACAGAACCGAGCAGAATGGTCCCCCCGTCATTTATTTGGCTAAAGGCGTCATAGGCGCCGCCTTTCATACGCAGCCGTTCCCAGAGGTATCCATGGTCAAGTACATTGCGCAATACTTCCATGTGACCATTGTATTGCTGACCTGTCCCGCTGTAGTTTATGCCTTGCGCCACAACGTGCACTTCCGACGCCGTGATGAAGGCTTCCTTTTTATTGGCCTTTGGGAAGCGATACGTCTCGGGCGCAAAGTACTGAGAATTCAAGGCGCTGACGAGCCGACCTACGCTCTGTTGAAAGAGCGGGTATTCTGTTTCGCCTGAGGTGACGCTGACGATTAATCCATCTTTGTTCAACGCCCGCTGGGCCACTTGTTCCAGGTTGCGGCGGATTTCGGAGACCTTGCTGTCAAAATGATCGTCTGCATCCATGACGAACCGACTATAACTGTATCCGCCCTGTTCCTCATATCGCCCTGCCGGCGATAGGAACGATTGAAGGCGGCTGAGGGCAAGTGACTCTCCCCCCTCGTAAAGAGCACTTTCGCGGTGCGTGCGGATCTGGTGGAGTATCTCCTGCAATCGTCGCTCGTCGTCAAAACGGCTGTGTCCGGCCATATCCCCGAGCAGTTCCAATGCGGCCGGAAGTTGATCGGCCACAGCGCTGATACCTATGAGCAGTTTTGGTGCGATCAATTCTCCCTTTTTATAGTGTGAGAATACATAAGGTTCGACGACCAACCCGCCTGTATGTTCATGTAGTTCCTGGTCCATCATCCTATAGTTTCGGTGATCCGTGCTGACGTTTCCTAGCATCTCTGCCAGCAGATACAGATAAGGCAGTTGCGACTGCGGTACATCCTGCGTATCGAAATAGAAGTCCACATAGGCGATGCCGTTGGTAAACTGCCGGTGAAAGAGCACCTTGACTCCGGCCTCCGTCCGCTCCTCTAAGGGGAGGGCTTGTTCCTGGCGATCTATCTCTTTCAATGTCAATCGGGGGATGCTCTCGGAAGAATTCGCCTTGGACTGCCAGTCTTGTAACTCTTTTTGTTGTCTAAAAAGAATTTTCTTCTCTGAATCAGATAAAGACCTTTTGATTGGCTCCTCTTTTTCAGCAGCTGAGTCTGGTTTTAAAGTGACGAGGGAACTATGGGGGTTATTCAACAGGTGCTCTTCGATGAACTGTTCGAAGTATCCCGATGAGACTCCTTGCTTGATTTTAGCCAGCGCTTCTCCCACTTCCAACAGTGCTGCAGGGTGTCCGCCGTTCATCCAACTGTTGAGGACGAGTTGATTATACAGCAGGCCTCGAGATGCTCCCGCCTGGCTTTCTCGTATTTCATATTCCACCGTGTCTATGATCGTTTGCAGTTGCTCCCGGTCGATCCCTTGGTGAACCAAGTTCCGAAGGGTTTTTTCTACAGTCGATTCGAAGAAGGGGATCCGATCATCACGAACCTTTTCAGCGATGATGCTGTAGACAGGCTGTTGGATATCGGCCAGCAAAAAACTGTAGGAGTCCTTACCGATTCCAGAACCCAACAAGGTCGTTTTCACGGGTGCAGTGGCCGTTCCCATCAAGAGACGATCAACGATGGTCATGGTGACGATCAGTTGCGAACTTAACGGTTCGTCGATCCCATAGTTTAAACTGAGGTATGTATTTCCGTCCCTTTCTGCCTTGTTGGGTAAGGGATATTCTCCGGTAACTGTACGTCGCTTTTCAAAGGGCCTTTGTAGCGGAATCGAAGCATTGATTTGCCTTTGGTCATAATCGCCTAAATATTCCTCGTCGAGAAACTTCAGCGTGTCATCGATGTTCAGATTCCCGTAGAGAAAGATAAAGCTGTTCGATGGATGATAATAGGTCCGGTGGTAATCCAGCAGCTTGTCCCGGGTCAGCTTCGGCATCTCTTTCGGATCACCCATGGCGTCGCGTTCGTAGGGGGTATCGGGAAAGAGTGATTTTAGGATCGCCCGATCAAGGCGGTTGTCTACAGCCGTGTAGTGACTTTTCATCTCATTATAGACGATGCCGTTAAAGACCGGTTCGTCGGCAGGACTTGCTAGTTCGAAGTGTCCACCTTCCTGCCAAAAGATCTCCGGAGATTGATAGAAGTTCGGATGGAAGACGGCGTCTAGATAAATGTCCATCAGGTTGCGCAGTTCTTTTTCATTTTTGCTGGCTACGGGGAAGAAGGTTTTGTCAGCCGTAGTAAAGGCATTGGCAAAAGTGTTCACCGATCCCTTTTGGATCTGGCTCAACATGTCGTTGACAGGATATTTCCGGGATCCACAAAAGACAGAGTGCTCGATGATATGAGGGATTCCGCTGTCATCCGGTGCGGGCGTGCGAAAACCGATGGAGAAGACCTTGTTATCGTCGTCGTTTTGCAGGTAAAAGACCTGGGCGCCGCTTTTGCGGTGGCGGTACCATTTGCCGATCCCGTTGAGATCCTTTACCGGCCGCTCGTCAACAAGTTCAAATCCCGATAAAAGAGGAGAACCTTGGCGATTCGACTCAGTGGCCGCACTGGCTGGTGTGATAAACAAAACAAGTTGGATGACGATGAGAAGCAGGCTTACGTGCCATAGACCTCTTCTTTTTCGTGCATTCGTCTGTACAGGTTTTTTTAAGATGATTGTCATCCCGTACCCCCTTATATACCGGAGAATGTAAGCTTTATCTTCCACATCTCTCCCTGCCGTTCCTTCATTTCTCCTTTATGGGTTCTTCGTACAAAATGAGCAGCAGTAACTACCTCCCTTCGTAACAAACATAAAACGCAAACAAGCCCGAAAGAATTCGGACTTGTTTGTACTACTATTGAACACCTTAAATGATTCGATGTCGGCTTAGACTCTGAATTTGTAGGCTAAATCTTTTAAATCTTTCCCCAGATTGGCTAGTCCTTCGGCGTTGTTATGGATAGTCTGCATACCGGTACTTTGCTCATCGATAGAGATGGTGATCGTTTGTGTCATGGCGCTCGTCTCTTCAACGACAGCGCTGACAGACTGAATACTTTCCGCGATCGATTGGGTTCCCTTCGCCGTCTCATCGACGGCTACCACGACTTCTTCTAGCCCCTTGGTGATGGTCGTCAGTTTTTCTAGAATCGACTGGAACCCTTGCCGGGTGCGCGTGGCAGACTCTCTTCCCTTTTGGGCTTCTGCATTGGCTCGCTCAACCGTTTGAACTTCATAATCGATCTCTTTGCTCATATTGGCGATAATTTCTTCAATATGCTTCGAAGCGGTAGAACACTGCTCAGCCAGTTTACGCACCTCTCCGGCTACAACGGCAAAACCTCGACCGGCCTCGCCAGCCCGGGCCGCCTCGATAGCGGCATTCAAAGCCAACAGGTTGGTCTGCTCGGCAATGGTGGTGATGACTGTGACGATACCTTTGATATTCCCCGATTCTCGAGCCAAAATATCTGTCACAGCAATGATGTCTTGCATGGATCGGCCGATCGTCTCGTTCTGGGCAACCACTTCTTCCAGCATAACCATACCGGTGTTGGCTTCCTCCGTGGCTTTCTGGGTGTTTGCGGCCAGTTCCGTCATGGTCGCACTCATTTCTTCGGCCCCTGCAGAGACTTCTTGAACTACGGCCGATATGCTTGTAACGTTGTCCGCACTCTGGGACATACCCGATGAAATCTCGGCCATACTTTCAAACACTTTTACCGTTGCTTGGGTCTGCTGTTCCACACCGGTACTCAGTTGCACGCTGGAAGCAGCGACGGTATCGGCTCCGCTCATTAGGTGAGCGACCATATCTTTTAGAGACTTTTTCATGTCGATGATGATTACTCCCATATCGCCAATCTCGTCGTTGCGAGTAGGCAACACATCGGCACCTGTTAAATCTAATTTACCGACTGTTGCCAAGTCCCGACTGACATTGATGATACGCCGGGTCATCCTTCGCCCGTACCAGTAGCTGATGGTCACAGCCGCTACGAGAATGATGACGGTGAAAATTAGTGTCACATTCGTTTGCTGCCGCGTTTCTTTGATCATCGCCTCTGTATTGGCCACCATATACTTGTTGCGCTGCAGGTCACTGAGCTTATCAAATTGTTCGTTGATTTGGGTTACCAGTTTCCGACCTTCCGTCGTTAGTTGAGGTAAAATTGGATCGTTCGTCTTTTTTGCAGTAATTACCCGTTCTCCAAGGCTTATGTATTCGGTGATCGCTTTTTCCGCTATCGTGCCTTCCTCTAGAACATCGGCATGTTTAGCATCGCCGTTATACTTTTGGATGAGGCGAAGGCTTTTGGAGATCTTTTCACGATAGCCCTTTTCATAAGTATCTGCTCCATCAGGGTAAAACAGAAACCCACGCATATCCAAAAGAGCACCTGTAAAGGCCACCTGGGCGTCTTTGATGTCATACGTCCTTGAGGCAGTTCTGCTGAAAACCTGCTCAAAGTTGTCTGTGGTGTTTAAATAGTTGTAGATTACGGTTCCCAGCATCGCCATACATAAGATGATAGATGTCAAAGAGATCGCCATGATTTGCACGAACAATGGCAAACGCTTTTGGTTCATGTTTTCTCCTCCATTGTGTTGTTGCGTTGATGGGTACGAATCGAGCACTCTTTGCCCATGAGCTATGTGCAAACTTTCACATACGACGATGTATTCTATAAAAGCTTAATAAAGTCCTCGTCCCGGTTAAGATTTTCTTCTCTCATCCACTAAAAAATAACCTATTTTAAAAACAAAAAGAGGATGTTCTTCCATCCTCTTTATCTGTATGTTATCAGGCCTGTTTACGCTTCTCAAATTCTTTCGTCAAGGCCGGCAGAATTTCCAGCACATCGCCGACGATGCCAAAATCGGCGACTTTAAAGATAGGCGCTTCCGGGTCTTTGTTCACGGCTACGATGATGTCTGATGAGGACATCCCGGCAAGGTGCTGAACGGCGCCGGAGATTCCACAGGCAAAATATATCTTCGGACTGACGGTTTTGCCAGTCTGTCCCACTTGATGGGGGTGGGGCATCCAACCGGCATCGACGACAGCTCGGGAGGCTCCTACGGCAGCACCGAGCACCTGGGCCAGTTGTTCGATGACCTGGAAGTTTTCCGGCTTGCCCATGCCGCGGCCTCCGGAGACGATGATCTCCGCTTCTTCCAAGTTACAGGCCGCCGTGCAGGCATTGACCACGTTGACGAGGGTGGTGCGCAGGTCAGCCGGCTTTACTTTGCTCGGCACTCTTATAATTTCTCCAGTCCGGCTGTAGTCTGGGATGGGGCGCTTAAATACGTTCGGGCGTACGGTCCCCATTTGGGGGCGGTGATTCGGGCACAAGATGGTCGCCATGATGTTACCGCCAAAGGCAGGTCGAGTCCAAGCGACCAAACCCGTCTCTGCATCGACACCCAGTTCGGTACAGTCGGCCGTCAGTCCTGTTTCGACGCGGCAGGCGACCCGTGGACCAAGGTCGCGGCCGTTGATGGTGGCGCCAAGTAAGAGCACATTCGGTCGGTATGTATTCACCAGATCGGTCAAAGCGGTCGTATAGGCATCCGAGTCATAATGGCTGTATTCCGGTCCTTCGACGACGTAGACCTTGTCGGCACCGGATGCGACAGCCTCCCGGATTAGCGTCTCCACTCGGTCACCGATGACGACGGCAGCCAAGTCCTGCCTCATAGCATTGGCCAGTTTGCGGCCTTCCCCGAGCAGTTCAAAGGAAACGCTGCGGGCTTGGCCGTTTTCTTGTTCGATAAAGACCCAGAGTCCGCGATAGTCCTTGTTTTCGTCCGTCTTTTTCGGTGAATCCTCTTCTCTGACGATGGCTTCAAAGGGACAAGCGCTGACACAAGCGCCGCAGAGGGTACAGCTTTCGGTGATGCAAGCCTTACAGTCATCTATAACGATCGCGCCAAAGGGGCACTGGCTTTCGCAGGCCCCGCAGCCGGTGCATTTTTCGTCAATCAAGCGAATGGCCATATGGAAAGATCTCCCTTTTTCAGATAATTTTCGATTCCAGCAGTTTTTCGACCAGCTTAGTTGCCGCTTGCTGGGGGCTGTCGGCGTCGATGATTTGCCCTTGCACTCGTTGTTTGGGGGCAAAAATGCGGCGTACCTGTGTGGGCGATCCCTTTAATCCCAGTTTCTGTTCGTCTACGTCCAGATCGGCCATTGTATATACAGGGATTTCGGTCCGTTTCGCCCGCATGATGCCTTTCATGTTCGGCAGACGCGGTTTATAGGCGGCTTTGGTAACGGTAACGACGAGGGGCAACGGGGCGTTGATGACGGCATAACTCTCTTCTTGTTCCCGTTCTACGGTAACCCGCTCTCCCTCTAGGTCGATCTTCGCCACATGGCTGATCAGGGGAATCTCCAGTTGCTCCGCCAATTCGGGGCCTACCTGGGCCGTGTCGCCGTCGATGGCTTGTTTGCCGCAAAGGATCAAATCAAAACGCCCCAGTTTACGGATGCCGGCAGCTAAGGTATAGCTGGTGGCTAACGTGTCGGCGCCTCCAAAGGACCGGTCGCTGAGCAGTACGGCCCGATCAGCACCGATGGCGATGCATTCTTTTAAGGCTTCCAGAGCTTGAGGCGGTCCCATGGAGATGACCGTCACTTGGCCGCCATGCTTTGCTTTAAGTTGTAGCGCCGCTTCCAAGGCGTACTTGTCATAGGGGTTAACGATGCTTGGAACGCCTTGGCGGATGAGGGTGTTCGTTGCCGGATCGATTTTCACTTCCGTCGTATCAGGTACTTGTTTAACACAGACGATGATCTCCATTCAGGTTGACCTCCCATCGAATCGGATGAGCTTTTTACGGGCTACTCCGATAATCCTCTGGTATCATTCATTCAATCCATATGATGAAAAGTCCTCCTGGTGTGTCATTTATTCTCAAATAGATGCTGGGCTTGATGATGTTCCCAGACACTAAAATTTCATGAACCCCATGGCGACAGGCTATGATGCAAACGTTTTTTTTACGAAAAAAGTCCCCTTCCGAACAGTGACGGAAGGGGATTTCACTTTTTAGCTCACCGAGGGGTTTCTTCTGGGGATGTGTGCACCTTCTGTTCATGGGCCAGCAGCCACTCTTTTCGCCAGAGCCCGCCGGCATAGCCAGTCAGTTTTCCGTTGCTGCCGATGATACGGTGGCAGGGAACGATGATGCTAATGGGGTTTTGGCTGTTGGCCCCCCCGACAGCTCGGACCGCCTTGGGGTTGCCCACAGCTTCGGCGATATCCTTATACGATGCGGTCTTTCCGTAGGGAATGTCGGGTAATTTGCGCCAGACTTGTTTCTGAAACTGGGTGCCTTGGGGGTTAAGCTTTACGTTGAAATCTTTTCGAGTTCCCCGGAAGTACTCGTCTAGCTGTTGAAGGCAGGCGGTTAGACATTCGGGAACGCTTGCTTCCTGTGCTGCTCCTCGCTCGCATCCAGGAAAAAAGTCTTTTTTGCTTGGTAAAGGACGTTCGTCGTTAGTCAGAGGGCCTGTTTCTCCGGAATTATCCCCCTCTTCGACAAACATGACCGATAAGATCCCTTCATCCGTCCCTTGTATTTCCAACAGGCCGATGGCCGTAGGATACCAAGCCCGATGTATCTCCGTCATCGGCTCTTCCTCCAATTCCGCCGTATCGATATGAAAAAAAACACCGTTACCACTTTCAGCACTATAACCGTCATCACTGCGTCATTGTCTAACCAGAGAAGAATGCTACTTCATGAGCTGCGGCTTTCGTTTATCAAACCAGATCGGTCGTAATTGGCACCGTTCAGCTAGTTCGAGGGCTTTATCGAGGCGACGTCCGATATCGCTGGGATTGTGTGCGTCCGATCCGATCGTTACCCATTGGCCGCCCAGTTCTCGAAAGCGGCGGTAGATCGGGAAGAGTGACTCGACGGCCCTGGGGTTATCGAATCGTCGGGAGTTGATTTCGATGGCCTGCCCCCGCTCGGCGAGCAAGGTCAGGATGGGGTCGATGCGATCTCGGAAGTCTACATAGTCTATTTCCGGGTCCTCTAGGGCTGCATAACGGCAGATATAGTCAATATGACCGAGTGTGTCGACGAAGTCAAAGCCTTTTACACAGGCGTACATGGTATCAAAGTAGCGGTCGTAAGCCTCTTTTTTGCTCCGGCCCTGGTAGAAAGCCTCCGGGTATATCTCCTTCTTGTCAACGACATGGACAGACCCGATGATGAAATCAAAGGGATACTGGGCCGCCATTTCCCGGCTTTTTTCTGCTAATTCACAGCGCATGCCCATCTCGATGCCAAGTCGCAGGCGAGGATTACGGTAGCGGTCGTATTCACGAAAGTAGTCGTCAAGATTGAATTTGAAAAACTCCGGTTGAGGGTATTCCAGATCCATATGTTCCGTAACGATGATGCCGATATCCAAGCTCTTTGCTTTGGCTATAGCCTCTTCGATGAACATCTGCGAATCCGTAGAAAAACGAGTATGGACGTGAGAGTCAAAAATCATGAGAGACCTCCTATTTTTACGGTAAGAAAAGAGTGCTGAATGCTCGAACCACTTGCTGCTTATATCTTCAACAGGCGAAAAAGCACCTATTCTCTTTCTTTATTGTACTGAAAAGCACCGGTCCGCGGGAAGAGAATCTTCCGCAAGCCGGTGCTTTTTTACGCAAATAGGTTTATCCAATATCCCCCGTTAAGGAAGCATGACGAAGCTATCCTTCGCCGAATTTGCTCTCAACAAGCGCCGCTAAGGCAGCCAAACATTCTGCTTCATCCTCTCCGTCGGCGGTCACCGTAAAGGCGGCCCCCGATCGAAGGCCCATGGTCATGACTCCCAAGATACTTTTCGCATCTACTTGCTTGCCGCCCGAGAGGATCTTCACTTTACTCTTAAACTTCGACGCTGTTTGGACGAACTGGGAGGCTGGACGGGCATGGAGGCCCGTCGGATTCGTTAGTACCAGTTGGATTTCGGTCAAGTTAAACACCCCCCAAGCTTACAGGCACTTGCGCATTTCCCGAGCACCTTCAGCGGTGGCCAGTACCTGTTCTAAGGAACTGCCTACAGAAGCCTCGACGACGGCGCCAATAGTTCCTTCTAAAATCGGTGCATCGGCGATCCGGACACGGGCACGAAGGCTTTCGTCGAGAATCTCCAAGGCGGTGTCGGTGCTGAGGACAGCACTGCCCAGATCGACCATGACGACAACTCCTGCCTCGGTCATGGCCTCCTCGATGGCTTCACTGACTCTCATGGCGTCGGTGCCGATAGAGCCGTCAGCCATCCCTCCGGCAGCGATGATCTTTTGTTCCGGCTTAGCCATCTGCTGGGCCAGTTCTCGGATGCCTTCGGCCACTTTCGCGCTATGGGAGACAATTACTATTCCAACCACGATTTACGCCCCTAACTGCTGGTTATGGAAGAATTCCGTCAATGCGGCCAGCATGAGATAAGATGAGGTAGCGCCAGGATCCTGATGGCCTAAACTGCGCTCACCGAGGTAACTGGCTCGCCCCTTGGTGGCGATGATCGTCTTGGTAAACTCGATGCCCTCTTTGGCGGCCTCACAGGCCACTTCCAGGCTTTCGACTAAGCTTTTTTCAGCTTTTGCGGCTTCGACAAAGGCTTCGTAGGCCGGCTCCATCGCATCGAGCATCGTCTTTTCGCCCCGGCTGGCTTTCCCCCGGTCCTTGATTCCCTGAAGTGCAGCAGACCAGATCTGGGCGATTGCCTCCTGGTCGAGGGTCTCTTTTCCCTGAGCGGCTGCGGCAGCCCGCATGAAAGCCGTACCGTAAAGGGGGCCGGAGGCTCCGCCAACTGTCGAGATGAGGGTCATGCCAGTCATTTTCAACAATCCGCTGATGTCCGTTTCTGGAGCTGCCGCACGGATTTTTACCCGCACAGCCTCAAAACCTCGTGCCATATTAATGCCGTGGTCGGCGTCCCCGATAGCCGCATCGAGTGATGTCAACAATTCCTTATGCTGAATAATCCTATCGGCGACGGCTTCCAGAGCCGCGACGGTGAATGAACTCACGAAGCCACCTCCCTCAAAAAGGCCTTTTCTTCGTACTTTTTGATGTCCAAAGCCATGTAATTAGATGACCAAACATTAGATAGCGAAATCTACGCGACGATCTCACAGGGCGTTTGCTTAACCGATGATTTTACGCTTGAACGAATGCCGGCGTATCGGCGGCGGCAAAGAGCAGTTCCTTCGTTTCAGCATCCAGTTTGAGCAGGGAAATAGAGAACCCGGCCATCTCCAGGGAAGTCATGTAGTTGCCGACCAGGGTTTTGGCAACTTTCACGCTGGCGTCGCTGAGGATCTGATGGACTTTTCGGTTAACCAGATAAAGTTCCATCAAAGGAGTTGCACCTAGACCGTTGACCAGAACAGCCACTTCGTCACCGGAAGCAAGCTTGAGGTCAGCAAGAATTTTTTCCATCAGGTGGGCTGTCGTTTCATCGACCGAACGCAGTTCTTCCCGGTGTGTGCCTGGTTCGCCGTGGATACCGAGGCCGATTTCGACTTCATTTTCGGCCAGGGTAAAGCCAGGTTTGCCGGCTGCCGGAACGGTGCAAGGGGTCAGGGCCATCCCCATGGAGCGAACATTGGCGATGACTTTTTCGGCTACTTGTTGGACCGCTTCTAAATCGGCGCCAGTTTCCGCTTTGGCACCAGCGATTTTGTGCACAAAAACCGTACCGGCAATGCCACGCCGTCCTGTCGTCCAGGTGCTGTTTTCAACAGCGACGTCGTCATTGACGATGACCTTAGCCACCTTGATGCCGTCGGCTTCGGCCATTTCGGCAGCCATGTCAAAGTTCATCACGTCACCGGTGTAGTTTTTGATGACGAGCAATACCCCTTTACCGCTGTCGACGGCTTTGATCGCTTCGTAGACCTGATCCGGTGTGGGCGACGTAAAGACGGCTCCGGCGACGGCACTGTCAAGCATCCCTTTGCCGACAAAACCGCCGTGGGAGGGTTCATGACCGCTGCCCCCGCCGCTGACTAAAGCTACTTTGCCGGCTACAGGCGCATTAGTACGAACGATTACATCGAATCCTTCGAGACGACGGACATACTGGGGATGGGCGAGAACGATACCTTGCAGCATTTCTTCGACGACTTGCTCTGGTGCGTTAATGACCTTTTTCACAAATAATCGCCTCCGTCAATCTTGTTCGTTTTCTAATTTCTGTGCTTCTTCCACGTTTCATGTACCTGCTTTGGAGACTCACTGACCTCCATGGTTATGTAATTTTTCGAACTTACTCAGGTATATATGCAAAAATCATGCCAAGGCTTACCGCAGTGAGACAAGGCTCAACTTGGGGAAATAGTATCAACTTCGTTGAAGTTGCTTGATAGATTTTCCCAAGGCTCATCCCTTTTCCCAAGCGATAGTTTTTTCTATCCCATATTTGCGTGCTTTTGCTGCAATCGTTTTATGAGTCAGTCCGAGGGCTTTTCCGGCAGCGTTGAAGGAGCCGTGTTTTTTCAACGCCAAAGCGATGATCTCTTTTTCGTACTCCTCCCATCTCAGCAGGTCCGGCGAGGAATCACCCAAAATATTCTTTATCCTGCTTTCAGGGTACTGTTTGCCCGCTTCGTTTATGCTCCTTGGTTCTCGCGTACCCTCGGGCTCACCGGGATCACTGTCTGTCTCGGAAACTACAGACCGTTTGCTAGTCAAGGAGGGCATCGTCTGTGTGCCCGTTTCCCGGAGATAGACGGGGAGATCGCTTAGGTCAATCTGTCCATGATCGGTCAAAGTGACGACCCGCTCGATGATATTTTCTAGTTCTCTCACGTTGCCTGGCCAAGGATATTCCATCAACATCGCTAAGGCTTCCCGACTGATCCCTTCGATCTTCTTACCCAAGTTCCGGGCTAACTTCTCGATAAAGTGCTCCACCAAGAGCGGAATGTCTTCTTGCCGCTCCCGCAGGGGCGGGAGATGGATGGGGATCACGTTCAGCCGGTAGTATAAGTCTTCTCGAAACCGGCCCTCTGCGACCATTTGCTCGAGATCCTGATTTGTGGCGGCAATGATTTTGACATCGATGCGGTGGGTCTCTTCTCCCCCTACCGGTGTGATCTCTTTTTGCTGCAGTGCCCGGAGCAGTTTCACCTGCATGTTCTTATCCATTTCACCGATTTCGTCGAGAAAGATCACGCCATTACGAGCCAGCTCAAACTTCCCCATTCTTCGCTTGACGGCCCCGGTGAAGGCTCCTTTTTCGTGGCCGAAGAGTTCGCTTTCGAGCAGGTTTTCAGGAATGGCGGCGCAATTCACGCGAATAAATGGGCCTTTGGCACGAGGTCCCGCTGCGTGAATGCCCTCGGCCACCAGTTCCTTGCCGGTGCCACTCTCTCCCCGGATGAGGACCGTCGACGGCCCTTCGGCTGCTTTGGCTGCAATCGCCAGTGCGTCGAGGACTTTGCCGCTTTGTCCAATGTAACGATCGAAGGCCTTGCCCGGTTTTTTGGCTCGCTGCAGTTCCTGTTCCAGGTATTCGGCGCGGGCAGCGAGACGAGTCAGTTTTTCCATTAAGGAATGCACTTCAGAGATATCTTTGACGATTGAGACGACACCGGTGACCTCCCCATCGATGATGATGGGATAGGCATCGGCGATGACGGTGATACCGGACTTGCGTCGGATTTCTCCAGAAACGGCTTTGCCCGTCGACAGCGCCCGGCTTCTCGCCCCATCGGGAGATGTTTCTTTCACGTTCTGGCCGATGAGCAGGTCTTTTCCTTTGTTAAACATGCCTTCATAGGCTGGGTTCACATAGGTGATGTATCCCTCCCGGTTCACCACAGAGATGCCGTCCTGTACCGATTCCAGCAGGAGTTGAAGGCGTTCTTTAAGTTCTTTCACTTCCTGCAGTTCCCCGGTCACTTTGTCCAAGACGGAGATGTCCTCAAAAATGGCTACGGCGCCCTTCACCTTCCCGTCGACGATGATGGGAGAGCGATTGGTGATGATGGTCGAAGCACCGAGGGCTTGGCGGCATCCCAGTTCCGCTTGCCGAGTCTCTGTGACGATATGCATCCGCGAACCGGCGATGACTTGGCTGGCCTTTCTGCCGATGACGTCCGCCGCCGATCGATCCATGATTCTTTCGGCGGCAGGGTTAAAGATGGTGATGATGTCATTTTCATCGGTGACGATGAGCCCATTGGCCATGCTGGTGAAGACATGTTCCGCCGTCAAGGCGTTATCTTGGAGGAGCCCGTCGACCTGGTTAAGCATCCGTCCACTGGACATGGGAAAATCACTTTCCAGAAGTTGTACCAGTTCCCAAACAGCGGGACGGGTTTGGTCGCCTTGGGCCGACACCCAGACCATTTCCCCTTTTTTGACGGCAGCGGTTACGATCTGCATTAGGTTGGTCGCCGGGATTCGCTCTCGGTCCCGGCAGCGTAGAAACAATGATACCTGGTATCTGGATTGAAGCTCACTCGATTTTTGGACGATCATGGCCGCTACCCGCGTGTGCAGTCCCTTGTCATGCCGGATGAGGACCTTCTGTTCGTACATCCGATCAATCCGCCTTTTTCGTTCGCTGCAAAATTTACTTCCCTATCGCTCGAAGCGATACCATCAGGGGAATGGACATCCTTCATTTGCGAGGTAGTTGCTCATGTCCATCGGAGCCCTTTCGGGTAGTGATTTTTCAACTGTCCTCCGGCAACTTTCCCCCATCCTAGGGGATAGCCGCTTACGGTGACGATCGTCCATCCTCCGCCCTGGTTAGGCACGGACAGGCTTTCTCCTCGTAAGTACCGATAGACCTCTTCACTGTCCGGCGATAGCTCGACGCTCTTTTTCCATTCCCCCGCTGTAAGAGCAAGAGCCAGCGCGTGGGCCGGTTCAAAACGTCCTTTTTTAATCGTTCCTAAATGCAAGCCTGTTCGGGTGACTTTCAAGCGTTCCAAAGAGGGAAGTTCTCCGGAGACCGCATAGAGTTGTTCGCCAAAAAGCAGATAGGGGCCTTGAGGGACTGTATTCAGACTTTCTTTACAAAACGCCTCGTACCAGCGGTATACATCAGCAGGCAGTGATGGATAGGCGGCAGGCAGGTTTGGCTCGCTACGCCCTCGACCAGACTCTTTCTTCGTCTTGCCACTCTCCCTGCTTGCTCGGCTTACCGACGGATCTGTCACACCATCAAGGGAGTTTCTTTTGCGCAACCGGGCGATAAAGTGTCCTTCTCCACGGAGCCTGTGAGGCCAGAGCCGGACCGTGTGAGGAAGAGTAGCCGCTTGAAAATAATCAGCGGTAGGTACTGGTTCCAGGGTAAACTCCGGGTACTTCTCCAAGAACGCTTCGATCTGTTTTTCATTTTCCTCCGGGGAAAAGGTACAAGTCGAGTACACCATGACCCCGCCCGGTTTGAGCATTTTCACGGCTTCCGGGAGGATCTCTTGCTGTAACGCAGCACAGTGAGCCACTTTTTCCTCCGACCAGTCCTCGATCGCCTCGGGCAGCTTTCGGAACATTCCTTCGCCGGAACAGGGGGCATCGACGACGATGCGGTCGAAATATTCCGGGAACCGGCGCGACAGCTTGTCCGGCGGTTCGTTCGTCACGAGGATATTACGGGCACCCCAGCGTTCTAAGTTTTCCGATAGGGCTTTGTTGCGCTTCGGGTGGATCTCGTTCGCCACGAGCAGTCCTTCGTGGCGAAGATAACCAGCGATCTGGGTCGCCTTACCGCCGGGAGCGGCGCACAAATCCAAGACGCGTTCTCCTGGTTCTGGTTGAAGCGCTTCCACCACCGCCATGGCACTCGGTTCTTGAATATAGTACAACCCGGCGGCATGGAAGGGATGTTTTCCCGGTCGCTCCCCTTCCTCGTAATAATAGCCAAGGTCGCACCAGGGAACAGCTGTAGGGGTAACAGGGATGGAAGGGAGAATCTCCCGATTTACCCCTTTTAACGGATTCAGCCGGAGTCCCTGCGCCGGATTCTCCCGATAGCTTTGCATAAACCGGTCAAATTCATCTTCCGGCAATATTTGCTTTATTCTACATTGAAACTCTTCCGGAACGTTTATCATCGTACACCTTACTTCTGCTTTTATTTGCTTCCATTGACTTCAACGTGAGACTTTAGTACGCTCTTTATATGTTTCCGGAATAGCCGGAGCGTACTTAAGGAGAAGGACATGTTTAAGGGAAATAGACTTATGAGCCGGCGCTCCTTTCTCGCCGCTGGCGTCGGCGCTACCGCCGTCGGTGCCTTGGCTTTGTGGGAAAGCAAGCGTCACCATCTATTTTATCAAAAACCGGCAAATCCGTGGACGCCCCGTTCTTTATCGGAAGCACCCGATATCGAGCTGCGCAGGCATCCCTATCCTTATCGAGCGAGTATGAGCATCACCTCGGACATCGATGGCTCATCGCCCAAAGAGTTTGGCGTCATCCACCAGTTTTTAAATACCGACCGGGAGACTGAAACCGGAAAAGGTCTCGGCCTGGATGTAGGTAATTCCTGTTGGATGGTCGTCGATTCAGACTGGCCCGGTACCATCGACCGTGAAGGCAAGACGATTCGCCAGCAGATGAGTTACTGGAGCAGTACGGCGATGAAGGAAGAGTATGCGGCGCTGTTGATCCGAAAATATACCCGTTGCGGTTGGATCGATTCGGTCCACAGCTACGGTGATTTTAACCGGAACGACCCTGGCCCGACTTCTTTCACCCGGGCTATCGCGGAACGAAGCATCACCGAATGGAAGCACCGGGGATTACAATATACTGTCTGGATCGATCACGGAAACAGCTCCAACGTGCAGAATCTGGGGCACAAAGGGTCGACCCGCACCTATCAAGGCGGCGACGATCCCTCATCCCCTTACTACCACACCGATTTGTTGATCCCCTACGGGATTCGCTTTGTCTGGCACTCCGCCACTTCTGCCGATGAGGTTGATTTTAGCCGTTCCGATCTGATTTATCCGATCGTGCTCGGTGACGGTCAGAAGGTCTGGGGATTTCATCGCTACTCTTGTGCGAAACATTGGTTTCCCAAAAACCCCGATTTTCTCTGGAGTCCCTACCTGCTTCAGCGGCAAGTCACGGAAGACAATCTGTCCCAGTTGATTAAACAGGGTGGTTTTTGTTCCCTTGCGCAGCATTTAGGCGGCCCTACCGATCTGTATCTCGCTTTTCCTGAGGAAGCACTGGGTCCATTGCGCCGCATTTCGGAACTGTTCCATCAAGGGATTTTGTTTGTGGCTCGAACCTCTCGCTTGTTGCGCTACAACCAGGTGAACAACTTCCTCCGGTTCCGAGTCCAGAGTGATAGCGAAGGTCACTCTATCCTTCTGGATGCTGTGGACGACCCCCATTTGGGCAGCTTCAAACCATCCTTTGACGATTTACGAGGGACGACCTTCTATTGCAACGATCCCTCAACAGTTCGGCTCTTTTATGGCGATCGGCAGATTCCCGACGAGTTCATTACTCGAAATCCCGCCGATCACACGGGACGGCCCAGCATCTCCCTGCGCTGGTATGAACCAGATTACTCCGATTACTATGAGTACGGACAAGGATTGGCCTATTAGCGGGATCGTCGAGGTAATCGGACAATCGACGACGATAAAGGGACATTACTGTGTTATCCGTCCATGGTCTTGTGTATAGCGACTTGTGGAAGATGCAGAAATGGCTAGGCATACGCCTAGCCATTTCTTATTGTGCTTGCTTCGATTTTAATCGTTGAATAAACCCGTTCAGACCGTCACTCTGTGCGACCGGGATCCGGGCGATCGCTTTAAGGTTGTTCTTATGTTTGATTTTACTCATGCATAGACCCATGCTATAGCCTAATTCATCCATCGTCTGCATGACTTTTTCATCATATTCTCCGTAAGGGTAAGCCAGTGCATAGACATCCCAGCCATAACGTTGCTCGATAAAGGTTTTCGCTTGCCGCAAGTCTTCTTTTACGCGGCTGTTGGCTTCTTCTGTCGTTTCCAGTTGACCGTTCGCTTTCTTTATTTTTGTGATCAGTACTGAAATTCCGTTCACCTTATCGTGGGAATCAAAGGTGTGCGATTGTACATCACAAAGTCCACTAGCGACCATCTCATCCATCTGCGGCCAGGAAAGGTAGTCTGACTTATCGGGAGCGTAGGGTTTGTTAGACTTCTCGAATTGTAACCAATTCACCACCGGGAAAATGGTAAAAGGATAGTTATGTTTCTTTAAGACGGGATAGGCCAGTTGGTAACTCGATTCATACCCGTCATCGAGCGTGATGACAACCGGCTTTTGAGGCAACGGCGTTCCGTTTTTGTAATGATCCCAAACTTGCCGCAGCGCCACCACGTGATAGCCTTCCTGTTGCAAATAGTCCATCTGCTCCGAAAAATCATCCACATAGACAGCGACTTCCTGCTTGGGCCAGTAGCCTCGCGGGGCAAAATGATGATACATGAGAATATAGATGGGTTCTCCCTTTTTTAGAAAAGGCCCCTGGTCCTGCGGCTGCTTTGATTCTGTCTGTGTCGATTCTTGTGGTACCGTGGTTTCGGTAGATGATGGCGACGGCGGTGCCGTTTTCGAACATCCCACGATCAGTAAGAACAGAAAAAGAAACAGTCCAGCATAAAGAAAGTATCGTGGGTATCGATACCCGCCCGACTTTGTACGCATTATTTACGCTCCTTTTCGCGGATTCCGTTGGTATCTGCCATTCGTTCCTCCAACTCCCGGATGCGTTGGTTGAGCAACGCCACTTCTTGCACGACCCGGGTGTGCTTAGAGTCTAATTTAGAAATGATCACGGAAAAATGCAGGATCAAAGAGAAGCAAAAGATCAGGCCGAAAAAGAACAATGCCGCCGGCGCATAGTAGATGCCCAAGGCTTGGGCAATCCATTCCAGGAGTTCATGCTTCAACGACAGCAACAGCATGAGAGCACCCACGAAGAGCCAGAGGATGGAGTACTGCTCTTTTAAGGAATAGCGACGCACCATTTCCAGGACAAAGCCGAGGAAAATGACGCTGATGACGGTGGCATAGTTGTAAACAGTCAACTCCATCGGTTAGGCCCCCTTGAGCTTTGGCCGTACCACATTGATCATGATCGCCAAGAGCACTTTGATCATATAGTAAATCGATTTCACCGGTGTAATCGATGAGGTGCCCGCTTGTCGAGCGTCCATGCCTACGGAGACCTCAGCGATGCGAAAACCGGCTCGTTTCAGCAAAACGAGTGCTTCCACTTCCGGGTAGTCCGTCGGGTAATTACGGGCATAGAAAGCGATGATCTCCCGATCGACGGCGCGGTAGCCGGAGGTTGTATCGGTGAACTTTTGACCTGTGATCAAGCTGACGACCAACGAAAAAATGACCATGCCCAGTCGGCGCATGATCGTCGATCGATAAGCTGTTTTTTCTACGTACCGGGAGCCTACGGTCATATTGACGTCCCCTCGCAGCAACGGGGCGAGGAGTCTAGGCAGATCATCGGGATTATGCTGCCCGTCGGCATCTACTTGGACGGCGATGTCATAACCGCGACGATGAGCGAAGATATAACCGGTCTGCATGGCGCCGCCGATACCTAAGTTGTGGGGCAAGTCGATCACGGTAACGCTGCCGACATCCCGGGCTGCTTGGGAAGTATTATCCTTAGATCCATCGTTGATGACGACAATATCGTAGTGTTCCGGTAAAGCCTGGATTTTGCGTAAGACCGTAGGTATGCTGTTTTGTTCATTATAGGCCGGTATGATGATGAGCACTTTTTTCTTTTCCATAGGGCCTCCTCATACTCCTGCGGCCTTGGACACGTTGCAGCCATTATCTGTATTAAGCGCAGGACAAGGATAGCACAGTGTCCGGTAATTTTCAATGTGTGGACCGTCTTGCTCACCTTCTCAGGAATTAGGCAGAGGTGCACTATCTCATGAAAAGGAAAAGCTCCTAACCTTCACCTGCAGTTAGGATCTTTTCCTTTAAATAAAGGGTTCAAACAAAAGCTCGCTTTAATGGTTCAAACAGGGCTCGCCCTACTGAATCCGTCGATTATGAAAGATAGTTTCACGAACAAGTTTCTTTACTACTGAGTCATTACTTCACACGCTCTTGGTATCCCTCGGTATGCAAAAGCCGGTGAGCCAGTTCGCTGCCCGGATGGCCGAGAATCTCCCGGTAAAGGAGTTGAACGACAGGGTTCTCGTGGCTGTAACGCAAATTTTTGTGGCTGTCGATGTCATAAAGAGCGTCGGCACGGTCATGACGATAATCGAGGGAGACTTTCTTATGATCACGGCCGCCGAGGATCGGTTGACCGCCGCCGCCGACACAGCCGCCGGGACAAGCCATCACTTCGACAAAATCGATCCTCTCCCCGGCCTGAATCGCCTCAAGGACACGACGGGCGTTTCCTGTCCCGTGGGCGACCGCCACACGGATGTCATATTCGCCGAGATTGACATGGAGCAGTTTTAAGCCCTTTTCCCCGCGAACCTCCCGGAACTCAATCGGCGCCGGTTGTACTTTGTCGTTCTGCCCAGTTCCATTGCCTAAAAGGACCCAACTTGTCGTCCGTAAGGTAGCTTCCATGACACCGCCTGTAGCCCCAAAGATCGTCCCCGCACCGGTTACTTCCCTGAAGGCCGAATCAAAAGGTTCATCGGGCAGTTCGGAAAACTCGATGCCCGCCTCTCGAATCATGCGCACCAGCTCTCGGGTGGTTAAGACATAATCCACATCGGGACGTCCATCGTAGCCGTGCTCAAGGCGGGCAGCTTCATACTTTTTCGCCGTACAGGGCATGACGGCGACGGAAACGACCTTCTCCTTGGGAAGGTTTCGTTCTTGATGGTATGTGTACCGCGTCAAAGCGCCGAACATAGACATGGGCGATTTGCAGGTCGAAAGGTTTGGGATGAACTGGGGATAGTGATGTTCGACCAGCTTAATCCAGGCTGGGCAGCAAGACGTGAAGAAGGGCAACTGACCGGCTTGAAAACGGTGCAAAAACTCGTAAGCCTCTTCAACGATCGTCAGGTCCGCCGCAAAATCTGTCGCCAAGACTTGATTGAATCCGAGGCGGCGCAGCGCCGCTACCATCTTGCCGGTCACTTTTGTTCCCACCGGTAGTCCGAAGGCTTCCCCTAATGTGACCTGGATGGAAGGGGCTGTTTGGACAACCACGTGAACTTCTGGGTCGGCGAGGGCTTTCCAAACATCGTCGATGCATTCTTTTTCCGTAAGGGCACCGACAGGACAAGAGAGGACACATTGACCGCACATGATGCAATCCACATCACCCATATCCCGGGAAAAGGCCGGGGCGATGATTGTATCAAAGCCGCGATTTTGGGCAGCGATGACACAGTTTTCCTGAACCTTGGCACAGATGTTTTCGCAGCGCCGGCAATGGATGCACTTGTTGGGATCATGGCGAATGGAAGGGTTGTTCTCCTGTACGGGAATCTGGTGGGCTTCTCCTTGTACCTCAATGCGGCGGATCCCTAAATTATCGGCGATGTTTTGTAATTCACAGTTGAGGTTGCGGATACAGGAGGTACATTCGCGCGAGTGATCCGACAAAATCAGTTCTACCACGCGCTTACGGGCTTTGCGGACTCGCGGCGTGTTCGTGTACACCTTGAGTCCCTCTGCCACCGGGTACACACAGGCGGCTTGTAAAGACCGCTGCCCCTCGATTTCCACCAGGCAGACTCGGCAGGCACCGATCTCGTTGATTTCCCGGAGGTAGCAGAGACTGGGAATCGTAATGCCCACTTCCCGGGCCGCATCTAGCACCGTTTTGCCCGCCTCAATTTCGACTGGGCGCCCGTCGATTTCAAGGCGCACTTTTTTAGGGCCGAAGAAATGAGAGGAACGAGATCTGGTGTGTACCTCGGCAGACGTAAGCGGCGGCATCTCCGGGATAATAGGCCGTTTCAGATCGATCTTCATCGTTCTCCCTCCTGTGCGATCACATGGACCGGACATTTTTGGGCGCAAGCGCCGCAAGCGATGCACAGTTTTGCATCAATAGCAAAGAGTGTTTTGCGAATTTCGCCGGAAATAGCCTGTACTGGGCACACTTTGACACAGAGTCCACAGCGCCGGCATTTCTCCCCATCGATCCTATACTTGCCTTTCGGCTTTAAGGCTGCGCAAACACCGGCAGGACAGCGTTTTTCTTTGATATGAGCTTCATATTCATGGCGGAAATGACGCAGGGTGCTCAAGACTGGATTCGGAGCCGTCTGTCCTAAGCCGCAGAGCGAAGCCTCCTTGATGTCGTGTCCGAGTTCTTCCAAGAGGTCAAGGTCTTTCATGGTTCCCTTTCCTTCAGTGATACGGGTGATGATCTCTAACAGACGGCGGGTGCCGATACGGCAAGGGGTACACTTTCCACAAGACTCATCTTGGGTGAATTCGAGATAAAAACGGGCGATATCAACCATACAATCCGTCTCATCCATGACGATGAGCCCGCCTGAGCCCATCATAGAGCCTATTTTCATCAAGCTGTCGTAGTCGATAGGAATATCGAGATACTCAGCAGGCAAACAGCCGCCAGAGGGCCCGCCGGTCTGAACAGCTTTAAATGCTTTGCCCTTGGGAATACCGCCGCCGATGCCATAGATGATGGTACGCAGTGACGTCCCCATGGGCACCTCGATGAGTCCTGTATTGTTGATTTTCCCGGCTAAGGAGAAAATCTTTGTTCCCTTGCTCCCGCTCGTCCCCATCGCAGCGTACCAATCGGCACCCTTGCAGATGATCTGAGGGATGTTGGCATAGGTCTCCACATTGTTGAGTAATGTTGGTTTCCCCCAAAGGCCGCTGATGGCGGGATAAGGCGGACGGGTTCGCGGTTCGCCTCGTTTGCCGCTCACCGAATTCAGCAAGGCTGTCTCTTCGCCGCAGACAAAAGCGCCCGCACCTAGGCGAATCTCGATATCAAAGGAGAATCCGGTTCCCAAGATATTTTTACCGAGCAGCCCAGCCCGGCGGGCTTGCTCAATGGCGACTTCAAGGCGGTGAACGGCGATGGGATACTCGGCCCGGACATAGACAAAGCCTTGCTGGGCGCCGATGGCATAACCGGCGATCGTCATCGCTTCAAGGACGGCATGGGGGTCGCCCTCGAGTATGCTCCGATCCATAAAGGCCCCCGGGTCGCCTTCATCGGCGTTACATACCACGTATTTTACGGTTTCTTTTACGGCAGCCGTATAGGCCCATTTTCGACCTGTTAAAAAACCGGCACCTCCCCGGCCTCGAAGACCGGAGCGGGTGATCGTCTCGATCACTTCTGTAGGCTTCATCGCGGTGAGCGCTTTCGCCAGGCCAAAATAACCGCCGCTGGCAATATACTCATTGATGTTTTCCGGATCGATGATGCCGCAGTTGCGCAAAGCGACCCGGATCTGAGGATGGAAGAACTCGTTTTCATCGATGGTATTTCGAGACGCCCCTTCGGGCGGGTGTTTATAGAGAAGGCGGTCCATCGTCTGTCCCTGAACGATGTGGCGTTCTACGATTTCCGGCACATCGTTGGGAGTCACTTGGCAGTAAAAGACGCGCTCTGGATGAACGACCAAGATAGGTCCTAGTTCACAAAAGCCGAAGCAACCTGTATGTACAACAGCGATTTCTCCATCTAAGCCCCGCGCCAGCAGTTCCCGCCGCAAAGCGGACTGGATTTCCACGCTGCGAGACGACGTACAGCCCGTACCAGCACAGACGAGGATCTGGTGCCGGTATAGCTTGGCCGCTGGCTCTGCTGCCAAGGCATCGTCGGCTTTTTGGAATACCCAATCGGGTACTTGATCAGGGTGCATCCGCTGGATGTATCGCGCAGCATAGCTGTGGCGGATCTGTTCTAACCTTTGCGGCGACAGTACGGGTCTGATGATCGGTTCTGCCTGAGTCGGCGGTAGGTGATTTTTCAAACGGTCGGCTTTACCGGTGACAGTATCGATACCTGTGTCGGCTTCCGTTGTTGTGGCACCCTCCTGATCCCGCTGCCGGTATTGCCGAATCAGTTCAGGTACGTCAGAGGCTTTGACCCTGCCGTGAACTTCCCCATCGATCAGCACTGCCGGCGCCAAGCCGCAAGCACCGACACAGCGTGTATTAGTCAACGTAAATAAACCATCGGTCGTCGTCTGATCCATGTCAGCGGCCAGTTCCTTTTTGATCGCTTCAAGCACCTCGGGAGCACCCTTAACATAACAGGCTGTTCCAAGGCAGACGCTGATCGTATGTTTGCCCTTCGGCTTCGTCGTAAAGAGGCTGTAAAAGGTGACTACACCGGCCACTTCACTGAGAGGCAGGCCGACTTTATCGGCGATATAGCCGAGGATATCTTCCGGGAGGTATCCATACAGTTCCTGCGCTTTCTGCAAAATGCGAATCAGCTGGCCTGGGCTATCCTTGTACTGGCTGATGATTTTATTCAGATCATCGAGTCGTTCCATAAAAGCGCTCCTTTCCATTGGCCGCAGACAATAATCGGAACATTTCAGTATAACGAGTAGTATTACGTATAAGTGAATTATATCACTATTCAGATAGTTAAGTTCGCACAATTACATATTCTTCTGCCGCTTTTCATTCAAATTACTTATATCATATCGAACACCTATGCCAAAGTGTTTTTAAGGAATTTCTGTAATTTTTTCAAAAATATATACATGCAACCGAATAAAAACATAAGGAGAGCGACCTAATGCTTTACGTCGCTCTCCTTACTGCTGCTATGAAACAATCGGTGTTGTTCCCCAATCGCTCTTCTCTTTCGGTCTTACTTCTCCTTCGGCATTTTATGATACCCTTTATCCCCGTACGGTTGCAGTTTGTCCATCCAGATTTCCTCGAGCATCTTCAACTCTTCTGTATAATCGCGGTTGACTTCTTCCGTCGGTTTAATCTGCTCAAGCACTTCAAAGGTAAACTGATCCGCTCCATAGGTGTTCCAATCTTGTTGCAACTCTTTATTCCGGTGAGCCCCATGCATTAAGGTAAACCGGTTTTTGTTGAAGGCGGCCGAGAGATTTTTGCTGGTCTCGATAAAGACCTTCCCCGTTTGCTGATTTTTGATTTGAATGATCCCCATATCTCGAAAAGACTCTTTATATTCTCTTTTAATCTGAGAACGTCGTTCCTTATCCATGCTGTCTCCCTTCTCCGCTTGAACTTTTTCCATACTATCATCCGCATTCACGTCGGTCTTGACCCAGTAGGCGCTGCCATCGTCGGCTCGTTCCATGTAACCATAGTCGATGAAACAACGGCGGATAATGGCATAATCGGGGTAAACTTCTTTAATGATCTCGTTGACTTCTTTTTCGCTGTATTTTCGATTTTGTGCAAACTTCCTGATTAAGTGGTTCAGGATGATGATTCTTCGCTTTTCCTTGTCTGGAAAACGAGTCAGCGGTCCCTCTAGCCCCTCTTTGAAACAGCTGCGCAACACCTTCTCCGCCTCTGCCTCTGTAATCACTGGAGATACAGGGCCGCCTTTCGGGTTCCCCTTGGTGTCCTCGGATTTGTCTCCCTTATCGAGGGTGTCTTTCAATAACTCCATCATGGCTAGAAAGGCTTTGGCCTGCCGTTCCTTTTCCTTTAAGTTAAACCGGTGGTTTCGTATCGTTGAGGCACTGCCGCCCAGTTCGTCACAAATCTCTTTATCGCTGTAGCCGTTATAGAAGAACGTCAACAGTTTTTTCTGGTGATCCGTGATTCCCGTGTACTTTTTATCTAACTCGAGCAGGACTTGAAACATTGAGCCATGTTCCTGGGCCACATGCAGCTCTGCCGACTTTTCCGCATCAAAAAAGCGATCCTCTATCGGAAAAACCTGTCCTTGCAAAAAAGCGGTGCCGCAAACAATACAGACAAAGCTTTTCATTTTTTCATCCCAGCGATATCCACGTTTTATCTCGTCCAAGCTAGCTTCCCAAAAATAATCATTACTCATAGATGTTATCTCCTTTAGTCCATTAATACATAGACATAATACAAAAGTGTTTGGCTTTTGTCAACGACCTGGTGACTGGATTTCTTTACAAAAGCCTTTTGTGTCTTTTCCTGGCCCGGTAAATACAAAAGAAAGCTGGCCCGGAAGAGTCATCCGGCCAGCTTTCTTAGTGATACACTGGGGTCCATAGGCACAACCGATGCTGAATAGGGGCGGCCTACTGAGGGATCGCTTCAATAGCCGTTACATCCCCCTGGAAGACCCCTTGTAAAAAGGCGATCATCTGGTCCGCCCTCACCGGCACCGGATTGACACGGGTCGATCCCTTCATGGCCTTTTCCACAAGGTCCGCAAAGTCTTTTTCAAAATCCTCTTGGACGATTCCTGTTTCCCGGAAGGAGGAGGGAATATGCAGCGTCCTGTTCAATTGCTCGACCGAATCGACAAAGTCATCACTGCCGATGCTATGGGCTAATCGCTGCAATTTCAAAGTCACTTCTCTATCACGACGATTGAACCGCAGCACATAAGGCAATAAAATTGCATTGAGCAACCCGTGACCGAGACCAAACCTGCCACCGACAGCGTGCGCGATCCCATGGGCCATTCCCAATCCAGAATGATTGAAAGCTAACCCGGCCATGCACTGGTACAAATGCATCTTATCGCGGCTTTCCGGGCTTTTTTCCAGGTACGAAGCCGGTAGGTTGGCAAAGATCCCCTCTACAGCGCCCTGGGCCAAGGGCTCCATAAATGGGCCCATGTTCCGGTTGATGTAGCTTTCGACGGCATGCGTCAGCGCATCCATACCCGTCTCGGCAACCACATGGGGCGGCATGGACATCGTAATCTCTCCGTCCAGGATCGCGATATCGGGGATCATGGCTGTTGTTTTCAGTCCAATTTTTAAGTTCTGTTCTTTGAAGGTGATAACTGACGCTTTGGTTACCTCACTTCCCGTGCCGGAAGTGGATGGGATAGCCACAAAGGTCAGTTTCTGCCGCCGCTCAGGAAGCGGGATGGTGAGGACGTTTTCAAAAGAAATCTCAGGGTATTCATAAAACAGGCTCATCACTTTGGCCGCATCGAGCGCCGATCCGCCCCCGATGGCGATGAGCACATCCGGCCCAAAGGTTCGCATCTGTTCGAGCCCCTGTAACACGATGCTGGTGTCTGGATTGGGACCGATACCCATAAAGACTGACGTGGCACATCCCTTTTGCTGAAATATCTCTTCAATACGTCCGATGGCACCGTTGGCAAACATCGATTGACCGCCGGTGACGATCATGGCTCGTTTGGCATCCAGCGTTTTTACGTGTTCTATGGCGCCTCGCCCTGCGACGATAGCCTGGCCTCCGAGTACGATTTTTTCAACCATTGAAACTCCATCCTTTTTCTTGAAAAGTTCCATAGAATTCGTGTGTTCCTCATACCCGTCCAATTCTACCGATCACAGCCGCAGTCCTCCTACCACAAAAGAAAGGAACTTTACTATGCAGAACAACGGAAGGATCACCCGGGAAAAGAAAACCGTTCAGGCGATGATTCAGCTCTTTTGCGACGCCCACCATGGCCAGAAAGGCGGCCTCTGCCCTGATTGCCAAGAGTTGATCGACTATGCCTTCGCCCGCTTAGAGCGATGCAAATTTGGTGAACAAAAATCGACTTGCGGTAAATGCCCGGTTCACTGCTACAAAAAAGACATGCGGGAGAAAATCACCGCGGTCATGCGCTTTTCTGGACCTAAAATGCTGACGAAACATCCCATCCTGGCCTTTTGGCACCTCGTCGATGGAATCGGAAAAGGTTAACTCTCCCCTACTTCCGTCGATTCAATGATCGATTCGATCAGACCGACAAAAATACTGACGAGCCGCGGATCAAACTGTGTGCCCGAAAAACGCCGCAACTCTGCGACAGCCTCCTGAGGAGTCAAGCTATGCCGATAGGGCTGGTTATGGGTCATTACATCATAGGCATCGACGATCGCTAGTATACGGGATTCAAAGGGGATTCCCTCACGGGCTAATTGTTGCGGGTAGCCGCTGCCATCCCAACGCTCATGGTGAAATAAAATCCAGTCAGCCACATGGGCAATCTCCGTCTTCAACTGGGCGATCCGGTAGCCCACTTCACTATGGCGCTGCACTTCCAAATACTCCTCTGGCGCCAACATACCCTGCTTGCCTAAAATCTCCCGGGAGACGGCCACTTTACCAATATCGTGATATTGACCGGCCAAGCGCAAATTATTGACCTGGTCTGCTCGTAATCCGGCCGCCGCACCGAGCTGGGCTGCTAAATCACCGACACGCTGCATATGGCCCATCAAGTCCCTTTCTTTCGTGTCCAGTTTCATAGTCAGCGCTCGAAGGATGATCTTACGGACCCGACTCTTATGGCGCATCTTCTCCCGGTACATGTTATCATCAGCGTCCCGAAACACTTCTATCATGCTTTTTTCGGCGTCGCCCTTTACGGCATACCCTAATGACACATAATGGGGCAGTTCGGGATGGACCACGTTCAGTGCGTCAACGGCGAGGCGAATTCGTTGGCTGATTCGTTGTGCCGCCTTCCCGTCTCCCTCCGGCAAGAGGATGGCGAACTCATCCCCTCCGATGCGTGCCACCACATCGCTCGCACGGACACAGCGCGTAAGCGCTTGGCCAATACCTGTCAAAAGTTTATCCCCCACAGGATGTCCTAAGGTATCGTTTACACTTTTCAGCCCATCGACATCGCAAATAATGACTCCGACCGGCGATGTAGATCCAGCCAAACGACTCATTTCTTCTTGAAAGTGGGCTCGATTGTACAAACCCGTCAACGGATCGTGGGAGCAATAATAGCGAAGTTGTTCCTCCATCTGTCGCCGTTCGGTCATGTCACGACCGATTCCGACCATACCGATCACATCACCTGTTGACGTCCCGATGGGAGACAGGGAAATATGGTAGAAGCGTACACCTTCCGGAAGGTGCACAGTCCACTCTACAAAAATGGGTCCCCCCCACTGTGTCTGCAACTGGGGCCGTTCGTGGTCCCAAAAGGGCTCGACATCAGTAATTACCTGACTGATATGCGTTCCAATGATTTGAGCCGGGTTGTAACCCGAAGTCTCCGGCCATTCCCCATAAATGCCAGTAATTCGTCCACCCATATCTAAGGTAAAGACCAGATCACGAATAGACTCGACGAGGGTACGAAAGCGTGCTTCATTCTCCCGTACCGCTTCATCGGCCAATTTTCGCCGAGTAATGTCAACGACTGTCCCTAAAATGGCTGGTTTCCCTTCGTAGCTGACCGGTGTGCCCAATACTTCCAGATAAATCGATGTGCCATCCTTTTTAAGGCCTCGAATCTCGTACGGATTCGGTTCGGCCTGGCTTGTCAGTCGGCGGTGAACATTTCCTTGAACCATCTCTCGGCTTTCCGAGTGGATCAGTTGCAGATAGTTGGACATAGCTAGAACTTCTTCTTCGGTGTAGCCAAAAAACTCAGAGAACCGGGGGTTTACGAAAACGAAACGTTCATTTTGCAGGACATAAACACCGACGATCGTGTTTTGAACAAGACTCCGGTATTTCGTTTCCGATTCCATCAAGGTCCGGTTTGATTGATTAAGGAGTTCCATGTCCCCCACGATCGTCGTCGCCATCTGCTGAATCGTTTGACACAACAAGCTCAACTCTCGCGGCTCCGAGTCGCAGCTATCGTCACACTTCAGTTGTTCAAACTTTCCCGCCTGTATCATTCGAGAGACTAACATCATTCGTTGGATCGGTATCTCTATCCGATCAGATAGCCGGCGTATATACGGTAGAACCACCAGCAGAAGGATTACATAGGTGCCAAAGAAAAAGGCAAGCTTCCGATAAAAGGGGCCCAACAGTTCCTGCTCATCCATTTCACTGATAACGACCCAGCCCAGTTTCGGTATAAATTGAGAGACCCCGATGACTCGCTGACCCCGGTAGTCCCAGTAAGCAGAGCCCTCCGTCTCACCTCGCAGTGCCTTTTGAAACCCTTCTGTATTGACCATGTTCTGCTCGGGAAAGGGATTTTGGCCTCTATCGTCTTGGGAAAAACCGGAGCGGGTGATCACTTTTCCTTCCCCGTCAACGAGATAGGTTTCTTCCTCTCCACCAAAACGGTAATTCTCCATCAGTTTGGAAATCGTTGACAGCTTAATCGTTCCAACGATCAACCCGTTTAATTCTCCAGTTTCTCTGAATAGGGGATAGGATAGGGTAACAACGGGCTCCCCCGGCTCCCCCGTGGCTCGGCTAATCAGAACATCGAAAATATGTTCTCGTCCTTGTAAAGCCAACTGAAAGTAATTGCGTTCCCGCACGTCCACAGGTTTGTCCCGAGGACTTTCGATTTCCGCCAGCCCTTCTCTATTCACAAAAGCAACCCAACTAAAGTCGGTATAATTGCTCAAAAAGGCCTGAAAATTTTGGTTCATCATAGGTTTATTCAAGTGCTGGACGAATTCCATTTGAGCTAATCCTCGTAACTCAGACGCCTTTTGGGTAACCCAGTTGTCGACAATCGCATTTTGCATGGAAACGGTATGGTTGATATGATGGATCGCATCGTGCTTATGTTCGTCATATTCATAATAGGCAATCAATACTGTCAAAAGTGCCGGAATAGCCATTAAAAAGAGAGTGAAAAAACGAAAAAGTCCTCGCAGTGTTCGAATATCAAATAGCTCTTTCCCTTTCGAAAACCACCGTTTCACGTCCATCGTCTCCCACGCCGCCTTATTTCTCCCACAGGAGCCCCTGGTTTAAACCTAAAACAAAAACTTCTCGAAACAATAACCTCATCGAAAAACGAGGTAGTTTTCACAAACATATTTCGCTTTAAATAGGGAAAAGTCCTTTGCCCAAATTTATCGCTATGGTTTTTTTATTGAAGGGATTCTTTATATTCTATTTTGATGATTATCGCTACCTCCTCCGTACCGTGATCATGAGTGCCCTGCTGGATATCGGCGGTTGGCCTTGCTGATCAAACGGAATGCCAAAGAAGACAGCAATAGCCCGCAATAATCCATGGAAGTAAGTAGGCCCCGCATATGCCACCGCCTGGGTGCATATCCGGGGCCTACCTTTTTAGGTATTACGTAAGAAATGGGTATGGTATCGGTTATCGGTTATCGGTTATCGGTTATCGGTTATCGGTTATCGTTTATATGTTATCTGATATCGGTTATCGTCATTGTACTGCCTAAGAGT
>NZ_JACVHF010000025.1 GCF_014502795.1 Heliobacterium chlorum
AGTTGTCGTGCCAACGGCAGCGCTGGGTAGCTATGTCGGGAGCGGATAAGCGCTGAAAGCATCTAAGCGCGAAACCGACCCAAAGATGAGACTTCCCACTCGAAAGAGGTAAGACCCCAGGAAGATGACCTGGTTGATCGGCCCGAGATGTACACGCCGTGAGGCGTTCAGTCGACGGGTACGAATCGGTCGAGGACTTGACCTTACAGCTTTACGATACATTAACTCTGTGTAGTGTTGATGGGGTACAAAAGAAGCCATGGTTTGATGAACCATGGCTTCTTTTGTTATAAAGTTTTAATCCTTACCTTGGCTTTTCATTGTCCTTACATGCTGACTGGAGATAAACCACTCGATGAGTCTAGAGGCGATACTAAAACTCGCAGGACGAGTCGGTAGGTGGTCTACGGAAAACCAATCGGCATGCCCAATTTCAACGGGGTCAATCGTAATATCTCCTGCAGCATATTGTGCGGTGAAGCCGATCATGAGTGAATCGGGGAAGGGCCACGGTTGGCTGCCAAAGTATTGAATATGATCGACATCAATGCCGACTTCCTCTTTAACCTCTCGCTTTACACAGTCTTCTAGAGTCTCTCCTGGCTCGACGAATCCGGCAAGTACACTGTACCATTCAGCCCGTGGAACCCGATTGGGACGAGCCAACAAGATCTGATCGTCTTTAATGACGGCGACGATGATGGCCGGGGAGATCCGGGGGTAGACGAGATGACCGCAGTTTTCGCACTGTAATGCGAGTTCCTGGGACGACATCGTTAGAGGACGGCCGCAGCAACCGCAAAACTGATTTTTCTTCAACCATGTGAAGATGTGTAGTGCACGCATGGCCAGAAAGAAATGCTTATCCTCGGTACGTCCATAGAGTCGCCGTAAGTCTGTATAGGAAAAGCCCTCCGGCGGTTGGGCGTCTCCGATAGATGCCACATAAACGCTATTTTCGTCTACCTGACCGATCGGTTGGATTGTTGATAGTTCCATATTTGTGGCTTCAATATCGTCTTGAGTCACGATGTGAGCCATACCCTCAACTTCTTTTATCAGAAGTTCACTGTTGTTGAAGATAAACCAGTATGTACGTTTCTCCATCCCGTCGCCACCTTAACACGAATTACAGTCTCATGCTTCATAGTATCATAATCTCCAGGGAATGAAGTGATCCTGTAAAAAGCTTTAACCGCCAAAATGCTCAACCACGAGATACAGAGTTCTATGGTCTGGCTTCAACGTAATTGAAGTAGACTCGAGACAAGTTATCGAAATAGATTAGGGAAGTAGAACGGGGACCGAACCCTAACCGGTGAGTTCAGTCCCCGTTTTTATGGTTTGAATTTAGCTGAAACACCCGATAAGGGAGCCTCTAATTCTTATTTCCGATAGACGATCCCTTCCGCCACAGCCACGAGATCATCTTTGCTGTCATAGACCTCCATCCGGTAAAAACCGATCTTGCGTGTCTTCTTTTCTTCTTTGGCGATGGCGGTAAGTGTTTCGCCTTCATGAGTGGCCTTCATATAGCTAACATTCACGTTTAATCCAAGGGCAGTCGGTCCGTAGATGTTACTGGCAGCGGCAAAGGCAATATCGATGAGGGTAAAGACCGCACCGCCGTGAGTCAATCCCTTTCCATTCAACAGCGGGGGAGTGACTAGGAGAGTTGCTTTAGCATAACCGGGGCCCACCTCATCCAAAGAGATGCCCAGGTGTTGGGCTAATGCATCTCGTTCCATAAAGCCTTGTCGATAGGAGGCTGGGTCGAGGCAGGCCTCTTCCTCTCTGGGTTCCCGTTCCGTCATCTGTCACCAATCCTTCCTTTACTTTCCTTTTTACCATAGCGCTCTACTGTATAAATGTAAAGGGATTTTAAAGGTGGAAGTGAGTTCGCACAAGGCCCCGTATTCGTTTAATTTCATCGACGAAATTAATGCCCTGCAGCTTTTATGGGGGTAACTGGCTTATTTTGCCCCATAGGATGGATACATACAATTCGATATACTGAAAGGGACTGGATGAATCAATAGGAATAGGGCGTAGGGAGGGAGTTGTCAATGAACAAAAATACAAAGTATATCTTCGTCGTACTATCGATCGTCGGTGCCTTTGTTTTAGGTAGGATGATCTTCGAGCTTCCCTTTCCTCCTGATGCGGCTGTTCCAAGAGTAAACACGACAACAGAGAATAACATCGTCGTAAACATCACTGAACTTCGTGACGTGGCAAACTTAGTGACCTATGAATATACCGGGCAGACCATGATCAATTTTAAAGATCATAAAAGACTCGCTGCCTACGGCTTTTCTTTTGATCTTCCTTTTACAGACCGGCAATACGTGGCTGTGGGCAAGGCCAAAGTGGCCGCTGGAATTGACGCCAGCAAGATGGATATCAAAGAGGTTCAGGGCAAAAAAGTGACCATTGCGATACCAAAAGCTACGATCCGCTATAAAGAATGCCTGCCTGATACATGGGAGGTACTTGTAGATAAGCGGAGTATTCGAAAACTATCGAGAGATGAGATTCATAAACTGGAGAATGACGCCCTAGTTGATTTCACCAATACTGCGATGGAGCAGGGAATTTTGGACAAGGCCGAAGAGAAGGCCAAGGAAACCATCGAGAAGATGCTGAAAGAGGCGGGGGCTACGGAGATTTCTTTTGTCCTATTGCCATAGACGCCACCCTTCGAGAAGGATAACTATACTTACACAGTAGGTTTGCAGTGGAGGTATACCTGTACTATAATGGAAGATATATCTCTACTTTGGATATCCCTGTTCAATAGAAGCGGCTAATAAACTCTTCACTACATGGAAGTTGTTAAGAAAATATGTTCTAAGGGAGGAACTGAACACCCATGGCGCTGATCAACGAAAATTATCTCAAATTGCCTGGCAGCTACCTATTTTCCGAAATCGGCCGGAGAGTCAACCAGTTTAAAAAGGATAACCCCGAAGCCGACATCATCCGTTTAGGGATTGGTGATGTGACACGGCCCCTTACGCCGGCGATCGTCGAGGCGATGAAGCAGGCTGTCGAGGAAATGGGTCGTTTCGATACGTTCCGCGGCTACGGCCCCGAGCAGGGTTATGATTTCTTGCTCGAAAAAATCATCGACCACGATTTTAAGTCCAGAGGGATTGATGTGGCCATCGATGAAGTTTTCGTCAGCGATGGTTCCAAGCCGGATACGGCTAACTTCCAGGAGATCCTCGGTCTCAACAACGTCGTCGCCGTGACCGACCCCGTCTATCCCGTCTATGTCGACAGCAACGTCATGGCTGGTCGTTCGGGACAATTCAACGAAAAAGGCCAGTTTGATAATATCGTCTACCTGCCCTGCACAGAAGAAAATGGCATGAAGCCCCAACTGCCTAAAACCCGTGTCGATATGCTCTATCTCTGCTTCCCCAACAACCCCACTGGGATGACCCTGACGAGGGATGAGTTGAAGCAATGGGTCGATTATGCCCGGGAAAACAAGTCGATCATTTTATATGATGCGGCCTATGAAGCCTTTATCCAGGAAGCAGACATTCCCCGCAGCATTTACGAGATCGAAGGTGCTCGCGAGGTAGCCGTCGAATTCCGCAGCTTCTCCAAGACAGCCGGCTTTACCGGTACCCGCTGTGCTTATACGGTCGTGCCGAAGGAAGTCATGGCCTACGACTCCAACGGGAATGCCCACAGCTTGAACAAGTTCTGGCTGAGAAGACAGACGACCAAGTTCAACGGTGTCTCCTATCCTGTGCAAGCGGCTGCGGCGGCCATCTACTCCGAAGCAGGCCAACAACAGATCCAGGAGAATATCCGTTACTACATGGAGAATGCCCGTCTGATCCGGGAAGGCCTGATTAACCTCGGATACAAGGTCTTCGGTGGTGTGAACGCGCCTTACATCTGGCTGAAGACTCCCGACAACCTGGGCTCTTGGGAGTTCTTCGATAAGCTCTTGAATCAAGCCAACGTCGTGGGAACCCCTGGAGCCGGCTTCGGCGCCAGCGGTGAGGGATACTTCCGTTTGACCGCTTTTGGCACTCGGGAAAACACCGAAAAAGCCCTGGAGCGGATCAAGACGAGAATGTAGAATAAGGTCTACTGAATCCACGTCGGTTAAAACGGCATGGAAATCAGGGCTTCGTGGAATTCATAGAATCGCTGTAAAGGTCGGAAGAGCATTTTCTTCCGGCCTTTTTAATTCCTTGCCTTTCACCGTTTCACTTCACTGCCTTATCATCACATTACCGCTGCCTGTGAGACATCGCTAATCAGTCGGGGTGAGAGGAATCGCCCACAGATTGTGGAATTATTTGAAGTACAGAACAGATGGAGGACGCCGAATTGAGTACTGAGCCTAGTCTTACCCCAAAAGAGATGGGACATAACGCCTGGTCAGGCATGGAAATCTTGCGTAAATTTCAAAGTATCTTTATCGGATGTGTCCTTGCCAGTATCGGCATCATCTTGCTTCGGCACGCTCACCTGGTGACGGGGGGAACGCCCGGGCTGGCTTTGAGTTTATCTTATCTTTTGAACGCATCCTTTTCTACGGTGTACCTGATCGTGAACATCCCTTTTTATATCCTTTCGATCATGCGGATGGGTTGGAGTTTTACCGTGTCGACTTTTTTGGCGACGTTGATCCTCTCTACCACGACGATGGCCGACCGCTTGTTCCCCGCATTTACGGTTCCAGACTGGGCGGGTGCCTTTTTCGGCGGGGCTTTTGTCGGCGTTGGCTTGTCATATCTGTTTTTGAACGGATCTTCCTTAGGCGGGGTCAATATCCTCGTTCTCTATTTCCATAAACGCTTTGGTTGGGATCCGGGGAAGATCACCTTCGTCATCGACTTCTCCGTCGTCATGTCTGCCCTTTACTCGGTAGGGTTCGTTAAAGGTGCCTATTCGGTGTTGTCTGTCGTCATTTTATCGTCCATTATCAGCTTTTCGAAGGGCCGCTTTCCGATCCGGTATAAGCCGGAAGTCAGTTCCCGCTCAATAGGGACGCAGGAGAACCCCTGAACTAAAGCTAAACGGTAACAGTGAGGGAGGATGTTTAAAGTGATTAAGGTCGCCCTTAGTGTTATGGCAATCACAATGGGTGTGGTTTTCACAGTCGCATTAACCGTCACTTACCTCTTCAACCAGATGGTAATCGACGAAGTGAGAGGCCTCCTGGAGGGGAAAAAAGAATATACAAAGGACATCATCCGACGAGAGGATGTAGCAGGGTTGCCCTTGCCGGTTCAAAAATGGCTCGAGCGTTCGAATGTTATCGGAAGGGAGCCTGTTCGGACCGTCCGGTTGGAACAAAAGGGGTTCTTGCGGACCAAAGCCGATCAGCCATGGATGCCCATGCAAGCGGAGCAATACATATCGCCCGACGAGCCGGGGTTTGTGTGGAAGGCGAACATTGAAACAGCACCGCTCTTGTACTTGGTGGGTAGAGACAAGTATCAAAACGGTAAAGGGAGCATGTTGATTAAGTTTCTCGCCCTCGTACCGGTCGTGGATTCGAAGGGACCGGAGATCGATCAAGGGACACTATTACGGTATCTAGGCGAGTGCATATGGGTTCCTTCGGCTGTATTGAATGAGCATATCACTTGGGAAGAAGTCGATGGGAATAGGGCCAAGGCGACCATGAGTTATGGAGGGGTAACCGCGTCGGGCACGTTTACGTTTGACGAAAAGGGTGACGTGATCCAATTCAGCGCCCGCAGATATATGGAAAACAACGGCGAATATCGGTTAGAGGACTGGGTCTGTGTCGTCAAGGGGTATAAGGAATTCCAGGGGATCCGGGTGCCGAATCAGTGCAGCATCGTCTGGAAGTTAAAAAGCGGCGACTTCGAGTGGTTTCGCTTAGAGGTTACCGATATCGTGTATGATCAAGCCTTAGTCGAACCGTAAGAAGGCCTTCTATCGGGACGAATGATTCTAAACATTATACTTTTAGGTATGACCTCATTCGTGCCGCCAGCTAGGCCATCAATTTTTCTTTTATTATCTGTAAAAATGTCGGTCACTGATGAAATGAGATATATGGGTTTATAGGACCTTATGCGAAGGAGGTTTTCTATGAAATTCCGAGTATCTGCGGTACAGTATCACCTGCATACCATCGGATCCTTTGAAGAATTCGCTCAGCAAGTGGAGCATTATGTTAAAACAGCGGCTGAATTTGAAGCCGATTTTGTCCTGTTTCCCGAGTTTGTAACGACGCAGTTGATGTCTATAGGTGATAGCCAGGGGAAGGCACTAACCATTGGGGACCTACCGGCTTTTACGGACGCCTATTGTTCCTTGTTTGCTGGGCTGGCCAAGCAAATGAGGATGCACATCATCGGCGGGACTCACGTGATCCGGGAAAAGGAGCGGTTATACAACGCGGCCCATCTGTTCTACCCTGACGGCAGAGTCGCCCGGCAGCCGAAGATACACATTACGCCTACAGAAGTGAAGGAATGGAATATGGGCGCTGGGAACGAAGTGAACGTCTTCGAAACGGCTAAAGGGACTATCGCCATGTTGACCTGTTATGACATCGAGTTTCCCGAGATTGTCCGGATGGTGAGAGCCAACGGAGCCGATGTGATCTTCTGCCCCTCTTGTACCGATGACCGTCATGGATTTCATCGGGTCCGGTATACGAGCCATGCCCGGACGATCGAAAATCAGGTCTATGTGGTGACCACTGGAACGGTCGGCTCCCTGCCTACGGTTGATTTCATGCGGGCGAACTTCGGTCAAGCGGCGATTCTTACACCGAACGATATTCCCTTTCCACCGAAAGGGATCTTAGCCGAAGGGGAAATCAACCAGGATATGATCGTGACGGCCGATCTGGATTTGGAACTGCTCTATCAGGTTCGGGAGCGGGGGGCTGTCACTACTTGGCGAGACCGGCGAACTGATCTGTATCCCGACTTGTAAGACAAAAAATGAGTGGACAACTAAAGGGCGTTCTGCTTGAGGAATATGACATGATGTGTATTGTGATAAAAAGGTTTTTGTTATTCCTTCGCGAACATGTAACATAAAGTATGAAGTCACCTTTTCCGTTTGTTGAGTGGGGCGATGAGGGATGTCTTTGGGTTATAAAGAAAACTCAATAAGTTTAAATCTAAAGTTTATGGGCGATATCGTGGAAGATTTAGAGCTGGCCGATGCGGTGAGCCTGCTAGAACAACTCGTGTCCATCTTTCTTCGAGAGACGCCTAAAAAATTGGATGCCGTCAGAGAGGCTATTGCCCAAGAAGATGCGAAAGGGTTGCGAGCGAGCGCCCATAGTCTCAAATCAAGCAGTGCCATGTTGGGAGCCGACACAGTGAGCGAACTGAGTTGGAAACTGGAATCGATGGGTCAGTCCGGTGAATTAGCTAGGGCAAGAGAAGTACTCGGGTCTCTGGAAAAAGAGTGTGAACTGGTTTATCAACAGCTTTGCACACTCCGGACGGAGCAATTTTCTGTGCTTCTCCGGTAGAACGAGTCGAAGAGTACGACGTCGAAGCGAACGAAGGCGGGGTGACACCCAAATGGCGCTGGATTCTGAAAAGTGGCATCATCGATTAGGAAGAAATGAGCGTTTGAATCGTCTAAAGACACAGCTTAACCTTTGGGGGATTCTCCTCGTCTTAGTCCCAGCGATCGGGTTTTTAGCGCTCTTCTCGTACGAAGAATATAATCATGTTAGAAATGATAAGTACCAACAACTCACCCATGTTATCGATCTGCAACGTGATGCCATTGACGAATGGTTCGATCAATGCCGCGGGGAAGTACAAACCTTGGCAAGGCTTAACTCGGTGCGAAGCGGAAGTCAGAAAGAGGTCTACGACACCTTTAACAGCTTTATCACGGGACACTCGGATTTTAACGGTTTTGCATTTATCAACAAAGAGGGCTATAACGAAATAGACACGGGCGGCCGGGCCGGAGCCATCAACCTGTCCGACCGAGCCTATTTTCAAGAAGGGAAGAAGGGCAATTCGTATATCTCCGATGTGCTGACAGGAAGAAATACGGGACGTCCGGTGATTATCGTTTCTGCCCCCGTTTACGATGCACAGAACCAATTCAAAGGGATTGTCTTTGGTTCTGTCAGTTTGTCGACGATTGAAACCGTGATGAATCGCTATCAACCGGGGGAGACCGGCGAAACCTACTTGCTCAACGATCAGGGCATTATGCTCACAGAGTCACGATTTACATCCCATTTGATTGAGCGGGGAATCGTCACCGATACGACACGGATGAAGTTAAAGGTCGACAGTGATGCCTATCAGAGTGCCATTCGGGGAATATCGGGCGCATCTACATATAGGAACTACGATGGGGATAAGGTTCTCGGCGCCTTCGCGTGGATGCAGAGGCAGCGCTGGATCATCGTCGGGGAAATCACCGAAGCCGAGGTGTTCCAACCCTTTTACGATCGACAGCGCAAGATGATCGCTTATCTGGTACTGATTGTCCTAGGCTCGATTCCGTTGACCGTATATGTTTCTAACCGGATTCGAGAACCTATCGATCGACTCATTCACGGTTCACGGCTTATGCAACAGAAAAAATACACCCACCGGATTTACTTGCCTGAACGAGGGGGTACACCTTCCGAGTTACGCGAACTCAGCCGCACCTTTAATCATATGGCCGAGACGATCGACGGCCATGTAGAACAGTTGCGTTTAGCCAATGACGCATTAGAACAAGCCCGCGATGCGGCACTATCTGCTTCGAAGGCGAAGTCCGAGTTTTTGGCGAGTATGAGCCATGAAATTCGGACACCGATGAATGCCATATTAGGGATGACGGAGATTCTTTGGGAAACAAACCTGACTTTGGAACAGAGAGAATACTTGCGAATTTGCCGTGCAGCCGGAGACACGCTCTTGACCCTGATTAACGATATTCTCGATCTTTCAAAGGTCGAAAGCGGCCATATGCAGTTGGAAAGCCGGAATTTTCATCTGTCTGAAATGGTGGAAAAGACCAGTGAAATCATGGCGGTACGGGCGCACAAAAAAGGGTTGGAATTGGCCTGTCATCTATCTTCGGACGTGCCCGCCTATGTCGTCGGTGATCCAGAACGGCTGCAGCAAGTGTTGATCAACTTGATCGGCAACGCTATCAAATTTACGGAGCAGGGAGAGATCATCTTACGGATCGAGCGAGATCCGGAGAAGCCAGAAGAGGAAAAGGCCCTTCGTTTTAGCGTGTCTGACACGGGAATTGGCATCTCGCCCGAAAAACAGGAGATCATCTTTGAACGATTTACCCAAGCCGATTCGTCGACGACTCGACGGTACGGAGGCACGGGACTCGGGTTGACGATTTCCCGGCATTTGGTCGAAATGATGAACGGGAAAATATGGGTAGAAAGCATTCTCGGCCGGGGTAGTACCTTCTACTTTACTGCTCAATTTGCAGCTGCCGGAGAAGAAGGCCTTTTGCTGGAGACGGCGAAAACGTATGGGCACACCTTGAAAGGACTTCGTGTACTCATCATCGATGACAACGAAACAAACCGAAGGATCCTTTTAGAGACCCTCAAGTCCTGGGAGGTTATCGCTGTCGAAGCACCGGGGGGAGAAGAAGGGATCGCTGAAATGAAGCGTTCGGCTGATCGAGGAGAGGCCTATCAATTAGTTTTACTCGATTGCCGGATGCCCGGCATGGACGGGTTCCAGGTGGCAGAATTGATCCAGGGAGAACCAGGGCTTCAAGGTTCTACGGTCTTGATGGTGACTTCTGATAACCGGCAAGGTGATATTCTACGGGCTAAACAGCTAGGTTTGGCTGCTTATTTGGTCAAGCCGGTCCGGCGGGCAGCCTTGTACGACACGTTAACTAGAATTATCGGCGTCGATAGCAGAGCCATGGAGCGGGACGCGGGTTCGATAAACTCAGGCGAACCCAAAGGAGAACGGCCCCTGCGCATTTTGCTGGTCGATGATGCCGAAGACAATTGCCTACTTGTGCGCACTTATCTAAAAGATTTGCCCTATCAGATCGATATCGCTGAGAACGGCAGCATCGCCGTGGAAAAATATAAAGAGGGCAACTATGATGTTGTGTTGATGGATATGCTGATGCCTATTATGGATGGGTATATCGCAACGGCGGAAATACGGCGTTGGGAGAAAGAGATGGAACGGAAGGAAATACCGATTATCGCGCTCACGGCCAATGCGATGCAAGAAGACGTCCGGCGCAGTCTTGACGCCGGGTGCAGCGCCCACTTAAGTAAGCCGATTCGGAAAAAAACCTTACTGGAAGCCATCCGGTGGTATACATCACATTCATAAAGCGGCTGGGCTTGGATGATGAGGAAGGGAAAAAGGATGCATATCTTAATCGTTGATGATGCCGAAGACGTCCGAATTTATTTGGATGCAATCCTGTCGAAAGCAGGCTATCAAGTAACGAATATCGATTCGCCCCATAAAGCGCTTGACCTCTTGGAAAAGGGCGATGTGGAAGTGGACCTCGTTTTATTAGATGTGATGATGCCCGAGATGGATGGAATTGAGGTTTGTCGGATCATAAAGTCTCAGGAGGGTTCGGCCGATATTCCGGTTATCATGGTCACAGCGCTAACGAATATGGACGAGTTAGAACGGGCTTTTGCGGCAGGGGCGATGGACTACATCACGAAACCGATCAAAAGGGTGGAACTGCTCGCCCGGATTCGTTCCGCTTTGACCCTGAAAGAGGAGATGGATCGCCGGAAGGCGCGGGAAGAAGAATTATTGGAAGTGACCCGCAGTCTGCAGGAAGTGGTTAAAAAGCTAAAGACCCTGTCTGCCTTGGACGGATTGACCGAACTGGCTAACCGGCGCAGGTTTGACGAATACATTCAAGCAGAATGGAAGCGAGCCATCCGAAACCAAAGAACTTTTTCTTTGATCATGGCGGACATTGACTTTTTCAAAGCCTATAACGATACCTATGGACACCTTGGCGGTGACGAGTGCTTAAAAATTATCGCTCGACTGCTGGAGTCCTTTGCTCGCCGGCCGGCCGATCTGGCTTGCCGCTATGGCGGGGAAGAGTTTGCGCTGATTTTACCGGAGACGGACTGTGATGGGGCGCTTCTACTGGCAGAGGCCATCCGACTCGCCGTCGAAGAGAAGGCGATCCCCCATCAAGCGTCTTCGATCACCGATAAAGTGACCGTTAGTATGGGTGTGGTCACGGTAGTTCCGAAACCGGGTGATTCGTTGGAAGCTTTTATAGACAGAACGGATCAGGCCCTCTACGAAGCGAAGCGAACCGGGAGAAACCGGGTGGAAAGTGTCTGTTTGCTGTGAGTTGATTCCATGCAGGTTTGTCTATATGGCGATCGGGAGTGAAAATGCCGCTGTAGAAGTTACAGCGGCATTTTCGTTTTTGGTTCTGGATGAAGGCGTACCTGTCGACCAGGGTGTTCTACTTGTATAGCTGGAGAGCCTGTTTTCTAAGCCCCTATTGCTTTTTTCTTGTCCAGTAGCATGCCTTCTTTTTGCATTTTTCTGTAAGGGTGATAAGATAGGAGGTAGGGATAAGCCAGGAAAAGAGTTTAGGGGCTGACAAGGAGATAAAACGATGAATACACCATGGGAAATGTTACAATCCTTCCAACCGTTCATCCAGCAAATCTGGCAAAAAGCACACTTTGAACATCCAACCGCAGTCCAACGGCAGGCGGTCCCCGTGATTTTGGCCGGAAAAGATCTGATCGCCGAGTCACCGACGGGGACTGGAAAAACGCTAGCTTACCTGTTACCTATTCTCACGCGGGTAAATTCAGATTCGAAAAATGTCCAGGCAGTCATCGTGGCACCGACACGGGAACTGGTGGCGCAGATTCAGGACGAAGTGAAGCGTTGGACCGAGGGCAGCACCATCGCATCAGTGGCTCTTATCGGCGGTGCCGACATTCGCCGACAGACGGAAAAGCTCAAAGAGCGGCCCCAGATTATCGTCGGGACACCGAATCGCATCGTGGAGCTAATCAAAGGCCGCAAGCTGAAGATGCATGAAGTGAAAACGGTCGTGTTGGATGAGGCCGATCAACTGACCGATATGGGTTTCGCCGAGGCTGTGCAGGACCTGATCCGTGCGACCCTGCGGGACCGTCAGTTGCTGCTTTTTTCAGCCACTCTTCCCGAACGGGTGACCGAATGGGCAAAATCTGTGATGGTCGACCCGGAATTCATACGGGTCCGACGGAATCAAGTGCCTACCGGTTCAGTGAATCATCGTTACTATGTCGGTGATCGGCGGGACAAGGCTGACTTGCTGCGTCAAATCGTGAAAGAACGTGGAACCAAAGCGCTCGTATTCATGAATAATACCGCCTTTTTAGAGCATATCCTCACACGCCTGCGGGAAAAAAATGTTCCCGCTGCGGCGTTGCAGGGAGAAGCGACGGCATCGGAGCGGGAACATATCTTAAAGAACTTCCGGGAAGGCCGGCTCACCGTACTTCTCGGCACGGATTTGGCCGCTCGGGGATTGGATATTCCCGAAGTTACCCACGTGGTCCATTACGACCTTCCAGAGAGACTGACTTCGTTCATTCACCGTACCGGGCGGACGGGACGGATGGGTGCCGCCGGACAGGTCATCGCATTGGTCACCCCTTCTGAGGAGGCACGCCTGAAGAAGTTCTACGGAGAAATGGCCGTAAAAGCGGAGCGAAAAACTGCACCAGCCCGGCAGTTCGCCGATAACGGTAAAGGAAAACCCGCCGGTAAACTTGCGGGAAAGCCCACTGGAAAACTCTCCGAAAAAACGGGAGCGGGTTTCACCGAGAATCGGTCAGAACATCCGTATGGTAAGCCCCAAGGGAAGCCAAAGGAAATACCGACAGGTAAATTTCAAGGCAAGCCCTTTGAAAAGACCGATGGAGAATTCCGAAGCAAGTCTTTTCAGAAGACAGAAGGTAAATTCCCAGGAAAGTCCTTCGAGAGATCTGAGTCGGGTTTTCGAGGTAAGTCATATGATAAACCTGAGGGCAGGTACCAAGGAAAATCCTTGGATAGGTTCGGGGATAGGAACCAAAGTAAATCATTCGATAAGTCCGAAGGAAGAAACCAAGGAAAGCCGCACGATAAGTCCGAAGGCCGGTATCCGGAGAAGTCACAGGGTAGAACTGAAAATAGATTTCAGGGCAAGTCCTATGGAAGAGCTGAAGGTAAATTCCAAGGTACACCATTGAAAAAGTATGACGGTAATTTTCAAGGTAAACCTGATGAAAAAGCGCAGGAACGATCCCAGGGTAAACCGTACGAAAGGCCACCTGGTAAATTTCAGAGCAAGCCCTATGAAAAAACTCACAGTAGAACACATGGAAACGACTTAGGAAAGCCTGCCGGCAAATTTGCCGGAAAACCTTTCGAGAAACCAAAGGGTATAGGGAAAGACAAGCCTTTCGAGACTGCACAGGGAAAACCACTTGGAAAACCGCAGGGAAAACCCGGTGGTAAGCCTGGGAAACCGATGCGGCCTGGAGGAAAGACCTTTACGCCGAAAAAAGGATAGCCAGTAATCAATGTGAACATCGACGAACTCACTTTGCTAACCTTTTGCAACTAACACGAGAAGTCTTACACCAAGGAGTACCTGAGTCGATGACGAAAGACGGAAAGAGTCGAAAAGACATCTCACCTGGGCTGGAAGTGGAAATCGTTCTAAAGAAGGATCAATTGACAGGCAAACGAACCCGTGGGGTGGTAAAAGACATCCTGACCAAATCGCCCCAACATCCCCATGGGATCAAAGTTCGTCTTCAGGACGGCCAAATCGGCCGGGTCCAATCCATCATGGAATAAAATATCAAATCCTACATGGATGTTTTGTCTGGCGGCAGGAATTCTTGGTTCCAAATCTTGAAGGTGATCAACAACGATTGGTCCAAGTGATAGTGAAGGAAAGATTGGAAGAAGATGACCGGTAAATCCTTGACAATGTTCTGAAGCGGTGATAAGATTCGGATCACATTCCCGGGGCATTTGTCAGACAGTCTCCGTGGAAGTAAGTGAGCAACAAAAAACGAGTTGGCTGATCAGAAAGCTGAAGGCCAAGTTTACCCCCTTTGGGGTGGACTTGGTCTTTTTGTTTTTCGTAAGGAAGAGGAGGAATGGCTGTGACGAAATGGGAGAGGGTAAAAGCTGCCCTACAGGGCGGGGATGTCGATCGACCGCCAGTGTCTTTATGGATGAATTATCCCCTCGTCGATCAAGATCCGGTTCAACTAGCGAAAGCCCATGTTATCTTTCAAGAAAAATATGACTTAGATTTTATCAAGTTGACCCCCTTTGACTTGTACTGCGTTGAGGACTGGGGATGCCAGATTAAGTATTTTTGCACAAAGACACAATCCCCGGTCATATACCGGCATGCCATTGAACACATCTCCGACTGGCGGCGACTGAAAGTGTTGCTGCCAACGATCGGAACATTGGGGAAACAACTGATTTTTACTCGCCATGTCAAAGAGTTAGTAAAACCGGATGTTCCCTTTGTCCAGACCGTATACAGCCCTTTGACGATCGCGAGAAAATTGGCTGGGGAGCGAGTGTTCGAGGATTTACGGGAAGACCCGAAAATCCTGCACAAGGCACTGGAAGTGATCACGGAAACTACGATCGAATTTGTCAAGGCGAACCTTGCGGCAGGAGCTTCTGGGGTCTTTTTTGCTACAGCCTGCGCCAATCATGGCTCTTTGACGCCAGATGAATATGAGGAGTTTTGCCGTCCCTACGATCTAGATGTGCTGCGAGCGGCCAGTGCCGGATGGTTCAATATACTTCACATCCACGGCAGCCGGATCATGTTTGACGAACTGCTCGACTATCCAGTACACGCTATAAACTGGCATGATTGCCATGAGTATCCGCCCCTGAAACAGGCCCGAGAGATGACCGATAAGTGCATCATCGGCGGCTTGGATGAGGCTGGACCCATCTCTTACGGGAATCCCTATCAAGTCATTCAAGAGGTAGCAACCTTTTTACGGGAGACTGATTTGCGTGGTGTCATGGTTGGTCCGGGATGTGTCACTGTTCCCAACCCTCCGGAAAACAATATAACGACAGTTCGGTTAGTTGTCGAGCGTTATGCTGACAAAGCAAACTGGAAGTACCTATCGCAGGATTCAGCTTGCCTGTAGTCGGCTTGCCTAGAAGATATCGCTACACTTTTGGTTGATGAAGGCTGTTGCCAAGATAAAAAAATGTTGAATGAGAACTATTTTCTCTTGAGAAGTGTTATCATTGGTGCTATAATAACAATGTGCCCAAGATAATGAAAAACAAGGAGTGCTCAATATGTTTCAACAATTCTTTTCCGACGAAGTAGCAGAAGCCAAAATTCAGAATGCCCTCCGGCGTTTTAACCGCTTCCTTGAAGAACAGAATTACACCGCCGTCAAAGTAAATGTGGACTGATTCTTCCTGTCCCCAATGAACATATAGGGTTAGTTCAAAAAGACAAGGATTCTCTACCGTTACGGTAAAGAATCCTTGTCTTTTCTTTTTAGCCAAAAGATAGACAATTGTTTACAAAATTTTTTTTGTCACAAGTAAAATATTGCGACTAAATTGACGAGTCGTCTCATAAGAATAATATGGAAAAATTTTCTTTTTGTGTTGTTATGGTGGGGGGGTGATGGTATCAAGAACCGTTGTCATCGTACCGACGAACGAGAGAAAGAGGCTAAGCCGAAGATGAGACGTCGGGATTTTCTACATATGGCCGCAACTTTTGTCGGTGCGGCAATGGGCGGGAGTTACTTTGCGAAAGAATATCTGGTTCCCTTAATGGAAAATGACCTGCCAATGCCCCCGTTGCCGTCAGGAGTAGTCCCGCAACCCGTAATGTTCCCCGCCAAGACACAGGATGTGAATTGGAATCTCTTAATTTACAACGGAAAAATTGTCGACGGGCTGGGAGTACCTGCTTATGAGGGCGCCATCGCCATTAAGGGCGATCGGATTGAAGCGGTGGTAAAGTCAGAAGCAGAAACCCGCCTGGAGAAAGGACTTTATATCAACGGAAACCAGCGCTATCGACTGCCGGAGCAATGCCAGATTATTGACGCAGCCGGTGGTTGTATCACACCCGGTTTTGTTGACATCCATACCCATAATGAAGACTATCTAAAGGCCAATCCGCTCGCCGGAGTACGACTTTTTCAGGGGATTACCTCCCAAATTGGCGGAAATTGTGGCGACTCTATCGACAACATCAAGGATTTTCGCAATGAAATGGGGTCGCTCGGGGTCAACTACGGACAGTTCGTGGGCTATTTAAACCTTCGCCGGCAGGTACTAGGCGGGGACGTAGACCGTAAAGCGTCGCCAAAAGAGATCGATCAGATGCGGAATTTGCTCCTCCGGGGGCTTAGTGAAGGGGCCACAGGGATGTCGGTGGCCCTTGAATATACGCCCCAGTACTCCATGGCCAAAGAGGAGTTAAAACAGTATGCCCAAGCCTTGAAGAGCAAAAAAGCCCTTTTAGCGGTGCACCTGCGTAGTGAGTCACAATACTTGCTGGAAGCCGTGAACGAGATTCTTGAGGTTGCACAAGCGACTGGAGTGTCCCTTCAAATCTCCCACGTGAAAGCCTTGCTGCCGGAGAACTGGTCTAAATTCCCCAAGATGTTGGATAAGATACGTCAAGCGGCTGAATCCGGTTTGGACGTCTGGGGGGATATGTATGTCTATGACTATCCCTCCTGGGATTTTGGCAGCACTCAGGTTTTTATCTCTGAGGACAACATCGCTCTTGGATTGGCTCACCCACGCATCTTTATTGCCAGTGACGCTGGCCTCTATGAAAACGGGGGAGCTGGACATCCCCGGGCTTATGGGAACTATCCGCGAGTGATCTCGCGATATGTCCGGCAAAATGGGGTGCTCACACTGGAAAAAGCTGTAGCCAAGATGACCAGCATTCCCGCAACTCGACTCGGATTGAGAGACCGAGGCCGGCTCACGGCAGGGGCGAAAGCAGACGTGATCGTCTTTGACTACGAGCGCTTCCGGGATCTCGCCCGAAAGGAACATCCGGACCTGCTACCAGAGGGGATGAAGCACGTTTTCGTCAATGGAGTGCAGGTGATCGACGGAGGGAAGCAGACAGGCAAAAGGCCTGGCGAGTGGTTGAAGGGGGAAGGGATCGAACATGCTCTACTGTAAACGCTGTGGATGGAAGCCAATGGAAGGCTGGGAGATCATCTGTGGAAAGTGCGGGGCACGCCTGACTGAGGGGGAGCCTTCGGAAGATACACCAAAGGCCCTAAAAGAAGATACCCCAAAAAGTGAATCAAATAGCACTGACGATCTAGGAAAGGGGCCGTCAAAAACGAGTGAAGCGACAGAAACGGCAAAATCAGATACAGTGAAGACCAAGTCGGATACGAAACAGGATGCAGGAAAACCGGATAAGGGGAAGGTAGAGGCTTCTTCCTCCAAGGGGAGTTCTGCCCAAACGGAGATATCTGCAACCGTAGACGAGCCGATTATTCTGAAAAGCAACGAGAAAGCCGCCGCAAAGGGTACCAAAGGGCCGGCGTCGGAAAAGAAAAAAGGCGGGAAGTGGAAGATCGTCGTCTCTGTTATCGTGGCGGGAGCTCTCTTCGGCGGTGGCGGAGCTTACTGGTGGATCAACTACAGCAAGCAAGTCTTAGCCGAATCGGATTATTTCCGGCAGATGCAGCAGGTCCTCGCGGATATAGACGGTGTCAACGGCGGCCTCATTCAGAGTCTGAACGATGTTCCCTTGAAAAACGATGGGAAACTGAATGAAGACCAAATAAGTCAATTAGAAAAGAAACTGGATGAGGCGAAAGACAAACATGGCTCTATGCAAGCACCGCAGAAATATATAGGAGAGCAAGATACGATCAACGAAGTGATCGCCCTCGAGAAAAATCTGATCAGCCAAGTGGAAGAAGCATGGAAGACCTTATTTAAAGCAAAAAACACCTATCAGGAACTCCAGCAAAAGGTGGAAGTGCTCAGGGGAATCAGCGATGTGGACATCCATAACAATTTGAATCAGATCGGCAGTCGGATCAGTGGAGTTTTCGATGTGCAACGGCCGCCGGTGACCTTAAAATCGATCGCTCAACAGGTGGCGGAAGGCGCAAAAAACAGCGAAGGTAAGTCACCAGAGCCGGGTTCATCGGAGGCAAAACCGGCTGAACCGTCCGGTAATGGGAATAACGCTGCCGGAAACAATGGTGGAAACGCGGCTGCGCTGGATCCAAAGACCTTCTTCGCGTCCATGGACTCGCTCGTGGCACAGTACGATACGGCTAAGGCAAATCTGTCGAAGTCGTTCAACGAATTTAACTATGGAAGACTCGACTGGACCGGTCTGTCGAATGCAGTTGCGGAGGGGAAAAAAGTGCGTCTAGCTCTCCAAGCACAGATCGAAGCTCTACCGACGCCTCAAGAGTACCAACCCTTAAAATATGAACTCCTCGGAGCGCTGAACCAGGCGATCCAGTATTGCGATGCAGTACAGGAAGCAGCTAACTTGGCTTTAAAGGGCAGTGACAATGATTCCCGAGCGAAAATGACGGAAGCGCAACAGTTGAATGGTTGTATCCAAAAGTTTTATAACCAGTTTCTTAAGGACTATAATGCCAAGAAGGCCGGGGGCTAAGTGCGAAGTTAACGAAGCCTATTGAAGAGCTTAATAACATAAAAATAGTCTGATAACATAGGAAAAGTTCAACACCATAAAAAAAGAGGAGAGGCCGACAAAATTATGGCCCATCCTCTTTTTTTTCTTTTTTAGAGTTATTGTTGTGTATTATCGGACCTCCAGCTTTGTAGGCCTTAACCTTCCCCACATTCTTCTAAGAGCTTTTTCGCTTCCACATACATGGCGATTCCGGAAGCGACCTTTTTGGCTTCCCGCATCGCCAGAACTACGGTGGCCGGTTCGTGGACTACATCACCACCGGCAAAGACGCCGCGCCGAGTTGTCATACCGTAGGGGCGCTCCCGGGTAATGACATAGCCGTTGCGGTCCACTTCGATGCCGCCGGTGGAAGTGATGATCCGTGCTGCTGGTCTCTGGCCGATGGCGAGGACGATCTTATCAGCAGGAAGGGTTTCTTTCTGGCCTGTACTGACGAGGTGTCCCTCAGAGTCAAAGGTCGTATGTTCTACCTCGATGGCAGACAGAATCTCCTCGCCGATAAATTGAACCGGTGACGACATCCAGAGAAAAGAAACTCCTTCGGCTTTGGCGTCTTCGTATTCGCTGCGCAAAGCCGTAATCTCAGACTCGCCGCGGCGGTAGACTACGGCCACTTTGGAAGCGCCGAGTCGAAGAGCGGTGCGGGCCGCGTCCATGGCCACGTTGCCTGCGCCGATGACAAAGACTTTATCACCGATGGAGATGGGAATTTCCCGGTGGCTCACTTTCCCGGCGTTGGCAAGAGAGACCACACGCAGAAAGTAGGCCGCTTGAATGACTCCAGGCAATTCGTTGCCGGGGATGTCCATGCGTTTTGGCAGGGCTGTGCCAGTGCCGAGAAATACGGCATCATAGCCTTCGGCAAAAAGCTCATCTACCGCAATATCTTGACCGACGACCACTTTGTTGTGGAACGTGACGCCCAGGTTCTCGATTTTGGCAATTTCCCTTCGAACGACTTCCTTGTTTAAACGAAAGTCGGGGATGCCATACATGAGCACACCGCCCGGTTCTTCTTGAGCATCAAAGACGGTGACATCAAAACACTGTTTCGCTAGATCGCCGGCTACAGTCAGCCCAGCAGGACCGGAGCCAATTACGGCTACTTTTCCTTTATTCAGAACGGGGCAGGCCGTAGGCTGGGTGATCCCCATTTCGGCATCAAAATCGGCGATAAATCGTTCCAGTTTGCCGATCTTGATCCCCGAGCCCTTTTTGTTGAGGACACAATAGCTTTCACACTGTTTTTCATGAGCACAGACCCGCCCGCAAACAGCGGGGAGGTTGCTTCGCTGGGCAATGATCGCGCTGGCTTCGCCGATATTGCCTTGGGCTAATGCTTCAATGAATTGGGGGATTTCGTTTTCGATGGGGCAGCCGCTGCGGCAGGCCGGTTTCGGACAGCGCAGGCAACGCTTGGCCTCGGCGATGGCTTGTCGCGGTGTGTACCCTTTGTCGATTTCTTCGAAAGAGAGCTCAACAGTGTCAAAATCGCTTCCTTTATCAATAATCAATGGAATCCCCCCGCTTTATTCGTGGTAAGAATATTTGGACCTATAATAATTCCCTAACTTCTGAGGGATTCCTGCATGGGTAAAGATGAAAGAAAGCTCCCTAGTACGTTGATGTACCGGGGAGCTGTTTACTTTAATGAAGTGTTTGTTGAGGTAGGTTTCGAGGGGGCGGGTTGAATTTTCCCCGGTTGTTTTTGTCGCCGGCATAGACTCGCCCTCGGTTGCCAGTGCCTTTGTGCGTTTTCTTTTGAAAAGGCTTACGAACTCTCAGGGGTGATTCAGGGGTAAGTTGAATCGTGAGATTGTTCGTTTCTTTGGTCAGCAGTTTCAAGGCTGCCGCTAATAGGGAGACCGAATCTTCTTCATTCAGCAATTCCTCGGCTCGGGTTTTATAGGGGTCGATACGCCCTTCTTGGACAACTCGCAACAGTTTATCCATAGCCAAGCGCTGTTGGCCTTCCCGGGCTTCGGTGACGGTAGGGATCGACATGCGAAGCATCTTTCGCCGGGTCGACCGCTCGATGGTCCGCAGATGATCGATCTCGCGGGGGGTGATAAAGGTGACAGCTACACCAGTCTGGCCGGCCCGGCCCGTTCGTCCGATGCGGTGCACGTAACCCTCCGGGTCTTGGGGGATATCGAAGTTGTACACGTGGGTGACGCCGCTGATATCCAAGCCGCGAGCGGCTACATCGGTGGCGACCAAGATCTCCACAGTCCCTTCGCGGAACTGGCGGATGACACTGTCCCGTTTGCCTTGGGTCAGATCGCCGTGAATGCCCTCGGCTGAGTAGCCCCGTTTTTTCAAGGCTTCTGACAGTTCATCGACCCGCCGCTTGGTACGGCCGAAGACGATAGAACGTTCCGGCGATTGAATGTCAAGCAGGCGAGAGAGTACGTCAAACTTCTGGCGCTCCTGCATTTCGACGTACTGCTGTTCGACCAGGGGAATGGTAACTTCCTTGGCTTGGATTTTAATCAACTCAGGATCTTTCATGAACCGTTGGGCCAATGTTTGGATTGGTCTGGGCATCGTGGCGGAGAACAGGAGTGTCTGCCGGGTATCGGGCGTTTCTTGCAGAATCGTTTCGATGTCTTCTAAAAAGCCCATGTTTAACATTTCATCGGCTTCGTCGAGGACAATGATGCTGATTTGCCCGAGACGGATCGTTTTTCTACGCATATGATCCATCAGCCGGCCTGGCGTCGCCACGACGATTTGGGGATGCTTTTTCAAGGCCCGAATCTGCCGGACGATATCCTGTCCCCCGTAGATAGGCAACGACTGGACTCCAGCCTGGTTCCCGATCCGGTTGAGTTCTTCGGCCACTTGAATAGCCAATTCCCGGGTGGGCGTCAGGACGATTGCTTGCAGTTGTCCTTCTTTGTTGCTTGACTTTTCGATCAGGGGAATGCCGAAAGCGGCCGTTTTTCCCGTGCCTGTCTGGGCCTGCCCGATCAGATCTTTTCCATCCATAGCCGGAGGGATCGTTTGCGCCTGAATCGGTGTTGGCTCCTCAAAGCCCATGGTATTGAGAGACTGCAGAATTCTATCGGAAATGCCTAACGCTTTGAATTTTTCCAACCTGCTCCATCCTCCATTATCTATACTGCTCTTAGGTTTGCCGGGGATGGAGTGGACTATTATCATAATTTTTCGAGGTTCGAAGCCAAGCTTTCGAAAAGGTGGATAGGAATTGAGTAGTTGCAGGCCTATCGGTGAAAAGCTAAACTATTTTTGACTTTCGATGAGAGAATCTGTGTGTAAAGCGGTTGGAATGGGGATGTAAGTGATACAATTTCCGGTCGATTCTATATTGCAGTCACTATCTGAAACATTACAAAAGTATCGCAATGCGGTACTGGTGGCGCCTCCTGGAGCGGGAAAAACGACCCGAGTGCCACTGGCGCTACTGGAAGAAGATTGGCTTGTGGGGCGCAAGATCTTGATGCTAGAACCTCGCCGTCTGGCGGCCCGGTCGGCAGCCCGTTTTATGGCCGCTTCACTCGGAGAGTCGGTGGGGGAACGAGTGGGCTACCGGGTCCGTTTGGACAGTCGTGTCGGGCCGAAAACAGGGATCGAAGTCATCACCGAAGGCGTACTGACCCGCATTCTACAGGCGGACCCTGCCCTGGAGGATGTAGGGCTGGTGATTTTCGACGAGTTTCATGAGCGAAGCCTCCAGGCTGATTTAGGGTTGGCGCTCTGCCTGCAGTCGCAGTCGCTTCTTCGGGAAGACCTCCGACTGTTAGTCATGTCGGCTACGCTCGATACCGAACCGGTGGCCGCGCTTCTGGGAAATGTGCCGGTGGTTCAAAGCGAGGGCCGTGCCTATCCTGTGGAGACTCAATACTTGGAGCGATCCCGTGACGGGAGCATCGAGCCGCTGGTGGTCCGAGCGATTCAGGATTCCCTGCACCAAGATCCCGGAGATATTTTAGTCTTTTTACCGGGTGCAGGGGAAATCGGACGGATAGAAGATCGGCTGGTCGAGATGAGATTAGATAAACAAGTGATGATCTGCCCGCTCTACGGCAACCTTAGCCAGGACGCTCAGGACAAAGCCATTGCTCCAAGCCCGCCGGGAGTGCGCAAAGTGGTGCTGGCAACGTCGATCGCGGAGACAAGCCTGACGGTAGAGGGAGTTCGAGTGGTCATCGACAGCGGGCTCATGCGGGTGCCGCGCTTTTCTCCTCGAACCGGAATGACTCGATTGGAGACGGTGCTGGTTTCCCGAGCTTCCGCTGACCAACGGCGGGGACGGGCAGGCCGGTTGGCACCGGGAAAATGCTATCGTCTGTGGACTCGCCAAGAGGATCTTCGCTTGCTTCCGCAGGGCACGCCGGAGATATCGCAGGCCGACCTGGCCCCTCTCGCCCTCGAACTGGCTGCTTGGGGAATTTCGGACCCGGCAGAGCTTTCTTGGCTCGATCCGCCGCCGAAGGGCGCCTTTGACCAAGCCTGTGCGCTGCTCCGGCAACTGGGTGCCCTCGGCGGTGACGGCAAGATCACCTCCCATGGACGGCAGATGGCCGAATCGGGATTGCATCCCCGGCTGGCTCATATGATCGTGCAGGCGATTCCGCTCGGACAGGGAGGACTTGCCTGTGAACTGGCGGCTATCCTCAGTGAGCGGGACATTTTCCGGATTAGTGGAACGACCGATGGAGATATACGTCTTCGAGTGGAAGCGCTGCGTGCTGACAAGGAAGACCTCTACGGAGTGGGCAAGGCTGCCCTTCGGAGAGCCCGCACCGAGGCAAAGCACTGGAAGAGAGTATTCCAGATCCCTCTGAACAACAAAGCCAGCGAGATTAACGCAAGTGGACTTCTGCTGGCCTTTGCCTACCCTGATCGGATTGCCCAAGGTCGGGGCGGCGGTAGGTACCTGCTTCGAAACGGGCGCGGTGCAGCCTTGGCGAAGGATCAACCCCTGGCAGAGGAACCGTACCTCGTAGCAGTGGAACTGGATGATCAGGGCGCAGAGGGCCGCATATTCCTGGCAGCGCCGGTCGAACTGTCTGATCTGATGGAATACTTCAGAGAACAAGTCGAAATAGAATCGGTGGTCGCCTGGGACAGGTCGGCACAAGCAGTGCGGGCACGAAAACGCGAACGGCTCGGTTCGCTCATCCTTAAAGAAGTAAATATGACTGATGCCGATCCGGAAGCAACGGTGGCAGCGCTTCTCGATGGGATCCTCGAAGAAGGCCACGAAATTTTACCGTGGACGAAAGCGGCTCGCCAGTTTCAGTATCGCTTGCAATTTATGCACCGGCAAAATCCAACCTGGCCTGATATGTCCGAGAGTGTGCTGAAAGATCGTCTTTCCGAGTGGCTTGGACCGCACTTATACGGGCTGCGAAGCCGGGAAGACTTGCAATCGTTGAACATTGTGCCCATTTTTGAATCAATGCTTTCGTGGGAGCAGCGCCGGGAACTGGATGAGAGCGCTCCCACTCATATTCTTGTGCCCAGCGGCCAGCGAATTCCCATTGACTATAGCGTACCTGAGTCGCCGGTGTTGGCCGTCCGGCTGCAAGAGATGTTCGGGCTGGCTGAAACGCCGACGATCTGCCGGGGACGGGTTCCCCTGACCCTGCACTTGCTCTCGCCGGCCCATCGTCCGGTTCAAGTGACCCGCGATCTGGCTAACTTCTGGCGAGAGACCTATTTTGAGGTGCGCAAAGACTTAAAGGGACGTTACCCGAAACATTATTGGCCCGATGATCCCTGGAATGCGATCCCGACGAACCGGGTTCGACCGCGGGTTTAGCAAAATAAGATATTTATACTTACAATCCATTCACGCCTATGCACTCGCATAGGCGTTTTAAAACCCATTACACAGGCAAAAGAAAAAACAATTATAAACAGTTAAATACTATTCGGGCAAGTCTGTTGTAGAATGGGCACTATAAATTTAAATATTTAGGTAAAAGAATAAGTAAAATAGAGTTTCAAAAAAGGTTGCGTAGAATAATATAAAATAGTAACATGAATTAAATACCTAAAAAAGGTACTTTAAACAAATAAAATGGAATTCCTTTAAAAGTCTAAAGAAGTAAATAAATTGTAGAATTATTTTATCAACCAGACTTGAACTAAAAATTAACTGTTTAGGTATTACAACACTCCTTTTCTAGACTTGTTGGAGGAATATGCAAATGAATATAAGTGTTTCTAAGCTTAAGGAATTGGTAAATGAGTATCTTGATTCTATTAAACTTGAACGAAACTTGGCACTTAAAACCATAAAGGCATACCAATCAGATTTAAACATTTTGTCAAATTGGATAGAAGATTCACAAGGATGTTTTCAAGAAGAAAGTTGTTTGTGTTATATTCATGAGGTGTTTGGTTCTAAATTATCTGATGCTACTAAAAAACGAAAAATTATATGTATAAAATCCTTTCTAAATTACCTGATAGACTTAGGTTTTTTGAATCAGACACAGTGGATGAAAAACAAAAAAAGATTTGTAACTACAAAACGAGTACCGAAAACGTTAAGCGGACATGAAGTAGTACACTTATTAAACGCACCAAAAAATGAGCTCTTAATTTATAAAAGCAATATTAGAAGAACGATCTGTTATAGAAACGTTGCTATTTTAGAACTACTTTATTCGACAGGAATTCGTATTGGAGAATTAGTAGAGATTACGTTAAGCGCGCTGGACCTACAGGAAAGGACGTTGCTTATAATGGGAAAAGGTAGGAAAGAGCGGTTATTATATATTTCTAACGAAGAAGTCTTACATGCTTTAGAAGATTGGTTAAATGTAAGAAGCCTACTAATTCCCAAAAGTAATAGTTTATACATAAATAGGTTTGGGGACAAAATGTCTATTTTTGCAGTGGAAGAGGTATTTAAAAAGTACAAAAAAATGACTAAAATCAATCCCAAGGCCACTCCGCACTATCTCAGACATACGTTTGCAACTCAATTGTTAAATAACGGAGCCGACCTTCGTGCCGTTCAAGAAATTTTGGGACACTCAAGTATAAGTACTACTCAAATTTACACTGAAGTCTCATTGGCTAGGAAAAAAGATGTACTCATAAAATATAATCCACGAAATCGCCTTTTATAATTAATAATGTTGTTGACCGGTGGAGTCAACAACTATAATGCAAACGTTTTTTAAAAAATAACCCTAAAATAACTAAAAATTATTTGGGGGTAAAGGAATGGAAAGCTATGACGTATTTGTTTCATATGCTTCAGAAGATAAACACGATATCGTAGTACCTTTAGTACTTGAATTGGAAAGAACAACATTAAGGTCTGGTATGACGACTTTAATATTGAATTAGGCGATAGCTTAAATCAAACAATTAACAAAGGCTTATCAAATTCAAGGTATGGAATAGTAATCCTCAGTCATAACTTTTTTAAAAAAGAATGGCCTATAAGAGAACTAAATGCATTATTAAGTAAAGAGAAGCTTGGGGAAAAAGTCATCTTGCCCGTTCTTCATAATATATCTATTGAAGAAATTAAGAATTATTCGTTATTACTAGCTGACAAGGCTGGAGTTCAAAGCAAAAAAGGATTGGACGTGGTAGTCAAACAAATAATGGGTGTAGTATCCAAAAAACCAAATTTTCCAGGGGCAGTGCAGGAGTATATTCCTGTACCCAACATGAATTTTAATGAGATTATAAAGTACTGCAAAACATCATCGTACGATGGAATAAAGAAAGCTGGAGAACAGTTAGAAAAATTTATTAAGATATCGGAAATTGATTTGGAATTGGCTTTTCTTGGAGCCCAGCATGTAGTTAGTCTTATATTAATAGATGTTTACTTTTACCTGTATCAGTCTAGAGAGAGAATAAATAGTATTAAAGATGTAGAAAATGCAAACTTGTTATGTCAGGTTCTGGGGAAAAATACCTTAGGACAGATTAAAATAATCTACAATTTAGGTGATATAGCCCTCCGTAATAATGGTTTTTATACAAAAGAAACGATTAATCAAACAGACCTAAATGTATGCAAACAATCTCTAAAAGGAATACTTAATTGGTATTTTAACTCATATTACTCAAAAAAAACCAATAAGGATAGATTGTGTCTGGTTAAACCCGGAGAATTTTATAAAGAAGATATCCAAGAAATATACACCATAGAATCAAAGTTTTTCGATCCAAGCTTTATATCTCCTGTAGAAGTTGCGACCCAATGGTATGAACACAACAATAAAACACTAATTGGGGTGAGAGATACTTTAACTGGAAAATTAGTTGGGTTTTTGTGCACGCTACCTATTACCAATGAGTTGTTTGAAAAAATATCATCCGGTGAATACATTGATACACATATATCAACTGAAGATATCAGGCTATACAACTTACCCGATTTTTATAAGCTTTACTTATGTTCGTTATGTGTAGATCCCGAGTATACACATACAAGTGCATTAAGACTTATTTACAGGTCTTTTATTGAACAGTTATTCGACTTAGCAGTTTATGATGAAATATATATTACCGATATAGTCGCTGATGCCATCAGCTCCAAGGGGGAAGAGTTATGTAAGTTTATACGTATGAAATTTTATAAAAACACATTACATGGTACTAAAATATACAAAGATTCTCTTTTGCCGCCCTCTGTCACATTGAAAGGAAGAGAGGGTTTAAAGCTTATGAACTATTATAAGATGATTTACGAGCAGTATATAGATTTACTTTAGGGTATACACTCCGTAAGCTCAAAAATTGGATCATTTAATGCGCTTAATTGCGATGATACTAGCCGAATGATATCATCTTTATCTTTTTCAAATAAACTAATCATTGCTCTGTTAAGCTCGCAATATTCATTAATATGATTGTTTGAAAATTTTAAATGCATTCTGCCACAACGACCATAACACATTTCAAAGCAACTCTTTTGAACACAGATTGACTCTTTACATGTAAAGCTTCCGAAATTTACCAATGTGCTAACACTGCCTATGTAAAACTCACTGTTGTTCATTTCTTCTGAGCAACTATAACAATTTCCATTTGTCTGAACATAAACGCTACCGTAATTAAAACCGCATAATATACCACTAGATTTTTTAATTTTCATTAGTAGTCTTACCATGCTCATAAAAGGTATTATGTTTAGCATACTACCTTTTCTTAAACTATTTATCCAAACCTGATATAGTAATTTAGTCTCATAGATATACGTTTTTGAAAAATCCTCAAATCTATTAAACGTGTAACAGTTCTCTATTTGCCAATGAACGTAATCAAAGAAATTTAATACTTGCATTACGTTGGTATAAACACTTACTTTTTCGGTTATTGTGAGTCTACCAAGAATTGTTATGTTGCTCAATTGTCTGATGTAATTTATGTTATTTATAATCTTAGCAAAATAACTATTGTATAGACCGTACGAAGGTATTTTCTCATAGTTAATTGATATTATTATGCGATTAAGCGCTGAAAGAATTTCTAAGGGTATTTTGTCTAAAAGTATACCATTAGTATGTAATATATATTTTACAGGCATTGTTTCGACGACAAAACCAATTTCTTGTATAACTTTAAAGATATAGTCGTAATCCAATGTTGGTTCGCCGCCAAAAAAGAGAATATTTATTTCATTATCGTTATAAGTTTTTTGTGTTTTTATTATAAATTCTTTTAACTGCCCTATTGAGTATGATGGCTTTTCTGGATAACAGTTATTCTTATTGATATTTACACCGGAGCAATAATTACAATCCAAATTACAGTTGTTTGTTACGAAAATATAATATTCCATAAGATAACCCCCCAATAATTTTTAGTTATTTTAGGATATAAACTCTAACAAAAATATTTTTGAGTGATTGTTTTAATTGGGTTTCTTAATTATTCTCAGTTTTAAATCTCATTTATTTTCGGGGTTTGGTTGTTGTTAGAGCCCTAAGCGATCTAATATCTTCAATGCTAAGGTTGTGTAATCTAGGCTGAGAAGAAGTTCTCTATTTTCTAACGTGTTCATGTTGTTTATGATCTTGACCCAACCTTGAGAATCTAATTCTGAAGCAATTTCAGATACACGACCTCCACACGAACCAATTAAATAGACGGGTAAATTTTTTCTCAATGCCATTTCAATCTCTTCATCGACGCCAGATAATGTTCCGTTCGGTTTACTTCTTCCACCTAGTGCAACCAGACCTAATGCATTTTCATCATTAATCATAGCCTGACGCATGACCGTCAGGCTTTTCTCCCGATTACCATCGATGATTTTGGTTGGAATAACAGTCGAATATTGCTTAAACGTTTCAATCTCTTTATCTGATACGAAATATTTAGAAATATAAAGCCGAATAGCTTCTTTATAATCATAAGGGCAGCGCCTTTTGGCTAAGTCAAAAATCAATGGTTGAAAGGTAGGGTGACCACCAAAGATTACCCTACCGCCACAGTCAAGAATTGCCTGAGTTAGGGCATGAATTGCCGTCGTTAAATTCTGTTGATATATAGGTCCACACATGGGAAATGAACCGGAAATAATAACTCCGTTCTTTTTGTTCCCATTTCTTGGTGGGACGCTTATGTACTTGTGTATATTCGTTAAATACTCGTCTGCTGAGTCAACATAAAAAAAACCCGGAGAAAAGTTTTTAATACATGTCCCCTGAGAAGGTGCAAGTAAAAGGGCCGCATCTACAAGGTGACCATGTTTAGGATGTGCTATGTAGCCCATCGCTTGTATATTTTTGTCGAACAACTGAATATCGGAATCTTCTGGATGCCTACCATAAAACTGAACAAGATGAGTCATAGGACGTTGAGGGTATCGAAAACCTCTTCGAGGGAGTTGAACCTCATAAATAAGATTCTTTTGATCTAACTCGATAATATTGGCACCTTCAAAGCTTATAACAGACTTTAACCGATTAATTCGATCGAAGACGTTATGACCGGATTCCATACAAACCTTAAAGGCAGTCTCGATTATACTTTCTATAACTTCAGGATTTAGAGTTTTGTCGGAACTAGACAAATCACCTAGATGTAAATGCGGTTCGCGAGCTGGACGTACCGGTAGTTCTGATCTTCCGTCTACAAGACCAACTTTTATCCAAACAATGGGTATATTTAGTGCGAGGGCTAACTGTAGCTCCCGAGCAACCCATTTAGATTCTCCCGCTTTAGGAGTATCTAGAAAAAGAACAACGTCACTCTTACAAAGGTTTCGTTCTATAACTTCCTGTGCGTCTTCCCCTACCAGTACCTCAGTAAGATCTCGAAATGTATGTTCAGCCCTTATGCATAATTCGCGGTAAAGGGTAGCTGCAAAAATCTCTCCATCAGCTCGGCGATGACTCAAAAAGAAACACATACGTGTCCTTGATAGATTAGGTTTTAGCTTAACTACAACGACTCGTGCCAATACGACAGCAATAGTTTCGAGACTAGAGGAAGTTAAAGAACGTAAGTTGATTTGATCAACAACATCGAAGCTTTGCCGAGTGCTTATTAATGTGTGAGGGGTTCGCGTGTCCCTATCGAGGGCAACTGGAATTACTTCTGTGTTTGTATTTATACCCCTCGTTAAAACTTCAGTGATTAAAGAATCATAGTTGTTATCTGGTCGGTTAAAGATAATAAGTACATCATTATCAGTGAACTGGACACTCTTCAAGACATTCTCAGAACAAAGCGAAACGACCTCTACATATTGTTCTAATTCAGATCTAAGCGCGTTGAAAAACCTAATTGCCGTGACGATAGAACCCAGTGTCTTCTTGGGATCTATGAGATAAGCCTTCATAGCTTTCCTCCCACTACGATACGACCTAAATTTATTTTAGTTTAATTTGACCAAAATTCGTGTCGAATTTTGGCATGAATATTTTATTAAAATAATATTTTGCCGTAAAGTCTTTGCTAACATATAATAGTAAATTATATAGTTACATACATAGCCATAAAAGCCGAGTGAATGCAAGCGGTTTTAATTACTGCAAATTTTTGTTCCTCTATAGGTCCGTTATAGTAGAAGAAATTTTAGCTAATCTCTTGACAAAAAGGATTCAGCACATAGTCATAGAAAAACTAAATGATCGGATTATTGTTTGCCGATTATAACGAAATTTGTTGTTGGACAATGGAGAATTACTGATGAACGAAGATATTCTCAATCATATTTCTCAAATGCTAAAAAACCACAAATTAAAGACGATGGAACTCTCTCTTTTGCAGGATACCATGCCTGGAAACACCGATTATCGAAGCTTTGCGTCAATCATCAATAAACTCATTGATGATGGGGTACTGACACCGATCAAAGCAAAAGGGACGAATCGGAAAACTTCGCCCCTGCCCAACAAATTCACTATCGGGCACGGAAGAGTTCACGAAGAACACTATCAGAGGCTCAAACGTGCCCGGTTGCGGTTTCATTCGTCGATTGACTTATCAAGTTATTACCGACTGAGCCCCGCCGTTTGGGAAAAGGATCAGGATTCACTGGCCAAGCTAGACGCCTACCTGCAGAAGCAGGGCTTACCGCAAAAAGCCGCTTCCCTACAGGAACGTTCTTTTGAAATTTTTGATCATGAGAAATGGTTGGAAAGCAAAGAAGGGACCGATTTCTTAGCCCGAGTCGGCCTGTCTCTTGAAAGGCTCTCGGTCGTTCCCGTCCCCGATCCCTGCATGTTTGCGATGCAATCCGAATTGTATAAAGATCCCCAGCGCCTGTGTCATGAACATTTGATTGTAGAAAATAAGACGCCCTACCATGTGCTCATGCCATTGATGCATCAGCAACGCGTCTTCACGACGCTGATTTACGGCCAGGGCAAGGCGATCATTTCAACCCTACAAGGGTTTACGACTCAGGCTGGTTTTTGTTTAGGTGAACAGAACCACACCTTTCACTACTACGGCGATCTAGATCATGAAGGCATCAGCATTTGGTACAGCTTGCAGAAGCGTTACCCGATTCGCTTGGCCCTGCCTTTTTACCGCGCCTTACTGCAAAAAGAGTATGCCATCGGAAAAGAGAACCAGAGGCCGAATCCGGAAGCTTTCGCCCTGTTTTTAACGAACTTTTCATCACAAGAACAAGCAGCGATTCAATCGATGATGGACCAAGGTGGGTACTTACCCCAAGAGGCCTTGTCGGCGGAAGAGACAGCGAATATATGGAGGAACCAGCATGGATCAGCGTCTAGCTGACTTGACGAGAGGCTTTCGCGATCGCATCAACCGCCTGGCCATCTTTGATCCCCTCTACGAACTAGGGCGAAAGGTCAGCCGGGACCAGCAGAATAACCCCATCGACTGGTTCAGCCTCGGCATGGTCAGCCTGCTCTTTTTCTTCGAAAGCATGCTGACGCGGCGACGGCAGACCTCGGTGAAAGATTTGGCGGCGTACCTAATGGAGCTCAACCAGGAAGGCCCCATCAGCGCCGATGAAGCGGGATTTCAAAAAATCGCCCGGGAGATTATCGACGCCTTCCGAGACGCCTCGGGTAAGCGAAAAGAAAAAGTATTCTTTAACTGGGAAACGCGCCAGGAGGACCGGATTTATTACTCTCTCATTGAAGTGAGCGACTCCGACTTGAGCCAAAACATCCAGAATTACCGCTTAACCGAGCGAGGGCTGGAACTGATCTTTGCAACGAAAGAGTATTTCAGTGAGTTTCATCTTTCCATCAGTCAATTGGTGCTCCGGAAACAGCTCGAAAAGGGCGAGCTAAATGGGGCCTTGCGCGAAATCGATGAGATGCGGATCGCTGTGGAACAACTGCAGCGGAAAATGATTCAACTCAATCTGGAAGTGCAGCGCAACATCATTTCCCACGAGACGCAAAAGAAATACACGGAGATCCTCGATGCCATCCATGGACGCCTAACCCGCGAAGAGGAAGAATTCCGTGAACTCTACGGCTTTGTCTTGGAGAAAAAACGGAACTTGGAATATGAGATGACGGCGGAGCGCGATATCCGGGCCTACAACCTGCTCATCCAGATCGCGAAAGAACTCGATGAGGTCCACCGTATGCACCGCGCCCTTTTGCATGACAGCATCACCCTCAAACGCAAGGCCTTGCATGCGGCCAAGGAATCGCTCTACCATGCCGGGCTCATCGCCTTCAACTTCAACCAGGATGTTACCTCCCGCGCCGTGACCTCTCCTCTACCTGCCTCTGCCTTGGAAGGGCTGATCAAACCGCTGCTCGGCCCCTATGTGGAGCGAAATTGGTCTCCCTTAGACGTTTTTGCGCCCCAACGAACGGGAGGCGATGACGAGGGCGAATGGGAGATCCCCCATTTTGCAGAAGCCGATGACCGCACGGAAGGCCCGTCCTTTCTCCAACAGCAGCGGCAAAACTTTCATCGGCTCAGTCAAGAACTGCAAGCCTATCTGGGAGAAAAAACCGAAATCCGCCTGTCTGAGTTCCTGGGATACCTGCAGGCCGACCCAGAACGGGCTCCTTTCGTCGAAAACCGGTCGCTCTATGATTACTGGTTGCTCCTTCACCAGCATACACCGTTACAGATCCATCAAGGACGCAATGAAGACGGAAAGAGCTATCTCCTCGACGACATCATCGCCGCTTTTTCCCACGTGGAAGAGATCGAAGTGCAGGAAGAACCGGAACTGCTACAGCCCCATCCCCGCTATGAGATCCAAGAAATGATCTTACGATTGAAGGTGAACGCGTGACGACCGTCGTTGAACATGCTCATATGGAACTGGCCTTTCATCTATATGCACAATTGCTGCAAAAGGGGCAGTTGTCCCAAGACCAGCCGGGGTTTCGGGAATATATCGCCCAGAGTGAAGTACGCAGTTTGGTCGACACCTTTGCCACCGAGATGGACAGCGTCGTCGTCAAGACCTCAGACCACCTCTACTTGGTGCCCAAGTCAGGCCAGTCCCCCTTCGGCATGAAAAATGCCTACATCAAAAGAGAGTATCTCGGCTACCAGGCGACCAACATCGATCTTTACATGATGTACTTTGCCATCATCGTCCTCTTCGGCGAGTTTTATGACAGCTATGAAACGCCGGAGGCGACGCGGGACTTTTTACCGATCGGTGAGTGGATGAGCAAGATTCGGGAGCGACTCGATACGATCAAGGAACAAGGGGAAGAACAGCTAGATCAGATCGAAGGCGAGACCGAGTGGAACTGGGTCGGCGTGATTCACTTCTGGGATTCCCTCGACGACCTTAAAGAGACGGCCAAGCGGCAAGATACGAAGCAGCAGAGCCGGCTCGGCTTTCTGAAGCGAGTCATCCGATTCCTCGACGCCCAGGACCTGGTGCAAGATCAGGGCAACGACGAACTGAAACTGACGGAAAAAGCCAAGATCATCGTCCAACGGTACTACATGGACCGGGAATACAACCGGGACCTCTTGGCCTATATGTATCAGTTCGATCAAGTGAAAGGGAATGATCCCGATGCCGGCCATCGCTAAAATCCGCCTGACGAACGTGCAGTATGAACAGGGCAATAAACGGTACACGGACCAGACCTTCCGGTTTGACGGCCATAACGGCGCCATTCTGCTCGAAAACGGAGGAGGTAAATCGGTCCTTGTGCAAACGGCCGCCCAGGCGGTCATCCCTAATGGCATCCTGGCCGATCGCAAACTCCGTGACACCCTCGACGTGTCGGCGGCGCCGGCCCATATCGCTGTAGAGTGGATCCTCAACGACAAACCGCGACAGTACGCCCTGACCTGCGTCACTTTTTATATGGGTAAAGAGGGACTCGAATATCTGCTCTATGCCTATGACTACCCAGCCGGAGACAAGGGGCAGATCGAAAACCTCCCTTTTGTGCAGAAAGACCGATCGGGCAAACGTCCGGCCAGTCGCGAGGAGATCAAAGAATACTACCAAAGCATGTCCTACAGCCACATGAACGCCAAAACCTTCAGCACGAAAAAAGAGTACCAGGCATATCTCGAAGAAACATTTCAAATCGTCCCCTCTGAATGGGAAGCGATTCTTAAAATCAACGGTGCAGAAGGCGGCGTAGAAAAGTTCTTTGAACAGTGTGCCACGACGGGCCAACTGGTCGACCGGCTGCTCATCCCGGTGGTAGAACAGGGTATGGCCGGTAACGGCACGAAAGATTTTGCCCGGCTCTTCGATAACCACCGGCAGCATTTTCGCGAATATCTGGAACTGACCGAACAGATTAAGGAATATCAAGACGTGATCTCCCGCGTCAGCCAAGTGGTGGAACGGTACAGCCGCTTTGACCGTGAGGAGCAGGCCTATCAATCGCTGCAAGGCCGCGCCAAGGGGCTGCTTCTGCATGTCGATGAGGAACTGGCCCAGTCGGTAGAGGCCCAGGAAGAATTAGACCGAAAAGAACGGGCCTTGCAAGAGCAGGAGAAAAGGCTGCATCAAAAAGCCCTTTCCCTAGATATCGCTCGCCTACAGCGAGAACGATCCGAGGCGGAGGAAAGGCTCTACCGTTGTGAGCAGCGGCGTGATGAAAAACAGGCAGAGCACCGCGAGAGCGCAAGCCTGCTGGAATCGTTGAAACTGGCCGCGCTATTGGAACAACTTCAAGATAAGCAAACAGACCTAAGCGCATACCAGCGCCAACTGGAGGAACTGGATCATTCGCCCGATATCGCCCATCTGCAAATCGAACGGGCACAGGTTCTCTCCCAACTGCGCTATCACTTCGACCGGCTGGAAGAGGACTTCCGTCAACTGCAAGATCGGGCCCAGGCGATTTTATCGGAACTGGCCCAGGAAGAGCAGACGAAGAAAAAGGCACTCCTCGAAGCAGAGGAAAAGAGGAGAAGCCTACTCGTTCTCCGCACAGAGACTCGGACGCATATCGAGAATAAAGAGCAACAGATGCAGCGGATCGTCCAGGCCATCTTGCACGATCCGCTGCGGGAGCAAGTGGAGGAACAGCTTCCCCACTGGCAGAAACGGTCTATCGCCCTCGGTGAAGATGTCAATGGGCTCATCGCCGATATGGGACGCTGGCAGGCCGAGAGTGAAGAACTGCATCGCCAGGAGAAGCAAATCCAGATAGAATTAACTGCCCTCCGCCAAGATCTCACCAAGTGGGAGACGGAACTGTCGACCGTCGATAAACAAGCGCAGCAACTGCTCGAACGGTTGCACCTTCTTTCCCCGGAAGACCGGGAGCTCAACTCTATCTATAAACGGCAGCCGACGATCCGGGCGCGCCTCCATGAAGCCAGGACATTATTGGAAGAAGAGAAGAACCAACAGATGGAGCAGGAACGGATCCTGCTGCGCTTTTATGACCTTTATAAAGACAGCCAACTGTTCACGGCCGATCCGGGGCTCGAACGGCAGTGCCGACGGTGGCAATCAGACATCCCCTCCTTACAACTGGGCACGGCCTTCCTGCAAATCCTTCTGGAAGAGAAGCCCCAGTTGACCATGAGCAGACTCTATGAGCACTATCCCTTCTGGCCCATCACCTTGATCTGCGGGGCTGCTGATCTGGGCAAGGTCAAGAAGCTGGTCGAAGGTGCCGCCCAGCAGTGGACCCACCCCGTGTTCATCTTGACGGAGCAGGAAGCGCAGGCCCGTTGGACGACCCCCTTTGAATTGCCGGCTGTCCACGTATCACCGGGCCAATGGCCGCAGATCTCAGAATCGATCCCTTTTCAGGCCTGGCTGGAAGAGAGCCGTCAAAAAGCCGCCTTCGTCGTCGAGGAACGCAAAACGCTGGAAGAAAAGCTTCGCCAGTGGCATGCGCTGGCTGATGCCGTCGACCGCTTTTGGCAGGAATATGATTTTCAAGCGATCTATTTACCGTTAAAAGAAAAGATCAGCCAAGGCAAAGGGCGTTTGGAAGAACTGCACAATGCCGTCGCTCATATCGATGGTCAAAAGCAGAACTTGCAGCGCCAGTTAAAGGAAGGCGCCAGCAAGAAGATTCGCTGGGAAGCCGAACAGGCTGACGTGACGGAGCGCTACCGGAAGGGGCTTGAATGGAAGCGACTTCAAGAAGAGCGTAACCGTCTGACGGAAAGGCTGGAAGGACTGAGCGCCGACGAGAAAGGGGTCGCCCAAGAGGTAGACGAACTCAAGACACAGATGGACGATCTGGAATCGAAGCAGCGCCAGCAGGAAAAGCGCACCTGGGAACTGGACGAGAAGCTAAAAGATATTCGCAACGACGTCGATAACAAGGAAAGCCAAAACAGCGCTCCCGTAAAAGCCGAGCTCTCCCTCAACCTCTTAAAAAGCCGCAAGGCCGAGTTGACTGACAAACTACAGGGCATCCAGCAAAACCGCAAATCCTTGCAGGCGATGATCGGTAGCGCAGAGAAAGATGTGCACCGGTTGGAGCAGCAGATTCGCAGACAGCGGGAACAATTCAGCGACATCCTTCAAGGGGAAATCACCTTCCCACCGAATGGGGAAGAAGAGATTGAGCGTCTGACCGAGACGACCCGGTCCTTAAAACGAACCCTCGATCGGTTGAACCAAGAGCTGGCCGACGCGCAGACGAAGGCCACGGTGGCCCGGACGCGGGTGGCGGCCAAAGAAGAGCAATTCTTCAAGACCTTACCCGATGCGGCCATAGTAGACTTTGGTAGGCAGCCCCTCGAAGAGGTCGAGACTCTCCTTCATCAAGAATCACAGCGCCTGAGCCAAGAGGGGGTGCAGGTAAAAGGAGAACGACGGCGATTAGAACAACTCTATGCGGAATTGAACAGTGTCAAAAAAGCCTTGGAAGTGGCCCGGGGCGTCCATAAATTCGGGCGAGAAAGCATCACCGCCATATCGCTGAAGGAAGAGGACTTGCAGGAGTATCCGTATAAGCGGCTGGCCTTCACGAACGAACTGTCCCTGCAACTGGAGAGAGCGCAAGAAAAGGTGGACCTGGAGCGCAAAATGGTGGAGCAGGAACGAAAGCGTTTTGAAGCCTACTGCCTCCAAGAGATCAAGGATGAAAAAACGAAGCAACAAGCCGTCAACGGCATTCGGTTAAAAGACAGCTTCAGTGAAATCCACGATTGGGGATTGCGACTGCAAGAGCGGATCGAAACGGCCATCCGGATTGCCGAAGAGAGCTTGCGCAGCCTCGATGAGCAGGTGCAGATTTTTATCAACCATCTCCATTCCCACCTGGTGCGGATCTGTGAAGAGTTGAAAGCGATTCCCAAGATGACCGCCGTCAAAGTGGAGGAGAAACGAAAAGAGATCTTCGACTTTACCGTTCCCCACTGGCCGGAACTAGAAGGGAAGACGAAGCTCCGCCAACATCTCGAATGGATGATGAAGGCACTGGAAAATGAGAAGTACCGCAACGAGCAAGGCCTGGAAGATACGGCGAAAGTGCAGGCCCAGATCGAAAGCTGGCTCCACCCGAAGCAACTGCTGCAAGTGGTCTCCTCGAGCCAGGAGATCAAAGTACGCTGTCGGAAGGTCACCAATGATAACCGTGTCAGCAGCGCCTTGACAGACTGGCCGACGAGTGAAAGGTGGTCAGGCGGAGAGAAATGGAGCAAAAACATGACCCTCTTCCTGGGCATTCTCAACTACCTCGCTGAAAAACGCCAGCATATTCGCAAAGGCCAGGGAAACCACCGCGTCGTCATCCTGGACAACCCCTTTGGCAAAGCCTCCAGTAGCCACGTCTTAGGTCCCGTCTTCTTCATCGCCCAACAGTTGGGTTTCCAAATGCTCGCCCTCACAGCCCATGCGGAAGGGAAATTCCTTCGCGATTATTTCCCCATCATCTATAGCTGCCGGCTCCGCCCGACGAAAGATCCCTCCATCGCCATTGTCGAAGCGCAAAAAGAGATCCGCTATGCTTATTTTCAGGATCATGCGCCAACGAGCCTGGAGCGCTTAGAAGAGGTAGAACAGTTGACGCTGCTGTAGCATCAATGAAAGACTTCTTCACAATACCGACTGAACAACGTTAAAACGATAACGATGCCTCTTTCGTATGACATTTTGCCCATTTCTCAGATAATGTAGAAAAAGGCCCCCTTCCGTCACATGGAAGGGGGCCTTGCCTTTTATCGCTTAAAATTAAAATGTTGTTTTATCTGTTTGTGAATCTGCTTCCACTTTTCTTTCTCAGCGAGCTGCTCCCGTTGATTTTCCCGGCGAGACATATAGGCCAGCTCTTTTTGGAGCTTAACATAGCTTTCATATCGACTGGCATCCAAATCCCCACGCTGTAAAGCGGATTGGACGGCACAACCGGGCTCTTGTTCGTGGCGACAGTCCCGGAACCGGCACTGTTCAGCCAAAGCCAGAATATCTTCAAAGGCGTCTTGGATACCTTCAGAAGATCCCGTCATGTGTAGTTCCCGCATGCCTGGCGTATCGATGAGAATCCCGCCCCCGGGCAAGAGGATCATCTCGCGGTGGGTGGTGGTATGTCGTCCCCGGTCATCGTCAGCCCGGACGGATTGGGTTTTCTGAAGTTCCTCTCCCATAAGGCAGTTGATCAAGGTCGACTTACCGACTCCGGAAGAGCCGAGCAGGGCCACCGTCTGTCCGGTCGTCACATAGCGCATCAAATCCGTTAACCCTGCACCGGTCACCGCACTGACCGGGTGGATAGGGACACCGAAAGCGACCGTTTCGACGGCGGAGATTTTTTCATCCAAATCCGCACAGAGATCGGCCTTGCTGAGCACGATGACGGGGCTGGCACCGCTGTCCCAAGCTAAAGTGATATAGCGTTCCATGCGCCGCAGATTGAAGTCCCGGTTTAGGGCCATCACGAGAAAGACCGTGTCCACGTTGGAGGCGACGATCTGCTCATCCGATGTCTTGCCGGCTATCTTACGGGAAAACTTGGTCTGGCGAGGGAGCAAGGCGTGGATGACAGCCTGCTCACCGGGAAGGGAACAGTTGAGAACCACCCAGTCACCGACAGCCGGGAAGTCTTGCCGGCCTTGCGCCTGGTACGAATATTTTCCAGAGACGGCAGCGAGGGTTTCTCCGTCTTCACAATAGACACGGTAAAGATGGGTATGCTCAACAGCTACCCGGCCCACGCGGTAGACTTGTTCATCATAGGCAGAAAAATGGTGGGCAAAGTGTTCATTCCAACCGAGAATAGAAAGTTTCAATGGGGTTTCCTCCTTGACCAATTTCAATCGATGGTCGCAGAAGGTCCCCCTTAAGCCTGTCAGGGGAATCTGCGACCTAGCAGTTAAAAACCTCGGCAGGCGTAAATACAGACATCAATCCCACTCCTTAACTAAACTATGGAAACATTATACACCCTGGACGGAGCCAAGTATACGAGAGATGTACGCGCGACGTTGCGCAGCTACAGGAGTCTTTAACGATTCGTCGCCCAGTGTCACACTTCGATACATCGGTATTAACCAGGATATTATCGACCGGGCGCTGGACGAAATCAATCATTAAACGAAAGAGCGACAGGCAAATCCTCGCCGGTCGCTCTTATTTTTTACGAATTAATCAGAACGTATGTTTTAATGTCACCCTGTTTGCGATATAATGTTCGTGCAGGAGGGGATTGTATGTTCGAATATCAAGAGGAAAAGTACAGCCAAATCGCGCCGGACCACTACACCGAGTCGATGTCCAATAACCAAACCGCGATAAAAGTGAGTGTAGATGGCGGGGTCACTTGGTCAAAGATCACGGTTGATCTATTGCAAAGATTGGAGGAATCCGGCCTAATACCCGGGTATCTCGTATTACATAACGGCGAACGATACCATATCACCACGTTAGATGACGGCACCATGGCCATGGCCAAAGAAGCCCGGAGAAAGCGAAAATGAGCCGGAGCAAGAGAGTCATGGAACAACGAGTGGCTGAGTTTTATCGTTCCAATAAACTTTGGCGAACGAGTTTTTTCCTTCCAGAACATCGGGAAGGGACGATACAAGGCAGGCTGACATCACTTGCCGAGCAGCTCTCCAGGCCTTCTGAAACGAAACGGGAGGAAATGGAGCACATCTTGGCAAAGGCAATGCGAAACCAAGAGGAAATTCGGATCAGGTTGCAGGATGGGATATGGATATCTGCGACACCGGTAACGGTCGTAGCAGGCAGGCTATACGTTTTGGTCAACGGGGAGGACATTGAAATACGGCTCAGCGAGATTATGGATGCGCAGGAATGATGTATCGATAATCGGCAGGCATACGATACTCAGTCTGCGCATAAATATAGGGAGAGAGCATTCCTTTCCGCCGTCGAAAGAAAACGCTGGCTGCCGCATGAAAGTTTTTGCGGAAGGGAATAAGTATAGATTGAGCCTGATTATCGTTTTGTTTGCTGCGTCGATCATCTCGTATTTTTTGATCGACGATATTTTGGATATGTTGATCGCTTGGCGCAAGCCGAAAAAACGGCGCAAGCAGTCCACGCGCAAACTGCCGACGCGTGTGCAGGTCGCCGCGCTGTCGGTGGTTACCCCTATACCCACGGCCAAACGCGCCTCAAGGCCTGGACGCGATCCGCCACGTCGAAAAAAACAAAATCAAATGAACAGCCCTCCGCGGATGTAGTGCGGTGGGCTAATGGTCATTATCGTGAGTGAATGCTTCATGTAAGTCGAAGATCAGTTTCCTATCACGAAGCACATTATTTCGAATGCGTTCCGTAAGACCCATCTCAGTAGTTAAGTCAACTTTACGCTGTAATGATTCTTCCAGTTTCTCTTTTAGTTCTACGAAAGAAAAGAGAGATAGTTTCTCTTTCGAACCACCGTACTCAATCAGAAGGTCAACGTCACTCGTTTCCTTTTGTTCCCCACGGGCGAATGAACCGAACATATAAGCTCGAACAATACCGTACTTTTTGAGAATGGGTTCCGATTTTTCTTTTATTTCATTAAAATCCATTTTGAAAGTCCCTTCAGCGCACATTCGACACCCCTACTATGCGCCTCTAACAAATTAAACTAAAGAAAAGTGGCAAATAGGCAAGATTATTTTA
>NZ_JACVHF010000026.1 GCF_014502795.1 Heliobacterium chlorum
TCCGTACTTCCACAGGCCAGGTATACCCGTTCTATACTTGCTGCATTCAGCATCGAACCAATAGCGTCTCTACCACTCGGCTGAGCAGCACCGGATCAAACCCGGGTTTAACCTCGATACAGGCTTTTCCTAATTGGATCACGATAGGGCTTCCTAGTCATTCCGTGAGGCTCTGGCCGCTCGATTGATAGGCAGCCACTCGTGCACCCCACTCTTTTCGCAATTCTTCTCGTGTCATATAAAAAACATCCCCGTTTCGTTTTCTGGGGATGATTATCTCATGAACCTTTTTTCCTTACTATGTGGGAACTATTAGACGCTTAGTGTGTCCTGAAGAGCGACTACGCCGAAAGGAGGGCAGACGGTAGTCAATCATGCTTTGTAAAAGATGAGGGGAGGCCCCTCAGAATCGGTATTCAGGTACAGATTCTAAACCACCATTGGGTGCTGCAATCAAAAGTTGTGGTGCTGAGCGCAAATGGAAAAGGCCAATTGATTGGTCAGGTAAGTGCCATGAAGCTGAACGAAAGTGAAGAACTGACGAAGCGTCGTTATGATAAAGTGTGGTCAAAACCAGAGGCATTAAGCGGCCGCTGGGACAAAGTCTGACGGAAACCTGATTACTGGTCAGATGACCGCCGGCGTAGAGGTTACAGGAGCATGGCGCAGGCTTTTACAAGGAACAGGAGAAGTCTGAGCCTCGATGAGAATCGAAAAACCCGAGCGCCAAAACGACGAGGGTGAAAGTAGAAATGCGAGGCCCAGATGCGGAAGAACCCATAGTAGTGATGAATCGGCTGTAATGGCCCAGGAGCGAAGGGGTTCTGTTATCCATACTTCTTTGATAGAACAACCAGAAATGGGAGGATTCCGTGGAAGAAGGAAAGTCGTTTGAGATTTCGAAACATCAAGTGCTGGCGGCGTACAAACGTGTAAAAGCGAATCAGGGAGCCCCCGGAATTGATGGAGTGGATTTTACAGAATTCGAGAAGAACCTAAAGAACAACCTCTACAAGATATGGAACAGAATGTCATCAGGGAGCTACTTTCCAGATGCGGTCAAGGGCGTAGAGATACCGAAGAAGAATGGAAAATCAGGCTTTTAGGTGTACCCACCATCGCCGATAGGGTTGCCCAAATGGTGGTACGAATGAATTTTGAACCACTAGTGGAACCGATCTTCCATGAAGATTCCTTCGGATACAGACCAGGTCGCTCAGCAACCGACGCGATCGGTATGACACGCCAACGATGCTGGAAAATGCCGTGGTTAATTGAGTTTGACATCAAAGGGTTATTCGATAACATTGACCACGAACTGATGATGAAAGCCGTCCGACGACACACCCAGAGTAAATGGATGATTCTCTACATAGAACGATTTCTCAAGGCGCCCATCAAGCTGCCAAATGGAACGGTTCAGGAGAGAACATCCGGCACGCCACAGGGAGGCGTCATTAGTTCCGTACTTGCAAATCTCTTTATGCACTACGCATTTGACCATTGGATGAAAAGGAAGAAGCCCAGAAATCCATGGGCGAGATATGCCGACGACGGGGTAGTGCACTGCTGGAAGAAAACAGAAGCCGAACAACTGCTAAAAGAACTAGAACTCCGAATGAGAGCCTGCTTACTGGAAATACACCCGGATAAGACCCGAATTGTATTTTGTGGAGCCGGAAAGGACAGAAAAGCTGATGAACACGAAGAGTTTACCTTTTTAGGCTACACTTTTCGCAGGCGGTATGTCAAAAACAGACAAGGAAAGTTGTTCATAAGCTTCACTCCAGCGGCAAGCAAAGCGGCGGGACAAGGACTAAGAGATCGCATACGGAATCTACGTATGCAAAACAAAGCCGTCTCCATAGAGATATTCGCTTGGCTAATCAACCCTGTAGTACGTGGTTGGTTCAATTACTTCTCGAAATATGCCCCTGGTGTGGCAAAAAGAATCCTTACTTACGTAAATCTCACTCTTGCCAGATGGGTAAAGTCAAAGTACAAATCGATGCATGGGAGCATGATTAAGGCAATGAAGTTTCTTAAACGTATTGCCACAAGCAATCCCAACCTTTTCTACCACTGGCAGATAGGGCTTAAGCCCGCGATTGGATAACAAGAGCCGAATGAAGGGAGACTTTCACGTTCGGTTCTGTGAGAGACCGGGGATGAAACTCCCCCGGTCTACTCGACCGAGGAACCAGTACTCGCCCATTTTCAATAATCGGTGCCACGTCCGATGTAATTTGGTTTCCATTAAACATGATTCGTATCGGTGCGTCTGGATTTACTGGTAACAGTTTTTGATTATCTAATTTAACAAGTTCTTCAACAATAGTATTGGCTTCCTGCTCTTCCAAAACCTCTTCAACAATAGTTTTTCCATTCTCAGTTCGGGTGGTTATACTGGATATGTAGGCTTTACCATCGACCACTCGTATTTGTCCGCGTGTCTCACGGACCTCCCCGTTTTTTAAGGTGGTAAGGTCTGAGGTAGGTTGGGATTTGGGTATCACATTAGACAATGATTGACCAGCACGTTTTACTTCGTCGGGCATGGTCTCCGACCATTCGTCAATCAGTGCTCCGGAGGCGTCATATTTCTTATATTGATTACCCCGTTTTTGTAGTCGTTGTAAGAATCGGTATAACCTATGCTTGCCGATTCTGCCAGTATAGGTGTTGTGACGAGGAGAATTGCTGCAATGAGGAGCATAAAAGTTCGCTTGAAACACATGGGTATTGTTTTCCCCCTTTTGTTCGGACGAAGTATTATCGGGAAACCTATCTGCTTCCTAAAAGGGCGACGGTGTTATGCGAGATTTTGAGGGGGTGGATATAAAATTATCATTCGTAAAAAGATTTATTCTGACATTTCTTTGAGTTTAAGCGATAGAAGCGTTAGATCGTTAAATTTTTTTGTTCTTGAAGCTATTTCAGTTAACTTAATTATTATATCTTCAAAATAGTATACATTAATTTTTTTTTCGGAAAATCTCTCTTCCCATTCTTGACAACAAGATCCATTCCCGAAATAGTTTTTCGTTGTAATGAATACTCTAACTAATGTAGATTTTTCTGAGAAATCTTCACCTATTATACTTTTTATTTTTTCCAATCTCTCAGAATCGTAAAAATTATCAATTATTTCATCAAACTTATTTGCGTAGATATTTGAAGTACCCGTATGGCATTTTATTTCACAATCCCAAATTTTTAGTTTCTTAGGCTTTATTGCCAATATATCAATATCGTGGTTTCTTTGACCATAATATACGTTTTTCAAACAAAAAAAATCTTTTGACTCCAACCAAGATTGAGCTATATTTTCACTTAAGTTCATGAGATTACATCCATCCTTTTTATTTTTTTTGTATTAATTCTTCTTTCAACTAAAAGTATATCAATTATATGGATGGAGTAAATACTGCCTCATAAAAATCTTATATGATTCGGACTTCACTTCCCGCCCCACTAGAGATAACCTACACCTGCTTCCTAGAAATCAGTCGATCTGAAACAGCGAAAGGAGTAGGTGTTTCTTTATGATCTCTCAACGCAACAAGCCCGGCCAGGGCTCCGTCTACCAACGCAAAGACGGCTACTTTGTAGCCCAGGTCCACATCGGTCAAGATGATAGTGGAAAAGCGAAATACGCTCGTAGAACTTTCAAAACTGAGGGCGAAGCCCTACAGTGGCGTGACCAAGCTTTAGTTGAGTACCGGCAAGGCATCTTCGTGATTCCCACCACAATAACCTTCGGCGACTGGCTGGACATCTGGCTTGAGCGATATGTAAAGCCAAACGTGCGTCCTAAGACCTGGGAATCCTATGAGTACATCACCCGGCTTCATTTGAAGCCGAAGTTGGGTAACGTGAAGGTTCAAGCCTTGCAGACAACGCAGCTTCAGAAGTTATTAAATGAAAAAAGACAGTCCGGCCTAGCGACGAGAACGGTTGAACTGATTCTCACCACCGCAAGAACTGCCATTAAACAGGCAATCCATGATGAACTAATCAACAAGAACGTTGCTGACCACGTCCGCAAACCCAAACCATCTCCTAAGCAGATCAGCGTATTCACTGTAGATCAAATGAAGGAATTTATGTTTGTTGCCGAAGAGGACAGGCTTTGGATCGCCTTCAAACTGCTGCTCGGAACGGGAATGAGGGTAGGGGAGTTGCTGGCTTTGAAGTGGGGCGATATCAATCTCGAACGTGGTCACATAGACGTTACCAAGGGGACTGTGCTAGTCAAAAACGAAAACGGCCCCAACAAGACCCATCAGATTATCCAAGAGCCCAAAACGAAAAACGGCTATCGGAGGATTCCGATAACCGAGGATTTGGTGAGGCAGTTGAAACGATGGCACTTTCTTCAATATGTAGAGAAGAGAACGGCAGAAGAGAAGTACGAGGATAGTGGTCTGGTTGTTACGACAAAAGAGGGAAGGATGGTCAGCCAACGTAATCTGGCCACAAAGTTTCATCGGTTGCTGGCCAAAGCTGAGATTCCGAAGACCAATCTGCATTCATTACGACATACCTACGCTACCCGGTTACTTGAAGCTGGTGTTCATCCGAAGATTGTGCAGGAGTTATTGGGCCACGGGAGCATTAGGATTACGCTGGACACCTATAGCCACGTGCTCCCCGACGTTAAGAAACAGGCAATTGATAAGATTGAGGGGATGTTAAGCCCGAGGAAAATGTTAGGATAGTTTTGTAATCAGAGGCATTGACTATTTAATTAGATGCGAATCAAAAGTGGCTTCTCAGACTGACGGATCTAACTACCTAGATAAATATAACGCCATTCATAAATTTTTTGGTGAAATTCTCAAAGGACGAGCTATTTTTGGAGCACAAAACGAAAGTAAACTTGAAGTTACATATGGATTTTTAATCAAAGAACCGGACTTTAACTTTTTTAATCAGTATTATCGTATTATCAAAGCTGACTGGAATATCTTCGGTAAAGCATTTAACTGTAAGTATGTTGTTATTTTTAGTGAGAAAAATAAGGAACTTCGTTTCGTTAATTGGCATAATTGCTGGAATTGAAAAGAATAATCCATTCCAACCGGCTCTGGCCCCTACAGCCTCGCCGGTTTTTTTCTTTTGCCGTGTCGGCAATGGGGAGGGCGAGAACCCCGTGTCCCGTAACGGGCCATTTCACCCAAAGTTTCACAGAGATACCCCTTCGTATAACATACTGGGTTTCATTGTGTTTATTTTATAAACGATTAAATAATGGAGTACAGATCCTTCGATTCAGTCACAAAGTGGTAAAATATTGTTTGGACAATTAAAGGTATTAAAATGTTACAGTATCTAATATTCTGCCCAGTTTTGGTTTATAATCCATGTGGCTGTTTACTATGCAAGAAACATTGTAGTTGACTACATTGCTTTTTTTACACGATATTTCTCCTAAACCTATAGGAGCACTTAGATTAGCATTGGCGGAACGATATAAAAACCTTAAAATTGAATCATTTAAAGAATAATAATTATAAATTTTGCCACTGACGGATTTTGAGAGCCTTTCCCATTCACTAGTTCGTCTCTCAACGGCACCTCCAAAAAGGTGAACTTCCTTTATATATTGTTCACTTCTCGTTGATAACGCCTGTAGTAAATAATAAATTACCCTACTTCCCAATGAGTGTCCCATTAAAATGTAACCATTGTTAGATTTGACTCTTGAAATTAAATCGGCAAGTAAAATACCGGTCATTGATGCCTTCACCATCGCACAATGCCAAGGATTAGCGATTACTTCGCCTACAATAGAAGACCACTTAAACATGTTTAAATTTGCCATTTTCGGCATCTTATTAACAAATCTTTTGAAAGTAGAGATCTTAAATGCCATCTCACCTAAGTCCTTGTTTGATTTGGACTCCCAAGTAACGAAGTAACAGGGGTTATTAGGATACTTATCTTTAATTCCGATTAACCAATCGGTACAACTTTGGTTTTTCTGGGATAGAAACCCGTTTATAAAAATTATTGCTGGACCTTCACCGTCACGCACTTTTTGGATGTTAAAGTCTTTAACGTTCCCAATATAATTGTTACTAATTATAGCGCCTTGTTTTGCTCCAAGTGCTGCACCAGTAGCAGTAATGAATGCAATTCCACCTGCAACTCCAAATCCACCGCTTGATATAGAACCGAGACCTAAGGCGGCCAAGGATGCATTCGTTAATGCTGCTCCATATAACGAGCTAATTGCTGTTCCTGTAGATGCTGTTCCTAATAATCCCGCAGAACCTAATGAAGTAGCAATAGTTGGTGCCGCTGCACCAGCACTAAGACCGAAAATAATGGCTCCACCTATTAAACAACCCGTGATAGTTATGGTCTTTTGGATATTAACTTTATCTCTCTTGAATATTATTGAATAATCTTTCAAATCAGCTAAATGACAATTAAGTTTATCAAATGTTGCAATAGAACCATCATGTTCTGCACAAAACTCGTTATTCCAACTGTTAGATGCTGATTTAAGAAACTCATGATACCAAGTGCGGTCAATATCCGAGACTGTAGAGTGCCATCAGATCAAACAGAGGAAGGTAGATTCCCGGCTAACTGCGTGACTACTGATGATGACGATTGGTACAGCCACTTCTTCAACATCACTCCCAAAGAAATTTCAAAGAAGTCCAGTAAGAAAGACCGCAACAGCGACTGGCAGGGTAACGTTATCGACCTCGAAGAACGGCGCACCTATCCCGGCACAGGCCGTGGCGTCATAAACAGCAAGTATACCATGGACGGACGTGAACGAAAGCCGGTAAAAAGTCGTAACCATCACCCGACCGTAAAGCCGGTCGAACTTATGGCATGGCTGATTAAACTGGTGACTCCGCCCGGAGGCATCGTACTTGACCCATTCGGAGGAAGTGGCAGCACTGCAGTCGCAGCTAAAAAGAACGGATTCGACTTCATCTTAATTGAACGCGAAAAAGACTATGCCGAAGTGGCAAGAGCGAGGGCGTGCTAATGGGGAACGTGATTGATTACAGAAAGGCTCTGGCGTTGGCAGAAGGGGAGGCCCAGTTGTTCGTTACTTTTATGAACAACATTGCCGCACAACGCAAAAAGCACCATTTTTCACAACAAGACATCGAGTATTATCAACGGCTGGCGAAAAGACTTAACCACCTAAAACAATGGGAGACCATCGATAAACAACATTCTGAAAGGAAGATTGCATAATGAAAATCGTTTTAACAGGAAAAATGCGTTCCGGTAAGGATGCCGCTGCCAATTACTTGGTGAATCATTATGGCTTCAAGCAGTTTGCCTTCGGTGGTGCCATTCGTAACCTCTGTAAAGAACTGTTCCCCAACGCTGATGAAGACGGAAAACCCCGTGAGCTTTATCAAAATGTCGGACAGGCATTAAGGGACATCGACCCCGATGTATGGGTGAACTATGTACTACGGCAAATCGAAAGAGAAACTGGCCCAGATGATGATATCGTTATCACCGACCTTCGCCAATGGAACGAATACTTCGCTTTACTGAAGTCAGGATTTTATGTTGGAAGAATCAATTCTTCTGCGACAACCCGTATTCAGCGGATGAAACGACTGGGCGAACAGATAGAACTAGCCCAGTTTAATCATGAAACTGAAAAGGCTGTTGATGACTTTGGCGTGAACTTCGAAATCACCAACGAAGGCTCCCTACGAGAGTTGCACTGCTTAATCGACAATGCTTTACTTCATATCAAAGAGGAGGCGGCTTAACTGGGGAAAGTAATGGATTTCTCCGCAAAGGAACGGCGACTAGACGAAGCCTACCCATTAGATAGCGAACGAGGAATCTACGCTTTGCTTACTCAACTGCATCATGTTCGGGAATCAAGATTTCTTCGTGGTGATTATGACGCAAGTTTGTTATTGCTGGATTTATCGCAATCCATTGAAGAAGCAAACTTGACTCACCGCCAGAAGCAGGCGTTGAAGCTGGTGTTCATCCACGACTTCATTCAAAAGGACGCGGCTCACTGGATGAACATCTCTCAACAGGCTGTCAGTGAACACGTTCGAGCGGCTATTCAACGGATCGCTCAGGTCAATGAAGAGAAAGAGGTGGCGTGATGATGTTCACGACAGAGGCCAATTATAAAGAGTCTTTCGCAAAAGCAGTGGCCCACCTGTCTACTCAAGATATGCCGGTTCAATGGCGGATTAAAGCAGTGGACGATCTGATTGAGGTGTATGTGAGGCAGGTCGGTGAGGTTCCCGATGGCGATCAACTGGAACGCCTGACTAACTACATCCTTCGGGATTCGAAGAACCAACCCGATAAGGTCAGCAACACAGAGTACCCGGTGTTCAGCGAATGGCAGCAGAAACATCGCTCCCGACGGGAAGTTCCATTGGAGTATGTCGGTGGGTTGCCCGTTGAAGCTAAACGAGTGGGAATCCGGTTGAAGCATCGACATAAACAAAAGAGGATCGCTTAACGGCGGTCCTCTCCCATCTAATTTCGATTATTTATCTTTTTCACATCAATACACAAATTTCTATAAATTGTAATTATAAAAGGAGGGGTGGTTATAAAACAAACAGTACAAAAGGAATTAGACCGATTAAAAGACGTTATATCCGAACAATCGAGATTTATTTCAGAAATTGAGGAAGCGGAAAGCATAAAGTTGACTATTTTAGATTCTTTGCCTATGTACATTGCCGTATTGAATAAAGACGGATATGTAACTTTTTCAAATGATGAATGGGACTCTAACGCGGGAATAAATCGTATTTGTAATCTTTTTGGGGGGATAGGAACTAATTATTTAAGAAAACTTAGAGAAGCGGTTAGCGACGGGGATCAAGAATTAGAAGCGATTTTTAATGGAATAAACTCGGTGATTAATAGAGAAAAAGAGATATTCAACCATGATTATATATGTAAGACTCCAATAGAACGTATTCAGTACAAGATAGTCGTGAGTCCACTTAAATATAATAAAGACGGAGTCGTAATGGTTCTTCATAAAATCTCTCACGATTAAAAAGCCCATCAGATAGCCAACAACAGTCCCCCGGCAACGGGGGCTGTTTCGCTCTTTGATAACTAAAAAAGCCCACGCCAAATAAGCGACGGTCGTGAGATTAAAGAACCCTCGCTTGATAAATGGTCGGACGTAGACTCTGGTATTGCTGGGAGGACTTCGCTGTTGGTCGTGAGGACAAACTGCCCCTCAGATTATCGGCTGAAGTCACCTATCGGCTGTTTGGCAGACTGGCCTCTCGACGGTATGGGCGAAGTTCACTGCTGACTTATCGGCAAAACTGCCTTGTGCGTTGGTTTAGGTAACGTGGCCGGACTTCGCCAAGTGGCACTGGACTTGTTTGCCGAACGGTAAACCTGCAATTAGTTCTAAAGACTATATTTACTTAGAGAATTTTGCAGGTTACGCTGCCATCGTGATCCTCCGGGGTTCTGCACCTATGATCACCATGGCCACCCAAGATGGAACCCATAGTCCAACCGTGAACCAACGCTACCCATATTCGATTTTCGTAGAACTGGGAGTTCCGATTATGGCCCATATATCAACCTCCCTCGTTTTGTAAGTAATGGTGGGACGATATTCTCCAGATGGGCAGACCTCCTCTGTGGAATGAACTTGATTCGTCGCTGTCTTTAATTGAGAGAACCGGCCGTCACCCGATAACACCACTCCTTATTTTCCGGCCCATCATGCACTGGACCGAGATGAAAAATATTTGAATCATATGCTTGTACGTTGTGAAATTAAATTTTTTAGTCTCAGGATCCAGTTATTCCTCGATATTCACTCCTCCTTACTGCAGGCCCGTCATGCAGCCATTATTGAGATATCTGAAGCCAATGCGTGTCGTGTTGATTTCGACAGTAAAAAATCATTTGCGGAATAATTTTTTAGTTTTTTGTTGGAGCCGGTTATTTTTCGATATTCATTCCTCCTCGGTGGGCGGTTGCCGCCTAAGTGATCCCCAGTTTAAGGAAAATCGATTTATTTTTTAGGTTACATTGAAGTTTTATGCAGGTTTCCATAGGCAGAAAATCGAATCATTCGACAAGGAATCTGTAAAATTAGGGAGAAATTGTTGAATGAATTTGATTGCATTTACTTCATTTTTAGTAAGTCAAATGATTGGGATTCGGAAGTCTCAAGTCAAAACCTTGGCTGCACTTGCGTTTGCCTTGTTTCACACCGACAATATCTCGGTCGCTGCCATGGGTAAGGCCATTCAAAACATGGTTGCCGATAAGCACAATATCAAACGAGTCGATCGTTTTTTAGGGAACCCTCGATTGAACGTCCTGTCCATGGCTGGTGCACTACTCCACATGATTTGCAGTAAGCTATCGTTGAATTCTCGCCTGCTGGTAGCCTTGGATTGGACCGATCTCCACGATGACCGTCACCAAACATTAGTATTGGCTTTGATCGTGGGCAGTCGAGAAACACCTGTTCTCTGGCGTACTGCGGTAAAAACAGACCTGAAAGACAAAATGACTCAAATGGAAATGGATTTAGTTAAAGACTTTCGAACCATCGTTCCCGATGGATATCGCGTGATTATTTTAGCAGACCGTGGGTTTGCCAAAGTTGAACTATTCAAGGTTATCCGTAGCTCACATTTTGATTTTGTTATCCGTCTACCCAAAAACAATGCATTTATTTTCAGCGATACCTATTGTGGAGCATTAAATAAATTCGCTATTTCTTATAATAGCTAAAAGGATTTCGGTCAAACGAAGTATACCGGTGAGCATCGATATCCGGTACGCATCGTGGCCATTCATGATGTATTTCAAAAAGATTCATGGATTTTGGCTACATCCCTATCCGATCCCCTTTCCGAAGTCACCCAATTTTACGGGCGGCGTTTCGAAATTGAGGAATGCTTTCGGGATATCAAAAACGAACGAAACGGTCTGTGCCTTCGTGGAACGAAGCTGTCAAGTACCGATCGATATGATCGTCTTTTCCTGGTCATCACTTGTGGGTACCTGTTTATGGTCGTTACAGGACATTGGGCGGAAGAGCGAGATCTACATCGGCCAATGATGGCAAATACCGTACCTTACCGGACTCTAGGATTATGGCGAGTTGGTCGTAACATCTTGCGTCGTCCAGAAAAATATCCATTTATTCGGGAGATCAAACCGGAGGAGTTATTCGAGCATATTCGTGAAGTGGTTCGAGTGGCATAGCCTTCGATTTCCTTAGTTGGGATTTTTCGACCGAAAGTATCGGATAAAATTCAAAATACTTTGGGTTTGCTTTGCTATGCCCTTTTATTAATGAATCAGTGTTTCCGTAATGTAACGATGCCATTTCTACTTGTAATCAACACAAATTTACCCTATTTCGTTTTGAGAAATTCACCGTTTGAGTGCTGAAAAAAACTCGAAAACTAAACCCATATAATTACATTGTTAAAAGTGGGGATAACTCAGGTTATTGTTTGCAAAAATAATCGAAATATCATATAATATGTATAAAATTAGGAACAATACAACAATCTGATTTAAGAATTAACTTCTTTTAAAGGGTGTCTGGATGTTTCTGGTTTTGTGTTCGAATAATCAAGAAAACGCATTAATACTAGAGATTAGTTCAACTACTGTGTTACTGCCCCTTAACTTTTTATGGGCAGATCCCAATATGAATCGAAAATCTCATATGAATTGACCAACGAAGAGGAGGAAGACTATGAAAAAACAAAAGTTCTTAAGTGCTCTATTAGTATTAATCATGTTGCTAGCTATGTTACCAGGGGTGACTTTGCCCGTTAGCGCAGGCAGCGCAGCAACATCCGACATCACTCTTGTTGCCAGCCCAGACTATGTATTTGGTGCTGCGACAGTGGGGTATGGAACACAAGCATTTTATTCGGTGAGTGTGCGCAGTACCGGAACAGGAGAAACAGGTGCACTGTCAGTTGCGCTTAGTGGAGATAATCCGACGGCGTTCTCACTCTCTACAGAAGCCATTGATTCTATTGCTGCAGATGCCAGCACAAGCTTTACGGTAAGGCCTATAACGGGTCTTGCACCAGGCACTTATACTGCTACTATAACTGTTTCCGGCAGTTCTGTGACTGCTAAGAGCTTTGATGTGAGCTTTACTGTGGATCCCGTCGGAACAACCTATAACGCAACAATCTATACCTATATAAATGGTTCTCAAACAGATGTTACAGGAAGTGTTGAATTTAGGAGCGGTATGCCCATGTTCAGCACTCAAATACCAAGAACTGGTGCGGGAACTTATGAGACTGCAGTTGCAAACGGTGATTATTCTCTTTATATCAACGGCATTTTCACAGGTAGAATTCTCACAATCAGTGGCGCGAACATCAACGTTACATTGGAGTACTATACAGTTGACTTCTCTGTGTCACACGATGGAACTGCAAGTGGCAGCAGTATCAACGCTGTGGTGGACGGAACTGCAATAAGCAGCGGAGACGCTGTGATGAAGGGAAAGGATATTACATTAACTGCAGCCGGTACAGGTGCTGCCAGCTATACATATGCATGGTCCGGAAGCGGCACAGGCGGTCAAACCACTGCGGAGCTGACCATTACAAATTTGAGCAGCATAGTAAATGCTGCCTGTACCATTACGGGTAGCGGATCTCCTGCGAGTACACCTGACTACAAAATCAATAATATAGGCTACAACTGGACAGGCAGTGATGAAACCATTACTCTATCTGGAGCTAATACCAGTCTGGAGCTTTTGGAAGAACCGTCTAAGGTGATTAAGATTGATGTTACCTCAAGTGATGGTTCAATAGTAACAATAAATGGGAATTCATTACCTTTTACCAATACATATATTATTGTTTATAATGATATCAATTTGAACTTAACTAATCTGGACATAGTAGCTCCGGACAACCAACAAGCATTAAAACTCAACCATGTGGAATCGGACTCTGGCGAAACTACTATCAATATCACCGGGACATGCTCACTCAAGGGAGGTCCGAGTAAAAGCGGTATATATTCCTCCACAGATCAGAAGCTCACTGTTATGGGTACAGGTACTTTGGATGTAACAGGAGGAAGTAGTACGAGTAGTTACGCCGGTGATGGTATTTGTATGATCGGTGGCGCTGTAACAGCAGAGCAGAAAGAAGGGGCAGAGCTCTCCATCATGGGAGGGGTTACAGTCAATGCAACGGGAGGCAATTCACAGGTTAGCAATGGCGGTTGCGGTGTAAAGGTAGCCTGGGGTGACCTGATAATCGACAGCGCAACATTGAATAGCTGGAGTGGAACAAGTGGAGCCGCCGCCGCTGTATCTGCGATCAACGTATTATATACTCCTTCTGACAAAACACAGCGCGGGACAATTGAGATAAAGGACGGCTCGGTAACAGCTATTGGCGCCAGTAATAACTCATTGGCTGGCGGGCGTGGTATCGATGTATTCAATAGTCTAACAATTTCAGGCAGCAGTACGGTAATTGCGCAAGGGGGTAACAGTAGCGCAAACAGCGGCGGGGTTGGTATTTTCGCCTATGAGAAGAATATATCAATCTCAGGCTGTACAGTAACGGCTAAGGGCGGTAACGGTAAATTATACGGTGGACATGCTATATACAGCGGAATGGGCACAATTACCGTTGAGAGCGGTACTAACCTCACTGCTATCGGCGGCAACGGTGAAACAAATGCCGGCGGAGTGGGATTGCGTGCCCCGGGACAGAGCAACGCGGGGAATACCGTCACTATTGCAAATAACGCCGGGGATGTTTATGTCCGCGGAGGGCATGACGCAGCGGAGGTACTTAGGGCATCCGTGATGGGCAAAGATTTGTATATCGGTACAGGCAATATAGGAAACATAGTAATGGAAGGCGCTAATCCACGCTCTATTAAAAATACTTCAACTGGCGATAATGTATATTTGGTAAATGTCACAACTAACCCTGCCGAAGCGGTAGAAATCCAATGTGTGGTAAATGGTACACTGGGAGGAAACTATACATACCGTGCTATTACGGCAGCGGATGGTACAGCCTGTATGTGGCTGCCTGAAGGTGCCCGGGTTCTCTCTTCCAACGGGTATACAAACAAAGATTTGACTGTGGTAGCTAACGATACACAAAATTCTGCCACTATGTTGAAATCATTTTTCGTTACCGTGACAGCAAATACCCTGATACCTGTGGTGGGTGTAGACGATACGATTACTCTGACAGTAAAGGATAGTTTGGGTAATACAGATACAGGCTTTGACGGAGCGAAGAACGTGACCATTACAGGAGTGGAAGCGGCACCGAACAGTACATACGGAAGCTTCAACGGAACAGCACTTGATTCCAGCTCTGCCGGAGCAGGACAGGTGATCTCTGTAACCTTTACCGACGGTGTGGCAACAGCGAACCTAAAGCTGAACAAGGCGGGCGGGCAAACTATCGGATTTAGTATTGATACAGTAACGACACCTGCAACAAATACCCTGACCATTACACCAAGCCACGGTACAGCAGCTTCCATGGCAGTGACACAGAATATCACGGCGCCTGCAAGCAATGGCGGACAGTTTGCACAGCAACCGTGCATAACGCTGAAGGATGCTTATGGCAATACCTGCACCAGTGACAATACGACCGTCGTAACAGCAGCCAAGGAAGATGTAGGAACATGGGCCTTGACTGGAACGACAACCGCAACAGCAAGCAGTGGTGTAGCAACATTCACAAACCTTGGAGCAACGAATACGACAGAGGCAACCGGCGCGCAGCTTGGCTTCACATCTGGGTCTATGACCAAGGTGACAAGTACAACCGTAACCTTACCGGCACCTGCTTCTTCTAGTAGTTCAGGTGGAGGCGGTGGTTCATCCACAACAGCTCCAGCAGGAACTGGAACTGTAAGTGTAGTAGTAAATGGTAAAACTGAAAAGGCAGGAACAGAAACAAATTCAACAGAAAACGGTAAATCAACAGTAACTGTAGAGGTAAACAACAAAGCAATTCAAAGCAAGATTGAGGAAGCTGTAAAAAGTAATACGACAGGGCAGCAAAATGTGATCCAAGTTCCAGTTGCAGATAAAAAGGCTGACGTGGTAAGAGTTGAACTTACTGGAGATATTGTAAAACAGCTAGAAACAAACACATTTGATGTATCAGTAAAACGTGATGCAGTAGAATATGTGATACCTGCAAAAGAGCTAACTATTTCAAACGTAGCAAAAGAACTAGGAGTGGCTGAAACTTCACTAAAAGATATCAAAGTGGAAGTACAGATTACTAAGCTTGATGATTCGGTAGTTGAAAAATATAACGAAGTGGCAAAGCAAAACGGAGCAACGATCGTATTCCCACCAACCGCATTTGAAGTAGTAGCAAAGACAACCAATGCAGCAGGGAAAACTGAAGATGTGAAGATCAGCAAATTCAGCAACTACGTAGAAAGAGTTATGGAAATCCCAGCAGGAGTAGACCCAAGCAAGATAACAACAGGTATAGTGTTCAATTCTGATGGAACGTACAGCCATGTACCTACTGATGTATATCAGAAAGATGGAAAGTGGTATGCAAAACTTAACTCGCTTACAAATTCAAACTACTCAGTTGTATGGAATCCAGTTACAGTTAAATCTGTAGAAAACCACTGGGCAAAGGATTCAGTCAATGACATGGCATCAAGACTAGTAATATTCAATGCAGAAACCTTTGAGCCAAATAAGGCAATAACAAGAGCAGATTTTGCAGAATATATCGTAAGAGCGCTTGGCTTATACAGACAAGGTGAACATCAGAATAAGTTTACTGATATTAATGCAAAAGGAGACAGAACACTAGCAATTTTGATAGCAAATGAGTATGGAATCGTAACAGGGTACTCTGACGGAACCTTTAGAGGAGACAATCAGATAACAAGAGAAGAAGCGATGACGATGTATCAGAGAGCAATGAAGATTACAAAGCTTACAGGAAGCGACACCAATCGAATCAATACTTATGTGGATAGCATGCAAGTAAGCAAGTGGGCCGTTTCCTATGTAACTGATGTATTGTCAGCACACGTATTCAACGGAACAACAGCAACAACTATTGCACCAAAAGCAAACTTAACTTATGCGGAAGCTGCACAGGCAATAAAGAATCTGTTGGTGGAGTCTAAGTTAATCAATAAGTAATGGTGATAAAAGGAGTACTCTATGATAAGGGTACTCCTTTTTAACAGATTACTGAAGACACCTTCAACCAACCCTTGAAGCGATAAAAATGATGACATAATATTTATGCAAAATAATGCAAGATATGCGTATGAAACAGCTATTAATACCGATAAAACGCATAAATATGCATAGAAAATGCATAAAAATTGTGGATATGTTTCCACACACACACCATGTGGAAACTGTATGCCTTTTCTCTAAATGATTAGGGGCTCATAATCCGAACCACCAAAGGAATCTTGCCCTCGCCTGTGAGGACCTAAGTGATCCCCAGTTTAAGGAAAATCGATTTATAGTTTAAATTTTTAGGTTACATTGAAGTTTTATGCAGGTTTCCATAGGCAGAAAATCGAATCATTCGACAAGGAATCTGTAAAATTAGGGAGAAATTGTTGAATGAATTTGATTGCATTTACTTCATTTTTAGTAAGTCAAATGATTGGGATTCGGAAGTCTCAAGTCAAAACCTTGGCTGCACTTGCGTTTGCCTTGTTTCACACCGACAATATCTCGGTCGCTGCCATGGGTAAGGCCATTCAAAACATGGTTGCCGATAAGCACAATATCAAACGAGTCGATCGTTTTTTAGGGAACCCTCGATTGAACGTCCTGTCCATGGCTGGTGCACTACTCCACATGATTTGCAGTAAGCTATCGTTGAATTCTCGCCTGCTGGTAGCCTTGGATTGGACCGATCTCCACGATGACCGTCACCAAACATTAGTATTGGCTTTGATCGTGGGCAGTCGAGAAACACCTGTTCTCTGGCGTACTGCGGTAAAAACAGACCTGAAAGACAAAATGACTCAAATGGAAATGGATTTAGTTAAAGACTTTCGAACCATCGTTCCCGATGGATATCGCGTGATTATTTTAGCAGACCGTGGGTTTGCCAAAGTTGAACTATTCAAGGTTATCCGTAGCTCACATTTTGATTTTGTTATCCGTCTACCCAAAAACAATGCATTTATTTTCAGCGATACCTATTGTGGAGCATTAAATAAATTCGCTATTTCTTATAATAGCTAAAAGGATTTCGGTCAAACGAAGTATACCGGTGAGCATCGATATCCGGTACGCATCGTGGCCATTCATGATGTATTTCAAAAAGATTCATGGATTTTGGCTACATCCCTATCCGATCCCCTTTCCGAAGTCACCCAATTTTACGGGCGGCGTTTCGAAATTGAGGAATGCTTTCGGGATATCAAAAACGAACGAAACGGTCTGTGCCTTCGTGGAACGAAGCTGTCAAGTACCGATCGATATGATCGTCTTTTCCTGGTCATCACTTGTGGGTACCTGTTTATGGTCGTTACAGGACATTGGGCGGAAGAGCGAGATCTACATCGGCCAATGATGGCAAATACCGTACCTTACCGGACTCTAGGATTATGGCGAGTTGGTCGTAACATCTTGCGTCGTCCAGAAAAATATCCATTTATTCGGGAGATCAAACCGGAGGAGTTATTCGAGCATATTCGTGAAGTGGTTCGAGTGGCATAGCCTTCGATTTCCTTAGTTGGGATTTTTCGACCGAAAGTATCGGATAAAATTCAAAATACTTTGGGTTTGCTTTGCTATGCCCTTTTATTAATGAATCAGTGTTTCCGTAATGTAACGATGCCATTTCTACTTGTAATCAACACAAATTTACCCTATTTCGTTTTGAGAAATTCACCGTTTGAGTGCTGAAAAAAACTCGAAAACTAAACCCATATAATTACATTGTTAAAAGTGGGGATAACTCAGGGTTGCCGCAGTGACATCATCGCTCTAGATGGGTAGGAAGTCAACGGGGAAGAGTTTAGTAAATCAGATCTGATACAAAATAGGAGAATTAGTATAGTTTGTAGAAGTTAATGACGAGTTTAAATAATATCACCCAGTTGTAGATAAGGATGAAGATAATGGAGGTACATACGATGAAGAGAAAATGGCAGAAGTGGGAAGAAGAAGATGCTGCAGTATTTTTACGAGAAAGAATCGAACATCTCGATGCGGTAAATTGGGATAAACACCAGTTAGAACGAGAACTCGATAGTCTAAATAGGGAGTACCCTGTGGAACCAACCACCGGAGAAAGACGTAGTAAATACGACGAGGAACCAGGTCATTGCTGGTTATATTGGTATGAATGGGTAGAAAAAGCTTATATGGCGAGGCGTGATCAAGAGAAGTAATTGCAGCAGAAACAAGGAGCACCCAATATCTGTTTTGCTTTCTGTAAAAAGGAGGAAATCACCCTCGCCACATCGAATAATCACTCACCAAATGTTGGAAGAGAGTGATTCCTGACGATGAAAAACGAAGCTGATCAACTTATGAAACTAATCCACAAAAAACGCCACGAAGCATCCAGGCTGCTACTGGCCCGAAAGCTAAATCAAGCCATCATGGTATCACGTGAAGTCGATCGACTTCGGGAAGAGTATGCCAAGCTGAAGCATTACACCCAATCTAATAGAAGACCGTATAATCGTAAGTTTACTGGTAATATACTTTAGAAAAAGGAAAAGCGTGGCCCCATATCGAAAGGCTCACGCTTCAGTCTGTTTATTATTGGGCAAAATAGAGTACGGATAAGTCAACGCTGTTCGAAAGGGGAAAAGAGCTTGCCCACAGTTGACACCGACATCGAACGATTATTTTTCACCGACGTAAAACAAAAGAAAACCACAGCTTCCGGCATCCGTGGCCGTGCCTCTCGTCTAGGTCGTGTTGGCAGCATGGTGATGCCGTCCGATCGGATGTCGGGTAAAGCTAAACGAGATTACCGGCGGCCAGGGCCGTTGATCACGTACTCATTATTTGAGGACTTAGTGTCCTTTGAAGTGTTTGATCGGATGAAGTACGAGCAACATGTCCAGTTGCTGCCTAAGTGGCGGAAGAAGTATGGCGATGATTATATTTGCCGGGAGTGGGGGCTGTCGAGGTTTGGGTTTGAGGTTATATTAGAGGTACTGGGCTAGATTTAAGAAGTCAAAATTTAAGACTTGTACCTTTTGGTTTTTCAGGCATCTTAACATTATACTCATATAATTCTATATTTTGTTTATTGGTAGTGCCATTGTGTTTGTATTCTTTAGATATTATACCTAAGTTTGGGATGTATGTAATAGTTATGGAATCACCTATGGTAATATTTTTCATTTCATATAATGACACGTTTTTCATCTCATTGTTTTCTTTTTGATGGATTACGTCCTTTTTGGCTACAGTCCACATGTATCGAAAGTCTGTTCTTGTGAGTGTACTTACACTGCCATATTTTTCGCCATTATACAATGGAAACTCAAACATTAGATCTGTTCTCTCTAATAATTCAATAGGGATCATACTATTTGTAGAAGTATACTGAATCATATTATCCAGATCGCTTTCATCAATATAATATACTTTGCTAGAAACCACTAATAACCCGTAGCGTTCATCAAACTGATCAAAATCAGCTAAAGGATTGCCTTTCATTTCTGCTATATAGTAATCTTTATCTTTATTTGTATAAATCTTCTTTACTTCCATTTTTATTTTATCAGATTTTTTTATAATATCGTGGTTGTCTTGATACTCTACTGAATAGTCATAAATCCAATAGTTTCCTTCTACTAATGGAAAATATGATAGTGTATCAAAATTGTCAATTTATTATAGGGACCTCTTGCCTTTCATACAGTGTAGGTTTATTAATGATGATTCCAGATGTAATAAGTGTCGTTATTAGGGTGGTTATAATAGCAGTAACAAAAGTCACGGCTTGTTGAATATACCATTTCCTAGTTTCGTTTTTCTTTTGGCCATTATCAGACACAGTACTTGACATATTGACACTCACCTTAAGCATTTGAAAATCAATACTAGATTATCACATTAGATAAAAATTAGATGTCGAAAAATGTCATTTATTCGAAAAAATTATAACCTAAATGAAAATCAAGAGATTATCTTCATAAAACTTCCCCTTCACTTCCCGCCCCACTAGAGATAACCTACACCTGCCTCCCTTGAAATCAGTCGATCTTGAACATCGAAAGGAGCAGGTGTTTCTTTATGACCTCCCAACGCAACAAACCAGGACAAGGCTCGGTATACCAACGTAAAGACGGCTACTTTGTAGCCCAAGTCCACATCGGCCAAGATGACAACGGTAAAGCGAAGTACGCTCGAAGAACTTTCAAAACAGAGGGCGAAGCCCTACAGTGGCGTGACCAAGCTCTCGTAGAGCATCGCCAAGGCATCTTCGTAATTCCCACCACGGTGACCTTCAGCGAATGGTTGGACATCTGGCTAGAACAATATGTAAAGCCCAACGTGCGTCCTAAAACTTGGGAGTCCTATGAATATATCTCCCGGCTTCATTTGAAGCCGAAGTTGGGTAACGTGAAGGTACAGGCTTTACAGACCACCCAACTGCAGAAGCTTCTGAATGAAAAACGGCAGTCCGGTCTCGCGACGAGAACAGTCGAACTGATTCTTACTACCGCAAGAACAGCTCTCAAGCAAGCTGGTCATGATGGTTTGGTCAACAAGAACGTAGCTGATCACGTCCGCAAGCCCAAACCATCTCCCAAGCAAATTAGTGTCTTCACCGTAGATCAAATGAAAGAATTTATGTTTGTCGCCGAAGAAGACCGACTCTGGATCGCCTTCAAACTGCTGCTCGGAACAGGGATGAGGGTAGGGGAACTGTTGGCTATAAAGTGGGGAGACATCAATCTAGAACGAGGCCACATCGATGTGACCAAGGGAACCGTGCTGGTCAAGAACGAACACGGCCCCAACAAAACTCACCAGATCATACAAGAGCCAAAAACGAAAAACGGCTATCGGAGGATTCCGATAACCGATGATTTGGTTAGACAGCTTAAACGCTGGCACTTCCTTCAATATGTTGAGAAGAGAACGGCAGAAGAGGAGTACGAGGACAGTGGGCTGGTCGTAACGACCAAAAAGGGGAGGATGGTCTCGCAGCGGAATTTGGCGACGAAGTTTCATCGACTGCTGGCAAAGGCTGAGATTCCGAAGACTAATCTGCATTTTCTACGTCATACTTACGCGACCCGACTTTTAGAAGCAGGTGTTCATCCGAAGGTGGTTCAAGAACTGCTGGGCCATGGCAGCATTAGGATTACGCTGGATACTTATAGTCACGTGCTTCCCGACGTAAAGAAACAAGCGATTGACAAGATAGAAGGGATGTTGAGTCCCAGGAAAATGGGGAATGGTGTAGGTTAAGCAAAAAGATCTGTAAATACAGAAACCGTCTAAAGGCTCGCTTGCCAACAGACGGTTTTTGTTACTCATTTAGAACCAATATGTTACAATGAAATAAATTTACTGGTTCTTAAAGCAAGGAGAGGATAACATATTAAAGCATTATATTTCTCTAATCATCATATTATTTCTTTCATTCGGGATACCATCAAAGATTACCCATGAAAATACTTTTGAACCCCGAGAGGTAATTGAGATGTATTTTGATTACTATAACAAACACGATAAAGAAGGATTACTTTCAGTGATGACTGAGCATCACAATTCTCCAAACGCAGTTTGGGGATTCGACGATCTGGAGTATATGAAGATTATTGAACTTGAAGATGTAACTAACTCAATCCGAGAGTATGTAGACGATTACTTAACTACTGGTCGCGGAAGTATTAATGGGGTTAAAAAAGAAAATGTAAGAGTTTTTACCTGTTTTTACGAAGTAAAGTATCGAGAGGAAACTGGCCCTCAAAATAGCGGAAAATATAAGATGAAATATATCCTAATTCGTCAAGATGAAAGATCTCCTTGGTTAATTGATGACAGAGGTTACTGAGAGAAGTATATATCATTCGTGGATGGGGTAAGGTTAAAATGTCGACGAAAAAGAAGCAACTCTTATTGGGCATAACGATGTTAATAATTACGATTCCTTATATTATTGGTATTCCTTGGGTGGTTACATATTTATCATTCTGGATGTTTATCCCTTTATTTATCAGCGTAGCATCAACGTATTTTATTAAATTCGATGACTCAAATAAAAATAAGGTCCATTACCCGTGGGTGTGTTGTTCTTCCGTAGTCGTTGTTCTATATACAATTGCATTTTTGCAACATTCGGATGCTGCCATCGGTTACGCTATAATGGCTTATCCATTCGCTATTGCAATTTTCCCTTCGTATGTACTTGCGTTATATCGGATTAAGAAACAGGGGATAGAAATAAAAGAACAACCATCGTCACCAACAACGAAAAACCTATAACTTAAAAGCGTGGCCCGTACCGGGCCTCGTTAAACCTCCATAACCCTCACCACAAAATTCCTAACGCAAACGCAAAAAACCGCCGTCAGCACACTGCCACCGTCGGTTTCCCCTGCGTACTGGGCCATTTCAACCCCATGGCTTCACCAGAGATGCCCCTCCGTAACTACCACCGTAACCACATTTTGGTTCTCTCTTCCACCTGGTGATCCTGCTAACCCGCATATGTAGTGGAGCCGGCGACAAGACTTGAACCCGCAACCTACTGATTACAAGTCAGTAGCTCTGTTGGAAGACGGTCTTTCTTTGGGTAAGATTATAGCCAATTTTTGAAAGTTTGAACAGAGAGTAAGTTATGGGATATCAGGTCGGCGTTGCTTGGGAGAAGAAGGGGATTGGTTTAAGGGGATATAGCGTTAAAAGCCCGCCAGTTAAGGCGAGCTTTTTTGGTGACAAGGGGGCAGCGTTAGGGGGAACTACAGTGGGACTACAGAAAAAGCCCGCCGATGAAGGCGAGCTTTCGTAATGGCTTAGATATTACCAGCGATTGTTGCGGGGTTGGGGCTTAAAGCAATCGCGGCAATAAACGGGCTTATCGCCACGGGGTTGGAAGGGAACAGTGGTTTCCTTCCCGCAAGCGGAGCAAGTGGCCGGGAACATCTCACGCTCTTGGCGGTAGCCACCACGGTTGTTATTGTTGTTTTGGGTTTTCCGAGCCGCACGGCACTGGGGGCAACGGCCGGGTTCGTTAGTGAATCCTTTTTCGGCGAAGAATTCTTGTTCGGAAGCGGTAAACTCAAACTCACTGCCACATTCTTTGCAGGGTAATACCTTGTCTTGAAACATTAAATGACCTACTCAAAATTTGCCATGTCTAGGGATATCCGGCAAAACTCCCTAGCCGTAGGCAATCGAGGAGTGTAGCGTCTAACCTGATCAGGACTCTTTTTGAGTTTACACAGGTGAGGAGAAAATTAGACCTATAGATATGCCAATTGAACTGTAAAAATTTTATCTATTCGACGTAAAACGACAAATTTTGCATTTATTTTAGTGTAACATAATGACGTGAATTTTCTTCAAGGAGGTTCCAGTAATGATATTATGCAGTCGTTGTGGTCATGAAAATAAAGAGGGGTCAAATGAGTGTTCTAATTGTGGTTTAAAACTTCAATCTAATATAGATTTATCGACTCAGTCTTGTAATGAAACTAATCTAGGAAATTGTATAGAACATACTACTGAATCGAATAAAAGTACAAATCAATATAAAGAAGCTCAAAATATTAACATTTCGTTAAATAAAAAAACATTAAAAATTATTGCGGGGGTTGTTGTTGCGGGACTGGTTATTGTATCAGGTACTTTATTCTCACAAAAAGAAAATCAAAAAATTAATCGAAAGGATTACATAGAAAACATAAATATTGCCGAAGAACATATTCAAACATCATACTTAACCACCAGCCTTATTAACGCGACATACTCATCAGTGTGGAGCAATGCAATCAAATCAAGTTGGCGGGATTTTAATGACGATTTAAAAGAAGCTCGTGATAAACTTAGAAAAGATAAAACATTTGATGGATTAGACGAAAAAAAAGACAAAATCGATAAAGACATTTATTGGTGCAAAATGAACTTACCGTCGGAAGATTTTAAAGCTGCCTATGATGCGTTAATTGAAGAATATGATGTATATAATCAGTCATATGAATTAGCTAAAAGTCCAAGTGGTAGCTTAATAACATTTAATCAGACTCTAAATAAGCTAGATGCAGATATGGTTAAGGCTAAAAATAGATTTAAATCCCAAGTTCCGAAAAATTGATGTGTTTACTGTATTCCTTTAATAAAGCAGTCCAGCCAATAACTGGGCTGCTTTTCATTTCATCGTCGGACGGTATTTCCAGTAGTGATTAGGTGCCGGTGTCTGGACACGTGATATGAATACCGCCTACCGGATCGGTCGTGGTATCAAAGCTGGTCGTGCGTGGGTAAACTGCTACCACATGTATCCTGCCCATGCAGCCTTTGGTGGCTACAAATAGTCCGGAATAGGTCGGGAATATCAACAAACGAAAAACCTGCTCGTAAGCTATAGTGAAAATCCACTTGGTTTTTTCTAAAAAAATCTCCATTATGATAACTCCACACAGCGACTTCGCCACCACCGGCGAGGTCGTTTTTCGTTATTTATCCCCTAAAAACCCCCACACCCCACATAAGGCCGCTGTAATGGCCCACGTTCGGTTTGAGTCCCGTTGTGGTACGAATGATATGGTTGGGAGGTTTGGAGGGTGTAGGGGGGGGGACGTGGAGGGGTGGTTTTTTGATGAATTGAGAAAATCATTTAGTAATATAGAGACTAATTGATTTTGCTTTTACGGTATAATAATAAACAAATGTTAAGGTGGTGGCGGTAATGAGAGAAAATGAATATGTTCGCTGTGAGTGGGCAAATCACAGCACACTCGAGAAGATATATCACGATCAAGAATGGGGCAGACCCGTTTGCGACGACAGGAAGCTATTTGAAATGCTTATATTAGAAGGAATGCAAGCGGGATTGAGTTGGTCAACTATATTGGCAAAGAGAGAAACCATCAAAGAGGCTTTTGACGGATTCGATCCCACGGTCATAGTGCAGTATGATGATGCTAAAGTTAATGACCTCTTAAAAAATGAAGGTATTATAAGAAACAAATTAAAAGTAAAGGCCGTAATTGTAAATGCTAAAGCCTATTTCGATGTACAAAGTCGATATGGAAGCTTGTGTAATTTCTTTTGGCGATATGTGAACCATAAACCGATTCAAAATAACTGGACAAATATCTCCCAAGTACCAGCAAGAACGGAATTGTCCGATCTTATTAGTAAAGACTTGAAAAAGCTAGGATTCAAATTCGTTGGATCAACAATTATTTACGCTTTTATGCAGGCTGTAGGCATGGTCAATGACCATCTTTCTTACTGTTTTTTGCATGAAAAAGTAATGTTTTACCTCAATGAATCAACCTTAACGGTTGGTCACACGTATCAGCTAATGAATAGATGGCCACAATAACCGAGCACAATCGCCCATTTACACTGATCTCCCAAATAAAAGCTCGTTGTTGGGAGCAGCGTGAATGGGCAGTTGTGTTTTTGTAGCTGGTGCTGTCGTAATCGGGCCAAAGATGGCATAACTGCCGTAAAAACGCCGTAAATAATCACCTAAAATCCCCCACATCCCACATAAGGCCGCTGTTATGGCCCACGCCCAGTTTAACCCCTGTGGTGGTATGAATGGTATGGTTGGGCGGTTTGAGAGGCGTAGGGGGCGATGTGGAGGGTTGGTTTTGTTGGGTAGAGAAAATTATTTTTGAAATTGCGGTCATTAGCGTTTGATCTCGTATACCCTTGGCTAAAACAATAATAAAAACCGCCCATCTTCACGGCTTTCCTTTTTTGCTCCTTTAGGGGGAGGCCAATGAGGAGGGCGGTTGTTTTTTTGTCTTCAATCCTCATCATTTTCATGAGGTCTTTTTGCGGGTACCGGAGTTAAAAACGGTAATTCGCGTTTATCTTTTATTGCTTCGGCAGAATGCTCAGCATGAATTACCCGTTCAATAACGAACTTTGAGGCAAGTGGTATTGCTAACATAACGGCATACACATAAATCAATCCAATTCCATGAAGTTCCATTATCTGCAATCTAATCAATAAGGGAATTGCCCCAAAGGCAAATAAGCCTTTTGTTACTGCGATTCCGATAAAGTACTTTCCCCAAGTTGGGAAGAACTGATATATCGTCATTGCCAACAACGGTATAACGGTAAAGTCGAAGGGGAACAGTGTCGGTATAGTCGGCATCATTTTGGTCTTGTATCCCCACAATCCCATTACCACCAAGGACAAATCAAATACAGTGTTAGATACCGCTATAAATGATCCGAATAAGAGAATATTCCGTAGGCTTTTTTTATCGACAATCAACCACCAAGCAATGTAAGAAATCACAGTAAGTCCGACAAGAAACCACCAAGAAACTGAAAAAAGTTCTTCCGATAACCACCTGCTTAGATTAACATGCCAGAGGTTAACTTGTGCCTGTAATTGGTCATTGTAGGTCATAACACACCGTCCTAAGATATGAATATCTTAGACAAGTATGCCCAAGAAAAAATATGAAGATTCACCTAATACAGAGATGGTGGAGTGGGGGCTATTGGGTGAACGGCAGCAGTTATCGCCGAATAAACACCGCAAATAATCACCTAAAAACCCCTATATCCAACTAAACCCGCTGTGATGACCCACGTCCGATTTGATTCCAGTTGTGTTATGAATGGTATGGTTGGTCGTTTTGAGAGGCGTAGGGGGCGATGTGGAGGGTCGGTTTCAAATAGGCTTCATGAAGCCTCCTCTTTTCAGTACTGTTATTTCCAAAACAAGAAGGATTTTGTGATATCTCCCACGAAACAAGAATTTTATATAGAAAGAAAATTATTGATGGGAGGAGAAGGTTACTATGGCAACCTTCATTCCATTCTTTATCGCCCTTCTGGTTACTTCAATACTGTATAAAACTGTTGGATGGTGGGGTTTCCTCGTTATTTTCCCTTGGATTGGGGCGTCAATTTCTTTGGGTAGACATCTCCAAGGAAAGCTACCTAAGGGACAAAAGGATATGGGTCGTCGTATTTCTATCTTATTGATCTCACCAGTATTCCTGCTGTTTTTGCCCATATTTAATAAGGAAAACCTGCAACTGGAGGGAATTGTATTTCTATTATTGGTCGGTTATTTTTCTAAAGGAGTTATCCATTATGCCATAGCCAAAGTATTTGGACCTCTCATTTGGGGTAGAGGTTTTTGTGGTTGGGCCTGTTGGACTGCGGCGGTACTCGATTGGTTACCAGTAAAAAAAGAAGGAAGAATCCCAGATTCTATTAAGAACTTTCGTATTGTACCATTGGTGATCTCAATAATGCTACCACTAATGCTGGTTTTTGTGTTTAGCTATGATGTGAGACGGGATTACCTATACAAACAAGAAATGCTTTGGATGATAGCCGGAAACGCTGTTTACTACGTTTTAGGCATACCGTTGGCCTTTTGGTTAAAAGATCGTCGAGCTTTTTGTAAGGTTGCCTGCCCTGTATCGTTAATTATGAAAATACCTGCTTCCGTTAGTTTGGCTCGAGTAAAACCAACAAAAAATAAATGCGTTCAGTGTGGGCAATGTAACAAGAATTGCCCAATGGATGTTGATGTGATGGGATACATAAGCCAGGGGGAAAAAGTACGAGATACGGAGTGCATTCTTTGCTTAGAATGTTCAAGGGTCTGCCCGGTAAAGGCTATCTAAAAATTAACTCACACGCGGTAACGCCCACGTTCAATTTACCCCCGTTTTGGTATGAATGGTATGGTTGGTCGTTTTGAGAGGCGTAGGGGGCGATGTGTGGGGGCGGGTTTGAAGGGTAGAGGAAATAATTAGGCAAACAAGCCGTTGAACAGGTGTTAGCCAATTCAAATATTGGTCAGAATAGAAGAATAACCGCCCCGTCTCACTGCCTTACCGATAAGCCACGTTATTGGGAGGCCAGTGTGGAGGGGCGGTTGTTATGTCGATATTTTTAGTGTGATTAAGAAATCATTTCTCGCTACTTTTACTAGTTATTCTTAGAATCCCTTTGAGCAGCCATCTATGACTAATGCCAATAAAAACATATAAAGGAAATGAATAGCTGTACTTCCAGTTAATCGGCTTATAAATGCCTATTATATTTAGTAACGGTTCAGCTACCCAAGAATAGATAGCTGCAATTATTATCAAAGTAAAAATGTATGTTTTCCAAGATTTCTTGTACTGGTACAACAGCATAAAAGTTATAGGTATTACCGTGTAGTTGATCGGAACCAATTGGGGGTACAACGGAAAGGTCTTATATGGATAATACCAAAATAAAAGCTCAGTCCCCAACTCGTCCATCCAAGATGAGGTCGCTAATACAAACATCCCGAATAGACATATTTCTGTGAGCCGCTTTTTATCAACGATACGCCACCAAAGTAACCATGGTGCTAGCATGAGAGCGATCAATAACCACCATCGCCACGACCAGAGCACTTCAGAATTCCAAGCTTCAATTCGAGCCTTACTAAACACCTCATGCATTAGCACGAGGTTAAGTAATGAGTCCGGAATATCTATCATTAAACTGCTCCATAGAAGATAGTCGAATATACCTTCAGTCAGTATTGCCCATTTCTCACCAATTAATCCTTAATTCCCAAGCTCAACATTAAATCACCCTAGCGATTATTGTTTGAGTGGCTAGGATGGTCTTTGCTTGTAAATAATATGACTATTGCGTTGATTGTACTCTCCTTTGAACTAGCTCATCAGCGCAATCCTTTCACATCATCATTCCCCGTTCCTTGAAAGAGTCCGTGTTTCACGGGCTTCTTTCGTTTTCAGGACATGTTTTCTAAGAATCAATCATAAAATGTATCGTGCTTTTGCCCTCTAAAGAGTTCCATCCATGTTGCACCCTGCGATTCGCGGGGTATTTTTTTATATTACAACAGTTATTGTCATACTTTCTAAAGACGAGCATAAATAGTATATTGTCATGTTCGGCTGTCCTGCCATTCCTTTCTCTCTATGTCTTGACCCCACAAGTTTAATGTGGGGTATTTTTTTGAAGTTAACACCGGTATTACTCAGTCAATCATGCATATAGATTTACTGGCACGGTTCACATGACCCTCTATCATTTCGCGCCTTCGCCCTGCGATTTTGTCGCAGGGTACTTTTTTGTCTTAATCACATTCCAAGGAAACTAGAATAGCTTAATATTGTCATTGCATCCCTAAACCCCAAGGCGAATTATCCCGCCCCACTTTTGTGGGGTATTTTTTTATGTCTTACAACCCAAGCTATATTTCGGTGCGCTTGACTAATAACAAGGTGGATAGTAAAAATAAGCGCAACGGAATACATTCAATTTTGTTGACTCGGTATACACTACCGGGTCGCTTATTTTTAATCAACGGTATTCCAACTAGGTTTTAACAAAAAGATGAATTATTTATGAGCAAGACGATGATTTAGATTTTGGACGCTTATACCCCAGAGCGATTGAGATTAATCACCGTGCAATGTTTTTTGGAATACGTTAAATAGAATCCCCCCTAACTAACCTATTTCTTGTTTTATCTCGTAAGATTCTTGCGGGGTATTTTTTTATCCTTCACTCGGAATCCTAAGCTCGTTGTGTTGTCTAAATAACCAACCAACCGGGTGTTTGAACAACGCAATGGGGTTACCTCCTGGCTTAGCGACCCGGAAACTGTTATCAGGGACCGGGTTTGCTTTAATCCCGGGAGCACAATCGCTCATCTGTACTGAACTCCTAAATTAACGGGGTGGTGTGGGTGAGTTTTTGTTTTTATTCCTTGGAAAACTAGCCCCAGGAGGAGCGGTAATGCCGTTATTGACACTCAAACCAGGTGGGTAAGCTGAAATTGGGTTTTCCGTTTTTCGAGTAGCAAATGCCTTAACTTATGAATAAAATATCTATGCAATCGCCCATCTTACAGTGGTCCACTAGATAAGTCACCTCCTAGTGGATTGACTGGGGATGGACGGTTTTAATTCACGTTTAGACACTCCGTATCAACGCCATAACTTTTACCCATAATAACCGAGCACAATCGCCCATTTACACTGATCTCCCAAATAAAACCTCGTTGTTGGGAGCAGCGTGAATGGGCGGTTGTTTTTTTGTGGCCGTTACCGAAGCCTTAAATTTCTAATCTATTTTTTGTCCTCCAGTGACTCATCCTCCAGCAAGACGATATCTTCTCCTCGCTGTTGTCTGATTTTAATATTTTCTTTACCCCAAGAACACATAACATCAACGATTTTATTGGCTGTAACTCCATATTCTGTGAGGCTATATTCGACTTTTGGCGGCATCTGCTGGTGCACATATCTTCTTACGAGTCCATCTTTCTCAAGTTCGCGAAGCTGCTGGATCAGAACCTTTTGTGAAATGCCGTGAATATTGCGCTGTAATTCGCTTGTTCTCTTTACACCGGACATTAACAAGCAAATGATCAAGGATTTCCACTTTCCGCCGATTATTTCAAGCGTTGCCTCTATGCCCAGATTATATCGTTTCATCGAATAACACCTCGTTCATGCTGGATCATTAAAGACAGTCTGAAAATCAATTGTTGCATATGTTTTATTACGAGTCCAGTACTTACTTTCAAGTAACTACCTTACTTTATTGTGTGTATTTTCTTTCTTTAATGCCTGCAGGATAATGATGATATTAAAGAAGATGAGGCAAGGCACTTTGAAGATATATTCTTCAATTTGGGCCTGAGAAGGGAGAGTTCATAGTGAAAACACTGGTGATTTTGGCACACCCGAACCTCGAGGTTTCAAGGGTAAACCAGCGCTGGAAAGAAGAACTGTTGCAATATCCAAACGATATTACCATTCATGAGATTTACAAGGAGTATCCTAACTGGAACATCGATGTCCCGAGAGAACAAAATCTAGTAGAGGCATATCATCATGTTATCTTGCAATTCCCGTTGTATTGGTACAGTTATCCGCCTCTATTGAAGAAGTGGTTTGACGATGTTTTTGCTTACGGATGGGCTTATGGAACAAATGGTGATAAGCTTATAGGGAAAAAGTTAGGGCTTGCCATGTCCATCGGCGATAAAAAGGAAAATTATTTGCCAGGGGGCTCTGTTTCTTTTACCGTGGATGAAGTGATTACACCTTTCAAAGCCAGTACAGGACATGTGGGCGCAGTGGCATTACCGTATTTTGCTGTCTTTGGAGCTTCATTTCAAGCAAGCGATGAGGAAATCAATCAAAGTGCGAAAGAATACATCAACTATATCTTTAAGCATCAACAATAACAAGATCTTCTGTGTTAGCTATCCAATCATAACTTTTCCGAGTAAAGCATTGGCTTACCATGTTTGCTAGAAAAAGTAATTTCTGTTTTTGTAGCTATTCTGGGCATCCTAAATCCCGAAGCTCATGCGTCTTCATCCAGGAATGGCTTGAATCTCGACGGCAGCGGAAGAGGGAAGAAGATGAGCTTGCTTTGGCTAACTTGAATGACAGGTGTGAGAGAAACGCCATTCTAGCCAAAGACCTCAAGTTTTTCCAAGATCAAATCGAAGCCGCAGGGCTTACTGTTCCGAACAGCGTCCAGGAATTATTAAAGGAAAGCCTTGAGAAATTGAGTAATCGGGCCGAGCTGTTTTGTGATCAGCGTGAACAGATGAAAAACGCGTTCATTGACCTCCCAGCGATTTCGCCGTTATTGGCGGGGTCGCTTTTTTGCTATTTACATAGCAGATGAGTTTTTTGCGGGATCAGTGGGGGAGTTTGTGGGGTTGGGAGGGGTAAGTGGCCAGAAACTCGTCTGCTATGGATATCTAAGAAGATGTGTTTTGTTTGGAAAGTAAGATTACATCAAGAAGCAGGAATAAAATATTCTACCTAGAATTATTTAGAAGTGTACGATTTTGTTTTGTCGCTTAACGTTACCTGGAATTTACGAAAAAACTCAAAGAGTTTGGGTGAGATATCGATGAAAGCGGTTTGTATTGATTTTGAAACTGCTAATAGTTTTGTTGGAAGTATTTGTTCGGTCGGAGTCGCTATTATTGAGGATGGTAAGATTGTTAACTCAAGCAATTGGCTTGTAAAGCCACATCCAGAGTACTATTAATTTGATTCGTTTAACGTTATGATTCATGGTATCTCAGAAGAAGACGTTAAAGATGCCCCCGAGTTTAATGCTGTTTTTGCTCAACTAAAACCGATGTTAGAAGACGCAATAGTTGTAGCTCATAACGCTGCATTTGACATGTCTGCGTTGCGACATGTTTTAGACCTATACGGTATTTCATATCCAGAAACTCAGTATGCTTGTACATACAAACTAGCCATGAAAACTTGGGCTGGGTTGGAAAATTATAAACTTAAAACGGTTTGTAAATTCCTTAATCATGTTTTCATCCATCATAATGCTGAAGAAGATGCTAAAGCGTGTGGGCAAGTGCTTCTTGCAGCTACGTTGAAAAATGGATTAAGTTCTTTTAATGAAATAGAATCTTCTATTGGCATGAAATTGGGAAAACTATTCATTGGTGGATATTCTCCCTGTAGCGTTAGAGCAGCAAAAAACTCTGGGATAGATTTAAAGGGCATTTTAGCAGAAACAAACGAATTTAATCCGGAACATGAATTTTTTCAAAAGAAACTTGTATTTACTGGTACGCTCTCCAGTATGTCGAGGAAAGAAGCTATGCAAAAAGTCGTAAATACCGGTGGATTTATCGGAGATGGCATTACTAAAGATACAGACTTTTTGGTTATGGGAATGCAAGACTATTTTAAGTTTGCAGATGGCAAAGAAAGTAGTAAAACAAAAAAAGCTAAAAGTTTAATAGCATCAGGTAAAAATCTACAGATAATTGATGAAGCTGAGTTTCTAAGGTTTTTACAAGGCTAAGTCCTATCTTTTCGCTTGTACTTCCTACCCCACAGCCCACCTATTAAATAGAGAGGCAGTTCAGCCCATCGCGGCCGAACTGCTTTTTCTATTTTCAAAGAGCAAGAGGTGACCAATGACAGCAAATATCGGTGAATTAAAGCTAGACACCATCCACCACATGGACATCAACGACGGCCTGAAACTGATCCCCGACAACTCCATTGATCTCATCATCGCCGACCCACCTTACGGCATTAATTACCGAAGTGGCAGCCGTAAGCGAAAGTTCACCGCAATCCGGAACGACAACATCATCATGGCCGACTGGTTGGCCGATGCTTATCGGGTGTTGAAAGATGGCGGTGCTTTTTACTGCTGGACCAGATGGGACGTCTACGCCAAATGGTACAACCGCATCGCACACCATCAAGAACTGCATCGTCTGGCAAAAGAACGGGGGAGGAATGGGTGATCTTCGTGGAGCCTACAGTCCCGCTCACGAATTTCTTATCTTCGCGGTGAAGGGACGCCACATCCTAAATGGAAAGCGAATTTCTGATGTGTGGGCTGTGCCTCGTGATCCGGCAGTGACCTACATCCACCCTACTCAAAAGCCGGTAAAGCTGGCTGAGATGATTATTGAGAAATCGTCGAAGCCGGGGGATGTTGTGCTTGTCCCGTTCTGCGGCAGTGGGGGAGACTGCGTGGCAGCAAAACAGATGGGGCGGAGGTTCATCGCGTTTGATGTGGAGAAGCAGTACGTGGAGGCTGCAAATATTAGGTTGGAGGAAGCAGCGTAAATAAAGATAATTCTCGCATAGGTGTAAAAATATCTTAACAAGTGTTGATTATTTCCAAAATTGGTTTACACTTGAACAAGTGAGTCTGAATAATTTTGGGAGAGGTTTCGGAATGGCTATCAGAGATGTTAGGATTAGAAAGATTTTTCGAACAGGTGCTATCAAAGCTATTGCATCGGTTACTATTGACGACTCTTTTGTTATCCATGATATCAAAGTAATTGAAGGGCCAAACGGGATTTTTGTAGCAATGCCGAGTCGAAATCGACCAGATGGAAGCTTTTGTGACATCTTTCATCCGATTAATCAGGAAGCCCGAAGCTTACTTTCTAACGAGGTACTTCGTGCGTTTGAAGCTGCATAATAAAATTAACAACATCTGCTAATCAATTTACAGAATCAAACGTCATAGAATAAATTACAGAGATAATCAAAACATCCTAGGCTATAATCCTGACGATCATTACCTCGTTCGTTTCAAATTAAAAAAGTGGCTTTTGCCAAGGGGAGTGCGTCGTTTTTTGAAAGCCGTGATTATGGCCGGTGGAGTGGGTTCCCGATTACGTCCGCTGACGGACACCATGCCGAAACCAATGGTTCCTGTTCATGGTCGCCCAGCGATGGAGTATGCCATTGAATTGTTGAAACAACACGGGATAACTGAAATCGCTGTAACGCTATGCTTTTACCCCGAGATAATAATGAATTATTTTGGTGACGGTTCTCGATTTGGTGTACAACTTCACTATTTCATAGAAAATGAACCACTCGGTACCGCTGGCTCCGTAAAACAGGCTCAGGAATTTCTTGATGAAACGTTTTTAGTCATTAGCGGGGATGGAATAACGAATATAAACCTATCAAAAATCATTGAGTTTCATAAGAAAAAACAAGCGTTAGCGACAATGGCATTAACCACGGTGGACGATCCGACTCAATTTGGGATAGTAATTACCGATGAGAGAGGCTTTATTCGCCGATTCATTGAAAAACCAAAGCCGGAACAAGTTTTTTCCAATACAATTAACGCAGGAATATACGCTTTTGAACCTGGCATCTTCGAATATATCCCAAGCGGTTTTTACGACTTTTCAAAGCACTTGTTCCCGCTATTACTGCAAGAAAAGTTTCATTTATTAGGGGTACACGCCAGGGGTTACTGGAAGGATATCGGCACGATGGAACAATATAAGCAGGTTCACATTGATATTAACAACGGTTTGGTGTTCAAAGAATTAATGTATGCGATCTAAATCGCATACATTAGCCAGGTTGGACGGATGTTCGCCTGGTTTTTTGCTTTGCTTCACAGTATATTAATGGGCTGCGATGCAGGGTAAGCGTAGCGGACAAGCAGATGGGGACGGTTCATTGCGTTTGGTGTTGAGAGGGATTACGTAGAGGCAGTGAGTGAAAGACTGGCGTAGCCTAACGGTACAAGACTAAACCGATCCAAAAGGCGTGGTAGATACCCACGGTCATGTAAGCACCCAAAACCAATAGAGAGATCGAAAGATAGCCCCAGTGATATTGCTTTGGACCGGAAAGTAAAAGTTTGAAAATCAGCACTAAACACGGTTGACTATTCATGACTGGGGCTACCAGTGGATTCGCTTCGTAGATATATCCACGTTGAACGCCCTCAACCGTGGCCAACCAATCCCAGACGTTTAGGACGATTACAAGGACCGGAAAGAATGCCCAATAACAGCTAACTAGCTTTACTTTCATGCTGTAAGTTTTACCGGGGCAGTTACTGGTTATCGCTGTTCAATGTTTGACCAACCGCAAGAAATTCCTGGGATAGTATTAGAACAAGTGCTTTGTAATTGGAACATGTGTGCTAAACTATTTCCAGGAGGTGGTCATTATGAACCCTAAAGTTCAACGGTTCTATGCATCTAACTCTCTTTGGCGACCAATGTTACTGCCCGAGCATCGTGACGTTACTCGCATTACCCAGAGGGAGTGGTTGAGTAACGAGGAACCAATTCCAGAACTCAACGATATCCGTGTGGAAGAAATAGCACGGGTTATCGAGTTGGCAGCGAGTGAGCAGTATGAAATCATGTTTCGAATCAAGAGCGGACAGTGGATTAACGGAATCCCTATCAAATCGAAGTCCGGTAAATTGACTATCGTATCTGATGGAAATGAACGTGAGATCCGCTGTTCCGACATCGTCGATGTTAAAGAACAATAGTATCGTTTACTAAAAATAAAACTTGCTTCCGCCCCAGGTAGCTATTGTGATTGTTGTAACAAAGTGGTATGATCAATGTGACAGAATTAATAGTTGCCTACCGCAAAGGTAAGGCATACCCTGGCTTTTATTCAAAGGCTGGGGTATTTTAATTTTGTGGAGAATTCACTTCGCCACATCCATTCCTGTTTCGACACGTGTTCCAACAGAATCCCTTGCCGATATAATTCCATTCAGATAATATCTGCGAGCCACATGTGGCCATACAGGAGGCGACGATTAACCTGCACCACTCACTATCATCATACCGTTTTTTACATACACACGAAATAGAGGGATGCTGGTGCACATCCCTGCAACTCACAACGTCACAAAAGCGATCTTTTCTCGATCGCAAAACAGCCTAGACCAACTCGGCCTGGGCTGTTATCATTTTAATAGTGGGATTGTCGGGGCTGGTTGAGCAATGATAGTTATAGTAGTACCCGCTCAAACAGCAGGCTGCACAAAGTTGGATGATTCACTTTAATGAAACTGGATTGGGAAAATGATGCTAGGAGCAAAATGGAATTGCGTGCCACAATTGTGCCACTAAAGTTCAAAACAGCTCGTTTAACAGGGGTTTTGCTAATAAACTAAATATCTATCATGGAAATATGACGTAAATAAACCCTCTCTAGTTCAGAAATTAACTGGAGAGGGTTTTTCTAGTTAAACGATCTTGATAAGATCGTTATCTTTACCCGAAGAAACAACCGCCCCGATGAAAGGGCGGTCGATTTGAGATGCCACGTAGGTCGTATGTAAAAGGATGTTTTGATTAGTTCAAGAAGCTGAACAATAGCATTATATTCAATGCCGAAACGATGATCCCAATTAGCCATAATACACTATTATGGAGCCAAGAATTTTTATATTCTCCCATTACTCGTTTGGATGATGTTAGATAGACCTGTAACAATACTGTAATCGGCAGTTGAATACTTAAAAATAACTGTGAATAGATAAGCCCTTTAAAAGGGTCGTCAATGGCAAAAATCAGCAACGTCGCTAGACCTAAAATCCCGCCGACCCCGAGCTTTGTATGGGGGTCCTTGATATCATAAGGTTCTTTAAACATTCCTGCCACTATACTTCCCCCGGCGATTGCGGCAGTGGTCGTAGAAGAAATACCCGCGAAGAGCAGTGCTATGCTAAAGACAATTGCAGCACTCTTCCCCAGTATGGGCACCAACATCTGTTGCGCTTGTTCAAGTTCAGAGACTTGTATCTGATTTTGAAAAAAGGTCGAAGCTGCCAAGATAATCATGGCACTGTTGATGGCCCAGCCGATCCCCATCGATAACAGCGTATCGGTAAACTCATATTGTAATTGTTTTTTAATGATTTCAGGGTCCGCTTTATTCCATTCCCGGCTTTGGATGATCTCTGAGTGTAGGAATAAATTATGGGGCATGACGACGGCACCTAAAATGGCCATAATGATCGGCATGGAGCCTTCTGGAAAAGTGGGAGTAATCCATCCTTTAACGGCTTCCCCCCAGTTCAAACCGACAATATTCAGTTCATAAACAAAGGATACTCCGACGATCGATACAAAGCCGATGATCCACTTTTCCAAACGCCGGTAGGAGTTAGAAAAGAGCATCCACAACACAAAGGCAAATAACAGTACCGCGCAAAGTTTTAAGGGGATATTGAACAGCAATCGCAAAGCGATAGCCCCCCCTAATATTTCTGCCATCGCCGTAGAAATGGTAGCCATGACAGCCGTGGAAAGCACAAATTGGGAAAGGCTTTGGTTCAGGTGTTTGGAGGCAGCTTCGGCCAAGCAATTACCGGTTACAATTCCTAAATGAGCTACATTGTGCTGTAAGATGATCAGCATGATCGTTGATAAGGTAGCTATCCAAAGCAGCTTATAACCGTACTCCGAACCAGCGGTAATATTAGAGGCCCAGTTTCCCGGGTCAATAAAACCAACGGTAACCAATAGACCCGGGCCGATATATTTTATGATCTCCTTCATGCCTAGTATGGGATTATGTAGTTTTGTATTTAACTGTTGCTTAAGCCAATTCATAGGATGCACCCCTGTATGGAGAATAACTATCTTATGTTTTTATGTTCGTCAAAAACAAAAGATTTCCTTCACAATCACTTGCTTATCTGAACTCTTAAACTAAAGGGAGTCAGGATAATGGGAGGAAGTCAACAAGTTGTGAATGTCACCAGCATGGTTAAACCATCTGATTGAATTTAAAAAGCGTCCGGCCACATTACTGCCAAACGCTTTATGTTATAACTACTCTTTTTCAGGAGGATCTATTGGTCTTGTAGCTGGTTGTAGGACGGGGCTTATTAAATGCTTGCTTGAAACGCCCTCTGCGGAGAACTGCCTCTTAATTACTGCTAACAAAACGAATCTAGCCAGGTTTGAAATCGTAAGTAGTATGATGAAGTGGTAATAGTGCCTCCAGTGCTCAATGTGCATGATTCCCATCCAGACCAATAGTGGACTAAACGCAAAGGAATACACAGCAGATACTATTGTGGAAGTGATAAAATATGACTTCCAAGATGTGGTGTGTTGATAGGTAAGTAAGTGGAGAATTGGAATTAACGTGTAATCAAAAGGGAAGAGAGACGGAACAACAGGAACTAGCTTATATTTATATCCCCAGAGACCTATGGTTGTACCGAAACCTTCCACGAAAGTAACTGATACCGCTATAAAAGAGCCAAATAAAAGGAGTTCCATAAGCCGATTTTTGTCTATGAGTTTCCACCAAACGACGTAGGTTCCGATCAAGATTGCCAGTAAAAACCACCAGTTGAAGGAAAACAATTCGTCAGAGAGATATCTAATAACCACTAATTGTCCAAGTGTTTCTCTAGTTTGTTGAATAATCTCAAAGTTGTCCATCTGGTTCTTTTTCCTTGTCCAATGGTCTCATCGAAGGAGCTAATCTCGGGCTAAGAAGTCGATCCGGTTTCTCTACGCCCTCTTCGTTAAGCTGCCGTTTAATTATCGCCAGAATAAGGTATCTTGCAAATAGGCTAGCTACTACAACCATGAAAAAGTAAGTGTAAAGATGAAAATTATAGTGATGCTTGATATTTAAGCTAGTCATAATCGGAAAGATTATCGCCGTTAAAAGCCCACTTGCAATTGATATACCAACCAGGAAAGAACGCCAACTATTCGTATACTGATAGGCTAGCATAGAGAGGATCGGCACAACCGAGTAGTCGATGGGAAATGGACCTGGACTAAGAGGAACAAGACGAGTGAAGTACATCCAACGGCTCGCACTGGTCCCAATATTGTCCATGAAGGCGTTTGATACAGCCATAAAAGAGCCAAATAGTAAGATTTCCATGAATCTGCTCTTATCAAGGAGTCTCCACCATGTGTAGTAGAGAACCAACAGCATCGCTACGATAAACCACCAGCCTCTAGAAAATACCTCGGCTTGTAAGTAATGCTGTAAAGATAGTTGGTTAAACAAGATTCGTGCGTCCAATAGCATTGCATCGGTGACCATCTTAACCCTACCTTCATCAAAGACTGTACTAGAAAGGTTCCCCTGCGTAACCAATGTCATACGTGGATAATCAAAGCAAAAAGGCCCAGGACATCTAATCCTGGACCAATACTGTTCATCATTTAATTTTTGCTGTGGTATAAAACGTTCATCTAATCGTCAGATGTCACCGCAGATCCATCCTCATTGTTGAAACGAACCCAATAACAACCCCAGCTGCTTCATGGTCGTGCGACAGAAATCGAACCTGCGGCCTCTTGGTCCCGAACCAAGCACGCTACCAGAGTGCGAGTTTACTTAAGGGCTGTACACCTATTCTAACCCGGTCAGACCGCACCGTCAATGGTTTCTCCGCTAAAACCCACTGGCGTTATAATAGCGTGAAGTTCTCCGTGGCGTCACCCGTAGGCGTCAGTTTGAGGCGTCACCTGTTTTTCTGGGTTTTTTCATGATGAAACCGGCTTTTCTAGAGTTTCACAAGAACTTTTTTTAGTCAAGAGAACTCCGTTCATTTGTGCGAGGGCTTTGGCCATCTCGTCAACACCGATGTGGTCGAGGTAGATGTCGACCGTAGTCTGAATGGTCGTATGTCCCAAGACTTCCTGTACGACTTTCATGGATTTTGTGGCATCCAGAATGAACAACCCGGCCGTATGCCGTAAGCTGTGGAAGGTCGTCTTCGGCAGACCAGCTTTGTCTAACAGCTTCTCGAACATCCGGGTGAACGATGTGGGATCGAGTGGCCGTCCATCGTTAGAACAGAAGACGAGGTCATAATTAAGGTACTTGTCGCCACAATTTCTTTGTCCTGATCCACGCTAAGTTTGTGTTTATGTATGTCTATCATTAAATCAGCCGGTATCGGTAGAGGCCGTTTGCTCCGTTGAGTCTTTGGCGTCTGGAAGATCAGATGTGTCTTCTTTCCTTTATCATCGGGTTTTTGAATACGCTGCAAGGTCTGCCGGACGTACAGTATCCGCCGATCAAAATCAATATCTTGCCAGCGGAGGCCCAACAGTTCCCCTCGACGTAAGCCCAACCGTAACTCCAATAGAAAAGCAGCGTACAATCT
>NZ_JACVHF010000027.1 GCF_014502795.1 Heliobacterium chlorum
AGTTGTCGTGCCAACGGCAGCGCTGGGTAGCTATGTCGGGAGCGGATAAGCGCTGAAAGCATCTAAGCGCGAAACCGACCCAAAGATGAGACTTCCCACTACGCAAGTAGGTAAGACCCCAGGAAGATGACCTGGTGGATCGGCCCGAGATGTACACGCCGTGAGGCGTTCAGTCGACGGGTACGAATCGGTCGAGGACTTGACCTTATGCTTTACAAATCACTTCTGTGTGGTTTTCAAGGAATAAGAAAGAGGTCTATTGCAACAAAAGGCGATAGACCTCTTTTATATTGATTGATGAGCATTTTATCGACCAGGGGTTTTGGAGTGCCTCTACAGGTACTCCAAAAAGTCATATGGATGCAACCCGACTTGTTTTGTGATACATTGATAGAACGAATAATAGGAAGAGGGTATCTATATGACAGAAGTGAAACAACGGTGGATGGCTAACACAGAGCAGGTACGATGGGTTGTCGAGTATGGTCAAGTAAATGCGAGCCAGCCTTTTAAAATAGACTTACACGATTGGCCTCAGGAAATTCGTCGTGCTTTAGCATCCAAAGATGATCTCGGGCCTAATCAAGACCTTTACTTTGCCGCAGCGATTCTGGCAGGTGCCTTCGCTGAAAAAAATAAGGGTGCCCAGGATCATAAGGATAACCATTTGCTTTTTATCTTGTCCCACACTCTGTTTAACGAGATCACTCAAATTGAATTGGAAGAGATGGGTTGTATTAAGTTTAAAGGTGTCGATTGCCCTAAGATGGATAAGCACTGGCTGGGACCGACAGCGGCATTTTTCGATATGTGGTTGGAATCCCTCAAGAGTGAGACTGCTCTCGACGCTTGGATGAATGAGTTTTTTTGGTCTGTCCATATGGATATTACACTGATTCCTAGGAAAGCAGAAGGAAAAGTGAAGCATATTACTCCGTCCATCGGTACGTTGATTCATGAGACGAGCAAGGCCGCTTATATGATTCAAGCCCATGACGAAGCTCATAAAGAGCCGAATGTACCAGAGTCACTAAATTAAAGGTTTACATAATCTGATATAGTAATTGCGGAAAAGGCGAGCTTTGTGTAATGATAATCAAAGCTAGATAGGATCGACAAGGAACTTTTCTGGATGATGAAAAAAGTCGTGGTGATTACTCGCCAGGGCTTTTTGTTTTTTTAACTGAGGCGGTTATGGTAGAATGAAAAAATGAGGTTACGTACATGGTACTTCAGACTTAGCTTCAGTCTTTTTAGTCTGTACCTGTGAAAGAGTAGTTAGGGAGGTGTGCTCATCTATGCAGGAGGTGCCTAAGCTAGACCTTCCGGAGAAGGATACTCCGGGCCATGAGGTTTCCGGTGAGGAAATCCTTTTGAAGGCCGCACCTTGGTTTCAAGGGCTTCCGGTTGCGATGACCGTCTGTGACCAGGATGGTCGTATCGTCTGGATGAATGACAAATCTATTCAGATGTTTGTGAAAAGAGGCGGACGAGAACTGATCGGAAAAAGCCTTTTTGATTGCCATGGTGAGCGTTCTGGGAAAATTCTCAGGGACTTGCTGGTGGGACAAAAAGCGAACTGCTATACGATCGAAAAGGCTGGCATCAAGAAGATGATCTATCAAGCTCCATGGTATGACGGGGACCGCTTTGGCGGTCTGGTGGAAATCGTCTTTGAAGTCCCTTTTGACATGCCTCATTTTCAACGGTAACATAACAAATACACTCATTCATTGCGATACAAGGGGATTACAAAATGGAGAATCGTTCAACCCAACAAGCGACTATTTATGCGGTCGGGGATTCGCTCACATGGGGCTATCCTTATGGTCCGGAATACTCCTGGACGGCCATGGTCGAGGCGGCACTGAAGCAGCCTGTGATTAACTTAGGTGTCAATGGAGCGACGACCGATGACATGCGGCGAGAGATCATCAATATCCTTCCTGATGTGGAACCGCGGTCTATCGTTATCGTCACTGGCGGCGCCAATGACGCTTTTGAAGGTGTCTCCCCAGAGAGGTTTTTGCGAAATTACCGGGATATGGTGGAGCGGATTCAGATCGCTCGCTGCCAGCCGGTGATCGGCTTGACCCTGCCCATTAACGAGGACCCTTTTGGTGAGCGGGTTATCCTATTCCGGGAATGTCTCCTGGATGAGCTCAAGACGGAACCGGCCTGGAAAGATGTCTTGGTCGTCGACTTTTTCAGAGCCCTGGCTGCACCGAACGGTGTATCGATGGATCCGTTGTTGGCGGAAGGAGAATGCCATCCCAATAAGGCTGGCTATCGGAAGATGGGCGAAGCTGCGATCGATTTTTTTGCCTCGCTGTAACTACAGGGATTGATGTATGATAAAATGAAGTGATCCTGTACATGAATATAGACGACCGCCGATGCTATTGGCGGTCGTTTCTTCCTTTTCAACTTGTGTTTTTTGTGTACATGGCATAGAGTGATTCGGAAAGAAGGTGGCACTGTGGCGGAACAGCAGGTACAGGTATCGACGCAGAAGTGGCACCGTTTCGGTGTGGCCTTTTCCCATCGGAACTACCGGTTGTTTTTTGCCGGGCAGGCCATTTCTGTCATCGGAACCTGGGTGCAGCGTACCGCCTTAAGCTGGCTCGTCTATCGGCTGACCAATTCGGTGCTGATGCTGGGTTTGCTGGATTTTGCCGGTCAGATTCCCTTTTTGTTTCTTGCACCGGTAGCAGGAGTACTTGTGGATCGTTGGAACCGGTACCGGATTGTCGTTGCTGCCCAGGTACTTTCGATGTTACAGGCCGGAATTCTCGCCTATCTGGTGTTAACCGATACGGTGCAGGTATGGCATGTGCTGTTGCTCACTGTATTTATCGGGCTCGTCAACGCTTTTGAGATTCCTTCCCGCCAGTCCTTTGTCATCGAGATGGTCGAGGATAAGGCTCATTTAAGCAACGCTATTGCGCTGAATTCGGCGATGTTTAACAGTGCGCGAATCATCGGGCCTTCGGTGGCTGGTGTGGCGATTGCCACCTTAGGTGAGGGATTGTGTTTTTTTCTGAATGCGCTGAGCTATATCGCCGTGATCGCCGGTTTGCTGATGATGAAGGTAAATCCTATTCCCCGTAAAATCAGCCGCCAACGGGTGTGGAATGATCTCATGGAGGGGCTGCGCTATGTAAACCGGATTCGAACGATCCGGGCTGTGTTGCTGCTCATGGTGGTCTTGAGCATCGCCGGTATGCCGGTCATGGTCTTGCTACCGGTGATCGTACGAAATGCCTTTGAAGGCGGTCCGCAATTGCTCGGGTTTTTTATGGCCACCTTTGGTCTGGGTGCGCTCGCCGGCACCTTTTTCCTGGCGTCGCGCCGGAATACGGCGGGCTTGCAACGGCTGATCCCCATGGCCTGCGGGCTCTTTGGCTGCGGCTTAATGGTCTTTTCCTTATCCCGTTCACTCTGGCTGACCTTTTCTGTGGCGCTGACGATGGGATTGGGTATGGTGGTCCAGACCGCTTCGACGAACACTTTCCTTCAATCGGTTGTCGATGAAGACAAACGCGGTCGTGTCATCAGCCTCTATGTGACGTCTTTCGGCGGGCTGTCGCCGATCGGCAGTTACTTGGCCGGTCACGCTGCCGATGTGTTTGGCGTGTCGGCCACCTTGTTCACCGGGGGGTTAGTCTGCCTAATGGGAGCCCTATTTTTCTTGTCTCGACTGCCCGCTTGGCGTCAGCAGCCCCAGGAAGCGGTGCGGTAGTGCAAGAAGTTCGATGAAAATGGCTATAGTTTCCTAGGGATTGCCGATTCCATAGGTGTAAAATATTTATAAAGATGAAGGAAAGTTCCCCGAATTAGGAGGGATATGGTGGCTCAAAATGCAGCAGTTCCTGCACCTCATCCGCAGCGATGGTTGATTCTGTTTTCGGTGATGGCCGCCGGTATCATGGGCCCGATCGACGGCAGCGTCGTCAACGTTGCGATGCCTACCTTTAGCAGTGTTTTCAATGTGGAGATTCATACGGTCAGTTGGGTCTCTATGGCGTACCTGTTAATGCTCGGCAGTTTGATTTTAACGTACGGTCGCTTGGGTGATATGTTTGGTTTTCGGCGAATTCTTCTGCTCGGGATTGTTTTGTTTACCGCCGCCTCTGCCTTTTGCGCACTTTCGCCGAATATCTGGGTTCTCGTTTTTTTCCGGGCTCTTCAAGCCATCGGGGCCGGTATGTTTATGGCGATGGGGCCGGCCATTGTCACGTCTGTATTTCCGCCGCAAGAGCGGGGCCGTGCCTTGGGGACGAACGGGATGATCGTGGCTGTCGGGCTGGCTCTCGGGCCGACCTTGGGCGGGTTTTTGCTGGCCTATGCGGGCTGGCAATCGATCTTTACAATTAACATCCCTATCGGTATTTTAGGTTTTTTACTTTGCCTGAAGGTGATTCCCGTCGATAAGAATCGCCGCGATCAGAACTTCGATCTCACCGGGGCGATGCTCGGCTTTGTGGCGTTAGGGTCCTTCTTGTTGGTCGGCAGTTATGGCGAGGAATGGGGTTGGACATCGACGCCGGCCTTGGTCTTCTTGGCCCTCTTTGTTTTTGCGACGGCTGCTTTTATTTACTGGGAGCGGCGGGTCGAAGATCCGATGCTCGATTTGACCCTCTTTGAGAACCGTGTATTTTCGGCAGCCAATTTTGCCTCCTTGATGAATTTCATGTCCCTCTCTGCCGTGATGTTTTTGCTCCCCTTTTACTTACAACGGGTGCTTCACTTTGATGCCCGTCTCATCGGCCTCATTTTGACGGTCTCTCCGGCGATGATGTTGATTCTAGCGCCGACGAGCGGTGCTTTATCGGATCGGGTAGGAACTCGTTGGCTGGCCTTTACGGGACAGGGTCTTGTGGCCCTGGCCATGTTCCTCATGTCTTTTCTTGGGGAGCATTCCGGTGTTCTCGACGTAGTATGGCGGTTGGCTATCTTCGGTTTAGGTACCGGTATCTTCCAATCGCCGAACAACAACGCCGTTATGGGAGCGGTACCTCGACACCGCCTTGGTGTGGGCTCAGGCATGCTGGCGACGGTACGCAACGTCGGGATGGTTCTAGGCATTGCCGTGAGTAGCGGGGTCATGACTTGGCAGCTGGCGGCTTATCAAGGAAGCCTGTCAGCCCTAGGGACCGATTCGGCGACAGCTTTTATGGCGGGGCTGAAGGTGGCTTTTCGAGTAGGATCGGCATTGGCTTTGCTGGGAGCGTTAGTGAATATTTATACCCAGAAGAAAAGGTAGGTTCGAAGATTCACTATCTAAAAATAGTTTGATCTATCATGAAAATTAATCATTTTCATTCCCCGGATGGTGCCGCTGTAGCGGCATGGATGTCTCTTTATCATCCATCGAGAGCCAAGCAGACGAAATGTTTGCTTGGTTTTTAGGTACCATGACCTATGAAGACGGCAGCAAATACCTTGGAGATTTTAAGAACGGCTACCGCGACGGTTGGGGTACCTATAGATGGTATAACGGTGACTGGTACGAGGGTGACTGGAAAAAGGGATTGGAAGATGGTCAAGGTACCTTCACCAGCGCCGACGGTAAAGTCCAAAAGGGTACTTTCCGCAGTGGAGAGTATGTCGATACGGTTTCGAAAAATCCGAATCCTGCTGGGACCGGACAGGTCGATAAAACTGCGCCGAAACGGATTGATTTTTCGAAAGGAAAGAGCAAACAGGAACCTCAAGTCATCAACGGGCGTACCTTCGTTCCCATGCGAGTTCTCTTTGAGGCACTGGGAGCAAAGGTGAATTGGAACGCCGAAAAACAATCGATTGTCGCTGTGAAAGGAAATAACTCTATTGAACTGTACCTTGACCAAAACAAGGTGCTCTTTAATGGACAAGAAAAGGAGATCGAAGGGGCTCCATTTAAGGTGGAAACTCCCGAGGGCGGAGTGACCTATGTTCCCCTACGTGTGGCAGCGGAAGCCCTGGGTGCAGACGTACACTATGACGACCCCAGCAAAAAAGTAACCTTTGGTGATTTTTACTTTTATCTGGGCGGAAATGGGCAACCGGCGTCCTCCGGATCAACTGAGAATAGCAGCAAATCATCAGGGGCTGAAGGGGACAACGGAAATGCGGTCAAAGAAACGCCAAAAGCTGACTTTACCGGTGCAAGCGGATCCTTCTCGTTGACCATTTATAAGGGCTATAAGTTTACGAGCCAAGAAGTCGTCGAGAGCGGTCGAGAGGCTGACTTGAATTTTATCGACAGTCGATCTTACACCGGCGTAGCTAATTTGACGGCAAAAGCGATCAAAGAGTTTGACAGCCGACCTGAGGTTTCTTCCATCACCACTCAAGAGATGAGCAGTTGGAAGGATTATGTCCTTGCGCCGACGCCAGGTTACTTTTATGTAGCCCAAGCAAATGATGGACGTTCTTATCTGCTGACTCTGAAATCATTTGAGAACCAAGGGAAAGCCATGTCCTATTGGCAGGTTACCTTTGATTATGAAGAAATCGATGTAAAATGATTGACCAGCGAGATATAGGTCAAATGTAATCAGTGAAAAAAGGGCACTCAGGATGTATTTTCCTAGTGCCCTTTTCGTAGTTTTCAGAGAGATTCTTGTTGAAATTTTAGAACAAATCGAGGTTTTTAAGTAGTCTATTTTCATGATTCTGTTGATCATTGTCGTTCTCCCGTTAGGGTATGGTGGAAACAGGCGCATCTAGGCGGTACATGATATAATCATATATAATCTTTTCGCTCGCCAGAGTAATGCTTGTATTGGATGATAATCATAGAAGGCATTTTCGCCGTTCGATGGAGGAGGAACAAGGTGAACTTACACAAAGCTATATACGAGCGCCGTTCGGTGCGCAAATACACATCACAACTGGTGCAACGGGAACAGATTGAAGCATTATTGGAGCATGCCATACAAGCGCCAAGTGCTATGAATAAACAACCCTGGGCTTTTGTGGTGATTCAGGATAAAGAGCGCTTACAGGTGTATTCCGATCGTGCCAAAGAGATGCTGCTGTCAGAGATGGATCAGAAACCCTACCTTGCCCGCTACCGGTCGCTCTTTCTCAACGAAAACTATAATATCTTTTTCAATGCGGGAACATTAATCGTCATTTTAGCGAAACCGAAAGGACCTGATCCGAAAACAGATTGTAACTTGGCGGCGCAAAATCTGATGCTAGCCGCGCATGGCATGGGGTTGGGTACTTGTTGGATCGGTTTTGCTTATCCTTTTCTAAATCAGCCCGAGATTAAAGCGGAATTGGGCATTCCTCCGGAGTATCACGCAGTGGCCCCGGTGATTGTGGGCTATCCAGAAGAACCCCCTCGTTCGGTGAAAAGGATCCGACCGGAAATTGTCACATGGGTGGAGGCTTGAAGGTTCGATGAATTTGTTAGTGGCAGAAAACTTGACCAAAACGTACGGGGAGAAAGTGCTTTTCCAAGATGTGTCTGTTGGCATTGAAGAAGGAGAGCGCATCGGCCTTGTCGGCGTCAACGGGACCGGCAAATCAACCTTTCTAAAGATCTTGGCCCAATTAGATAAGGCTGACAGGGGTACGGTTACGACGGGGAATGCGGTCCGTGTCGAGTACTTGCCCCAGGATCCCGCTTTCGACGAAAGTGCGACAGTGCTGCAGCAGGTGTTCAGAGGAAACTCACCGACGATGCAGCTGCTGCGGGAATATGAGCAGGCACTGGAGAGACAGTCGGCGGATCCGTACAATCAAGCTCTCCAGGAACGATTGCTGGCGCTGAGCCAGCAGATGGAAGCGAAACAGGTCTGGCAGATCGAGGCAGAAGCCAAGACGATATTGGCGAAGCTGGGGATCAAGGATGTGAACTGCCCGATGGGGACCCTTTCCGGCGGCCAGCGTAAACGGGTTGCTCTGGCTGGGGCTTTGATCACCCCGTCGGAACTGCTCATCCTCGACGAACCGACGAACCATTTGGACTCGGAAACCATCTCCTGGCTGGAACAGTATCTGCTCCGGCGTCGGGGAGCGCTGCTCATGATCACTCATGATCGCTATTTTCTTGATCGAGTCGTCACTCGCATCTTGGAACTGGACAAGGGCCGGTTGTACAGTTATGACGGTCATTATACCGATTTTCTCGCTGCGAAAGCCGAGCGGGAAGAACAGCAGCGTTCCAGTGAGCAGAAGCGGCAAAACTTATATCGAAACGAACTCGCCTGGATTCGGCGGGGAGCAAAGGCGCGAACGACGAAACAGAAAGCCCGCATCGACCGTTTTGAAAAGTTGGTCGCCGAGAAGGTGGAACTGCGCGATGAGTCCCTGGAGATGCCTGTAGGGGCTACCCGTCTCGGTCGCAAGGTGATCGAGCTTTCTGGTGTTACCAAGGAATATGCCAGTCAAAAGGTGATCGACCGGTTCAGCTATATCTTTGGTCGCGGGGAACGCATCGGTATTATCGGACCGAACGGGGCGGGAAAATCGACGCTGTTGAAACTGATCGCCCACCGGTTAGTGCCAGACCAGGGGAACGTGGAGACGGGAGAGACGGTAAAGATCGGCTGGTTTGGCCAGGAAAATACCGAGATGAAGCCGAATCTACGGGTCATCGAGTATATACGGGAAGTGGCCGAATTTATCCCTGCACCGGATGGAGGCGTGATTACGGCGGCGCAGATGTTGGAGCGGTTCTTGTTTCCGCCCCATTTGCAGTGGACACCGATTGCCCGACTTTCGGGCGGTGAAAAGCGCCGGGTCTACCTGTTGCATGTGCTCATGGGAGCTCCCAACGTACTGATCCTTGACGAACCGACGAACGATCTGGATGTGCAGACATTGGCCGTCTTAGAAGATTATTTAGATGACTTCCCCGGAACAGTCATCGCCGTTTCTCATGACCGTTACTTTTTAGACCGGATGGCCGAGAAGATCTTCGTCTTCAAAGGTGACGGGGCGGTGAACATTTCCGTCGGGAATTTTACCGACTATGAGGAACGACTCCAAGAAGAGACCGGAACGGCGAAGGATTTTAAAGATGATTCGCCACAAGGTAGTGGAAAAGGCAAAGAAAGAATCGGAAAGATAGAAAGCAAAGGCGATACTGTCGAAGCCGCCCCTGTTGATTCCCTGAAGAACTCAGGAAGGCACGAAAAATCGTCGCGGCCGCTGAAGTTTACCTATAAAGAAAAAATCGAATATGAACAGATCGAGGAACAAATCGCTCTGGCCGAACAGGAATTGCAAGCGGTTCGGGAGAAGATCGATGCAGCCGGGAGCAACTACGTTCAGTTGCAGGAACTGATGCAACTGCAGTCCCGGCTGGAGCAACGAGCCGAAGAACTGGTCGAGCGGTGGGCTTATCTGCAGGATTTGGCAGAGCGAATCGCCGAAAGTAGTGGAAAATCTAACTGAAGTAGAATAGGCCACTGATTTGATGGTCTATTCTGTTTCGGTGAAAGCATGTTTGAGTAGAGGCTCAACGAAAAGGGCTTTTGATTCACTAAGTTTGTGGTTACTTTCCACGAGGCTCCTTCGGTTGAAATCCCTCACAGGGTGTGCCGCAGCTTTCATAGACGACGGCGGAAGGAATTTTTTCCGTTTTGAATCCTAATAGACGACAGCCTCTCGGGAAGGTCGGATCCCAAGTGACATAATAATGTGTACAGCGATGGCATTGAACAGGGTTCTTTTTTCGATTGTCCATGCGAATTCACCTCAAAAGGCCCTTGTGTTTGCAGGAGTTTTTCTAAGACATGTCTAACCATCTTCATTAAATATTGATCAACTTGCCGTAAGGGTGTGGGTGACTATGGATACCAATAAAAAATCGACCGTGCCGACGCACTACGCTCCGGCGGAACGTTTGAGCCGTCAGCAGGTGGAGGAACAAGCACGAATCGTCGAAAGCTTACACGGTATGCGTGATGCCGTCGACGCGTTGCCCCACATCACCATGGTTCTTAACCAGCAGCGGCAAATTGTTTTTTGTAACGATACCCTGCTTAGCGCTATCGGCGCCAGTGAAATGGGAGATGTGAAGGGAGCTCGCCCCGGAGAGGTGCTCCGTTGTATAAACGCGGCCAATAATTCTGGCGGCTGTGGAACCTCAGAGTCTTGTCAAACTTGCGGGGCGATCAATGCGATTTTAAATGGAACGGAAGGCCATAAAGACTGCCGCGAGTGCCGGATCACGGTTAAGAGAGAAGAGGAACTGCAGTCCATGGATGTACGGGTGACAGCCACTCCGATCCAAGTGGATGAACAGGAATTTACCATCTTGACCTTGACCGATATCAGCGGGGAGAAGCGACGAAAGGCGCTGGAACGGATCTTCTTCCATGATATCATGAATACGGCCAGCGGGCTCCGGGGTTTGATTGAACTGGCCGAAGATGTTCAAGATATTGAAGAAGCGAAGCATCTCATTCAAACGCTAGACTCGATCGCGAACACCTTAGTCGAGGAAATCGCCGAACAAAGAGACCTGATCGACGCGGAGAACGATGAGTTGAAGGTCGTTTTAGCCTATGTGCATTCAAGAGCCTTGTTGGTCGAATTGGCACGTCATTACTCGGGTCGGGAACAGTATCAAGGACGTATGGTTCATCTCGATGAATCTTCAGAGGACGTGCTTTTTCTGACGTCGCCGGTACTTCTTCGACGGGTGCTCAAAAATATGATTAAAAACGCCCTGGAGGCAACGGGGTTAGGCGAAATGGTCTCAGTGGGCTGTTATGTAAAGAATGATCAAGTCATATACTGGGTGAAAAACCCGACTGTTATGCCCCGTGATATACAACTGCAGATATTTCAGCGTTCCTTTTCTACGAAAGGGAATGGGCGGGGACTCGGTACGTACAGCATGAAACTATTGACAGAACGGTATCTAAAGGGAAGCATTTCTTTTACCGTAAACGAAGAGGGGACCTCTTTTTTTGCGGTTTACCCCTTCACTCACCCCGATGGGGAATATACAGAGTGATAGCAACGGTGAGGTGGTACGAAATGATCGTAGCTATGCAGTATTCAAAGCCGGATCTATGGCCGCTCGAGCCGGGCCCGATGGGCTGGAAACTGCTGCGCAGGGGCGATATGACCTTGCTGCCTATGAAAAACCGACCTGTTGATGGGCCTTCACCGGAGCGACGCTTCACAAACTGGATATACCTTGATATTCCGGAAACCCATAGAGCGGTTCGGCGGTTCATTCTGGAAGCTCTGCCTGGACCGATCAGTGAGCACATATGGCTTCACGTCCGAGGACCACGACGGTTCTGGACGATATACGAAGAAATCGAATTTTATTTCAGCCGGGATATTCCAGGTCCTAAAGAATGCACGATCGAGGATATCGCTGTGCCGGAAGGGGAAAAGCTGTTTCCCTTGGAAGGGCTAGCTGAACCCGAATTGTATGTAGGGAACTTGCTCCAGGCTCTTGGGACCTTTTTTAAACAGACGTTACGTTGGAGATAAACTGCCCCGAATCGAAGGGCGGTTTTTATTTTTATTCCCGTGAAAAATCGCGTACACTCGATAAAATGAATGGTATTTCTGGGATATAGTCTATAGACATTGTTTGTCGTATAGCCGCAGCCTTCTGGGATAAGCTAAGCTCAGAAAAGGAGGGATAACATGACGGGGAAACAGCATATTCACTGCGCCATTGAAAACTGCCATTATTATTCTGCAGGGAATAAATGCACAGCCAATGAAATTTTGGTGCACAACGACCAATTCTGTAACTCTCAACCGGATCATGTAGACGCTCCGATGGCATCTCAAATCACGCCAGCTTCCGCGGAGAGTTGCATGAGCACGGCTTGCAAGTCCTTTGTGCCCAAAGGGTCCGATAAAGTTACTGCCGACGGAATCAAAAAGATGCAATAATTTAACGATGTGATTCACAGAAAGCTGCCGGTTTCATCGGGCAGCTTTCTCTTTTTAGTACCAACGTAAATAAGAACTCCTTTTTGCGGGTTACCTTTGCGTTTAAATAAAGGAATCCTGGGGGAATAGCCGAATATTACAAAACAAAAGGCGTTATAGGGGTGGTGGTTTTTAAAGTTAGCTGCAAAGATGAGCATTGAGGAGAAAAATATCGGGGGGGTTATACCAGTGAAGAAAGCAAAGATTCAGGCAATGGTGTCATCTTTGATCATTGCCTTGTTGCTTACATGGCTTCCAGCGGCTCACGGAGCGGAGCCGATCCGATTCAAACTCGGCAATGAACAGTTGATGAGTACCTATCATTCCCTGATTGCCGGGAAAAAGGTGGGACTCGTGACGAACCAGAGTGGAGTCGATAGTCAGGGTCGGAGTACTATCGATAAGTTGGCCGAAGACCCTGAGATTAAATTGACCGCTCTTTATGGTCCAGAACATGGTATCGACGGTCAAGCCAAAGCGGGAGAGTACGTGGAATCCTATACCCATCCTGCCTTAGGAATTCCTGTCTATAGTCTTTATGGACAGACTCGTAGACCGACAGAGGAAATGCTAAAAGATGTGGATGTACTGCTTTTCGACGTTCAAGATATCGGAGCTCGGTCCTATACGTACATATCGACGTTAAATTACTGCATGGTAGCGGCGCAAAAATATGACAAACCGATCATCGTGCTGGACCGGCCGAACCCGCTCGGCGGGGAAACGGTGGAGGGGCCGGTCATGGAAGATCCCTTCATCACCTTTGTTGGTGTGGACAATCTGCCTATGGCTCATGGCATGACGGTGGGGGAGTTGGCCCGCTTTTTCAACCGGAAAATCGGCGCCAAACTGACGGTTGTACCGATGGAAGGCTATACTCGTTCGATGATCTTCCAGGATACGGGGCTGTCTTGGGTACAAACCTCACCAAATATCCCCGACACCGATTCGGTCTTCGGGTATATGGCTACGGGCATGGGCGAAGGCACTGGGATTTACCAGGCCGATCAATTTAAATGGATCGGCGGCAAAGGCATCGATGCCCAGCCTTTCGCCGACCAACTGAACCAGGCGGGGCTGCCCGGGGTGATCTTCAATCCGGAAAACAGGGGAACTTCCGGCGGCGTTCGACTGCAGATCACTGATTATCACGCTTTTAATCCTGCAAAAACTGGAATATACGCTTTGGCGATTGCCCATAAGATGAACAATTTTAAAGTGCCCAAAAGCGATTCTGTTGTGGTCATGTTCGACAAGATCATGGGTACCGCTCAGATGGGTCAGTGGCTCGAGCAAAACAGGGAACCCCAGGAGATCGTCAATCTGTACAACCCAGGCCTGCAGCGCTTCAAAGAGGAACGAAAACAGTATCTCATCTACGGTAACCTTCCCGGATCCCCTCCTTTGATCACCCCTATCACCGTTTGGGTGGATGATCGTTCCGTGCCCTTCGATCGAGCCCCGTATATCGACAGCCATGATCGGGTGATGGTTCCGCTACGGGCCATCGTGGAAGCCCTCGGTGCTACCGTCGATTGGGATGCAAGCAACAGCCAAATCACGGTGCGCAAAGGGAATGTTCTAAGCCAGTTTACGGTCGGGAGCACGACGGCCCTGTTCAACGGTGTACTAAAGGCGATGGATACCAGTCCCGTCATCCTAGGTGACCGCACTATGGTTCCGGCACGGTTTGTTGCGGAATCGGTCGGCGCCTCGGTCAATTGGGACGGCCAGAACCAAAGCGTTCTCATCAGGGCAAAATAATTACCGCTATTGACCATTTGACAATGAACCGATAAAGGAATAGACTAAAAAAGAAATCTGAAGGAAAGGGTAAGGTAGCCGAACGTGCGCAATTAATCCGCTTTTAGATGGTTGACAAACGAGCCTGTAAAACTGGAACTGCCCTTTGATGTCTTTTCTGTTTGCAGGTGTGTTATGCCATGCTGGAGTTGGATTGGTTATGCCGTGCGTTAGGTGAATGATGGACACCCTTTTCCGTTGACGTGTATCGACCTTTTCCAGGTAGGAATCGGTCAGGAGAACGTTTTTAAACGGTCTATTTGGGTTTTCTTCTAGACGACAGACCAATCCTCTCTTGCGCAAAACAAGGGAGGTTTTTTTATGCTCGCGATAGAGTTGAAAAAGGTAAAAAAGTATCTTGGAGATCGCCTACTTTTGGCGATTGATGGCTTACGAATTTATCGGTCTGATAAAATCGGAGTGGTGGGCCCCAATGGCGCCGGGAAGACGACCTTTCTCCGAATGCTCTCTGGGAAGATGCTTCCCGATGAAGGTGTCATCAACCGCTCTGTAGAGGTCACTTTCATTGACCAGTTCGAAGAGAAGGACATGGTTCCAACTGATCCATCGCCGTCAGCACCTTGGAAAAAAGACCTAGTAAATCCCCTGCTGATGCGCGCGTTCCAGGTAAACGACGAACAGCGGGAGACCTTGAGCGGTGGAGAGATCACCCGGCAAAAGATCGGCCGGGCTTTTTCTCAGTCTACTTCGCATATTCTCCTGGCTGACGAACCGACGACTAACTTGGATGTGGAGGGGACAGAACTCCTCCAAGAGCAATTAAAAGCTTATGACGGTCCCATCCTGTTGGTCTCTCATGATCGAGAACTGCTCGACTGCGTCTGCAACCGGATCATCGAGGTCGATAAAGGGTCAGTTCGTCTGTTTTCCGGCAACTATTCGGCCTACCGAACCCAAAAAGAGACCGAACGGGAACGTCAAGCACAGGAATACGTCCAGTATGTGGAGGAACGAGAACGGTTGCAAGTGGCTGTTCGGGAAAAATCCCGGCAGGCGAAGGAGATGCGGGCGACACCTTCTCGTATGGGAAATTCAGAAGCGCGGTTGCACAAACGGAGGGTCAACAACAAGCGGGCCAAACTGGACCGCGGTGCAAAAGCCATCCAGAGCCGCTTGGAGCAGTTAGAGGTAAAAGAGAAGCCGGTATCTTTACCAACGGTCTGTTTTGACCGTATCGGCGAGCAAAAAATCTCAGCCCGGAAAGTGCTGGTTCTTCGGGAAGTTTCAAAATCCTTTGGGGGACGAAACTTGTTTCAGGACGTAAGCTTTGAAGTATCTTCCGGCAGCAAAGTCGCTTTGGTCGGTCCGAATGGCTGTGGAAAAACGACGTTGCTAAAGATGATCATGAACAGCGAAACCGGGATCACTGTGCCGGCGGCGGCCCGGGTCGGCTATTTTGATCAGCGGCTAAGCCGTCTCGAAGAAGAAAGAACGGTCCTTGACACATTGCGCTCTGTCAGTGCTCATCCTGAATCGGTCATTCGGACATTGTTGGCCCGTTTGCTTTTCTTGGGTGATGACGTCTATAAAAAGGTGAAAGTGTTGAGCGGCGGCGAACGGGTGAAACTGGCTCTAGCCCGGGTTCTGGTGCAGGATTTTCACCTGTTGATCTTGGATGAACCCACTAATTTTTTGGACCTCTATGCGATGGAAGCCTTAGAGGCCTTGATATTGGAGTATCCTGGCGCTGTGCTTTTTGTCTCCCATGACCGCCGATTTGTCGATCGGTTGGCTCAGCAACTGCTTGTACTGGAAGCAGGGAGAATCATCGCTTACAACGGTTCTTATAGCGATTATCTTTCTAAGTCGCAAGAGAAGGCTCGACGACTGGTTACTGACCAAGAGCGAAAAGCGGGAAGGGAGAACTCCTCGGAAGAATTGATGTGCTTGCAGTTGCGACTCACCCAAGTGTTAGCACAACTTTCCATGACACCCCTAAAGGGATCCGCTGCTCATCGGGCGATTCTTGAGGCAGAGTATCAACAACTAGTCAAGAAAATCAGGTCTTTGCAGAAATAACTTCATTACAAAAGAATCGCCAATGCACCATAAATAGGAAACAAATGGACCCCAAAATAGAGATAACGATGGAAAAGGGAACCACGGCTTACGCTGTGGTTCCCTTTTCCCGTTGATGGATATTAAAATCAGATAACAGCGGTTGAAGGCTATGGCACCCCTGCCGTTTCTTCTTGCGGTACGGCCATATAAATTTTCCAACTATCTTCTCCAGGCATTTTTTTCAGCAACATCAGGCTGGTCGAATTTCTCGTCTCCCGCTCCTGTTCACCGTCTTTTCTCACGATAAGATCGTATCTCTCTTTTAGCTGAACGGCGGCGAAGCGGTCCGTTTTTCGCACAATCGTGGCTATTGGTTGCCCCGACGGAATTACGTCGAAGGAGTATCCGTTGGCATCCATCTGCTCAAAAACAGCAGATGCTGCTTGCACAAAAGAACTATAGAAACCAGTACAGTATTTTGACGTAAGTTCAGAAACACGGCTGAAATCTTTTCGTTGCAACATCGTCAGGCTGTCTTTTTCCTGGTTGAGAACAACATCGGTGAGCCTTTGATCGCTGGGAAGTGAGGTAAACTCCCGGTTCAGGGCATTGGAGACCATGGTGAAGGCTTCCGCCCGGGTGGCTGTTGCATAGGGCTTAAACTGACCATTTCCATAACCGCCGATCAGTCCGGCTGAACTCGCTTTATCGATATAAGGTGTGGCCCAGTATGCAGACACATCGGAGAAATGTTTAGGCTCGCCGGAGAAGTTTACTGATTTTTCAAAAGCCTTGATCACGAGGGCGGCAATCTCATCTCGCTGAATCAAGCGGTTCGGTTGAAACAATCCGTCGCCCACACCGGAGACGACCCCTAAGGCACTGGCAATGCGGATAGGCTCGGCATACCATTGATTTGCGGGAACATCCCGATAAGTTTCGCCGGGAAGATCGCTCTGTAATCCCATGGTGCGAACGAGAAAGGTGACGAGTTCAGCCCGCGTAATCGGGTGATTCGGTTGAATCGTGATTACACCATTGTCGCCGATGTAGCCGCTTAAGGCGTCGGAATAAACAAAGTTCTGTAATGTTGATTCTGCCCAATGCCCCTCAATATCTCGGATATCGTATTGGGATAACGGGCGGATCTGCTCGGTCTGAGCTGAAGTAAAAGAAGGGACCGTTAAAGACGAGGTAAACAAGGCCAGAAGCAAGACTGCAAAAAACTTCTTCGTAGTACCCATGGCACAGTCCTTTCGATGATAAAATAAAAGGGGTAGTTCAGCATATCCACTACCATTATAACGGCTAGAAACAGCTATCTTTAACCGATAAATATTTGGTATTTTTGAATGGTAACGGTCCGAATCGTAGAGTCCGAACGGCTGAGTTCGGGCGGTGACGCCGGAACAATTTTTTGTTCAGTCAAGCAGGGAATAGCGAGAATTTATAAAATACTTGCAACACACATAAATATGTTCATAGGAATGGATGGTGAACATACGGTGCGAAAAGAAATTTCGGGATCCCTGGCGGAAATCGGGACATTATTAGATATCGGCATTGCTCTTTCTGCAGAAAAAGAACACGACCGAGTACTCGAGATGATCGTTACAGAGGCTCGCAGGGTAACCGGGGCCGACGCAGGTACCTTATATCTTTGTGAGGAGAGCCAACTTACTTTTAAAATTGTGCAAAATGAGACGCTAAAAGTCTTTCTCGGCGGGCAAGGAGAGCCGGTGGTAAACTTCCCGCCGGTGCCGATGAGACTGGAAAATGTCTCTGCCTATGCTGCAATGAACGCGGAATGTGTCAATATCTCCGATGTTTATGAGGCAAAAGAGTTTGATTTCTCTGGGCCCAAAAGATATGACAACATGACAGGGTATCGGACAAAATCCATGCTGGTCGTCCCCTTGAAAAACCATGAATCCGAAGTGATTGCGGTCCTCCAATTGATCAACGCTACCGATGAAAAGGGAGAAATCATTCCTTTCGCACCTGAGCTGGAAAAGGTCGTCTCCTGCCTAGCTTCTCAGGCTGCCATTTCGTTGACAAATCGTGGACTTTTGGATTCTATCCGTCAGCTATTCCATTCGTTTGTTGAAGTCATGGCCACAGCGATTGATGCTCAGACTCCTTATAACGCCCATCACACCCGTCGCGTGGCACTCCTGGCAGAAGAATTGGGAAATGCAATCAATAAGACTGACAGAGGAATCTTAGCGGAAGTGTCATTCAATGAGGAACGGCTCGAACAACTGGTGATGTCCGCGTGGCTCCATGATATTGGAAAAATTGCCACTCCTTTATCGGTAATGAACAAGGCTACTCGACTCGGTGACCTACGTGAGCTAGTTTTGTTGCGTATGGACTATATTGCCGCCTTGCTCAAACAAGAGTATCTCGAGAAAAAAATGGTTTCTATCGATAGAGGCGATGCAAACGATGATGACATTGAAGCATGGTGGCGGGAGACTTGGGGTGTTTGGGAAAGCAGCCAACAGTTAATTCTTTACGCCGATAACCCTTCGAATCGAATAACTGACGAAATGATCGCTGAACTCCGGAAAATACAGCGTATTGAATACATAGACAGAGAAGGAAAAAGGCAGCCTTGGTTAACGGCTGCCGAGGTAGAAGCGTTATGTGTCATTAAGGGTACCTTAACGAATTCGGAACGGATACAGATGGAGGAACATGTTCAAGTTACGAAACGAATGCTCGAGAAGCTGCCTTTTCCTCGGAAGTTGGAGGATGTTCCGATCTGGGCGTCGATGCACCATGAACACTTAGACGGAAAAGGATATCCCTTAGGGCTTGCTGGGAATTCTATTCCAGTGGAGGCTCGGATTTTGGCATTGGTCGATGTCTTTGACGCCTTAACCGCGTCGGATCGACCTTATAAAAAAGCCATGTCCGTCGATGAAGCGCTGCGCATATTAGGTTTTATGGTCAAAGATGGTAAATTAGATGGGGCCTTGTTGCAGATTTTTCAGGAACAAAAGGTATGGGAGAAGGTACATCCCTAATTATCGTTATAAGCGGGTAAGGTATAAATCTTAACGGGTTGAACCATGCCTCGCACAGAAACCTCACCCATCTCTTCAAGCTGGAAGTATTGAAGAAGTTCCTGCTGTGTTGATGTCTGTTGAACGTTTATCATGTCGCCTTTGTCCACGCGCACTGGTAATTGACCGGTGCGCGTGGCACTTTCTGTTAGATATTGAAGGGTCCGTTCACTGAGGATGATCCGAGATTTATATTGCTTGTTCAGGCTTTCCAAGCGTGACGATAAGTTGACATCTTCACCGATGACTGTATACTCCATCCGCTCTTCACTGCCGATGTTACCAGCCAATACGGGACCGCTATTTAAACCTACGCCCAGGTTAAATAAGGGTTCTCCCCGTTCACGCCATCCCTGATTCATCTCTTCCAAGGTGCTGCACATTTCTTTGGCAGCTTCAAGGGCATGTAGGGCATGGTCAGGGTCGGCAATGGGAGCACCGAATACAGCCATGATCCCGTCGCCCATAAACTTATCGAGCGTCCCGCCATGTTTGAAGATAACTTGCGTCATACGACTAAAATACTCATTTAACCTGCCGACAACCTCTTCAGGAGTTCTGCCTTCGCTATAGGAAGTAAAGCCACGAATATCTGAAAAAAGGATCGTTGTATCTACCCGCTGACCGCCTAAATGCACCATCTCGGGGCGGGAAAGGAGTTGGTCTACAACGGTCGGTGAAACATAACGCCCAAAGAGATGCTGGACTTTTTTTCGTTCCAGTTCCTCCGTAATAAAGTTGAAAACCGAAGCAGCTAGATAGGTCAGAAATCCAGTCGCCAGCGGTGTTACAAGGTTTATCCAGAGATGAGCATGGACGTGTAAAAGTCCAGTTAAAAAAATCCACAATAAGGTTACCCCGCTCAGACTGAGCAAGCCGGTCCAGCGTTTTTGATTGATACTGATGATGTAAGTAGTTGTACCGACAAGAATGACGGCGAGGAGGTTGAGCCAAAGCGGCGCTTGGGCATAATACCTGCCGCTCAGATAGCATTCCAATGCTGTGGCATGAAGTTCGACACCGGAAGATGGGTGGGATGACTGCAGGACCATGTTACTGCGCGTAAAAGGGGTTTGAAATTTATCGGAAAGCAAGGGGGAAGTAGGGCCGACAAAAACAATTTTATCTTTGAAGGTGTCCTTGGGGATGATCCCGTTGATCACTTTGTAGTAAGGGTATGTAGGGATGGTTTCTGCCGGTCCCCAAAAGTTAATCAATGGCGATCGCTGGTTAACCCAAGGAATGTCCATCGTTCCAGCTTGGATGTGACCGTTGGAAATCTTCAGTTGTTGCATCGGTATGCCTTGAGCGGTCATACCCACGGCGAGGGAAAAGGAGGGAAATGGGCGCTCCCGTTCATAGGTTGCTGGCAGAACCCGTCGAACGATGTTATCTGACTCGGTCGGAAAGTTGACGAATCCCAATCCTTTCGCGGCTTTCAACAAGGGCGAAGCGGGAAAGCGAAGCACCTGGAACGTATCGTTTCCTTCTTTTTCAAAGGTGTAGTTTGCAGCTAAAACAACCTTACCATGTGTACTGATCGCCTCGGCAAAAGAGTTGTCTTCAGTAGGGTCGGAAGAGGCCGGTAAGGTGAAATCGAAACCGACGGCACGTGCTTCCGATAAAGCATCCAACAGTTTGGCATGAACAGTTCGATTCCAAGGCCATCGACCAATTTTGGCTAACGACTCATCATCAATACCGATGATGACGATGTCATTCGAAGGAACTTGGCTGCCGCGAATGCGAAACCACATATCATAGGTCATGGATTCAAGAGGAGTCCACCAGCCGAGAAACATGGTGACGGCCATGAAGAGGATTAATGATAGGGCAACGAGATGTTGCTGCGCTTTCATCGTTTTCAAAATAGTTCGGAACCCCCTTTGTTATTCGGTTTTTATACGAATCAAGTAGTCAGATATTATACAAAACACGTCCCTTATCCTTGTGCCGGGAAAAAGAAAAAGGACCCTTTCGGTCCTTTATGAAGAACAAACAGTCTTACTGAACTTTCGAGTCTCCAACATTCCCGCACAATACTCCATAATTTCTCTACGCCGGACGATCCCGATAAAGACCTCGCGATCATCCATTACAGGAACAAAGTTCTGCTCAACAGCCAAAGAAACCAACTCTTCCATCTGTGCATAGATATGAACAGGCTTGTTGTTCATCCTCCGAGGAACTTCCGTCAGTGACAGGCGGTGCATGTTTTCAAAAGTGAGACCAGGCGTATTTTTTAATTTCCAGAGCAAGTCTCCTTCGGTCAACGTCCCTACGTACTTGCCTTCACGGTCGATGAGGGGAACGGCAGTATAACGATGATATTCCATCTTTTCAATCGCTTGTCGCATCGTCGATGTGATGGGTAGGTGGACTACTTCTTTTTTCGGAATCAAGAAAAAGGCGATATTCATCCTTTTCTTCCTTTCTCCAGAGGAGATGACCCATAGCAGAGAACTGTTTTTACGAATTTTATGATTATTTTCTCATACTATAAATCATACAGGTCGAAGCCGCTTTTGTAAAACCGTCAATTCTTACGATTCCATGCGTTTGAGAAAGCGAGGGGGGTATTAACTGCGGTATTTTCGCGCCAGCTTTCTTTTATGTTAAAAAGGAAAACTATTGCTTTTGTCGAACGATTCTAGCAGGAAAATGGAATAGGGGACGGTGGAAGGACATGTATGTCCGAAAAGTATCGGAACAATATAACGTCGGGGAAGAATTAGCTAAAGATGTTTTTACCGTCGATGGGCGCCTGTTGATCCCAAAAGGCACCTTTCTAACAGATGCCATATATAAGCAAATCCTCAAGTGGGAAGAGATCGGCATTTTGACAGGGCAGAAGCCCAAGGCCGTTGAGTCTTTAACCGATCAATTCGAGGCATTGAAACGGGTAAAACAGGAGCAGGTATTGTTTGAACAATCGATTGAAACCGTTCGGGACGTCTTTATAGATATGCGTGAGGGTCACGGTTTTAACGAAGAAGCGATTCGGAATACGGCGTCGAATATGGTCTCGGCGATCGCCAAGGATGAGAAACTCGGACTTCGCCTGTCTCGTTTGTGGGAATCAGACGATTATACCTTGCACCATTCTGTCGATGTATGCTTGTTAAGCACGATGATTGGAATGAACCTCGGACTTTCTGGTGACGAAATACAGAGTCTTGCTGCAGGAGCTATCCTTCATGACATCGGAAAAATAAATATCCCCGATGCTATTTTGAACAAGAAAGGCAAACTCACGGATGAAGAGTTTAAAATCATCAAGTCCCACCCAGAAGCAGGGCTGAAAATATTTCAAGATAGTGGAATCCCCCTACCTGAGGAACAGAAGTGCTGTATTCTACAGCATCAGGAATGGTGTAATGGTCGGGGCTATCCCAATAAGTTGAAGTACGCGGAAATCCACCTTTTTGCTCGCATTGTCGCCGTAGCGGATGTCTATTCAGCTTTAACGACCAACCGCGCTTACCGGTCCCGGATGGATCATATCCACGCCGTCGATATTTTGAACAAAGATTCCACCGATCACCTTGATAAACATATCGTCTATACCTTCATGAATCGTCTGCGCGACCTCATGTTAAACACCCGTGTACGATTGTCTACGGGGGATGAAGGTTATGTGGTCCAGTTTTATCAAGAGTCTCCTCTACAACCGACCGTATTGGTCACCGACACGGTTCACGGTGAAAAGCTTGTCAGCCCCTACCTGGTGCATTTAAAGGAAAAAACTGACATCTTTATCGAGCAAGTTTTATACGGCAAAATCTAAAAGATAATGTTATAATTAGAGCATTATGCGATAAATATTTCTAATCCAGGGGGCGATGACGCTGATTCGTTTCGACAAAGTGAACAAGTGGTTCGGTAAGTTGCACGTTCTCCGCGATATCAATCTTCAAATCCGCGAAGGGGAAGTCGTCGTTGTCATCGGCCCCAGTGGCTCGGGAAAGAGTACCCTGTTGCGCTGTATCAACCGGTTGGAAGCCATCAGTGAAGGTCAACTCACAGTCGATGGCTTCCGGCTTGACGATCCAAAGACGAACATAAATCTGTTGCGACAGGAAATCGGGATGGTTTTCCAGCATTTTAACCTCTATCCCCATAAGACGGTGCTAGAGAACATCACCTTGGCTCCCATTAAGGTCCGGAAAATCGCCAAAGAAGAAGCCGAGAAGACAGCTACCTTCTTTTTAGAAAAGGTGGGAATCCCGGAAAAGGCCCAAGCTTATCCGTCGCAATTGTCCGGTGGTCAACAGCAGCGGGTGGCTATCGCACGGGGGCTAGCTATGAAGCCGAAGATCATGCTCTTTGACGAGCCCACTTCGGCCCTGGATCCGGAGATGATCAATGAGGTACTCGATGTCATGAAGGCCCTGGCCAAAGAGGGGATGACCATGGTCGTCGTGACTCATGAAATGGGTTTTGCCCGGGAAGTAGCGGACCGGGTCATCTTCATGGATAACGGCATGATCGTGGAAGAAGGAACACCGGAGCATTTCTTCACGAACCCGCGGGAAGAGCGGGCAAAGCTCTTTTTGAGCAAGATTCTTACGGGAGGAAGGGCTTCAAAGCGGTAGTATTCAGTGCGCTTTTTTTTGGCCGCTGAATGTGATAAAAAATATTTTCTTAAGGAGGAGAGTACATGTTCAAAAAATGGGCCAAGCGGGTCGCTCTTGTCTGCTCAATCGTGCTCATGGGATCTATCGCAACAGGGTGTGGATCATCATCGAGCGCCCCAACCTCATCGGGTCAGTCGGGGGACTACCTGCAGACCATTAAAAACCGGGGATACCTCATCGCGGGTGTCAAGAACGACGTACCCCTTTTCGGGCAACTGAAGCCCGGTGCTCAAGAAGCGGAAGGCTTTGAAGTGGACGTCATGAAGGAATTAGCGAAAAAGATCTTCGGCGATGCCAGCAAGGTGAAACTGGAAAAAGTCGAGTCGAAAACCCGCATTCCTATGTTGCAAAACGGCCAAATCGACATTGTTGCCGGCACCACGACGATCACCGACGAGCGGAAAAAGCAGGTTGATTTTTCCGATGTCTACTTCCTCGCCGGTCAGTCTCTGCTGGTGAAAAAAGGCAGCCCGGTTAAAAGCATAAATGATCTAAAAGGGAAAAAGGTATCTACGGCACAAGGATCGACGAGTGCGAAGAATATACGGGAAAAAGCGCCAGGTGCAGAAGTGCTGGAATTCCCCACATATACGGAAGCTTTTTTGGCGGTCAAGCAAGGCCGGGCTGATGCCATGACGACAGATAACTCCATTTTGCTTGGTTTTCTCCAAGAAGATACCAACTATGAGTTGGTCGGCGGGTTGTTTACGGAAGAACCCTATGGGTTCGGTATGCAAAAAGGTCATCCCGAGTGGGTTCAATATGTCAACGACTTTATCAAGGAACTAAAGGCCAACGGGAAGTATGCTGAGCTCTATAAGAAATGGTTCAAGCAAGATCCGCCCAAGTAGGGAACAAATGAGTCTGCCGGGGAGTGGAGAAGGCTTCACTCCCCTTTTTTATAGAAAGGAGGTCTGGCATGGGAAACTGGCATGATGTGCTGAGCTATTCGGGAAAGTATCTATCCGGTTTGGGGATTACCTTGGAAGTTTCCTTGTATGCACTGCTGTTGTCCCTGGCGATCGGCGTCGTGATCGCTATTTTTCGAGTTACTTCCTCGAAGGTGCTCAATGGCTTTGGGGCAGCCTATGTAGAGTTCTTTCAAAACACGCCATTGATTATTCAAGTTTTCTTCTTTTATTACGGTTCCCCGGCTATGGGCTTGAACATCTCCGGCTTAGCCTGTGGAACGTTAGGTCTGGCCGTATACACTGGCGCCTATATGGGAGAAGTGTTCCGGGCGGGCATCCAAGCGGTACCCAAAGGACAGATGGAGGCAGCTCGGTCATCGGGGATGAACTATCTGCAGGCGATGGGCTATGTCATTTTGCCGCAAGCCGTGAAAATTATTCTTCCGCCCTTGACCAACCAGATGGTGAATATGGTCAAGAACTCAGCCATTTTAAGCACGATCGCTGTGACCGACTTGATGTATCAAACGTATTTAATTTCCTCGGATACGTTCATCGTCTTTGAGGTGTTTATTTTCGCCGCTTTGCTGTATCTGACGATTACTGTACCGCTCAGTACCTTTGCTAACCTATTGGAACGGCGGTTGCAGCGAAGTTCCTAAGAGAGGAGGGGACCTATGGAAGCGTCTAAATGGATGATCTTATTCGAGCCGAAGAATCTCAAGTTCCTGATGCAGGGGCTGCAGTGGACGATAGAACTGGCCCTTGTCAGTATCGCACTGAGTCTCTTCTTCGGCATGGTGATCTGTGCCTTGCGCATTTCTCAATTCCGGTTCCTGCGCTATCCGGCTTTTTTCTATATTGAGTCTTTGCGCAATCTCCCGTTGATTTTGCTGATCTTTTTTACTTATTTTGCGCTCCCGGTCATCGGGGTCAACCTCTCCAAGTTCTGGGCGGCTGTCGTCGCTTTCACCATCTTTACATCGGCTTTAGTGGCGGAAATCATCCGTGGCGGGATCCAATCGATCCCCAAGGGTCAGTGGGAAGCGGCTCGCTCTCAAGGGTTTACGTACCTGCAGACGATGGTTTTCATCATCATGCCGCAGGCACTGCGAAAGATGATTCCCCCACTCTTGAGCCAGTTCATCACCTTGACGAAAGACACCTCCTATGCAACGATTATCGGGCTGCAGGAATTGACTGGGCAGGCGTCACTGACCTTTATTGAGTACAACAACCCGATTCAGACTCTCCTGTTGGTCGCTTGCATCTACTTTATCATCAATTTTGCCATGTCCCGTTTGGGTCGTTTGGTAGAACAGCGTATGGCAATGGGATAAAGAGGTTAGCCATCATGATTAGGAATGATCCCTTTGCCCTCTGTCGGAATGAACTTAACGTTCGGCAGAGGGTTTTCGCTTTCCCATGACCGATTGGATCAGCTCACTTGATTTGATAAAATAAAGCATATCGTTTACTGGGAGTGAGACAGATTGAACCACCCACCGAAGATCATCGCCGTGATGAGCGGCAAAGGTGGCGTTGGCACGTCAACTATCACAGCGCTCTTAGGGGCTGGTTTGACGAAAGCGGGACTCCTAACGGGTCTTTTGGATGCCGATCCGGTTGGACCGGTGATTCCAGTGATGTTTGGAGTAAACCAGCGGATGGAGCAGAGAGGAGGTAAGCTACATCCCTCTTTGAGCCGAGATGGACTCCAAATCGTTTCAGCGGGACTATTACCAGAGAAGCTTATTGACTTTTCTGTGGAGGGACCGGATAAAGTCATTCAGGCCATCATATCTCATGGGCAGTGGGCTCCCTTGGATGTCTTGCTTATCGATATGCCAGCCGGTTTTAATGATATTCATCGTTTTCTATTCAACGAATTGCCGGTGGTAGGTGTCGTCATGGTGACGTCCCAACGAGAATTAGACCGCCTGGCGATTCGCAATGTCATGTCTATTTTGGCGAGACGAGCTGTCCCCATCTTGGGTGTCGTTGAAAACGGGGGAGAGACCGAGTGTCCCTCTTGCAGTTCCCTGATTCGCCTCAGTGATCGAGAAGATCTGTTAGCGGAAGACTGTGAAGTGGTGGGATGTCTTCCCTGGACGAAAAAGCTGGCAGAGTTCGCTCGAGAAGGCCGTATCGAAGATTACAATCACCCGCTCGTCTTTCAGATGGCAGTAACTGTATGGGAAAATGCGAACAAAAAGGATTGACAAAATCAGAAGTACGGCGTAAGATGTAATCAAGAGGAACGGCCATAACGGCTGCAACCTCTCTCCGATGCAGGTGGGAGAGGCGAAAAGGGACGGCGGATCGAAATGGCTGCTCCTTATTGTAGCCCGGCCTGCCTGGCCGGCGGAAAGGGGATCTGCAAATCATGCAGATCTCTTTCCATTTTAAAATGCATAACTTATAACATGAGGTTTAATTTGATCTGGATAAAGTTCGGTACGTATGCCCCGACCTATCCATTTTGCCATACCTTTATTCCTTTACAGTATTTATTATTTTCAGAAAAAAGGAATTTCGACAAAAAGCAAGAATAAAATACTGGATTCGATTTGGTTGAATCTGGTATATTGGATTAGGGGTTAATATGTTTGAAGTAAAAAATATGGCATTGAGGGAGGTGACCGGGGATGGCAAGAGTACTCATCGTAAATGATTCGGCGTTGGAGACTAAAATTTTAATGGATGAACTGTGTCGCAGCGGTTTTCAGGTGGAAAACGCCCGGGACGGTGAAACAGCTCTCACGGTAATCCAAAGTTTTCAACCCGATGTGATTATCGCCGATATCGTGTTACCCCGGTTAAATGGATGGGATCTGGCCCGCCGCCTCAAGGAAAATGCTGACACAAGTGATGTGCCGATTATTTTTGCTTCTTCCAGTGAAAATAAAAGCGACCGCTTCGAAAGTCTAAAAGCAGGCGGTTCCGATTATATTACGAAACCGATTGATTATGAAGAATTGTTGCTTCGCATTGAAGTCGCCCTCCGGCATAAGATTTCGATTGATAGTTTAAAGCGTCGCGAGGGGATTTTGCGGGCCGGTTCCGTACGGGATACTCTCACGGGATTGTATAACCGTCGTTACTTTGATCAAAAATTAACGGAAGAATTGGCTCGAGTTGACCGTTTTGGCAGCATGCTTGCCTTAATGATGATCGACATCGACCATTTTAAACACATCAACGATACATATGGGCACCTGGTCGGGGACAAGATTTTGATTAACCTAGCCGGGCGGTTAAACCAAAGGGTGAGAGCCACCGATACGGTTTGCCGTTTTGGTGGTGAAGAGTTCGCCATTATCGCAGCCGAGACAGATCTGAAAGGGGCTTTTGTGCTTGCCGAGAAGATCCGGGAGATCGTGAGCGCTGAACCTTATGTGATTTCTGAAGACCTGACGATCGATGTGACAGCGAGTTTTGGCATCACCGAATGTCGCAAGCATAATGAAACTGTACAAAGTCTCATCGACCGGGCCGATAAAGCCCTTTACCAGGCGAAGCGGAACGGTCGTAACCGAGTTGAATGGCAGTAAGGGGTTAGGGGTTCTTCTGGATGGGAATAGTCTTTCCTTTGCCGGGGATAGCTACAGTGACAAGGGCTTTGCACCGTTTCATCGGCAAAAGGTAAGGCCAATTTTCATAAAAGAGGTGGCCCGAATGAAGGCTGAACCCTTTATCCACCCAGAGGTTCCAAGGGAGGTACAGAGTCATCCCTTATTTCAAAGAGTGCTTCCGTTCGTCAACAGTGGGAACCTAGCCGAATACCTGGCTGGTTGGACGCGGATCTACTATTTGCGGCACCATCCTTTTGTTTGTTCTGTCGACCAGATCACCCCGAGCGATATGATCGGTTTTTTTCAAGAAACCTGCCGGGATTAACTAGATGAGGCGATTGAACGTTTCCCCGCTCAGGACAGCCGGTTTAGTCTGCGGCAACTGATCGATGAAACCATCTCTCGAGGGATTCGATATTACGGAGAAGTCGGGAGCCCTGATCGGCCCCTTCATTAGCTCAGTTCGACCAACAGGAGTGTCGGAGAGATATAACGTTTTAGAAATAAGGAAAAAGCCGGTTTGTTCAAGCAGTGAACAGGCCGGCTTTTTATTGTTAAATAACTGTTATTATAACGGCTGAGTGACTCATGCCCGTTAACTTTTCTTTTGAAGCAAGCAGGCCTCCCCTGTGCATAGACATATAAAAGACATGATAGGGAAGAAGGAGGTCTCAAAATGGAAAAATCTCAATCTACACAGGATTTGGAGCGGTTGGAAAAGTCCCTACCGATGATCATGGATGTTGCCAAGGGGTTTGGTTTAGATTTCTATGATATGCGCTTTGAAGTTGTACCAGCAGACGTATTGTATACCTTCGGTGCTTACGGGATGCCAACAAGGTTCAGCCACTGGTCTTTTGGCAAGAGCTTTCACCGTTTAAAAATGTCCTACGACTACAATCTGTCCAGAATCTATGAACTCGTGATCAACTCTTCTCCTTGCTACGCCTTTTTACTGGAGGGGAATACTCCCATACAAAATGAGTTAGTGGCCGCACATGTGCTGGCCCATTGTGATTTCTTTAAAAACAATGCCGCCTTTTCGGGGACATCCAGATTTATGGTTGAGTCGATGGCCTCCTCGGCTGATCGTATTCGAGAATACGAAATTCTCCACGGACTCGATAAGGTAGAGAGCTTCCTTGATGCAGTGATGGCCATTCAAGAACACATCGATCCTCATTACGGGACTGTGAAAGACGCTCTTCCACCAAAACCGAAAGTACATCCCGACAGCGCTTACGAAGATTTGTTTTCTCTGGAAACGAATCTTCTCTCGGAACGAGAGACGCCGTCAAAAGCGTCCCAAATAAGTACGGGTGACGATAAGACGAAAGAGCAGAATCGGAGATTACCAGAACGGCCGCAAAAGGATATCATGCTGTTTTTGATGAACCATAGTCCTTTTCTGGAAGATTGGCAGCGAGATATCTTATCGATCATGCGCGATGAGATGCTCTATTTTTGGCCGCAAATGCGCACGAAAATCATGAACGAAGGCTGGGGTTACGTTCGTGAAAGTGCTTAAAGGACGTTCTTTACTAAAAATAAAAAAACGTTTCAGCTAGCGAAAAAAACACAATAGCCATTCTGTTTCTTTCACTGTTTATAAAAGTAGATTGAATCAAATGAGTATTTTAAAAATATCCTTGGAAGGAACGCCCAGTAGATTGTCGAATCTTTACGTCAGAGGTGTTTCTATGCCAGACAGTGAGCTAAATGATTTTTTCATTAGCTATAACAAGGCTGACAAGACATGGGCGGAGTGAATCGCTTGGGTTCTGGAAGATGCCGGGTACAGCGTCATTATCGAGGCGTGGGACTTTAACGCAGGTAAAAACTTTATCACGATGATGGATGAAGCACTAAAGACATCTCGCCACCATTGCGGTTCTATCACCAGATTTTCTGACCTCACCTTACACGAAAGCTGAATGTACGGCCGTGTTTGCCCTGGATCCAGACGGGGTGAAGGGCACACTATTGCTGATTCGCGTCCAGCCATGCGAACTACAAGGAATATTTGCGTCACGTGCGTACATCGATTTGGTGGGTCTAAAAGAGACACATGCTAAGAATAAATTGCTCGGGGACATCCAAACTGGGCGAACGAAACCGGAGCAAAAACCCTTGTTTCCAGGTTCCTCCCCTATCCACCAAAAACCTCGATTCCCCGGTAGTCTGCCAGACATCCATAACATTCCCCACGCACGCAACATTAACTTTACCGGACGTAATACGTGCCTCAACACAATTCATAAAGCGTTAGCATCAGGTGAACCGTTTGCCCTCACCCAAGCAATTACCGGCTTGGGCGGTATAGGCAAGACACAAATGGCACTGGAGTACGCCTATCGATATGCCGGAGACTATGACATTATCTGGTGGCTAAGAGCAGAACAATCTGCTTTGTTGGCTGAAGATTATGCCAAATTGGCTCTTCAACTGAAGTTGATCAAACAAGCACCTGATGAAGCATTGGACACGCCATTAGCGGTTGAGGCCGCACGAAGTTATCTTGAACAAAATGAAAGGTGGCTCCTAATCTTCGATAACGCACAGGAGAATGAAACAATCGAAGACCTATACCTACCACGTGGGGGTGGTGGTCATATCCTAATTACTTCACGAAATCCAAATTGGGGAGGATTAGCCCATACTTTGCCCATTCAGACTTGGGAAAGGAAAGAGTCGATAGCATTCCTAAGGAAACGAACTGGTCAAATCGACGATGCTAATCAGGACCAATTGGCTCATGAACTTGGTGACTTACCGTTGTCATTGGAGCAAGCAGCAGCCTATGCTAATAAAATGAAAATTTCGTTGAATGAATATCATGAACTATGGAAGAGCCACTGTAGAGAAATGTTGGAACAGGAAACCCCAGCATTTTATCATAAGGTTGTCGCAACCACCTGGTATATCGCTTACGAGCAAATATGCGAAACCCCGGCGGCAGATCTACTAAATTTGCTATCTTTTTTCTCCCCCGATAGTATTCCGGAACAACTGATACGGGCAGGATCGTATGAGAACGTCTCGGAAGCGCTTACCAAGGCAGTGGCCAATAATTTGAAATGGAATGATGCGGTTTGGCCACTACTGCAGTACTCCATGGTAGAACGAAAGGAAAAAAACTTTTCGGTTCACCGTCTAGTTCAGGCTGTACTCGGGAAAAGTCGCCAAAAGAAGTGAAGGAGTTATGGCTAAAATCGGCGATGAACACCATCAGAAAGATGGTGCCTGATCGAGATGTTGTCCGGCGGTGGAGAGACTGGAGCTGGCTTTTACCACAGGCGCTGGCTGTTATTAAACATTCACAAGAGATGAATCGGTTTCTGGAAGAGCGAATAGAACTAATGGACGATGTCGGGAACTATTATCAGCGTAGTGCAGATTTTCGTGGATCGATGAAACTGTCTATGGCCCGGACCATCCAGAAGTAGCCATTGACGTGAACAACCTGTTTGGTGCTAAAAGCTCTGGGTGACTTGGCCGGGGCGAAGGCATGTCTGGAACGCGCGTTGAAGATCGATGAAACTGTCTATGGGCCGGGCCATCCTAACGTAGCCAGGGATATAACAAACCTGAGCTTGGTGCTAAAGATCCTGGGGGAATTGGACGGGGCGAAGGCATGTTATAAACAATCGTTGACGACGTTAGAAAAAGTTCTTCCCGAAGACCACCCCCCTATATTAAGAACGTTATGAATTATTTAAAAAATGTTATATGAAAGGGGGGAGCTTACGAAGGACATCAAGGACTTTTTCATCAGCTATAACAAAACAGACCATAAAATCGCCGAATGGATCGCATGGATATTAGAAGAAGCCGGCTACTCGGTAGTTATCCAAGCATGGGATTTCACCGTGGGAATAAACTTTATTGTCATGATGGACGAGGCTGCCAAACTAGCCAACCGCACTATTACTGTCCTTTCGCCAGACTACCTGAAGTCGGATTACACACCTGCGGAATGGGCCGCTGCCTTTAACCGAGATCCTAGAGGTGTCCACGGAACCCTACTACCGGTTCTCGTAAGGGAATGTAACCTCGAGGGATTACTAGCGCAAATTATTTACATAAAGTTGACCGGTCTTGATGAACAACAGGCTAAAGAAGTGTTATTAAACGGAGTCAGTCCAACTCGCCGGAAGCCTGCAAGAAAACCGAAATTTCCTCTTGGATAATATGTTTCGTCGTAAATCATGTGCAAGCGAGCACTGGATATGAAAGTACCAGCAATTTAAATAAGGCTTACATGAAAATGATGTTAGAAGTCATCAATATTTAGCTACAACTGGGGCGGAAAAGGAGGTGTATAGAACAAACGGTGACAGCAGCTACTTTTAAGAATACGATGAACTTTCCTATATGGCTTCCGTCATGAGAGGCATTATATCCGGAGCGACAGTTTCTCTGCAACCTCAAGTACATTTCATTGACAGGGTATTGAAAAATATAATCGATTAATCGATTATATACCCAGTGGTCGATAACAAGTTAAAAGTTTAAAGACATTAAGAATCGCAATAAGAGTACGTAATTTATGTTTATTAATTAAATAGTAATTATACTTGTATTTAAAGACAAAATTACTGATTAGCTTAGACTCTGTTTTATTATTAGTTTACTTAGTTGGAGGTATAAAAATGATGAAGCTAAAAGTATTTATAAGTCATTCTCATGATGAAAAAGATATTGCTTTAGCCTGGCAGACGCTATTAGATCATATATCACAGGGTGCCATTGAAGTATGGTTGTCTAGTGATACTAAACCTACTGGTGGGATGAAGATTGGGGCTGAATGGCGTGATAATATATATAATAAATTATCATCCGCTGACTTTGTAATCGCTGTAATTAGTCCGAAAAGCATAGAGCGACCATGGATAATTTGGGAATGTGGTGTAGCAAGTGGCACTAACAAAGAAAGAGGCATTATTCCAGTCGTTTATTCAATGTCACTATCTGACTTTGAAGGGCCATTATCTTCCTACCAGGCTTACTGCGGTGAAGATAGAAATAAGGTGGTTGAAATTTGTGAAAGATTACTGACTGAAGCAAATTTAACCCCTAAAACACAATATTGGAGCCCAATTATCGATACATATCTTAGTTCCGTACGACTTCACAGACCAGCTAGAAATGCAAGTCCCGCAGCGGTGTCGGTTTGGATGCGTAGGATTGAGACATATATTCGAGCTGGAAGAATTTCTGAGTTACCCACACTTACTAAATCTATGTATACTTCTTTTGGTGCAGATAAGGAAGTAGATGTTCAAATACATGAATTATTGAGTCAAATTTTTCTAGAAGATAGAAAATACGATCTGGCACTAAGTGAAGTTTCAAAAGCACTAACTTATTTACCAGATGATCTTAGTTTGCTTCATAGAATGGTATTAATACAAATTGAGTTAAAAGAGTTGAATATGGCGATTAGTAGTTTGAATTCGATATATAGTGAATTTGAGGAAGCTAGAAGTTTACCTGAATTTGCTGGACTTGAGGGAAGGGTACATAGAGAATTATATTATTCAACCGGAAAAAAAGACGAATTAGAAAAGGCGATTAAAGCTTATGAAGTATCGTACAAGAATGATCCCTTTAATTATTACTGTGGTGTAAACGCGGCATCATTAAATTTGATTGCAGGTAAAATTGAAGAGGCAAAGTTAATAGCTAATAGTGTTCTTGAGGTTTGTAAAGAATTAATAACACATCACAATGTTTCGTTTTGGTTAGATTTTACAATGGGAGACCTTTTTCTTATTCTTGAAGATTATGACAATGCAGGTATAGCATATTCTACGGGATTGTCGCGTAACCCAAGCCCCAGTGAACGACAAAAAGAATCAGTTTTTAAGGGGATAAGACGTATAATTTCATCCTCTGATTTAAGTGAAAAATTCGTACAAAAGATTGAAATTATATTTAAAACATACTAAACACTGTTATTGGTAAAATAATAGTTTTTGTTTGTGTCGTAGTTATTAGGAGTGATTTATGTGCCAAACAAAGAGCATCTAGAAATATTAAGAAGAGGAGTTGAAGCCTGGAATCAGTGGAGGGATAGACAAAAAAACATTATTCCCGACTTAAGTAAAGCAGAATTGTCATTTTACAATTTAAGAAACATAAACTTTGCTAATACAAATCTTCAAGGAAGTGATTTATTTCGCACTAACCTTAGTTGGGCAAATCTAAAAAACGCAAATTTATCAAATGCTAATTTATATGAGACTAATCTGTCTGGTTCTAATCTTTCAAATACGGATTTACGAGGAGCTAATCTGCGTGCTACAGTATGTTTGTCTACTATTTTAATTAGTGCTGATTTTAGGGGTAGTTTTTTGAAAAATGTTGCGATTAATTGGGCCTCTTTGCAATCCGTAAATTTTGAAGAAACAAACATAAAGGAATTGAATTTTGGCCAAATAAATTTAACTAATGTGAAGTTGAGAAAAACAAGAATTTCTAATACAACTTTTGAAAAAGCTATATTAGAAAATGCAGATTTTGACGAAGCTTATCTTGATAACATAAATTTTAAATATGCACAACTTCAAAAAGCGTCGCTTAAGGGAGTAAAAGTTAATGGAGCTAATATGGAAGGGGCTATATTAGATAATGCCGTTTTAAACAATTCAATTTTACAGAAAGTAAGTTTGAAAAACGCTAAGTTAATCAATACACAATTTATTCGGGCTAATTTACAAGGCGTTAATCTTTTGAATGCTAAGATAAAAGGTTCCATATTTATTGACGCCAATTTACAAAATGCCACATTAAGTGCTTCTAATATTTATTCTTCTGATTTGTCAAATGTGAACTTGCGACAGTCGTGTTTGGAAAAAGCTAAGCTAAAAAATGTTTCTTTTTCAAATTCTAACCTATCAGAATCAAACTTTGAAAGTGCAGAGGTCGAAAAAACTGATTTATCCTATGCTCAATTAATTGATGTTAATTTTAAGGATGCTAATATATTAGACTGCACCGTGTTTGGTATAGCTCCTTGGGGAGTAAATATGGAGGGAACTATACAATCTGGCTTAGTAATAACTAAAAAGCTAGAACCTGCAATTACAGTAGATAACATTGAGATAGCACCGTTCATATATGCTTTATTACATAACAAACAGGTTAGGCATGCAATTGATACTATTACCGATAAGGTAGTACTCATACTCGGGAGATTTACTCCGGAAAGGAAAAAAATTTTAGATGCCATACGTTCTAAGCTTAAGGAACACGACTATATTCCGGTAATATTTGATTTTGAAAAACCTCATAATCGTGACTTATTAGAAACTGTAATGACATTAGCTCATTTATCTAGATTCATAATTGCTGACATTACAGAACCATCGTCTGTAATCCAAGAGTTACAATCTTTAGCGTCGTCGAATCTTAATATACCCGTAAAGCCATTACTACAGGAAGGGTATACACCTTGGAGTATGTTTGAAGTACTATTAAGAAAAAACTGGATGTTAGACGTTTGTTATTATGAAGATTTACCTCAGTTAATGATGTCATTGGATTCAAAGGTAATTCAACCACTTGAAGAAAAAAGGTGTGAATTATCGGGAGATGCCTAATTATCCGAACGGATAAATTACTTGTGAGTTAATTGTAAATTGATTGGATTTCACATGCATGATCAATTGAGTTCAATGTAAGCGTAAATTAGCCCTACATCGTTACGGTGTTTGAGCTATAGCTCATAATATACTATATTTTCCGTGCTTCTCGTTTGGCAATGCTTCAGCGCCTCATCGAACATGCGCCAGGTGTGAACCAAGCAACTCACCAACATCACGTCGCCTATCCAGTTGTAAGCCACATAGCCGTTCACGTGAAGTACCTCTTGAAGCCATACAGATGCGCGGGGATGGATCCCTGACCGTATCTGCTGGTATTCACATAGCCGAGTCAAGCAATTGTTGCTACAGGCGGTAAAAGAAGTATTATTCCATATGTTTCCACATCGTAACAAACACCATAAGTAACGGAACCCTTGTATACAGCGTTTCCGGCGATCTGGTGGTTGGTAACAACATACTTATTATCGTTTCCTTTTAATTTGTTTGTGTTCGATAGTCACGTTAAATGGTAATTTATCAGAATTGTCGATGAGCCAAGTAAAAAGGTCTTTCTTAAGGTTATCTAGCCCTATTTTGGTATTTTCACTAACTGATTTACTTAGTTCCGGTGTAATATTATCAAATTTCTTGTTGATATTTATTATTGAATTAGAAATACTACTTATCTCATTAAAAAGCTCCGAAAAGTCTGCAAATGAAACAGAGCTTTTTCTTAAAGTATGCATTATTTCCGTTACGGGATTATCTATTTGTTCAGACATTGATTCAATTGTAGCAGAGAGTTTAGTTTTTGATTGAACTACCTCATCGAGTACTGAAAGGTTATACGTAATAGTCCCCATAAATGAGACATCAAAGGGAATTTTTTGATTTTTCTCGATAAGCTGAATTGTCGGTTTGCCAAAAACATGACGTACTCCTAATTCGTAAAAAACATTTGGATTATGTCCAGATAAATCTGCTATAACCAGATCAGATTCTATAACTTGCTTTAAAATATACTTAGTAATAATACCAGGATTTGTTTCCTCGTCGGCTCTTGTTGTTTTATATCCATGTTGATCCATTACTGGTCTAATAATGTGTTTCAAAACTTGATCGGCATTATTTCTAATCTTAGAGCCTTCTTCTCCGATAGGACTAATAACAAAACATGTTTTCAAATTAATCACCTTTTAATACTTAAGCGCACATTCGACACCCCTACTATGCGCCTCTAACAAATTAAACTAAAGAAAAGTGGCAAATAGGCAAGATTATTTTA
>NZ_JACVHF010000028.1 GCF_014502795.1 Heliobacterium chlorum
GAGTCTGGGCCGTGTCTCAGTCCCAGTGTGGCCGTTCACCCTCTCAGGCCGGCTACCGATCGTCGCCTTGGTGAGCTATTACCTCACCAACTAGCTAATCGGACGCGGACCCATCCAAGAGCGGATTGCTCCTTTGGTTCCCAGAGGATGTCCTCCAGGAACGTTATGCGGTATTAGCAGCCCTTTCGGGCTGTTATCCCCCACTCTCAGGCAGGTTATCCACGCGTTACTCACCCGTCCGCCACTAAGAGCTTCCATCGAAACTTCCGCTCTCCGTTCGACTTGCATGTGTTAGGCATGCCGCCAGCGTTCGTCCTGAGCCAGGATCAAACTCTCCACAAAAAACGTAGATAAGCTTGAGTCAAGCTCTTGTTGATATAAAGTATTTCTTATTGAATCAAGGCTTCTTTGTTAGAAGTCATCGACTCTTAAGAAGTTATCCGTCCCACGACGTGGGGCGAATTGACTTTGGTTCGCACGCTTTGCTTACAACTGTTCAATTTTCAAGGACCTAAGTTTTTCGTTCCCGTTTGCCGGGCGGAATTTTATAATATCACTTCGTGTTCACTATTTCAACTGGTATTTTTAGGAAATCGCTCGTTTTATTTTAAAAACCTTTTGATAATGCTATAAACGAAAGTCTTTCCGCTTTTGTATCTACGCTTATCAATGTGTCCTGTCCTCGACAGGAATTACACTATATCACTACCCGTTCGCTATATCAACCGGTAGTACCTGGCAAAAATGAGAATTTGAGCACTTACGATTTTTCTTACACTCCCTAGCTCAGATAAATCTCTATCTAGATTTAGGTGCTATACCGGAATTCAAGTCTATCTCACATCAATACACTTCCCACCTAAATAAATCCGAACAGCGTAAAAGTTTGAAGTAGATCATTCTGTGGCCAAACGAGGTTAATTTTTATTATTTATTCCAAATATGCTTGATTTTACACGGGATAGAGTTACAATCAAATCAGTGAGATAGTGATCTAGTGTGGTTTTTTTCATAGTATTGAAAGGCAAGGGGGTGCTTTTATGAAACTGAGCGCACGCAACCAACTGACCGGCACTGTAAAGGAAATCAAAGTGGGCGTCGTCACCGTTGAGGTCATTCTTGATCTCGGAAATGGTCAGACGATCACATCGATCATTTCCAAAGACGCTTGCGAAGAACTGGGACTAGCCGTCGGATCGAAAGCAACAGCTGTGGTCAAATCCACTTCCGTCCTGCTGATGGCGTAGATTCCCCCATGAAAAACGGGTCGGTAAGGCATTTGCCTTCCGGCCCGTTTTTCATGGGGGTAAGGGAATGCCAAAACAAGAAAGGGGTATCGAAACCCGGTTTGACAATCCCTTTTTTGCTGTGTAAGACTAAAAGAACTGAAACCGTAAAAGTGAAATCGCAGTACCTGTTAAGGTGGAGATAAGATGGAGAAACATATATACCCTTTCGTCTTGGAAAAAGCCCAGGATAGTTTATGGAACTACCCGTTGCGCGCCCCAATGGTTGAACCGATCTCCATCTTGAACGCCCAAAATCGAGTCCTTGGAGAAGACCTATACGCCCCGCACTCCTTACCCCCCTTTGATCGTTCCCCCTTAGATGGGTACGCGCTGCGAGGAGAAGACAGCCTTGGCGCATCGAAGAAAAATCCGAAAGTCCTAACGGTCGTCGATCGGATTCCCGCCGGGCATATCGGGCGGAGAGAATTGCAAGCCGGAGAGTGTGCGCGAATTTTTACGGGAGCCCCTATCCCGCTCGGCGCTAATGCTGTGCTACGGCAAGAGGATACCGAACCGGAAGGGGAAACGGTTCGTTTTTTGTCGGAAGTCACGCCTGGAGCAAACATCAGTCGTAAAGGAGAAGACGTAGTCGCAGGGGAGCCGATTCTCACTCGAGGCACGATGATTGGCCCCGCCGAATTAGCCATATTGTCCGCACTCGGCATGGACCCTGTCCCTTGCTATGCTCGGCCTAAGGTAGCGATTCTCTCGACAGGCGATGAAATCGTGGAACTTACATCGCCGCTTACGCCGGGGAAGATCTTTAATTCCAACATGTATTTAATCGCTGGTTACGTGTCCCGTGACGGGGGCGAGCCGATTCTCTTGGGTTCGGTCCACGATAAAGAAGAGCTGATCCAGGCACGGATTCAAGAAGGACTCGCTCAAGCCGATCTGATTCTCACGACCGGCGGTGTCTCTGTCGGCGATTATGACGTAGTAAAAGAGGTTCATCACGAGCTGGGCGCAAAGCGGTTGTTTGCGAAACTGGATATCAAGCCCGGAACACCGATGACAGCTTCAGGCCTCGGCGAAAAATTATTAATCGGCCTGTCCGGGAATCCCGGTGCTGCCGCCGTCACCTATGAGTTGACCGTCCGGACACTCTTGCGGAATTGGGCCGGGCGAAAAGACAGCCAGCTCAGCAAAGTACGAGCGCGCCTTACCGAAGGTTTCGGGAAAACAAGCGGTCAACGCCGTTTTTTGCGCGGGCGAATCGACTGGGTAAACGGAGAATATCGCCTGTCTTTCACAGGCAAGCAGAATCCTGGAGTCATGAAATCCTTATTGGCCTGTAACTGCTTAGTGGAAGTGCCGCCCCAGAAGCGATGGATGAGCGATGATTGGGTAGAAGCGATTCTTTTATGAGGTAAGAAAAGGTGTGAGAAAAACCGAAAGGGACTGACAAACGTCAGTCCCTTTTTCTATAGCCTAAACCGAGAGGTGAGATCCCTCATTTGTACAACCATCGCGTCCAGTTTTCCGATTGAGTGGCTTACTTCCTCAACGGACGCGAGTTCTTCCTCCGTTGAAGCCGCGATCGTTTGCGCCATGCCGGAAATGATATTGATTTCCCGCTGTACATCCGTCACTCGGTCGACCACGCTTTCACTTTGCGCAGCCAGTGTCCGCGTCTGATCGGCAATCGACGTAAACTTTTGGGATACCTCTTTCGCAGCCGCTTCAATCTTTACAAACGAATCAGCAGACTTTTCGACCATGGAAACCCCTTCGCGAATGACACCGGTTTCTTCATGGATAGCCTCTATAGACTGACTCGTTCCACGTTGAATTTCGCTCATAATGTGATGAATTTCCCCGGCAGCCTTTGCCGATTCTTCGGCCAGGTGACGGACCTCTTCCGCGACTACGGCAAAACCCCGTCCATGTTCCCCCGCTCTCGCCGCTTCAATGGCAGCGTTTAGGGCCAGCAAATTCGTCTGGGATGCAATGGAGGTAATCACATCCACAAACTGACTAATTTTTTCGGAATTCCTGCCTAGCACGTTCACCACGTGCTCCATCTCTTCCGATTTTTCGAGGATCAACTGCATTTGGGCGATGACACGCTCGATTTCGGCACGCCCTCCATTAGCTTGTGCCGCCGTTTCCTGGGACGCTTCCCGCAACACCGCTACATACTGGAATACCTCCCGAACAATCCCCGCGATGTTCAACATATCGGCGACAGATTTTTCCGATGTAGTCTGAATCTTTTGAGACGCTTGTGCCACCTGCTGAATATGTAAGGTATTCTCCTTGCTACAGATTCGTAAGTTTTCAATATTGGAATTCAATACATGCGTCGTATCTACGACATGCTCTGCACTCTCGTTACAGCCCTTGACCAAGTTACCTAAGCCTTGAACCATCCTGTTATAGGCATTTATCATACGTCCGATTTCGCCCTGTTGGTCAGCATAGGCGTGTTTATGCTGCAGATTACCGGCGGCCACCTCGTCGAGCAATTCGGCAGTTACCGTGATCGGTTTGGCAAACCGATTCGATATGAACATCCCACTCGGAATAACGATTAAACAACAAACGACCAAAATCGCCACTGCAATGCTTACAAGATCCTTTTCCGTTTGTACACTCGCGACGACTGGTATGGAAGCCGCTATCTTCGCCACTTCGCTTCCGTTGATATCGTACAAAGGTCGGTAGGAAGTCAAATACTTTGTAGTACCGACCATCTGCGAATTTATTTCCTTCCCTTTCTCCGGCTCTTTTGCAAATGTTGCCTCTGTCGCCAGCGGAGCCTCCCCAGCCGGATATAATAGGGCGACTTCCGCACCGGTCAGTTTTTTAAGCGTTTCCAAGTGCTCGTTACCAATGAGTTTTCCGAAAACGAGATATCCCGCGCAGTCCCCTTTTCCACCCGTCCTGAGGATTTGAGCCTCAGCAACAAGGGCCATCCCTTTCGAAGCTTTATACAATCCGCTATGCATTTTCTTGTCGCTGATCAACGGTTTCAGAATCGGCTGCTGACGCATGTCCCCCGTAAAGGATTCTGTGCCCTCCGCGTACAGGACTTTTCCATCCTTATCGGTGACCAGCATGAAATCGAGAGAAAAATCGGACATAGCTGTCGCCAATTGATCTTTAATCCAAGCAACATCCGATTTACCCACATTCTCGTTCGCATCATCCCACCAACCGCAAGTTCGAACACCTGATTGCAGCTCTTTGGTTAACACGCTGACCGTATTTGCCGCCGATTCTCCGGCAAATAGGACTTGTTCCCGTTCGACCGAGGATAAGCCTTTGTTTACGGCATACATATTCACGGCCACACCTATCAGGATCGGTACGAGTGAAAAAATCAATAATGCCACCAGGATCTGCTTTCGAATAGACATCGATCTATACCCTCCAAACTAGACTACGATAAAACAGAGCGACTTGCCTGAAAGATGCAACTTTTTTAAAAAACATTTATTCTTTATCCTTTTTTTCTTTAGGTCCGTTCAAAAAACCTTTTTCGCAAAGTAAGGTAAATTATTACATCAACTCCCCTTTTACAGAGGTTGCTTGTAGACAATTATCCCTGGACGCCCAGTTGCTCGACGCCGATGAAAGGCCATGGGGATGGATAACCGTTATTTCATTTATCGGTTCTACCGGGCGTTTTATCTGTTCGAATAGTGTCACTATTAAGAATATCGTGTATGCTCCAAATAGTACGATTAGTTTACCACGTATTGCCGTGCTGTGATTAATTTTTTATAATTCTCCTCGTGACAACTTCATAAGATAATTTCGGATGACGCTTACGGGAGAGCAGTCGATAAGACTCGCCGAAGGAGTTACACTCTCAGGCCTTTGCCGCTCGGGCAAGGAGAACCGTTAAGCCGACGAAACTCTGGAGAGACCCTGTGCTACAGGGCGCCGAAGGGGCAAAGCGGTTTGTAAAACCGTCCAAATCTCTCAGGCAAAAGGACAGAGTAATTAATAGGGTGTCTATCGCCCTGTTTATTTCTCCATTTATTTTTGAGCGCTTGCGCTCTTTTTCCTATACTCTATCCTTTCTTCAGAGTCAAATCGTCAGATTTGGCTCTTTTTTATACCCTTTTTTCTTCTCCGAACCAACGTCTCATCTCTACTACATACAAAGGAGCAATCATCATGGACATCATCTCGATACTGGATCAAATTGATAGTCTGGTTTGGGGTCCGCCGCTGTTAGTTCTACTCGTGGGAACAGGCATCTTTCTCACCCTTCGCCTTGGCCTCTTGCAAGTTACCAAGCTGCCCCTGGCACTGAAGCTCATTTTTACCGCCAAAAATGACGGTTCCGGAGACGTAAACAGTTTTGGTGCCCTCTGTACAGCCTTGGCTGCCACCGTTGGCACCGGAAACATTGTCGGTGTCGCCACAGCCATTAAAGCCGGCGGTCCCGGAGCACTGTTTTGGATGTGGCTGGCGGCCTTCTTCGGCATGGCCACGAAATACGCCGAAGGCCTGCTTGCCGTGAAGTACCGCTCCGTCGACGCCAATGGGCAAATCTCCGGTGGTCCTATGTACTACATCGTCAATGGGATGGGTCCCAAATACCGGCCGCTCGCCATCATGTTTGCGGCTAGCGGAGTCCTCGTAGCCTGCCTCGGCATCGGTACCTTCCCACAAGTGAACTCTATCGTCGCTGCCTGTGACACCGGTCTCAGCATTCCCGTTCCAGTCACGGCGGCCGTCATCACGATTCTTGTAGCGATGATCACCCTCGGAGGCCTTCAAAGCATCGCTCAAGTATCGGAAAAAATCGTTCCCTTCATGGCGATCCTTTACATCGTCTCTTGTACTGCCGTCCTCGTCGTATTTGCCGACCAACTTCCCCATGCGATCAGTCAAGTGATTCAAGAAGCCTTTACCGGCAGCGCTGCAACCGGTGGTTTTCTCGGAGCCACGGTGATGATGGCCGTTCGAAACGGCATTGCCCGGGGCGTTTTCTCGAACGAATCCGGTCTCGGAAGCGCACCGATCGCAGCAGCAGCGGCGAAAACGAAATGGCCTGCCGAACAAGGCCTCATTTCTATGACCGGAACCTTCATTGATACTATCATCATCTGTACGATGACCGGTCTCGTCCTGATCGTAACGAATGTCTGGTCCGGCGACGCCGCTGGTGCGGCTATGACCCAAAAGGCCTTTTCCGCCGCTTTCCCCCAATTCGGTACGCTCTTACTCACCGTCGGACTCGCCCTTTTCGCCTTTACGACCATTCTCGGATGGAACTACTACGGCGAACGATGCTGCGAATATCTCTTCGGCGTCAAAGGAATCAAACCTTATCGCTACATCTTTATCCTGTTAGTCGCCTTAGGCGCTTTTCTAAAACTAGACGCAATTTGGCTGCTGGCAGATATCGTCAATGGCCTGATGGCGATTCCCAACCTCATCGCCCTATTGGCCCTTTCCGGTGTCGTTGTCGCGGAGACAAAACGGTACATAGACGCGGTGAAGCGCTCGTAAACATCGTTGTTCGTCCCCTTTACGTCAGTTTGGTTGACCTGTTTCGAAACTTCGATTTGACCATTAAAACGGCTGCCTTCTTGATAACGTTCCATGAGGACGTTACAGAGGGCAGCCGTTTTTTATTCGAAAATGGACTCTTGAAAATAAACCGTATTGCATCTCTTCCCGAGGTTGGATACCAGGAACCACACTCTTTACCAGCTTCCCAAATGCTTGGCTTTCCGTTACAATACAATCACACGCAATTAGATTGTATCAAATCTAATCTGTTGCCTATCATTACGTAAGCCCTCTGTTAACAACAAGATGATAGAAAGGGTACAACTATGAAACGAACAATTTATTACTTTTCCGCAACGGGAAACTCGCTCCATGTCTCTAAATCCATCGCAGAGATACTGGGTGACTGCGCTCTCTTGTCCATCCCGAGCCTTCGCCAGTGCGAAACAATCACCGCTGATTCCGAGATGGTCGGCTTTGTTTTTCCCTTATACTATTTTGGCATCCCCCCCATGGTCAGCGAGTTTATTCAGAAAATCCGCATGGAAAAGGTAAAATACTCTTTTGTTGTCGTAACCAGTGGCATGGGCCGCCATGTAAGCAGTGCTCTCCGTCAAGCCGACGACCTTTTCGCTCAGAAAGGCCGTCATCTCGACGCTGGCTTCCACGTGGCAATGATCTCGAGTTATATTCCCCTCTCTGACATTCCACCAACCGAAAAAATGCACCAGAAGCTTGCGAAGGCCGACCTGAAAATCCAGGAAATCGCAAGTACCCTCTTATCAGAAAAACCGTTCCGTGAGGCGGAACCCTTCCGGGTACCACTTCACGCCTACCACAAGTTCTGGAAGAATCATCAGCTTCCTCACGTGCATCAGAAGTTTTTTTGCACATCCTCTTGCACATCATGCGGTACTTGTGAGAAGGTTTGCCCGGTCAACAATATTCGTATGAAAGATAATAAGCCTCAATGGTTGGAAAACTGTCAAGAATGTCTGGCTTGCCTCCACTTCTGTCCCGCGAAAAGTATTGAGTTTGGCGGAAGGACGAAAGGAAGAAGGCGGTATCACCATCCAAAGGTGTCTGTCGCCGATATCATCCGTTCAAAATAGACTCGGCTCGCAATCCTCACAGAGAGTGTGACATATACATGGATCGAGATGAACTATTAAAGTTAGATAATCAACTCTGTTTTACCATTTACGCCTGTTCAAGGGAAATCATCCGGATATACCGGCCTTTTTTAGCGGAACTCGGCCTAACTTATACGCAGTATGTGGTTTTATTAGTGCTCTGGGAGAAAGACGACATCACGCTAAAGGAACTTGGAGAACACCTTTACCTCGACTCCGGGACACTGACACCTCTGCTAAAAAAAATGGAAGCCGCCGGACTATTGTTCCGACAGCGCAGCCATGACGATGAGCGGCATATCTTCATTCGCTTAACGGAGCAGGGAAAAGAATTAAAAAATGCCGCTTATGAGACACTCCAAAAAGCTTTTTGCAACATGCCCATATCCATGGAGGAGGCCAGCTCTATACGGGAACAGTTAAAGAGCTTGCTTCACAGACTGCCCTCTGTCCGCGGATAGGTAAAACAAAAAACGCCCCAAGAATGAGTATCTATACATTCTTGGGGCGTTTTCGTCTTCTCCACACAATCTCACATACAAACAGCTTTTTAGGCGATCTCTCACCTTGCCCCTAGGCTTCTCAAATTCAAGAAAAAGTGATAGATCGGTGCCAACGTTCCAAAACCATCGGCCAATTCTTGAATCAAGTCGGGCCGGAACAGGCGCTCATCAACATTTTTGTTGCAGACGAAGTAGATATCTTTTCGTTGGTACCATTCTTTCCACTCATCAGGCAGATCGGGATTGAGGATTCGTTTATATTTCTCGCCTTCTAGACTAAAGGTTTCTTGCCCTTTGTACAGAGAATGTATGTTTAAAAAGGCTTTATCTTGACCGTCGATCAGGCCCCGTATTTCATACAGGGTTTCCTTCGGGATGCTGTAAAAGCCCATACCATACCGGTAATAGTCGGGGAATAGCTCAAAAAAGAAAACCGGTTCTGTCTTCCAATCCTTGTAGTTTCTTTTGAAAGAGACCCACATATTGGCCCGGTAAGGGCTTTTGTCTTTGGAAAAGCGGGTATCCCGATTGATTCTGGAGATACATCGCTTCGGGTTTGCCTCTATGAACAAATCGATGGACTGCATGTACGGAGAAAGAGCGAGGACCATGTCCTGGAGTGGTTCCATCAAGTGCTGTTTATAGCGGACCCGGTTTTCTTCAAACCATTCTTTGTTGTTGTTCGCTCTCAGATCGGCGAGAAAACGAATCGTTTCGGTTGAAAATCCTTGAAACTGGTCTTTCCCCATACTCATCACCCCTTTTGTCTATATTCGCTTGTCCTTTTACACTAACAACCCACTTATACTTCCGCTGGCAAATGGGCCAATAGCTCCTCAACCGTCTTACTATGTGTGAGAGCATGGACTGCGTTCGTGCTGGGACGTACATAAATCATGAGGTCCTCTTGCTCCCCCAGTTCGGTTCGCACCTCAAAGGCTAACTTTTCCTCGACCGTGGAAAACTCGGCCGTGACGCCGGCTTTATTTCCCCGGGCATCAAGCCGGATCCACTTCTTTAGGCTCTCTATGTACACCGCGTTTAACCCGTGCAACACCAACCAGGGCTTGTCCTCATCATCTAAGACCAGCTTCTGGTAGCAAAAGCCCGTAGGTATGCCTAAACTTCGAAGTAGTGCCGCCAGTAAGTGCGCCTTCGCATAGCAAATCCCTTGTCGATGTTCCAGCGCTTCTGAGGCTTTGCAAGTCACCACGGTTCCTTGAATGTCTACGGAGTGTGCAATTTCATCTCTGACAAAGTGATATACGGTACGAATGATCTCTAGATCGTCTTGAATTCCCTCGGTAATCCGCACAGCCCTTTCTCTTATGGCAGCGACTTGATAATCGATAATGTCCGAAGACTTACGATACGCGTCCAGATCGTCTGTTTCCAAGATTAAATTCATCGGAATCATCACTCCCTGTAACTTCTATCAGGTTACCTGGTTAGTACATCTTAAATGATTCTTTTTAAGGCAAATGATTAAGGTGTTTCACGAATGCCCGGTAATCGTTGGCTTGTTCAAGTTGACTTACTCGAAGTTAACTTCTTGTAAACCCTTTTATTGCCCTAGACCGTTCCGTTTTTTATAAGCCTGAATATGTCCGAGATGATGATTCCCATGCCACGCGTAAAGACCGATAGCTTTTCGAAGGCTGACATCTCCGATCTCCGGATGACGAAATACCGCGTTCAACTGGGCAGGAGTCAACGCTCGAAGTAACCGAACCCACCGCGTATGTAAGGAATCGATCAATTGAAGAGAAACGTCCGCTGGTACATGAACAGCATCGTCGAGTTCGGCCCACTTCGCCTCTTCATAGGGTTTTATCATGGGGCTGTCTTCCGTCAGGGCCAATTTGAATCGAACAAAAGAGTTTATATGACTGTCAGCGATATGATGAATGACTTGACGAAGGGTCCATCCCCCGGGTCGATAGGCGGCGCCCCATTGTTCTTCCGATAAACCTTCCACTGACGTAGACAACAACCCAGGCAATGCCTCAATTTGTGCGATAAGACCGGGAATCTGTTCGTCCGAGATCTCTTGGGAAAAATCAAAGCGACCGATGGGGTATTTCAATTCATCCATGACCGGGACCTCCTTTTCCACTCATCGATTTGCGGTGTACTCTTTACGCATATAAGCTGCAGTACACGATTATCACCATAGATTTAGCACTAGTATAATCGCTTATTCTCGATTTGGGATCTCTTCTTTTCAACGAAACATATCCCAAACCAAGCTGAAAAGCCCTACATATGCTGTATATATGGAGGTGTTCTCATGGCCTATGAATGGGGTGTCGACTCGGCCTCCCCAGCGGATGATCAATTGCTCCAATGCGTGATCAATAATTTTGGAAAGCCACGTTTTTGGGGAAGGTACCTCACTACCGTTCCTCGTGTCGCCAGCGGATTAACCGCTGAGGAGATATCCTTTTTGCACGGTCAAAATATCAAAATTCTTCCCATCTACAACGACTTTCGGGACGCGGTAGGTTATGGAAATGGAAAAAACGTAGCCCGTCGAGCCATCGAGAATGCAGAACGGTTAGGAGTTTCCCCGGGAACCTTTCTCTTTGCGAATATCGAGCACTATTTTCAAGTCGATGAAGCCTGGATCCGTGGTTGGGTGGATACCCTTCGAACTTCCGGCTATAAATCGGGCATCTATCATGATCCCATCCGTGGACCCTTTAGCAGCGCCTTCTGTCGAGCGGTAAAAAGAGATGCCCGCGTCGGTGGTGAGACCGCCTTATGGAGTGCCCAACCAGAGATCACCGTGACGGGACCACAAGATGCACCCGGCTTTTCTCCGAATAGACCGGACTGCACCGGGAATGTCTGGGCATGGCAGTATGGGCGCGATTCTAAAACATGTCCCATCGATACCAATATGATAGATACTCAGTTACTGAATCAACTTTTCTGAAATAACGGTCTTTTGCGTTTGCCTAGGACCAAAATTTTAACGCCCCGCATCGCCCTGGAATGAGGAAAGACGGCTTCATCACTGAAACCGTCTTTCTCTTTGAGTTAGACCTTGAACTTACTGACAGTGGCCTTTAAGTCCTCGGCCATTTTTTCCAACTCTTCACTGAAGGAAGCGATCTGTTCGATAGAAGCGGACTGCTCTTGCGTTGCTGCCGAAACTGTTTGCGTTTGGGCGGCAGCGTCCTTGCTAAACCGGTCAATCTCCCTTACTGACGAAACGATTTGCTGACTGCCTGACGCCATCTGCTGGATCGCGGCCGAGATCTCACTGACTTGGTCCGAAACTTGATCGATGAGCGAGACGATTTCCTTGAATGCCTTTCCGGCACTGTTCATCACATCGGTTCCGACTTTCACTTCACGGCTTCCGTCTTTCATGGCGACCACTGCATTGCTCGTTTCGGCCTGGATCTCCGAGATCAAGTTGGCAATTTGCTGAGCCGCTTCTTGGGACTGTTCCGCGAGCTTGCGCACTTCCTCTGCGACGACGGCAAACCCCCTACCTTGTTCACCGGCACGGGCAGCTTCGATCGCCGCATTCAGTGCTAACAGGTTGGTCTGACCTGCGATCCCGGAAATCGTATCGACAATTTGCCCGATCTCACTCGAACGTTCACCGAGCTTCGAAACTACTTGCGTGGAACTGGAAACGGACTTTTCAATGCTGTTCATTTGAATCATCGCGGCGTTTACCGCTTTATCACCTTCGAAAGCAGCTTTGGCTGTTTTTTCTGCTACACCGGACACGACATTGGCATTGGTCGCCACCTGCTGAATGCCTGCAGACATTTGCTCGATGACCGCCGAGGCTTCGCTGACGGCTTTTACCTGCTTATCCGCTCCTTGGGCCACTTCGGTAATAGAAGCCACCACTTGATTGGTCGCCTGAGCCGATTGAGCTGCGCTAGCCGATAATTCAGAGGTGGAAGAGGAGACATTTTCGGCGCTATGGAGCACTTGAGTCATGATGCCCCGGAGATCGGCTAAAAACTGATTGATCGCATTCGCCAAATCGCCAATCTCATCGGTGGCATCGACGTCAATCTTTTGCCTAAGATCGCCGCCGTTTTGGGCCAGTTTCGTCAATTCTCCGTACAACAGATTGACAGGTTTCGTAATCCCTCGAGTGATCCACAATGCGAACAACGCCGCCAGTATCAAACCAACAGCACTTCCACCGCCCATGGTGATTTTCGTCTTTATCTCGCCTTGCAGAAGTGCTTCGGACCGTTTGGCCAACAGGCTTTTTTCTTCTGCGTTAATGTCCGCAAGCAGTTTACGCATGCCATCCATGCTCTGCTTGCCTTTTCCCGCTTGCACGAAGGCAATGACTTCCTCCATTTTAGCTTGGCCGGTACCTACTTGACGACGTAGTTCGATCAAACGGTCAGATTCGTTGGTCAGCCATTCTTTCTCTCGTTGAAGCAGGTTCTCGATTCGTTCTTGTTGCTTTGGGTTATCAGCGGTCAGCCGTTTGATCTTGGCATAATGCTCTTGGAAACTGCTCTTACCGTTATTATACGGTTCCAAAAATTCTTCTTTGCCCGTAAGTGCGAAACCGCGTTCACCTGTCTCCATATTGATTAAACTGGCTAAAATGGCGTCAGCTTCTCCCATGACCTCATAGGTATGTACATTAATGGCGACGGCGGCAGACTCATTAACAAATTGGATGTACGCAAAACCGATGACAGACAGCATAATGAAGGCAACAAGTCCAAATCCCAAATAGAGTTTCTTGCCGATTTTTAGATTTTGAAGATTCACGTTGATCCACTTCTTTCAGATATTTTGTGAATCGTTACAAACGCCTCTCTACCGTTAAAATCCAGGTCTGTTGAACCGTACGCCAATCCCTTTTTTCGCATTTTGGTAGGTCAACACACCCTTTCGAAATCAATTATTTTTTTATACGTAATACTCGTCACCATTCTATTTTTCTTGGGAAAATCCTTCTTTTCTCGAGTTAGATTGCTGAAAAATGAAAAAGTCTTACTCTCTTGCTTTGATACAAAAGGGTAGGGCAGTTCATCAATTCATAACTTCATCCATCCATACAGAAGCGAGATTCCCTCTAGAATCTCATCGGGCGCAAGGTGTCCGTACCCTAAAAGCAGTTTATCTACATGCCTGCCTTTGCAAATGCTGTGATCGTCGACGGAAATGCAGAAAATGCCCGCTTGCTTGGCCTTTTGAGTGAATTCGTGATCAAAGTGCATTCCCTGAAAGGCAAGGGCAATATGCAATCCAGCCGCATCTCCCCAAGGGCGCCATCCTGTACCAAAAGTATCCTTCAGATGCGATAAAAGAATTTTCCGTCGCTCTCCATATAAGCGCCGCATTTTCTGCACATGCCTGTCCAGCTTGCGTGAACCCAGATACTCGGCCAGTGAGGCCTGTTCAAAGGGCGGGCTTTGCACATCTGTATGGGTTCGAAGATACTTCCACTGGCGATGAAGGGATGGAGGCAGTACCGCGTACCCAACCCGCAAGGCCGGGAACAGGATCTTGCTAAAGGTACCTACATAGATGACCCGTTGTGGATCCATGGCGTAAAGCGGAGCAACCGGCTCACCGCAGAAGCGAAACTCGCTGTCATAATCATCCTCGATAATATAGAGATGGTTCTCTCGGGCAAACCGGACTAAAGCGGCCCGCCGGTTGGCTGGAAGAATGCCGCCCAAGGGAAACTGGTGGGACGGCGTCACATAAATAGCGCCAGCGTTCCTTGGTTCAAGCTGCTCCGTCTGCAAACCCTGCTCATCGACCGGAACGGGATAGCATGGGACCTCTTTACTCCGCAGCACCCGCAGCATCCCCATATGACAGGGATCCTCGATGATGATTCCCTTTTCCCGATGACAGAGCATCTCGGAGATCAGGTGCAGCGCCTGGGTGGCGCCAGCCGTGATGAAGATGTCCTGGGAGCGAACGGTAAGGCCTTTGCTTCGAAAAAGCCAAGCGGCGATTTCCTCTCGAAGCTTCGGCAGCCCCTCCGGTCCTGTATACCCGAACTGAACCAGCGGCATCTCCTCATAGGCTTTGCGTAGAAGCTGGGACCATTGGAAACGGGGAAAATGCCGCAAATCCGGTTGCCCTGTTTGAAAGTTCGCTCGGATAGGCGGGGCGCTGGGTGTTGGTGGTTCCAAGGGTTCTGCATAGGATGGTAGGTCGACGCACACGTCCTCGGCCACTCGGGTCGGTGAACCTTGGCTGCTGACCACATATCCTTCGGCCAATAGCATTTCATAGGCCTCGCAAACCGTATTCCGGGACACCCCCAGTTGCTCGGCCAGTTCGCGGGTCGAAGGAAGTGCTTCACCCGATGGGATGTAACCCCTCGTAATTTGCTCCTTGAGCGATTGATAAATTTGACGCGTCAAAGGAATATCGCCATTTCGACGCAACTCAATTCCCCACATGGCACCCTCCAACTGGATTGATAGAAATCGCTGTTAACTGGCTCTTTTAGGATACCAGTTCGCCCTGTATGATTCTAGCCAGTTGATCCTCAGAATCCAATTGCAGAAGAGGGGCTGTGTATGGAAAAGAGCAAAATGGAGCATCTACAGGAATCCTTTTTCCTTTTCAGTGCGTTTACCCTGGCTGGAACCTCTGTGATCACGGCGCGTTTTGTAACCCACCACGTAGGGACCTTTACGATTACCGTCGTGAGTATGTTTTTTGCCATACTGTGCCTTGCGCCGCTTTGCGGGAGAAAATTACCTCACGCGATCGGAACGATGGATAAAAAGCAATGGTTGATGCTGCTTTTACAAGCCTTGTTCGGAGTATTCCTATTCCGCATGTTCTTGCTAGAAGGGCTTTTGCACACCAGCGCGGCAGAAGCCGGAATCCTGACGGGCGCAACCCCTGCCATCACGACCATACTTGCCTGGGTACTATTGAAAGAACATGCAAACAAAAAAACCTTTGCCGGGATTCTCTGCACAGTGGGTGGGATCCTTCTGGTGCAGGGAATTGTGACAAAGGGAAGTGACTTTGCTTCTGAACATTTCTGGGGAAATATGCTGGTTCTTTTCGCCGCAGCCAGCGAATCCTTGTTCAATATATTTTCACGCATGAATTCACTCAAGACCGACGAGGCAGAAAAAGAACCCCTGGATCCGCGGGTGCAGACTTTGCTGGTTTCAGCGATGGCCCTCGGACTCTGCCTCGTTCCTGCATTGTTTGAACATCCCCTAGTATCGTTGACGACGATTGGGCTCGTGCAATGGTCGGCATTGGCTTGGTACGGAGCCATCGTGACGGCCCTGTCGTTCATCTGTTGGTTTGCCGGGATCAAACGGTGTAGTGCCTATACGGCGGCTGCTTTTTCGGGGATGATGCCCTTTACTGCTTTGATCTTGTCGGTGTGGGTACTTGGTGAGCATGCTGGCTGGGAGCAATGGTCCGGAGGGGTTCTGATCATGCTTGGTATGATTTTAATCGGATTGAGAGATGGAAAACGAGATGATCAATCAGAACGAGACCTTTCCATCATCCTATCGGACAATGTCCACTATGACAGGAGATAGCATACTGGTGATACGTCTCTTGGTATCGGGTCAAACTCGCTGAACTGACAAGAACCGTCTGTACGATGGGAGCTAGAGACTGGGATGACCTACTTCCCGGATACTTTGCAGTTTCCCTTTTATCTTTGTAGTGGGAAGTGCATCCAAAACCAGTTCTCCCTTCCCCCCGAGAATCTCAACATAAGAACACGTGTCCTGGACATCGATAATTCCCACATCCCCCGCATCGACACCACTAATACTGGTTAGTGCACCCATGATATCTCCCGGTCTCATTTTCGTCTTTTTTCCGGCATTGATCCGGACTCTTGTGATCTCTTTATTAAGATATTCACTTACATCCTGTTTCCGTTTCGGCTTTACATTCCTGCTTTTCTCAAAAATCCGTTTCCCGCTTTCCACTTCTTCCATGGTTGGCAGTTCCCGCTTCGGTATCTTATACTGCACATATTCTTCTATCTCCGTTAAAAACCTGTGATCGCGAGGCGTTACGAAAGTGAGGGCAGTGCCTTCATTCCCTGCGCGGCCTGTCCTGCCTATACGATGAACATAGCTTTCAGATTCCATCGGAACATCATAATTGATGATGAGGGCAATATCGTCAATGTGAATACCTCGTGCCACCACGTCGGTAGCAATAAGGAATCTGAATTCGCCTCTTTTGAACCTTTGAATGGTCATCAATCGCTCTCTCTGTTCCATGCCTCCATGGAGGCTGCTGCAGAGATAGTTTTTATGCTTCATTTTGCTAAATACTGCATCTACCTGCTCCCGGGTATTACAAAAAATAATACAACTTTCCGGTCTTTGGGTGTAGATAATCTTATTCAAAAGACTACTCTTGTCTTCTTCGTCTACTTCATAATAATACTGCTCGATTTTATCGGTCGTGGGACTTTCCGATTTTACCTCGATTTTTTCGGGGTTGCGCATGTATTTATCACATATAGCAACGATTTTTTCCGGCATTGTCGCGGAGAATAACAGAGTCACCCGATTTGGGGGCAACATTTTTATAATGGCTTCAATTTGTTCAATAAATCCCATATCCAGCATCTTATCCGCTTCATCAATTACCAGATACCGAATCTCATCCAGAATGAAATTTTTTCTTTCGATATGATCGTAGGTTCTGCCGGGTGTACCTACGATGGCGTGGACCCGCTGCTTTAACTCTCGTTTTTGGAATTCTATGGGATGCTTACCATATACGGCTGCGCAGCGGATCTTTTTGAATCTCCCTATATTGGCGATATCCTGCTTGATCTGAACAGCCAATTCTCTGGTGGGAGTCAACACCAACACCTGAGGGTTCTTTTGCTCTATCTCCATCTTTTCGCAAAGAGGAATGGCAAAGGCTGCGGTCTTCCCACTGCCTGTCTGAGATTTCACGATAATATCCTTATCGTGAAGAATCAAAGGAATCGCCTGTTGCTGTACTTCTGTCAGGGTCTCAAATCCAATGCTGTTCAAGGCTTTTACGATTTCTTCGCCAAGACCGTAGGATGCAACGCTTCTATTGTCCATGACATGAACCTCATTCTGTAACTGAGTTTATTATTCATGAATAGCATACCTGATTTTCAGTTTATCATGCGAGTATAAGTTTTGGACACGAGGCTATTTGTTTTGCGAAAAAACCAGTTTTATCGTGCAGTGAGAACACTAATGCCTAGACAGGCGACAGTGGATTGACGTAACTGTTAGGTGAAACATAGAACAAAAAGGAAGCCTCAACCCTGCAGTACGCAAAGGTTGGGGCTCTATGGCCGTTTAGCGGTGGTAGATTAACCCTTCTCTTGAGACAAAGTGCAGCAATCCGCCTTTTATATCTTCTTAACGAATTCAGATTTTAACTTCATAGCTCCAAAACCATCAATGTAGCAATCAATATTATGATCACCTTCAACTAGCCGTATGTTCTTAACCTTCGTGCCCATCTTCAGCGCAGAAGAACTTCCCTTTACCTTAAGATCTTTTATTACACTTACCGAATCCCCATCCTGCAGCACATTCCCATTCGCATCTTTGACAATTTTTTCTTGAATTTGTTCGGTTTCCGATCCTGCCGTCCACTCATGGGAGCATTCCGGGCAGATCAAGAGATCCCCGTCTTCGTAAGTGTATTGGGAATTACATATTGGGCAGTTAGGCAAAGCACTCATAATTTTATTTTCTCCGTTCGTTATTGTTGTTGAAAATTACAAAAACTGAAATTTTCCCCGTTAGCGATGATACGTTTCCCCCCGATTCACCTTAAACCCCCGATAGACCTGCTCCAACAAAATTAACCGCACCATTTGATGAGGAAAGGTCAACTTCGACAAGGACCACTTATACTTACAGACCGCTAATACTTCCGGAGCTATTCCCAGGGTCCCGCCAATAAAGAAGACCACCTGATTCGGCCCATAAAGCTCCCAGTCCCGCATATGGGCTGCTAGGTCTTCCGTAGACCAGAGCTCGCCCCGGGGATCGAGTGCCAAACCGATAAAGTCTTTTGCGCCCGCCGCGCTGAGTAGGCGGGCGCCTTCTTTTTGTTTGATGATGTTTGCTTCCGCATCCGAAGGGTTATCGGGCACTTTTTCGTCGGAAACTTCAATCATCTCAAAACGGGCATAGGCCCCCAGGCGTTTGATATACTCCCGGAGGCCCTCTTGCAGGTATTTTTCTTTCAGTTTTCCTACGGCGACGAGTCGCAGGTGAATCATGGATGTAACAGTCCTTTGATCGAGGCGAAGCCGATGACTTGCCATCCCTGACTCGCCATAACGCCGTTACCGTGGCGGACGTTCGCCATAACGAGCAGATATCTTTCCTGGGTATCGGCATTGCGAACGATGAGCTGAGCACCAGAGGCGTCTTGGGCCTGACCGATGGGCTGCGGGCTCATCAGATCGCGGAGGGTCACGTTGGACACTTCCCAGCTTCCGCCTTTCCCAGCGAGATCCTTGATGGTTTTATCGGTGACGGCTTCCAGAGGATCGCTCTTTTTCGCCCAAGGGCCATCTATGGCTTCTTTGCGGCCGAATTTCAAGTCTGTCAAGAATCCTTTGGCGGCGCTAACCACTTTGGAGGTTTGTGGGCTGTCTACAAAGGAACCGCTGCCGACGACCTTCCAGCCTTCTTTCGTCTTTTGAAGATCCCAGGCATGGCCACCGGGTACTTTTTTATCGCCGACGGTGACCATGTAGTCGAAGACGACTTCGGCACGGTTGCCGTTTACATCGATTTTGTAGGGAGTGACTTGAACTTGGGGATCGCCTTTAAAGGATGCCCGGACTTGTTTGCTGATGTTTCCGAGGATGAGCTGTTCTTCTTCCAAGGCATCGGTGTTGCCATTTTGGCCGAAGGATTTTTCAAGGATTTTGGGGTCGTTTTTGACGATCGCCGTAAAACGGTTTTTCAGCGCTTCTTTGACCGCGTTCAAAACTTCCGTTTCGGCTATCGTCTTCGGTTCAACGAACTGCATCTCCTGGGCCGCTTGAGCACCTTGATAGGCGACCATGGGCATATGGGCAAATGTCAGTAATCCAGTGAGGAGCAGCGAGGCAGGCACCCAGCCCCAGGGACTCGGTTTTGACTTGGGCGCGTTGCCCTGTCCGTGATCGTGGCTATGGTCTTGCCCGTGGTCATGACCGTGGTCTTGTGCATGGTTCTGGCCGTGGCTGTGGTCGTCATGACCGGCCGGGCCGTGCAGATCTTGTGCCATGATGTGAATCCACCCTTTTCTTATACGCTTTATCTCTCTTGTCTTAGATCTTCTCTCAGGGAAAACCGACCCAGTTCATTACTGGGCCAGTTCTCCGAGCGTGACGGGAACGGTCAGTTTTTGTTGTTCCCGGACGATGGTCACGTTGACCGTATCGCCGACTTTATAGTTAAACATTTCCCGCTGCAGGTCTGTACGGTTTTGAATTTGCTTGTCGTTAAGGGCGATGATGATATCGTTGTTTTGCAATCCTGCACTCGCCGCTGGGCCGCCTGGGGACGGTTTGATGACGACACCGTAATCGACGATCAGGTTGTACTGGGCAGCCAGTTCTTTGTCCACATCCAGCACCAGGGTGACGCCTAGAGCAGCTCGGGTGACTTTGCCTTTCGAGCGCAGTTCATTGACGATGGACATAACCGTGTTCGAGGGGATGGCAAAGCCCATGCCTTCAAAGCCTTGAACGGCGATCTTGATCGAGTTGATGCCAATGACTTCTCCGTTGGCATTTAAGAGGGCGCCGCCGGAGTTACCAGGGTTGATGGCGGCGTCGGTTTGAATCAAGTTCACGGCGACGCTGCCTTCCGGCGAGTTCAATTGCCGGTTGAGGCCGGAGACGATTCCGGAAGTGACGGAACCGGCAAATTCGCGGCCGCCGGGGTTACCAATAGCGATGGCCAGCTCGCCGACTTTCACCTTGGATGAGTCGCCGAATTTGGCGACAGGCAGGTTCTCTAGGTCGATTTTGATGACAGCTAGGTCTGACCGTGGATCGGTGCCGATCAGTTTGGCCGGAGCAGTCCGCCCATCAGGCAGGTTGACAGCCAGTTCGGCAGCGTTTTCGACGACGTGGTTGTTGGTGACGATGTAGCCTGCGCCGTCAAAAATCACACCAGAGCCGGTACCCGCTTCTTCAACACGGGATGAGCGGAAGAATTGGCGCACTTTCACCCGGTTGGAGATACCGACGACGGCAGGACCGACCGATTGAGCCACTTGCACGACCCGGTTCGTTTCGGAACCGACTTTCGTCGGATCGGTCAGTTGAGGCGGCAATGCGTAGCCCGACGGTGCTGGGTTGCTCGGCGACGGCGGTGTCGCTTTTGGGGCAAAATACTGAGAGATGTAGCCGCCGAGGATGGCGGCAATGAGTGCCACCGCGAAGTAGGATAGAAGTCCTCGCCGGCGGGGCGGTTGGCGATTGGGCCCCTGTTCCTCGAAGTGATTCACAGTTCGCTCCCCCGTTCCTTTGAAGTCTGATCTTACCTATATTTCCTCTAGCTGATGCGCCTCATACCGAGGCGCTACAGCTAGGCGGATGCGTTCCCGCGGTTTCTGCGGTTCCTTGTCCGGCATACCGGGCCAGCGCAAGCAGCATTGTTCCGCTACTGTCCGGACGTTTTCTAAGCCGACGACAGCCGGAATGTCGGCAGCCGTCATTTCCACCTCATGGCCTCGTTCGGTGAGGATGGACTCGACCGTCTGCAGGGCCACATGAGGGTTGTTGTTTTCGGCGCTTAAGTGGGCTAAGATGATCTGCCGGGTGCCGCCGTCACAGAGTTTGGCCAGGGCTTCCCCGCAGACTGGGTTGGATAAATGGCCTTTTTCGCTGGCGATGCGCCGCTTCAGATGGGGCGGATAGGGGCCGTATTGTAGCATGTGGGGATCGTGGTTGGCCTCGAAGATGAGGCCTTCACAGCCCATGAGGCGGCGTCCCATCCCCCGGGTGACGTAGCCGGCATCGGTGGCGAGGCCGACCCGTTTTTCCCCGTCGCTGACGGTGATGCCGATCGATTGGCGGGCATCATGGGGGGTGGGGAAAATTTCGACATCTACGTCCTTGATGGCGATCTTGCAGTCGCTGTCGACGACACGGACCTGTTCTTCGGGCACTTTGCCGATGCATCCGGCCATGCCCTCCCAGGTGCCTTCGGTGGCGTAGACAGGCAGTTTATAGCGGCGGGCGAGGACGCCGACGCCGCGAACGTGGTCGATATGTTCATGGGTGACGACGACCGCGTCGATGCGCTTCGGATCGACACCGACGGCCGAGAGGCCTTTTTCCACTTGTTTTCCCGTTAACCCGGCGTCCACGAGGATCCGGGTGTCGTTGCCTTCGATATAGGAGCAATTGCCGCTCGAGCCGCTGGCGATGGTCGTATAGCGCATGTTACCTCCGGCGCCACCGGTGTATCCGGATGGCATAGTCTTTCTGATCCAGATGAACGGGGATTTCCGTCAGGGAGTTTTCCCAGTCATCTGGGGAAAAGCGGGCAAAAAACTGCTTCGCCCAGTCGCGTCCCGGATCGGAGAAGATGAACTCGCCGCCAGGGGCGAGATGCTTATGAACGATCGTCTCTAAGCTGCCATGGAGGTCTTTTTCATAGAGGATGTCAGAGCCGATGATCGTCGAAAAGGCGCCCAGTTCCGGGAACTGGCGCCAGTCGGCCTCGATGCGCTCCGTCGATTGGTCGTTTTGGGAGGCGTTTTGTCCAGCCAGAGATAGGGCTTGCGGGATGAAGTCGGTCTGGGTGACTTGGGCACCCTTTTTAGCGGCGATGATGCCCGACAAGCCGAGACCACAGCCGAGTTCCAGCACCGTTTTGTCCTGCAGGTTCACCTCATGCCAGAGGTAGGCGGCCAAACCGACGGCAGAGGGCCACAATTCGGCCCAGAAGGGCAGTTCATCCACTTCCTGGGCAGCTGCGATCAGGTCTTCAATGTTTGTGATACGGGTGAAGGTGAGCACCGGTCCTCCGGGCACACGTACCGGTTGTGTCTCGAGCTGCAATGGGGTCCCTGCCTTCCTGGCGCTTTACCTGTGAATAATTTGTGAATAACCTGTGGGTAAGTATGACTTCGTTTTATAGATAGAAAGGTATCGTAAGGGAGGCATATCAAAATAGTTCGTACGGCTTTCGGCTTTTGGGAGTATCTATACGGAGGAATTCCGCGTTGAATCGCAACTCTTAGATGAGTTATGGCGATCAGAGAATCCGGCGGATTCTGGCACCGAGAGACGTCAGCTTAGCCTCGATGTGCTCATAGCCCCGCTCCACGTGGCTCATGCCGCAGATCTCCGTTTCGCCTTCGGCCATCAGACCTGCGATGATCAAGGCAGCACCCGCTCGCAGGTCCGTCGCTTTCACTTCGGCGCTGGAGAGCTTGTCAACGCCGTCGATGACGGCGGTGCGCCCTTCAATTTTAATCTGGGCGCCCATGCGCTGCAGCTCGTCGACGACACGTAGGCGGTTTTCGTAGACGTTTTCCACGATGAGGCTGATCCCTTTGACGGTGGTGAGCAATGCCATCAGTTGGGACTGCATGTCAGTGGGAAATCCGGGATAGGGCAGTGTCTTCACATCGACAGGCCGGAAAGGGCCTCGACCGTCGACGAGGATCTTATCGTCCCCTTCTTCCACCTTGATGCCGATCTCACGCAGTTTCGCCGTGATGGAATGGAGGTGGGTGGGGATGACGTTTTCGACGATAACCCGACCATGGGTGGCCGCCGCAGCCACCATATAGGAACCGGCTTCGATCCGGTCGGGGATGACAGAATAGCGAGTCCCTCGCAGTTCGTTGACACCGTCGATACGGATGAGGTCTGTCCCGGCCCCCCGGATGCGGGCGCCCATGGCGTTTAAGAAGTTGGCCAGGTCGACGATTTCCGGTTCCTTGGCGCAGTTTTCAATGATGGTCTGTCCTTTGGCTAAGGTGGCAGCCATCATGATATTTTCGGTCGCACCAACGGAGGGAAAATCTAAGTAAATTTTTCCGCCAGTCAGGCGCTTGCCGCCGCCTTGGATGCCGCCCAGGATGTACCCATGTTCAATCTTCAGATCGGCGCCGAGGCCGGAGATGCCTTTAATATGTAAGTCCATGGGCCGGGTGCCGATGTTGTCTCCACCCGGCAGGGCCACCTCCGCCCAGCCAAAACGGCCGATCAGCGGACCGAGGAGCAAATTCGATGCCCGGACTTTTTTTGCGAGTATGTATGAAGATCTGCAATTGATGGAGTCAGGGACGTTCATGCGAATGACACCCGGTTCGAGCCACTGAGCGTCTCCGCCCATGTCCCGCAGGATGTCCATCATCACATCAACGTCACTAATTTGTGGAATATTCTCTAAGACCGTCTCGCCGCTAGCCAAAAAACAGGCTGCCATGACGGTGAGGGTAGCATTTTTGGCGCCACTGATAGGCACTCGCCCTTCAAGGGGTATTCCCCCCTGAATGATCAGCTTTCCCAACGGGCATCGTTCCCCTTTCGTTTGAGGCATCGGCCGATGTGAACACAGCGATTTTGCCAATGCTTTTTCAATAATTCTCGCCCTTGCGCCGGATTCCTGCTATGTGTAAAAAAAGGCTTTACCGAAAATTCGGCAAGCCTTTACAGAGGTTCATCAACGCAAGACTTCTATACCGATGAGTCTATTTTTGTGTCTTTTTCGCCTGCTGCTCCACCTGTGCGGTGAATTCGCCCCAGGTGAGTCCCGTCGACACTTTTACGGCTTCTGTAACGTCACCGCCCTCGGTCAAGACGGCCACGGCCTTCGGCAGCGCATCCGGACCGAAGCGCTGAATGCAGTCCACAGCCTGCAGTGACTGCCGGTAGGCGAGGCGTTGGTCAGGCAGTTGATCGAAATCCAGGTCCATGGAAGACCAGGGGTACAAATGGTTTGCCCAGTCGCCTTTCGGACCGGTCAGTGTATAGCCGGAAACACGTCGCTCCATGTCCTGGGCCACTCCTTCCGTAAACCACCGGGGTACATTCCCTCCCGTCTGGTAATCGAGGACCAGGTGCGCCAGTTCGTGGGCCATTGGTCCCGTCATATCCTCGCCCGATTGGCTCCAAATCCGGGGCGAGAGGACCCGCACGACCCCAGCGTAGTAAACGCCCATGGCCGATTGGTCTTTCCAGCCGAAAACCTGGTTGAAGGATTCCCGCTCGGAATAGAGCAGGACGAGCGGTTTATCTTTCGGGGAGTACCCGACCGTCGATTTGACCTGCGGATAGATTCGATCTGTCTCTTCTAAGATGGACTTCGCCTGGTCCACATCTTCCGGACGATACCGGAGGATCACCTGCTTTCCTTCAAGACTGGACCAGTCCCTTGTATCTCGATCGGCTTTCCAACGGGCGTATTCCCGGTATAGAGAATAACTAGTGCTTTTTAGCGAGTTCCACGGGGATGTCCATGATGGCGAAGTTGATAACTCATTCGAGTTTGTCCCCACTTTAACGAATACAGGGACACGTAGAGTCAAGATCAAGCAAATCAACGCCAAAAGGATCATTCCCCACAGGCGCAGATCTGTTTTCAATCCCCCCATGTTTCTCCCCCCTTGCACATATACGGCTTTTGGTGATGAAATCAGACGATTCACCATTATACCAGCAAAACGTGCATGTAGGGGCGGGGGTTACTGGGCCCGTGGGAATGATCTGGTAATACCGACACCGGCTATAAAGCAAAGGGGTTTCTACAGAAAAACACCCTCTGCTGCATTGAGCACGAGGGTGTTTTCGAATTTATTTCTGTTGATTCTGCCCGCCTAGGCCGCTTAGATCCGGTTTTTGCAATCCTTCCGGTGCATTAGAAGGCGTGTTATCTCCCGGCTGGGGCTGCTTGCTCATGGCATCGACCAGTTGGATGAGTTGATGATATTCGCCCGCTATATCTTCCGGCGGATTCTTGGCTAAGGCCTTTTGCCAGAGGTCTTTCGCTGCCGTGGGATTTTGACGCGCTTGGAATAAAAAGAGGCCGTAGTTTCGATAGGCGTTCCAATGGTTCGGATCCTTTTGCAAGACCGTCTTATACTCTTTTTCCGCAGCGTCAAGTTGGTTGGAGTAAAAGGCTGATGTGGCCGCGTCGACCCGGGCGTCATTGTTATCCGGCTTAAAACCTAAGTATTTTTGATACGCTACATAGGCTTGGCTGAAATAGGCGTTGCTCTTTTCAGCATCACCCTTGGACCGGTAGAAACTTCCCAAATCCATGCGCCAGTTGCCTACACCGAGCCAGGCATCGGCGTCATTCGGATTGGCTTTCACTTTCGCTTCCTCATCGGCTAGCAAGGACTCCAACTGTTGACGCTGGTTCTCCATCGCTTCTTCGGTGCTCGGCCCGGGTGCCTGTTGAGCGATTTTGGGCACCGAGGTGAGCGCTAGAGCTAAGGTACTTCCCAACAAGCCGAGAGCGATCAAGATGGCCGTGACGACCACGACGGGATTTTTTTTACGGGCCGGTCTTTCGCCGCCTGTCCGTGGTGGCAAAGAAATTTCATCCTTTCTCTACCGATTCGGCGTCTCTCTGTTGAACACTTTCTGATCAGAGCGATGGCCGCCGTACCGTTATTTTGCATTATTTGTATTATAGCATGTCTACCCGATAGACTGCACAAAAAAGCCCCACGGGTGCAGCCGCGGGGACGTTTATCTATTACCGGATAAAGTCATGGTCGTCATTCATTTATAGCTCGTGATCCAAGGGGTCACGGACGTATTATTTATGGCTGTAGCGGCTCCGGATAAAGAGCCTTTAATGCCGGGAAGCGAGATATTTCTCGACAGCGATGGCCCCGATGGCTCCGTCGCCGACGGCCGTAGCGACCTGGCGCAGGGGGGTCTGGCGCACATCACCACAAGCAAAGACGCCAGGAATATTTGTCGCCAAGGAACTATCCACCTTGACGTATCCCTCGTTCGTCAGTTCCAGTTGGCTCTTCAGGTAGCCGATGGCCGGATCGTGGCCGACAAAGATGAAAACGCCGTCACAGGGGATTTCGCTGTGCTCCCCGGTTTTTATGTTTTTCAGGAGGGCTTTTTCTACGTTCTGTCCGCCAGCAATCTCTTCAATGACCGTATCCCAGATAAAGCGGATCTTGGGATTAGCGAAGGCCCGTTCCTGCAATACTTTCGTCGCTCGCAGTTGGTCCCGGCGATGGATGACCGTCACTTCCGCAGCGAATTTGGTCAGGAAGATCGCTTCTTCCACAGCCGAGTTGCCGCCGCCGGCCACGATGACCTTGCGTCCGTAGAAGAAGGCTCCGTCACAGGTAGCACAGTAAGAGACGCCGCGTCCGTGGAATTCTTCTTCCCCTTTCACGCCGAGAGGGCGCGCCTTGGCACCGCCGGCGATGATGACGGCACGGCCATAACGGACCCCTTCATTCGTCTCGATGCGCTTGAGGTGGCCTTTCAGGTCGGCTTGTTTCACTTCTTCGTTGATCAATTCGGCGCCGAAGCGTTGGGCCTGGCTCAAAAAGCGCATCATCAGTTCCGGTCCGGAGATGGGCTCTTCAAAGCCGGGATAGTTTTCGATTAGTTCTGTCGAAGATGCTTGGCCGCCGGGCATGATCGCTTCAAACATGGCCGTCCGCAGCCCTGCTCGGGCCGCATAGAGTCCCGCCGTCAATCCTGCCGGGCCGGCGCCGATGATGAGCACATCGTAGATTTCCTTCGGTTCCGCTTTCAACCATGCCTGATACTCTTTTAACATGCAGCGGTCCATGACCACCGTCAAGCCGGCACTTTCAGCCAGGCGGGCCGCTTCTTCATTGACAACGCTCTCCTGGAGCCAGAGGACTTCCGCTCCCCGCGCAATGGCCTGCTGGGCGATGGGCAGCACATCTTCCGAACGGCGGAAGACATCGACCACATCAATTTCTATATCAGCGGGAATGGAGGCCAGGTCGGGGTAGCTTTTTTCTCCCAGCACTTCCGAAACGGCCGGGTTGACCGGGATGATCCGGTAGCCCTGTTCCTTAAGGTATTCGGCTACATGGTAACTAGCCCGCTGGGGCTTGTCGGACAATCCGACGACGGCAATAGTCGTTAACGATGGAAAATCGATCATGCTGCTTCACTCCCGCTTTTGTAAATACCCTCATAGGGTATATATTTCTTATCTCTATTTTAGGGAATAGGGATTTGCGTTGTCAAGGAAAGAACATGAAAAGGGGATCCCTATTCGGAATCCCCTCTTACCTTAGCAAATATGTGCTATTTCTGTGGAAATATGTACTAAACCTTTGAACGTCAAATACACCCATCCACCATCATTTTCTTATTCAGTTGTTACGGCTTAATTGAGGTAGTTCAGCGGGTTTTTGACGCCGCCATCGTTCACTTCAAAGTGCAGATGGCTGCCATAGGCCCGTCCCGTAGCGCCGCCTTTGCCGATCTCCGATCCGCGGCTTACGGTCTGACCTTCCCCGACTTCGATGCTCGACAAATGGGCATAACGGGTTGTCATGCCGCCATGGTCGATGATAATACATTTTCCATAGTTACCGGCCCAGCCGGCAGAGACGACGGTGCCGTCCGCTGCGGCGTAGACGGGATCACCCGTTTCCAGGTCGATGTCGATGGCGGGATGAAACTCCCGTCCACCCCGGTACCCAAAACCAGAGGTGATGCGGTGACCTGCGACCGGCCAGGACAAGGTGCCGCTGCCGCCACCGGAATAGGTGCCCCGGGCCCTGCTCGTTCCACGGGAAGCCAATTGAACCCGGTTATTGCCGCGGACTTCAAGCCGTTGTACCGGCTCTTTTAAGACTTTTTCTTCCGTCAGGTTTTGTTCCACCAAATAGTTGTTTTCCTTGGTGAGCAGATAGGTGGCCAGCTTCGTTCCCCGGACACCTTCCTGTTTCACTGTGACGCCGCCTGGGCGCACATCATCGGACTTTTCCACTTTGGTGGGATAGGGAATGTCTTCTTGCACGGTCGATTTGTAGGTGGTTGCCACGTTGAGGTAATAGGTCGGCCGGTTTAGGTTGATCTCTTGGCCGATTTTCAGCTTGTTTTCGTCAGCGAGCTGCGGGTTCGTTTTAATCAATGCGAGCCAGCTCATATTGTTTTTGGTCGCTACGCTCCAGAGAGTATCCCCTTGTTGGACGACGTAGCGAACTTTTTCGCCTTTGCCTTCAACGAGCAGCTTCTTGATGTCAGCGGCCGTTTGAACTTGACCTTTCGGAACTTCCACATCTTCATAGGTGATTTTCTGCTTGACCTTGACGTCTACCACTTCGACGCCAGGCGAGGAGATTTGGCCAACGGAAAAATAGTCGATGGCGTCTTTGACGATTTTTTCGGCTTCTTCACGGCTGGCCGCAATGAAGACCGGTTGACCGTCGATGACAATTCGGCAAGCTTTGGTCATGGCATTTTGGTCTTCTGCCACTTGTGCCGCACCGGACATGCTGTTGAAAGATGCACCGTGTACTCCGGTAAAAATCAAGGCGCCTGCAACGACCAGTACACCTGTACCCTGGGCGATGCGAAGAAGCCCTTTGCTTTCACGCCAGTTTTGCAGGTCGATGGCTTTGACATCTGCGACGACTTCCGACCATTTTTGTTGTATGCCCGAAATCTTCTCTGTCAGGAAATCCTTTTTGGACATATGCGCCCCCTTCCCGAACCCCTGATCCGTTTTTTCTGCGCATTACTCAGGGGCTTCTGTCTTGGATTCGGTTCGCGGAACAAGCCGGAGGGACCAAATTTCCGACGTTCGGCTGGGTTTGGGTCCGTTCTGTCATTTGGCATCTACAGAAATAGAGTCCGCGCTTATTATAACATGGCAGCAATTGTCGGGTAAACCCATAAAATTCCCACACAGTGCACTTTTACAGGGATTTTGTCCTGCTGTAGAGAATTCGCTCGGCTTTTGGCAGCTTGCGAAGGGTACATTTCGTCTCGTTACAAGCGAACCCAGGACCCAGATCGGTCGAAGTCGGAGGGGTGATCAGGTTGACACCGCCGCCGCTATGCCGGGACTGTCCCGGAGTGATCACTGCTGTCCGTGGAGGCACATCGTCATCAGCGTGGGCCGTCACGATAAGCGATCCCTGTTCCGATTCGACGATGACCTCGTCCCCCGGGCGGACATTTAAATCCTGCATGTCCTCCGGATGAAGCCGCACTGACGGGGTATCGGACAGGTTGCTTTCGTCCATATCTTCGCTGTCCCAAAACTGGGAATTGCGTTTCCCTTTGGGACGGACGAAGAGCATCCGAAAGGAAGAGGCTGACTCCGGCAGGGCCTGTTCGATCGGGACAACTTTGTTCCCACATAAGAGATGGGCGAATTCGGTCTCTCCGGCGAGTTCCACCTTCCCGGATGGTGTGGCAAAAGAGCCGTCCTTAAAGGGAATGACCTCCATTCCCGGGTTAGGACGAGGCCCGCCTTGTACACCTTCCAGGCTCAGTCCGCGGTCCTGGAGGATCTCCTCCAGCCACTGCTCGGCAGACTGGTTCCAGTGGTCACGTTCTTTCACCAGACCGGGCACCATCGATGCATTCGCAGCGATGAGACGCTGGGCCAGTCCCTGCCATATGCAAATCTCCGGAAGGACCTGCCCCCGGGGCGCAACGACGGCCGGTTGGTAATGAATGTAGTCGTTTCGTTCGCTGGCGATGAGGTCCGGCGCCTCGAAGGAAGTGGCTGCCGGCAGGATTACGTCGGCAAGGCGTGCTGTGTCGGTGAAAGTGAAGTCGATGACCACTTTAAACGGTATGGTGTGCAGGGCCGACGTTAGACTGGCAATATCCGGCACCTGACTGGCCGGATTGGCCCGGTTGATAACGGCGATCTGGATCGGTGGCTTACCGGTTGTGTCGTTCGTCCCGTTTTCACTGTTTTTCAGCCCGCTCTGTTTAAGGCTAGAATGACTATTTTCGCGGCGGCCGTCAATCTCGCAGGCCAGATCGGTCCAGGCGACTTTGTGCAGGCCTTTCGGTTTCTCTCCCGCAACAGCTTGGCTCAAGGAATTATACTTGTCGTTCGCTAAGTGGATCCCGCCGCCGCTGATGCCCAGTTGGCCCGTGATGGCGGCGAGGGCGTCGATGGCCCGGACGGTGAGGCCGCTTTGGCCGTAACGCAATAGGCCGGCACCGAGCACAAGGGCTGACGGGCGTCCTTTCGCATACAGGCGGGCTAAGGTCCGGATGAGACGCGGTTCTAAGCCGATATGTTCACCGACTATCTCCGGCGAACAGGCGGCTACCGCTTTGGCGAAAGAAGCGAAGTTATTCACATGGCGGGTGACAAAGTTACTATCCCACCAGCGGTTTTCCAAAATGACATAGGCCATGCTGAGCGCAAGCAGACCATCTGTCCCCGGTTGTATCCGGTATACCTCGTCGGCGATCTGGGCCGAAGCGGTACGCAAAGGATCGATGAGGATTACCTTGGCGCCTTTTTCTTTGGCTTCTGCCAGGTAAGGGATGAGGTGCGTATTTGTCGTCGCCGGATCCCTGCCCCAGAGAAAAATCGTCTTTGCCCGAACCAGATCGGCCCAAGCCGGTGATGCAGCCTCTCCGAAATCAGCCCGCTGAGCTGCCAGGCCCGCTTCCCAGCCCATCGTTCCATCGACGACAGTCACTCCGCCTAGACCATAGAAAAAGCGGCGGTCCAGCTGCTTTAGAACCCCTGTGGAACCGGTGCCGGCCATATGTAAAATGGAGCCGGGGCCGTATTCTGTGAAGGCTTTCGCCAGCGCTTGGGCGATGTGATCGAGGGCCTCGTCCCAGGAAGCCCGCCGCCAGCTCTCGCCTACCCGGAGTAAAGGCGCGGTGATCCGGTCGGGACTGTACTGGCGTTCGATCAGCCGGGTTGCTTGGGAGCAGACAAACCCCCGGGTCACTGGGTGCCGGGGGTTGCCGGTGATATCGACGATTCGTTCTCCCTCCAGGTGGACTTGGAAGGAGCAAAGGTCATAACAGTGTAAGGGACATGCGGAAAGAACGGTACGTTTCATGGAGAAACCCCTTCTTTTTAGCGTCGGTGGGCGATGGTCCGTACGTTGACCAACGATGTATGAAAGAAAAACAGCTCGATCTCTACGACTCAGTTAGATCAGCAAGTTTCCAAGGCTTTGGCGTACAAGGCCCACTTGAGCCGCATCTTCGCCAATTGACAGCTCATTTTAGCTGGGATACGCAGGTCCCCCGTATCGGCCTCGTTGTTGGCGTGACAGCCGCCGGAGCAAAGGAACCGTGCCCAGCAGGTGGGACAGCCCTCTTTGTGGTAAATATGCGCTTCCGAGAAAGCATCACAAGCCGATAGGTTGTTCAATTCGGTGGTCACATTCCCGAGGAGATATTTCTCCCGGCCGACAAACTGGTGGCAAGGGTAGAGGTCGCCGTTGGGTGCTACCGCCATGTATTCAAAGCCGGCCCCGCAGCCCGAGAGGCGCTTAGCGAGACACGGTCCGTGAGCCAAGTCGAGCTGAAAATGGAAGAAGTTGAAGGGCCGGCCTGCTTTGTTCCGTTCGTCGATGTTTTCGGCTAAGATGCGATACTGTTCTTCCAGTTGGGCCAGGTCTTCTTCTTTGAGGGCATAGTCGATATCAGGGGCAGCTACGACGGGCTCCACCGATAAGTGTTGAAAGCCGAGGTCGTGAATATGCAGCGCGTCGGCAGCGAAATCAGGGTTGTGATGGGTAAAAGTTCCCCGGACATAGTAGTCTTCCCCGTTGCGGGATTGAACAAACTTCTGCAAGTTGGTGACCACATCGTCATAAGAACCGGAACCGTCCACATAGGGGCGCATCTCGTCATGGACATGGCGACGTCCGTCTAAGGACAAGACGACAGAGAGGCCTTCCTCGTTTAAGTATCGTCCCACTTCCTCATCAAGCAACAATCCGTTGGTCGTCAAGGTCAGTTTGAGCACTTTATCTTCCTCGGAAGCCCTGCGCTTCGCATAAGCCACCAGCTCTTTGACGACATCAAAATTCATCAGCGGCTCGCCGCCGAAAAAGTCGATTTCGACGTGGCGCCGTCCTTGCGAATGGGCGAGTAAAAAGTCGATGGCTTGCCGGCCTACTTCAGCCGACATGAGGCTCCGGTCGCCGCCGAAAGGACCCGTCCCGGCAAAGCAGTAGCTGCAGCGCAAGTTACAGTCATGGGCGATATGTAGACAGAGCGCTTTCACGACTGGCTTTGACGGCTCTGCGACGGTAGCCGCCGTCTCTTTATCGGAGAGATAACGCCGGGCCAGTGAGTCTGTCGTGAACAGCATGCCCGCCGCTTTCAGTTCACCTAGTTCAGAGAGGATCTCGTCGACCATTTCAACGTCCAGGCCTTCTACCTCAAGAAGTTGTGTGCGGGCAACATCTCCGTCTCCCTGGGCGGTGACGATTGCTTGCAGCACCTGAAAGGCCACCGCGTCAAGCCGGTGCAGCGAGTTCGAATTCACATCATAGCAAAGGGCAGTTTGGCCGTGGCGAAAGCACACGATGTTGGCGGCAAAATCATAGTCTTTTAATTCGGCCCACCAGGAAGCAGTACCGGTCTCGTTCGGCATATTTTCAGCAACCTTTTCGATTATTTTTTATAACAGCAACAAGAAACCCTCTATCCGTTGCGGTGCGAATAGAGGGTCCTTTTTCGTATATGGCAATACGATCTCTAGCCCTTCTGACAAACCTGGTTGCCGACTGTGCAAGAGGTTTTGCAGGCCGATTGGCAGGAGGTTTGGCACTCCCCGCAACCACCGGTATGTACGGTAGCTTGCAATGAGCCCTTCTGCACGGTAACGATGTGCTTGCTCACAGAACTTCCCTCCTCAGCGTTCGCACGCCAAAAATCCGTTGGTATTATAGCATTTTCTTGGCAAGCGGTAAAGGTCCTGCTAAAAAGCAATTTTACCGAACACAGAAGTATGGCCGATCACAAGCGATAGAACGGTATTTTCAGGGATATGAATCGTCATAACGATTATTTTTGAGTTCCGCTTGTACCGGTTCGGCCGGGGATGCCGGTTCATCGGCGTATCCTTTTTTGCGACGGTAGTAATAGGCCCCGATGGAGAACAGGATCAACCCGACGGCGATGACTTGGGCCAGCCGGAATGGTCCTAGCATCTCCGAATCCATCCGCAAGCCCTCGATGAAGAACCGGCCTGTCGAGTAATAGACCAAATACGCTAAAAACACTTCCCCTCGGCGAACCGTCGGCCGGCGGCGCAGCCAGAGGAGAAAGAGGAAACCGCTGAAATCCCAGAGGGATTCGTACAAAAAGGTGGGATGGCGCATTTCACCAGCGATCATCATCGCCCAGGGCAGGTTCGTGGGGTAGCCGTAGGCTTCCTGATTGAAGAAGTTTCCCCAGCGTCCGATGGCTTGACCTAAGATGAGCGACGGAGCGGCAATATCAGCCATCTGCCAGAAGGAGACGCCGTGTTTGCGCGTATAGAACCAACCAACGGTAAAGGCGGTGAGCAAGGCGCCATAGATAGCGATACCGCCGTGCCAGATGGCGATCACTTCTGACGGGTCGTTTTGATAGTACTGCCAGTTGAAGACGACGTAGTAGACCCGCGCGCCAATCAACGCGAGGGGAACCGCCCAGAGAACCAGGTTGTAGAGAAAATCGGGGTCAATTCCATGACGGACCGTTTCCCGCTGCGCCAGAAGCGTACCGATGAGTAGGGCGCTGCTGATGAGTATGCCATACCAGTGAACGGTGATGGGTCCGATTTGAAATGCGATCGGATCCGGCAAGTCTAATCCCCCTTATTTTTCCATATTCTATTCTATGATACCCCGTTTCCGGTAAAAGTCAAGGAAGGGTCCTTCCGAACAAGTAAAAGGTCAATTTCGGCAAAGAAATTTGGGCAAAGAAAAAAGAACCCGCCCCCAGATTAAAACTGAAAACGAGCCCTTTATAAAGCATTACTATGTAAATGGCGGAGCAGACGGGATTCGAACCCGCGATCTCCAGCGTGACAGGCTGGCATGTTAGGCCTCTACACCACTGCTCCAGAAAAAAGATGGTGACCCGTAGGGGATTCGAACCCCTGTAACCGCCGTGAAAGGGCGGTGTCTTAGACCGCTTGACCAACGGGCC
>NZ_JACVHF010000029.1 GCF_014502795.1 Heliobacterium chlorum
GGCTCTGAAGTCATTGCCTTATCGAACAGCAATCATTATGACCTCATTATATTAGATATTCGGATGCCCGATGTAGACGGATTGGAGGCAGCCACTCAAATTCGCAAACTCGGCATTAAAACTCCGATTTGGTTTATCAGTGTATTCTCGGACGAACAAATTGAAGAAAGCATACATAATGGGATTGCTTCAAAATATTTTTGCAAGCCTTTCGACGTTAACGATTTTAGTACCGAAGTAAAACGTTTATTCCAAAACAAGAAAAGGGCAGTTTTGAACATTTAGAATGTAAAATGATTAAGATGGATATAAGTCAGGAAATAATATGAGTATTGTGCTGAGATTACATTCCTTTTAACCGGTTCCTCAGTGCATTTCTCATATCAGCTCCCACGTCCCCTGAAAGAGTCCGTGTTTCACGGGCTTCTTTCGTTTTTGGACATATTTCTGAGAATTAAGCATAAATTGTATCGTGCTTTTGCCCTCTAAAGAGTTCCATCCATGTTGCACCCTGCGTTTTTGCGGGGTATTTTTTTGACCTCACTTAACACTTGCATTACGTCAGCCAATCATGCATATAGATTTACTGGCACGGTTCACATAACCCTCTATCATTTCGCGGCTTCGCCCTGCGGGTTTATCGCAGGGTACTTTTTTGTCTTAATCACATTGCAAGGAAAATTAGAATATTTTAATATTGCAATTGCATCTCTAAGTCCCAACGCGATCATCCCGCCCCACTTTTGTGGGGTATTTTTTTACGTCTTCATACCGAAACTATATTCGAATTTATTCACCGTTTAACGTTTTATGGAATACGTTAAATTGAACTCCTCCCAAACCAACCTTATTGTGCTACCTCGTAGTTTATTGCGGGGTATTTTTTATCATTCATCTGGGAATCCTTAGTTCGTTGCGTTGACTAAATAACTGACCAACCGGATGTTTACTCAACGCATGAAGGTTCTTGGTTTAGCGGCCCGGTTTCTGTGTTCAGAGCCGGGTCTACTTAATCCTAAGAGACAATCGCTCATCTATACTAAACTCGGCTTTTATTTTTATACCTGGGTACCCTAACCCCGGGAGGTGAGGGTAATGCCCAACAATTATGATCTGACTTCCGTACCCGGTGGGCCAGTTGAAACAGAAAACACTCTGGGTAAGCAGATCAACGAAATCGCAATGAGATTTCCCGGGTTAGAGTCGAGTGAGGGTGAGAGCATAGATCTTAAATAGGTGAGTTCAAGCAGCCCGGCCAACGGCCGGGCTGTTATTCTTTTCTACTCACCGTTAGTAATAGTCTAAAAAAGGTCTAGTTCATAATGTGATTTTCATATAATCCGGAGGGAGGGATGGTATGAATCAATATATACAGATGCTGGTATATGTCGTAGAGCAACTAAAAAAAGAAAAAGCTACCGTACATGTCAGGGTGAAAAACTTGGTTTCTGTACCTAAAGCACAGTTAGAAAGAATTAACGTTGACGATGAAAGTGGTACAATAACTCTTTGGTTAAACGATGAAATACGCATAAGTCTTGAAACCGAAAAAATTAACAGGGTTCGGTTCGATGCTATTATTGCTGAACCTAAAACTATTGAAGACTTTAAGAATGCATTAGAAACCTTAAGAGATGATACACCCTATAATATATATTTCTGTAATGGGGGCTCTTTTTACTTTGACATTATTGAGGTCCATGAAATTTAATCTGATGAAAGAGATTGCCCACATGTTCGGGCAATTTTTCTTTTATCGTTGGCGTTAATCAACCATAGAGCGGCTCAATATCGAATAAAATCAACAATATTATCACCCCAAAATCCCCCATATCCCACATTAGGCGGCTATAATGGACCACGTCCGATTTAATCCCCGTTGTGGTAATAATGGTATCGGTGGTCGCGTTTGATGGATTAGGGGGGACTTGGAGGGGCGGTTTTGACCCACAACGGAAATTATTAGGAGATAATAGGCCTAAAGTCCCTTTTTTCAATACAAAAGACATGGTATCCTATTATCATCCTTCCTAACTATTCCATATGCCAGCCGGAGCTAATAGCTCTGGCATTTTTTCTAGGTGGTCATGTTTCATACGAAACGAGAATCTCTCTAGCCTGAATTCATATTTGTGGGTTGTCATGATACAATAAGTTAATAGAAAAGTCAGGCGACTACCCTGATTTTAGGAGGTTATAAGCCTGATTACTAGATTAGATTTACCTCGTATATTAAAAACCTTCTCCATGGCTCTCGATTTAAGCAACGAAGGTCTTAGTTACCACCATAAAAGGGTAGCGTATATTGCGGTAAGTATCGGGAAGGCAATGAATCTCCCATGCAAGAAACTACTTGATTTATATTGCTCCTCAAGTATTCACGACATAGGTGCGGTAACTTTTGAAGAACGAAAAAATCTATTAAATTTCGACGTCCTAACGACAGATGAACACTGCGAAAGAGGTTACAGAATCCTTAAAGATGTTCATCACTTTGAAAATATTTCGAAAATCATCTTACATCATCATGAGAGATGGGATAAAAGAAAAGAAAACCATTCTCAAGAATTGCTCTTGCGACATTATTCATCTAGCCGATCGAATTGATGTATTACTAAATAATGATTATATCCTCCATCAACGTAATGAAGTTCTGACTAAGGTGAATAATGCGTTTGGAACGATGTTTCGTCCAGAACTAAAAGAAGTGCTTATCGAAATTACTTCAAAACCAAGTTTCTGGTTAGATTTAAAGTCTCAATTTATCGATGAGTTAACGGAGGAAATGCTTCCGAATGAGTGCTTAGAAGTAAAATTAACGTATGGAGAGTTAAGAAGCCTATTTCAAGTATACGCTCAGATCATTGACCAAAAAAGCAAATTTACTTATCGACATTCACGTCTTGTTGCAGGTATTGCCGTACAACTTGGGATGTTGGCAGAATTTTCGCCAGAACAAGTGGCTCGACTTGAACTAGCGGGTTTTATCCATGATTTGGGCAAGTTAAGTGTACCTGAGTCAATCTTAGAAAAACCAAGCTCTCTGACGGAACAAGAATTTGAGGTTATTCAGCAGCATAGCTATCATACATACCATGTCTTACAAAGCGTCTCGGAACTCAACGAAGTCGCCAGATGGGCAGCCTTCCATCATGAGCGATTAGACGGAAGAGGATATCCCTTTCACATCTCTGGGGCAGACTTAGACTTAGGTTGTCGGATTATTGGTGTAGCGGATATTTTCTCAGCTCTTATAGAAGATCGACCTTACCGTATGGGATACAGTAAGGAAAAAATAGAATCAATTTTAATACAAATGGTAAAAGAAAAAGCGATTGATGGGGATCTCGTAGATTTACTATTTGAGAATTATGATATCTTTGAATTCGTCAAGGATTTTACGGATGTGCTTAAGTACCAAGAACCCAGTAAAAAGAAAAATAACGATAATTGATATTTTACAGCGACTTTCGCCACCACTAGCGAGGTCGCTTTTGTTTTTATGGCCACCCGGGACACACTAACCCCGTAGGTGATGCGTCTTCATCCAGGAATGGCTTGTATCTCGACGGCAGCGAAAGAGGGAAGAAGACGAGCTTGCTTTGGCTAACTTGAACGACAAGTGTGAGAAAAACGCTACCTTAGCCAAAGACCTCGAGTTTTTCCAAGAACAAATCGAAGCCGCAGGGCTTACTATTCCTAACAGCGTTCAGGAGTTATTAAAGGAAAGCCTTGAGAAATCGGGCAACCGGGCCGAGCTGTTTTGTGATCAGCGTGAACAGATGAAGAAACGCGTTCATTGACCTCCAGCGATCTCGCCGTTATTGGCGGGGTCGTTTGCTTATTTTTCGCCTAAAGACCCCATCCCCCACATAAGGCCGCTATAACGCCCCACGTCCAGTTTAACCCCGTTGTGGTATGGTTGGTCGGTTTGAGAGGCGTAGGGGGGAAGGTGGAGGGTCAAGTTTATCGGGTTGAGGAATTTATTAGGTGAAGTAACGAAAATCCGTGTACCAATAGTTTAACTGTCGAATAGGATAACATACAATCGCTCATCGCTCATCGCTCACGGCCATCTCGTCTCCCGTCTCGGGAAAGGCCAGTGAGGGTGGGTGGTTGTTTTTATTTGGAGACGATTGAACTGATTGACGACCCAAACTTTACCATATATAATTAATTATAATTGATATTTAGAAAGTAGTGGCATCATTGAAAAACGACGAAGAAATCAAAACTAATGTCGTTAGTGTATACACATTACTTAGATTTTACAAAAGTAATCTTAGTGAGAGAAAAATAATCGTAGAAAAAGCACATATTAGATATGGCATAATATATTCATTCGGTACGACCAGTATATTAAGTATATTTCTTGCAATAAAACCATTTAACGTTAAATATTTTATTACTTCTATCATTCTAATATTTTTATCATTATCTATCCTTGAATATAATCACAAAAAAATATTAAAATCAAATTACAATATAGATGTCCCCTTGTTTTATAGCAACCAAGGAATAAACACTGTAAGATTAAAAAAAGTGGTACAGTTTTTGAGCTCACATGGTATTAAAGAGAAAGATCAACTTGATTCTTTAGTTAAAGCATTAGATAAAGAAGCTGAGAATAAAAAATACTCTCCATTTATAATTCCAGGCGTTATCTTATCGCTGTTAATTCCAGTTTGGAACAATTATCTAAGTTGGGGATATAAAAATATTACAGATTATTCGGAAGGGTTTATTTATGCACTTCAAGCATCAGGCTTTATAATACTTGTCGCTTTTTTAATATCTTTAATAAAACGTTTTTTCTACCTAAATAGTTTAAGTTATACAATAAATTCTTTATCAGTTCTTGTTCAACAAGTTTTAGTTAATAAAAATCTAATGGAAGACATCAAACAAAATCTAAATAATTCTTTGAGTTCTCCCCAATTCCAACATTCTATCCCCGAAGGCTTTGAACATCGCACAGGGATGGACAGAGCATGGTAGACGATGGGTAATAAATTAGAAAGAGGTTATATTGGGTTTTTCAAAGACTAAAAGGTGTAGGATTTTAACGTATTTTGAAGCGAATTGACACTGGGAAACACGAGCATTAGATAGGTTTTGTAACTCCAAGACCCTAAGCTAAAAGAGAAAAGAGATAAATAAACAAAATGCTGTGACGGTGTTTTCAAGCGGGGTTGTTTATTGGGTTGGAAGGGGCAGGTGGAGGAAAAGTCGTCTGCTATAAACAAAACTGAACTATAGCAAAAGAATATGAAAAAACATGCCAAAAGTTAATAAATGGATTGCAAAGAGAAGGATATCTGCCGATGATTAACGAAATATTTTAGTTCAATTAATGCGACATTCTTAACTGAAAAGAGGTGTTCTGTCGATGGAGGTACGTAGATATTATTCTGTTAGAACAGGTAAACACCCAGGATTGGCAAAGATTGACTTGATTTTATTAAGGCGACTATTCAATGCAATCTATTCGCAGTTCAACGAAAAAGATTACTTTCAAGAATCATTTGGTTATGTTTGCGTAGATGACGGAGATGTTCCTGGAACATTAGGTGCAGACATAGAAATGTATTTCTTCAGAGTTCTACGAAAACCGGATTTATGGCCGATTACCGAAAACCACATTAATTACACAGAAGACGACCTTTTTGATGTTATTGAGCTATTATACGACTTAATTTCAAAGCCTGTTAGTGGCCGTTATCATAGTTATGGTGATTGTGGTTGGCATTATGATAAATTCGACAAAACAACGGGTCAAAGAGAATATCGAACACAAATAAATGATATTTTAAGAGATTATCAAGAAGGGTATGAAATATCAGAAAATGGTGAAATATTATCATTAGGTGATACTGGATTACAACATCTATTAAAAGCCGAAATACCTGTTTTTGATAAAGATAATGTTGATAACAGATTAGAACAAGCGATACTAAAATTTAGAAGACATCGTTCGTCTATACAAGATCGGAAAGATGCGGTTAGAGATTTAGCCGATATTCTCGAATTTTTAAGGTCTAAGATGAAGGGGTTATTACTATCGAATGACGAAAGTGACCTTTTTAATATAGCGAATAACTTTGCTATTCGACACCACAATAGTAAACAAAAAAACGAATACGACAAAACAATCTGGCTTAGCTGGATTTTTTATGTCTATCTTTCAACGATACATGTTGTAGTAAGATTATTAATTAAGAACAACATTAAAGTGTAAGAGTAATTACTTTCTCAAAAAGTTGAATGTTGTTATATATAATCCAGTTTGGACCTCCCGCCCCACAGCCCACCTATTGAATAGACAGGCAGTTCAGCCCATCGTGGTTGGACTGCTTTACTCAAGGATAGTACTCGTTGAGCGAGGCGATTATGCAGGTGTGGAAGGAGCAGCGTTAGCATTTTCCGAAACTGGAGTCGGAGGATTTGTATTCGGTACAGCTGCGGGACTAGAATTGGTTGAAGCTGCAGGAGCAACAGCTGTAGCTTTTGTTGCCGGAAAGGGAGCGGAGCATTCTGCTAAACTGATGGGCAAGATGCTGATAAACTTGGTAGGATTTCAAAACCGGCACGGTCACCTAATACTATCGTCGATAGCATAAAGTTTACAGATTATATTTTCAAAGAAGATGCAACCCATGGTAAAGATGTTGTTTTCAAGAATTTAGGATATACTAAAGAAACAGCAGATGATTTAATTAAGATATATCAAGAACAGGCAACACAGAAGTACGCCAAAGGTGAATACACTCTAGGGAAAAATGACCAGTATGGACAGCGTATTGATATAGAAATTGAACTACCGAGAATAGGTGACGCAACTGGGGAAACTAGCTATCTAAAATCTGGTTGGATGATTAAAGAAGATGGTTCAATAACTCTCAATACACCGTTTAGTGGATTTACTAAATAAATTTGAGGTGGATATATGAAGCAGTATAGCAAAGTTAGATTAATTACAGATAGATATACAGAAGAAGGTGCAAATTTTGGTGATCTTGGTTACATCATCGAAGTTTACGCTGATGGAAATTGTGAAGTGGAGTTTTCAGATGGCAATACCGGTATAACATTCGCTCAATTAGTTGTTAAACCTGATGAGTTAAAAATCATGGACTAAGAAGGTAATACTATCTCAAAAACTTGAGGTAGTTCGCCTCTTATATTGATGGGCTACCAAGTGCCGAGTAAACCAACTCTACAAGCAAGTTTAGTTGTACCCCACCACCCACAGCCCACCTATTAAATAAGAAGGCAGTTCAGCCCATCGTGGCCGGACTGCTTTATTTTTTTCAAGGACGGTGGCCAATGACAGCAAATCTCGGCGAGCTTACGCTAGACACCATCCACCACATGGACATCAACGACGGCCTCAAACTGCTCCCCGACAACAGTATCGACCTCATCATTGCCGACCCACCATACGGCATAAATTACCGTAGCGGCAGTCGCAAGCGAAAGTTCACAGCAATCCAAAACGACAACATCATCATGGCCGACTGGTTGGCCGATGCATATCGGGTATTGAAAGACGGTGGTGCCCTTTACTGCTATACGCGATGGGACGTCTACGTCGAGTGGTACCACCGCATCGCCCAAAACTTCACCATCAAGAACTGCATCGTCTGGCAAAAGAACGGAGGGGGAATGGGTGATCTTCGTGGTGCCTACAGCCCTGCCCATGAATTTCTCATCTTCGCCGTGAAGGGACGCCACATATTAAATGGAAAGCGAATTTCGGACGTATGGGCTGTTCCTCGTGATCCGGCGGTAACCTACATCCATCCAACGCAAAAGCCGGTAAAGCTGGCCGAGATGATTATTGAAAAATCATCGAAGCCGGGTGATGTTGTTCTGGTCCCATTCTGCGGCAGTGGTGGGGACTGCGTGGCAGCGAAGCGGATGGGGCGGAGGTTCATTGCGTTTGATGTTGAGGAGCAATACGTGGAGGCGGCCAAAGAGCGGTTGGTAGAAGTGGCATAATCCAATTATATTTACAAGTTCGCGACAGAAAACGAAAAATTCCGACTTTTGGGACCTAAGTCTCTTGTTATAACAAGTCAAATTCTGTTAAAGTAACAGCAAGAATTATCACAAATCTCTGGAGGTGAGAACTATCATTCGAAAGACATTAACTTGTTCTAGAAAGGGCTGTTCTCCACAAGAAGATAGTGTTATTTCTTTCCGGGTTCTCGCTGATATTGGTGAGGAACTCAAGCGTAATTTACTTCAACCAATGCCCGATAAAGTAACTAATCTAATTTTACCGCTTGAAAAATGGACGACCAAATGTATTAAATCTATACGAAGAATGCTGCCGAAATCAGCTACGTTGGAGGCCTTTGTAAGAATTGCTAACAATAAGGAAGAGCCTACAATTATAAGGTTAGAAAAGCTACTTTTTATTGTACAAGGGCTAGCAATCACGGAAGAATTACTGGAATTCGTCAAAGATAATGATAATGAGTGGGAAAAATGTTGACTGAGAGGCGCCACGCAGCGATTTCTATATTGCAGCGAGTCGCCTTCTTATTTGGAGGAAAATGAGGATAAATACGAAAAATTGTCACAGCTAGGCGATATCGTTCTTGTCCCGCTCCTTAGTAGCGGTGGAGACTGCGTAGCAGCCAAGCGGGATGGGGAGGAGTTTATCGCGTTTGATGTTGAGTAGCAGTACGTGGATGCTGCGACTTGTAGACTGAATAATGCAGCATAGCTTAGGTGGAGTTCGTTTTCTTTTGTACAACACGCTCAATCAAATAATTAACAATAGATATCGTCCATATTGTAGTTATCAATAATACCGCAGTGGTTTTATTATCGTGAAAGCCAAGCTCTATTAAAATGAACAACGCCAAAACGGATAACCCAAAAATAATCCCAGTTGATATTAATTTGTACTTTAGAACCACCGTTTTTTCGTCACTGTCATAGTAACGCAAGAAAAGAAATCCGTAGACGAAAGCAATAATCACCATTAACTGCACATGAACCAATCCCTTATTATTGATACCATATAACGTAATTATAGGTAGATAAACAAGTTAATACAAGGTCCACGTTTAATGTTTGACCAACGGCAAGAAATACCTGGAATAGCATCAGAACGTGTGTTCCAATAACGTAGGAAACGTGCTATTCTATTTCCAGGAGGTGTTGATGATGTTCCTAAAACCAAAAGACGTTCAGGTGCTTGATGATCAGCGGGAAATCACTGAGTATCAACTAGAGGAAATGAATGAAATCGTCAGTTCTGCCATGCAAGAAAAGTCACAGTTAATGATTCAACTGCGAAATGGGAAACAGATCTTGTGTGTGCCGCTAAAAGGCAGAATGGGGAAATTATCAGTATCTACCGATCGTGGTGAGCGTGAAATTCTCTTCACCGATATCGTCGATGTACAGAAAATCTCGTGATTGCCACAGCCATGCCTGTTTCGCCACGTGTGCCAACAGAACTCATTGCCAATATAATTCCATTCAGATAATACCTGCGAGCCACACGTCGGCACACAGCCCGCGACGTTGCCAACCCAGCCGTGCGGCAGCTGGGCGAGGCGAGTGCGGGGGCCAGATGTGGCATTTTAGGGCTAGGTGATTATAAAAATAACGTCCGTTAAATGAACTTTATTGAGGAGTAACTGCTGACAGAGCGATGTCAAAAACGACGACGTCGTCAATCTTGACGTCAACCACCTTTGACACTAACTATACTGTGTCTTAATACTATAACTAGATACACTGTTAATTAACACCGGTAACACTATATCTATGGGATTATCAAAGAACAGTGAAACACGTATATATACCTCGGACGCTGGCCATGCCATCCGCCCAGATATCATACCAACTTGGAAGCCTCTGTGAAATATGGGATTACTGGCGGAGGTTCCTGTAAGATACCTGTCACAAATAAGGGCGGATTACGATCACATAAAGAGTGCGATTTAAGATATCCAGTTGTATCGATATGTAAAAATATATTAAAATAATATCGCCAAAGTATTTCTCATATTTTTTTGAGCCTTTAATGGGCTCTTTTTTTTACCCTCTCTGATACATCAAAACCAGCATAAACTGCCCATTACAGAATAAGATGGGAGAGTGCGGTTTCATTATTATTTTGTAGGGGAGGGAAATTAACATGGATGAAATGAGTAATTTCCTAGCCGTTAGTACTATAGGCTCAGCACTCTTTGGGATTATTGTATTTATTATCTCCGTAATTGCCTTCTGGAAGATTTTTAGTAAGGCTGGATTCTCGCCATGGATGAGTCTATTGATGCTTGTACCGGTAATCAACTTTATTGCCTTTCTATATCTAGCCTTTGCGGATTGGCCTGCGCTAAAAGGCCAGAGCCAACAACTCGAACATCAACCTCTAGAATAAGAGAGAGCGACACGCAGTGAGATACGTCATTCACTGCGGGGTCGCTTTTTTGTTGCGGAGATATCTGCGTGATTGACGGTAAGCTGACGATTCTCAAGAATAGCACTTTACTATAGTGAAGTTAGAAGTAGGTTCAAATTTTTTAACTGAAAGGAGAAGATGAACCTTTGTCAGATCAATCGAAGAAATATGCGTTGAACGGCTCGCAGAGACTCGCTGCGGAAATACTCGCCTCAAACGACGTCCACAAGATGACGTTGGCCCAAATTTCGGAAGAAGCCGGTATCAGCGAACGGACGTTATACCGATGGAAGCAGGACCCGGATTTTATCGCCTATCAGAATGAAGTGGCTGAATTAGCGATGAAAGACTTCCTTGCCGAGGCTTATAACAGCCTAAAATCCATTGCTCGCGGCAGTCAAAGCGAGAAGAATAAGTTAAAGGCCATTGAATTAGTCATGAAGAACCAGGGCCGGTTGACCGAAGTGCAGAAGGTTGAGGCTAAGATAGAGGATGCCCGTTCCAACGAGGCAATTGAGGCGGAGATTGATAACCTGAAAAAGATGCTGGCCGATATGTAGCCAAAGGGTGCTCACAGTATGAGCATCCTGTTATTCTTCCGGCAACTCATCCTCTATTGTTGCATTAGTCGCTGGGTAGAGATAAGCTGTGACCCACGAAGCCCAAGACTTCGAAGGGATAACGGCTGAATTACTCAGCGTCTATAGCAAGGGGATGAAGAAATGATCGCAGCATTCATCGATAAACTCCAGCGCCAAGGCAAAAGCCCAACCACCCTGCGCTCCTATGAGGACAGTTGGGCCAGATTCTCCCGGTGGTACGCCAAAGAGCACCCCGCCCCCACCCCCACCGGGGGGTCTGCCTTGCCGCAGATGGCTACACAACTGGACGTAGCAAATTTCAAAAGGTTCGCTGCCAGTAACTTCAAGCCCAATACCGTCGCCCTCACATTAACCCATCTCAATGTCATTTTCCGCTGGCTATCCGATAACGGCCATGCGCCTGATAATCCTGCGGAGATGGTTGACCCCATCACCGTCCCGCAAGTCTCGCCCAAGTGGCTGAACCGTAATGAGCAGAATTCGCTTATCCGGGCCATTCGCCAACACGGCAATATCCGAGAATTGGCGATGGTCACGCTGATGCTCCATACCGGGGTTCGCCTTCAGGAACTCTGCGATATCCGGTTGAAGGACGTCACAATCAGCGACCGCAAAGGAACACTCGTCATCCCCAACGGCAAACACAGCAAATATCGTGAAATTCCGTTGAACGTGGATTGCCGACGAGTCATCCTGCGGTTTATGGAATCTCGCCATACCAACGGTGACTACCTGCTTTACTCCCAGCGAAGCGAACGAATGAGTCCCCGTGGTGTTTCTTTTTTGATTGCCAAATATGCGAAGATAACCGGTATCGACCATCTTACTTGCCATACCCTGCGCCACAGCTTCGGCCATGAATTAGCCGTGCGGAAAATTCCGCTGGATGTGATCGCCCGGTTGATGGGCCATATGAAAAAAGACGGCTCTCCCAATCTCTCCATGACTAGCCGGTACACGATGCCGGGCGAAGAAGATTTGGCTAGAGCCGTCGAAGAACTTTCCTGGATATAAAGGTGTAACGACTAGGTACACCCTTTTCGATTTCTCCAGTAGCCCCACAGAGCCTGGACGTTGCCCTGTGTCGCAAGAGAATGGGAAGGGTAGGGTAAACATACCAAGGCGAATATCCGTTCGAACGTGTGGCAACGTGTAGGCTCACTGGAAAATCTTATGCTAGTCAGTTTAACTGACGAGGCTTTATTAGCATCTTTGCTCACGGGCAACTAATATGACTCATTCTTATTAGGCTCGTCGGTTAATCCGACGAGGCTTCTCACTTGTACCCCTTCAAATGAAACCGTTGCCCACGACAAGCCACACGGTGGCACACGTGGCGAGCAATTGCCCATCTGGGATAATTATGCCAACAACAATTTCTGTTCGAACGTGTGGCGACGTGCAGGGCGACAGGGGCAAGTCCTATTCTCGGGTTTATTACCGGAATGATCTCTTAATTTAATCTCCGGTATTTGACATTGACCTGTATTCTTGTTATTGGTTCTTGTTCTGTGGTTCTAGTTGTTTGGTTATAGTTAGTGTCAAAGGTGTTTGACATCGCGAAGTCAAAGGGGTTTGACACCGGACGTCACGGTGCTTGACATCGGACGTCGAGGTATTTGACATCGATGGAGTTGTGTTTTTCAGTCGGATTCGAACAGGCCACCGCAATAGATGTCGTATAAATGCAGTTAGTGGCGAGTGCCATCGACAAAAAGTAGAAAGAAATATGTAATTATTTTACTTTATCAACAGATTGAGTAATTGTTTCTGTGGGTATCGTGAATAACTTTGGAAAAGTGATAAATTTACGCAAAAAACTTGTCGAAAGATACGTTTGATCGATACTATGATCAACTTTCTTAGTGTTGTATTTGATTCTTGTCAAAACATCGGAGGTGAACGAACCATAAACATCCATAATTGTGGTGAGCGACAACAACGAATGGAACTTTTAGAGCAGCGAGTTCAGTTATTTGACGAGGTTCGTGCCAAACAAGAACTCAGTTCAACGATGCAAAGTGAGTATATTTCCGATATGAAGGAGCTTTACAAACTTCGTCGGATTGACCGCTCAGAATTTGATGTTCTCTTCTTCATGTATGAGTATTTTTCGGATGATAAAAACCCCGAAAATGAGCAGAACCTTATCCCGGCAGGCGTCCATATTGATGACGCCCCTCGATTTCATCGAGAACTCTGCGATCTCCTTCGAGTTGTATCCGTTGAGAATCCCACGGCTCGGATTGCCTGGGCAGCTCCACGGGGCCATGCCAAGTCGGCATATCTCTCTAACGGCTTTCCTATCCATGAAATCGTCTTTGATAAGCGGAAATACATCCTCATCATTTCGGAAACAGACTCGATGGCCAAGAAGTTTATCGAGTGGATATCGCTTCAACTCAAATTCAACAAGAAATTGCGCGAGGACTTTGGTGAGCTCTTGTCTGATCGAAAATCCATGAATGAGCGGGATAATCAAGAGGCGTTTCTTACGCGAACAGGGGTACTGGTCGAAGCGGCATCCATGGGAAAGCAATTGAGGGGAAAGCGAAATGGCTCATATCGGCCAGACCTTGTTATCCTCGACGACCTCGAATCGGCCAAGAATACCAACACACCGGAACTGCGGGACAAGAACCTGCACTGGTTCAACTCCGTAGTGATGCCCATCGGTGACCCAGCAAAAACCGCTTTTATTTACATGGGAACGATTGTTCACGCACGAGGACTGCTGACCACGGTACTTCAACGATCGGACTTCGAATCCCGAACGTACTCGGCCATCGTATCCCCACCGGAACGGGGCGACTTATGGGAGCAGTTCGAATCTACCTGTCGGAATCCAGAAAATGAAACCCGACTGGATGATGCGATTGCTTTTTATCAAACAAATCAAGAGGAAATGGATCAAGGCGTCGAGGTCTTATGGCCGGGACGCTTTTCTTATTCCCGGCTTATGATCGAAAAGGTCAATATCGGCTCCCGAGCCTTTGGTTCGGAGTACCTTAACAACCCCATCGACGAAGAAACCCAGATTTTCAAGCCGTCCATGTTCACGTTTTTCGACTATCCTGAACTCAGGGATAAGATGGGGCGTCCTGTGCCGTTAGATTACTTCGGGGCGTGGGACATCGCGATGGGCAAAAACAACCGTTCCGATTACAACGCCATCGTCATCATTGGTCGTGACCGGCGGACCGGTATCCTCTATGTCGTAGAGACCTGGGCGAGGAAGTGCCCGGCCCATGAAGCACTGATTGAGGTCATTAACAAAATCGGTAAGTATCGGCCACGGATTTTCGCCATCGAGACCGTGCAAGCCCAGTTCGACTTATTCAGGCAGGCTCGGGAACGGATGGCGAGGGAAGGTATCTACACGACCAAGCTGAAAGCCGTGACCAGTAAGACTAAGAAGGAAGAACGGATTGAATCGCTGGAGCCGATTGTGGAGCAAGGGATTCTCCGGTTCATGAGGCACCAGCGAATCCTGCTGGAGCAGTTAGAGCAATTCCCCAATCACGACCACGACGATCTACCCGATGCATTGCAGATGGCTGTGGAACTTTGTGGTGGAGGACGGCGACGAACTTTCCATAAAAAACCGGAAGGGTTGTAAACGACCCCAGCGGCCCGGCTAGGTAGATGAAAATGTGAGGAAGGAGGTCGTCTATTGTCCTTATTGACTATCGGCAGTTATTACCCGGCACCGGCTCATCGTGACCGGATTCGGAGATATCGAGTAAACAAAAGGCTGTTTTTGGGTAAGCATTACGACGTGTTCCAACGGATTCAGAACAAACTTTCCCGCAGACAAAACGAACTGCTCTATATCTCGACCAACCTTCCCGGCGTGATTTGTAAGAAATCCGCCGATTTTTTGTTTGGTGAGCAACCCACATTCTCTGCTGGTAAAAACGATAACTCTAACGAGCAACTGGCGATCGAACGGTTGGTCGAGGGGAACTACCTTCACATCTTGAATTACGAAAGTGCCTTATCCAACGCCTACCGAGGCGATTCATTTTATAAAATCCGCTATGGTCAAGAGTTTGGCGGGATGGTGGGGAAGGAGAGCGATCCTTTCCGAGTCATCATTGAAGCCCAAAATCCCGAGTATGTGTTCCCCGAAACGGCTCCCGGCGACGCCAATCGCATCATCGCCTATCACATCGCCTACCCGGTGCTTGTGAAGCGTGGTGATGCCGAGGATTGGTTGTTAAACGCCGAATCCCACTATCCCGGTCGCATAGTTTACGCCAAGTTCAAGTTAGACCCGATTGTGGTGACCGTGGATAACGAAATCAATGAGTGGCGCATCGATGCAGAGCTTCTTGGCGAACGAAAAGAAGTTCAGACTGGCGTGCCGTTCCCGCTGGTAGTCCACGTGCCTAACTACGCCACGGACGATTGCTGGGAAGGTATCGACGACCTCAGCGAAAACAAGCCGCTGTTTGATGAGATTAACCACCGGCTCTCGCAAATCGCTTCCATCCTCGATAAGCACGCTGACCCTGCCATGGCAGTACCGGCGGGTACGTTGGGCGAGGATGAACAAGGCAACCCCATCTTTCGGGTGGGCGTCGATAAAGTCTTTGAGGTGATGGGGAAGGACGAAGTCATCCCACAATATATCACCTGGGACGGCCAGTTACAGGCAGCCTTTATGGAATTGGACAAGCTGGTCAAGCTGTTGCTCATTAACGCCGAAATCCCCGAGATTGCCCTTGGCTCTGGTGATGCGGGAACCAGTGGAGCATCTGGTCTTGCCATCAAATGGCGTCTCAACTCCATTCTCGCGAAGGTCAACCGCAAACGTCAGTATTACAACAAAGCCCTAAAGCGGGTGTTGTTGATCGCTCAACTCCTCGAAATTGCCTGTAAGGGACCGATGGGCTATGAAGTGACGATTCCAAAAGTGAAGTTCAAGGACGGCCTACCGGACGATGAAACTGAAACATCAGGTCGATTCGAACTGGCGGGAAGCCGACTCTCCCAAAAATCGGCCCTTATGTGGCTGGACGATTTGACGGAAGAACAGGCTGATGCCGAGTTAAAACGGATGCAGGAAGAAGAAGCCATAGGCTGATAGCCATCGGCTGATCCGTCCATCTTCCAGCAACCCGGTGACAGCGAATGAGGCCAATTCCCAAACCCGTCTATGAGCGGGAAGTGAAGCGAATGATTGAATACTATCAGAAAGCCTTTACCGAAATTGCCGGTCGGTTAAAATCTATTCCATCGAGTGGGCTAGAAAAAGCCTATGCCGAATCATTGCTATCGCAGATCATGGTCATCCTGCGAGACTTGGATGGCTCTACGAAGACGTGGTGCGAACAGGTTATTAAACAGATGTTCACAGAAGCACAGGTGCAAACTATCCTATCTTTGGGAATGTGACCTCAGTATCCGAGGCGGCATCGTCCATCTCTTTCTCCATGCTAGCCCGAGAGCGGACAGAGGCGTTAATTAACGACACCTACACGGACTTGCTCATGGCCACGCAAAACACGGAAAGAAAGATTAAGCAGCTTGTAAGAAACGCCGTCACCGAGACGCTACGAGTGAAAGCGGTAGAGCAGATGGGGCGCAGGACAGTGAAAAGCGCCATCTTAGGCGACCTCAAACACAAAGGTCTCTCGACTAGATTGTATAGCGAAGCATGGATTGGTATTGTAGACCGTTCTGGTCGGAAATGGAACCTGTCGACGTACACCGAGATGGTGGTCCTAACAAAACTTACACAGGCTCACATAGAAGGAACTCGGGTGGAGACGATGAAACGCGGCGTGGACTTGGCGGAATATCGTCTCACAACGCTAAAGACGCCTGTCGATCATTTGAGGGGATGGTAATTTCCCTTCATGGGTTAACACCGGGATACCTCACATATGATCAAGTTCGCGGAACCGGTAAGATATTTCACCCCATTTGTCAGCACCATGTTAGCCCAGTTCGGGATGTTCAACTGCTTCCCACGCAACTACGAGACAAGCACCAAAAAAAATGAAGGCTTTTCGGTAAGAAATAAGCCACCCCTAACGGAGTGGCAGGGAGGCAGCTAACACTTCCGACACCGGCCAAACAGAAAATGACCGATAATGAGGCCTACGATAATCAAGGGAAACGGATACAGCCGGCACATCTCACGTCGGCGTTGGTGAAACTTTCGAAAAGCAAACATAGAACCACCTCCGGGATTAGAATACCCGAAATATTGCACGATCCATCGGTGTTATGTCGTTAAACTAGCCGCTCAATTAACCACACGCGGACGCGACCGCGATATCAATCGTAGGGCAAGGAGGACATGACTTTGGCTGAACGATACCCTTCATAAAAGAGTCGAGAGAATAGCTTGGGATAATGCTATAAGCAAGAACAATCGCCCTAAAAACTTAGTGTGGGATTTAAGAATTAAATTGTTCTTATTTTTTGTGAGAATAATAGAAATGTATGAGAGGTTTCGGAGGTGACGCTTTTGAAAATTCGTTTAAATATCAACTCCAATACAAATCCACCAAACTTCCCCATTCCTTCATGGTTGCCTTCAGCATTTCCTAATCCTCTAATACGTGGAGGGAATAGTGAAAGTATTGAAAGGACTATACTTGAGAAAGCATCGACAAACATAAGAGCTAAACAACAAAATCGACTAGAAAGTGTTCTAGAAGAACTAGATAAAATGATTGGCTTAAAAGGAGTAAAAGAGCTGATCTATGAAATCAGAGCTTACGTTGAAGTACGTAACTGGAGAGAAAAAGAAACATTACTTAATGATCCCATGGCTCTACATATGATATTCAAAGGTAACCCAGGAACCGGAAAAACAACTGTTGCTAGGTTGGTAGGTCGTCTATTTAAAGAATTAAATATTTTACCAAAAGGGCACTTAATTGAAGTAGAACGAGCAGATTTAGTTGGAGAGTACATAGGACATACCGCTTTGAAGGCTAGGGAACAAGTAAAAAAAGCTATCGGTGGAGTACTTTTTGTTGATGAGGCATATTCATTGGCCCGAGGCGGGGAGAAAGACTTTGGTAAAGAAGCGACGGATTCTTTAATAAAAGCGATGGAGGATCACAGGGACAATTTGATTCTGATCCTTTCGGGATATAAAGATGAGATGGATTATTTCCTGCGCAGCAATCCCGGTATTCGCTCTCGTTTTCCCATTCAACTGGAATTTCCTGATTACACAACCGCCGAGCTATTAGCTATTGCCGAAGTGATGATTTCGAGTCGCCAGTACATCCTATCGAGTGAGGCAAAGCTGGCCTTGCGTAACTTTTTGCTGGACCAGGAGAAGGTGGGCCACCAGCACCGGGGCAATGCCCGCATGGTACGAAACATTGTCGAGAAAGCTATCCGCCGACAAGCTGTCCGCATCATCAATGTACACGAAAGGCAAAAAATCTCCCGTGATGCCTTGATGATTCTCGAAGCGCAAGACGTCATGGAAGGTTGCCAACAAGTCGTTGATGTTCGCGCCTAGGCAAATTCCGGGCCTTATGGTAACATTATAGGTATGAGTAATAATAAAATTCGTGGAAATGTGGAAGGGGTTTCGCGTAGTCGTTTGGAGCGACTGGAAGCCCTATTACAAATGCAGATGGATGCTACTTTGCTCCTTGACCCAGAAATCGGGAAGGAGCTTGTTTCGTTTACGTCCGAAACGGGCCGGGAGGTGGCCCTCTTTGTCGACCGGCGGGGCCGCCTCATCGATTTGGCTGTCGGCGATGCTTCGACGGTTGGGTTAGGCGATCACGACCTCAGACGGGGCAGCCATCGCTTAGCTGGCGTCCGCTGTATTCACACCCATCCGGGAAGCAGCGATCAGTTGAGTTCTGTCGACTTGTCGGCACTTCGCCAACTTCGTCTGGATTGCATGGCCGTGATCGCCGCCGCTGAACCTCACCGAGGTTCTGTGGCTTTTCTCGTCCCTAATGATTTGGGCGAGCCCGCTATCGAAGTGGCCGGCCCGATGAACTATGAACGGCTCTGCTCCTTTGCTTGGAAAGAGCCCGTCGATTTTCTCGAAAAAAGTCACACCGCATCGCCTGTATGGACAAACAAGGAAGAGCCGGAAAAAGCTTTTCTTATTGGTCTGACCGGAACTGGTGAAGAAGAGCCGTTAGCTGAACTAGCACAGTTGGCAGAAACGGCGGGGGCTCTTGTTGTCGGCGCCATAACCCAACGGTTGGACAAGCCTGATCCTGCCACCTATCTCGGTTCCGGGAAAGTCCGAGAATTATCCTTAGCCGTTCAAGTCGCCCGTGCCGATCTGTTGATCGTCGATGATGAGGTCTCGCCAGCGCAACAACGCCGTTTAGAAAATCTCACCGGGGCCCGCGTGGTTGACCGGACTGCCTTAATTTTAGATATCTTTGCGAGTCGTGCCCGGACTCGCGAAGGCCAGCTTCAGGTGGAACTTGCCCAATTGCAATACCTGCTGCCACGGCTCATGGGCCAAGGCATTGCCTTATCCCGCCTCGGCGGCGGCATCGGCACTCGTGGACCCGGGGAAACGAAACTGGAAACCGATCGCCGCCACTTACGACGGCGGATTTCGGAAATCGAAGCAGAACTTTCCCAAGTGCGTAAACACCGGGAGCGGCTCCGCCAGTCGCGACAGCGCTTTGACATGCCACTCTTGTCGATGGTGGGATATACGAATGCCGGTAAATCCACGTTGAGCAGCCGTCTCGTCGATATGTACGGTCCTCAAGGCGGGCCCAGCCCTGGTGGTGAGGACAAGCTCTTTGCGACCCTTGATCCGACGACACGGCGGATCCGGGTGCCTGGACAATTTGATTTTTTACTCTCTGACACGGTCGGCTTTATCCGCAAACTTCCCCATGGACTGGTACGGGCTTTCCGGGCCACATTAGAAGAAATCGTCGCTGCTGACTTGCTCCTCCATGTAGTCGATGCCGCCCATTCCGACGCCGTAGAACAGATGAATACGGTCGAAAAAGTGCTCTCTGAAATCGGCGCTGAGGATAAACCGGTAATTACAGTCTTAAATAAAATCGATAAATTGCAAAGTGACACCATCGATCCCATGCTGGTTCCGAAGGGGGCTTGGGTGGCCGTTTCAGCCCATACAGGAGAGGGTCTGGAAAAGCTTCTGACGATGGTGACTTCACTTCTTCCTAGACAACTCGTCACTGTAGATGCATTAATCCCCTATGAACAGGGAAAAATGATAGATCAAGCCCACCGTCTTGGAAAAGTGCATTGCGTAAAATATCAGACCGATGGGATTTTGATTGGTGCTGAGATACCACAGGCGCTGGCTGGGGTTTGGCAGAAAGAAGGATGGACATTAACTGATGGAGGCAATAGGGAATAAGATGAGCGATGGAATGACCATTGATCAGGATGGATTAATCGAATACTTACAGCAAAAAGGCCGTTTAGCACCAGAGATCGCCCGGTTGGCATACCAGGCAATCTCCGATGCTGCTCCGAACATCCGACAACTGTCCAACCGGCGCGATCGCCATCAAATGCGCATTCTGGAGGCCTTTCATGAAGAAAGGGTTTCCGATTATCATCTAGGGATTACGACAGGGTATGGATATGGTGACTCAGCTCGGGAGACTCTCGATGCCATCGCAGGGCGAATTCTCTTTGCAGAAAGCGCACTCCTTCGGGAACAGTTCGTATCGGGTACTCATGCGATTGCTACGGCCCTCTTTGGGATTTTGCGTCCCGGTGATGAGATGCTCTCGGCCACCGGAACACCCTATGACACCCTTTGGGAAGTGATCGGACTAGGCGATAGGCCGTCGGCTGGCAGTTTACGTGAGTTTGGTGTCGCTTATCGTCAAGTTGAATTGACAGAATCAGGTGAACTAAATCCTGAAGCCATCCTAGAAAATTTGCGATCCAATACGAGGCTGGTGTCGTTCCAGCGTTCTCGTGGTTACAGTCTCCGCCCGGCCCTCTCAGCTCAGGCGATCGGACAAGTCTGCCAAGCGATACATAAGCTTCGTCCCGATGTGGTTTGCTTTGTCGACAATTGTTACGGCGAACTGGTGGAAGATGAGGAACCGACATCCCTTGGTGCCGATTTGATGGCCGGTTCGTTGATTAAGAACTTAGGCGGCGGACTCGCCCCGACGGGCGGTTATATCGCCGGTCGGGACGATTTAGTACAACTGGCAGCTACGCGGTTAACAGCGCCCGGTATTGGCGCACACGTGGGAAGCAGCCCCGGGGGACGAAGGCTCTTTTTCCAAGGATTGTTCTTAGCTCCGCAGGTCGTCTTTGAGGCCCTCTCTGGCGCTGTTTTCGCCGCAAGGCTCTTCGAACTGCTCGGCTTTGAAGTAACGCCTTCTTTTGATAGTCCGCGCAGCGATATCATACAAGCCATCACACTCGGTAACGCCGAACGAGTCGTCGCTTTTTGTCAAGGTCTGCAAAAAGCCTGCCCTGTCGATGGTCACGTCGTTCCCCAACCGGCACCGATGCCCGGATATGCCGACCCGGTCATCATGGCCGGTGGGACCTTTATTCAAGGATCCACCAGTGAATTAAGTGTCGATGCACCGATGCGTCCGCCCTTTGCAGTCTATTTTCAAGGAGGTCTGTCTCAAACATTTGTCCGCATTGGCGCTTTGTCAGCGGCCCAAACTTTGTTTGAGCGTAACTTATTACCCTGATGTACCCTAACGGGTAGGTCCTGAACAACGTAGTAGGGGAGAAGACGAAAATGTACGATTACTGGTTAATCGGTGCCATTGTCGTCATGTTTATCGGTGTCTTAGGAACGTTTTTGCCGGTAATTCCAGGTATTCCTTTGATCTTTATCGCCATGATTGGCTATGGTTTTGCGGAAGGGTTTCATTTAATGACGCCGCTCTTTTTGGGCATCAACCTTGTCGTGGTGATTTTGGCGACGGTACTGGATTACTTAGGGACGGCTTGGGGTGCCCGGCGTTTTGGTGCTTCTTCTTCAGGCACCTGGGGGGCGGCGGCCGGCGGCGTTCTCGGACTGATTGTACTCGGGCCGATCGGATTGATTGCCGGTCCCTTCATCGGAGCTGTTGCTGGTGAATTATGGAGTGGTCGATCTTTAGACTCCGCCTTGGAAGCAGGCATTGGAACCATGTTGGGGTTAGCCGGTGCGTCCGCAGTTCGGTTCGTTTTTGCCCTTTCTATGGTCATCGCGTTCATTTGGCGGGTATGGTGAATATACAATTAAGCAGTGGTTTTGAAATCGGATAAGGGGGACCCGACGAATGAAACAGAGAATTGCCGTTATTTGTGGAGGACGTTCCGGGGAGCATGAGGTTTCCCTCGTCTCAGCGAAGTCAATCGCTGCGGCTTTGGATAGTTCTCGTTTTGATGTGCAGGTCATTGGTATCGATCGATCGGGAAGCTGGTGGATGGGGCCTGACGTGATCGAGCATCTACAGTCTGGAAGATCGCCTTATGGTGAGCGGGTTTGTTTTCTTGCCGATCCGGCTCAACCGGGTATTTTTCAGATTACTGATGCGTGCCTCCGCCCCGTACCTATCGACGTCTTTTTTCCCGTGCTGCACGGACCTAATGGTGAAGACGGAACCATCCAAGGGCTATTTGAAACAGCCAATGTTCCCTATGTAGGATGCGGCGTGTTGGCATCAGCCTGTGGTATGGATAAAGCGGTCATGAAGGCCCTATTCGCCCAAGCAGATCTGCCTCAAGTCCCTTATAGGGTGGTTCTACGCAGCCAGTGGGAAGCCAACCGTGAACCGGTGATAGAAGAAGTGGTGTCAAAGTTAGGTTATCCGGTGTTCGTCAAACCGGCCAATATGGGTTCCAGCGTAGGTATTTCGAAAGCTTCCGATCGGGAGGAACTGATCAACGCCTTTACGGAAGCTTGCCGATATGATCGCAAACTAGTCGTGGAAAAGGGGATCGATCCCCGAGAGATCGAAGTCAGTGTTCTTGGCAATGACGAGGTGACAGCGTCTGTTCCTGGTGAGATCGTTCCCTGCAACGACTTTTATGATTATGACGCCAAATATATTGATGACAATTCTCGCCTCGTCATCCCTGCTGAATTGGACGAAGCGAACACAGATCGTCTTCGGAAAATGGCGGTGCAGGCGTTTAAAGCGATTGATGGTTCTGGCTTATCTCGTGTCGATTTTCTATTTGATAAACAGACCGGTGAGATCTATCTAAATGAAATCAATACACTACCTGGTTTTACCTCTATTAGTATGTATCCAAAGCTTTGGGCAGCAACAGGTATATCCTATTCGGAACTGCTCAGCCGGATTATCGATTTCGGTGTAGCCCGGCATGCTGAGAAGCAGCGCAATGCCACAGAGCGGCTGTCGAAGGGATAATTGTACATCCCATCAGTAGACTTTTTCTCATTGAAAAAGGTTAACCCGGAGAGGTCTATTCATCGATATAAAAGAGCCTGTTCGAAATGTGCGTGACAACACATTTCGAACAGGCTCTTTGCATTTGAGGCTTATGATAGCTAGTTTTAGATTATGTGAGTTTCCCTATGGTTTTATTAAGTTTACCCTCAAATTTATCGAATCGACGAGTTACAAACGCCGGAGAACAGCGATAACTTTGCCGAGGACACGCACTTCTTTAATCAAAATAGGTTCCATGTGAGGATTCTCGGGCTGCAGACGGAAATAGTCTGTTTCCCTGTAAAAACGTTTAACTGTAGCTTCGTCACCCAGCAGGGCTACGACGATATCGCCGTTTTCGGCCGTATTTTGCATTCGAACGACAACCAAGTCTCCGTCAAAAATACCGGCTTCAATCATGCTTTCACCGCGAACGCTGAGCATAAAGACTTTATCGGAACGGACAAAATTTTTCGGCAGTGGGAAGGTACCCTCTAGATTTTCCGTAGCTAAGATGGGCCGCCCAGCACTGATGCGTCCCAGAATGGGTATATCAATCAAGCCATCGGAAGGATGATCGCTGTCGTCCGGTACCAGCAATTCCATTGCTCTTGGTTTAGAAGGATCTCGACGAATCAGCCCCGCCTTTTCCAGACGGTTTAAATGCCCGTGTACAGTAGAACTGGACATTAAACCTACCGCGTCACCGATCTCACGGACAGATGGAGGATATCCACACCGACGTATTTCTGATCGTATGAATTCTAGTATTCGTTTCTGGCGTTCACTCAGATCGTTCATTAAGCCGGATTCCTCCCGATGGTTCGGCATTTTCCAACACATTATAACATAATATTTTCTCAGGATGATCGATAAACTAACGTATCCATAAAGATTTTCGATTGTTCTTCGATTATTTTGGGAACTACGGTTTTTGAATGAATTTGGACGACTTGTGCATGATAAAAAGGAAACGAACCTGTGCCAGGAGGTGAATTCTGGTGGTTATGCCGCCAGAAAAAATTTGAAATATCCTACGACAGAAGCTAAGCTGCCTCGCGTCGCTTATTTTTGTATGGAATACGGGCTCCATGAAGAATTGCCTATTTATGCTGGCGGCCTCGGCGTATTGGCTGGAGATTATCTGAAAGCGGCCCATGACTCAGGTTTACCGATGGTCGCTATCGGAATCCTCTGGAACCAGGACTATACTCATCAATTCATCGGAGAACAGGGAAGACCTTACGACACCTATCCAAACATTCGGTTCGATTCGGTGAAAGATACGGGAGTCACCGTTCAGGTTCGAGTCCGGGGTGCCGACGTGGTTTGCAAAGTCCATAAAGTGGATAGTTATGGAAACGTACCGCTTTATCTCCTCGATACGAACTTTCCTGGTAGTGAACATGGATGGATGACGAATCGACTATACGGCGGCAGCGGCCAAGATCGGGTAGCCGCTGAGATTATTTTAGGTATCGGCGGAGTACGCGCTTTACGTGCCCTCGGGATCGATGTAGATGTATACCATTTAAATGAAGGCCATGCAACCTTTTGCGGATTCGAACTGATTCGCGAAAAGATGAGCCACTATGGCATGACCTTTCACCAGGCTTGGGAGGCTGTTCGTAAGGAACTCATCTTCACGACTCATACACCAGTGGAAGCTGGTAATGAGGTGCATGGTCATGACTTGCTTCGACTCATGGAGGCTTATAATGGTCTCAGTTACGAACAGGTGAGAGACATTGGCGGCGATCCGTTTAATATGACGGTGGCAGCCCTTCGTTTGTCTCATATCTCCAACGGTGTGTCAAAATTACATGGTCAAACAGCCTGTAAGATGTGGAAAGATATTCATGATGCATCATGCATTATATCCATCACAAACGGAGTCCATAATCGAACATGGCAGGACGATTCCATTTCTGAGGCCTTTGAACGTAAAGGAGACCTTTGGCAAGCCCATTTGAACAACAAGTACAGGCTTGTTGAGTACATTGAGAAGCATTCGAAAGTCCGATTAAATCCGGACCATCTCATCGTCGGTTTTGCACGCAGGGCGGCGCCTTATAAACGAAGTGACCTGATCTTCCGAACGGCTGAAGTAATTGAGTCATTGTTGCGGGAAGGAAAATTGCAGCTTGTTTTTTCCGGCAAAGCTCACCCAAATGATGAAATTGGCAAAGACATCATTCAACAATTGGTTCGCATGTCCGAAAAGTATGGAAACAGCGTCGTCTTTCTGGAGAATTACAACATGGAAGTTGCCCGCTACATGGTGCGGGGATGCGATGTATGGTTGAACAATCCGAGAAGGCCATTAGAAGCCAGCGGCACTTCAGGGATGAAAGCCGCCATGAACGGTGTGTTGAACTTAAGCACCGTAGATGGATGGGTTGGTGAAGGTCTGCAGCACCAGGTTAGCGGCTGGTTGATCAATCCTATCATCGAATCTCATTTACAGGAGTGGGAACAGGACGAACGAGATCTTCGAGAACTATACCGGGTTCTATTAAGCGAGGTTATTCCGACTTATTATAATGATCGAGATCATTGGGTCCAGATGATGCGTGCCAGCATCGATATGGCCCGCTGGCAGTTCTCATCTCACCGGATGATCCGCGAGTATTTTGATCTCATGTATGAACTAACTCGCGATGCTCAAGAGATGAATTTGACATCCATGCCGATGCATCACCCCGAAATGAATCAAACAGAATCGCCTTTCTCGTCACAATACAATCAATAGGTTTAAACCACCTCTGGAACAGCAGGAAACCGGGGGCTCTCCCAACATGGAGAACCTCCGGTTTTACGCTTGCGATAGGGGGAGCTTCCTCTTTACTTTACTTTCATTGCTTGTAACAGGGCATAAGCAGCCTCGGCACGGGTCACCGCTTGCTGTGGTGCCAGGTTGTTCGTATCGGTCTTAATCATGCCTAACCCCCATGCGAGGGCTACATAACCGATAGATCCGTCGGAAAGAGATGCTGCATCTTCAAAAGGAAGTTGATAAATCTTTTGGACTTTTGCAGCCGGCTCTAGTTTCAGCATGCGCACAGTCAACTTGGCCAGTTGCTCCCGAGTGACGGCGTCGCCTGGCTGAACCTCACCTTGAACCCAGCCAAAGGATTTGGCAGAGGCGATAACTTCTTGGTCGGTGATCGTCTTATTGTCCGAGAGGGGGGACTTGATCATCACCATACCTCGAAGTAAGGAAACCATAGATACGGATTCATTGGGATGGAAGGCTGAACCATATTCACGGAAGAGGTTGATCTGACCGAGTTTGTGAATCTCTGCTTCCAATGGAATTCCGGAAATATCGTTGAATTTGAAGTCGTATTTATTCTCATCGACGATATTGCCTTCCCAATCGAGGCTTTGCCCAGTTCGTGCATCGAGCAACACCGGGTAAGCAGCCATTCGAGAAGCAGAAAGCGGTTGATAGATGAGTTTTACCGACTGATTTCCTTTTGAGTCATCGGCTTGCGCATAGGTCAAAGTCAGAGGGCGTTTGTTTAAAAAGTTCTCGTTGATACTTGCTGTGGACATAACCTGACTGGACGAGGGAAATTCTTTTTCTGTCCAATCAAGGTTATACTCTGTAACTTCTTTCGAAAGTGTGTTGACAGTTACGTTAATCCGGTTGTCGGGAAACGGAATCCCGTTGACCTTTCGAACATAGGAAAAAGTCTGACGCATTGGATTTTGGATGAGTGGACGGGGCTCCGGTGGTACTTGTTGATTATCTAATTGTACTCCTTGAAATCGTTTCGGTTGAATCTTTTTCAAGAAGGTTTCCGCAAGCTGTCGGGCGCCGTCCCGGTTCAATTCTCCATTTTTGGAATCATCCATGGACTGATCCCAATGATAGTATCCGATTAACTCACCGGTCAAAGCATTGACCCGACAGGATAAGTTTTTCCCTTCCGATCCGTCCCAAAATATGTTCCAACCATACTGGCTATCCCACTCCCGGGAAAGACTTGCGTTTCTGAGAGTAATATCTTTAGGTATCTGAAGCCATTTTTTTATGGATTCAATGGCTTGATCGCGACTGATAAATTTATCAGCTTGGCTGATTTCTTTTAATTCTTCCGGTCGTAGTTCTGTGGCATGATCCATTCCTTTTGACGGCACTGCACTTACACTCATCCCCATACCAGCGGCAAAACTGCCATAGCCTTTTTGAATCCATTGTTCTTTAGGGATTAGAGGTTGACCGGTAAATGCGTCAATTGCACCTTCCGAAGGATTGGTGAGTCGGTATACAAGAAAAGGTTTACTCTCGGCTTTATCTCTACGGGGAAAAAAGTATTGCAACTCCAGCATATTTGCATCGATAAAGCCTTCTTTCGCTTTCTCAGGAGAGATGACACCTTTCGTATCAGGTAAGGCAGCGGTTGTCCAGTTTACCTGGTAGTTAACGACTTTTCCGGTTTTGGAGTCAACCGCGACGGAAATCCCGTTACCAGGGAATGGAATTTGGTTCTCGATCCGTTGCCAGTAAAAATTGTACTGGCGGTTTCCATCTTTCGAAACGAAGGGGGATTGATTTATGTCAGTAACCAATTGTAACTTTTGCCATTTTCCCGAGTTAAGCCTTTGCACCAATTGACTAGCCGTTTCTTTGGCAACTTCCATCGTGATATCGGCTATGTTTAGTGCTGTATTGGAAGGATCCGGCTGCCAATCCCAATGATTCATACTTAAGATTTCACCGGTGGTGCCATCAACTTCGGCGGAAAAAGAACCGTTTGAACCTTTTGTAGCATTCCAACTAAGATTCCAAACTTTACGACCATTAAATTCGTTAAATCCAGATCGGAAGTCGTCCAAATCTTGAGGAACTGGAAAGTTGTCTTTTACGATACGAATGGCTTGTTCTAGAGATACTTTAGTTTGTTGAGAAATCAAAGTAGTTTCGCCAGCGAAAGCGTAAGAGGGGAGTAAGGTCGTAAGGAGGCAGCCGGAAACACAGAGTGAGAGAATGCGTTGGCTTCGGCGGTTCATGAAACAATACACTCCTTTTAAGTAATCTAATTTCCTGCCTTATAGACGATCAAATCGTCCATTTAGTTTCAATTTGTTTATTGGGATCATGTTTATCACTAAGAAGTTTGTTCATAAGAGGATTTTCTCAAGTTGTTTCAGACGGAGTGATTTTGTGGTATCTGGAAAGTTGGATTACGCTACGACAATTGAGGAGCAAAAATCTTACATCATGAGTAATGTCCTGGTTATAAGTTTGAAGAGTTTTTGCTTTGTCCAACTGTTGAAAAGTTAGTTAACCGGAGGATCTTTGAGCAAATTACTCCGGTCAATAAAGTCATTAGGTAAAGAAAAACTTAGCGTACCAGTTGTGCCGAATAGGTTCATTTGAGTCTGTTGAAAAAACACGGCTAAATTGGAGATACAACTCAATTGGTCGAAATACCAAAGTTTCAAATCTTTTACTTCGCATAATAGATATTATGTAAACTTGCGTAATCTTCCAACTGGGGTTTTTCAAAGGCTTCTGCTTAGCCAAAAACTTAGTAAGTAAATCACGATACTATCCGCATTATTTCTCCGTTTAACAAGACAAAGGCAGTGATCCGGATTTTATATCTGGATCACTGCCTTTGATTTTTATTTAAGACATTGTTAGTCGTTTAGGCCAGCTAAGACCTAACTTACAGCCTGCAAATAGATTGATCGTCTCCACGTGTTTTGGATATGCCACTATGATTGAGTGTATCTGAACTGTTCCAACGATTCATAGGTTCGCGGGAGCATCGCCATCTGAAAAAGCTTTATTCATTTTGATCAAAACTTTAAAGAGGTCTCCGTCGACGGTCACTTTTAAAACACCGCCGCAAGCGGCTACATTGCTTTGGGCAATGGCGAGCCCGAGTCCGCTGCCCTCGGTAGTTCTCGACTGGTCTCCCCGAACGAAGCGCTCCAGAATTTCGTCTTTATTGAAATTCATCTCGTAGTTGGAGATGTTTTTGAATTCCACATAGACATGGGTTTCATCTGCCGATACGGTAATATAAACCCTCGTCTTGGCTAATGCGTATTTCAATACATTCTGGATTAAATTCTCCAGCACCCGGGAAAGCCGTTTTCCGTCGGCCATAACAAGGGCCTGCCCCTCTTGGGCGTTCACTTTAAATTCTAGCTCTGACGCTTCAATTTGTTCTTCCTGCTCGGCCAGGGATTGGTTGACCAAAACAGCCAAATCGATACGTTCCATTTCCATGGTAATGTTGCCGCTTTGCACCCGGGAAATTTCAAACAAATCCTGGGTCATCTGTTTTAATCTTTCACTCTTTTTCTTGATGACAGCCACATATTCGTTAGCCACCTCTGGAATTAGATTTTCTTTAGAAAGCAAATCGGCATAGTTAATAATCGAAGTCAAAGGCGTCTTTAAATCGTGGGATACGTTGGTTACCAGTTCGGACTTCATTCTTTCCGCTTTAATTTCTTTGGCCAAGGCGCGCTTCAATCCATCGGCCAAGGTATTTACGTCTTTTGCCAACGCAGCAAACAGGCTGTTCTCGTTGATTACGATTTCATGATCCAGTTGTCCCTTTTTAATGATTTGCACCCCGTCCATGATCACTTGTAAAGGTTTTACTGCGTATATGGTGTAATACACGGCGAAAGCCGTCAACGCGCCAAGAACCAGGAAAAAGAAGAACGCCAGCCGTGAACCGGCGGTAACCATCAAAGCGGACAAAACGAATACGGAAACCACCAGCAGCACAATGGCTGCGGCTATTTTTATTAAGAGCGAACCTGAAGTTAGAATGGTTCTGAGCATGGTCCGGATTTTTGAGACCGCCCGATAGGTCAAGCTCTCCTTGAGTAAACTCCTATTTTTCAAGCGCCGAACCAAAGATAACAGCAACCATAAGCCTAGACTGCAGCTTATCATGCTAAACAGCGTAGCCGACAGGAAATCAGGCCGTAAGAAGTCCAAGATGAACAACGGCGCATCCAAAAAGTTGCTTTGTATCAGTTGGACCATTAAAATCGCCCATGAGAACACTACAGTAAGGATACCGAAAAGAGCGATATCCGTGTACAGCCGGTCAATGAGTTGAAACTGTATTGTTTGTCCATCGTTCCCCTTCCCTGTTTCCCAGATCAGGTAAAGAAGACCTATGCAGATCAACAACACGGCTCCCGCGATGACCCTCATCCCGTAGTATAAATGAACATACTGTCGATCCCTTTCTTCCTGCTTTTGCGCTAAGAACTCATCGTTGACTGCCAGGTAAATGGTGTTGTTTGACGCGTAGTCGAAAGCTGAATTGTAAAATCCTGTGTAGTCTTTGTTTGTCGGGTAGATTTTTGAGACGCTTTTGTCCACTACATAGTAGGCTTGGAATCCGGTAAAATAGCTTCGGTCCCTTTGATCCGTATTGCTATAAGTAACTACACCATTGGTCGCATAGTAATAGAACGCTGGCTGATTGCTCACTCTCTGTAAAAGGGAACGATACTCCCGGAACTCGCCGTCGATCATTTCTTGATGAAGGTCGGCCAGTTTTCCGGCCATTTCCTGTTCAAATTTATTTTTGATCACCTGAGATTTCTGTAACTTGCTTTCCACCGTTGAAGCGTTTGGTTTTTCGTCGTTCGGTTGATCAGAGAGTTCCATCCGGCGATCCAACTCAGCATACCAATCGTCAAAGATTCGCTGCCTTCGAATCTCGTAATCTGTTTTATTGATGCTATTGCCGGCTTTAATATTTTCTTCATTTCCATACTTAAGCAATTGATTAAGATCCTCAAGAACTTGTTGCTGGTATCGCGATAATTCGCTTGAATTAACATAGTGCCGCTCCGATAAAACTTCCAGGCTGTCCACATTTTTCATCAGGTTCGCAAACATGGTTACAGCGATGCCAAAACTGACCACCACTAGTAAGAAAGCAAACCCTGTTACAATGGGTGACCGGCTAATTTTTTTCAATTCGGTATCCAACACCCCACACCACCTTCAAATATTTGGGTTCTTTCGGATTGATCTCGATCTTTTCACGAATTCTGCGGACATGGACGGCGATGGTGTTGTCATTGATAAAGCCCTCTTCGTTCCACACCCGGCGGTAAATCTCTTCTGCTGAGAAAACCCGGTTGGGATGCTTGCATAAAAGCTCCAATATTCCATATTCCAAAGGCGTTAACTTGACAAATTCTCCGTCTACAGTCACACTTCTGCATTCGGGGTCCACTTGCAATCCGCCGATGACGATTTTGGAAGCAGCGTGGCTCTGGTCCATATTTCCCAGGCTCGTGTATCGCCGTAATTGAGACTTGACTCTTGCCAATAACTCCAAGGGATTGAAGGGTTTAGTGACATAATCGTCCGCCCCCACGGTGAGGCCGTGTATTTTATCCATATCCTCCGATTTAGCCGACACGATAATGATCGGAATGTTTTTCTCTTCCCGAATTTTCAATGTCGCTTTGATGCCATCCAACTTTGGCATCATAATGTCCATGAGCAACAGATGAACCGCCTTTGTATTGATGATCTCCAGAGCTTGCAAGCCGTCGTATGCCTTTAAAACTTCATAGCCCTCGTGACGGAGGTAGATGGACAAACTTTCCACAATATCTTGATCATCATCTACCACCAAAACGCTGTAGGATTGGATAACCGTCACCACCTTAAAAAAATTTCGTCATCACTTTTCTGTTCTTGTTTTCTCTGATTTACGCTCTGTGCTACCGTTCTCCCTGTTATAAATTATAAAAGGTGATTATGAAGAAAGATCACATATATTTCTTAAGGCTTTCTGACATTTCTTGTTGTCCAACCAAACCACTTCAAAGCGAAAACGGCGCTATCCCTTATCCGGTTAGGGTTAGCGCCGTTTTTTGTTCAACAAAAAAATGTCGTGCCGATTGTGCAACTGACACGCCATTTAACCATTTGGGTTTTTCCGATTAACCGTTCAGCATGTCGTAGACCTGAGCTACGTCCTTATCGCCCCGCCCCGAGAGGTTGACGATGATGATCTTATCCGGCGAAAGCTTAGGGGCCAATTTTAGCGTGTAGGCGACCGCATGCGCGCTTTCTAATGCTGGGGTAATCCCTTCAGTCTTGGATAGCGTTAGAAAAGCGTCTAGGGCCTCTTGGCGCGTCACCGTGACATACTCCGCCCGTCCGCTCGCTTGCAAGTAGCTGTGCTCAGGCCCCACGCCGGGGTAATCTAATCCCGCAGCGATGGAATAGGTCGGCTGGGGGTTGCCCTGTTCATCGAGCAAAACCAGGCACTTAAAGCCATGAATCGTGCCGGGGACACCTTCGGTTAGTGTCGCCGCCTCTTTCGGTTCCACGCCGATCAGCCGAACGGATGCTTCTTCTATGTAGTGTGCAAAGGCCCCGATGGCGTTGCTGCCGCCGCCCACACAGGCGAGTATCGCATCAGGAAGCCGTCCTTCTTTGTCGAGGATTTGTCGCTTTGATTCTTCACTGACCACACTTTGAAAAAACTTGACCATCTCCGGAAAGGGATGGGGGCCGACAGCGGAACCGAGCAAGTAAAAGGTGTCTTGATAATTTTGCACAAAATCAGTGAGCGCTTCATCGACAGCTTCTTTCAATCGGCCTTGGCCTTTGTCCACAGCGACAGGAATTGCCGCCAGCATCCCTCTATTTCATGTCCATGGGAAAAAAGGTATGATTGCTGTGAGGTGCTGTGGGGACCTGTTCAGTGGGCAGAGCAGTTAACTACAGTGTCTAGTACAGTTATCTATATTACCGTTAGGAACCACAGTTATCTATAGTTATGTTGTTGTTCTAGTTACATTGATCGTTTGGACTGAGGTCTTCCCGATTTATTAGACACAACTAAGTGTGATATTCTCGTTCATTCATAGGGATGCTTCGATTATCGCTACATCCCAGTTATGCGGTCCGCCACCGCCGCCTATAGGGTCTCATACAGCTAGTCGTCCGTCAAGGACAAGGGCTAAAGCCCCGCCTTTGGCGGTCCTTGACAGCCGCCTATCCGTATGGAGAACGGCAATTAGGCGGTGGACGTTGGAGTCTGCGGTTTTGCCAAAATGGTTCATTTTGTTCGTTACGCTGCGGTTCGCTGATTTATGTACTGTTTCAGATAGGCTTCCTATTTAGCCCCGTAAAGGAATTTGAGTCTTATCCCCTTATAAGTTAAACTTATAAATACGGAGGGGATAGGAAATGACAA
>NZ_JACVHF010000002.1 GCF_014502795.1 Heliobacterium chlorum
CATAATCCTTTAAATTGCAAAAAATTCCATTAGGCCAAAATTCTTTTTTTACTTACGGTAGGGGTGTTGAAAACGCGCTTAAGATATTATCCCAATGTTAAACTAAAAATGTGTGGCCTTAGGTTTTTGCACAACTTCATTTATCGGATCATTTACATACAGTAAGTGCTTCCATTTTACTAACAAAGTAACAAAAACTAACAGACCTATACAAAGGATAAAACCAAAGAAATTTCTATTTGTTGCTACACTTGAATTAGATAGAATGATAAACGATAAGTTTGATAAAAATAATACGAGCAATGATAGACGAACAACTGTACGTTCAAACCCGGATAAATGGGCGTCTCTAACAAATCCATGTTTAGATTTATTACGACTTCCTAAGTCATATATCCAGTCAATCGGCATTCTTACTAATATAGGTAAAACACTAGCCCATAGAAACAAACCTAAGGAGACGATTAATGGTGAGAACGGATTACTTTCGTTGGTTCCCTTTGGACATTTATCGTACAATTCTACAACGAGGCTTAAAGAGATACTGGTCCAGATAGACATTATAAAGGCTTTAACATATCTTAAAATAATTGTTCTTAGATAAAATATATGGCGTACTAGTGAGGCCTCCATTTTAGCGACTTCCTCAATAAGTTTACGATCGGAAACTCCGCAGATACCGAAAGCAACGTGGAACAAATCAATTTGATGTTCATAATTATCTTCATAAGAATCGTTTATTAATGATTGTTTCATTTCCTCTGTTATTAAACTATTACCTTTGTTATCTCCATTTATCCGCCGTGTCTCAGGGATTATTCCCGGTATATTTTTTAATTTAGAGGCAAAATAATTTTTATCTTCTTCGTTAAATGGAAGAATAAAGTTAATAATTTTATTTCTAGACAACTGACACATTAACACACTTTTCTTATTATCTAGTAATTCGTCTGGAGACAAGGCAATCCCTGATAAAGTAAATCTCGGGTGAAATTTATCGTCGTTATGACCTGGTTGATGGGCTGTAAAATAGAATTTAGTGATGTCCATAAAAAGAAGATATAAGGCGTAAAGTTGAAGCCCAAACGTAATTATTACCGAAAGAATTAATACATAATAGCTATAGTTACCTCCGTTTACAACGATATTTAATAGTTCTAAAAACGTATCTCTTGTGAATACAGGAAAAAATATTAATAATCCTGAACCGCTTAGAAACCCCCCACCAACGCGATGTAGGGTAGATAATCGTGTTTCTGCCCTTTGGAGATAAGCCCTCATCGCGGATCTCTCGTCATCTTCAAACTTAACATTTATATAATCCATAAGTATCCCTCCGAATATTTAACATTATAAAATATCTGTATTATCCCCGTTATTTCGGATATTAGTCTTAGTAATTCGGTTATTATTAAATAAAAGGACATTAATGACATTTTTTGAATACACCGTCTACATTCAACGTCATATACGGATCGGGTCATCCAACTGTTGCCAATATTGTGATTGTGAACAATCTGGGGCTATTACTAATGGACCTATGGGATCTAACCGGGCACAGGTATGCTATGAGCGAGCATTGACCATAGTTGAAGCAGTATACGGACTAACGACGATTAGCGATTACTCTTTTTTACGCGTAAGGGTTGAACGGCTTTATCGGTTTTATTTAGGCTTTAGCCCCGTAAGGGGTAATTTCTTATGAAACGTACGGGGTCGGTAAAGCGGTGGGGTCGAAAGAAATAGTAGTGGACGGAGTGGAATCCTCCCAACTGACTGAAAACACACTAGTATTGCGTGTCAGAAGTTCTTTGATGGTATAAAATTTGTTTATTAAATTCCTTATTCCACGTTTTGGCGATTTAAAGGATTCTTTGTCGAAGTGTCGTATGTAGTACATCATGATTCGATTACAGATGGGGATGTACCATAATGACGATGAAAAAGAATCTACGGATGAGTCTAAAAGTAAAGAACCAATTGAATCACAAGATACACGCTTCTACTTCTGAGCAGCGAATGGTATTCCGATGCAAAATCATTATGCATTTGTATGAAGGCTGTTCTCTGGCCAAGGTGGCTCGATTACTGAATACATCGGTTCAAACCCGTATCGAAATGGCGAGATCGATTCATTTCCGCGGATTGTGACTAAAAGGATTGTATGATCATCCCCGCTCCGGAGCACCATCGAAATTTACCGTAAACCAACGATGCGAGTTAATTGCCATCGCTTGCGATAATCCTTCCCAGTATGGATTTGGCACGTACCCTATTTGGACGCTAACGATTCTATCGAAAGTTGCGAAACAACAAGGGTTTCCAATGAGTCGGTGTACAGTCGGTCGAACTCTCCGGGAAAATGCCCTGCGTCCACACAAAAAAACAAATGTGGCTTCATAGCATGGATCCGAACTTTAAGGAAAAAGTGAACGCGATTGTCGAGTTTATCTACACCCACCGGAAGGTCACGCTGTTCTCAGTATTGACGAGAAAACAGGGATGCAAGCGTTGGAGCGAAAGCATGAAACTCGACATGCGGTCCCCGGTAGACCGGGTCGATTTGAATATGAATACATTCGACATGGCACCCAAAGTCTGTTGGCCTCTTTCGATACCCGCACCGGCCGTGTCATCACCCAATGTGGCCCGACTCGCACGGCCGATGATTTGGTTGCATTTATGGAAAAGGTTGCCGAAGCATACAAGGATGTGCCCAAAGTCCATATTATCTGGGACAACCTCAACATCCACAAAGATGGGCCATCTCGCCGGTGGATCGAGTTTAATCAACGCCATGGGAACAAATTCGAGTTCCACTACACGCCGAAGCATGCCTCCTGGGTGAATCAGGTGGAAATCTTCTTTTCCATCTTGCATCGCCGCTGTTTCCGACATAGTGACTTTTTCAGCGTGGAAGAATTGAAAGAAGCGGTCATGCAGTTTATCCTGGTATGGAATACCGAAGAAGGTCACCCATTTAAGTGGACCTTCCGTGGATATCCCATGCAGGATAAAGAACAGGAGGCGGCATGACATGCCTGACAAATCGATGAAAGACCTGCTTATATATGAATGTCCAGAAATCAAGGAGTTCTTGGATGAAAACGGCTTTGAACATCTTCATGTACGCAAATATGGGAAGCATCTCATTATTTATTCCATCGAGGACGAGGAAAAGGTATCTCGTGCTCGGTTTACCCTGATGAAGAATGGGGACTTTACACTGGAAATGATCGATCATCGGGAGACCTGGTTTCCGACCCCCTACAGGGGGTCGACAAAAGAATTACTTATCCAATTGACACAACAGTTTAGCTTTGCATTAGCGAAGTTTTAGATATATTTCAACATTCGGTTGCTATACAAGGAATTTCTGACACGCGACACTAGCTAAACAGAACAGGAAACAGAGCAACGAAGTCACTATGAAGTTTCCCGGGGTTAGAATCTAGTGAGGGTCAGAGAAAAGTTTATAAATAGTCGAGTTCAAGCAGTCTGGCCAATGTCCGGGCTTTTTTTCATTTATAGGCTGATTTATAATGGCTCAAATTCGCTGACTTTGCAGTTAAAACACCGCAAACTACCGCCTAAAAATCCCACATCCAACATTAGTCTGCTGTAAAAGCCCAGGTTTGATTACCTGTTGTGGTATGAATGGTTATGATAGGCCGTTTTGAGAGGTGTAGAGGGCGACGTGGAGGGTCGGGTTGCTTGGGTGGAGGAAATAATTAATAGAAATTAGGAAATACAGGTATCAACCGACATAACTGTCGGAAATAATAAAAACTCAATCGTCCGCCCTTACTGCTTTATTAAAAGATCAGTTATTTGGAGGCCGTTGGCGGCTAGGTAACGTTTATTTTTCAAATGGATTAAGGTGTTAAATAGCCAAATATAACTGTAATGGTATGGTTTAGAGTTAAATATTACAATTTAGGCGGTGTTTTAGACATGGCAAAGCAGGAGCAGATTGAGATGCTCAGTCAAGGCGTGGAGGTTTGGAATAGGTGGAGAAAAGAAAACCTGAAGATAAAACCATATCTAATTGGAGCTAGCATTGTCGGAGCAGGCCTCGCTGGAGCAAGCCTTATCGGGAAGCCATTTCTCGATGCAGCCGTTCTAGGAGTAGGGGCACTTAATAGGTCGAATCTAAGCGAGTCGGATTTAAGTGAGGTGGATCTTAGTGAGGTACAGCTTAGTGAGGTGGATCTCAGCGGAGTAAACCTCATTAAGACAAACCTCATCAAAGCGAACCTCCGAGAGACAAACTTAACCGAAGCAAAACTTATGTTTGCGGATCTCAGCGGAGCAGACCTCCATGAGGCAAATCTAAGAGGGGCCGACCTCAGTGGGGCGAACCTTAGCGGCGCAGATCTTAGTTGTGCCGATCTCAGAGGTGCAAACTTGATTGAGGCGGTTCTAGAAAATGTAAACTTTGAAAATACAAACCTAACAAGGGCTGACCTGAGCAGGGCCAACATTCGATGTGCAAATTTTCTTAATGCGGATCTTAGTGAAGCAAACTTTACTGAAGCAGATCTCACGGGTACGTATTTAACTGGAACAAAGAAAAACGGAGCAAATTTTACTGCGGCTAAGTTTTGTGTTGTTGAGCCCATTGAAGTAAATATTAGTACTATGAGTAACAGTAATATGAAGAAAATGATATTAAATGAAGAAAATATCAATAGAAGTATGAGAATTTTCTTAGCTTACAGCTATCGTACTGTTGATGATGAATTCGTAGAAGGATTTAAGGAAGTCTTAATATCACAGGGTTACGAAGTATTGGATGGTAAAGCTGATAGGATAGGTTCTATTTCCCAAGCGATATTAGACAAAATATTTAATAGCGATATGGCGGTAATTGTTATGACTAAACGTGATAAAAAAGAAAATGGAAAGTATACAACAACTGCATGGCTTTTGGAAGAAAAGGGAGTTGCTCTGGCTTTCGGTAAGGATGTGGCTATGTTTGTAGAAGAAGAAATAGATGAAAGTGACATTGGTGGGTTACAAGGTGATGCTCAGTTGTTTCATTTCACCAGAAATAATTTTCTAATGAAAGTAATGAGTTTTATAAAAATTCTTAAGTCGAGAAATGAAAAATCCATGGCTTAGAAACGTTTAGGTCGTTGTGTCGGAGATTACCATAAAATCAATTTCACTGCCCATCGTCAAAGCTAAGCTTGGGCATTTCCTTTCGAGTAGATCAGCTTGAAGGGGTTATTTCTTTTCACTCAATTAACTTGAAGCTTCTTCGCCAACTCTTAAATGATGACTATTATTTACAGGACTAGTAATGAAGATTAAGGCCGCTTGACAGAAGTACAGAAGGTCGAAGCTAAGGTTGAGGACGGCCACTCCAACGAAGCGATCGAGGCCGAGATTGAAAATCTGAAAAAGTTGTTTGCCGATATGTAAAACTCCCATAGAATTGTATACTTATGTCCCAAAAAACTTATCGTATACAATATGGGAGTTCCTCAATAGTCTTCTTTGTTATTTGACGGGAGTGGCATGATTCGGACCTGCAAATTATTAGATTCTGTGCACTAAGACAACCGACCCTAAGTCGGTAAAGTTGGATGGAGTTCATGGGCTAGGGCATATAACCGGAATTTTCTTACATCTCACCGAACGTTTTAAAACCCCGCAATCCTCGTACAACAAGGAATGCAGGGCTTTTTGTTTGCTCAATTTTTAGGATAAAAATCATTCTATCTAGAAACAGAAGTTAACGGAAATTCACCACCTAAAAACGTCTCCATCATCATGTACTTTCATTTGTGGATAGTGCTTAAAAATACTTCTGGTATCTAATCGCCTAAGCACCGAAAAAATTTATTGTTTTTTAATCCTAACCACCGAATAGCGTTTACAACCCTGTCCACCCGTTAATAATAGTGAAAAGGACAACCCCCTTATCTGGCTTGGGGACAAGCCCTTTTCGCTTAGATTCTGCTACGGTGCTTAGGCATACACGGGATCGTGTGCATTCCTAAGTACCGAAAAAAGCTCGGAAACAGCGACCTTAATACAACCTAAGTACCGAATCCTTTAGACATAAAAAAGAGCCCCCTCATGGGGCTCTTTTAACAAACTTCAAAAATTGTCATTTGTGGGTTGCTTTTATCCGGTTGTCTCCCAAGTTCAAAGTTGAACACCAGATCAAACTTACCGTTACGGTCAATTCTAACCAAGGCCAGGAGATTGGTGATGATTTGTCGCCATTCCGTTTTGGTGATTTCACTCATTGCTTTATTTAAAAGGGAAATCAGGGGTTGCCAGTAAGCATCCGTATTTCGATTTTTTCGATGAAGGACTTCCTAGCCTGTAACTGTTGAATTTGACTCTCTGCAAATTCAACCTTCTGAGTTAGTTCTATTCTGTAAAGGGTTAGGATTTCGATTATTTTATTGTTTGTATCATTTCGCTCTCTATTCATCCGGGTTCTAATCTCGAACTCAAGAGAACGAACTTTATCTGAGTAATCCCTGATTTGCTCTGAAATCCGTTCAATGGTTTCGTTTATCTCCAAAAGACTATTTTGGTTGGTAGCTTTTATTGCTGAAAGTGTTACAGTGTCGCTATAGCTAAGACGATTTATCAAGTTTCTCTTAATCTTGTCTTCCAGTAAGTCTGCGTCAGCGGAAACATCTTCGCAGTTGGGGCATTTATACAAGCGCTTTCCGACTAATCTTCTTTTCACTTCGGTTCGTTGATCGTCTACACCAAGTTTCTGATTACAGTGCTTGCAAACTACCACGTCTCGAAGAAGAAAGTTGGTATGAAAATAATGGGGATCGATCTCCCCTGAGCTTCGTTGGTTATAAAGCTTCCAACAGCGCTCCCATTCTTCTCGGGTAATAACCGGCTCGATCAATGGGCTCTTACAAATCACAAGACTCTCATCCGGAGTATCCAGATCAACTTGTTGGCTAGTGGAATAGCGGTTACTTCTTTTTCCCCATACGATATACCCGGCATAAAAGGGGTTTTTAATCACTAACTCTACTTTGGATCGAGTCCACGGTGTTCCCCTATTAGAATTTGGAGGAAGATGTTTAGCGATGGAACTGCATCCGACCCCGGAGAGATACAAAGAGAAGATTTGTTTCACCAACTCAAGTTGGTCAGCTTTTGCTCCCAGTTTGCCGGTTCTTTTATCATACTCGTAACCAAAAGGAGGCCTACCGCCTGCCCATCTGCCTTTTTTCAATAGGGCTTCCAAAGCATCTCTGGTTCTTTCTCGGATACGAGCTGCCTCGAAAGAGGTTAAGCCATCTTTGAGCAACCGAAGCAAGATGTCTGACTCATCATAAACCGTTTGATTCGAAGTAATAATGATCGGTTTGTTGGCATCTCTTAAAAATCTGCGAATATTCTCATGCTCAATAACATCACGGGCCAGTCGATCCTCCTTGTAAACTGCGATAAAGTCAAATTTGTCGTCCAAGGCATCCATGAGAACATTTTTCAGATATTCCCGTTTGTCCATTTTTTTCTTGGTGGATGATACAGCTCCATCTGTATATTTTTGAACCAACCGGCATTTGAAGTTTTCTACAAACTTTTCTACGGAATGTAGCTGGAGGAGATAATCCTGTTTGTCGGTGGAATATCGTCCATAAAAAGCACATCGCATTCCGGGCTTAATAATATCCTGTACTGACGTCAAAGGTATGAGCCTCCTTCATGCCGCCAAAAGGGTGGCAAAAGGTAAAGTCGAGATAATGCTGATCGATCCATACATGGTGAAGCACATCATGTAAATATTCTTTGAATTTAAACTTTGACTTCTTTTCAGACATTAACGATTGCATCTCCAAAACCTTATCTGGTAAAGAGTTTAAAGACATGATTTCATCTTCTAGGGATTCTTTTACCCTTTTAAATTCCACGTATTTGTCATAGATGGACAAGAGCTTTATCTCTAAGTCGTTTCGCTCCTTCTGGGCCATTTGACCGTATAAGTAGTCTTGGGTGTTGTAATTCAATTGGTCCCCGCATTTCCTTATTTGAGATTCTACCTTTTCCAATCGGTTTTTTAGAGTCTTCAGACTACGAACCCGGTACCGATCTAGCAATTTTGGATAGTGGGCCTGAAATAAGGACTGAACGAAGTTAAAACAAGTCTCAAAAACCAACTCTTCGATATCGATTTTTTGTACCTTTTGTGAGCATTGTTCGCATCGGTAAGAGTGTGTGACTTTAGTTCCGCTTCGCTTGGAATGCCCTTTCATTTTTTGGTTGCATGGTTTGCAACACAATATTCCCTCAAGCAAAAAATCAACATGAGTAACTGTTCCCGTTTTTGTTTAGGGGTTTGCTCTAGTATATCCTGAACTTGTAACCATTCTCTTTCATCAATAATAGATAGTTGAGAGTACTCTTGTTTTAATTGTGGCAAGCCTTTTACGTTCAGAAGGCGAATACCCATATATGTTGGATTCTGAAGAAGCTTCTTTACTGAAGAGCTAGTCCAGTTTCGCTTAGGGTATTTTTCTCGCGAGTACAAAGACACTTCTTGAAGGGTTCTTCCTTCTAAGACCATACGATACATGGAACGAACTAGCTCTGTTTCATCTTCGTTCAATTGAATGGTAATCCCATTTTGGCGATCTACCGAATAACCAAATGGAAGAGTTCCTGGGTTTTTACCCGTTAGAAAATCTGCCTCTATTGCTGATTTAATGCGTTCAACAATTTGCTGGCTTTCTCTTTCTATCATGGCGGCCATTAAGATTTCGATCAGTTCCCCAACTGGAGAGTATTGAATGGGTATTTCCTCGTCAGAGGTAAATATGACATTTATTTTTCTATCACGAAACAATCGGTACAGTTCAATGTACTGAATCGCATCACGACTGAGTCTGTCCCGTTTGTAGACAAGCAGGTTTTTGATTTTATCCCGGTTGATTTGACTCATTAATCGTTGGAGCTCACGCCGGTCGTCAATTCGGGTTTTTCCAGATATAGCGTCGTCAATAAATTCTTCTTCAATAATAAGGCCTTCTTTAATGGCTCGACTGAAGGCCTTCTGTTGCTGCATTGCTAAGGAGTGCTCCTGTATATTGGTAGACCGGCGATAATATGCGACGGTTTTCAAAACCATCACCTCTCATTAGTATCATCTAACCGGTTAATTTTCTTCAGGCATTGAGTGAAGTTTTCGAGTCAATAGTTCTACCCAGAGTTGAAACCATTTTTCCGCAGCTTCCGGATCATGGCGGTAGGTGATTTCCCGGATGGATAACTCTTTAGTGACAGTATGGCGTTTGCGTTGGTTCAAAGAGTACATCTCACTTTCGGAGGCGAATGATGTTTGATTAGTGGTATAACGTTTGGAAATCGGGTGCGTTTACTCCGGGAGAAAGCTGGAATCAGTCTGAATAAGATGGCCAAGCAGTTAAACGTTTCATCCGGTTATCTCAGCAATTTGGAGAGTGGGAAAACCGAGAATGTTTCGGTTGACTTTCTAAAATCTCTTCAGGAACAATTAGGTTTACAGGCTTGTCTTATTTGTGGCCATGCGGTTGAAAACAAAGAGTGCTCTGGCCTGGAGACTACCTTACAGCTTCGGGTATACAGAGTTCAGGAAATTTTAAATGACATGGCAAAAACGAACCCTGAACAGTCAGAGTGCCTTCTTCAATTACTGGAACATGGACTAACGGGATTGAAAGATCACCAAGTACCGGAAAAGATAAAGGTTGAAAGGGAAGTTATGCATTAGTTTGTCAATAAGCCTAAAAGATATTCACTTACGTGGATGGGCGTTCAAAAAAATGAATAACGATTTCCATTGGAGGCACGATATATGCGCGGCCTCTTTTTTTATTGCGTGAGGGATGTGATTTCAGGCAATTTGGCTTCAGGTAAATAGAGTACAGTTTTACAAAGTTTCAATAGGATGAACTTGGATCATGGAGCTATCGGCAAATTCTTTGCCTAGCTCTTTTTCCAAAATCGACTTAATGGCGGCCTTCTGTAGGGAACAGTTCCAATCAATGATTCTCTTAGCTAACGTTTCCCTTTGGGACGAATCAAGGTCGGAAACGGAACAAAAGGTGATGTGTTGACCGTTAAAAGATGCTTTAAACTGCACCCTTGCTACCATCCTTGATACCCCCTCTGAAACTAACCCTATGTATCGTGAAGGCTGGGACAACCCTTCTTTTTGTCCCGAAAAAATGACTGGATTTAATCTAAAGTGATTTCAGACCAAGAAAAAGCGCCTTCCTTTGGCTTTCGCAGCATATACGTTAATGACAACCTCGGTCAAGGAGACGGTTTAATTCCATGAAGCGACAGGAAGGAAATGAAAAAGTAGTCTTATACTGCCGGGTTTCGACAGACGAACAAGCAAAAGAAGGCGTGTCCTTAGATGAACAAAGGACACGCCTAAAAGCCTATTGTGTTGCCATGGGGTGGAAGGTTGAGGCTGAGGAAATTATTGATGACGGATACTCAGCAAAAGATATGGATAGACCAGGATTGAAAAGACTCATTTCTCAAGTTGAGAGTGGTACTGTTTCGCGGGTGTTAGTTACCAAGCTAGACCGGCTTAGTCGAAGGTTGCTGGATTTGCTTACTCTGATTGATGTATTTGCTCATCATGAAGTCTCCTTTGTATCTACCAGTGAATCCTTTGATACAGAAACGCCATCAGGCAGGTTAACGTTACAAGTTCTTGGGGCAGTTGCTGAATTTGAGAGGGAGCGAATTCGCGAAAGGGTCGTCGATAATATGGTGCATGCAGCCAAGTCTGGAAAGTGGTTAACCCAGCACCCGTACGGGTACCGGCTTGTAGAGAAGCAGCTAGTTGTACATGATTCGGAAGCCGATGTGGTCAAAAGAGTCTATGACATGTTCTTAAATCAAGGAATGGGGTATTTTGCGATAGCAAAGCAATTAAACGAAGAAGGGCTTTCTTCCCGTCAAGGTAAGCAGTGGTCGAACAGATCCGTTAAACTCATGCTGACAAACCCTGTTTACAAGGGAACATTAGCCTGGAACCGTACGGATTCGAGTAAAAAGAAACGTAAAACAAAAGAAGAAGGTGAATGGATCATGATACCTAATGCGTTACCCGTTATTATTAATAAAGAAATATGGGACAAGGTAAATGAAAAAATCAGCGGTAAGCCACAAATTCCACCTAGAGCCAAGTCTAGTCCTCATCTACTTGGCGGACTGTTGAAATGTGGGAAATGCGGGTCATCTATGAGCATTTGCTGGTCAGGTTGGCCGAAACGGCATCGGGTTTACCGTTGCTCCGCTTATAAAAATTATGGGACTTGCGATAGCAAGCCGTATAGGGCGGATAAAGTGGAAGGGTGGTTTATCGAAGGCCTGAAAAACCTTGTCGATTCGGTTGATCAAACAATTCGTGAAGTAGTTATAAGCCAAGTACATGATCAAAACGTTCAAAAGCAAGAGCAGAAATTGCGGAATGCAAAGGGAAGGTATGAAAGAAAAGTGGAAGCATATACCGCAGGACTTATTGAGTTAAGTGATCTTATGGAAGAGAAAAGAAGATTCGATGAGGAGATAGGGCGAAGTGGGGAGTTGCAAGGTTCCTTTGATGAGGACGCAGTAAATAAAGTTTTAGCTGGGCTGAGGGAACGGTATACAAGCTTTTCAGAGAGTGTAGGCGTTTTGCCTATCCCGGAGTTAAAAAAGCTATTGCATATAATTGTGTCTAAAGTTGTTTTATTGAGAGATTCGGATATTGAGATTTCTCTAGTGATATAAAAAAACGGCCTACATTAGTAGGTCGTTCATTTCGTTTAAAAGTCTAAAGATAATCGAATACTGCCGGAAATGCTCCCAAAAAATTTTTGATTTATCGTTCAACGTAATTAAAGAAACAAGTATTACACCAAATTATTTCCGAAGGTAAAATCTTTAACGACAAGGTAACGAAGATTCGTTTTATTGGCGCATCCTGCTGTTCACCGGGAAATACCCGGCAGAACACTGCAAGACCTCTTAATCAGCAAATGATTTGTCGGCCAAGAGTGGTATTAAGTTCGGATGCTTTCGGAGGTGGTAGTTCCACCGTATTCGTCAACGGACTGCCGGTGATTCGCGTTGGTGTTCCGGTTACATGTGGGGTGGCCGCCGGAAGCCCCAACGTATTATTGGGGTAAAAATTATGAAGTGGACCAATCTTGGTCCACTTCATAATTTTTACCACGCTGCGCTTAATGAACAATCTCCACCTTATTGAATGGTTAAATCTTTCCTTCGGTTACTAATCGCCAGTATTGATATCCCATAGAAGTTAGTCTACAAGACTTAGAATTCATAGCCGCAAAATACATATATTCTTCCCCAACTGGACGAACAATCCCAACAGAAAATAACTTTTGCAAATCTTTAAAGGTTTTAACATTCTTTTCAACTGCAATATCCACATTTGTGTCTTCAAAGGTAGGATCAAGCTTCATATCTTTTTGAGGGTTTGGAAAGTATACCGGGATTTTCCTTAATGTTTCTAGTGGTATTTGGGGAGATATCTGCCGTAAAGAAGTAAATCTAGACACGTTTGTCTTAAAAATTGGTCTTTGATCCCATGCTCCCAAAGCTTTGTCTATATACGAATATATTCCCCCGGGAGTAATGTTCCCCAGTAGATCGGCAGCTCCACCTCGTAAAGCATCTACCAAAAGAGATGTAAATAACCCTCCCCCGTCTAATTCAATAGATGATTCCGTACTCCTGCTAGCCGTTAATACCGTAAGTCCGTCACCCAAACGTGCAATATTTCCTCCTCCAGCATGTACTGGAGAACCCATCGCCCCTGAAAAACAACAGTCTAAAATAATGATTTTATCTTTTGCTGGTGAATCATTAGCAAGATGTAAGATATCATCCATCGAGATACCTACATCATATTTTGCTGCATCTTGTGTTGCGATATAGCCTCCTGTAGTGGTAATCGAACCATGACCGGAAAAGTAAAATAAAGCAATTTCATTTTTGTGGGCGAAGAGTTCTTCGATTAACTCCCTTAAAACTGGCTTTGTAATTGTTTGAGGTGGTGAAGTCATAAGCTTTACGTGGAAGTTAATGGAACCATCTTCGTGGGTCTTCAGAACGTGAGAAACTTTAACTGCATCATTTACGCAGCCATCTAACGGGTTAACTGGATAATCATTAATGCCAACAACTAATGCTTTTCTCATGTCACAACACCAACTTTATTTACCGCATAGTTCTTCAATTGCAGCTTTGATTGAAGAAGATTGCCACTTTACAACTTTATCAGCGTTGTCCTTAACTACTTTTGATGTTTTTTCGGAAGCCCATTCTTCAATGGCTAGAATTGGTTTTTTCGTAGAAAACTCATTTTTTGCAATGTTAATTTCATGATTAATCCACTTACTATAGGTTGCATAAACACCTGCCAGAATAATTACGATACTGCTGGGTGCAATCTGATTTTTAATAGCTTCATATAGTTCATCATCATTGTCCGCATTATGTATTGGATCGTCCTTGGGAACCGAATAATTTTTGTAGGGTATGCCACTATTATCCAGGAGTTTAATTAACCTGTTATAGGAATCGCTGTAAGTCCAGGAGTGACTAATAAAAAGATTGTACGTTTTGCTAGACATAAATTATCCCTCTTCATTTCAATTTAATCCCATGAATATATTACTCTTGATTTGAAATTGTTTCAACCCCGTCCTTCACCGTCCTACCTGAATTTGAATTTCACACCCACCTTAAGTCGGGAACCAAGAGGTATACATGTAAACCTGTTGCCGGTGCTTGTCAGGGACTGTGACTTCCAAGGATTACTGGCCCAGATCGTTTAGATAAAATTGGTAGGTCTTGATAAACACAATAGGTTAAAGAAGCGTTATTAAACGGAGTCAACTCAACACTTCATAAGCCCACATTGAAGAGGTATTTTTGTTCAGATCATGTGTAAGCGAACATTGGATATCGAAAGTACCCGTAAAAGATCTCTTTGGGGAGCTTTTATCATGCGCCCATTGGTGCTAAAAAAATTCGCAGAAGTATCATTCTGCGAATTTTTTTACGATATATTGGTCAGAAAGTCCATAAAACAGGGTTGCTAACGTACTGAAAAGAGTTTGCAAAATGTATTCACTGATTTCTGGTTGGTGGTGGCATAAGCCACAGCAATCGCCGCTGAATACCATAGAACCGACACACAGTATTTCATAACCTGAAACTATCATTCCAAATCGATCTGCCAGAAGACCAGACAATTGATGGTGGTTACCCTAAAGTCCGGTCAATATAAGATTGTGGAAATACAAGCGGCATTTGATAGCCCCGGTGGACAAACCCATCGGGTTCTGAGATCAGCCAAACGAGATGTATTCTAAGCACCTTTACAGAACGAAGGCTGGCCTTCATATGTATTTTGGCAAGGATTTAAATTCTATATGGAAATACTTTGGAAAGACAAAGAGTGTATTTCCTTATCTCGTATTTCGATGCTTTTTAAGAATTTTTTAAGGGCCACATTTACCACTTCGGCGTACCCATCAGAAGGTTGCATCTCCAACGCCTTGCGAAACTGTTCGTAACTGTTTTGCAAGGCGTTTAGTATTTCTTGCTTAGTTACTGGCTTTTCAATATCCATTGAATCTATTTCCTTACGAAGACACTCTTTTTCTTTTTCTGCTGCTGCTTTAGCTTTCTGTAATTGCTCAAGAGAGACGACTCCCGCCTGGTAAGCTTCCCATTGACGGTGAAACTTTCCCTCCACCTTTGCCAACTCAGCTTCAAGGTTTCGGCGTTTCTGATCGTTTTTTGTGGATGCATTAACAATTGTTTTTTCTGGATTGCTCCGAATCATATCTGGAAGGAATTTCATTTCTGTATCTAACTTCTCTATCAATGTATCCTGGTTAATCCAATGACAAAAGCAACCACCAGATACTCTATAGTTTCCGCAAATATAGCTTCTTTTCCCGAATCGGTTCCATGAATACATTTTCGATCCGCAGTGTCCACAAACCAACAAACCGGAAAAAATACTCTTCCCAGCTGTTTTACGACCGACTTTTTTCTTTATACCCAGGCGTTGCAATACTTTTTGGGCGACTTCTTCATCCTTTATGATGATTAGTTCTTCCGGCAAGTCTTTAAAAACCCACTCTTCCATCGGCCTGTAATACCCTTTACCGTGCCTGTCCTTATATCGCTGATTGCGTAGTCTTTTTCCAATATAAATGGGGTTGTTAATCATAGCCTTTACGATCTCAGATTGCCAAGGCTGTCCGTTTCTACGACCGGCAAACTCATCAGGAGTTAAATCGTTTAGCCGCATGGCTACGCCTCGATAACCATAGCCTTCGGCGTAAAACTCCCACATTTTTCGGATTGTGGCCGCCTCTCTCTCGTTGATGACGAGTAACTTCTCGTCGTTGGAGGCAAAGCCGAAAGCGGTTTGACCAAGAGATCTTCTCGGATCGTCCTCGAAGATTTTGGTCATCGTCGCCTTGACATCGTAAGATATTTGGTTGCTAGTGTACTCCGCGAAAGTAGCCATGATCTGAAAGAAAGCAAGGCCGGAAGGAGTGCTGGTGTCATGGTCTTCAGTGGCTGACTTGTATCGGCAGTTATGGTTTACGCAAAGCTCCAGGACAAACCAGAGCGTATCAATCAAGTTACGAGACAGGCGGTTAAGCTTTTTAGTGACAACCATTCCGATAGAGCCTGACTCAATTCCGTGAAGTATCTTTTGGAAGTCTGGGCGGTTCATATTCTTCCCGGTATAGCCGTCATCCACATAGACTTTGAAGTTTTTAATTTTTTGTAAATGAGCCCACTGAATCAAGAAATCTGTTTGTTCGGGAATCGAATACCCTTCTTCTGCTTGTTCATCATCGGAAACCCGGACATACAGAGCCGTCTCCCTAGTGTCAACCAAAGGAGGAAGCGTTTTGCTTGAAACAGCTGCAACTGGCATTGTTATTTCTTCCTTACGTCAATTTTAATAGTGTCGACACTTCCGTCAGGTGCAAACTTAACATCTGAAACCACAGCCCGGATCGCTTTCGCTTGCTTTTCTAAGGGCAGTGAGCGAACTTCGTCTGCAAGTGAAGATAGACCGATTTTTTCTATATATGAAAGCATTGAATCTCGAATGTCTGGCCAAGCATGGCGGAAAGCGACTAGCTCTTCCTTGAATCTATCTGGAGCGCGATCAATGAAAGCTTCCCAGATCAATTCGTCCTCATTTACCTCTAGCACCTTGGCTAAGGCAATATTGATATTCTCTGATGGGGGAGGCATCTTTCCTCCCTTTAACTTGGATAGGTAACTTGATGTTACATTCACTCCATACATCTTGCATCGGGCCGATATCTCGATAAGCTGCATGCCGGATTGCTCAATCAGTTCGGAAATCCTTTCCGCGTATCCCAATGTCATCCCCCTTCGCCGTTTATTTTGTGCGGAAGTTACATGTATATGCTACAACGAAAAGGTTATACTGTGAACAGCAAATTTTTTATGGTTTACCGATTGACTGATCGGTCAATCATGTGTATACTTGGGACCAGAAGGCAGGTGAGAAAAACGGTGGCAAATAACATCTCTATGCAGTTTGATCCTTCGGCATTACGACTTTCTCGCCACGAACTTGGGGCATTCGAAGGGAGGACAATTACTCAAGGCGAGTTTGGTCAGCGTATGAATCCGCCTCGTTCTGCCTCTCGAATCTCTCAATGGGAAAACGGGAAAGAGGAGCCAGAAGGTCAGGCCGTTGCCGAGCTCTGCCGTGTAACCGGAAAGCCGATCAACTTTTTTTACAAACCGCGTTTGATTGAACAATCAATCAATCAAACGGCGGAAATGGGACAAGTTGTCGGCACATAACGTGATACCGGGAGGTGGCGACAATGGCGATACTGCTCTTTGAAACCGATTCTGGCACCAAAACATTCGATGAATTGACGCCGGAAGAAATCGAGCGGGCCAGGGAGGTCATCCAAAAAGGCATCACCGCTGTGATTCAGGCGGCTGCTGAAGCGGGTTAAGGCGAAAGCCTTACCCAGAGGACAAGCCTTAACGCAATTGGAAGGAAGGTGCGAATGACCCGAAAAGCATGGATTGTAGTGTTACTTCTGCCGGTCTTTATGACAGGTTGCCAGTCGCAAGCTGAACATTCGATGAGTGAGCCGACAGCGCAAGAGGCTCAAGTCACTTTGAGCAATGGCGTACAGGTTCAGTTTGGAGCTAAAGATCACAGGTTCGTGCTGGCGGAGGATGTACCGGTGGAAGAGGCTCCGGCGAAAGAACCTCCAGTGGAAGTAAAAAAGGACAAGCCTTCCCCTCCACCAAACAGAGGCGGACAAGCCCTCAAGGAGCTAAAAGTCCTCGCCACAGCGTACACGCACACCGGACAGCCGACTGCCACAGGACCGTGGCCTCGTGCCGGAAGAACAGTCGCGGTGGATCCTGCAGTGATACCTCTCGGCAGTCGATTACAAGTGGAGGGAATCAACGGTTTGCTGATTGCCGAGGACACCGGTTGGGATAAAAAGAAGAACATTGGACTGATTCGCGGTCGCAGGATTGATATCTTTATGGATTCCCGAGAAGAGGCGGATCGATTCGGGAAGCGGGAGGTTTTGGTTTGGATTATTCGAGAGGGGAGGTGAGTTGAGTGAAATTCAACGTAACTCGTACCGACAGCACGGATAACGGCGACAAAAAATATCTTGTTGTCAATGTGGACGAGCCTTATGCCGGCGAGGTAGCTGACTTAATCGAAGCTAACGAGAGAGCAAAAGGCACATGGGAGCATGGAGATAAAACCATGCGTGAAATCATGGGTTTGCCAAAAAGAGATGCTTACTACGAAACTCTTTGCTCTCTTAGAAGATCGAGGAAGGCATGGCACGAACGGGCCGTAAAAGCTGAAGCTCAGCGAGATGAACTGCTTGAAGTTGCAAAAGAATCTTTACGTCTTTTTTTGTGCTATCAATATGCTTTTTACCAACGCAAAGAGTTCATCAAAAGGCTAGAAGATGTCATCGCTAAAGCTGAGCCTACTATATAGGAAACTTATATACCAAAAACATAACCACATTGGGGGAGGAGAAACAACATGAATACCACGGCAATCGGTCACGTCATGAATTTCTGGAACAACAACCTTGGCGGCATTTTTTCTAATCTTTTTGCTCAGCGCCAATCCGGCAGCGTTGCCCGCAAAACTCGGGAAGGTGCCCACAGTCCTAAGTTAAGCGAAAAGGCGAAGCGCAACCGCAAGAAGCGGGTGGCAGCGGCCGCCAACCGATTGGCTCGGGGAGTGGCGGATCCTTCGATGCGGGACAAGCTGGTGGCGCTGATTCGGTCGGATGAAAGGGTGAGGGTGGCATGAGTGCAAGCGCTTGGGTTCCCTGCCTGCACTGTCAGCGTGGCCCGAAAGCGGAGCAGTCCTGTTCTTCCGGTCTGCATGCCACGAACTTGAAGCTGGGTTGTTTTTCTGGTGAGTTTGTGACCGGGAAAGAGCCGAAAGCAAAAAAGAGCAAGGATGGTGAGCGGACATGATGGTGACCGCGATTTGTCCTTCATCTCATGCGACGAGAGATAACCACTCTGGGCAACAACCGAAGCGCCAGGCTCATCTGATTATCAAGTCCAAGCCATCCAATTTTAAGGACAAGCTCCTGGCAGCTTGCAACGGGGATTTGAGCAAACGGCTGATCGATGTCAGCAATGGGATCCGCTGATGGCTGCAAAACCACGAACTCCGAAAGGGAAGAAGCACCGCAACCGCCAGCGAGAGGACAAGCCTTTCATTCCGGTGGCGAAGGTTGAAGAGCCTTCGGTGGTAATGCCTTCAGTGATGGAAGAAGTGCTTCCGAAGGAGAAAATCAAGCTTGCCCCGATTTATTGCGAATCCATCCGGGAACAAGCTAGGCGCATTATCGACGAGTTAAGGATTCCGATTGTGAGGTTTTCGGGGAGGTGAACAAGAGATGTGTATGGGTAGTGTTTCGGCAACGGTGATGGCGGAGGCCATGAAGGAAGATGCGGTAAAACAGCTTGATATGATTCGGAATTACTTCGGAAACATGAAACTTCCGTGGGATGATAGCCTGTCGGTGGTTGATAATGTGCGGACGTTTATCGCCAGCAAGCTGCCGCAGGTCGATGAAAACGGATATGAGTACATCATTGTTCACGGTGATAGTTGTGGTGGTTGCGAATACGAAAAGCTAGATCATGACGAGCAACCTTGCAAGTATTGTTGTGAGCACGAAGATCGGTTTTATTTCAAGCCTAAAAAAGAGAAATAAAAAAACGCCGCCCTCAAAACATGAGGAGCGGTCCATGCGAAAAACTTTCGACCCCATCATACCAGATTGGGGGTGCTTTGAACAGTGATGACGGAACAGGCTGCCGCCAGGCTCCTCATCAAGCAAGTGAGGGATGCCATTCGGGCGGTAACCGAGAAGCCAGTTCAATTCGTGATCGACTTTGCGCCGGAGGATGGACCTCCGATAGACTTCTTCCAACTCAGGGTGGCTAACATAGAAGCCTTGCAGCAGTTTCACGGTGAGTTGACCGTGGTGGATGAACTTACGGAATGCGGCAAAGTGGAAGTCTGCAAGCATGTGCCGCTAATCGGTGGCAGTCACCTGTATGTGTACTGTTGGCTGTGGCCCGAGGAGGCCATCAAAAGAGGACTTTGGAAAGAGGAGGCTGGGTAAAGTGGCTTTCAAAACAAAGTTTGACGATATTACGATGGCGGTCATTGACTATGCGATTCGGCGGCACTACCGGGAAGGCTCTCCCGCAGTGGTGGAGATTCTCGCCGATGTGGAAGTCGGTATTCAAGTCACCAAGGATTATGTTCGTTCGCGGGCCAAGACCATCGGGTTCGTGGGGGATGCTTTGACGGCTTAAACAGCTTTGCCATAGTGGCTGTAATAGAAAAAACATATGAGGAGGAATCCCCTGTGAGTGTAACCCCGGAGAAACAGGCGGCTCTAGCTCTGGCCCAGCAGTTGATTGACGGTACCGGCGCCGACTATGACGATCGGCGAATGGATGACCTGCTGGCACAGATGCGAACCGTCAAGGAGCAGTTGTCGATTCAAAGCAAGGCGGCTGCCGATGCGAAGCAGGCCATGAGGGCTTACGAAAACGATGAGATGGTGATCATCAAGGCGGACAAAGCCTTTAAGAATGACGCGGAACGGAAAGCGGAATTGGCTCGGCGGTTAGGTTCTGACCCTGAGTATGCTCGGCTACAGAGCCTTTGCGAACCGGCGGAGCAGGCAGCACAGTCGCTGGCACTTGACCTAGAAATGCTCGAAAAAGAGTTTTCCAAAACTCGCGCCCGGGTGATGTTCGCCGCCGGCAAGCTGTTCCTTATGGCTGGTCTCGTGATGCCGACTCGCGACAACGGTCATGGATGATTATAAGCAATCCCGTTCCGGTCTCTGGCTACCCGGTGAAATCGTGCAAAAAGAAATAGAAAGGGAGGTCGTCGTTACAATGACGACAGCGATCGCTACCACTCAAGGCGGAACGGCCGCTTTGGCTCAACAGGTGTTACTTACTCCCCAGCAGGTTGACCTCATGCTCAAGGATTACGACACTACCGGGATGAGCGCCGAGGACAAAATGGCACTGGCGATGGTCCTGGTGGAGGACATGGAGATCTCTCAGGAAGGCTTTGTCTATCGCCCGGCCCGGTGGACCATCTCTAAGGACATTAAAAATGGTGTGTTCGTGGACCCGATGGGGAACCCCATGGAGAAGGTCGAGGCCGTAGTCCTGTATGTGTCGATGCCTCGGGCCGAGTTCAATCATGCCGATGACAACGACAAAAAGCCGCTGTGCTCTTCCAAGGATGGCATTACTGGGACGGATCGCAACGGAAATGTACGGCACTGTGCCACTTGCCCAAGCAACAAATACGGAACAGCGATTGATGATTCCGGCAACAAGACAGATGGAAAAGCTTGTAAAGAGAGCCGAATGATTTACTGGATGGTTCCTGGCTTTGACCTTCCAACCTACATTAGCTTGCCGCCGACTTCGCTGAAGGCATGGGACACATTCGCCTCGGCGAGAGCGACGATGAAGGTCTCTAATTTAGCGTGTGCAGTGCTGTTTGGATTGAACCTCCAGCAGTACGGCGGCAAGAAGAAGGCTGCCGTGATTGTGCCTTCGAGTGGTCGCAAGATGACGCCGTTGGAAATTCTACAAAACAAGCAGATTCGAGATAAGTTCATCGCCCAATGGCGCGAAATTCAGATGGACCGCGACGACTATATGCAAGTTAGCCAGGCGGAAGGCACTGCCGGAAATGCTCCGCAAGATGATGCGGCCTTTACCTATCAACCATCTAGTGCTCCGGATCCCGACGAGCCGCCTGCATTCTAAGAAAAGAAAAAAGGCCGGACACACTGACCTGTCCGGCCTCCCCAAACAAGAGGGGTGAGGAAGTATTAGCACTCTCAATATAAACGATATTTTGTCCCGTTGGCAAGGGCAACAAGTAGGTATGAGTGCAGTTCCGGTAATGGAGCCGCCAAAGCCATCGAAAGCCGAACAATTCTTTCGTGAAACTCTCCCTTCCGTTGTTCCTGGCATTGAGATCCGCGAAGAACAGATCAAGATGGCCCGGGCCGTGGAGCGAGGCATTCAGGAAGAAAGCCACGTCATCAGTGAGGCCGGAACGGGGACAGGCAAATCACTGGCCTACCTGGTGCCAGTAGCACAGCACCTACAAGAACACCCACAGAGCTGCGCTGTGATTTCGACCGGGACCATTGCCTTGCAGGAGCAGATATTGGGGAAAGACATCCCTGATTTAGAAAAGGTTCTCGGTTATTCATTAAATGCCGAACTGGCGAAAGGCAAGGGTAACTACCTGTGCTGGACCCGGTTGCAGGAACAGGTGCAAGAGTTAGGACTGTTTGATGAGGACAATCCACTTGGGAATGTGTTTCAGTGGGCCCAGAACACATGCACCGGTGACAAGACTGAACTGCCAGTGGAAGCGCTGCCAGTGTGGATGGAAGTCAACTGTGACGACAACTGTGTGGGCAAAAAGAAGTGCAGAAATGCAAACCGATGCTTCCGGCTGAAGGCGAAGGAGCGGCTGGAGTCTGCCGACGTTGTGGTGACGAATCACACGCTCTTTATCCTAGACCTAAAGCTTCGGGAAGAAACCATGGGAGAGCACTCTATCCTACCGGACTTTGACGTAGTGGTGCTGGATGAGGCGCACAACTTAGAGCCTGTGGCTGTCAAGATACAGGGCTTGCAGGTGTCGCAATACCGGATTCCTCAAATCTTATCACAGTTGAAGAAGTGCCCAGGATCGGATCCGTCATCTATTCGCGAGGCCAGTATGGCGAACGAGGCATTCTTTTTCACGGTGAGTATGGCTGGAAATGGAAAGATAGATAAGTTTTATATCCCGAAAACCGCTGATGGAGAGCCGTTGGCCAAAATGATGGACAGCCTTGAAGACTTACGAAAAGCCGTCGATAAAGTAGGGAAAATGTTTGACCCACAAGGGTGGACGGATCGCGTTGACGGACTTTTTCAAAGGCTAACCAACGCAATAATAGAAAGTGAATCCATTATTTACAATGACTCGTTAGATGATGTTTCTTGGGTTGAGGTTACCCATGATAAGCATCAACGGAAAAAAGTCACCATTCATCTTACTCCAGTGGATGTGTCCGAAAAGTTGGAACAACTTCTTTTTTCTAATGAGGAAATCCGGTCAGTGATTATGACTTCAGCCACAATTTCCACGGCCGGTTCGTTTGATTACTTTAAGAAATCGGTTGGGTGCCAGAAAGCGATTGAACTACAAGTACAGAGTCCCTTTGACTACAAAAGGCAGTGCTTGATGTATCTGCCGAGTGGCTTGCCGGATGCGTTGTCGAGAGACTTTCACACTTTAGTGGTGCCGGAAATCGAGAAGATTCTGCAAGTGACACAGGGAAGGGCATTTGTACTATTCACCAGCTACAAGGGCATGAATGAAGCCTTCAACGTGATCACAAGCCGACCGCCAGATAAGCGGCTACCGTACAGGATTTTTAAGCAGGGCGAGGTTTCAAAGCAACGATTGCTGGATATGTTTCGGGAAGATGAGCACTCGATTCTGTTCGCAACCTCGTCGTTTTGGGAAGGTGTGTCTGTGGAAGGCTCGGCACTATCCTGCGTCATCTTAGTCAAGCTTCCGTTTGGCGTTCCGGATGAACCCGTGGTCGAGGCCAAGGTCAAGGCGATTGAGCGCCGGGGTGGACGGTCCTTCAACGAGTATAGCTTGCCGGAGTGCATCATCAAAATGAAGCAGGGTTTTGGCCGGTTGATTCGGACTCGGTCAGACAGGGGAATCGTGGCCATCCTTGACCCTCGCGTAAGAGCGAAGGGGTACGGGTGGCAGATTCTTTCGAGCTTGCCGCCAGCGCAGGAGATACGAAGCTTGGTGAACGTGGATTTGTTTTTGGAGGGGAAGTGAGCCTTATGAGTATTGCTGCTGAACAAGAAAAGAAAGTGCTTCGACCATCCGTAGAGTGGTTTGCTGACAGGATGGAGATTGTTCTAAAACGCAATGACTACAAGGGTGGATGGGAAGGGTGTCAACCGGATTTCCTTGTGGATAAGTTGCTCGAAGAAGTCTCGGAAGTTATTGGGCTGCTTTGCGTAACTCCGGAAAAGAAGGTTGCCATCAATGCCATGATGACTGGTGTTCGGGCAATGGTCGGGCAAAGTGTTTATAAGAGCTGGGGAGCTGCCGAGCATCGCGGTCTTAATAAGCCTTATCTTATCAATGAAGCCACCGATGTTGCTAACATGTCTATGATGATTGCCGACAACGCCAAAAACCTAATAGACAGTGTTTGATGAGCCATGTACAACATCAAAGCCGTCGAGCAGATGACCGGCGTGAATCGCAACACGATCAGGGCGTGGGAGTCCCGGTACGACTTCCTCAAGCCAGAGCGAAATGGAATTGGGTACCGGACCTATAGTGACCGTGAAGTGGAAATTGTTAAGCGCGTGAAAGAGCGCGTCGATAAGGGGCAGATGGCGAGTTTGGCCATAAAAGTTGTGATGAAGGAAATGGGGTGCGTGGGTAATGAGCAGACCGCTAACGGATAGCGTGGAATCCATCTTGCAGGAAACAAAAGGGTATTTCAGGACATTCAACTTGAACATGACTCGGGATGAGATTCTAGCCCTGCCGGTCGATAGAACTTTCGACGCTCTTTATGCCGACAGGGTGGAAGGTTGGGAGATATGTTCAGCGGAAGCCCTTGTCCCATTGGAAAGAATGACTATTCATGGTTTGGTAGATAGGAACCACTACGAAGCCAACAAGGATTCATTTGGTATCAAACATGGGCATCTTCCAAGAAGATACGCCCTAGGCGAACAGTATGAAAGAGCGCTGCCCAAATTCTCCACCAACTCTGCCCTGCTTCCCAGAATGCTGAAAGGCCGTCCATGGGGCGAAGGTTTGCCGGAACATATCACGATCGGATTATTCCTGACAGCCCTTAATAACGGCAAGTGGGTGTGCGGGAGAGCGAACTACATTTACAGTTTGCGTATCGGTGACGATCACACCCAGGACAAGGAACTGGTGATTGCCGACACGCCGAATGAAGCGGTGGCAAAGATGCGGTTGATATTGGCGATTTGCCCAGAGGAAGCAAGGAATGAGCATAGGCATGTATATCCTTTGAATTATCTCGAAGTCGCAAGAGATAATCGCACTACCTTCGAAAAAATCAGAGACATCGTTGCTGAAGTTGCTAAACAGGCAGACGAAACAGTCAAAGAGGAAAACATCACTCCAGACTATCAGTTTGATGCTAACGGCCTAGATTCTCTGGATTTAGTCGAAATTACCATGAGCATTGAAGAAACATTTGACATAGAGATTCCAGACGAAGATGCAGAAAAAATGAAAACGGTTCAGCAGTTGGTCGATTATGTTGAATCCAAAACAATAGGTGAAAAGCTATGAAAATCGCTCACTCTGCCGACTGGCACATCGGCGAACTCAAAGGGCCCACAGTGCATGGAGAAAACGCACGGCTGCTGGATACGGTCAAGTGCCTCGACTACATGGTGGACGAGGTAAGGCGGTTTCAGCCGGCGCTGAAAGTGGTCGCCGGTGACGTTTTCCACAAATCAAAATTGTGGGGAGATCAGCTCGTCAAGGAAGTCCTTCTGGTGGCCAATGCACTCAGAGAGATGGGGAAGGTTTGTCCTACGGTTGTAGTGCAGGGCACAAAGGACCATGACAGTGATGCATCATTCAAGCTGCTGAAGGAAATGCAGATCCGGAACGTGTGGATCGTAATGGCGCCGGAAGTGATTCGATTTGGTCCGGTTCAAGTGGCCTGTATGCCGGGGTATGACAAAGCCATGTTTCGGGCACTGAGTCCGGGGATGCGGCCGGAAGAAGAAAATGAAGTCTGTAGCGTGATGCTATCGGGTATGCTTCGTGAACTAAAGATGCAAGTGCGTCCATCAGATGGTCCGACTATCCTTGTAGCTCATTACGGTATCGATGGCGGACGATTGGACAGCGGTACGGAAGCGACGTCACAAAGCGATGTGTTGCTCCATCCAGGAGTGCTTCAGGAATTAGGATTTGACCTGGTTTGCCTGGGGCATTGGCATCGCAAGCATCAAGTTAAGTGGTCCGGCGGTACGGTTCCAGTGTTTTTCTCCGGCTCTTTGAACGGGGTCACCTTTAACGAAGAGGCCCAGAAAAAAGGCTTCCTAGTGCATGATACAGCAGACATAAAAGATCCTCACTTTGTAATCACGCCCTATCGGCGATACGTCACTATGGAAATGGACGACAGCGACATTCAAAACTTTATAAATGGTGAAACATACAGTTGGTTCGACGACCAGGATCCCTGGTTCCCTGATATTACGGATTGCATCGTCCGAGTCCACTATGAATGCACCGAGGAAAACGAAAAACTCCTCAATCGAAACAACCTTATGCGTTACCTGTATGATAACGGCGCCTTTTACATCTCCGAAGTCACGCCAAAACAAATCATCCAGGAGCAGGCTAAAGATTCCCTCAATGAAAACGCTGACCCGATTCAAAACCTCCGTGGATGGTGCAGTTACTCAGAGATTCCTGAAGAAGAAACGGAAGCCCTCGTCGAGCTGGCAGTGCCGATGGTGGCCACGGTGGAAGCTCGGAGACCTACCGGAAAGATTGGCGGGACGTTTGAACTCATAGAGCAAACGGTCCGAAACTATCGAGCCTACGCCAATGAAACCTTTGACTTCCGAAACGTCAGTTTCGCGGCCATCTGCGGGTTGAACGGCAAAGGGAAAAGCTCCTTCTTCATGGATTCCATCGTAGACGGATTGTTTGAGCCTACCGGAAAGTCTGCGTCTAGATCAGGTGTCACTGGTGGCTGGATTACGACCGGCAAGGATGAAGGCATGATTCAGACCGTCTTTCGGATGGGCGAAACAATCTGGCGGGTGACCAGAGCAAGGTCCATCAAAGGCAATGGAAAGCTTTCGCTTACGCTGGACCAAATGGTGGAGGGTAAGTGGGAGACAGCATCCAAGGGACTCAGTGCTTCCGTGGTGCAGAAGAAAATCGTCGATGTCCTGGGTATGGATGCGGACACTTTCCGGTGTGTGTGCATGGTCATGCAGGATGACTACGCACGATTCCTTGAGGCAGATAAATCGGAACGCATGGCAGTGCTGGCGGCCATCTTGGGCCTTGGTATATATGATGACCTCCGGGAATTGGCCGATAAGAAACGCAAAGAAACTTCTGACGAGTTGCTGGTGGTTAAGGCCCATGTGGAGCAGCTCAAGAAAGAAGTGGAACGACTGCCTGGACTGCTGGAAGAGTTGGTTAAGGCCAACCAGGATTTAGAGCAGGTGAATGGGCAGATTGCTCAGGCGGAGGCGGATCTGCAGGCAGCGGAAGATGAGCTTCGGAAGCTGCAGGCTCAGGCGGAGCGGTCCGAAGAACTGCAGCGTCAGATGACTGCCATCGATGCGGAGATTCGGAAGAAGCTAGCCGAACGACAGGAGCAGGAGCAGCGGAAGAAAGAGGCCGAGGACAAGCTATCCCATGAGCCGGCTATCCTAGCCAAGTGTTCGGAGTTGGAAAAGGTCAAAGCGCAAGTCATTGAGCTGAAGGCTAAAATACCTGTCCTGCAGGAAAAGGAACGAGAATTTTCTCGGTTGACGACCGACCTTATCACCGTGGATCGGAACATCACGCAAGTCGCTGGCCAGATTCAAAAAACGGAGAAAGAGCTTGCCTCCAAAAATGAGCTTGAAAATGCGACGAAAGAGTACAGGGAAGCCGTCAATTCAATGAACGGCATGGATGACCTGGAGCAGAAGTGGGCCGATCTAAATTTCAAAGTACATCAGGCAAATATTGAATGGGGACGGGCTCACGTAAAACTGTCCAGCGAAAAGAGCAGCCTTCAGCAGACTATAAATAACTGTGAACGCCGAGTGGCCTTGCTGGAAAACTCAGGTTGCATTGACCCGGAAAATGCAAAGTGTGGTTACCTTGCCGATTCTCACAAGGCTAAGGCTGAGCTTGCCGAAGCACAGCAGAAGCTTTCCATGCTGGATGAAGAAGCTGTTAAGACGTTGGAGCAAAAATACCTTGACATGGAAGCCGAACGGGACGCTCTCGGTTATGATGCTCAGCGACACCGGGAGTTGAAGCAAAAGATCAATGAGCTTCGACCAAAAGCAGAACTGCTGGCTCAGTTTTCCGGGAAAGAGGAATTATTAACTACCCTCAAGGCTCGTCATGAAGAGCTTCAGGCTCAGGCGGATGTGCTGACAAAACAATGCCAAGAGGCGAAGCAAGTCATCCAATTGCTGAAGAAAGAAACGGCTCCCCTGGCCGAGTTGGAACGGAAGATTCCGAACTTGGAAGGCTGGGCGAAGCTGAAAGATTCTATCCCGGCGCTTCGGGAAACGGTGAAGAACGCTGAGGAATCAATGCAGCGGATTGATATCGAACAGTTTGAAAAGCTCAATCAGAAGGAATCCTTGCAGACAGAAATCGATCAGCTTAAATCAGCTTCTAAGAATTCCTTTATTGCCAAGGACAGAGTGGATATGCTTCGAAAACTGCTGAACGACACTCTTCGGAATAACGAACGGCGCTTGCTTGGCATTATTGGCGGCCTCCAGTCTCAAATCACCACACTGCAGCAGAAAGAAGTCTCTTTGAGTGAAAAGCAAATCGAACTCTCCCCACTGGCCCAGAAGCTCACTCGGCTTGAACGGTTGAAAGAGGCCTTCAGTGCGACAGGCATCCCTCACCGAATCATTCGAGCGGCCATTCCTGAACTCAACGCCCGGGCGAACGATCGCTTAATCCGCATGACGGGCGGTCGAATGACCATCGCCGTCAAGCCGGACCGGGAGCAGAAGAACGGCAAGGAAGTTCCTGCAATTGAAGTATTCGTCAGCGATTGGGGCTCAGAGCGGCCATACAAGGATTACTCTGGTGGCGAAAAGGTTCGCGCTGCCTTAAGTATGGTGTTTGGATTGTCGGGACTGGTATCTTCCAGGGGAGCCATTCAGTCGAATTTCTTAGGTATCGATGAGCCTCCTTTCCTCGATGCGGAAGGGGTAGACGCCTACATCGAAGCTGTGACGATGGAATTTGAATCACGCCCCGGATTGAAAGTGATGGCAATATCCCATGATCCCCTGTTTAGAGAACGATTCCCTCAGAAGGTCGAAGTTTACCGCGATGAAACGGGGGCTCGTGTTCGGGTGGTGGCGTAGGTGACCTTCACTCCAAAGTACGACTGGAAAAACGTCTTTGAGCCGAACATTCGGCAGTATTACCGAACGATGGGGCCGGATTGCGTGACGATGCTCGTTGGTTATGACGGCCCCATCCCTCACAAGCTTACAATTATCTCTCATGCCACGGAGATGGGCTATGCGATGGACCCAGAAGCCAAACGAGCGAAGCAACGGAAGCCGAAGCGTCAGAAAAATGAGGACGGGGTGTCAGCTCGGTCGGTGTTTGAGGCGCTGGCAGAAGTGCTGCTGGTGCAGCGGATTCGTCGGGCGGATCCGACGGTGAGGTGATGAGGAATGTCCGATGAAACGAAGTTCTGGAGGTACTCGGTGCCTCCAGAAAAGGGGCAGGGATGGGGAATCTTCCTCCTTGACTCGACGGGTATGTTTGCCGCGGTCACTGATTACGGAAATTACGTGTTTAAGTGGACTCATCACGGAAAAGACGATTTTCGGAAATTTGTAATAGATGTGAGCAGTTCACCCGATTATTTGCTTGAAAAAGTGGCTCCCCATGGCGAAGTTTACGATGGTCAAGAAACCAAAAAGCATGTCCGTGAAACCATCCTTCAGCATCGTAGAGATAGGAGTTTATCGAAAGACGAAGCAAGAACAGAATGGGAACTGCTCGACGAGTACGACCTATCAGAAGAAGGCAATTTCCCTTTGTGGTATCACAACACTAGCTTGTGCGATGCATTTGAAATGGCCAAAAGAACATATCCACGGAGCATGAGGTCATTCGCAGAAAAACTCATGCCACGGCTGGCGACAATGATTCGGGAAGAGATGGAACGGGAAGGTCGATGCTGTAATGCCGAAGCGTGACCTACATAAAGACTTACGATTCGTAGAAAATCGGATGTTTCGGCGGGATGCCGATAAGTATCCCGGTAGCCTTTGCGACATCGCCAGGCATGCGCTGGAACGGTTAATCCGGATAGAAGATGCAGCAAATAAAGTTTTGAATGAGTACACGCTTGCTCCATTCGCCAAGGTCACGCTACAGGAAGCGATAGAAGGTGATGACGAGTGAAAGCATTATCTCTCTTACAGCCGTGGGCCTCACTCATCGCCATCGGTGCCAAGAAGATTGAGACGCGAAGCTGGGCGACGAAGTACCGGGGACCGCTGGCGATACACGCGAGTGCTAAGTTCGGAAAACATGAAAAAGCCACTTGTGGACTTCCTGGATTCAAGCAGACGCTAATAGTTCACCGATTGATGCGCGAAAGCAAAACACAGTATGGATTGTATTTCTATGAAATGCCGTTAGGTTCGATTATTGCTATATGTAATCTTGTTGACGTGATACCTGTTGAAGATATAAGTGGCCTAACTACCAAGGAACGAGCTTTCGGTGATTACTCCCCAGGGAGATACGCATGGGTGCTGGAGGATGTAAGGCCTCTCGATAAACCAGTTCCGGCAAAGGGGAAACTTGGCCTGTGGGAATGGGCAGGTGATGCCGGATGAGCAACAAGCGCCGCCCTCAGTTCTCGAAGCGGAAAGGTAAATAAGAAGGGGATCTTTCCTAACAGGTAAGGTCCGTCACCTTCGTGACCCGGGTGTGTACGGGCACTGCGAGCTTCACTCTTGTGTGTAGGCTAGCGGTGCCCGTTTTTGTTTAGGCGGAAAGGGGGAGAACGGGTGAGTGATCAAGAGAATCGGCGGCATTTGGAAGCGGATTTGGCGTGGTTGACCGATGATAGGAACTGCAATATTTCGCCGAAGTTGCTGGAAGTCGGGACTCACGCCATCAACCGAGCTATCAATGCCGAGAACGAGGTTGAAGAGCTCAAGAATTACGCAACCGTGGCTGAAAAAGTAATCTCTAACCTTGTTGGCACGATGAAAGACGTTGCCGAACACGTTGCTTTTGGGCAGTTGGAAATAGCCGTCGCGATCACCGAAACAGCGCGAGAAATGTACAGAAAGTGGGCTCCTGCGACAAGTAGTGATGAGCATTCAGACAGGATGAATCTGATATTTGAAAAGGTGCTCAACGACCGGAGAGAGAACTGCCAGTGCCCAATTTGCGGGGATGCGGAAGCGCATCATGGAGAATGCGACCTTCGAAAATCCGACCTTCGGATTGTGGAACTGGAGGAACAGGTCTCAGAACTGAAAGGCGTGCTTCAGTTTATCGCGGATGCCTACAGGGAAGACGACTTTACTTGGGTTGACGCGATCGACACCGCGAACCTTGCCTTGCAGGGCGTTTACCCTTGGCACGACGAGCCCACAGCGAAAGGAGATGACCAACGTGGACCATGCGAATTTGAGCCCGGATGCCATCCAAACGCTAGCGGTGACGATCGGCAAGATTGACCGCGACACTAAAGAGATTGGGCAGCCCCTGACGGATGAGCAACTGGCCGTGGTGTATCAGCGAATTGAGATTCTCATGGGCGGGTTTTCCCGGGCGCTGCGGTTCGCCACATCGATGCCGCCGGATTATCGGCCCGATGGGATGCGGCGGTTGATGCAGCGGGTGAGGCCGGGGCATTTGAAGGTGATTCGGTGAACGTAGTTCTGACGGTATCGAACAAGATTCACTTTCCCTTACCTGTGGGATTCCAGCAACGATATCCCCAGGTAATAAAATCCATCCGGGAAGCTATGGTTTTGGATAACCCAGAATATCGAGAAGCGGAGAAGTACGGCAGATCGCTAAGAGGTATTCCGGCCAAGTTGACGCTGTGGCAGGTCGATCCGCGAGGAAGCGGAACGCTGTGGTTACCCAGGGGGTACATGACCGAACTGCTCAGGTTATTGCACAGAAACGGGATTGGCTATCAAATTGTAGACCTGCGGGCTTCTCCAGAGCCAGTGGAATTCGGTTCGCTGATTCAGCTACGAGACTATCAAGCTCCAGCGGTTAAGGCGATGCTGGAGGCTACCCAGGGCATATTGCAAGCCTGTGCTGGTGCAGGGAAAACAGAAATGTTTTTGCAGATTATTGCAGAAAGCAAGCTGCCGACTCTCTGTTTAACCCATAACAAAGACTTGGCCAAGCAAATCATTGACCGGGCTTGCGGTACCTCAACTCGACCTGCGAAGTTATCCATCCCACGGGAAGAGATCGGTATCATCGGAATGGGTAAAGAGCGAATTGGTCCAAGGCTCACTATCGGCATTTTTCAGAAGATGGTCAGGATGGACCTTTCCAGGTTAAAAGGCAAGTTTGGGCAGGTCATTGTCGATGAGGTTCATCACACTTCTTGTCAAACTTGGCAAACTGTTCTAAATCAATTAGACACGAAGCGCAGGTATGGGGTTACGGCTACTTTCAAGCGTGGTGATGGATTAGAGGTCATCACAGAGCGAGTTATTGGCCCTACGCTCCACAAGATTCCCCGTTCCGTTGTCGAAGCGGCTGGCGGCGTGATGAAAGCTCGACTGGAAAAGATTGAGCTACGGTTTCGTTCCGTGGTCTGGGACCATCAGCAGGAGAAGCTCAAGCGGTGGGAAGAGGCTTGCAAAGCCCAGGAGATACCGAATGCAGAGCGAGTGTTACAGGGATTATCGCCACTGCCGAAGCCCAGAAAGCCAGTCATTGATCACAATGCGCTCATCAGTGACGTGCTGGGGAATGAGGAGCGCAACGTCTTCATCGCTCGGATTCTTGGGACTCTCGGTTTTGGTCACAGTTCACTGGTTCTTACGTCGAGGATTGAGCATGGGTACCGGATGGTGCAACTGCTGAGGGAAATGTGTCCAGACCTCAGAGCAGCAGTGGTTCATGGCAACACGAAAGAGTGGCCCATGCCGGACAAGGTTCGTGAAGCGATTATCGCGGCCATGGACCAGGGTGAACTCGATATGTTATTTGCCGTCAACCTTGGGAAGGAAGGCCTCGATGTCCCACGGCTGGATCAGTTGTTCTTCGTCTCTGGGGGAAGAGATGAAATTATGGTCGAGCAAACCGTAGGACGGATTCAGCGGACCTTTCCCGGGAAAGGGCAGCCAGTGGTGTATGACTTCGTGGATACGGAGATTGGGACGCTGGCGAACCAGTTTTGGGCCAGGAGAAGGGTGTACAAAGAACTTGGGATTATTTGATTGGAGGAATATCTCATGAGTGAACAACAAATTCCGGCCATCACGGCTCACATTGATGGCAACCAGTTTGAGCGGATTGTGGTCCATGTGGAGGACTGCCCGATTGGTCGGGCCTCGAAGCACAACAATGAACACGCAATTTGTTACTACCGGTCTGCGGTGAGTGGGACCCATGTACCGCGATGCCCGGGTTATGTCGGGGTGAAGCATGACCGGGAGACGGGGAAAGATGTAGTGCTGTGTACCTGCTGATTGGAGGCGACTGGCAGTGACCGAAACTGAAAAAGAAATTCGCGAGAGATGGTTTAGGGACCATCAGGCTACACTGACGGAGCACGGCGATCTGAAAGTGCTTGAATGGAGAAGGCTGGGGACTAGTTCTTACTATGTGCGGTATGTCTTTGACCGAAACATGATGTATGTATCCGGTGATCTAGGAAGTGCGGTGTTTTGGTTCACGGAACATGCTGACGTTCATACTCAGGCAACCTATAGCCTTTCTTACTTTGAAGGCAAGATGGTGGCATTCAGCGACGACAGGCGAGATTTTAACGAAAACAAAGCGGTGAAAAGGCTTCGTGAGTGGCTAAACGACATCAAGCAAGCTGGCAAGGAATACGACCATGACGACATGCAACAGTTGTTTGAAGATGCTAGAAGATGTTCTCACCGTTCCCATTGGGATGCGCTTGCCTGGAATCACAGCATACTTTCCGAATTGGATGATTGTTACCATGAGTGGTTTTTCAGAGCTGGTGATGAGATGCCTTGGAGAATCATTGCTTACCTTATCGGCTTAAAAATGGCTTCTGAGCAATTGAAGGTCAAGCAGGCCGAATAAAAAAACTGCCCACAGCGTGATGGGCAGGGGTATTCAGTCTCTATCATGCGCTGAGTGCGCGAGAAAAATACAAAGAATGGGAAAGGGAGAGATGGTTTCTATGAAATCGACAGGGATTGTGCGTAAGGTGGACGAGCTGGGCCGGGTTGTGATTCCGATTGAGCTGCGCCGGACTATGGGGATTGAGGAAAAGGATCCGCTAGAGATTTACGTCAACGAGCATCAAATCATCCTTCAGAAGTACGAACCGGCTTGTGTGTTCTGCGGGAACGCGAAAAACGTGCAGAATTTTCGCGGAAAAATTGTCTGTGAAGAGTGCGTATCATCGATGGCAGCTAATGCGGTCGAAGCGAAACGGGAGCGCAAGGCGGCTGGAGCCGGAAAGTAGGTGTCGCTGGTGGCAAATGAAGCGTGGGCTTTTGTCTGGACGTTTATCGCGGGAGCCGTTCTAGTCGGTCCTCTGCTCATTGCGGTGATGGAGTATATCCGGCGGAAGGATTATCAGCAGGGGTTTGAAGATGGGATGCTGGCGGCACGGAAACAGTTTGGAGTGGGTTGTCCGGCGCGATTGGATACCGATGAGCTGATAAAAAGCTGCATTGGCTGCCAGGAGGAGTGCAAAGGGGAATAATCCTCGACTATCGCCGCTTTGAAGGGGGTGAGTCCGGTGTAAAATCATCCGGTTTGCCTTATTGCCAACATAACAAACAGGGAAAAGGAGTGTTGTTTCATGGCTAACCCGAGTTGGGATACGCCGCAGGACCAGCCGTTGATGCTGGCCAACGCTTTCCAAGGTGCACTGGAAAAAGACTTTCAACATGAACAAGTCAAGCTGATGGAAGCCCTTGCCGCTGTAGATCCGGAGAAAGTCTCCAAAGGGAAGATTGCCATCACGATCAATGTGGAACGGGTCAAAGGTACGCAGTCTCAGTTTTATCTCAACTACGAATTGAAGACGACCTTCCCGCCGCAAAAACGTGGCCATGTCTGCACGCTGGGTTCCGATGGTGTACTGCAAACGGAAGCGGTACCTGAGCCGGCTCCGATCACTCAATTATCCGTGCTTCGATAAAACATAACAACGCTGCCAGTGGGGCGACCATTGAAAGCATCGTCCCACTGAGCCACTGAGAGGAGAAACGATTTAATTATGGATAACGAAAACGTAAAGGTTCAAATCAACACTGGGGAAGCTGCTGAAATTCGTCTGGTCACGGTCAACGAACCGCCTGCCTATCGCTATAACGGTTTTAATTACAACCTCGAGTCCACGGAAAGTTTCATCAACGCCGTAACCTCGAAGGGTTGCACCGAAGGAACGGTCATCTTCTACCACGAGAACGGATTCAACGCTGTCCTGGATGACCGGGTGAAGGACCGTCAGAAAGATACCTTGGCCTATGGCTTCAAAAAATCGGTGCTGTTCAAAGAGTGGGAAGACGTTTTCCAACGCCATCAGCGTCAGGGCTTCAACCAGAAAGAGTTTGTGGATTTCTTGAAACGCCGCCCTGCCGATCAAGTAGCCGGTGTCGAAGCGCTGATTGCCAACGCAAGTAAAATGCAGTTTGCCAAAGAAGTTAAAGGCGGTCATGACATCAATGAATCCGGAAAAACCATTCGCTTTGAATATCACGTTAACGATGTGGTGGTAACGGCCAAGCTTCCTACGGTCATTGAAGCATTCATTCCCGTGTTCAACGAATCGCCCTTCGTCGCCAAGATGGAAATCGAACTGGCCATCGAGTGGCCCGATGGTGGTACTCCGGAAATTGTACTGAGCTGCCCGAAACTGCCCCGGTACCTGGAAGAGGCTCGTGCTGCAGAAGTGGCGCGACTCAAGGAAGGTCTCAACGACTTCTTAATCCTTGCCGGCCAACCGACGAAGTAAGTTTATCTGCCCAAACAGTCAAGGCGTCCCGGTCATTTGATCGGGGCGCCATTCCACCCTAGCCGCCAGGTAGGCAAAGGAGCGGATGCACTATAAATATTATCGAACAGATAAAGTACAAATTTACCATTCGTGACGCTATTGACAGAATCGGACTACATACGCAGACGCAACGGGGCCGCCTGGTGGCGAACTGCCCTTTTCATGCTGGGGATAACACGCCTTCCCTCATCATCTACGAAGAACAGCATCGCTTTTTCTGCTTCGGCTGCCATGCCAGCGGGGATCAGGTCGACATGATGGCTCGGTTTTGGGGATGCGATACCCGGCAGGCGGTGAAAGAGCTGGCTCGGGAACTGGGTGTTAGTCAGGGCAAGCGCGATCCGGAAGCCGAGCGGCAGGCACGGGAAAAGCTCGAGGAGAACCGGCGAAGGTTGGAGCAGCGGGAGCGACTGGAGGCGACGTTTACTCATGAGTTTTTGCTGCTAGCAGCCGTCGAGAGGGCGTGCTATGGAGCATTTTTCAATTATCAACGTAACCATGATGATCCAGAAGCGATTAGGCAGTTTGAGGCGGCAGTCAACCTGATTGGTGATGTCGTTCCGATGTTAGACCAAATGCACTACGGGCCGGAACGCCTTGCGGCGATGACGGCCGCGCAAAGGTGGTGGGGCCGTTGAGCGATGACCTTTGGTCAGAGTACCAAAACATGAACCCAGAAGATCGACCCACGATTGATGACTGTGACAGTCCTCGCCCTGTGCGCTTGGCGCCAGAGCAAGAGATAGAGCTTTTCCTTGAGTCGCTTCGGAACATCCCGGATGGGGAGAAGGGACCGTTTTTCAAAGATCGAGTGCTGCCTGTCTTTCTCAAGCTGAATGACTTCGACCGGGCCCGGACCGAGAAGCGACTTTCCAAGCTGATGGGGGTCGGGGTGAAAGAGCTTCGCGCTCAGGTCAAGGCGGTAGAGAAGCCGGCAGAGGGAGAAAAGACGGTTCAATCGGTACCAGTTCGACGAACGTCGCTTTTGCCCAAGTGTCCGATTGACTTACATATTCCAGAGGGCTGGGCGTTGTATGAGCATGGCTTATACGCCATCGATGCCCATGGAAACGCGACACAGATTCTTCCGGTGCCGATTGTGCTGACCAAACGATTGAAGCCAGCTTCGCCTTCAGAGGTGGCAAAAATTGAGCTTGCGTGGTTGATGGACGGTCGCTGGAGGCATATCACCCGTCCGATGACCGTGGTGTTTCAGGCGAAGAACATTGTATCTCTGGCGGATTGTGAACTTCCCGTTACCTCTGAGAATGCAAAAAGGCTGGTGCGATTTTTACACCAGCTCATGGCCGACAATCTCAGTGATTTGCCTGTGGTGACCTCTGTATCTAGGTACGGGTGGACCGGTGATGACTTTGTAGAATTCCTGCCCGGGGAGTCTCAAGAGGATGTCTTTATTGACCTCGATGAGCACGAAAAGCTGACGGAGCGGGGGAGTTTGGAACAATGGGTTAAAGCGTTTCTACCCATGTTCAACTGCACGGATATTGCTTGGTTTGTGGGTATGGTGGGCTTTTCCGGTCCATTGTTATCGGTGCTCTCCACAAGGAGCTTTGCGGTACACATTTGGGCCGGATCCGGCTCAGGGAAGACCGCAGCCGGATATGTAATGTCATCGGTGTGGGGGAATCCCGATAAGACAAAGTTAAACTTTAGTATGGGCAAAACTGGAACTGCACTCGAGGCCCGGGCCGCACTGTATCAGCACGTGCCGATCCTGATGAACGAGCGGGAGACGGCGGATAGTAGCGGGAATTGGCGTGGAAGTGAAGATAGTTTTCAGGGGCTTGTCTATCGCTTCGCGGAAGAACAGGGCCGGGGACGTGGTCGTGTAGATGGTTCATCTCGAGAAAATCGCTCTTGGAAGACAGTTCTTGTGACTACCGGTGAGGGGCCGCTTTCTTCAGACCGCACGAAAGGCGGAGCGGTGAATCGGGTGCTCGAGATCAATGCTCAGCCTCTGCCGGACGATTCGCTCGCAAAATCTGTATATGCACTGGCACCTCGGTTTCATGGGACCGCCGGACCTGCTTTTGTTCGTCGGCTCGTTGAGCTCATCGCCGAGAACGGGATTACGGGAGTGCAGGATGCCTATAAAAAGATTTACAACCATGTTGCTTCAGCGAAGGGAGCCAAATCACATACGAAAGCTTCCGTGGAAATGGTCGCGGTGGTCTGTTTTGCCGGAGCACTGGCTGGCATGTGGATTTTCGGCATGGGGGAAGAAGCCGCTTTTAACCGGGCCATCGATGCTGCCGAGTCCATATTTCAAGCGATTCCAACCAAGGCTGACCGCGATGAAGTGACTCGCTGTGCTGACTACCTGTGGGGGTGCGTCTCTCAGTATGCCAACCGGTTTGCCGTAGTCACTAAACAGGGTGATTTGTACGGTGGGCCGGAGGCATCGGTTCCTCATGTGGGTGACAGGGCCGGGTTCATTGAGGATGGCGCTGTGTTTCTTATTCCCAAGGTGTTCAACGAATGGCTCAAAGATGGTGGTTATCATCAGGGCACGGTGCGGGAAATGGCATGCCGAGGTCTTATTGCTTCGGTTCAGGAAAAAGAGGGCGATGGGATGCGAACTCGGTACCAGGTGCTGAAGTCACCGCCATGGCCGACTGCCAGGCGATCGGAGAGTCGGTTTGTCTGTCTTCTGCCGGCGAAGAGTGGGGATGAAGGGGAATCGCCATCAAAGAGCGGGGATTTAGGTCAATCGGTGAGCGAAAATCCGTCAGATAATGATGAGGTTCCGGTTTTTTAGTTTGCTGATCCCAGAATTGATCCCGGTGATCCCGGAGGTCGAAAGTTCTGGGATCATACGAACAGCGTGTATAACAGGTCTTTTTATCTATTGATCCCATGATCCCATTGATCCCAGAAAAATATATATATTTAATGACAAAATTTTTTTCTTCAAGATCGACAGATCACTAAAAAAATAAATTTAAAAATATATAGCTGCATTTTCAAAAATTCCGGGATCATGGGATCAGAGAGCCTTCTAACCCAAGCAGGGTGCGGGTTTCAGCCTGATCCCAGAACGAAAAATTCCGGGATCAGCGTGGGATCAGCGGGATCAGTCGGGGATCAGAAACGGAGGGCTTGCAGTATGGCAATCTTCGGAGATGTAAAGCGGAAAAACACAAAAGGGGAAGCGGACGGCGGATTGTTTTTCGCTGATGGCCCAGCGAAGCCGCCCATCCCGCCACAGCCTCCGATTCAGCCCGAATTCCACAATTCCAACATGAATAACCAAATTACTAATATTCAACCGACAAATCTCACCGGTCCCGACTTCCTCCGCCGACTCATCGTCAAGGGCGAAGTCATCCAAACCGACCTCCACGGCACACCGGTTTACATCTACGCCTACCTCGATAAAGAGCCCGACGAGCGAGGCATCAAGATCGCTCTCCCGGAGTGGCTGGCCTCACAGGATAAGTACAGCAAAATCGATTTCTACACCTTGCCTGATGGCTCCGTCGTCGGCTATCCGCTTCCGGCCGTCCACCACGACCCGAGAGATTGGAGCGACCGGCAGCTCTGGTCACATCTAAGGTTCGAAGCTCTCGTGAAGCACGGCCATGAACTCGCTTATAAGCTTTATGCGATAAGAGCGATGGGAACAAAGATCGGTCAGTGGCCGGTCGACAGTAAGTGGGCGGGGCGAAGGAAACTGGTGCCAACAATCGCGGAGGACTGCTGGAAGTCGGAAGATGAATTCCGCAAAACGATGAGTGAGCAGATCGGCGAGGATAGCGTGAAGAAGATTGGGGCGCTGCTGACGAGGCTGTAAACGTGGTCAACTTTCAGTAAGGATTCATTATCGGAAGTTGAGAATTTCCAAAGTTTAGCCTATTTCAAGCCATCATTGAGCCTAGTGTATGAGTTTTTCAAACTATGGTAAGGTCAAATTAAGAGAGGGGTGAAACCGGTGAAGCGTGGACGATGTATGGGCGTTAGCGAAAAACTCGTCTTTCCGTCACTAGCTGACGGCAACCATGGCGACGAAAGCGAATTGCCCGGCGAAGCAAACAAGGTGACAACGTACTTCGTGGATCCGGCGGAGCTGCACAAGAAATATGGGCCGCCTGGGTACCTGATGAACGGACAGAAGGGCAAAAAAACGAATTCCCTGTGGGGAGGGTATCCGACCAAGGAGAAAGACAAGGAAGAGAAAGGGAGAGACAAAGAAATGGCAAAGGTGAAGGTCCTTACACTGGACGATCTTTTTAAGCACTATGAAAAAGGCATGACGAAATGGGCACTGGCCACGAAGGTGGCGAGAGCAATCGATTCCAATCCGGCTAACGTGAACGCCAAGATGACGTCGATGGGCATCGACAGCGGCATCAATGACCTGAAGGCGAAACACGAAAAGTGGTTAGCCGAAAAAGAAACTGCAAACGGACAAGTCCAGCCCACTCTGGAAACACAAGAAGCCGCGACTCCAGCGGAAGAGGTAGTCGCGGCAGTGAACGAAGGAACCCCGTCTATTTTGCCCCAAGAAGCGTCGATAGATACAGATGGGTGTAAAGATATTGCCTACCATGCCGAAGATGCTTGTACCAACGAAATTTCTTGCGACGTTGCCGAAAATAAGGAAGACTCCACGGTTGAAATGACTGACCTGTCAGTCAATCACAGCGACACGGACGATCAAGTTTCGATTATTCCCTATTCATGGCCCGTCACCATCCGTCGCAACCACGACAAAGCAGTTGAATTCAATAACTACCAAGAAGCTATCGCCTTCATGCAGGATGAATTCTCTCGCAAAGCGGTCCGGGAAGGAAAAATCACAATGACCATCACCGTACCAGTGGAAGTGCTGATCAGCGAGATGGATAACCGATGAGTACTACCACTCTCGACAACCGCCCGGGCCTTACTGTCACAGAGGCCCGGGAAATCGATCGGTACTGCATCGAGAAGATCGAACAATCAAGAAGCTCCATCGACCAAATGGGCGACATCACCCAGGGCAAGCGGCCTAAATACCTCAACCAAGCATCGATGGCGCAATTCTTCCGCACGACGGCCGCCATGGACGAACTCGCCCGAACCGCCTGCTGGTGGCGACAGTACGACCCAGAGATAGAGCAAATGATGCTCGACGCCATGGAAATGACCATGGTAGGCCTGCAAGAGATGACGGTCCGCATGGATCAAGTCCAACGCGACAAGCTGCTGTATAAAACATCGAAGCATGAAATCCTTTTCGTCGCCGACAGTGAAGCCAGGAGAGATAAGAAGCGCCTGCTGGAAGAAGCCGCCGAAACCATAGTCCCCACGGAAGATTTATTCAACATCTCAGTTCAAGCCATCGAGGCTTGCCGGTCCTGCATGCAAAGGGGCGAAGCGGTCGAGAAGTGTGAGTCCCGAATATCCATGCTTCGCTGCATGGTCCCCATACCCCCAGGAATGGAAAACCCGCCCGATGGTCGCTGTCCCTATCAAGCGGCGCTCGGGATTAAGCGGCGAAGGGTAGGTATCAGTCACCCACTGAAGGGCGACATCCCCGGGAATATGGCCAAGATTGACGCCATCTGCCGATGGGTTTACGAGCAACATCCGGACGTGGTCCCCGTGTCGTTTGTGCATATGTTCAGCTTTTTGGATGACACTCAGCCAGAGCAGCGCAAACGGGCATTACTGTGGTGCATCGATATCCTGCTGGGATTGGATGAACTGTGGGTGTTCGGCGATTGGGAGAAATCCGAAGGCTGCTGTGTTGAGGTCGAGGCGGCCAAGCGGGTGAACATGCCGATCATCGTGTGGGATCCGAAGTTTGATGAACTTAAGGTATCGGAGTCGGAACCTAGCACCGAGAAAGGAGCATAGCCATTTTGATAAACGGAGGAATAGACAACTTAGGCTTGTTTCAGTTTGAGGCAAAGGAACTGGCTGCCCAAATCTTCCTCAACGATAAGCCGGGAAAAATCCTTGGCGATCAGCTAACGGCACGGCTCTGCGAAGAAGTCGGTGAACTGGCCAGAGCGGTTCGACGATTCGGTTGTCACCGCATAGGCCATCCCGATGAGAAACCAGGAACAACCGACGAAGTGATCGACGAAATCGGCGATGTTCTGTTTCTGACGGCAAGAATCGCCGAACTGTGTGACGTGAAGCTCAGCGAAGCAGCCGGCAAGGTGATAATCAAGCTAGAGCAAAGAATGAGAGAAAGACAAAAAGGTTGCACATAAAATAAAAAGGCAGTTCGAAAACTGCCCTGACAGAGTTGCCTATTCAGTTATGGCATCTTCTTCTTCTAAAAGAGTCTCTTCTGTCGGTGCTAAGGGTGACACATCTTCAATTACGAGTTTACGGACAAGGATTTTTTTTACTTTTTCGTCATCTTTGCAGTAATGGGTTGCTGAGGAAAAGACTTGTGAGTTAGAAACCACCCGTTGGATATTCACGATGTAACCAAAATCATACAAAACTTCTTTGATTAACGAACCGATGAGTTGTTTTACGGTGTTATTGCTAAGTGTTAAATAAGGATCGTTAGCAAACTGTTCTTCAAGTTTTTGAACGATCCCCGATAATGCGGGTTTACCGTTTTCACAAGCACTGATCATTTTGTCGATAGATTCCGGTTCTGATAGGAACTCATAAATTTTCTTAACAGTGGGATTGTCTTTGAATTTTTTGTACTTCGGATACCAACCAAAAAAACGATCGAGCGACATGTTGCTTCCTCCAAAAAAATTAGTAGAAAGGAAAACCTTTCTCTATAACGTATGATAGCAGAAAGGATTTCCTGTGTCAATAGCAAGAAAGGAATACCTATGTAACATTATTATAAGGGAGAGGCAGATGGTTATTCATTTCACTGTCTACGGCGAGGCCGTCGCTCAAGGCCGGCCTCGCGCCACAACTCTCGGCGGCCACGTCAAAATGTTCGACCCCGAAAAGTCCGCCAATTACAAAACCTACGTGCGCCTGGTGGCCCAGGAGCATCGACCACAGCACTTGCTGACCTGTCCACTGAAAGTACAGGTTGATATTTACAAAGCCATGCCGAAGTCTCTCCCAGTGTACAAGCGCGAAGCCGCTGAGCGAGGCGAATACTGGCCCACGACGAAGCCGGACGTTGATAACGTGGTTAAGGGAGTCATGGATGCACTAACCCAGGTGATTTGGCTCGATGACACTCAGGTTGTTGAGCTGACGGTACGGAAGTTTTACGGGGATCCTAGGGTTGAAATTTGCATCGAGACGCTGCCGGAGCCAGTGGCGCCGGTGAAGAGAAAGAAGGGGTAGTCGTGGACCATCACATGCACTCCGACGAGCTGGATCGCATCGATGACGAGCTCGACAAAATCGACTTCGACCCAGATAAACTGAATCCACTGGAACAACTAGGCATGTACCTGCTGGGCCAAATCAGCATTGGCAAGCTGAGTGAACTCTGGAAGTGTGGTGCTGTCGGCAGCGGTGAGATTATTACCGCTGTCGTGGAAGGCGGCGTGAAGGACTATATGCCGGATACTGGAGGTGAACTGTAATGGCCCACTGCGACGGCTGCGACAGCGAATTCAACTCCGGCACCGAACAACCGTGCAACGGCTGCCATGACGGCAGCAACTATGTGCCGGCGGGTCAGTAGATTATGTCACTTATGTATTTACGAGACCAGCATCTGGGAATGGCCTCGTACAAAAGTAGGAGAATTTAAGCCGACGCATAAACAAAAGAATCTAATTTAGCCTTTAAAGCCTGCCAAACACGACCTACTGTTCTTTTAGCCGCTAACCATAACTCTTCTTTCGCAATATTGCATACAAACTTTGCACCATCAAACAAAAGTCCAAGAATCTTAGCCAGCATTTATTATTCCTCCCCAGATTTATTCACATAGAGTTTTTGTCGATAAGGGAAGGTTTATTCAGTGAGTTTAATTAATCGCCGAGAAAGCGCAATGACCTTCGACAACGTCTTCATTTCTACCAAAGGCATGAAGATCAGCGAAGAGCTGCAGGCCAACATCTTGAAGGCCTGCAGTCTGTTGGTCGATGAACCGGGAACGGCAATCTTGTGGATGGAAGGCAATGCCGTATGCTTGAAGGTGAATCCCAAAAAGGAGGCGTAAGGACTTGAACAATGACCGCTGCCGGAACGAAATCTGCCCCACTTGCCCAGGAACGAATTGGGGCGGAAGTCTATATTGCAAGATAAAAGAATCCGCCGTCTCGTATATTAACGACTGTCCGGAGTGGCAAAAAGATCCGACTCAGCTCCTTGACCCATTGATCGACATCCTCCAGCGTACAGAAGAGGACATCAAGGATCATAACTTCATGGTCGACGAAATGATTCGCCTGCGTGAGTATCTCCAGGGAGCGGGGGAAGGCGTCACTCGTCAGATGAATGCCGACAGCGACATGCCGAAGGCGAAAAATAAGAAGTCGGATCCGGTGTACTATGAAGTCCAGCGCCGACAGCGACAGGAAAAGCGACTGCAGCAACTTGAGGGAAGGTTACATAGCATCAGCGATGCCCTGGCAGTACTCGCCGACGATAAAGAGCGAACCGTCATTGAGTGTATCATGGATGGACTCAAACCCAACGCAATCGCTCAGCACATTGGGGTGTCACGAAGCCGATTTTATGAGATTCGACGATCAGCTATTGCTAAGATGGCTAAGGCGCTCCATGGTCGAGAGCTTCAAGGGGTAAGCTGATACGCGGGTGGACATTCTGGACATTTTTTGCATCTTCCCTATGACAATGATATAATCAGCGTGAGCGACAAGGTGCGTCTGAACACATGCTGCTAGCTAACCATAACGCAATTAAAAAGAAGTCTATCTCGGCTAAATATTGCTCGGAGAGACTTCTTTTTCTTTTCCATTTAGTTGGATTAATGGAAGGGAAACAAGAAATTTCATCGAATTTACCCATATAATTACGAAGGTGGGGTAATAAGAGATGGAACTTAACATGTTGAGAGAATTCAACTTGGTTAGTGAGCAGTTTGAAAGAGGACAGTATAACCTTGGAATCATATCTTCTCTTATTGTAAAGATTAGAAGGTTCAATAAGAGTCTTACGCCAGAACAAGCCCAAATTCTATTGGAAATCCCCAAAAACGTACTCCAAAATGATGTCACTCTAAAAGATGACGAAGGAAAATGGGCAAGAACTAACGCCGGGTACTTTTCCGGAAACATGACTCAGACTAAAGATCCGTTTATACGGGAGATGAAAGCTAAGTTTAGCTCTGGCAATTATGAATTAGCTGATATTGCAAGATTAACGGAGTACACTCAAAAAAACTTTAAAAAACTAGAAGTTGAATTTATACTGCGAAACCCCGAAGTAACCCTTAGAGATGACGTGGAACTAATCCCTGGCAGTAGTTTTCTTCAAAGTGGAAGGGTTTTTGCGGCAGTAATTAATAAAGCACTTAGTATATAGGCTTTTTGAACCCCGTCAGTTATGGCGGGGTTTTCTATTTCCCCGGCCACAGGCCTTTCGCCGGTTCAATTCCGGCAGCCGGGTACCCAGCCATCCACTGCCTCCTTTCTCTCCCATCGCACTGCGCTCTCTAATCAGATGAGCGCAGTCTTTTTCCCGGCTCCGTTGGCACGGCAGGCATGTCGCACAAGCGCCTGGTCGGTTCGATTCCGGCGGCTGGGTCCAAAATGATTTTGTCGTAATTTGACGAGAAAATTTAAATGAAAAACCCCTCTCCAAGGTAGATAATGGATACAGAGGGGAGGGAAGGAAATGCCGGATTTCAAAAACCTAGATGACATGTTTCGTTATATCAAGAACAATCCCGGAAAGGTCTTAGATGGACAAAAAACAATGGGCAAGTGCCAAAAGTGTAACGCCGAAAAACAGGGTGTCATCAAGAATGACAAATGGATTTGCGGAACTTGCGGTTCTTCTCACAACATAACGTGGGACATCAAATAAGGCAGGTAAAGGCAGGTACTTAAGATGAACCTCGATATGACAAAGTTGGATGCAAAACAGAAAGTGCTTCTTGCGATTTATACCGAGTACCAAAAAGATATACCCGACATGACTAACGTTACACCGGAATCCATTGGTATTTCTCGTTCCGCTTTTAACGTTGCAATAAGCAAGCTGTCTAACGAAGGGCTAATTGATAAAGTTATTGCGGTTAGCGGAGATAACGAAGTAGAGTATTTGATGCATAAGGCAATGATGAGTCGGGAAGGAATCAGTTTCGTTGAATCAAAAGCATCAATCGAACCAACGGATAACGGAAACCAAAAAATTAAGAAGCTTATGGAAGAATGCTTAAAATGGGGATGGGAACAGGCAAAGGACATCTGCGCTAAAGCCCTGGCGGAGATGGCTAAAGGAACCATGGGGCCTAGCTAAAATTATTATGCAAAAAAGACGCCACTCTCTGCCAGGAGTCGGGCGTCTTTTTTATATTGCTTGCCGGCAAGGCTCCGGCGCTCACCTGCAAGATGGGGGCGCCGGCCGCCGGGACACTTCATGTTAGGCAGGCCAAATCGGCGCCAACACGAAGTAGAGGAACACCCAGATCGCCAAAGCGAAAAGGGCGTACGGAAGGTTTGTGAACAACATAGGACATTCTCCTTTCTGGTGAAATTGCGAGACGCCACAAAAAGGACGCCTTTCACCATGGAGTTTACAGCCCTGACAAGTAGCAAAAACAATCTGTGACGGCTTTTGTAGTAGAAATACAAAACTTAGCACAGAAATTATTCAATCGGAACGGAGGCATCGCCATGCCGCCTACAATCCATTGCGCCCACACAGACATAGTGCCCATAGAAAAAGTCATCCCCAATCCTCGAAACCCGAACCAGCACCCGGAGAATCAAATCGTTCTGCTGGCGAAAATTATCGAGGCCCAAGGCTGGCGAGTCCCGATTACCGTTTCTAAGAGGAGCGGCTTCATCGTTCGCGGCCACGGCAGGCTAATGGCCGCCAGAAAGCTCAACCTTTCCGAAGTGCCGGTGGACTATCAAGACTACGCCAGCGAAGCCGAGGAATGGGCTGACCTGATCGCCGACAACCGGTTATCGGAGCTCAGCGAAATTGATCACGACATCCTGAAGGAACTGCTGCAGGAAATTGATAACGCTGACTTCGACATGGAGTTAACCGGTTTTGGTAGCGACGAACTCGCGGAGTTGATGGCTGAACTACCAATCGACACCGGGGATGCAGACGACTTTGACCCCGTCGCAGAAGCGGAGCAAATCACGGAACCGACTTCAAAGCCGGGCGATATCTGGCAACTTGGCCGTCACCGGTTGATGTGCGGAGATTCCACCGTACTGACAGACGTGGAAAAGCTGATGGATGGGCAACAGGCCGATATGGTATTCACCGATCCGCCCTACAACGTCAACTACGAATCCGAAAACGGCAAGAAAATTCAAAACGACCACATGGACAGCGACTCCTTTTACCGCTTCCTGCTGGCAGCGTTCACTTGCATGGAAAAAGTGACAAAGCCAGGGGGAGCGGTTTATATTTGCCATGCCGACTCTGAGGGATCCAACTTTCGCGGTGCCATGCGAGAGGCCGGATGGCTTGTAAAGCAGTGCATCATCTGGGTAAAGAATCAGTTCGTGATGGGCCGACAGGACTACCAGTGGAAGCACGAGCCGATTCTCTACGGATGGAAGCCGGGGACAGGACACAAGTGGTATGGCGGCCGCAAACAGTCGACCATCATCGATGAAGCCCCAGGCGTGACGGTTCGCGAGGAAGCGGATGGAATCGTGCTTACCTTCTCCACGGGCATCCACGACCTGACAATTAAGGTGCCGTCCTACGAAGTCCTGCATCAAGGAGACGATTCGCTCACGACTATCTGGCGGTTTGAAAAGCCGACAAAGAACGGTGACCATCCGACGATGAAGCCAGTCGGCATTCCGGCCCGGGCGATTAAGAACTCCTGCAAGCCTGGCGATATCGTGCTTGATTTGTTCGGTGGCGGCGGTTCGACGCTGGTAGCTGCCGAGCAGACCGGGCGAAGCGCCAGAATCATGGAACTCGATCCGGTATATGTCGATGTCCAGATTAAGCGGTGGGAAGAATTCACCGGACAGAAAGCCATATTGCTCAATACATAAAAATGGGGAGGGTGCGCTAACACCCTCCCTTTGCTCATGCCAGGCACCCCCGGCAGGAGATAGCAGATATCCGTGGCCACGGTTCGCAAGCTGCTATCTCGCTTTCCATTTTACATAATGGGCGGGGGTGTCACAAGTTGACGAACAAAAAAGAACTATCCATTTCTCAGGAACAAGAAGAAATCGAAAAAGGCATCAAGGAATCCAGGACCAAGTACCGCAAAGTGATTCAGGCGGGTATTGGGCAGTGGATTAAAGATTTCCAAGCCGGCGACATCAAGATTCAAAGTGTCGATGACCTCCAGAAGCTCATCCGTTTAGATATTGAGCTTCAGCGAAGCGACTTGCGCGATTTACGTTTCAAAAATAAACCAACAGCAAAGTAGGTGGGAGGCGATGTCCAATGATTATCATCTAGACTGGCAAGCCATCCGTCAAGAGTATGAAACCACAGATGCACAACCCACGGATCTTGCGAAAAAGTACGGTGTCTCTGCTGGCACAGTCCGAAGTCGGAAGGCGAGAGAAGGGTGGACGAAGAGTGAGCCAACCGGGGAAAACTCGTCCACCGATGCAACGCAACGCTTACAGGGAGATGAATGCAACGCAACGCCAATCAATGATGATGGCGTTGCGTTGCGGGATGAACCTCTAGCACCCAAGAAGCGGGGAGCGCCGAAAGGGAAGCCTCACGCCAGCAAGAAAGGCAGGAGTGGTCCACCTGGCAATCAGAACGCGAAGGGCAACCGGGGCGGCAAGGGCGGGCCATACGGCAACAAGAAGAATCTCAAATTTGGGTTCTTCTCCAAGATATTGCCGGATGACCCCGAAACCCATGCCATCGTCGAGGCCATCTCGGAAAAGAATCCCATCGACATCCTCTGGGAGAACATCGTCATTCAGTATGTGGCAATAGCCAGGGCTCAGAAGATTATGTTCGTCAAGGATAAGGAAGACATCACCGAGCACCTTCGCAGGGAGAAGGAAAGCGAAAGTGGCTATGAACGGGAGTTCGAGATTCAATTCCCGTGGGATAAGCATGCAGCTTTCCTGACGGCCCAATCTCGAGCGATGTCTACCCTGCAAGGAATGATCGCCAAGTACGAAGAACTCTGCAAATCTGACCTCGCCACCGAAGAACAAAAAGCCCGTATCGCCAAGCTAAAGGCCGAAGTCGCCAAGATCGAAAACCCTGACGAAAACAAGGGGATGAGTTGGGCCGAGTTGATGAAACTGGCGGGTGAAACACCAAATGATGAAGCCGACGCCAACTGATGCCCGCAAGCTCATCTTGAAGGGGCAGAGAGATCCAACCTGGTGGACGAAAAACATCCTGGGCGTAGAGCCATGGTCCAAACAGATTGAGATTATGGAATCGGTCAGGGATAATCCTCGAACTGCAGTCAGAAGCTGCCACGGTATCGGCAAATCTTTCGTTTCCGGTCAAATCATTCTCTGGTTTTTGTACAACCATCCCAATGCTATCGTCCTATCGACAGCACCAACATGGCGGCAGGTCGAAAAACTCGTTTGGAAAGAGGTCCGCGCCTCATATAAAAGGGCGAAGATGCCACTCGGCGGTCGCATCCTCCCCACTTCTCCCACGATTCAGGTCGTGCAAGATGAATGGTATGCTGCTGGCTTATCGACGAATGACCCGAACCGGTTCCAGGGCTTCCATGAAAAATACATTTTGGTCGTGGTGGATGAAGCGGCCGGTGTGCCAGAAGACATCTTCGAAGCGGTGGAAGGCGTACTTACGTCAGAACATGCCCGCCTCTTGCTGTTGGGAAACCCTACTGCGTTGTCCGGCACGTTCTATAAAGCCTTCCGTAATCCAGGATGGAACACCATTGCCATTTCTGCCTTTGACACGCCGAACTTTACCGAGTTTGGCATTACTGAGCAAGACGTCGCGGACGGCACATGGGAAAGCAAAATCACCGGGCCACTGTTCAATCCAAAACTCATCACCCCGGCATGGGTCGCCGACAAGCATGTGCAGTGGGGACCCGACTCGCCTGCCTATCATGCCCGGGTGAAAGGTCAATTCCCGGCAGAGGCCGAGGATACCTTAATTCCGTTGAACTGGATTGAAATGGCCATGTCTAGGTGGCATGAGATGTCCGATGATGCGGTACCCAATGAGCTAGGTGTCGACGTGGCTCGTTACGGCTCAGACAAGACGGTCGTTGCCAACCGGCGGGGATTGAAGGTCATGCCTCTCAATGTGTACGTCAAGCAGGACACCATGGAAACCGTGGGCCGTGTGATTCATGAATTCAGAGAGGTTTTGGCCGAATCGATTAAGGTCGACGTCATCGGTTACGGTGCTGGCGTCGTTGACCGATTAGCTGAGCTAGGATATCCAGTGTTCGGTATCAACGTGGCGGAAGCCTCGCGGGAAAAGCTGGACAGTGATAACACCGACCCGGATAAGTCTAAATTGCGCTTCGTCAATTTAAGGTCTGAGCTCTGGTGGATGATGCGTGACTTGCTGAATCCCGATCCACGGGTAAATCCACATCCGATCGGATTGCCACCAGATGACGAGCTGATGGCTGACCTTTGCGGGATAAAGTATAAGTTTACCTCGAAAGGCCAGATCAAGGTCGAAGAGAAGGAAGAGACGAAGAAGCGCATCGGAAGGTCGCCGGACCGAGCCGATGCCGTTATTTTGTCGTTTGCCCCGGTGTATATGGCGCCCATCGATGCGGTGTACAACGATTCGGCGTTTTAGAAAGCGAGGTGACACCCAAGCATGAAAAACCCTCTTCGCGCCGTCGCCCAGCGAGTCATGGCGCCAGAACTCAACCAAATGAATGAGTCCATCACCAAGCTGACGGAAGCCGTGGCCGCGATGCAGGCCGAGGAGCGGGGATGGACCAATGTTTCAAGCATCAGCAGCCAAGCACCATGGGAACTCACTGGCGATGAACGACGGCGAGTGATTGAAAAGACTCGCGATGCCTACAAGCGAAACCCTATGGCCGGGCAAATCGTTGACATCAAGCGTCACTTCACGATCGGGCAGGGCATCAGTTTTAAAGCCGAGGACCCAGAGGTCCAAGAAATCCTGAAAGCCTTTTGGCAGGATGAATCGAATAAATGGTTCATGAGGCAAGCGCAACTCTCCGACGACATCGAAATCGACGGGGAGTTTTATTTACGCTTTTTTACGGACCAATTCACTGGCAGGGTAAAAGTTAGGTGTATCCCGGCATGGCAAATCACTGATGTTCTCACCGATCCGGATGATGCCGAAACTCCGGTTTGGTACAAGCGAGAGTGGACGGAACAGCGATGGGATCCGCAGTCGAAGCAATACAACCAGTATATTGATCATACCGGACAAAACGCTGAGTACATCCCTGCCGAAGATGTCCTGCATATGAAGATTGGTGTTCCTCTTTATGCGAAGTTCGGTCACTCACCCTTGAACCGAGTCTTAGGTTACCTGACGGCGTATAAAGACTGGCTGGAAGACCGAGCGAAAATTAACAAAGCCAAGGCCGTCTTTGCCTGGAAGAAGAAAATCAAAGGCGCTGCAAGGATGGTTCAAACGGCTGCCGAGGCTGTGGTCAATGGCATAAACAAGGTCGTTAATGCAGTGCTCGATAGGCCTGAGCCTCCCAAAATAGGCGGTGTCATCGTGGAGAATGAAGGCGTCGAGTGGTCCGTCATTAACAGTGACGTAAAGGCTGAGGACGCTTCAGAGGATGGTCGAGCCATAAAGCTGATGATTTGCGCTGGCTCAGGTATCTTTGAGCACTGGTTCGGCGACAGCAAGATTTCCACTCGAGCCGGAGCCGACAGCATGGAAATCCCGATGCTCAAAATGTTTGAATGGCGGCAGAAGCTTTTCGAAGAGACTTTCTTAGCGATCTTTCGAAGGGTGATTCGGGCAGCTGTTGAGGCAGGGACGTTGCCGGAGAAAACGACCGTAAAACGTCAAGCCGGTGGCAAGGAAATTGAACTTGAACTGTCGACCGATCATGTCCACATTGACATTGACTTCCCCCCACTGGTGGATAAGGACATCGAAAAGCTCACAAATGCCTTAGCGAAGCAAATCGAAATCGGCGTCAAGTCGAAGCAGACAGCAGCGCTCTCTCTCGGCGTGGAGGATTGGGAGCAAGAGCAAGCCATGATGCAGGCTGAGTATGAAGCTGATCAGAAGCGCCGACTGGAAGATGAGACGAACAAATATCCGGCGTTTAATCCTCCTGACGGCAATCCAGAAGACGATGAGGACGATCTAGATGGCGACACCGATTGATATCGACGCCATTGAAAAGCTCCACGATGGACTGAACCGGAAGCTTGCTACTTGGGAGAAGAAGAAGCTCAAGGCACTGCTGGCTATCTTCAAGCAGGCTGAGACGGAAATCAAAGCGAAGCTGGCCACGGTCGAGAATTGGGAAAAAACTCGACTGGAAGGCATCCTTCAGGATATTGACCGGATATGCGACACCATGACGGTGAATGCCGAGGCATGGGTTCGCGGTAGGTCAGACGTGCCGATCTCGTCTCCGCTGGCTCCCTTATCCTTGCAGGCCATTAAACTGGGTGCTGACGCTGGAATGGCGGCGCTGGGCATTAAGGCTGGCTTTACGATGGTCCACATGCCTGCCATATCGTACTTGCAGGACTATCAGTTAGACCTGATTCGTAAGGTCTCGTTGGAAGTCAAACAGCAGATTCGGGAGCAATTGCAGCTTGGCTACATACAAGGGGAATCGATTCCCGATATCGCTAAGCGACTGCGGAACACGAAGCTGGATAAGGGCATTTGGCCTTTGGTAGAGAAGCGGGCTGTCGTCGTGGCTCGAACGGAAATTCTGCGGGCTTCTAACCAGGGGGCTAAATTCGTTTATGAATCCTACGGCGTAAAACGAGTTAAATGGCTTACGGCTGCTGATGAACGGGTATGTAAGGTTTGTGGCCCTCTGCACCGGAAGCTATTCCCCATCGACAAGATACCTTTCGGTGGTCCGCCAGCACATCCTCGCTGTCGTTGTTTTATCGTTCCTGATATTGCTACTAGCGAAGAAGAAGGCAAAATTGCAGACGCATTAGCCAACGAAAACACAAAAGCTTTCAAGGCTGATCAACTGCAAAAACTCAAGAAGCAAAAAGAGAAAAAAGAGTCTTCTCTTAATGAAGCTGAACGTGCTCGTAGCGATATCATACAAGGTAAGTACAAATTAAAAATCAATGCGAACAAACAAAACAAGCATCTGGAAGGTACTAAAGAGTATAACGATTACGCTTCAAGCTTGGCGCTAAAGGGAGATAAACCGAGTGTTCTAAACGCACATCTCAATCCGCAAGAGATTGTTCATCGCTTTGCTGGAACAGGAAGAATCATCGTTCAAAGCAAAGGTAGACCGCCGAAAGAAAAGATAAAAGTTAATGACATGATTGTTGGGAAATACTACAATAAAGATAAGGGAGAATTTGTTGATACAAGTTCTATCTTAGTCGTGTATTCTAGAACAGGAATACATATGTACCCTGTAGGGGATGATGAAAATGACCAAGTTAAGTCAACTCGATAGCTTACGAGGCAAACCCGTTATATTGACGTATACCGATGGGGCGAAGCTAGCGTGCAAGCCGATTGAGTATATCCATGACGATGAAATAACGTACATGGTAGAAGTCTTGATAGATGATGTTTACCCAAAAGGACAACTTGTAGAAGTGTCCGAAGAAGAGATAGGAACTATCGCAGAAGTCAAATAAAAACAACAGGAAAAAAGGCCATTCATTGGCCTTTTTTCTTTTGCCTTAATATTAAGAGAAGGAGGTGATAAACCTCAGTATGGATCGCAATCTGAATAAAGCCTTATTTGCCCTACGAAAGCAAGGCCAGCTCATCCCCGACAGCTTAAAAGAAGCTGCCAGCTTCGGTGATATCCGCGACAAAATCATTGCCATGATTGACTCAAAGGATGACCAGGGAAACCGCATGTATCGGTACTGGCTGAGCATCGACAACGTGTACCCAGACTATTGTATCGTCGAAGACGAGCAGGACGGCAAGTGGTATCGTGTTGATTACACGGTGGATGCTGCCGGCAACGTCACCATCGGCCAATGGCAAGAAGTGGAGCGAGTGTGGCAGTTGAAACCCGGTGGGAGCGCTGGTCCGGCACCAGTAACGACCAGTTTGACGGAAGGGGCCACCGAGCAAGGAGATTTTGATGGCCTTACCCGCCTGACCGAAGCTGCCACTCCAATGGGCGGTAACAAATGGCGCATGACGGTCCTTCGCCCTGGGTGGAACATCCGATTGGACGGAAGTCTTGGCGATAAGTATTATACCAAGCAATTCGTCACCAGCTTGGCCCCCTTGCTGGAAGGCGCCAAAGCCTATGCTGATCACCAGACCGACAGGGAAGAGAGAGAGAAGCCGGAACGGTCTACTCGCGATCTTGTCGGTTATTGGTCCGATGCCAAGGTAGAGCCTGACGGAAGAGCCACGGCCACCTTGACTTTACTAGAGTCGGCATCATGGCTCAAGGCGGCCATTGCCGAGGCCGAGAAGCTTAACAATGAGAAGGGCATTGTCCTGGTTGGCCCCTCGATTGACGGCTATGGAACGACCCGAATCGGAGACGCAGAAGGCCGCCGAGGCAAGATCGTAGAATCGGCCATCGGCCTACGAAGCGTCGATATTGTCACAAAGCCCGCTGCGGGCGGGACAGTTGATCAGCTCATAGAGAGCGCGAAGGAGGACATTGACTTGGATCTCAAAAACCTGACCATTGACCAATTGAAAGCAAGCCGCCCCGATCTGTTTGCCCAAATCACCCAAACTAAAGAAGCAGCTGCACCTGCTGGCATTGTTGGTGCCCCCGTAGGAATAGCCGGCATCGATGCAGCCACATTGCAGGCCACCATCTCCAGCGAGGTAACCAGGATTGTGGAAGCTGCCATGGCCCCGGCTAAGCAGGCCGCCGAGCAAATGACCAAGGCCCGTGTTCAAATGGAGGCAGAGCCGGCCATTCGGGCTAAGTTGAAAGAATCTAAGCTACCCGACATCACCCAAGACAAACTGTTCCGCCTGTTGGCCGCTGCAGACTACGCCAAAGACGGCTCCCTCGACAGTGACAAGCTGAAGGAGGCTTGCGACAAGGCCATCAACGAAGAACGGGAATACATCTCCCGACTGACGGCTGCCGGCCAAATCACTGGCATGGGTGGCGGTGGCGATCAGCCCCCAGCGGGGACAGGTTTCTCGCTGGATGGTATGTTCGGCGTAACCGAAAAGCCTGCCAAACAGTAATTAAAACATACCAGGAGGTAAACACTCATGGCGAAAAACTACGTCCAAGAAGGCCGTCGACTCTACCTGGCGATCGGCGAAGGAACCAAGTCCGGTGACCCTGTGGTTGTCGGTCAAATCGCTGGCATCGCCCTTGAAGATGCCGATAGCGCGAACAGCGGTGCCGTGGAAACGCAAGGTGTATTTAACCTAACGGTCAAGGCCGTTAACACCAGCGGAAACAGCGCCGTTGCCGTTGGTGATGAAATCTATCTAGTGGCAGCCGACACACCGAAGCTGAACAAGAAAACGTCCGGTGTACTTTACGGCTATGCGCTGGCCCCCATCGCTGCCGGCCAAACAGCCACCATCCCCGTAAAGCTTAAAGGGTAAGCCTCTGCAAATAAGGTGCAGGGGCTTTTCTCTTGCCCAAAATGATGATAAGGAGTGAAACCCATTGGCCGATATTTTGGCACGTCTTAACGACGCACAAAGAGCTCGTCTGAAAGAGGCGAGTGATCAAGGCTCTATCCTTCGGGTATATGAAGTTTTGCGTGAAGCTGCCTCGACTTCTGACTTCCCCATGCTGTTGGCCCCGACGCTGGGCAAAATCTTACAACGGGCTTACGAACAAGTCCCCGATCAGTGGCGGTCCATCGTCAACGTGGCCACATTGCCGGATTTCAAAGAGAAAACCATCCTTTCTCTGTCTGAAGCCGATGACCTCGAAGAAATCAAGGGCGAAGTCGGGGAGTACAAAGACTCCACTCTCTTGGAAAGCCAAGAGAAGTACGCCTTAGGCATCTATGGCCGCACCTTCACCACGACCTACAAAACCATCGTCAACGATGATATGGACGCCATTAAGAAGCAACCGGATCGCTTTGGTCGTGCTGCGGCTCGCTTACTGAATAAGCTGGTATTCAGCATCTTGGAAAACAACCCGGTGATGGGCGACAGCACGAACCTTTTCGCTGCTGGTCACAATAACCTGGGCACCCAAGGTCTATCTGAATCCTCTTTGACCACGGGCATCACCGCCATGAAGAAGCAGACCGATGCCAAGGGTAATCGGATTTATGTCCGTCCCAAGTACCTGCTTGTACCGGTCGAACTAGAGTGGACAGCCCGCAAGCTGCTGAACAGCGCCCAGGTACCTTCTGCCGGCAACGATTCGGCCACGTATGCCCCCAATGACACCAACGTCCTGAAAGACGCTGGGCTGGAACTCCTTGTCTGCGACTGGCTCACAGATCCGAACGACTGGTACCTGATCGCCGACAAATCCACCATCGACACCATTGAAGTCGGCTTCCTCCGCGGTGTGGGCGAAGCTCCGCAATTGTTTCTCAAGTCTTCCGGATGGACGACGCTGAATGGTATGGCCGCTGATCCTATGGGGATGGACGATGAGCCGATCCGTTGGAAGGTCCGTCACATCACCGGCGCCAAACCGGTGGACTTCCGGGGTATGTACAAAGGCCAAGTATCGTAAACCGAACGATAAGAGAGAGGCTTGCTGCGAGCCTCTCTCTTTGATCGGGGGTAATATGATTGACTGACTTAGACTTAGTCAGGATGAACATTCAAGATGGCGTAGAGCCATACACCTTTGCTGATGACGTGATTCAATCCTTTTTGGACCGCATGGGTGACGTCAATCAAGTCAGCGCCCATTTCTGGATGCTCCGAGCCGGGAATGCTTCCTTGCGAAACTTTAAATTCTCTGCTGACGGACGCACGGTCGATAAGACGATGCAGGCGAAGGAGTGCCGAGAGCAGGCCGCTTATTTCCTCCAGCAATCCATGACTACGCCTGCCGACGCTGTAGCCGAAATCGCCTGGACCGGAGCTTTTAATCCCCCAGAGAGGTATTAAGCCATGCTGACCGAAAAAGACGTGGCGACCATGCAAGCCGATCTGGCGGACATCGGCGCCGACATTGAAGAGCCCATCACCTACAAACGGTTCACCGGCATGACACCGGGTGACGCTGCGCTAGGGATTGCGGAGTCGCCAAATTATGACGATACGGCTATCCAAGCATCCTGCCGGGAGTTATCCATGGAGGAGATCCAGAACAGCGGCGGATTCTACGTTTTTGGCGATATGGAGTTCAAGATTCGGGCCTCTGTCCTGACACCGACTTATGGTGACCGCATCGATTACATGGGCGCCATTTATCGTCCTAAGTCCGTCAAGCGGACCTATCTAGGCAGTACACTGAGCTACACCGTCAGGGCTGGTAAGGAATGAGCGTTCAAACCGTTTTTGAAATCAAGTTTACCGGAATGGAAGATCTTATTAAGCTGGCCCAAAAGACGCAGCAGCTACTGGATGCGAACGTCAAAAACGCCGTGGCCCGCACGGTGCTGTGGGGAGCGGGGAGGATTGCAGAGAGTGCCCCGGTCGACACAGGAAGGCTCAGGAGCAGTGTGATGGGCTATCTCATCGACCAGTACGGCATGCGAGCAGAGGGAAATCCGCAAGCCGTGGCGCAAGGGAAGGATGAGTCCATCACGAGGATTGAAGGCTATCGCGGTGTCATTGGAACGAACTTGGCCTATGCGCTGTATGTCGATCTAGGCATCCCATCACCTGAAACAGAACGAAAGCCTCTCACGGCAAAGCAACTTCGCTACCTATTTGCTGTGGGCATCCTGCAGCGTGGACAGGGAAAGGAAGTTATCTACACCTACAAGCGCAAGGGAAGCAGGGGCAAAGGGTTCTTTCGGAGTAATATCCCCCTCATCGATCGGTACTTCCAGGAACAGATGCAGGCCGCGATCGACCATGCCCGAGAAGGGAAGTTATTGCCGGTCACTTACTGAGTCTTCCTCCAGCGGAGAGAAGGCCTTTTTTATTGCTGGGCCGATATCGTGCTTGATAACCATCTTTGCTTTGTATGGATTTTTCCCATCTACAACCGTCAAGCGTTGTGTGGGGAATAAATCTTCCGACATTACATCACCCGAAATTTAGGGTGATACAGACACTCTCGTCTTATCCCCTAGAAAAGAGGTGATGTCATGGATAACACCATGACGACCATCGCTAAGTACATCCAAGGCCGCTATGCTGATTTCGGCCTTGCCTCCACAAGTGACCTCAAACTCATCGGCAAGTCAAAGGCTTCATGGAATCCAGGCTCAAAGTGGCTGATCATGACGACCATGCGCCCCATGCCAGACACCAAGAAAGCGCCATTTGGCAACTTGTTGGACCAAGGCGTCAGGGGCGAACGGTGGATGGTTCAAGTCGAACTGGAATGCAAGATGAGGGCGGCAAATCCATCCGTGGACTTTTACTGGAACCTTCCACGCCAGTTTGGAGATAAGGTTCGCAAAGCCTTGGCAGGGCTGACAGGAACGGGCATCCTCATTCTCCGGTACGACTGGACCAATCCTACAAGCCCTACTCGGGCAGGGGAAATCAAGTTCGAAGTTATCGAAGGGAAATCGCCCTTGCTAGACGAGGTCGAAGATCCCAACGATGCCGCGAACAAATCCATTTTTCTGACCTACCAGGTTCGCTGGTGGTCACCTATGAATTAGAAGGAGGGATCACTCTTGGGCTTACGCCAGAATAAAAACTCTCACCTATTTATGATCGGTGGCCCTTATGCATGGGGCGAAATTCCCGATACCCAGGCCTTTGGTTTCGACCCTCAGCGAAAGGTTGAGCGTCGAGGCAACAACACCTTTGGCGGTCGTGGTCCGGTTGCTATTACCGATAACTACGAAGGAGTTACCGGTAGTTTCGAGGTGGAAGGGACTCGAGGTGAAAAAACCGCCCTGGCCTATGCAAACCGGAAGCAGCCTTCTGCTTTTATCAACGACCCGCCTCATACCAATATGCCCATTTATCTAGTATCGAAAGACTTCGACGATGACGGGGTCACTCCGCTGGGCGGCAGCGTGATTGACACTGCTAAAATCGGTAACAAACAGCGGGGAGTTCGCACGGGAAATGTGCAGTTCCCGTTTGAAGCCCTCACCTATGCCGAGGTCTTTGATAAAGAGATCATCATCCAAGAGTTTGATGGCGAAGCTACGGCGGTCACGACACTCGATCTGAGCGATGACGCCGCCCCTCTGGATGATGGCAACGGCGGCACCTTCTACGCGATTCTGGTTCTGATTCAAGCCCAGAACAGTAAGCAGGTGAAACGCTTGACCAAGGGCACGGCGGCTGCTGCCGGCGTCTACACTGAAACGGCCAGCGCCATCACTCTGCATAGTTCTGATGGCCTGGGTCCCAATACCAAGGCTATCGTCGTTTATGCCAAGGCATAACAAAACGGGGCGACAAACTCGCCCCGTTACTCTCCCAAAACCTGTAATGCTTGCCTTTCAAGCTCGGCAATGTTACCGGAACCGTCGAACAACACGTCGCCGTCCCTAGTAAGTTTCAAATGGCAAGTGTTTCCCTCGCGGCGATATTCAAAGCTACATCCAGACGCAAACACTCGGTCCATAAATCTTGACAACCAAGTCACCTCCACCGATTAGGGTAACCCACAAAAGAGCGATCATCCGGGCAAGGGAATCAAGGCAGTTCGACTCTGCTGGCCTGGACCAAACGAATGTCAAGGAGGGCGCCAACTGATGGCTGAACTCACCGAAGATATGATCCGAAACCGTCTCAACCAAATCCAGTCTGGCATTTACGAACCGGAAATTAACGGCTTGCCTGACCTTGTGTTACATAAGATAACCCTTCAGGCGAAAGGGAAGGCGAGTCAAGCATACTCATCCAAGTTAAAAGAACTCATGGCTCAAGGTGGCATGTTTAATGAGGCGTTCCTTCCGCGAGTGTTAGAGAAGGCTTGCAAAGACGCAGGCATCGACCTAAAGGCTCCTACCAAGCAACGAAAAGCTTTGGAGCGATTCTTCAAAGAGGCTCCGCATGATCTTCTAGGCCCGATAGACCAACTCACCGATGAAGAGGCATCTCTTCTTCCGGAAGAACTCCAAAAAGAAAGGCAGAAAGCCATCGAAGAAAGAACACAGCGATTATCCGAATTCATGGAAACCTTTCATAACGAGGATGAGTTAAGAGCCATCGAAGAGACTAAGATGATCGAAGACCTTGAACGCCAACTTCGGGCGCAGACATATGAACATCGGGCGAGAGAGTACCAACTACTCACCGAGATATTTGAGTCTGCTAAAACCAAGGAAGGTAAGCCCTATTTCTCGTTGGTCGAGCAAATTGCTGAACTTGACCTGACAAATCAAGAAGCCCTAATTCAGCTTTTCTTCCGCTGGCGGCTATTCAAGGAGGGCAGACTGCCCGAGTTTTTTCGTGCCAATTATCCTGCAAAATCTTGAGTGGCAAGAAATATGCCGAGCGGCAGGAAAACATCTTGACGGCGTTTTTCCTGGCGCTCAAAGTGAATGGACAGCCGACCAGCGAAGGATAGTTAACGTCACGAAGGAGTACCAAAACGCCTTTCAAACCTTAGCGATTTACAAGCACTATCCGCCAGGTGAGGATATCCTTCTGGACTATCAACGATTCAGAGAGTGGTGGAAGTGGTATTCCGAGGACCCTGCCGGTGTGCAGGATATAGGCAGAAAATACAGCAAAGGCTTCCGGAAACGATGAAGCGACTCTCAAGCGGAGGTGCGTTTCTTATGTCCTCGAAGGAGGTGAGTTTTTACGAGCGACGCAGTTTTAAGCGCTACAATTAGAGCCTTTGATGAATTCACCGAGGTTTTTCGGAAGTATCAAAACGAACAACAGAAAACGGAAAAATCCACAAAGCAATCCCAAACAGCCGCTGATTCATTAAATAAGTCCATCTCCGAACTGTTGAAAGTGAAACGGGAAGCCAAGTCCGCAGAGGATCAGTTTGCCCGAGCCTTAGCCGCCAGTGCCAAAGAAGGAAAGGGAAGCGCAGAATCCATGCAGAGGCTCCAGCAAGCCTCTGAACGCCTAGCCTCAGCGCAGAAAGCGGTCGATGAGCAGTCCAAAAAAGTCAGCGCCTCACTTGCGGCACAGGGAGTGTCGGGAAAAGCGACTCAAAGCGCCATGCAGTCGATCGAACGAGGCATATCCGATGTGGCGAAGTCAGGCGGTGGACTGACGTCTATTCTTGGCGGCATGACGGTCGGCGTCAATGGCTTCCTAGCCGCTGTCGGTGGTTCTGGCGCCCTGTATACCTTTCAAAACCTTCTTCAGCAGACGCTAGACACAGGGCGAGAATACCAACTCACCATCAGACAGGCTCAGGCTGTCACAGGTGACTTTTCCTCTACACTGCGCGATCAGTCCATGCTCTCCAAGAGCGGACTGCTGGATACAAAGTCGCCTACTGAGTTAGCGAAGACTTACCGAGAGTTAGGGCAAGCCGGGGCCACGACAAACGAGATCGTGGCGTCAACGCCTACTATCCTGGACTTTAGCACAGCGGCTATGCTGGATATGGAAGATGCCGCTACAGCCGTTGTGTCCACGGCCAAAGCCTACAACATCGCTTTGACGGATACCGGTCAAATCACCGATGCCTTCACGGAATCGATGAATCGTGGTGCTCTCTCCGGCAAGGATTTTGTCTGGATTATGTCTTCCGTGGGCTCTGTCGGCAAGCTTGCGAACCAAAACTTCCGGGAAATCTTAGCCGCCGGATCCGTGTTAAGAGACTCTGGACAGCAGGCTCAGGATGCCGGTACTTCGATCAAGTCAGCTCTGCTGGCTCTGATCAATCCATCCGACGAGGCCAAACGAGCTATCGAAAGTTTAGGCATACAGATTTATGACCAGCAGAACCGGATGAAGCAGTGGTCGGACATCGTTGCAGAGTTTGAACGCACCACGGCCGGCATGGATGAGAAATCTAGACAGCTAGCATTGACAACGATCTTCGGCTCTGACGGCATTCGAGCCATGGCTACATCACTGAATAAGGGTAGCGCTTACCTACGAGACTTTACGAACGATATTGGCAATGCCGATGGCGCCACCAAGAAAATGGCCACGGCGATGGCCGACACCTATGATGGAGCCGTTAAGCGGTTCAATGCTAGTTTAGAGCGCACAAAAATCCTGCTTTTTGAAGGTTTTGGAGGCGGTGCCGGTCAGGTTTTAGGCGTACTCGGGAGCATTCTAAACGGCTTTAACTCGCTGGATGATGGTTCGAGGAAGCTCGTAGAAACACTGATCGGCGGCGCTGGCTTAGTCGCGGCAGTGACCATCTTGACAGCTACACTTCGGGCATTAGGAATCACCATGGCCGGTGTATCAGCGTTTTTCTCTGGTCCCGTCGGCTGGATTACGGCACTGACGGCCGTGGTCGGCATCGGCACGACTGGTTTTCTCGCCTACAAGGGAGCGCAGGAGCAATCCAACCAGGCGGCGATGGAGACGGCTTCTGCCTCACAAAACCTTCGGCGCGAGTACGAGACACTCACGCAGAAAATCGAATCCGGAACTCTATCTACGGAGGAAAACAAACAGGCTAAGGAACGCCTAAAATCGGTTATCCAGCAAATTGCTCAACAGATGCCAAGTGCGATCAGTCAATGGGATGCTCACGGCAATGCTATTTCTGTTGACACTGCAAGGTTGAACGAGAACACGGCAGCGGCTATCCGGAACGCCCAGGCCAATCAAATGGCGGTCGTCGCTGCCAAGAGAAAAGCCTTTGAAGACTACGCCCAATTTGTGAACAAGGATATGACCAAAGAGGCTTACCTCGGCAGAGCTGAAGGCGTGCTCAATGAAGAGGCCATGCGTAACCCCGACCTTCTTGGAGGTTATCAAGCTGATCAGAACATGGTTTCCGAAGGCCTGCATAAGGTAGAAGGGCAATGGGCTCAAGACTTCAATGCCGCCAAAACAAAACTGGCAACGATGTACTCGGATTTTGCCAATGCTCAGGCTGACCTAGAGAGACTGACGAATCCGGACTGGAACAAAAGCGCAAGCACACCTTCTGGCGGCGGAGCTGCTTCGGGTGGCGGAGGTCGTTCGTGGTCCGTACCCGATAAGGCGAAAAGCGGAGGAAGCGCGGCCAAGGATGCCGTCCAAAGCATCACTGAAAATCTTCGCCCATACGAACAAGCCACAAAACAGATTACCGATAACCTCAATATCCTAACGGCCAAAGAGCAATTCCTCCAGCAGCTCGCCCAGGCCGGCGTAGCGACGGAACAGCAGAAGGCGCAACTAGTAGACGTTCGGCGCCAAAAAGCTGAGCAACTTGTCTTACAACAGCAAGCCATGAGCCTGCAGGCTGATGCCGAACGGAAGGCTATCCTTGAGTTGCGGAAGGCTGAGGCAAGCGCAACGGATAAGGATGCAGCTAAGCAGTACCGGCAGGAGATTGACTCGCTGAGGGCCAGCGTCGCAAGCTTAGGTCAGCAGTGGTGGCAGGTAGAAGCGCAGAAGCTTGCTATCGATGAAGCTGATCAACGGATGAATGAGGACGCTTATCAACGGGCCAAAGAGTTGGCAGAGCATGAGATCAAGATGGGGCGAATGTCTTCCGAAGAGCAGATTCGCCTGCTGGATGAGATCGTCGATGCTCATCAGTGGTCCGCTGAGATGATCCGCCGGATCGAAGAAGACAAGCTGTCCATGTTTAAAAAGCTCTATTCCGAGCAGGCCGAAGCTGTACGGGAGGCCTTAAACCAGCGTAAAGAAGCCGACTCTAAAGCCATCGATGCCGAGGAACAGGCTAACCGCAAATATCTTGAGTCGCTCAAACAGAAAACGGAGGCCGAGAAAAAAGCTTCGGAGGACAGAATTCAGGCTCTTGAGGATGAGAAGGAAGCTGTCAATGAGTCGGTAGACGCTCAAATCGAGGCTATCCAACGTCTGATGGATGCCCTGGACGATGAGCAGACGCAGGACGATCGGGAAGCGTTCACCAAGCAGCACAATGATAAGTTAGCCGAGCTCGCCGAAAAACTCCGACAAGAGCAGATGCGGACGGGCGAAGAGCACCGTCTTGCTGTGATTGACCTGCAGAAGCAAATGGCCGACGAAGAATATAACTGGCAGCAGACACAGGATAAGTGGCGCCGGGATGACCAGAAAGACGCGTATCAGCAGCAGGTAGACAGTCTCAAAAAGTCGGCAGATGCCAGGGTGAAGGCGATCGAGGACGAGATTGACGATCTCAAGCGGTCGAACGATGAAAAGGCTCAGGAGAACGATGACTTCTATCGGCAGGAAGAGGAACGACTCAGAAATAACCTTGAAGCCAAGAAGCAGGCCAACCAGCAGTATTATCAAGAGACGGAAAAGCTCATCTCGGACAAAAACCTTACCCTGTTGGCACAAGCGGCCACGGCAAACGAAGGATGGTATCAAACCGGGTTAGCCTGGATGCAGGCGCTGCAGGCGGGAATCAACTCCGGTATCCTTGAGTTGCCGAGTATGCCTACCATGGGTGGAAGCAGTCCTTCATCCTCCGGTGGCAAATCATCGTCGTCGAACCCACTTTCCTCTTACCGAACGGCTATCAATGAGATTGTCTACCTCAAGGGAGAGTGGCAAAAAGCGAGCCAATCGGGCAACAGTACAGGCATGGCCTCTGCTGCCAGCGAGGCGCAAAAGTATTACGCCAAGCTGCCGAGTGACTTGGCCAGCACGATAAGCAGCATGAACTATGACCAAGCCTACTCATGGTATAAGGCCCAACGGTGGCATATTGGGGGTCAGTTTGCCTCGGGAATGGCGCCAGGGATCCGTCCAGATGAGATGCCCATGATCGCCAAGCTTGGTGAGTGGCTAATCCCTGAACAGACTATGCTTCAAGCGAAACAATCAAAGGATAGCGACATTGCAGCGGCGATGGGCGAAGCTACAGATCGTATCGTGGCGGCCATTGAGCGGAAAATGGGCATTTCCATTGGCAATCTCATGAACATTGAAAACGTGGATGGCGGAGATATGCATATGCTGAATCGTCAAGCTGTTTCGCTGCTGCAGTCCGTTGGGGGGTGATTACTATCGGGTTTCGGTTTGACGGCATCCATTCAGACGAACTAGGTCTCAATGTTCAAGCTATCCAAGATCCCATCTTGCCTCCAACCCGGGACTATGAAGTGCAAGTCCCGGGTATGGATGGAGCGTATGACTTCGGATGTGACTTTGATAAGCGTCCGATTACGGTTAGGCTGTGCTATAAGGAGGAATCCAGGCAGAACATTCGATTACTCTCCCGGCGCATCGCGGCATGGATTAACCCCAAGAAAGGCCAGCGGACACTCGTTTTAGACGATGAGCCCGAAAAGCAGTATAAGGCACGAATACTTGGCACCATTGATGCCGAGTATCTACTGAACCCGTATATGGAATTACCCCTTACGTTCGTCGCCTTCGATCCGTTTGCCATCATGTCTTACGACGTTATCCTCGAAAGCGACGTTCTTCTGAACAGTGATATTCGCCTGGATGGCGATGAGTACAAATTCTCAGTCGATCCGATTACTGGACCAATGTCTAGAACGATCGTCAACCCAGGCACGTATCCAATAAATCCAATAATTCGTATTGGCGGTACATTTACAGAGTTACGCTTATCTACCAATATGAAAACGCTGATCTGTAGAGGAGAGGGCAATCTTGAGATTGACTGTCAAAAAATGACCGCTACAAAGGATGGTCAAAATGCCATTAACCTAATCGATGGTGATTTTCTTGCACTCGAACCGGGGGAGAACGCAATAACCGTGGACGGCAATGGGCTAAACTGCTCCATTGTCTTTTATTTTGCCGGAAAGTTCCTATAAAAGGTGGTGTGTTATGCAGTATTTAACCGGGGAAATGAAGCTTCGCGAGGCTTATCCGGCGATGAACGATAACTTCCATGAAACAGAAAATCATATTGACGATAATGCCAAGCACGTCGGGGAGCTGGATAGGAATAAGTGGAATACTCACGTCGATCAAAAGGATAACCCCCACGAAGTCACTGCTGAACAAGTGGGGGCTATTCTATCTGTCGCTGGACTGCTGAATCCTGGCGGCAATATTAATGTGCAGGGCGGAACCGGTATCACCATCTCGGTAAATCAGCAGACCAAAACCATCACGATTACTGCGACGGGTGATGCTACTCCTGGTCCTCACGCGAGCACTCATGCTACAGGTGGAACAGACGAACTAACACCTGCGGACATTGGGGCTTTACCTGTAACCGGTGGAGAGATGACGGGCCACATTACTCTTTCAGGAGTTGCTACACAACCTCTCCACGCAACGCCATTGCAACAAGTACAAGCACTGATCGCAGCGCTGGTCAACTCATCACCATCCACCCTTGATACATTGCAAGAGTTAGCCGCCGCACTGGGCAACGATCCTAACTTCGCCACAACGATGGCCACACAGTTAGGGTTAAAGCTGAATTCATCGGACGTTGTAACCTCAGCACAAGCCAACAAAGTGCTTCGGCTCGACAGTAACGCAAAGCTTCCTGCGTCCATTACAGGCGATGCGGGAAGCGTCAACGGGATTAAATGGAGATATACCAATGGATATCCCGAGTTAAGCATCGATGGAGGGGGGACGTGGCTAAAGGTGGGCAAGGGGATTAAAAGTGTTCAAAGTGGAGTTATTTCGATTGGCTCTGGGTATACAACTGCAACAGCGACGATTGCCGCAGTAGACATCACAAAAAGCGTTATTCACTTCTTAGGTACAACTTCCGGTAACTCGGACGTATCTATCGCCCTGGCAAGAGTAGCATTAACAAACTCAACCACTGTTACGGCTACAAGGGTTGCTTCTAGTCCTAACCCCACTTTAGTAGGGTGGGAGGTGGTTGAGTTTGAGTAAAATCTATCTCCAACTCGATGCAGACTGCATTGTTATTGGCATTTCTCGACTCACTGGTGAGGTCGCAGCCGATAACCTTCTGTCAATTGATACCTATGACATAACCCTTCTAGGAAAACGGTACGTCAACGGTCAATTCGAGGATGTATCGCAACAAGCGGAACCGTCCCAACCGGAACTATCTGAAGTAGACAAGCTGAAAGCCAAAGTCGAAGCCCAACAGCAGCAACTAGCGAACCAAGAAGCAAAACTGGCCGCACAAGATACCATGATTAACGAACTTAACGTCATGCTAGTTGACATGATGTTTATGTAAAGGAGGTGAGTAAGGATGCTAACACCAATTCAATTTGAAGCAGTTGTCAAAGCAGTAATTTACCGCTGCGACCGTGGAGAGAACCTGGATGCTGTGATTAACAGCTACACCAAGCTATCCCCGGAAGACAAAGCCCTGGTTTATCAAGAAGTCATTACTCGTCGCCCCGACCTCTTGGAGTCCAATTAACCCTGCAGGCAGGTGAAACAAGTTGAATTACATAGAAGTTTTTGAGGCGGGCCAGCGCAAGGCCCGCCTTTCGCCTGCCTCTGATCCTGGCCTTGAATGCTGGCCGGACATGGAGATGAACGGACCTTCTGTGCTGGAGATTACCCTGCCACTGGATAATGAAAAGTGGCAGTATTTCACGAGCGAATGCCGCATCTATGCCGCCGGCAGAGAGTACATCCTGTTGAAGCCGGACAATATCGAGCTTTCCAGGGATGGGAAAAAGCTCATCGGAAAAGTGACGGCGCATGAATCATGGCTTCTACTGAACAAAGAATTCCCAGGTACCGACAGCAACGGAATCAGTAACGACCCGCACAACTCGACTCCGCATTGGGGAACCGTGCAAATCCTCTCCGGAGGCACACCGTTCGCTGGTTGCACGGCTGGCAGCGCTGAATCCGCCCTGCGTTATGTCATGCAAGGGAGTACGTGGACGGTCGGAACCGTTGACGTTACTGGAACGCATGACCTTGAGACGGAAAAGAAAAATCGCCTCCAAAACGTCTGGGAAATCCAGAAGAAATGGGGCGGTATTGTTGTCTTTGATTCGATTCAGAAGACGGTCAGCCTAAGAAGCGAAGATACATGGAAGCCTGGGTATAACCAGCAGTCAGACAGATGTAATTTTCAGGTCCGGTATCGGAAAAACCTCATCGGCCTAAAGGTCACGGAATCGGCGGATATCGTAACCAGGTTGTATCCCTTTGGCTATGACGATCTTAATATTGCCTCGGTGAATGGTGGCAAGTTGTACGTTGAGAACCTTACCTACACCCAGAACATTTACGCTGATGTCTATGTCAACACGACCATTTATGACCCGGCAGAATTGAAATCGGCGGCGGAAAAGCAACTCTCCAAGGTATGCAAGCCCAGACGCCACTTTCAGACGGGCAAGTCCAATGGTCGGAAGCTGCAGGCGGGCGTAGTTGATCTGCGGACGCTGCCGGGTTATGAGCACGAAGAATTTGCACTGTACCAAATGGCCGATCTGATTGATGAAGGGCTAGGAGTACAGGACACCTGCAGAATCATCCGTCACAAGTGGAACCTATTTCAGCCTTGGAACTGCGAACTAGAAATGGGCGATCCGCTGGATAAAGTGGAAGCTAAAATCGCTTTGTCGGCCACATTCACCAGCAATGTGCAGACACCCAGCGGTGTGACCACATTGTCTTTGGACGGCCTGGTGAATAGTAACCGCAACCCGGTCTACTCACAAGGTGTATCTTGCATCGATGCTGAAGGCACGTTGGATGCGTGGCAGGAGGGCCGATGCGACAACGTGGATGAGGACGATCCGTTGACGGTAAATCTGTATGTGCCGCCAGAGACAGTGAGGATTCACAAGGCTCTTTTAAGATTTCGCTTGTTGGAGTTTCGGGCCTATGAAAAGGGAGCAAAATCTAGTGGTGGTATTGTTACTTCATCCGAGGATGGTGGTGGGGTAGCTACAACAACAAGTGATGAACATGTGGACTATGGGACAATATCACCATTATTTGGCACTAAAACATACTATGGTGATACCGGCAACGGTGGTGACCCCAGTCACGATCACGATATGACTCATAGTCACGACATGCCGGTTCATTATCACAACATTGAGATACCAGAGCACAGTCACCAGATCAATATCCCACCGCACACTCATGAGTTAGTTTTTGGCATCTACAAATCCACAAAACCAACCAGTGTAACGATAAAAATAAATGGCATCGATCGTACCTCGCAATTAGGAGGCCCGTTCCATGCCGATCAAACTGGGTTAGACATTCTTCAGTTTTTAACTATTGGTATTTGGAACAGCGTCGAAATATGGTCCGATAGATTGGGCAGAATCGATGCCACGGCTTTCCTTGAAGTCAAACGTTCTGTTAGTCCACCGCCTGCGGAATAAATCCTTTCGTTTTTAGCTCTGATTCTTGAAAGAAAATACGCCCGCCTTCAACCTTGACGGCAACGTCATTCACATTGTAAATGCCATCAGTTTTTGGCACTTCAAATTCAACTAGCTTTTCTCCTTGATACAGTCCAACGCCGAAGCCACTCTTCACGGGAGAAAGACGCAAGCCGTACTTTTCTGCGATCTGGGTCGTTTTTACCCAATCTCCTGTCACTACTGCTTCATCCCCTTTTTTCTCCATTATACCACTTACAGGGGATGCAGTCGTCGTCTCGCTCGTAACCGTAACCGTATTCGTAGCACGATCCCACTTCACATTCGCCCCGAGAGCTTCAGCGAGGGGACGAGCAGGCACATACGTCTTATCATTATGCAGGATGGGCTCTGCCGCACTCGTAATATCCTGACCGTTCACGACGAGCTTCACCGGGTTATTCGCTATGGCAACCGTACTGGTGGCGAGCACAGCACCTACAATAATGCCAGCAAGAAACTTTTTCATACTTGGTCATCCTTTCCGGTTTTTCTTTCATTGTAAATTATAACCACACAAATGGTAAATAACCTCTCATTCGTGAGTGGTTATTTTTATTGCAAGAAGGGAGGTGAACGTCATCGACCGTTATGAAGTCACCACAATCAAGGCAGGTCTAGCACTTGTCGGGGCATCATTGAGCTATTTAATAGGGGGGTGGAAGGAACTATTGACGGTACTGGCAGCGTTGGTCATCATTGATTATCTCACTGGCATGATCGCCGGTGCCGTGGAAGGGAAACTATCGAGCGAGATAGGGTATAAAGGTGCCGCCAAGAAGGTGGCTATTTTTATGCTCGTCGTTGTGGGTCATTTGGCCGATATCCTGATGGGCGACGGGTCGTTTATCCAGGATGCCGTTATTTTGTTCTACGCCGGCAACGAGGCGCTGTCCATCATCGAGAATGCTGGCCGAATTGGAATTCCGGTACCTGGTAAGCTCAAAAAGGCTGTGGCCTTGCTGAAGGCTAGGGGAGAATCTGAAGACTTAAAGGAGGAGAAGCAATCCGCATGAACATCGTTGAAATCCAACATAACTTCAATGGTCAACCGGTCAAGCGCTCATCCACTGTCGGCATCGTCATCCATCACTCAGATACCGATTTTGACGCTGGAGCGGCGACGATCCACCAGTGGCACTTAGCCCGGTATGACGTAATTAATGGCCAAAAAGTGTACTGGAAGGGCATCGGATACAACTACGTCATTCGGATGGACGGCATGATTGAAACCGGTCGGCCCATCGACACTATCGGATCCCATGCCGGACCGACAGCGAACGGAAAGACGATTGGAGTGTGCTTGTCGGGGAACTTCGAGAAGTTTGAACCTACCGATGAGCAATACCAGGCGCTGGCGGAGCTTGTGCAGTACATCCGAGGCACCTATGGAGATATCCCGGTGAGTGGTCACAGGGATTGGATGCAGACCGATTGTCCTGGTAGTAATTTTGATTTTGACCGGCTGAATGCGATGCTGGTCGGACAATGGGAAGGAGAAGAACAAATGGACGCAGTCAAGATCGTTGTGAACGGCTATCCTATCGATGGCCACATCTATCGAGATCAGTCTTTTGCACCTGTGCGCCAGATCGTAGAGATGATGGGCGGTTCGGTGACCTGGGACGAGGCCAGCAGGACCGTCGTTGTTCAAAACTACAACGGTCCTGTTCGTGTAGTCGTTAAGGGAAAGGAAGTTCCCGGTGTCCTCTCAAATGGAAAGTCTTTTGGTGCCATTCGGGAGTTGGCGACAGCACTTGGTGCTAACGTCCGGTGGGACGATGCCAATAAAACAGTATTTGTGGAATAAAGGAGGGAAAGCGGATGAGGGATTTCGTCAACAGAGTCGGCCCAATGGCGTTCCTGGTATTTAGCCTTGTTCTGATTGCAATCGGCATTTTGTCCATTGCGTGGTTTTGCGGATTGGACATGAATAACAAGTTTGCCGATGCTTTAGTTACCGCTGTACTTATCGGAGGCACCACGGCCTTTATCGCCCTGATTAAACCCAACGAAGGCAATCAAAGAAATGCTAGCATAGAACTTCCGCCGAGTACCGGAACATATGTGACTATTCCGAAAGAAACCCCAGTGAAGGATCAAAACCAAGACATACAGTCCTATTCACCTCGGCCTCCGACAACTACAGGCAACGAATAGATTCGCGACATAAAAAAGCCCCGATCTCCGCCTAGGAGATCGGGGCTTTTTTACTTTCACCACCAAAGAAAAATAATATTCTGGGAGGAAAAACCATTAAAGAATCAAACTGTATAGTAGGCGTTGAAATAAACCGAAAGGGGGTGAATGTGATGAGACAAGATAGAGATCCTTGGTATGATACTGCATTGGTTTGCTTGAATGGACATTTAATTAATGCTTCATCAAAAGAGTATCCAATGGATAATCAAAAGTATTGCGGCAAATGCGGAGAACCTACGATTGACAAATGCCAGAAATGTAACACCGATATTCGAGGGTATTACAACATCCCCGGGTTTGCTGATCTTGGCACTAACGAAATCCGCTCCTTTTGTCATGAATGCGGAGAACCTTATCCATGGACTAAGTCAAGAATTGAAGCTGCTAAAGAATTGGCTGAAGAAATAAACGGACTTAGCAAAGAAGAAAGAGACATATTAAGTAGAAGCATAGATGATATTGTTAAAGATAGTCCGAAAACAACTGTTGCTACAACTAGATTAAAAAAATTTATGGCTAAAGCAGGTCCAGTCGTTGCCCAAGGATTTAAAGATATCTTAGTGGATATCGTTAGTGAAACTGTAAAAAAGACGCTGTGGCCCTAACCAAAGCACCGATCTCTCCATTGTGAGAGAGCGGTGCTTTTTGCGTTTTAAACTAAGTTTTCGGCTATTGCTTGGATGTAATTCGTTCTAAGGTTGCCAAACTTAACAAATTTAGCGATTCCAATGCTGTGAACATATCAAGCGTATAATCGTCATTGCTTTTACTAATCCGAACTATTTTGAAGAAACTCTCACTTTGAATATATACATAATAGGCTAAATCTGTTTCTTCGATGAAAACGATGTTCTCACCGTCATGTATTTTGTTTAATATCTGTTGAGCATGCTCAGATAGGTCTTTGGTGGTAAGCATGGCTACACCCCTATTCCTTGTCTAGGTCTTTCAACTCGCCGATAAACTGCTTAACAGCTTTTTTCGATTTGAAGTTTCGGTTCCAGTCGATGGTGCCAAGATGCTCACTCGTGACGGTGTAATCCCGAGGTCCGAACTGCGTGAGCACGATTTTGTTGTTGCCGATTTTGCCGAGCACCGTCACTTTGAACATCAGTGGCACCATCCTTTCCTGCTGGCATTTTCACGGGGATTATCGGCTCCCGGCGGGCCGTTGATGGTTAGTCGTTAATCTCCCGGATGTGTACAACCGTAAATACTACCGACTGCGACTGGCTGATCTTGACACTTCCTGAGTTCTGGTCAATGAACAAGGCCTCAATTATCCTTTTGCTCGTGGCGTCTCGACGCACCTAGTATTGCGGAGGAGGATGACATCTCGATCGCTCCTTTCGATTTGGCCTTAAGCGTAGCGGGGATAGCTCCCCGGCCCGACTTTCACGGGCTGTACCTTGCGGCCCCTAGTCTCTTTTACCCATCAATGCGGTAATCAGTAGATAACCGGCTGCCGTTACCACGATAGCCTGCTTCCACCAGATGTCTGCTGGCGAGTACAAGAAAGCTACGGAGAGACCGAGAACACCGCGGGCTGTGAAGATGTTGGTGATTGAAATTTTTGATTTCATCCGATACTATGGAGCTAGAGGAGGGGGTTAATCCCCCTGCCTCGGTTTGGGTGAGCGGCGAAGCCTGGCGGGGCGACGTCGCTCTTTTGATTTGCGATAGCTGATGATGTCCCGAATGATTGTGTAGGCCAGACTTGCTATCGCGATTATCTCCTTTAGCTCCACAGTGCCACCTCCTTTCTGATACAATAATACCACGCTTAATTGATTGAGTCAACGAATATTTAGTGGTTTGTGAAATATTTTTGACGATTCATTTACATTTATGCTATGATAAGAATGAGGTGGTGAGGGTTATGACTACCAAAATTGTTCTTGGCGAGACAGATATAAAGACGACGATACGGATGATGATTGCTGCATCGGGTTTAACTGGTTTGGCGGAACTGGCCCGTGAGATGGGGGAGAAGGAGAATACTCTCCGTTCAGCGGTCAACAACGGGGCAATCCGTTTGGTGGACTTTCAACGAGCGGCAGAGATTATGGGATTCAGCGTTACAATTGAACAGAAGGAAAAACCCCGTTCCACTGAATGAGGAACGGGGTTTTTCCTTTGGAACAGGTGTTCCAATAAATATTCCTTTGCGCTATAATGTTCGTAAAGGGAGGCGTTCGTATGTTCGAATACCAAGAAGACTACTGCCAAGCATATCCGCAAGAAGTCGACACCATCGATATCACTACAACCACACTGAAGGTCAGCTTCGACAACGGTGAAACCTGGTCTAAAATCCAAGTGGACCTCTGGCAGGACCTTTCCCAGTCCGGATTAAAGGAAGGCTATCTTGTTATCCACCAGGGCGAACGATACCGCATCACCGCCTGGGAAAACGGTGAACTTGTCATGGTCAAAGAAGCCTCATCGAGGAGGAAGCGCCGATGAGCTTCTACCACACTGGACCGCAAAAGATGAGTCCGAGGGCAGCGGAGTTCTTTCGGAAAAACATGCTCTGGAGGTCATCGTTCTTCCTGCCGGAGCATCGCGAGGGTACTATCGCCGGCCGTCATGCCTCACTGGCCGAGCAGTTGACGGCGCCATCGGAAGTAAAGAAGGAAGAGATGGAGTATATCCTATCGTCAGCCATGCGCAACCGTAGAGAGGTTCGGATCCGGCTGCAAGACGGGAAGTGGCTGTCGGCGATTCCGGTAACGGCTGCGGGTGGAGTGCTGTTTGTGGTGGATATGGGTGTCGATCGGGAAGTCAGGCTGAATGAGATTATTGATGTGGTGGAATGAGACAAAGCCCCGATCCTTGGAGTGAGGATGGGGGCTTTTCTATCTTAAAGCGTTCACCATCGCCTGATAATCTTTTTGATTTGGTCCGCCATCAAATAGGACGTCAACACTCGCAAAGCCGCACTTGATGGTCAAAACTATTACGTTCTCTACGTTCACTGACCCGCCTATGATAGCCCCTGCAATGAGGCCGATTCCACCTGTTAATATTCCACCCAGGAGAGCCCCGGCCGCTGCTTTACCCGCACTCCTGCCTCTAATGGTTTGGCAGGTCAGGCTTACAATATCCTTTTTGGGAATCGATATGTTGAAATCGTGAGTAAATAGTTGAATGTTATCTCCATCACCCATAACTGCCAATTCCATTGCTTTTCCGAGTTCCGGGTGTCCTCCGAGGTATTTAACCTTCGGACTGGTGGTATAAAACCATGACCTAACCTTTGGATCAGTAAAGTCTGGCACAAAATCACCGCTTTCGTTTTTGCGTTTCCACTTCTACGTTATGAATTATTTTCCTCCTAGTAATCTCTTCGAGCTTGTCAAACGGCCTGCGAGAGCCACGTTGAGAGGCCGCACAAGCCTCTCAAATCAACAGGGTAATATGATTACCTTGCTCAAAAACCTATATTTATTGGAAGGAATTACCAAATAGACGTAGAACCACATACAGGAGAGGTGATGAGGGTGCGGTTCGCATTGTTGGTTGTGCTGTACACGGTCGCTGTGTATGTGGGCGGAATTATTCCGATGGATTTGGTGGGATGGTAGCCAGGAGGAAAGCGATTGAGCATGCGCTGGTAGAGAAGGAGTGGAATTATTCGGATTTAGCCAGAGCGATTGATGTGACACCGTCGACCATACAGAGGATCGTGACTGGCGAAAGGGACCCGTCCTTAAGGTTGGCTTTAGCCATATCCAAGGCTCTCAGTAAAACTGTAAATGAATTATTCGACGATGAGTCGCCTTCAGAATAACGAAGGTGACTTTTTATTTGCCCATTTACCCAGTTGGGAAAAAGTTTTTCCTGATTGGAATAGGGACAAGCAGAGCGAGAGTATGTATCTATCGTGTATCACACCGTTATACAAGAGCAGGAGGGGTGCAGATGGTACGAATAGCCGCCATTGACCGTGGTTACGGCCATACAAAGGTAGTGACCGACGGTAACCTACATTGCTTCCCCAGCGTTGTAGGCGAGGCCCAGTATTCTCTGGAAGACAGAAAGATGATGACTGTTAAGGGGAAGTGGCTCGTCGGAGAAGATGCGCTCGACAATAGCCTCATTAAAAGACATTCTCGACGGTCAGAATTGGCCGACAGCCCATCATCTCAAGTATTGATTGAGGCTGCGCTTAACTTGGTGCCTGGTGAGTGTTATGTCGTATCTGGTCTGCCGGTCGATATGTATGGAGCGCAAAAAGGGAAGCTGGAAACACTGCTGCTTGGGTATAAAGAAAAAGTGCGATCGGTGAAGATTGTCCCACAGCCCTACGCAGGACTGATGGATTTTCTGCTGGATGAAGAAGGGAAGATTAAAGACGAGGAAGTGGCACGACAGCCTATCCTCGGCGTGGATATCGGTACCGGCACGTTAGGCTTACTCGGTTTATTCGGAATGAAACCTATTCAGGGAAAATCAAGATCGGTGCATTTGGGGAGCGAGACGGCCTTGCAAGCGGTCGCCAAAATTATGGGAGGCTTGACTGTTTGCGAGGTGGATCGTGAGATCCGGGAGGGGAGGATAAAGGCGGACGGTGCTTTGTATCAGCTAGCAGAAGCGGTCATTGAAGAGGTGATGTCGCTTCGGTATGGATGGAAAAAGATTTTCTGCTTTGGTGGCGGCGCTGACCTGCTAAAAGAGTGGATACCGGCAGAGTGGGAAAAGGGCGATCAGGTGACCGTGGCTCGGGGCATGTGGAAGATAGGAAAGCGGCAATGGGCGAAAAGCGAACTTTCCTGATCGCCGGACTTCGACCTGGTAAGGATGATGACCTCATTAAGTTTTGGAATGATGAGAAGTGGTCCCGGTTAGATGAAGGGGAACGGGCACGCTTGCTGAGGGCAGCCGCCAGGGCTTATTTCTTCGGGATCGGTAGCTCAAGCCGACAGGTGGAGATTGTTGCCGGCGATGTATCACAGTGTGATACATTCCTTGGTGATTTGGATGGGGCGCTGGATGATGCGTTGAGTGATTTGTGAGGAGGCGGTTTTATGATCCGCGCACAAGACTTCGTGGATGCCCACGAGTTGGAGGCCCGGAAAGCTGGTTGGCAGCAGGCAGCGTGGACGGTGGAAGTGAGTGAGGCGGAGACTCAGGGAGTGTTTCGGCTGGTGCTGACGGCAGGAAACAGTTCAGGGAAAGCAAAAACCCCGGCCATATAGCCGAGGCTTCTCTTTATCGATTTATTGCTTCCATCAATTCTCCAAAACCGTAAAGCAAGGCTCCTCCAAGGATGTAAGCAAAGGGGTGAAAATATAGTCTATCGCGCTCAAACATGAATACGCTCCTTTCAATCTTTGCCTTTACAAACATTTTTGCCCCTAACAAAAGGATATTATTCATATCCGTCATAAACCGAGGGGGTGGCTGCATACGCTCTTAGCGAAGCAGAGCGTTGCGGAAAGTCTGCCCTCCACACGGGGGGCTATTTTTATGCCCTGAAAGGGGTGATTTTGGTTGTCGTTCATCATGGATATCGTGATCGACCTTATAAAAACGGCGGGAATGGGGCTTATTGTTTTTGGCTGTGCGGTCTGGTACCGGCAGCGGAGGGAGGGGCGACGTGGGTAGAGTTTATTTGATTTCTTGGGACGCTTGGCGTAGAGGAACATGGAAGCGGGAGGTGCGACGTCAGCAATGCGAAAACCTTGTGTGCGTAGCAACCAGAATCGTTATCCCAGGAGCCCTTCTTTTACTGTACGCTTCACCAGCTCATGCAGCAGTTCCGCAGGAGCAAGCCTTCAAGGAGATGGAGAAGGCGTTGGGGACGTTGTTCGATCTGATTTGGGGACTGCTTCGGACCATCTTGAAACCGTTGGGGAAGACGTTGTTTCTGTGGGGCGTACTGAAGTGGGGACTGGGCAAGAAGCAACAGGCAGTGGAGAAGTGGCAGCAGGCGGCTCTCGTGTATTTCGTGGCCATATTCTTCGGTACGATCTTCGGTGGCCTAGACGCGATCGATGTGGACGCTGGAACACAAGATCCTGGTGGAAAGCCATAGAAGAGCCATGGATCACATTTCAAATTATCCCGAATCGGACGTTGACGAATGAGAATGTAGAAACCTTGCTGCTGAGCATTCACGAACTATACAAACCTCCCCTATCAAGGGTTCAGCTGTATCCTGTCGGTATTTCTTACCGCCCCCAGGAGTACGCGGTGTGGGAAACAGTGCTTGAGCACGGAACGGTCAAGTATTTCCTCTCTTGTCCTAACCTGTGGGCGGAGATGATTAAGCAGAAGATATCGGCTACATGGCCACGAGCGGCTGTGGTTCAATCTGATGTACCGGTGTTTGATTCGAAGAATAGCACCGGTGCCACTCTTGGGCTAAAGCATCACTATTTTATGAGCATGAAAACAGATAAGCGACAGACACGAGCGCATCTGGATTCACTTATAGAGGTAACGAGAGACCTATCAAAAAACGAAAAGGCTATGCTACAGGTTGTCATTATGCCGGAAAGTGATGATTGGCGAGACAGCGCCGCAGAAGCTTACCAACAATTCAAGAAAGATGTTTTGAAAAAACGGTTGAGATTTAATCTTAATAACGCACTTGTATCTCTAGGGGAAATATTGGACGGAGGACTGGAGAGCATATCTGGTTTTTGTGCGGCACTCTCCGGAGAAGGCATATCTACTAACGAAGATGGTGTTCCAAGTCGAGCGTCTTTATTAAGGGATGGCGGCTTATCGGAAAGCACGATGCACAAAACAAGGTATAAAGGGTTTGATGTGACAACGCGCCTTGTGGTCGAGTCTCAAGATTGGGAAAAGCGCGAGATACTACTTAAGTCTGCCATCACGGCGATGAACGACCTAAATGCAGATAACGAATGGCATGTCAGCGTTGAAGGTGTTTCGGATAAGTTTATAAGAAAGGTTCATCGTAGAGAGGTGGACGCGAAGTTTGAAGGGGATATATTCAGCGTTCCAGAGCTAGCCAAATTGGTAAACCTCCCATTGAAGAGCACGCAGGAAGCATTTCCAGAGGTAGTCCAGCAGGAAAAAACGGAAGTGGATCCTCCACCGACTATCTCTAAGGGCATCCCTATTGGAGATATCACTTGGAAAGGGTCAATTATTACCGTCTGCTGGCCTACGCACGACTACGACGCCCTGTGCAAACCACGTCTCGTGCTGGGTGAACAAGGGTGCGGTAAGTCCAAAGGATTCGGAGCTGGCTTCTGCGCTGATTCACTCCGGCAAGGGTTTAGTGTTTTTGTAGCCGAGACGGCTGACGGTGAATTCGGCGACATGTGCCGTGATACTGTTCCGGAAGGGTTTCCTCCAGATCATATAATTGACCTAGATTTCAACCGGGTAGATTGGCCGATCGCTCTATCGATGTTCGGGCCAATGAAGTTTGAAGACGGGACGGTCGACGGAAAGATCGCAGCCGCCAGGTTTACAGACTATCTGATTAGCTTTTTAGGAAAGCTCCACGGAGAAGAAATGTCACCAAGGATGAACCGATACTTAGGGGCAGCAGCTAAGCTAACCTTAAGCCATCAAGGTGCTGGGATTTCTGACGTCATTAAGACACTAACGGATGATAAGGTAAGAAAAGCGACGATTCAACGTGGCGGACATTGGAAAGCAGTGGCCGATTTGAAGGATTTGGACAAAATGAAGCCAGATGCGCGAGATAACTTACTACGTCCGATTATGGATCGTTTGTCTATGCTGCTTGCGAATGATTTTATCGCAAACATTTTGTTGCAGCCAGAAGCAAAAGAGATGTCTTTTCGTCGGTGGATGGATGGTGATGAGCGGGGACCATACCTCGTTATCTTTAGAGCAGACAAAGAGGTACTCGGCGAAGAAGGGCTAGATTTGCTGATGACGGCCATCAACGGCAGGTGGTTTCTTGAACTGCTGGGCCGACGAAATATAAAGGAAGAAGAACGGACACCGTGTTTCTTTATACAAGATGAACCGCACAAATTTTTGGGATCGGCCACAGGTGGAGGAACATCGATTTGGGGGCAAATGGTTCGCGAATCACGAAAATACCGTGGTGGACTTATTTGGCTAGGGCATAACTTCGAAGACTTCGGTTCCTTTGTGGAGACGATGAAAGCAGCTGGGTTACAGTTGGTTTTATATAAAACTAAGCCATCGGTTTATCAGCAATTGAAGTCAGAACTACGACCGTTGACCCCAGAAGATTGCGACAAGACACCAGACGTTCACTGGGCAGTAGTGGCAATGAAAGCGCCCAAGGATACGGAGCAGATACCGACAATGATGGTCAGAATGGCGCCTCCTCCAGATAAGCGGTACGGGCAAAGAGAAATGGGTTATAGGGTGGAAGAGTGCCTAAAAGAGTATGGTAGGTCTTTCGAGGAGGCAGAAAAATTAATTCAGGGCGAAACTGAGAAATTCGCATAAAAAAACCCCGGCTCATAAGGCCGGGGTTACATTTTTCGTGAACATATGTTCTAATTCGACAAATTTCAACAAAGGAAATTTGATATAAGGCAAGAAATATGTTTAGTGTCATTAAACAATCTAAGTGCGCCGTAATCTCCAGTCGTTATTCTCAATTTGAAAAAGCTCCTCTACGGGCTTATTCAGTACTACCGCTATTTTAATTGCGGTTAATAATGAAGGTTTCGACTGGCCGCTTTCGATTTGGTTAATAAGGGAGCGACCAACATCGACCAAACGGGCCAATTCCGCCTGTGTCATGTCGGCCGCTTCCCGAGCCTCACGAACGCGCACACGCACAACGGTTTCCTCTTACATATTATTTTCTAATTCTCAAGTATAACTTGAGGAGGCGCAGAATTAAAGTAAAAAATTTGTTGTCTTGGGATTGACCGCCCAGAATCATTGTGGCATAGTTTATTTAGAACATACGTTCCAACGGAGGGAATACATGTGCGAGTACTATTGGTTACAGATGATGGAATTCGAGACGCAGAGGGTTTGACCGAGGAAGAACGTGAAATGGTGGCTCATATTATTGAGCAGAAGATAAGAGAATCCTTGCCAAAATAGATAAGAAGGCTGGGCAAGTTTTTGGCATGTGCGCATCTTACGTGAGATGGATATGAAGGAGGAAGATGCCTGGGAATTCGCTAAGATGCATGCCCAGGTCGTGCAGCCGTCCAAGACGTCGCTCAATCCTTATTACTTGGGACTGAAGATTTTTGAGGATATAGAGAAGCGCTGGAACCGCGAAAAAATCTTTGAAGTCCGGGAGATTGAGACGGATCAATCCTTCCTCCGGAACTACCTGACCAAAGAATTGGTCGACGAGATGGACTTATACGTCTATAAGAAGGTAGGCAACCAGTGGCAGATCGTCGAGAAGGACTGGGAAAAGGTGCGCGATGAGATGGTCAATCGGATGACCAACGGAGGAATACCGGTTTTATATGTAGATGATGGTGATTACAACCGGAGTGGGGAACTGTTGATCCGCCACGCCTTTGAGAGTGCAGAACTAGATATTCCCTATTTGGAAAGAACACTGCCTCACTTTTATACCCTTTGGGGCAAGACGGTAAACCTGGAGACGATTATAGACGGGAAGAAGATTCTCTTTAGTTATAACGGGGAAAAGGTGCAGCGGAAGTATCTTTAATTTGGGTATGAAAGAGCAGGGAATTTGAGCCCCACATTAAACTTCTGGGATGAAAAAGACGTCCTATTCCGATCAATTTGGCGACTACCGCTAGATTGGATTGCTCCAAAGGGTTAGACGTGATTTACCTTTACTTACCCAATACCAAAAAAGTTAGCGGCATCGAGGAGGGCAGTATGCGATGCTGCTTTTTTTATACGGCTTCACCTGTCCATAAAAACCGTTAAAGAGGTTTTTACCAAAGGAATACTTTGGAATTATATAAAAGTACATTTAGCACATAATTATTCTCATGGCATCAAGTATTAAAATAAAATTTAGGAACTTATGGTAATTACTAGGTGGATGTAGCTGTTTTTTACATAGAACGGTAATTTACAGTCCTGAATTTGAGAAGTAAGTATTTTCTTAAAAAAAGGATTATTTGGGGCGTTTATCGAACAACTAGTTTGACTCCAAAATGGAAGAGTTTACTTTGAAAATTAATTACGTGGTGGTTTCTTAGATATAGACTAAGAGTTCACTAAAATGCAGAGGGTGTTACTACACAGTTAAAAGCTAAAACAAAGTAGAATCCACACCGGTAATGGCTTGGTTTAATTACCTAGTTATTTCAAGGATAAGTTAGCTATTTGTATAAGAATCAAATCTGTCTTATATAAACATTCGACGCATCAACAAGGGGGGGAGAAATCGGAAACCCAACCGCAAAAGCAAAATGTACAAGGAGGTATCAATTCAATGTCGCAGTCTCTAAAGTCGGAAGGTATGAATCGCTTATTGGTCTGGCCAGCGATGCAGAAAAGGCTGGCACTCGTTTTTTTGGTCCTCTGTCTTTTATCCCTATATGTAGTGACAGGGGAAGCGCATGCTAAACACGGGGAAATTGCCTTCATCGATCGGGCGATCACACATCCCCTGCTAGTCGAGCAATCACTCCCGCCAGGGGTGGAAGCCGTTTTTCTGGAAAGTGAGCGAGACGGGATTGAACAGATCGCGGACACATTGCGAGACCGGCATGATGTGCGCGCGATCCACATCATCTCCCACGGGGCGCCTGGTAAGGTGTTCCTGGGAAAAGGTTCGCTTTCTGCGGCAAATCTCAGTACATACAGGGAACAGCTTGCGTCGATCGGCGCTGCTTTGGGCAAAGACGGGGACATCCTGATCTATGGTTGCGATGTGGCTAGAGGCGAAGCCGGCAAAGCGTTTATTTCGCAAGTGGCTGACGCCACTAGCGCGCATATCGCCGCATCCGATGACGCCACCGGCGCCAAGGCGCTGCATGGCAACTGGAACTTGGAAGCAAAGACAGGGTCGATTGGGGTCGCTGGGTTGGCGATTGAGGCCTACGACAGCCTTCTTTTCTCTCCTATTTACTCGCATACGCTTGATTCTCAAGGCAACGCAGGCAACCTTAGGGTGTCTTCCTATGACGGCACCCTTCAAGTCGAGCGGCATAACGGCAGCAGCTTTCAAAATCAGTATTATGATTACGGCGCTTACCTCTACGGTTCTGGCATTTCTATCAATCATGGGGGCACTGTATCCGGAAGCGAGACGATTTACGAAACAAACACGTATGGTAATGTGCAACCGTTGCAGGTCGACTCACAGATAATGAATGGCTCGCATACCTCGATAACCACGACGTGGTCGACGACGAGCGGGCCTGCGCTTACGATCGTGCAAACGGTGACGCTTCCCTCCCTGACCTCCCAGACCATCGACATGACCTGGACCATCACCAACAATTCGGGTTCAACCCTTACGGACATCCGCTTTATGCGCGGCGTCGATACGGTTTTGTCCGGTTCTGACGCGGGGCCGGGTTTTTACAACGCGCCATCGCGAACAGTCGGCACGAACAAGGTCGAGAGCGGCCTGAGTCAAATGATGGGCATGCAAGGGATTACGATACCGAGCAAGTATTACACAGGCGACAAAGGTGCTCTATTCGATTACATGTGTGCAGGTGAGATTCCAACCTTTGTGGACACGACCATCACTGATAATGGATACGGCATGGAATGGGACAACGCCTCACTGGGCAACGGTCAAAGCTGGACCATCCAAGCCAAAGAGAGTTTCGTTCAAACTACTGACCTAACCCCTCCTAACTGGGCGGCCACCTATCCGAAGACGGGAACGATAACCGATGTGAGCGTCAACGTGCAGGCGCAAACGAATAAGACGGGGAGAGCCTACTACGTGGTGCTCTCTGACAACGCCTCGACGCCGACGGCGGATCAGGTGAGAAATGGCCAGAACGCCAGCGGAGCGAGCGCCTGGAAAAGCGGCTATGCGGATCTGACGTCAACTAGCTCGCCAGCCACGATCAGCCTCACAGGCTTGACGGCGGCGACAAACTATGACGTCTGGCTAGTCGCGGAAGATAGCACAGGGATTTTACAGGCATCGGCCACGAAGGTGGACATCGCCACCAGCGGCGGTGGAGACACCACACCCCCCAACTGGGCGGGCGGCTATCCGCAGGCGGGAACGGTCACCTATAACAGCGCGCAGGTGCTGGTCCAGACGAACGAGATCGGCAAGGCTTACTATGTGGTGCTCCCCGACGGAGCCTCACAGCCTTCGGCGACGCAGGTGAAAGCCGGACAGAACCAGGGCGGCGTCGACGTGGGCGCGGGGAACAAAGGCCAAATCGACGTGACGGCGAACACGCCGGCGACGATCAGCCTCACGGGCTTGAACCCCTCGACGAGCTATGACGTCTGGGTGGTGACGGAAGACGGAGTTCCGAACGTGCAGGCAACCGCCGTGAAGGTGGACATCGCGACCAGCGCGGCGCCGGACACGACGCCTCCCAACTGGGCGGGCGGCTACCCGCAAGCGGGAACCATCACCGACACCAGCGCGCAGGTGCTGGTGCAGACGAACGAAACCGGCAAGGCTTACTATGTGGTGCTCCCCGACGGGGCCTCACAGCCTTCGGCGGCGCAGGTGAAAGCCGGGCAGAACCAGGGCGGCGTCGACGTGGGCGCGGGGAACAAAGGCCAAATCGACGTGACGGCGAACACGCCGGCGACGATCAGCCTCACGGGCTTGAACCCCTCGACGAGCTATGACGTCTGGGTGGTGACGGAAGACGGAGTTCCGAACGTGCAGGCAACCGCCGTGAAGGTGGACATCGCGACCAGCGCGGCGCCGGACACGACGCCTCCCACCTGGGCGGGCGGCTACCCGCAAGCGGGAACCATCACCGACACCAGCGCGCAGGTGCTGGTGCAGACCAACGAGGCCGGCAAGGCTTACTATGTGGTGCTCCCCGACGGGGCCTCAGAGCCTTCGGCGTCGCAGGTGAAATCCGGGCAGAATCAGGGCGGCGTCGACGTGGGTGCAGGGAACAAAGGCCAAATTGACCTGACGGCGAACACGCCGGTGACGATCAGCCTCACGGGCTTGAACCCCTCGACGAGCTATGACGTCTGGGTGGTGACGGAAGACGGAGTTCCGAACGTGCAGGCAACCGCCGTGAAGGTGGGCATCGCGACCAGCGCAGCGCCGGACACGACGCCCCCCACTTGGGCGGGTGGCTACCCGCAGGCGGGAACGATCACCGACACCAGCGCGCAGGTGCTGGTGCAAACCAACGAGGCCGGCAAGGCTTACTATGTGGTGCTCCCCGACGGGGCCGCACAGCCTTCGGCGGCGCAGGTGAAAGCCGGACAGAACCAGGGCGGCGTCGACGTGGGCGCGGGGAACAAAGGCCAAATCGACGTGACGGCGAACACGCTGGCCACGATCAGCCTCACCGACTTGAACCCCTCGACGAGCTATGACGTCTGGGTGGTGACGGAAGACGGCGTGGCCAACCTGCAAGGGACCGCCGTGAAGGTGGACATCGCCACCAGCGCGGCGCCGGACACGACGCCTCCCAACTGGGCGGGCGGCTACCCGCAGGTGGGAACCATCACCGACACCAGCGCGCAGGTGCTGTTGCAGACGAACGAGGCCGGCAAGGCTTACTATGTGGTGCTCCCCGACGGAGCGGCACAGCCTTCGGCGGCGCAGGTAAAAGCCGGACAGAACCAGGGCGGCGTCGACGTGGGCGCAGGGAACAAAGGCCAAATCGACGTGACGGCGAACACGCCGGCGACGATCAGCATCACCGGCTTGAACACTTCGACGAACTATGACGTCTACGTGGTGGCCGAAGACAGCGTGCCGAACCTGCAGGCATCCGCCACGCTGGTGAACATCGCCACCGGCGCGGCGCCGGACACGACGCCTCCCACTTGGGCGGGCGGCTACCCGCAGGCGGGAACCATCACCAATAACAGCGCCGACGTGCTCGTCGAGACGAACGAGACCGGCAAGGCTTACTATGTGGTGGTGGCCGACGGGGCCGACGCGCCGACGGCGGCGGAGGTGAAACTCGGCCAGGCGGCGGGCGGAGCGGACCCGGGCGCCGGGATGAGTGGCTTCGTGAACCTGACGTCGACGAGTTCGCCGGCGACGATCAGCATCACCGGCTTGAACCCTTCGACGAACTATGACGTCTACGTGGTAGCCGAAGACGGCGTGCCAAACTTACAAGCGACCGCTGTAAAGGTGGACATCGCCACCAGCGCGGCGCCGGACACGACGCCCCCCAACTGGGCGGCCACCTATCCCAAGGAGGGAACGCTCACCGACAACAGCGCGAACGTGCTGGCGAAGTCCAACGAGAGCGGCAAAGCCTACTATGTGGTGCTCCCCAATGGTGCGCCCGCGCCGACGGCGGCGCAGGTGAAAGCCGGTCAGGATGCCAACGGCGCCGACGCAGGCGCCGGTAAAAAGGGCTACGTGAACCTGACTGCGAACACAGAAGCGACCATCAGCCTCATCGGTTTAAGCGCGTCAACGGATTATGACGTCTACGTGGTGACAGAAGACGGCGTGCCCAACCTGCAAACGACGCCCGTGAAGGTGGATATCGCCACCAGCGCCGCGCTGGGCAACAACGCGCCGGCGATAACCACGCAGGCATTGCCGAATGGGGCAGTCGGAGCCCCCTACAACACAACATTAGATGCATCCGGAGGTGCAACGCCCTATACTTGGTCCATTGCCAACGGCGCACTGCCCATAGGTCTTGATCTGAACACGGTTACCGGCGCTGTGTATGGAACGCCGACGGCGGCGGGAACCTCCAACTTCACAGTGCGCGTTACCGACCACAACGCACAGACGGCGACATCTGCACTCTCCTTGCAGGTGAATGCCCAGTCCCTGTCTAGTAATAACCTTATTTCTGCTCTGGTCTTAAGCGGCATCACCTTGAATGAGACCATATCCTCCGCCGTCTACGACTATACCGCGACCGTTCCCTATAACATCAGTTCGACAACCGTAACGGCGGCGGTTGACGCAACCGCTGCGCTGCGGGTGAACGGCATAGATGTTGCGAGCGGACTGCCGAGCGATTCCATTCCATTGTCAGTTGGACCCAATACCATCTATATCATCGTCACGGCCCAAGACGGCACGAAGAAAACCTACACGGTGACGGTGACCCGACAAGCCGATCGGGTGACGGCCGCCAAAAGGGACCTTGAAATCCTCTTCCAACCGGGCGATGCATGGAACAGCGTTACCGGAAACGTGACACTCCCCGCGTCAAGCACGGGAAGCGTTCCGGTCACTTGGTCTTCCAGCAAACCGGAGATCATATCGGCAAACGGAACTGTTCAGCGCCCCAGTTATGGAAGTGACGATGTAACAGTCACGCTGACGGCAACGCTCAGTCTCGATGGCCTCTCCGTTCAGAAGGCGTTCTTGGTCATCGTAAAACCCCAGAACCCAGGCGCCGTTCAAAGCACGACACAACGCACGGTCGATGTAAAAGCGGGTGAAACCGGCACGACAGCCGCCCAAGTGGCCGTAACCCGCACCGTATGGTCCACTCCCGAAGGCTCTAGCAAAATCGTCGACTCCGTGTCATTCAACGAACAAAAAGCCAGTGAAAGCGTCCAGGAAGCGGTTTACCGTCAGCAATCGGTGGTCAGCATCGATCTGACAGACAACATTGCCAGCCAAGCGGATGTTTTCAATGTCGGGATTGACAGGGACGCGCTGGCCCGACTGAATGGTTATCAGAAAGAACTGCAGATCGCGAGTCCCGATGTAAAAGTCAAAATACCGACAGAAAGCATTCAAGCTTTAACCAATGATAGCATCGACCTGTACTTCCGCGTGGTACCCATCAAGCAAGTATCGGTAGTGGATCAACTTGCAGGTAATGCTAAGAATAGTTCTACCGTTAGCCAGGCGACGGGAGGTTCAGCCTCGCAGGTTCAAGTGGTAGGCAGGCCGATGACCATTGAAACCAACTTGAACAATCGGCGAACATTTGTTACATTTCCCTTACAAAATATCAGCCTTCCGACGACAGCCAGTGAACGTGACGCCTACTTGGCTTCGCTAAAGGTGTGGGTACAGCATACGGATGGAACCGAAGAAGTGAAAACAGGAACTGTCCAATATAATAACCTAAATCAGCCGGTCGGGATTACTATTGAAATTAATAAGTTTAGTGTATTTACTATCATTCGCGCTCAGGCCATAGGCAGAGGAAACGGGGGAGGCGGAGGTACAAGGGCTACACTTCCTCCAGAAAAAACTGTAGAACCGGTAAGACCAACAACTCCCTCGTCAGAAACAATTAAACCTTACGTACTCGGCTATCCAGATGGAACGTTCAAACCAGAACAAGCGATTACCAGAGGGGAACTGGCTACCATCATTGCCCGACATTTAACAGGGGAACCAAAGAGTATCGCAATTGAATATTCCGATGTCCCTTCTAATCATTGGGCATTTGAATCAATTGCAAGGCTTCAAGCAATGAATTTGCTCCAGGGATATCCAGACGGTTCGTTCAAACCCGACAGGTTTGTAACGCGAGGTGAACTCGCTACCTTGGTCAGCAAGTGGAAACAATTAACTAGCAATGGGCATAGTACCTTTGGAGATGTACAGGGCCACTGGGCAGAAAAATCTATTGCGGCTATGGAAGAGGCAAATATAATCAAGGGCTATCCTGATGGATTCTTCCATCCTAACCAAGCTGTTACAAGAGCTGAAATCGTTGTACTCATGAATCAAATCATCGGCAGGAAACCACTGTTAGGATTAAGTAAAAGCACATGGTCTGATGTACCATCAAAATATTGGGCCGCTGGTGATATTGAAGCCGCGTCAACGACTTATACTCTAGAAGTAACTGTGGTAAAAAAGTAAGCGAAACTGACCGTGTCCAACCGAAGAAGGACTCCCACATCTAAATACATTTTTATTTCTGGCCGGTTTTAGTCCGGCCTTATTTTTTTACCTTATCGTGGAACCTGATTTACAGACTGGGAAAAGGTCGCAAAGAGAGGGTTATACCCTTTGGGGCAAGACGGTAAACCTGGAGACGATCATAGACGGGAAGAAGATTCTCTTTAGTTTTAACGGGGAAAAGGTGCAACGGAAGTATCTTTGAGTGTAGAAAAAAGCCGGGGAGTTATCTTCCCCGGCTTGAATTATGTACGTTCTATCAATTATGGAAAAACAATCTTGATTTTATCGCCGCCCATTTTGGTAACTTGAAGTTTTTCTTTGTAATACTCGCCAACTCCATGAATGCAAGCGATAGCAATATCAATAAGTCCCCGCTGTGAGGAATACGTCATTATAACCGTTTTGTCATTCTGCCACTCGTACTTAAAGCGCGGTGGTTTCGCACCATTCATACGCTGGGTCATAGTTACATGGACGGAATCCATTTTTGATAAGAACTCTTTTGAACTTTTCGCACCCGTAAAATAAAGTCGGTACATCTTCGGGGCAAATACGGTGGACCAATGGTGACCAAAGGCATCGATTACTTGGTTGAGAGACAGGCTTAATACATTGCAGGCGGTCGTGATTACCTTCATGGTGTCTTCATCTGTAACATCTCCCATAGGAACGAAGATTTGTCGGGGAACTTCAGATTGATGCAAAATTTCCTCCCACTTATTTTCTCCAAAGTTTTTTATCACCAATTCTTTTACGCACATTAGTATAACGCCCTTCAAGATACGCGCCTCCTTTTATTATCTTGTATACACAATAATATACACCATTGTATTAAAAATGGAATAACAAATTACGGGAAATAAAGATTTTTTTGTTTTTGCAGGTAGATGAACAGTTGGGCGAAACAAGGTATTAAGACATCTACCTTAACAAGGGTTTGAGGAAGAATGTAATTACAATTAAAAATTATTTTCACATAAAAATTTCAACAAGGAGTTGGGAACTGTGGTGTAGAAATAATGTAAAGGAATTTAATTAATTAGCTTCAAACTTCTTACATGAAAGGATGGCTGAATCTAGTGAGCATTCTTATTATCGGTAACAGTGCTGCGGGAGTCGCGGCGGCAGAAGCTGTTCGTCAAATGGATCCCTTGGTTGAAGTGACTATGGTATCTGATGAACCCTATTCTTCCTATTCCCGATGTGTCATCCGGGAGGTAATATCGGGTAAAAAAAAGACTTAACCGGATTGCAAATCCGGAGGCCCGATCACTTTCACAGGCTAAATATTAAAGAACTTTTGGGAATACGAGTTGAAAAGATATGTTCTGAACAGGGAAAAGTGCTTTTATCAAATGGAACTTCTTTGAATTACGACGGTTTGGTTATGGCCACGGGTGCTCGGCCATCCAGTTTAAATATTCCCGGTGATGACTTGCCTGGCGTCTTTACATTAAGAACCTATGATGATGCGAAAGCCATCGTACGCCGAGCTGATCAAGTATCTTCCGCAGTAACCGTTGGAGGCGGTCTTATTGCGTTGAAGACTGCTGCTGCACTTAAAGAACGAGGCGTTCAAAAAGTGACCGTGGTGATCAAATCACGGCAAATTCTTAGCCGTCAACTGGATCCTTTATCCGCGGAAATCGTCAAAAGAGCGTTAGAAAAGCTAGAACTCCAGTTTGTTTTTGGCGTCAATCCCATTGCTTTTGAGGGAGACAAGCGAGAGGGACTGTCAGAAATCATCTTGGAAGACGGCAGCCGATTATCAGCTCAATTAGCGGTCGTGGGAAAAGGTGTAACTCCTAATCAAGAGCTGGCTTTAGGGGTTGGAGGAAAACAAAATCGGGGTCTCTTAGTCGATCCTTTTCTGTCGATAGGCAGAGAGAACATATTTGCCGCAGGCGACGTGATCGAAGTGCAAGATCCGATAACTGGCGAACATACGACTTCTGCCTTATGGTCATTAGCATCGGTACAGGGACGTGTAGCGGGTTATAACGCACTCGCGGTTACGCGGGGGAAACCGCTGCAACGGTATATTCCGAGACTGACTCGTATGAATGCCACAGAATTTAATGGGATTCCTGTGGTATCGATAGGACATGTAGATGTACAGGGTGAAGACGTGGAGATTTTTAAAGGCGGCCCAAGTCTCAAATCTTCCGTTGCTCACCGACATTTGGTTTTTAAAGGGCCTCAATTAGTCGGGGCGGCATTAGTAGGGGATGTAGACCAAGCGGGTCCTTATGCCAATTTGATCATCCGAGGGTTGCCTGTTCGTCACTACGCCAAGGATTTGCTGCGAGGAAATGTGTTGAAAACCATTTTGACTCGTCTAACTTAAAAGGGTGGGAGTGTTAGTATGGATACAAGATCCGTTGATTTAGCTGTACAAGAGATGTTAGAAGTGGCGTTCCAAAATAAAATTGAAACTGCTTGGGACCGTTTAAATTCCCAACAGCCTCAGTGCGGCTTTGGTGAGTTAGGTCTATGCTGCCGGAATTGTACTCAGGGCCCCTGTCGAATCGATCCTTTTGGAGATGGACCTCGAAAAGGCGTTTGCGGCGCTGATGCAGATACGTTAGTTGCTCGCAACTTGGCCCGGTCTATTGTCGCCGGAACAGCCTCACATTCAGGGCACTCCAAACACTTGGCTCATGTGCTAAAAAAATGGGCCGATGGGAAAGCGCCTGATTATCCGGTGAAAGATGAGAGGAAACTTTTGGCCGTCGCCCAGCGTCACGGGATCGAGGTAGAAGGAAAGGAAATTAAGACGATCGCCCGCTTGGTGGCAGAAGTGGCCTTGGAAGATTTTTCGGAACGAGAAACTCCCATTGCTTTTGCAAATCGGACGGTCACGAAAAGTCGAGCAGAACTGTGGAATAAATTCGGTATCAACCCTATAGGCATCGATTCCATCATCGCGGAAATGATGCATCGTACGACACTTGGTGTAGATGCTGATGCGAACAATCTGTTGTTAGGAAGTATAGCTGCGGGGATCGCTGATTATGCGGGGTGCCACATGGGAACCGACCTATCTGATATTCTTTTCGGAACCCCTACTCCTGTATTTTCCGAAATGAATATGGGTGTGTTGGATCCAAAACAGGTGAATGTAGCCCTCCATGGTCACAATCCGGTCCTTTCGGATTTATTAGTTCAAGTGTCGCGAGAGATGAGAGAAGAGGCAAAAATGGCCGGTGCGACAGGCATAAATCTCGTCGGTATCTGCTGTACCGGCAGCGAAGTGCTCATGAGACACGGTGTGCCATCATGTACGCACTCCGTGTCTCAAGAGTTGCCGATCCTCACTGGTATTCTGGACGCGATGGTGGTGGACTATCAATGCGTATATCCGTCCATCACGACCTTAGCCGGTTGTTATTCTACGAAAGTGATTACGACCATGTCCATGGCCAAAATTCCCGGAGCAATCCATATTGAAATTCATGAGGAAGATGCCTGGGAAAAGGGGAAAGAGATTCTCCGGCTCGCGATTGCAGCATTTAAAGAACGGGCTGGTAGATCCTTTCACGTTCCTCAATGCAAAGAGAAGGTGATTGCCGGTTTTTCCACAGAAGCGATCGTCGCTGCTCTTGCCAAGTTGAACCAAGAAGAACCATTACAGCCTTTGATTGATAATATCGTAAATGGAAACATACAGGGGATATGTTTGTTTGCTGGATGCAATAACGTGAAGGTTCGTCAAGATGAAAACTATATCATTATGGCGAAGGAACTGGCAAAGCGAAATGTGCTTCTGTTAGCTACAGGATGTGGCGCAGGGTCTCTCGGTCGCCTCGGTTTTATGAATGGAGAGGCGACAAAGGCCTACGCCGGGGAGGGGATGAAGGCTGTCCTGTCCGCAATCGGAGAGGCCAATGGGTTAGAGGGTCCTCTTCCACCAGTTTTGCATCTGGGATCATGTGTAGATAATTCTCGGGCTGTTGATATTGCAGTTGCCATCGCGGAAAAATTGGGTGTAGATACGGATATGCTGCCTGTTGTCGCTTCAGCGCCCGAGTACAAGACGGAAAAAGCTTTTTCTATCGGGACTTACGCCGTCGCGCTCGGTTTCCCCACGCACCTTGGAATGGTTCCACCTGTTGTGGGTTCTAAACAAGTGGTTAAAACCTTGACCAAAGATATTAGGGGAATTACAGGCGGGTATTTGATCGTGGAGACAAATCCCTTGGAAGCTGCGAAAAAACTGTTTCTGGCCATTCAAGAGCGCAGGGCAGATCTTGGGCTCTCGACCCGTCTTTGGTAGGGGGGGATGACGATGGCAGGAAAGATAGTTGCTAAGGTGGAACGGTGTATCGGATGTAAAGCTTGCGAACTTGCCTGTGCTGTAGCTCACAGTACAAAGAGATCGGTTGTCGAAGTGGTCTTAGCTGGAGAACTTCCCAAAAAACGAATACAAGTCCATCAGGTGCCCGGAAAAAAGGTCCCCTTGAACTGTAACCATTGTACCAACGCGACTTGTATTGACTACTGCATAACCGGTGCCATGCACCGCCGTAATGACGGCATTGTGACAAATGAAGATGGCCCATCGGAATGCAATGGATGTTGGATGTGTATCATGAGTTGTCCCTTTGGTGCTATCATTCAAGATGAAGAAACTCACAAACCCATTAAGTGCGATCAAAACTGCTTGCGAAATCATAAAATCCCCCGCTGTGTGCAAGCGTGCCCGACGAAAGCGTTGCTATACTGGCAAGTGGACGATTTGAAAGCGCAAGCCATCAAAAACGCGAAAAATAAAATAGATCAGTTGTACAATCATAATTCTTGAAGTGTAAGAAATGCATGAGGAATAAGAACTAAATAATAAGGCGTTTAAGAATTCTAACTCACTAGGTTCTTAAACGCTTTTTCATTGGCGTTGATGCTATATATTTTTGGTTTCCGGATGGATTCAACATGTCCAAAACCTTTTGTTTGACAAATTAAAGGAATTTGACTGAAAAAGCGGAATATTAAGAATAATGATGCTCTGGTCTAACTAAGCACTAAGAATAAGAAGATAAGAGGTGGTGTTATGGCAGTGGTAGAACGTCAATATTCGGCTCATCCTACAATCTTATCGCCTCAATTATGGCTCGGACGTTCGCCGCTAGACCCTGCTAAAATCAATCCCGTCACCAATACGCCTCAAAACAAACCTTTCGGTGGCTTTTGGACTTCTACCTATCATGAGACCCTCATGTCTGATTGGGTTCTTTTTTCCTATACGCATGAGACTTATTGGAAGGGAACGGCGTTAGAGGCTTGGATTGTTATGGCCACCCCCGATGCTCGGGTATACAGGATCGATGGCTATTATGACTTTGAAGAACTGCTCTGTCGGTATCATGTCAATCCCGGTTGGAACGGCCCCTTTATCCCTGCTAAAAGATTTAGTGAAATCTATTCACTGTTTTGTGGTGAATTGCCGATGGGGAAGGCGAAGCTGGACTTTGAGGCGATCAGCCGAGATTATGACGCTGTCCACCTGACCGAACGAGGGTTGTCAGAGACAAAGTATGGGTATCCTTATAACCTTATGGGATGGGATGTAGAAAGCACGCTTTGGTTTCGTTGGTCTTTCTCACGGGTCGAATACCTGGGGAATCTCTGTACAAATCCATTGAGAATCGTTGCCCCGGACAGATGATTATTTAAAGTTTACAATGATTCACGAAAATAGCTTGTTTCAGATAGATGGGCAAGGAGGATTTTTTACTTCTTTGCGGAAAAGATAATGTGAAAGAAATATTTAGAACTGAACGGCATGCGAAAAACGCGAAAATGGAGGGGACACAATGTTAGGTCAAATGGACTTGCTAGAAGAAGTGAGACATCAACGAATCGAGGATATTTTGGCCGCATCCCCAGTGTTTCTTTGCCGGTTTCTTGGATTATCGGACCATCCCTTAGCACCGATGCTTTTAACGGGGATGGATCTCGAAGCGATGATTGAAGACGCTTTGGAACAGATGCCAGAAGAAAAGATCGCTCTTTTCTTAACAGAACTGAAAGAAAAGAAACCTGTCTCATTCACCTATTTATAGACTAGAATCCCAGATAGTAAAGCAAAACGCCCCCGGAGATCTTGTTCTCCGGGAGCGTTTTTTGCGTAAAAATTATTCGGCTGTTTCTTCCCCGACGCCTATTTCTTCTGTTTCCGTTGTTTCCGGAATTACTTCTGGTTCGACATCTGGAAAAGCCGGTTCAGTTTCCTTGATTTCTTCCGGAATTTCAGTGGCGCCTTTTTTTATTTGTTCATATTCCTCGATGAGTGCATTGATTCCTTGGAACAGGGCATCTTTTCCATAAAGAAAACGCATCATACTGGGGACATCTTCTTTTATGTTCGTAACGGTGATTTCCTTACCATGTTCCTCTAAAAGACGGAGTTGTTCGAAGATGGTGTTTTTAATCTCTTCTTCGGTGCTTCCCCAACGAATCCGGTTGGGTTTGACTTTAACCGGTTCAACTACTTTTTTACGACGTCCCCGACGAGGTGCTTCCATAGTCTCGGCGGTTTCCGAATCTTCTTCAGCGGCCAAAGAGGTAGTAGTTTCTCCGAGTGTGTCAACCAGGTTGCTTTGTTCTTGCTTTTCTACTTGGATTGTGGTCTGAAGATCTTGTAAAACATTACGTACGGAAGCTAATTCGCTGACCACAGGGTCGAGGGCACGGTTTACAAGTTCTTGGGCCATTTTAAATGCAAATTCTACGGACTGACGATAGCGTTGATAATCTGCATCTAATTGCTGTAATGCCTTATCTTGAGGGGACAACTCTTCCAGTTGACGCATGTGGAATACCGTCCTTTACCTAGTTTTTTAAGTATATTATATATCAAAAGCGGCGTATTCAAAACATTATTTTTATAAATTTATAGAAAATTTTGTTGCAACGCCTATCCTACAATTGCCTTGTCTGTAAGGAATGTAGGGAAACATATAAGTGATACAGGGATTTCGACTTTGATGGTGAAATTTCGAGATTATAAGACACGAAATGTTATGCAAAAAGATAATAGTTCCGTTAGTATAGTTCGGTGTAGTGGACAATACCATAATGAATAAACTTACGTTAACTTGAAAAAATGGTTAATAGTAACAAGTTCGTCATTCTAAATAAAAGGTGCGTCAGTTGAAGGACTGACGCACCCAAGGCTCATTGAGCTAATTTATTTCTCTCCCAGATATTTTGCAGCCAATTCTTTAATCTTGCCTTTTTTCTCCAACTTATCAAGCGCTTCGTTCACTTGTGTCTGCAGTTCCGTATCACCTTTACGGAAAGCGAAACCGTATTCTTCTTTCACAAAACTGTTATCGTCAAGAAGGACTAATTGAGATTCGGGGTTGCTCAATAGGTAGTTTTGAACGACCGGCTTATCAGCGACCACAGCGTCCAGTCCGTCGATCCGTAATGTATTCAGGGCGTCGAGAACGCTTTCAAAGCGTTTGATATGGGGATCCCGGTTGCCCATCAACGTTTCAACCACATCTTGTCCGGTTGTTCCGTTTTGGATGCCCACATTCTTACCTTTTAGGTCAGAAAGGTTTTTGGGAGAGGAACCTTTTTTGAGGACAATGGCCTGAGTAGCCTCAAAATACGGTTTTGAAAAGTCTACACTTTCTTTTCGTTTTTCCGTAATTGTCATGGCCGAAGAGACCATATCGATATTTTTGTTATTCAGGGCAGCGATAAGTCCGTCGAAGGGGATATTCTGAATTTCGACCTCTGCGCCGATTTCCGCACCGACTTCTTTGGCGAGTTCAATATCGAATCCGATGATGTCCCCCTTCTCATTTCGCCACTCGAAAGGTCGGAAGGACGCTTCAGTTCCAACGACGATTTTCTTCGATGGAGTGGTCGGGGTTGTGCTCTTTCCGCAACCCGTCAAGGTCATCAGTAGTCCGGCCGACACCAAGGCCGCACAGACAAGGCGCATCCATTTTTTCATCCGTTTTTCCTCCGTCTTAGGGTTTGTATATTCGTAAAAGATACAGGCGCAATTATACAATTAGGTGAATAAAATCACAACAACAAGTTTTAAATTGCGAAAATCAAGAATATTTCACCAGAAGTTATTAAGGGTTTGTGTTAGCGTTCACGATAAAATGAATAAGGGATAGGAAAAAGGCGAGGTTGCCAAAAGGAGATGAATGCCATGGAAGGCTTACGTATCATCCCTATTCTCCCTGCCGCATTCCCTAAAAACCGAGATTGTAAAGAAAAGAAGAGAGAAGAGGCGGGGAATAGAGGGAAGTTTAAACCTTTCTCCCAGGTCCTTGAATCGGCGATTCGAAAAGACAGAAAAGATCATTAAACAAGAATTCTTATCTTAATAAACTTGTTTACTCTGTATTTTTTCTCCTATAATATATAGAAAAGGTTAGCCCCTAATCAGGAGGATCTGGCGGAATGATACGTATTTCTACCCGTCTAGTTGAACCAGGTGCAGTCTTAGCCAGACCAGTCTATGACGGGCGAGGTAATATACTGCTTGCCCCAGGAGTGACATTGACGTCAAACTACCTTAGAAGGTTGGAAAGTTTAGAGATTGGTTCCATTTACATTGAAGGCCCTTTTTCAGACCTCGTTAACTATGAAAATGCACTTTCAGACAGGATATATGTCGAAGTCATGAAGAATACTAAAAAGCTCGTGGATGTGCTCGGTTCAACTCGAACCCATTCGGACCTGTCGGTGGCGAAAAAGTCTGTAGAGCTCATCGTCGATGAACTTTTGCGCAATCGAGGAACATTGATCGATGTCAATGCCCTTCATGACTACGACGAGTACACTTTTACCCATTCTGTATCTGTCTGTGTATTATCCATCATTATCGGTTTACAGAAAGGTCTTTCCCGGCAGGAACTGTACATTCTAGGAATGGGCGCCTTGCTCCATGATATCGGCAAGACGAAGGTGCCTCTTGAAATATTGAACAAACCAGGAAAATTGACCGAAGAAGAATGCACAATTATGATGCAGCATCCCAGCCTGGGTTTCGACTTACTGCGTAAGAATTCGAACCTGCTTTCAGCGCATGTGGCCTTTCAGCATCAAGAAAAGTTCAATGGTACAGGGTATCCAAGAAACCTTAAGGGCGAAGATATTCATCTTTTCGCACGGATTACTTCGGTGGCGGATGTCTATGATGCATTAACATCCAAGCGGCCCTACCGCTCGCCGATCACAGGGAATAAGGCTTACGAGTATCTTTTGTTACAGTCGACGAAGCAATTCGACCCGGAAATCATCAAGCTTTTTACGGAGACTGTCGCCATATTTCCGAATGGAACGATGGTGCAGCTATCCAATCGTAAAAAAGCCCTGGTCGTCAAACAGAATTCAGGAAATCCGTTGCGGCCCATCGTTTGCTTAATTGAAAATACTCAAATTCTGGATACGATCGACTTAACCGAAGAGCAACACTCGGGCTTGCAGATCGACGGGTAGATAGTTAGTGAAGACGCAGAGCGTCTTCTTTTTTTTATCTAAATGGGGATGAAGCAGGAATTCTGCTCTGCAAGGCGAATTGAGGGTTAATAAAAGAAATAACTAAGATTATACAAATATTAAACAAGTTTAATGATATAACGCTTTTTGTTACTTTGGGGTGCTTATGTTGGGTTGGCAGAGAGGGGGAGGATTTATGGCGGACTATGAATTAGAAGAGCAAAAACAGGAATTATGGGTACTGGCAATCGGTGCTTCGGCAGGGGGATTGCGAGTGATTCAGGAGGTGCTGAATCGATTAACACCAGACAAGAATCTGGTTGTTATCGTTGTCCAACACTTGTCTCCCCGGTATCCCTCCCATTTGACGGCTATATTGAAACGGTCTTCGCAGATGGAAGTCAAAGAAGCGGTACACGATGAAACTATTCAGGGAGGCACGATTTATGTAGCCACTCCCAATCATCATCTCGTCCTGCACGGAAACCGGATTCATTTGGACGCCGAGTCGGAAAAAGTAAAATTCGCCCGGCCTTCGATTGACGTTCTTTTCGAATCGGCGGCAGAGGCCTATGGGACCCGGGCAATTGGGTTAATCCTTTCCGGTACCGGATCGGACGGGAGCAACGGGATTGTGGCTATCAAAGAGCAGGGCGGCTTTACCATTGCTCAGGACTCGTCGAACAACCTCTATAATGCCATGCCCCAAAATGCCATCAATACGGGAGCCATAGATTTCGTCCTTCCTCTGAATGAGATCCCGAAGATTGTATCCCAGATCATGAAAGATCCTGAGTCGGTTCGTAAGGAACTGACCCTGGATGAACATAAGGAAATCGCCGAAATGCTGCGGGAAAAGCTCAATGTAGATGTGCTGAATTACCGCCGTTCCACCTTCAAGCGGCGGGTGCGCAAACGGATGGCGCAGCTTCACGTAGGTTCTGTTAAAGACTATATCGAACATTTAAAATATCAGCCCGAAGAACTAGAAATGCTTCATGATGATCTTCTCATCAACGTGACCCAGTTTCTGCGCGACGAGGCGGCCTATCATTCTGTGCGTGTCAATTGCCTGGAACCGATCATTGCCCGGATGAACAACGGTGAAGGACTGCGGATTTGGTCGGTGGGGTGTTCCACCGGAGAAGAAGCCTACTCGATGGCCTTTATGGTCGCCGATATTCTGGAAGAGCAGAGGAAACAGTTGGAAGTCAAGATTTATGCGACCGATTTGGATGAAGCCGCGATTCTGGAAGCCCGTCGCGGGCTATATAATGAAACCCGGGTTCGAACCCTGCCGGAAGGGTATAAAGAAAAATACATGATCGCCTGCGGCGATTTTTACAAAGTGAAAAAAAATATCCGGGGATGGGTCATATTTGGTGTCCAGGACATCACGCATTCGGCACCCATCGCCAAGGTGGACATCATCGTCTGTCGAAATTTATTGATTTATTTTGAGAAAGAGTTGCAGAAAAAAGTTCTGACCATGTTTCATTACGCTCTGAATCCTGGTGGATATCTGTTTTTGGGCAAATCGGAATCGACATCGGTCGTGCCTGAGTATTATGATGTGGTGGACCGCCGGTGGAAACTGTACAAGGCACGTCCCGTTCCCGGTAGGCGTCTGACCTATGTGAAAAGCCGGAATAGTTGGGCTGATGCTCCGGTGGGGAGTAAGTTGAATCTCCGTCATGCGGCAGAAATCGCTCTGGAAAACATGCCGACGCCGGTAGTTGTCCTAAATGAACAGATGGAAGTCGTCCTCTATAATCGGCGGGCTGAAGAAATGTTGGCGGGCACAGGTATCCAAGTAGATAAAGGGAAATTGGATCGAGAAACAGCCATATTTCAACTACTCGGTAAAGAAATCATCGATCAGTTGCGCGATAGTTACCGAACCGATTTAGTTCCCAGTTTTCAGGAGATCTCTGTTCCTTACCGGGATGTGAACCGGAATTACGGGTTGACGGTGGTGCTGGACAAGGACGAAGAACAGTTGCCGATCATGATGCTTCTCTTTACCCCGGTGGCTCGCCGGCAGCCCAATATCGGTTATTTCTTGGACCGGGAAATGGACAGTATGGAGAAGGAACTGGAAGATGCGCTCTCCTTGGCGGAAGAACTGCAAGCCACGAATGAGGAACTGGAGACGACCAACGAAGAGCTACAGGCGGCCAACGAAGAGTTGGAAACGACCAACGAGGAACTTGAATCGGCCAATGAAGAACTGGAGACGACCAACGAGGAGCTAGAGGCGGCCAACGAGGAACTGGAGACGATCAACGAGGAGTTGGAAGTGCGCACGTTGGAGTTGCAGTCCGTATCTGCATTAAAAAACAGTGTGCTGTCCAGCGTGAACGTAGCCGTGATCGCCTTGGATTTGGAAGGTCGTGTGCTGGAGTGGAACCACGCCGCCAGCGATTTGTTTGACATTCCCGATACCAAGGCGATTAACCGCAATCTTTTTGGACTTCCCGTTCCGCCCATTTTTAACGAGTTGAAAAACCATCTGGAACAACTCATTCAGGGGGAAGCCACATCAATTGACCGTACGGTCATCCCCTGGCGCAACAAAACACTCAATGTGGACTTTGTTTCCTTGCATAGCGAAGAACTACAGGTCATGGGCGTTTTAATTGTGGCCTACGATATTACTGAACAGTATGATCTGCAAAGCCGGTTGCAGCAAACACTACAAACGGAACGGCAGTTGACGGAAGAGCTGACGCTGGCCAAGGCCGACGCCGAGCGGGCCAACCATATGAAAACTCGATTTATCGCCGAGCTGTCCCATGATTTGCGCAGTTCCTTAAATGTCATTCTTGGAGTCAGCCAGTTGGGCACCGACACAACGGCTGAGGCGGCTCACATTTCCTCCGAATTTCGTGATGAGATTGCCAGTTATTTTGATATGAACCGGAAAGCTGCCGACAACCTGAACAACTTGATGACACAGGTTCTCGAACTGTCTTCCATCGAGTTAGGAAAAAAAGCCGTCGAGAACAAGGTCTTTTCCGTGGACCAGTTGACCGATCAGGTGGGTGCCGTAATCAGTTACAAAGCCCGGCGGGCAAAGGTGGTATACCGTGTCGATAACCGGATGCCGGTGCATTATCTGGTGGAAAGCGACTTCGGTAAAATATGCCAGATACTCTTAAACCTTTTGGACAATGCGGTGAAGTATTCCTTGCCCGGTGGTGAGGTGATTTTTTCGATATGGAAAGACAACGACTCTTTTCGCATGGAGATTCGTGATTTTGGTATCGGCATGAATGAAGAGACGGTAAAACATGTCTTTGATGCCTTCTATCGGGCGAAAGGCGTGACCAAAATCGCCGGCTCGGGGTTGGGTATGGCCATTACCCAACAGTTGGTGAAAACGTTGCAGGGACAGATTGTGGTTGCGTCAAAAGAGGGTTCGGGAACGACGGTCGCCGTATCCTTGCCTGTTCGCTACCTGGAAATGCCTTCTATACAGGAATCGCCGGGTACGTTCAGCTTAGAAATGTTAAAGGATCGGATAGCTGGGGGGAACGTGTTGCTCGTCGATGAAGATCCCGCATCCATTATGTTGCTGAGCCGGGTCATTGGACTTCTGGGAGGCAAGGTCACCGTGGCCCGAGGTGTGACTGAGGCGATAGAGGCCGCTCAACAGTTGCCGCCTGATCTGATTTTGATGGAATACGACTTCCACGATGGGGAAGCTCGTGAGATCGTAGGAGGAGTGGCCAAAATCGCCAACACCAGCCCACCGGCGATCTTGGTCACCAGTGACGTGTTCCAGTTAAATCTGACCGATGAGTGGCGCACCTATGCGGAAGAACTGCTCGCAAAGCCCATATCGATCAATGATCTCTATGCTTGCCTTTGGAGGGTTCTCGAAAAGAACCGTATGGTTTGATCATCTCGAAGGATATAGCGAATTCCAACAAACCGTAATCAATGAAAAAGGAGGCGGCCATTCTTGCCGCCTCCTTGTATTTACGAAAAGATAAGAAACTCATACTGTGTGAACCCGGTCAGGCTATCAATAAATAACACTTGTCACCAACTAGTGTTTTAGATTTCGCAATTCTTTCTTCAAAATCTTTCCTGTAGCATTTCGCGGCAGCGCCTCCAGTTCGATGATCTCACGAGGCAACTTGTAAGTGGCCAGGTTTGCCTTCAGGAATGACATGAGTTCCTTCTTATTTATGACAGTGCCATCTTTCGGTACGACGAAAGCTTGGACCGCTTCACCGCGAGTCTTGTCTGGAACGCCGATGATGGCGGCTTCCTTAATACCAGGGTGTTGATAAAGGATCTCTTCGACTTCCCGGGGATAGACGTTGAGCCCGCCAACGATGACAAGGTCTTTCTTACGGTCGACGATGTAGATGTACCCCTCTTCATCGGTATAAGCCAGATCGCCCGTATAGAGCCATCCATCCCGGATGGATGTCGCCGTCTCAGCGGGGAGTCCGAGGTAATCAGACATGACGTTGGGACCCTGGCAGATTAGTTCCCCCACTTCTCTCGGACCGACTGCTTGCGATTCATTATTGACGATTTTCACGTCCACGTCCTGAATCGGCAGACCGATGGAGCCGGGTTTGGTGGCGTCGACCGGGTTAAAGGTCACCACGGGCGACGACTCGGAGAGACCGTAGCCTTCGACGATAGACTTTCCTGTCTTTTCATAAAAGCTGTTGATGATCTCGACAGGCAGGGAAGCTCCTCCGGATACAAAGAGACGGACTCCCGAGAAATCTTCCGGTTTGGCGATGGTGGTGTAAATGCCGTACATGGCTGGTACCCCCGTCACGACGGTAACGCCCTGTTCTTTAATCATGGACAAGACTTCTTTCGGCAGAAAGGACTCCATGATGGTGATGGCGGCGCCATTTAACAAAGCTGTAGTGACACAGCAGGTCCAGGCGAAGCTGTGAAACATGGGAAGCACACATTGGAAGTTGTCTTCGGCAGAGGCGTGAATCGTATTGGTGTAGGATCGGGCGTTGCTGATTAAGTTCGAGTGGCTAAGGACAGCGCCCTTCGGTCGACCGGTCGTACCTGAAGTGTATAGGATGACACAAGGATCAGACGGTTGGACAGGGATCGACGGCAATTCGGAAGGGGTGGAGGCGGAACTGTCCTGGGCCAATACTTCTTTGATGCGGGGAAGATACAACTGTACCGGTAAGTCGGAATCATTTAGTTCAGCACTAGCGAGTTCTAACTGCTTGTCCGAGATCACATGGTTCACCTGGGCGTCACTCAGGATATAGGCTATTTCACGAGGACGAAACATGATATTTAAGGGAACAACAACGGCGCCCAAACTGACGATACCTAAATAGGAAAAGAGGAAGTCAGAAGAATTTCGGCAAAACAGACCTACCTTGTCCTGGGGGCGGATCCCCTGAGTATAAAAATACCAGCGGAAACGGTCGACCATCTGTTGGAGCTGGCCGTAGGTAAATTGCGCGTTTTTTTCGAAAACGGCAATTTTATCAGGTGCACCGCAATGGATCAACTCATGAACTAACAAGTGGATAATCCCTCACTTCATTTCGTTGTCTATCTGGAGTCTACTTTAGCATCGGCTGGGACAAGAGAGCAATGTTAAAATTCACATATTTTTTGAAAGCGTGATAAAAATCACAGAAGCTGAAAAAAGAATTCGCTATTATATTAGTAAGTTAGTTAGTTATTAAAACGAAAGGGGACCTGGAAACATGTTTTGTTATCAATGTTCGCAAACCCTAAAAGGTGGATGCACCAAAATCGGTGTCTGTAGAAAAAATGAGGATATAGCCAGCTTGCAGGACACAATCATCTTCGGGCTAAAAGGGGTCGCCGCCTATGCGGTACACGCCCGTGAGTTGGGATATTCCGATGCAGAAGTAGACGCTATCACCCAAGAAGCTTTATATATGACGCTGACCAACTCCAACTTTAATCTGAATGAACATGTAGGCATGGCCTTAAAAGTAGGTGAAGCGACGGTCAAGGTGATGGATCTGCTCGATCGCGCCCATACGGATAAATTCGGCATTCCAGTTCCGGTTACCGTATCGTCCGACAAAATCGAAGGCAAGTCCATTCTCGTCACGGGGCACAATCTACATGCCTTGTTGGAACTGCTCAAGCAGACCGAGGGAAAAGGAATCAACGTCTACACCCACTCAGAAATGTTGCCGGCCCACGGCTACCCTGAACTGAAAAAGTATACCCATTTGAAGGGGAATGTGGGTAAAGCTTGGCATGATCAGCGCAAACTTTTCGAAGATTTCCCCGGCGCCATCTTAGGCACAACGAACTGCCTGATGCCGATTCGTGGCAGCTATTCTGACCGCATGTGGACTTATGGCACCGCCGGCCTTGAAGGGGTCCAAAAGATCGAAAATGATGACTTCACAGCGATCATCGAAAAAGCGTTAGCCCTGCCAGAAGCTAATCAAGAATCTGACAAAGTGATGACAACAGGATTCCATCATGTCAATGTGTTGGCACTGGCGCCGCAGATCATCGAAGCAGTAAAAGCCGGAAAAATCCGCCGCTTCTTTGTCATCGCCGGTTGTGACGCGCCCATCAAAGAACAAAACTACTACCGTGAACTGGCTTTGAAAGTTCCGAAGGATTGTGTCATCATCACTACTTCTTGCGGTAAGTTCCGTTTCAATGATATTGATTTCGGTGATATCGACGGAATCCCTCGCTATATCGACCTGGGTCAGTGTAACAACTCGGGCTCTGCCGTCAAAATCGCCTTGGCTTTGGCCGATGCCTTCGGATGCGGTGTCAACGATCTGCCACTGACGATTGTTTTGAGTTGGTTTGAACAAAAAGCTTGTGCGATTTTGTTGGGACTCTTTAGTCTAGGTGTGAAAAACATGTACCTCGGCGGACGCCCGCCTGAATTCCTTACAAGCAATGTGGTGAACGTCCTCGTCAATACCTTTGGTTTGAAACTCATCGGAAATGTGGACGACGATCTGAAAGCCATGCTCGGAGAATAAAGCTTATGTAAAAAAGAAAACTCACCGGTCAGTAAAAAGCCGGTGAGTTTTCTTTTTCGATCCGGCGAGAAGCAGCGGCAGGAAGTGAGACTATTGCAGCTTCGAACCGGAGTGGAAGGGGCGGTCGCCTGAGATATCTTGCCGGTGATCGAGCAAGTGGTGCATCCCTCTTACCAGCGTATCGTCTTCCAGGACGCTGTAGAGGTGGTAGGCTAGATCTTCCCGGTCTCGCAACACCTCTTCGAGCACTTCTACCGTACCGAAATCTTTGAGATCATGGGCACGTTGAATTTGCATCCGCATCATTTCCTGGATCTTGAGTTCGTGTTCCAGATCGTTGCGCAGGAAGTCCCGTATGCTGTAGCGGCCTTCTACCTCGTGTTTGATATAAGACAATTCATGCTGCGTCACCGGATGGGCTGTGGGGACACCACCTAACCGGGTCACTCGCTCACCGATCGCATCGATATGGTCGTTCGTTTTTTCGCGGTGTTCATTGAGCAATTCGTGAAGGCTTAAAAAAGCTTCTGCACCTTCCGTCATCCAGTGATGTTTGTTGTACTGGTGCAGGGCCACTGTCAAAGCGCATTGATGATCGTCGAGCATCAATGCCATTTCCAATCGCACTTCATAAGGCAAGCCGATGCCGGCACCGATCTTTTTGACCGTACGCGGTTCTTGTCGCAGGATCATGTCATGGCTGGTGCTGTGTCCAGGCATTTGCGGATTGAAGCCAGAGGCTTGCAGGTTAAAGCCGCCTCGGAAGTTTCTCGCGTTGGTCATTGCAGCGACTAAATCTCGCGGCGTTTGATTATGGGTGAGATCGGAACGCATGAATATCCCTTCCTTCCGGTGGTGTTTTCGGTCGGTCCTAGTATTCCCGAAAGAATATATTTTGTATGAAAAACAAAAAAGGCCGGTTTTGACCGGCCTAAGGGTGAGAAAAGGAGGGGGATGGAGTGATACTAGAGGGCTTACACGAACTGAATGGATGCTCCGAAGATATTCAGTAAACCGGCATCTTCGATCTTCTTTTGAATAGCTGTCACATCGGTGCTGTAAAGACCGAGTTTTTTCATCCGTTCAAAATAGACAGAGCCAGAAAAGGTATATTTTTTGCCAAGGCCTTCTTCCGTTTGCATCTGCTCTTTCACATGAGCGATCGCATCGCCGATAGCCAAGTTTGTCGGCAGCTCTAGTAGTTCCTTGCCTTTTACGAAGCGGACGGCGTTGTGTCCGGCTAAGGAACCGGTGACGATCGCTTCTGTATGCCCTACCAGCAGGCCGGCTTTTTCACCGGCACAGAAAAGGTTGTCCACACCATCGACTTTCAAGGCGTTGCTCCGGGGGGAGAGAGCTAGGTAGCGCATCGAGTTGCCGATGCCGCCGGAATAGGGGTCTTCAAAGCGGGCATTTTCAAATCCAGGAACCTGACGAAGCTTGTCCAGCGGGTAGTAAGGGGACATGAGTTTGGCATGACCTGTATCTAAAAGGATGATGTTCTCGGCGAATTCTTTGAGTGCATACTGTTGGCAGGCTTTCATACCTAAGCTGTCACTTTTTTGCAGTTTAGCTGGAATGGGAATGACAGAGACACCCTTCTCGTTCAATTCTTCGACGATTTCTTCAGCGAGGGATTCTTTATGCAGCTTACAAGAGCCGGACATGGCACCGACGGTACCATCGGCTTTCCTGCCCATAATCTCAGTCACACCGGCCTTGGCGGCGATGCTAACGCGCCCGCCGAAGGTAGGACAGCGAAGAATGCACATGGCACAACCGTTGCCGAATTTGCTGCAATTCCCCATAGGTCCGGCGCTACCGGTCGCCTCAATGAAGACATCGCCACGGATCTCTTCGCCTGAGTCAAGGACGACGGCTTCAACAGTTTCAGCGCTCATCTTCACATCTTTGACACGAGATTGAAAACGCACATGGACGGCTAATTTATCAAGGACACGGCGGACGGCTGGTTCGATTCTGGCTACATCATAGAGGGTAGCGTGCTTATGACCGGGAAATTCCATATTCTTGTGTCTCGCCGTTTCATCAACAGCCATAAAGAGTTCAGGCGCTCCGAGGGCGATCGCTTCTTCAGTGGCAGTGAAGCGGCCATTGTTGCGCATGATCCCGCCAACGAGTCCAGTACCTAAGAGCATGTCTGTCCGTTCGAGAACCAGCACGTCTGCACCTGCTTTGGCCGCAGTGACAGCGGCACCGCAACCGGCCCAACCGCCTCCGATGATAACGACTTTAGCCACGATGGTTACCTCCATAATTTGTGTATTCGGCAACTATTGGGTACTCATCGGTGATGAGCGACTGATGAGATAAATATTCTCCTTTGAATCAGGAATTCCTGCAAAATCAAATATTTTTTGTGACTGTTCCCGCAATTACATTTTTCCGAAAAAAGCAGGTGCGACATGGAACGACAGATCAGTGGCTTTTCCAGTACAAAGTGACATCACGGGTGACGTTTTCCATATGGCTGATCATAGCAGAACGGGCTTTGTCAGGGTTTTTTTCTTTGATTGCTTCGAAAATACGGAGATGGTCATCAATGATGTTACCGTTGACTTCTTTGCGGATAAATTCTAGGGTGGGGGAACGACGGCCCGATTGGAGAATCAGATCCATAGCTTTTTCCAAGACGCGATTCCGGGAAGCGCGAGCTAAGAGTTGGTGAAAGTGGATGTCCTGTTCTACACCGTATTGTCCACGCTGACGATGAAGTTCATGGTGAGCAAGTACCCGTTCCATGGCGTCGATCTCTTGGGAGGTGATGTGTGTCGCTGCCAGGGCGGCGATTTCGCCTTCAATAGCACGGCGAGCCACCAGCATGTCGAGCATATTTTTTTTATTTTCCGGGCTTAAGGTCTCTTCCAGTTCCTTACGAATCGTGGAATGTTCCCGGCGGTGCTTTAACTCACAAAGCCGCTCATAGCCTTTTTGCGTTAAAGTACGGCCTTGAAAGCCTTTTTTGACCGTGTAGTCCTTCTGATCCAGCTCTTTCAGAATGCGACCAATGGTGGCCTCACTGATCGCCAAACCTCGATCGGCCACCAACTGCCGGATGCTTCCCGAACCTATCGGCTCATCGTTGATATGGATGACCGATAAAACAGCCTCTTCCTGCGCTTCTTTACGGGTTAGCAAGCCATCTCCCCCCTTTTTGGTTCACGTTTATAATAACAGGTTTTTTAATCATAGGATAATTACAATCAATGACCAAATTATGTCGACGATAGCATTATTTTTACCATAGGCCTTTTTGCGTTACAATGGGGTTGTAAAAATGTTTATAATTAATAAGAAAGAGCTTAAACGATAGAAAGACCCGAATACGGGGGGACGATTTGAGTGAACAACCGTCACAAAGCGACCTTTCTGCTGTTTGTCGCATTTGTCGGCTTTTTGGGGAGTTATCCCTTTCATGCATCTTTTGCCGGCGGACTTATCGCCAGCACTTGTAGTGCAGCTCTAATCGGAGGGTTAGCCGATTGGTTCGCAGTAACGGCTCTCTTTCGAAAACCCTTAGGGATTCCTTTTCGGACCGAGATTATCCCCCGTAACCGCGAGCGGATTTTCGAGGCGCTCATTCATATGGTCGAAGGGGAACTGTTGACGAGGGATAATATTAAAGAGCAATTAAACCGATATGATCTGACAGAGTTACTCTTCGGACACATCTCTGACGCACAGCAAGGAGGGGACGTAACCCGCTTGCTAAGCGCCAAGGTGATCCAATGGGCGGAACATCCCCGAGCAGTCGATGTCTTGGAAGAGGCCATGAAGATACTCTTCATGGAGGTTCCGTTGGCACCAGTACTGGCTGGCCATATCGAGTCGGCCCTGGACAAAGGCCTCGCGGGAAGATTGGTCGATTTGGCTGTCGATGAATTGAAAGATCTTATCGGTCATCCAGCGGTGACGCCGGAAGTGATTCGCTTAATCAAGGTGGCCAAACAAAACTATGAGTCAGGGATGAAACGGCGCCGCTTTTTCAATGAAACGATTCTAGGGATGACACCGGAAACGTTAGCTGTCCGCTTACAGAAGGATATGGAGAAGTTTTTGGAGGGAATTCATGACGCCGATAATCCTCTACGCTTACGGTTGCTGCTACGCATTCAGGAGTGGGCAGAAGATCTGCGAAAAAACCCTTCTCGGCAGCAGAAAGTGGAAGAATGGAAAAAAAGGCTGATGGAACGATTGCATTTGCGTCCCATGCTGGAAGAGATCATTCAGGGGGTCCACGATCATAGCAACGCGGTGACCGAAGAGGAGCCAAAATGGTTAAAACTTCTGCGCAGCCGGTTAATAAAGTTAATCGCTGAATGGAAAGGCGACAAAGATCAGCGGCAAGGACTGGAGCGGGTGATCAAAGAATTTCTTTTTCTCTGGATCGATGAAAAACACGGAGAGATAGGAAAACTGGTGGAAGAAAACCTGCAGCGAATTTCCGATGGCGAACTAGTAGAACTGATCGAATCGAAGGCAGGGAATGATTTGCAGATGATCCGGATCAACGGTTCTCTCGTCGGCGGTTTCGTCGGTTTACTCATATTCCTGCTCACTTTTTGGATGCCATGAGGGTGAATGCATATGAGATGGAAAAAAGCAGATATCATTTTGGCTGCTTCCGCAGCGCTCTTCGCGCTGTTCGTTCTTTTGCGATATGTCTATCCTCACGCTTTTTGGATTCGATTCGGCTTCTTTACGGCGGAAGCGGCACTAGTCGGTGGGATTGCTGATTGGTTTGCCATAACGGCACTCTTTCGCCGCCCCTTGGGGTTTTCCTGGCATACGGAATTGATCCCTCGGAATCGAGAAAAGACCATCGAAGCGATCGTAAAAGTGGTAGAAAAGGATCTCTTGAGCGCCGAAGTGTTGAAGAATCGTTTGGCCCATGTTCACCTTGTTGACGGGATAATCGATTGGGTGGAAAAGCGCCGAGGACTGTCCTATTTTGTTTCAATACTGCACCAATTGCTTCGCGAAGGAATGCTCTCGTTAGAACCGAAAGTCCTGGCCCGTTACTTAGAAAGACCCCTCAAGGAAGAGCTGCGAAAAGTATCCTTAACAGGACAGTTGATCCCTCTACTTCATGGGGCCCTCGAACAGGGAGAGGTGGATCGGTGGCTCGATGATGTGCTCGATGAGTTGATTCGAATCGCCGAAAAGCCGGAGACACGAAAGGAGATTTACCGGCTGGTTCGAAACACTGAAAAGAGCCAAGTGGAAGGGTTGCTTCCGGCCCTCGTTTTGACGACAGCGTTACTGACGAACAGCTACAATCCATCTGCTGCTGCCAATTCCATGCACCGTCAACTCATCGATACGCTGTGGGATCTTAAAAATGTTGATCATCCCTTGCGTCGCAAGATCAAAGTACTTATCGCCGAGAAGCTCGACGATGTAGCGGTCCGAAGTGATTGGGTGGAAGCCCTTGAACATTGGAAGCTGCAGTTCATCGACCGTATGCGCTTGGAAGACCTGATCCGCCAGTTGATGGCTCTACTAAATGATGAACAGTCGGAAGAAGAGAGTACTTCCTCTTCGTGGTTGCAAGGCCCTGTGGAGCGTCTTTGGCTCTTTTTTAAGTCAAAAAGGGAACTGCAAGATCAGCTTGAGTCGCAGATTAAAGATACCTTGTGCAGCATCATCGAAAGGGAACATAAGCTCGTTGGGCAGATCGTTTATGAGGTATTACGTTCCTTTACAAACGACGATTTAAACCGCTTTATCGAAGAGAAAGCAGGTAATGACCTGCAGTGGATACGGATCAACGGTTCGGTCGTCGGATCTTTGGTCGGAGCCATGCTCTTTTTACTTTTGGAATTTGTCTATCAGCCATTGATTGTTCCGCTCATTCGATCTTGGTAAGAATGAATGATTTAGAAGAATAAATATCTTTTTATGCACAAAGGAGGAAAAAATAACCTTATCAAGGAACCTATTAAGACAAAAAAACAAAAATCCATCGAAGGGGGAGGGGATTGTGGAAACGTTTCCGGTCTTGTCAAAAGTTTTCCCGGCTTTTGGCAATCGTCGCCTCTCCATTGCTCCCTTGACGGTGGGTGCCGCTTGTCTGATCTTTTTGCTCAGTCGAGTCTTTGGGCTAGATGATTATCTTCAGCTTCAACCTGCTGTAGCCCTTCCCATCCACATCGTCGCTGAGGGAATGGCCATTCTCGTCGCCATGTTTGTTTTCTCCACGATTTGGCATACGAAAGACAAGGCGACTTCCTGGCAGATTCATACTGGTCTGGCCTTTTTAACAGTTGGTTTGCTCGATACGATACATCTGCTTACTTATCCGGGTATGCCCGGTCCCTGGACAGCGGATCCTCGGCTGTCGGCATTTTTCTGGACTGTTACCCGGTTCATGTTGGCTGTGTCGATGATGTCGGGGCTATTCATCCCGTCGATGGAACGACGGCCTGCTGCGACAGTCTATGTGGGATTGCTCTGGATCGGAGTTTTTGTATTTACTACGATCTATGTGGGACGTACTGTTCTGGACCATCTTCCAGTCTATATGGAAGAGAATGAGAACTCTTTTTGGAAAATGGCCGTCGAGGGGATTTTGATTCTTCTCTATGGGCTTTCGGGATACTTTTACTGGCTGAGAAAAGATGAGGCTTCAGTTAACCATCAAGGGGATCTGATCGCCGCTGGCCTCGGATTATCGGCCCTAACAGAACTGTCCTTTATGTTATTCAACCTGCCCTATGACACTATTAACTTGTCTGGCCATCTGTTGAAAATAGTGAGTTACGCCTTTTTCTATAACGCTATTTTCATCAGTCAAGTTCAGAGTCCCTTTGAAGAACTCGCTCGCCGCCGTGCAGAGCAGCGGGTACGGACAGTGGCGTTGATGAATTCATCAAAGGATGGATTGGCATTTTACAGTGGAAAACATGGGGCTTGGATGTGCAATACCGCTTTCGGTGAATTGTTCGGCATCGACGAAGAAGTGATCAATTTCGATAACACTGATTTGTTCTATCGATCGATTAAAATGAAAATTAAGGAGACCGAGAAGCTCCTTGCCTTGCTGCAATCGGAACTAAGCAGCGGTTCCGTCAGTCCTCTCGGACCAATCCGACTGTCTATGCAAGCGGAGACAAACCGCCAGGTCGATATGTATGCGAACCCTGTCCAAACAAATGACCAAAGGGTAGGCTGGTTACTCATCTTTCGCGATGTGACAAAAGACGAAGAGGTTCACCGTTTGCGCAGCGAGTATTTTTCCGTCGCCACCCATGAGATACGTACTCCCTTGGCCAGCATCGACGGGTACATAGAACTCGCTATGGAACCGGATCTGGAACCGAGCGAACGTAAGCAGTTCTTGCTCCAAGCCAAGGCGAATCTGGAACGTTTGCACCATCTCGTTTCCAATATTCTTGATTTGGAAAAACTACAGGCCAACCCAGCCCACGCACGCCGTCAATGCTTGAACATAGAAACTTTACTTATGCCACAAATCGAAAACTACAACTTGCTTGCCGCGAAAAAAGGGCTGGAGTTTCATGCTCAGATTGACGCTAATCTCCCGGGAATCTACGGTGATGAAGTTCGCCTGGGTCAGGCTGTCAGCAATCTCCTGTCGAACGCGATTAAATACACCCCTTCCGGAAGTTGCGGAATTAAGGTCTCGGCAGAAGGGAAAATGATCGCAATTGAAGTTTGGGATACGGGGATCGGACTGGGACCGGATGAAAAGGCCCACTTGTTTGAGCGTTTTTACCGCGCTGAAAACGAGGTCACCCGAAGGACGATCGGAACTGGACTGGGGTTATCGATTGTCAAGGCGATTGCCGAGGCTCATGGAGGTAGAATTGAAGCGACCAGTCAATCTGGACGGGGGACCAAATTCACGATGCACCTGCCTGGCTGTAACTGTGAGAAAAGCGAATGATGATAATCGTGGCCGTGCGCGAAGATTCTTTGTCGCCGGCCTTTTCCTTTGGACGAATAAAATGTATACTATTATAATGTGGTTTTCCTAGCCAGAGAATTTGGCTAGGCTTACTATATCAACTGTTTAAGCATCCATTAGGTTATCCATTGTGGCGTATTAGGGCGTAAGGCCCGATTTCCCTTTACGTGCAATGAGTCCTTAAAAATATGCTGATTATACATTTTGGAGGAAAGATAAATGTCTGAAATGGCAACGGAATTACATTCGGAAGTTCAACGGCGTCGAACTTTTGCCATTATTTCGCACCCCGACGCGGGGAAAACCACCTTGACGGAAAAATTGCTTCTGTATGGCGGGGCCATTCGCTTGGCTGGAACCGTTAAAGCTCGGAAAGCAGCCAAACATGCTGTTTCGGACTGGATGGAGATCGAAAAGCAGCGGGGTATTTCCGTTACATCCAGTGTGCTTCAGTTTGATTACGACGGCTTTCGTGTAAACATCCTAGATACACCCGGTCACCAAGACTTTAGTGAAGATACGTACCGGACTTTGATGGCAACAGACAGCGCCGTCATGGTCATCGACGTAGCTAAGGGTGTCGAAGATCAGACCAAGAAACTCTTCCACGTCTGCCGACAGCGGGGGATCCCCATCTTTACGTTTGTCAACAAGCTGGACCGTCACGGAAAGAGTCCCTTTGAACTGATGGAAGAGATTGAAAACGTCTTGGGGATACGCTCCTATCCGATGAACTGGCCTGTCGGAGTCGATGGCAACTATAAAGGTGTCTACAACCGTCGCCTAGCTCAGGTGGAACTCTTTGAAAAAGGTGGAGCTCATGGGCAGTGGGTCATGCCTTCTACGGTGGGAACAGTAGATGATCCGGCCTTTGCTGATATTCTCGGTGTTGATGCTCATCGGGCGCTTTGCGACGATATCGAACTGCTGGATATGGCGGGCGATGAATTTGATATCGATAAGGTTTTGCGGGGCGAGTTGACGCCCATGTTCTTTGGCAGCGCCCTGACAAACTTCGGTGTTCGTCCCTTCTTGGAAGAATTCTTGAAGTTAGCTCCCAAACCCCTGGCCCGGAAAACAGCAGATGGTCCGATTGACCCCACGAACGAGGATTTCTCCGCCTTTGTTTTTAAGATACAGGCGAACATGAACCCGACTCACCGGGACCGGATCGCTTTTATTCGAGTTTGTTCGGGAAAGTTCACTCGGGGGATGTCTGTCAAACACGTGCCTTCCGGTAAATCTATCAAACTGGCCCAGCCGCAACAGTTTATGGCGCAGGAACGAGTCATCATTGATGAGGCATACCCCGGCGATGTAATCGGGTTGTTTGACCCGGGTGTCTTCGGCATCGGCGATACGATTTGTTCGGAAGGGAAGAACGTCCACTTTGCAGATTTTCCAGTCTTCCCGCCGGAGCATTTTGCACGGGTGCAAGCCAAAGATACGATGAAACGAAAACAGTTTGTCAAAGGTATGACTCAGTTAACCCAGGAGGGAGCTGTTCAAGTCTTCCGGCAACCGGAAATCGGTGTAGAATCATTCGTTGTTGGCGCTGTCGGGGTTTTGCAGTTGGAAGTATTAGAATATCGTCTAAAAAACGAGTATGGTGTCGATATTTCTATGCATCACCTCCCCTACAGTGTGGCCCGTTGGCTCGATGGGTATCAGGAAGGTAAACCGGTCAAAGGATTGGACAGCGGTGTGATCATCCGCGATATTCAAGATCGTCCCGTTGCCCTCTTCCGTAACGAATGGTCTGTTCGCTGGGCCACCGAGCAAAATCCCCATATTCAGTTTCTCTTGGTTCCGGAACGGTAAGTGATTCATTAAGGGGTCACTCATTTGCTTTTTCTATTGATGATTAAAGGAAACTTATTAAAAAGAGAGCAGGCATTGCCCTGTCTCTTTCTTTTTTAAAAAAGTTTAGCCACTTCTTGAACATCCATTGGTTGGAATCATTGTACGACGAAATCGACGCAGTTATAATGAATCTAGACATCGAAGTGAGAGGGTAACAAGGGGGGCGAGCAAGGATTGAAACTTCATTTTGAAATCGCTTCTACCTTTGAGGCGGTCGATCAGGTCGTCCAACAAATCGTTGAAACTTTCAAAAAGGATTTCCCAAATCACCCTCCCAGGACGGCTTTTATCATTGACTTTGCCCTTAGGGAAATCATGAACAATGCGGTAGAACACGGAAACCGTATGGATGTGAGCAAAAGAGTTCTTTGTGACGTTCGTGTAGAGGGACAACGGATTTATCTAGCTGTTACTGACGAAGGATCGGGTTTTGAATTGAATAAAGCGATTCCCGAGAATGTCCTGCAGGATCTGACTCGGGAACGAAATCGGGGATTGCAGATCATTTCGCTGATGGGTTTTACTGTATCGGTTTTAGGTAGTTCGGTTCGCGCTGAGCTCAGCTTGGAAACGTTGGAAAAGAGGGAGGTAATCGTAAGTGAAAAGCGAAGTTAAACAAGCAAAACTATGTATTCAAATAGAGAAAGATCTAACAGCAAACCGGGTTAAAGGATTGGTCGACGAAGCAAAACGTATGGTAGGCCAAATCGATAATTACCGTGAAATATCGGTGGATCTGTCGCGGGTACAGCATATCGATTCTACGGGTATTTCTTTTATCATCGGACTTTATAAGTCAGCTTGCAGCAACAGTAAGGCTTTCAAATTGACCGGGCTTAATGAAGATATATTCGGGCTATTTCGTTTGATGAAGCTGGATAAAATCCTCGAAATCGAAACTGCCTAGTAAAGGGGTGGTTGACAGTTGCAAAACCTGGAGTTCATTAAAGAGTTTATTGAAGAAGCAACTGTACATGTAGAAACGGTAGAAAACGGCTTGCTGTTGTTTGGCAACGGAACCAACGAACCGGATACGATACATGGTATTTTTCGTGCTGTCCATAGCATCAAAGGTACTGCTGGTTTTTTTGGTTTACAGAATATCATCAAGATCGCCCATGTCATGGAGAACCTGCTCGGTGAGGTTCGCAACAGCAATCTGGCTATAACGAATGACACGGTCGATTATCTTCTGGCGGCCAATGACTGTTTGAAAGAGATGATCGTCGATGTGGAAAACAGCGACGATCGAGATGTCTCTGTCCATATTGAGAACATCACCGCCATCCTGGAAAATCGCAAGCCCAATCTTCCGAATGAACCGGCGGTAGAGTTTGTCGTAACGGACGAAAAAAATCAGGAAGTTCTTTTTGCTGACAACGAAAAAACGATCATCACCGATGCACTGAAACATGGTCATGGTTTATATAAAATTCGCCTGCGCCTGAACGAAAATGTCAAGGCCAATCCTTCTCCGGTCATGTTTTTCAATAAATTGTCATCGATCGGACAGATCATCGATTCCTATACAGACATCAGCGAAGTAGGCGGACTCGATGATATTCTCAACGCGGACATCAACTTCATATTTCTGTTCACGACGGTCTTGGAAAAGAATTTGATCACTTTAGCCCTTGATATCCCCGAAGAGGATATCGTGGAGTTAGACATAAACACGAAGAAAGAGGATTTAGCCCAAATTCTTAGGAAGGATTTGGACTTTTCTAGTGCATTCCAAAAGTTCGATCCCCTGACTGAACCAAGGCAAATGGTTCAAAGCAGCACCGGCATGGCAAATGGTGTTATGGATCACTCAGTGACGACAGAAGAAATGAAGCCGGTAAATTCGTCTAGTCTTTCGACGCCATTGACAGCGTCGCCGAATGTAGACGATGCTGGGGATATGGTGAAGAAAGCCCAAGCGGTGGCTGTGGACGATACGGTTCGTGTGCATGTTTCCCTGTTGAACGATTTGCTCAATCTCGCCAGCGAAATGGTGCTGGGACGGAACCAATTGCTGCGTTGCCTGGAAGATCACCGCAAAGAGATCGCCGGACTGAACAGTGTCCTTCAAAACATCGATAATATCACCACGGAACTGCAGGAAAAAATCATGCAGACCCGCATGCAGCCTGTGGCGAAAGTTTTTAACAAATTTCCACGGATCATCCGGGAACTGTCCAAAAAGCTTGGGAAAGATATCGATCTTCAAATGGAAGGCACAGAAGTTGAACTTGATAAGTCCATCATTGAATCGCTAGCAGACCCACTGACTCATTTGATTCGAAATGCGGCTGACCACGGGATCGAAAGACCTGAGGTGCGGGAACTTCAGGGCAAATCGAAAACGGGTCATATCTTTCTCAAAGCCTATCACGAAGGCGGCCGTGTCAACATCGACATCATCGATGACGGTGCCGGTATCAAGGTGGAAAAGATCAAAGCGAAAGCCTTAGAGAGAGGGCTGATGCGAGCGGCCGAAGCGGAGAGTATGAGCGAACGGGAAATTCTGAACATGCTCTTCCAGCCCGGTTTTTCTACGGCAGAGCAAGTCACCGATGTGTCTGGCCGAGGTGTCGGCATGGACGTGGTCAAGACAAACATTGAAAAGCTGGGCGGAGCTATCGACATCATGACCCGACCTGGACAAGGTACGACCTTCCGGCTCGCACTGCCTTTAACATTGGCGATCATTCCATCCCTCATCGTGGAAGTAGCTGGTCAAAAGTTTGCTTTGCCTCAAGTGAACCTTCAGGAGATGGTTCGAATTAAACCGGGAGATCCGAACCGGAAAATCGAACGCTTTCAAGGCGCCCAAGTGCTGCGATTACGGGGCCGCCTATTGCCGATCATTCACCTCGGCAATGTGCTGGGGTTGCGCAAAGAATCTCTCGATACGACAGAGGTGGTTCGTGTCCTTGTGCTCAAGATTGGCACGAAACAATACGGTCTGGCTGTCGATGCGATTCATGATGGTGAAGAAATACTCGTCAAACCTCTTCCGCGGTACCTGGGAGAATGCCCATGCTACTCGGGAGTGACTATCCTAGGAGACGGCAAGGTCGCCATGATTCTGAACCCGGAAGGCATTTCAGGCAAGGCAAACTTGAGATTTACGGAGGAACAACGAAAAAAGAGCGCTGAAGAAGAACAATCGGCCATCGAGAGCATGGCGGAAGCCCAAAACCTGCTGCTCTTTCAGTGCTCCGGTACGGAAACGTTCAGCCTCGATCTCTCCATGGTGGCCCGGGTCGAACCGATTCAGGCTAGCCAGATTGAACGGATTGGCGAAAAGGAGTACATCCAATTTCGAGGCGATTCGCTCCGGGTTATTCGTCCGGAACAATATCTTCCCGTTACGCGAAGAGAGGGGCAACCGGACAAGCTTTACGTCATTATTCCGAAACTCGTCAAATATCCCATGGGTATTCTCATCCATCGGATTGAAGACATCATCCAGACACGGGTTAAATTCAACCAGGAGAACATCAAAGCAAAAGGCTTAGTGGGATCGACGATCCTGCACAACCGAATCGTGCTGGTGATCAACATCTATGATCTCTTCGAGCTAGCTGCACCGGAGCATTATCAAATCCACGAAAGACACAGTCACAGTGGAAACCGGAGGACAGTGCTGCTTGTCGAGGACACACCCTTTTTTGCGAAGATGGAACGGAGCTACCTGGAGTGGGCCGGTTATCGCGTTCTCTACGGGTCAAACGGTAAAGAGGCTTGGGACATCCTGCAAAATTCCTCTGTCGATGTGGTTGTGTCTGATATCCAAATGCCGGTCATGGACGGCTTTGAACTAGTCAAACGAATTCGATCCGACCAAAGATTGGCCCCCTTGCCCGTCATTGCCCTCACGTCGATGACGGACGAGCGAAGCCGTCAACTCGGTAGGGAAGCCGGATTCGACTTTTACGAGGTTAAGTTAGACAAAGAACGGATCCTGGATCGGTTGGAAGAGGCACTCCGCTTGAGGAGGGAAGCAGGATGACCGGTAAAGTACTCACCTTTTATTTGGGCGGACTGCTCTTCGGCTTGGACATCGTCGCCGTGAAAGAGATCCAGCGCAATATCGAATACACGCCCGTTCCAGACTCTCCGGCTCATATTGTCGGGTTGTTCAACATGCGGGGACAGGTTGTCACTCTTCTCGATTTAGCTTATCTGTTGAATAACGGAAAAGAGCCGGAGAAGGGAAGAGCAGTCTGCATCGTCTTAAAGCCGAGAGCCGAAGCGCCTGAGCATATCGGGTTTCTCATCGATCGGACGGGGTCTGTCGTCGATATCCAAGATGATATCTCGGAAGGTCCGCCGGCCAACATGAGTGGAGAGCTCACACGGTTTGTCAAAGAAGTGGTCAAACTCAATGAGGAACTGTTGATGGTCATCGATTCGGAAGTCATTTTTGAGCAATAATGGAGAAAGGAAAAGGAGGAAATCGAAGATGAAGTGGTTTCAGGACATGAAAATCGGGGCAAAGCTGATCAGCAGTTTCATCTTGATCGCCTGCATCGCCGGTTTAATCGGCATCCAGGGCTATCTAAATGTGAAGCATTTGGATGAAGCCCTCAAGGACATGTACGGAACGAATACGGAACCTTTGAACCACATTAGCAATGCAGCGATTGCATTCCATAAAAGCCGAGTCAACATGAGGGATTTTATCCTTGCCGATGACTCCATGAGTCGAAGAGATTATGAGAACAAGTTAAAGGATAATGATAAGATCGTTGCGGAAAACCTTGATGAATTTGCGAAAACCGTTAAATCTGATGAGATTCGTAAAGAAGTCGACAAACTGGACAAGGCTTTCGAAAAGTATCTAATTTTACAAGAACGTATTTTACAGGTTGCAGCGACGGGACAAAGAAATGAAGCTGTCGCCGTCATGAAAGACGGTTTAAGCCAGGCCAACGACGTCAGCGATTCCATGCAGCGCCTGATTGAAATGAAAGTTGCTCAAGCCGAGACCAAAGCCAAGACGAACGAGGCTGAAGGCGATTCGGCGATCAAGTTTATGCTCATTTTGTCGGCGGCCGGTATGCTCATTGCCATCGTACTCGGATTGTACATATCTAATAATATCAAAGGGCCGATCGTACGAATTCAAGAACTCATGGCCCAAGCGGAAAAAGGCGATCTTACCGTCCGCGGAGAAAGCGTCTCCAAAGATGAGGTTGGACAGCTTACGGAATCCTATAACCGGTTGATGGGCCGCTTCCAGGAAATGATGAAAGAGATTTATCAAAACTCCCTTTCTCTCAATCAAGCTTCGGTGAACCTGCTCGACACATCGAGCACTATGGCGGCCACTAGTGAAGAGATGAGTGCTAAGACAAGTGTCGTCAGCGCTGCCACTACCCAGATCACGACCAGCATCGAGTCTACGGCCATGGCGGCAGGGGATGCCAGCAAGAACATCCATGTCATCGCTTCGGCCGTAGAGGAAATGTCCGGTACCGTCCGGAATTTGGCTGCCGCTTCCGAAGAGATTTCGGCCAGTGTCGATCAGGTGAGCGATGTAGTTGAGCAGATTTCTAATGGTATTAACCGCGTGTCTCATTCGTCATCAGAGGTATCCGGTTCCGTCAACAGCGTTGCCACCGCTGTCAAGGAAATCAATATCTCTCTAAACGAAGTCAGTCATAACTGTGAACGTTCCATTCATATCACCAGTGACGCCGGCAACAGGGCAAACGAAACGAATACGATCATCGAAAAACTCAACGGATCTTCTAAGCAAATTGGTAAAATCGTCAATGTAATCAACGATATCGCCGAGCAGACGAACATGCTGGCCCTCAACGCGGCCATCGAAGCAGCTGGTGCCGGTGAGGCTGGACGGGGTTTTGCCGTCGTAGCCAACGAAGTGAAGGAACTAGCCAAACAAACGGCAGAGGCGACCGATGAGATCAGCCAGCAAATCGAAGCCATGCAGGACAACATGGCTGGAGCCGTCAAAGCCGTAGAGAAGATCACCGACGTCATCGGTGAAATCACCGAAATCACGAACACGATTGCCTCGGCTGTGACTGAACAATCAGCCATCACCGGGGAGATTTCGAAGTCGATCGTAGCGGCAGCAGAGCGAGTCAACAACATCACTCGGGAAATCAGCGATTTAGCTTCTAACGCTCAGCAGGTAGCCCGTGGCAGCCAAGAAGCTTCCAAAGGAGTTCAGGAAATCGCCCGCTCTGCCCAGGAACTGTCCATCGCAGCGAATGATGTGGCTCGCAATACAGAGAACGCTTCTGAAAAAGTCGGCTTAGTGGCCCGCTCGGCAACGGAAGTGGCCAAAGGCGCTGACGAAATCTCGGCCAGCATTCAAGAGATCAGTATGGCCTCCACCGAAACGGCGAGCGGAGCTGAATCGACCAGTGGTGCGGCACAACACCTGGCCGATATGGCGAAAACGATGGAGACGCTGGTAAAACAGTTCAAGGTCTAAATAAGTAGGTGGTAGGCTTGGAAAAGCTGAAGGTCCTAGTCGCCGATGATACCTTAGTCTATCGCAAGATCCTTGCACACGCTGTTGAAAGTACCGGGTTAGCAACCGTCGAGTTTACGGCGTCAAACGGCTTGCTCGCCATGGAGCGTATCAGGCACAATAAACTCGATGTAGCTTTGCTAGATATGTTCATGCCTGAAATGGATGGATTGGCTGTCTTGGAACAAATCCGCAAGGAACACCCCCAGATCGCCGTCATCCTGATCAGCGGCCGAGGACCGGACAATGCCAGCGCCACTGTCCGTGCATTAAGTCTGGGTGCATTGGACTTTATCCTTAAACCGGAAGAGTCTGACGCCAACAAAAGCATGGAAAAGTTGAAAAGCCAACTTCAGGCTTTATTCGCTCAAATCAAGATCAAGAAACTATCGTCCATCAAAGAATCGGCTACCCTAACCTCCGAACAAACACAAAAAACCCTTACTTTGGCACCACCTGTCGCCAAAGAAAGAACGGCGACCTCCCTTTCCATAAACCAAAAAAAATTCAACGGTGTTGACCTCGTCGTGATCGCCTCTTCTACCGGGGGGCCTGTAGCTCTGGAGAAGGTCTGCCAACAACTACCGGCCAATTTTCCCATCCCCGTCCTTATCGTTCAGCACATGCCGGCCGAGTTCACCCGGATTTTGGCCCAATCACTCACAAGGAAGTGCCAACTTCCCGTGGTAGAAGCTGGGGAAGGAGAAACGGTTCGGCCAGGTAAAATCATGATCGCTCCCGGCGGACTGCATATGACTGTGCAGCCTGGAAAAGGGGCAAGCAAAGCGATCAAGCTGAGCAATAGTCCCCTAGTTAACGGCGTGCGTCCGGCTGCTGATGTACTCTTTGAATCGTTGGCTCAAGGATTTAAGAGAGAACGAATACTGGCGGTCATACTGACCGGCATGGGAAACGACGGATTGCGGGGCGTGACAGAAATGAAGAGACACTGTGATTGCTATTGCCTGACCCAGAGTGAAAAGACTTGTGTTGTCTACGGCATGCCCCGTAGTGTCGTTGAGGCTGGTCTTTCCGATGAAGCTGTCGACATCGAAGAGATAGCGCCGCGGATTAACCGGCTCGTTTCGGGAGGAAAATAGCTGATGGCTTCCACCGATTTAAAAGGGTTTCGTCTGATTCAGGAATACATTGAGAAGGAATGCGGCATCCACCTCGGTGATGACAAAGCCTATCTCATTGAGGGGCGATTGGGACGTCTGCTGGCTGAATCAGGTGCTCGAGACTTTGAAGAGTTTTATTATCGGATCCATCAGCAGCGGGATCGTGCAATGGCGGAAAAAGTCATCGATGCCATTACGACGAACGAGACTTTGTGGTTCCGCGATAAAACGCCTTGGAAAGTCTTAGAGGAAGTCTTGCTCCCAAACTTTGTGGAGCAGTTTCGGGCAGGTAAGCGCTTTCGGGTGAGAATTTGGAGCGCTGCCTGTTCGACAGGGCAGGAGCCCTATTCCACAGCGATGTGTATTGATCGTTATTTACGAGAGCATGGAATCAAAGATATCACAACAGATCGATTCGAGATCTTAGCGACCGATATATCGCCTGCCGTCGTTCAGTTGGCTCGTTTGGGGAGATATGATAGCATTTCCATGATTCGAGGAATGGACGACTCGTACAAAGCGAAGTATTTTCAACAAGAGGGGCGCATCTGGTCTATCGACGAGAAAATCAAAAAGATGATTCGCTTTGAACGATTCAACCTACAAGATGACTACGGCATCTTCGGTCAATTTGATATCATCTTTTGCCGTTATGTAACCATTTACTTTGCAGACACCCTTAAACGTCTCGTCTTACAAAAAATGGCCCGGAGTCTTTCCGCCGATGGAGTGCTGTTTTTAGGCAATTCAGAGATTTATACAGATTACAGGGATCATTTTAACGTTAAGGAACATATGGGCGGCATCTACTATACTGTGAAGAGGTAAGCATATGATCGTATTGTCAGTAGACGACTCCGCCATCATCCGCAAGATCATCCGGGGGGCTGTAGAAGTCCTGGAAGGAACATTGTTAGAAGCTTCGGACGGTGAGGAAGCTTTAGAGATTATGGACAAACATGATGGTATCGACTTGATCCTTTTGGACTGGAACATGCCTGGAATGAACGGATGGGAGTTATTGAACCGGATAAAAAGCCACCCCGTTTATAAATACATTCCGGTAATGATGGTGACCACCGAAGGGGAAAGGGAAAACATCGTTCGAGCCATACGTGCTGGAGCGGTCCATTACTTGGTGAAACCTTTTACCACGGAAGATCTGCAGAAAAAAATCCTTGAATGTCTAGGGAGGGGTGACATATCGTCGAACTAACGCGATTGCGCAACTCACTAGCGGAATCCACGAAAGAAGTATTGCGCTCGATGGCCGGCATCCTCGTCGATGAACAGCCTTGCCCCGTCGGTGGCGGTTTCAAAACAACCTGTGACTACACGGGAGCTATGTTGGTCATCGGACGTCGCACCGCTATGATCACTCTCAGTATGAGCCGGGAAGCGGCGAAACTCGTCGTCGCTTATATGACCGGTATATCTCCGGCTGAACTCGAAGAGGACGATCTGGCCGACGGCATGGCGGAACTCGTCAATATGATCGCCGGAAGCAGCAAATCTTCTCTCGTCGGAACTGATTTTCACTTTCGAATCACACTTCCTTTCGTCCTGGTTGGGGAAAATCAGCACATTGTCTATAAAAGCAAACCTGTGGACCGGTGCAAACATTACTTTGCCGGTGACATTGAGGCGACACTTGAACTTGTATACTTGGAGGGGTAAGCATGATAAAAAGAATTCTGCTCGTTGACGATTCTCCCTTGATCCATAACTTGTTGCGGAAGACATTAGAAAAACATGGTTATGAGGTTGCAGGCGATGCTATGAATGGAAAAGAAGCTGTGGAACTATTCACCCAATTATCACCGGATTTAGTTTTTATGGATATCACCATGCCGATCATTGATGGATTGGAAGCGGCGAAAGCGATTAAAAGTCAACAGCCGACGGCGAAAATCATCATGTTAAGTGCCATGGGCGATGAGGAAATCGTGTCGCAAGCCAAAGCCCTCGGCATCGATATCTTCCTGCAAAAACCCTTTGATGATTACAAGATTATTAGCGCAATTGCTAAAGTAATTTAAGGGGGGCAGCCTCTATGGATATGCGCATGACCGTGCCTTTTGTGGAAGCATTACAGGATATCTTCAAACAAATGGCCATGATTGAAGCTCAAACCGATGGTGAACCTTTTACCGACAATGAAGAAGTTCATTCATATGGCGTTTCTTCGATCATCACGTTCGCTGGAAAAATCAAAGGACGTTTTCTGATCGACCTAGATACGCAGGTAGCGCTGCAAGCTGCAAAGAATATAACCGGCTCAAGCTATGATTCCCCAAAAGAACAAATGGTGTTGGCCGTAGTTTCTGAGATGAACAACATCATCTCCGGCAACGCCATTACAAAGCTCAATAACGAATACGGATTAAGTCTTCGATTAGCACCGCCTATCGTATTTGCCGGAACGGATGTCATTATCTCCATTCCGAAGGTCGCGTCGGCTTCGGTCACCTGTACGACCGCCTACGGAAAACTGAAAGCCAGCGTGGCGATCAGCAAAGCATAGGTACCGGAGGAGGACAGTCTCATGGAAGATAAATACATAAGCCCCTTTTTGGAGGCCTTGAAAAACGTTATCGGTCAGTTCGGTGTGACCGACATCCATTTTGGTAAGCCTGAACGGAAAGAGACGATGCATGTAGACACCGATATTACCGCCGTCCTAGGTTTGGTGGGAAATGTACGGGGAAACGTAGCTTACTCGATGTCTTCAGAAACGGCTAAGAAAACCGTATCGGCCATGATGTATGGCATGCCTGTGGAAGAAATCGATTCGATCGCCCGCAGTGCGATCGGAGAGATGGCCAATATGATCACTGGCAATGCCATCTCATCGAGCCTGTCCTTGTTGTTGTCTGGTGAAAAGATCACCTTCGATATTACTCCGCCGTCCATTATCTTCGGTAAAGACATCTACTTCATCATCAGTTCCATCGAGACGGTATCTGTGCCGGTGGATACATCGATCGGCCGGATCGAGGTCAATATCGGGTTGGAAATGTAGAATAAGTGACGGCATTATGACCAAATCATTCACTACGCCAACAGACCCAGGCATAAGCATCAAGAAGAGCTCCTAACTATGAAAAAAAGAAGCCTAGAGATGTAACATCTCCGGCTTCTTTTTTTCATAGAAGTAAACGATTAAAGTGCCAGGACTTTTTATCGGAGGAGCAATCTATTCTCTACAGAGACTTGCTCACTTCTTGTCCCGCCTTAGACCTTGACGCCGATTTAATGATGGAATACCACTTGATCAAAGCATCACCCATGACGATGACGGACAGGCCCATCATGATAGAAGAAAGGACGGTATTCAGATAGTTGTTTGCCGGGAGGTACTGGTTGACGATAGTCCAGTAGCCGGCAGTCATGACGGAAGCGAACAGATAGACCATCGGGACTGCTGTGACAAGGCCGTAGAGGATGTTGCCGTTGCTTCTGCGCAATACGAGACTGGTTCCAATCGCCAGAGCCAGTGAAGCCAACAATTGGTTAGATACTCCGAAGAGCGGCCATACAGTAGCGATATCGCCGCCGTAGAGCAAGTACCCCCAGAGGAAGCAGACGAGGACACTGGATCCGATGACGCCCGGTTTCCAATCGTTATCTTTTAACTTGGGAATGGCTTGACCAAAGAAGTCTTGAACGATGTACCGGGCTACCCGGGTACCTGCGTCAATCGCCGTCAAGATGAAGACCGCTTCAAAGAGGATGGCGAAATTGTACCAGTAGGACATGAGATGATCCATGCCGGGGAGACTGGAGAAGATGGAGGCCATACCGACAGCTAGGGAGACAGCCCCGCCGGTCCGGCCGGCCAGATCCATACCGACCAATTGGGATAGATGATTGAGATCGACGATGGGCATGTTCAACTTGGCAAAGACGGCAGGAGCGGAGTTAATGGCGAAATAGTCACCAGGTTGCAGAACACAAGCTGCGATAAGAGCCATCATGCCGACGAAAGTTTCCATCAGCATACCGCCGAAACCGACTAACAGAATATCCTTTTCAGAATCAATCATCTTGGGTGTTGTTCCAGAACCAACCAGAGCGTGGAATCCGGAAATGGCGCCACAGGCGATGGTAATGGAGACGAAAGGCCAGACCGGCCCTTTGATGATGGGGCCGCCGCCGTTGATGAACTGAGTCAACGCCGGCATTTGCAAAACCGGGTTGACAAAGATGATACCGAGAGCAAGAGCACCGATCGTACCGATCTTCATGTAGGAAGAGAGGTAATCTCGTGGAGCTAGAAGGAACCATACAGGAAGGGCAGCAGCGAAAAAGGCATAGATAGGAAGGGCAAGTTTGATGCCTGTTTCGGAGAGGGTAAACAGGTGGCCGATCCAGGTGCCTTTGATATAAGGCCCGAAAGCTACTGCCAGGATAATCAAGGCCATACCCAGAATTGTGGCTTCCCGAAGCTTGTCCGGGCGGGCTTTGATAATTAAGCCGATAATCATAGCGATGGGAATGGTCATTCCAACGGTGAAGGTGCCCCAAGGGTTATCTTTCAAGGCATGAACGACTACGAGGGACAGGCCGGCCATGGTGATGGTGATGGTGAAGAGGATAGCTAAACCAACAGCGAAACCAGCGATGGGGCCGATTTCTTCTTTGGCAATTTCTGATAAGGATTGACCTTTGTGTCGTACCGAAGCAAAGAGGACAACCATGTCATGGACAGCGCCACCGAGTACGGCCCCGATGAGCAGCCATAGGGTACCGGGAAGATAGCCGAATTGAGCAGCCAAGATAGGTCCGACGAGGGGACCGGCAGCAGCGATGGCAGCAAAGTGGTGACCAAAGGCGACCCATTTGTTCATCGGCACATAATCGGTACCGTTATTGAACTCGTGAGCCGGTGTTTTCCGTGCCGGATTTAGGGCGAGCACTTTGGCCGCGACGAAACCGCCATAGAAGCGGTAGGCCAAGATTAGGATGCAGGCAGTAGCAATGATCAAAGTCAATGCACTCATAACAGTTCCCCCTTTGTGTGAAAAATCGTGATAAGAGCGTAGAGCAGGATTTCATGTTTTTATATTAGTGATATTATACACAAACGTCTAGGAACCCCGTATAAAAGGCAAAAAAGCGTGCATAACGTGCACGCTTTCTCACATGGAATACATATTTCGTTTCGTAAAAATGACGATTGAATCAACCCTCTAATTGAACGCGATGGCCCCCTAGATGAAGGATTCTCCTTAGCAGTTAGAGCCCTAGTAGTTCTTTCAACGCTTTGGCATAATGGCGACTGACGGGCACTTCACTTTGATCATGCAAGATAAGATTATAAGCTCCGTTAAACCAGGGGATGATTTCCCGGATGGCAGAGATATTCACTAAATAGGCCCGGTGGGTGCGGCAAAACTGATTCGCATCGAGGCGATCTTCCAACTCTTGTAGAGTCAGGTTCAATTCGAGACGTTCGTCATCGACTTTAACGACGGCTTTTCGTCCCTCCACAGTGGCGTAAAGGATCTTCGCTGTATCGACGAGTAACATCTTACCGTTCTTATTGGCAGCGACACAACGAAACAAGCGGGGGGAGGGTGGGTCTGCTTCAACTTGCCCGTGGTCTTTTGGTTCATGGTTCGAGTCACTCTTGCTTAACAACAAGCTTCGCAACTGTCCCAACTGCTCCTCCAAGCCTCTGGGATGAAGCATCCGTTCCTGAATCTGTTGCCAGGTTGTCTCCAAACGCTGCGGATCAAAAGGTTTTAAAAGATAGTCTAAAGCCCGGACTTCAAAAGCTTGAAGTGCGTAGGCATCAAAGGCTGTCGCAAATACGACGAAAGGGAGTCGCCCCTGTTCCAACAGTCTGCGGGCTACCATTAGCCCGTCCATGTCATGCATTTGAATATCTAAAAAGAGGACGTCCACAGTGTGGGTGGACAGGAAATCCAAAGCTTCTTCACCGCTGCAAGCCTCTCCGATCACTTGGCATTCAGGCAGCTTTTCCAATAAAAAGCGCAACTCCCGCCGGGCTGGCGCTTCATCATCGACGATAAGCGTGCGAATCGGCATTAAATCCACCTCCTAACCAGCCAATAAAAGGGACTGTGGAGCATCGGGAATTCGAAGGGAACAAATGGTCCCTAAACCTGGTTTCGAATCGATATGCAAGCCATAGTCTGAACCGTAAATGCTGCAGAGACGCTCATTCACATTGCGCAACCCGATGCTGCTAGAAGAGGAGGCAGAAGGCGGTCGTTCCGCAAAAAGCTGTGCCATCCGCTCAGACGTCATGCCTGCCCCGTCGTCTTCAACGGTGATAAAGACAATATCAGCAAGCCGGTGGGCTCGAATTGTGATGGTTCCTCCCTCGTGCAGGGGAAGGAGCCCGTGACGAACAGCGTTTTCCACGAGAGGCTGCAGCAGCAAAGGCGGAACTTGGCAGTTCGCCGCATCATCGGCAATGTCGTATTCCACATGGAGGCGATCTTCAAAGCGGGCTTGTTCTAAGGCGAGGTACGATTCAATATGCCGCACTTCTTCCCGCAGTGAAACGAACTGAGCCGGTTCACGAAGATTTTTTCGAAAGAAGTCTCCCAATTGATTCAACAGCTTACGGGCTGTCTCCGGTTGAGTCCGCACATAGGAGGCGACCGTATTCAACGCATTGAAGAGAAAATGAGGGTTAATCTGGGCCTGTAAAGCACGAATTTCGGCGGTCGTTTTTAGACGAGCTTCTTTTTCTAATTCGGCGATTTCTAACTGTGTCGAAAAGAGATGGCCTAATCCTTTCGCCAATTCTTGATCTACTAGTCCCATCTCTTTGGTACGGTATAGTTTCAGTGCGCCGACAGGCTTGTCCTTACAGAGCAAGGGGACAACAATGGAGGCGTTCAAAGAGCAGTTCGGGTGTACGCATTGGACTTCCTCTTTCGATGAGGCAACGACGGCCGTTCCTGTCGCTAAGGCTTCCGCGGTCACCCGGGTCATGATCGGTTCTCCCGGTAGATGATGATCAGCCCCCGCTCCCACATGAGCCAAGATTTTTTCCCGATCTGTCAGTGCCACGGCGTCTAAATCAGTCATGTTCTTGACAAGTTCGGCTACGGCTTGGGCTGATGATTCCGTTAAACCTCGCCGCAGCAAAGGCAAGGTGATATTGGCGATATGCAAGGACTTTTGAGCCACCAGGGCACCTGCCTGTTCTTCTTGGGCTCGAATATCTTGAATCAGTAGTACGAAAACGGCGATCCCTGTCGCATTGACTAGGATCATGGGCAAACCGATATGCCTAACCAGAGTCACGGCATCCTCGAAAGGTTTAGCGACGGTCAGGATGATCAGCATTTGTAATGTCTCAGCGACGAGCCCAGTGATAAAGGCGCTCAATCCATTTAAGGAATGAGGGTGGTAACGTCGAATCAGACCGCCGATCAAACCTTCTGTGACCGTGGAAAGAGCACAAGCTAGAGCAGTAAAGCCACCCATAGAGTAACGGTGAATTCCTCCGATCAGCCCAGCCCCGATACCTGCCGCAGGTCCACCGAGCAATCCGGCCAGCACCGGTCCGATGACTCGGGAGTTAGCTAAGGCACCGTCAATGGGAATCGCCGAATAGGTCCCCAAGATGGAAACGGTCCCAAAAATCCCGATCAAACGTATGACGTCGCTCGTCGTCGTTCGCTGGTAGGCAAAAAAACGACGAATGGCGGAATGTCTGGACAGAAGGAAGGCGATCGTAATTACAATCGTCATTCGTTGGGTCAAAAATAACAGGATTTGGTGTTCAAACATGAGCGAGCCTCCTCTCCAGAAAACATACATATAACTGCAAAAGTATTCTTGAGATCAAGCGTAACAAGAAGTGAGTCTTTTCGCAAGAGGCCAGACAAGTTCCGCTTCTAGACAGGTGAGGAAGAGGAGGGTATAATCGGATTGTATACCTTGCTTAGTATAACGAGTTGACAAACGACGAAGACAGAGAGGAAGAACCATTTATGCAAAAAAGATTACACCAAGCCGAAGAAATGGCTTTTGCCGGGAAGGGTATTGATCGAGAACTGGCCTATCAATTGGCTAAAACAGAGGGGAGCGAGATCTACGCACTGATGGACGCGGCCCGTCGGGTGACGGAACAGTATGCTGGAAAGCATGTAGACTTGTGTTCCATCATCAATGCCCGGTCTGGGGCCTGTTCGGAAGACTGCCGGTTTTGCGCCCAATCGGCTTGGTATAATACCGACGTAGAACATTATGATCTACTTCGTGTGGAACCGATCTTAGAACGAGCTAAGGAAATGGAACAAGCCGGTGCCCATCGTTTTTCCCTCGTTACCAGCGGCAAGGGGATGAGTGACGTCGATTTGGACCAAGTTTTGTACATATATGAACAACTCCGTGTGAAGACGAACCTTCACCTCTGCGCATCTTTGGGTATTTTAACGAAGGATCAACTGCAGCGCCTCTGGAACTGTGGTGTAACCATGTATCACCACAATTTAGAGACGAGCCGCAACTTTTTTCCTAGCATTTGCACCACCCATACCTATGAAGATCGCATCGAGACGATCAAAGCAGCCCAAGCGGTGGGCATGAAGGTCTGTTCTGGCGGTATCTTCTCTATGGGTGAAACGATCCAGGACCGCATAGACATGGCTTTTGAGTTACGCGATCTGAATATCCCTTCGATACCGATCAATATTCTCAATCCCATCGCAGGAACGCCGATGGAGGGGCAACCGGTCTTAGAACCGATGGAGATTCTTAAATCCATCGCCATCTATCGTCTCATCCTCCCGTCAGCCTATCTACGTATGGCGGGAGGGCGCGAAGGGGCATTGCGAAACTTACAGGCCTTATGTTTTATGGCAGGTGCCAATGCGGCTTTGGTCGGAAGCTATTTGACGACCAGCGGCAGAACTGTGGCAGAGGATATTCAAATGCTGCAGGATTTGGGACGTAACGTTTCAATCTCCAAGGTATGATGACGGGCGGTCATTTCATAGACCTGAGAGCCTTCGGGGATACTGTGACAAAAGGAGGATGGACGCATGTCAGACCCCAAAAAGAGCAATCGCGGCGAGCTCCGAGCGTCAACAGATCCTGACGGGCTGGGCGAAATTGAAGAGTTAGACGTAGCCAGCAGCATTGAAGAGATAGACTCCATTCCGGAGATACAGAAGGATCCCGGCTAAAAAGAAACAGGGAAAGCATCGCGGCACATTCGCGGTGCTTTCCCTGTTTTTTGCATCCGATTAGAGCAGAAAAAAAACGCCGTACACAAAGGCAACGAGAAAACGATAGTAGGCAAAAGGAGCTAGACCGATTCGTTGCAATAAGTTTAAAAACCATACGATAGCGGCCCAGGCCACGAAGAACGATACGACAAAACCGATGGCGAAGACGGGGAGATCGCTGGCGGTCAGGTACTGGTAAGATTTTATCATGTCCAGCCCTGTCGCACCGATCATCATCGGAACTGCGACGATGAAGGAGAATTCTGCAGCCACTTTAGACGTGAGACCGCCCAGCATACCACCTGCAATGGTTGAACCGGAGCGAGAGAAGCCGGGCCACAAGGAAAGGCACTGTACTAGGCCTACCCAGAGAGCTTGACGGTAATTCATATCATCTAAGTCGGACACAGGCCGTTTGGGACCTGTTTTCATGGCCACCAGCATGAGTATGGCACCAAGGACCAGACCGATGAGCACTGTTTGGACCGAAAAAAGATATGTTTTGATCGCTTTGTGCACCAGCAAGCCTAAAATTGATGCCGGAAGCATAGCCACAAGCACATGCCAAAGGGTGAGTCCGCGGCCGTCAAATCGGAAACCATCGGCAAAGAGATTGAGTATCATATTTATAAAGCGCTGCCGGTAAAGCACAACGACAGCCAAGATGGCTCCTAATTGGATGAAGACCTCAAAGGTTGCTGCTTTCTCGCCGGTAAAACCGAGAAGATTTCCCACCAAAATCAAGTGACCTGTCGACGATACAGGGATGAACTCGGTCAGCCCCTCGACAATGCCTAAAACGACGGCGACAAAATACAAACTATCCATGACATAACTCCCATCTGAAATAAAGACTCTTTATCTACAATAGGTGAGTTATGCCGTGAAGTCAACGGGAAGAAGAATAAATATAGAAAGTTCCTACTACAGATCAGCGAACAAGGCGGTGCTCAGGTAGCGTTCTCCCGTATCGGGAATAATGACGACGATGCGCTTCCCATGATTCTCCGGGCGTTGGGCGATGATAGAAGCCGCAAAGACGGCAGCTCCCGACGAAACACCGACGAGCAAGCCTTCCTCCCGAGTGAGCCGGCGGCTTGTGTTCAATGCGTCGTCATCATCGACGGGAATGATTTCATCGATGATATCGGTATTCAAAACTTCCGGTACAAAGCCTGCGCCGATCCCTTGAATCTGATGGGGACCAGGCTTGCCACCGGAGAGAATGGCCGATCCAGAGGGTTCGACGGCGATCACTTGCAGGGCAGGATTGTATTTCTTTAGCACCTCAGCGGTGCCGGTGAGAGTACCGCCGGTTCCAACACCAGCGACAAAAACATCGACCTTTCCCTCCGTGTCCCGCCAAATCTCTTCACCGGTGGTAGCACGGTGTATAGCCGGATTGGCAGGGTTGGCAAACTGCTGGGGCATGATGGCTCCAGGAGTGTTTTTGACGATCTCTTCGGCTTTTAAGACGGCCCCGCGCATTCCTTCGATGCTAGGCGTCAGTACAAGTTCAGCGCCAAAAGCTTTTAAAAGATTGCGACGTTCCAGACTGAACGATTCCGGCATGGTGAGAACCAGTTTATATCCCTTCACTGCAGCGGCTAAAGCGAGGCCGATCCCTGTATTTCCGCTCGTCGGCTCCACGATGACGGCGCCCGGTTTGAGCAAACCTCGTTCTTCGGCATCTTGGATCATGTGCAGGCCGATACGATCCTTCACGCTGCCGCCGGGGTTGAAAAATTCTAGTTTGGCGAGTATTTCTGCAGATTCGGAACCAGCGATCCGGTTCAAACGAACCAGTGGTGTATTGCCGATCAGTTCGGTAACATTCTTGGCGATAGGGGCCATAACGATCACTCTCCCAATCGATACAATCCGACTATTTAGGTCGGAATATGATAAATTATTATTACCATGATACGTGAGGCGAGCAAGGCTGTCAAGGGAATGGGGCAGCTTTTCCTTTGAAAAAGCAATTTCTTCGATTTGTGCAAAAAACTATGCAAAAAAGTCTTGACGGGAACGGCAGATCGCATTTATTTTTATAGCAGTCGCAACTGAAATGGCGAAATGACAACCGAATAATCTTGTTTCTTATCAAGAGTCGGCGGAGGGACTGGCCCGATGAAGCCCGGCAACCAGCAAGTATACACTTGTATGGTGCCAATTCCTGCAGGGGAAACCCTGAAAGATAAGACTTACTGCCGATCAACGGGTCTTTTCTTTCAGAGAGAAGATCCGTTTTCATTTTTCTGACAATGCCCTCTTGCATGGGCAGGCAGTAAGACAAGAAAACGAAGGAGAGTAGAGAACATGCATATTGAATCCCTCTTGGTCCAGGCCGGCAATGGAAAAGATCAGGTTACTGGTGCCGTCAGCTTTCCTATCTATCAAACAGCCACTTTTCGTCACCCCGCTTTAGGGGAGAGTACAGGTTATGATTACAGCCGTTCGGGAAACCCGACTCGACAGGTACTGGAAGAACTGATCGCTAACCTGGAGGGAGGAGTACGGGGTCTGGCCTTTTCTTCCGGATTGGCAGCGATCACGAACGTCTTATCCCTATTTCGTCCAGGCGACCACCTGATCCTCTGTCAAGACCTCTATGGGGGAACCTACCGGCTTCTGGAGCAGGTCTATGGACCATGGGGATTGACAGCGAGTTATGTTGACACGAGCGATCTGGAACAAGTTTACGGGGCCATAACCGATCAAACGAAAGCCATATTTATCGAGACGCCAACGAATCCGACGATGAGAATTACAGACCTATCTGCTGTAAGCAAGATTTGCCGGGAACAAGATTTGCTGCTCATCGTGGATAACACGTTTATGAGCCCCTATCTGCAGCAGCCTATCGCATTAGGAGCCCATATTGTCGTCCACAGTGGAACCAAATATCTGGGTGGCCATAATGATGTGGTCGCTGGACTCGTCGTTGCAGCGACGGAAGAGATCGGGGAACGGCTGGCATTTCATCAGAATGCATCCGGTGCCGTATTGGGACCTTGGGATGCTTGGCTGCTTGTTCGAGGAATAAAGACGTTGGGACTCCGGCTTGACCGAGCCCAGGAAAATGCGGCTGCGATTGCCCGCTGGCTGGAAACACATCCCGCTGTAGAGGGCGTTGATTTTATCGGCTTGGAGAATCACCCCGGGAGAGAAGTTCATTTCCGACAAGCGAAGGGGCCAGGTGCCATGATCTCATTTCGCGTCAAAGACCCGTCCATCATCGCCAGAGTGCTTCAGCGAATTCAACTGATTTCTTTCGCCGAAAGTTTGGGCGGTGTCGAGTCATTGCTTACCTTTCCAGCCCGTCAGACTCATGGCGACATCCCCTTAGAAATCCGGGAGCGCTGTGGTGTGACCGATTCGCTGTTACGGCTATCGGTGGGTATTGAAAATGTGCAGGATTTGATCGCTGACTTGGATCAGGCACTCACATTCAAATAAATGATTTTTTGAAAGGCTGTTGAACGATGAAACTACATCCGTCCACATTGGTGGTTCACTCGGGCGTTGAACCGGAAGAACATACTGGGGCCTCTTCGGTTCCGATTTTTATGGGATCCACCTTTCATCAGAAAGACATCGATACCCCCCAGCCCTTTGATTACTCCCGTTCCGGCAATCCAACCCGTCAAGCTGTCGAAGAGACCATGGCTTTGCTGGAAGGAGGTACGCGAGGGTTCGCTTTTGCTTCCGGGATTGCAGCCATGTCTACCTGCCTTGGTTTGTTTAGTGCCGGTGACCATTTGATAGCTACTAGGGACATCTATGGCGGGACTTATCGTTTATTGGACAAGGTCTGGTCAAATTTCGGCGTAGAGACGACCTTTGTCGATGCCACAGACATCGAAGCGATTCGGTCTGCAGCCCGGCCGAACACCCGCGGTCTCGTCTTAGAAACACCTTCCAACCCCACATTGGCCATCACCGACCTGAGGGCCTGTGCGACTTTGGCCAAGGAACAGGGCTGGCTGACGATCGTGGACAATACCTTTATGACACCTTGTTTACAGAAACCTCTGGAACTGGGAATCGATGTTGTCGTACATAGCGCTACAAAATTTTTAGGGGGCCACAGCGATTTGATCGCCGGCGCCGTTGTCGTTAAAGACGACAAGCTAGGAAAGCGGATCGGTTTTTTACAGAACGCCTTTGGCGCGATCTTGAGTCCCCATGATAGCTGGCTGCTCTTGCGAGGAATCAAAACCTTGGCCGTACGGATGGAAGCTTCGCAACGAGGGGCTGCTCAGGTGGTAGATTACTTGTCTGGTCATCCCAAAGTAAAGCGCGTCTATTATCCCGGTTTGTCCAGCCATCCCGGTCAGGAAATCCACTGTCAACAAGCCAAGGGAGCGGGAGCTGTCCTCTCTTTTGATCTAGGCGGCAAAGATGAAGTGAAAAAACTGTTTGCTCATATCAAGTTACCCCTCGTGGCGGTCAGCCTTGGCGGGGTGGAAAGCATCCTTTCTTATCCGGCGACAATGTCTCACGCGGCGATGGAACCAGCGGAACGGGAGAAGCGCGGCATCGGGCCTGGATTAGTCCGCTTGTCTGTGGGCCTAGAAGATCCCGATGATTTAAAGGCAGACCTCGAAGAAGCCTTAAAGGCACTGTAAGTCTAAATTAAAGAAATCTGTAAAATAACCCGTTGACAACAGGACAAACAGCCTTTAATATCATAAATATAAATCGAATAACTCGGAATTACGTGCTGACCGGAAATACCGGAGGCCGGCGGGTAACCTATCGAAGATAAGGAAGGTTGCCCTCGGCCTCCTTTTGTTTTTGAAAAGCAGTAACATGAAAAAAGTCAAACAAGGAAAATTTATAAACATGGAGGGAACCAAAATGGCCAAAATTATTGAGAATTTAACGGACTTGATCGGAAAGACTCCGCTGGTAAAACTCAATCGGGTGACCGAGGGAACCGTCGGTAAGGTCGTCGTCAAACTGGAGTATTTCAACCCCGGCGGCAGTGTGAAAGACCGCATCGGTTATGCCATGATCAAAGACGCTGAAGAAAAGGGACTTATCAATCAAGATACAGTCATCGTTGAACCGACGAGCGGAAACACCGGCATCGCCCTAGCCCTGGTTGCGGCGGCCCGGGGCTACCGGCTGATCTTAACGATGCCGGAGACGATGAGTGTAGAGCGACGGAACCTCCTAAAGGCTTATGGAGCTGAACTCGTCCTCACTGCTGGTTCAGAAGGCATGAAAGGAGCTGTTCGCAAGGCTGAGGAACTGGCAGCCGAGATCCCTAACTCTTTCATACCGCAACAGTTCAAGAACCCGGCGAACCCGGAGATCCACCGGCATACGACAGCGGAGGAGATTTGGAACGACACAGACGGCCAGATCGACATCCTGGTCGGTGGTATTGGTACAGGAGGAACGATTACCGGCGTAGGGGAGACACTGAAAAAGCGCAAAGCCGATTTGCAGGTGGTTGCGGTGGAACCATTTGATTCTCCAGTATTCTCCGGTGGGCAGCCGGGACCTCATAAGATTCAAGGAATTGGCCCTGGCTTCATCCCAGACGTATTAAATCTCGCTATTGTCGACGAGATCTACAAGGTCAAAAATGAAGAAGCCCTGGAAACGGGCCGTCGTTTAGCCCGTGAAGAGGGAATTCTCGTCGGAATTTCTTCCGGTGCCGCTGCCTTTGCCGCTCTAGAAATCGCCAAGCGACCGGAAAACGCAGGAAAACTTATCGTAACCATACTGCCTGATACAGGAGAGCGTTATCTTAGCACCGCCCTCTTCCAAGAAGTGTAATCAGGTGGCAAAAATGTGTTGACATTCCACTCTGGTAGGCTCTATACTCACCTTAATTCAAGTAATCAAATCGGATTTGTTTGATATCTTGAGGAGGTGGAAAGCGGAGTGGAAGAAAACAGAGATAAAGATAATGATAACGATATAATTTCCTTGGAAGTACTCGAACGGATTGAAAAAGAAATCAAAAGGATAAAACACGGGACGATTACCTTAATCATTCAAGATTCCCATGTCATCCAAATGAACAAGTTTGAAAAGATCCGCTTTCGATAAAGCCTTGATCAAGATTTTGAGTAACCTACTCGAACGCGGGAATGGGAATCTGGTTGAAAAGGAGCAGTCTCATGTTTGAAAGCCGGCAAAGTCCTCCGAACACGTCCAGTCAAAAAAATAATCACAACGTAAGCCCCACAGGAGTGCGAATTATCGAGGCCGTTCGTGGATTGAAATACGGCGAAGTGGTCATCGTCGTACAGAACGGCCGTATCGTTCAACTAGAACGGACGGAAAAACTACGGTTCCCTCAAGTAGAAGGAGCTTACGGAGACGGAATATAGATTAGCAGGAGGTTTTACCCATGAGCATTGAAAAAGGATTCGCTACAACCGCTTTGCACGGAGGACAAAAAGCTGACCCTACCACAGGATCTCGTGCTGTACCCATCTACCAGACGACATCTTATGTCTTTAAAGACTCCGATCATGCCGCAAACTTGTTTGGACTGAAGGAATTCGGCAACATATATACACGGATCATGAACCCCACCACAGATGTGTTGGAACAGCGAATCGCTGCTTTGGAAGGTGGTGTGGCCGCTCTCGCCGTATCTTCCGGTTCGGCCGCCATTACACTGGCCATCCTCAACATCGCTCATGCCGGAGACGAAATCGTCTCTGCCAACAGCCTTTATGGCGGAACATACAACCTCTTTGCCTATACACTGCCGAAACTGGGCGTGAAAGTAAATTTTGTCGACCCTAAAGATCCGGAAAACTTCCGCAAAGCGATCACACCGAAAACGAAAGCGCTCTATGCAGAGTCTGTCGGGAACCCGAAACTGGATACACTTCACTTTGAAGCCGTATCGGCCATCGCCCATGAAGCGGGCATTCCTCTCATCGTCGACAACACCTTACCGTCGCCCTATCTCGTCCAACCGATCAAACATGGTGCCGACATCGTCGTCCATTCCTTAACGAAGTTTATCGGCGGACATGGCACCTCGATCGGCGGTATCATCGTCGACTCTGGAAAATTTGACTGGACCAATGGCAATTTCCCCGACTTCACTGAGCCCGATCCCAGCTACCACGGCCTCAAATATTCGGAGACTTTCGGTCCCATCGCCTATATCATCAAGGCCCGAGTGCAACTCCTTCGTGATATCGGTGCAGCTTTAAGCCCCTTCAACGCCTTTCAGATTCTGCAAGGCGTCGAGACCTTGCCGATTCGAATGGAACGACACAGCCAGAATGCACTAAAAGTGGCTCAATATCTCGAAAACCATCCTCAGGTGAACTGGGTCGTCTATCCTGGACTTTCGAATCACCCCAACCATGAAACGGCGAAAAAATACCACCGGGAAGGTCTCTTCGGTGCTATCCTCGGCTTCGGGATTGCCGGCGGTCGTGAGGCAGGCCGGAAGTTCATCGACAACCTGCAACTGCTCTCCCACTTGGCGAACGTAGGTGACGCAAAATCTTTGGCTATTCACCCCGCGTCGACGACTCACTCGCAGTTGACTCCGGAAGAGCAAATCTCCACCGGTGTTACCGACGATTTCATCCGTCTCTCCATCGGTTTGGAAGACGCCGAAGATATCATCGACGATATCGAACAAGCGTTGGCGAAAGCAAAACAGTAAAAACATAATATATAAAAACCGGGGGCTAAGCAGTTTCAACCCGAATGTTCGGAGGACTGCTTAGCCCTTTTAAATGGGGGATGAACAGGATGCAAATGACCGAGAAACTTCAACGATTGCAGCAAATCCTCAAAGAAATGGACCGAGTGCTTGTCGCTTATTCCGGCGGCGTCGATAGTACTTTCTTGCTGAAAGTGGCTTACGACACGCTGGGGATAAACACACTCGGGGTGTTGGGAATCTCCGAAACGGTTCCGCGAGATCAAATTTTCGAGGCACAGAGGATGGCCGAAGATATCGGCGTTCCCTTTCAAAAGGTCGACACAGACGAATTCCAGCGGGAGGAATTTGTTCAAAACGGGCCGGACCGGTGTTTTCACTGTAAAACGGCCCTTTTTCAACGGTTGTGGGAAATAGCTACGGAAAAAGGTTTCCCCCATATCGTCGATGGCAACAATGCCGATGACGTGGGCGATTATCGCCCGGGAATGAAAGCGGCTCGAAACCTAAACGTACGTAGTCCTCTGATGGAAACCGGATTAACGAAGGAGGAGATTCGAGAACTTTCCCGCCAATTAGGTCTACCTACATGGAATCAAGCGGCTTCACCCTGTTTGTCTTCGCGCTTCCCCTATGGAACCCGCATCACCGAGGATGGGCTTATTCAGGTCGAAAAGGCGGAAAAGTATTTGAAAGAGCTCGGTTTTTACCAAGTGCGGGCACGCTATCACGACCGTTTGGTACGGATTGAAATCGATAAAGACAGCCTGCCAACGGCCGTCCAGAAGGCCGACCTGATCGTCAGTTATATGAAGAGTATCGGATTTTCTTTTGTAACCCTCGATTTAGCCGGTTACCGTCTCGGCAGCTTCAATGATTTGCTGTAAGAAGTTTGAAGACCTTTCTGTTCTCACAGGTGGAGGGCAGAAAGGTCTTTTTGTAAATAACTGCTTGTTTGATTCAAAAATAAACCAATGAAAATACAGGTTGACAATCCGCGCCAGTGATCTATATTAAATAAAGTGAAGATTAAGTTATTTTTTATTATTAACTAGGATTTTGACCGATCGATTTAATGATTAATTAAATCGGAAACCGGGGGACGATTATGTTTAAGGGTGTAGAGAGAAGAAAAGACCCTCGAACAGCCTTTCGGGAAAAACCCCTTTGTGCCTGTCTTCGGATGACAGTAAAAGGGGGAAAAGGGGCACAGCAGAGCAACCCCATCGACGTCTGTGTTTTCGACATCAGTCCTTCCGGTGCTCAATTTGTCTCCCATCTTAAGTTCCCTACCATCCATGAATTCGCTGATATGACGGTTCACTTTAAGACTCGTCTTTCCGGAAACATAAGCAACGAATCTCAGATTGTTTGGAGAAAGGAGCAAAGTGGATTTTACCGTTACGGAATCCGTTTTCTCCATCCCGATGAGGGGGAAAAGAATTTGTTGCGAGTTCAAATCCATAATGCCGAAGTATTTTTACAAACCCGCGATATCGCCAACTTAACTGTAAACTGCAGCTTTTGCAGCAAAGATAGGTGCCTTATGCGTGGGGTAGATACAGTCGGATTATTGAAAACGTCGGTCAGCCCTTCCGAATCGCACTTCAGCACAGCCTAAGCACAGGTCTTCGCCTCACCGCATAGATTGAAAACGACATTAGACCTTTCAATTTCCAGCTTTTGCTCATGATGGCGATGGATAAGAATCTCTTCCGGCAGGGGAAGGATGGGGGTTCCGGTGTGCAACCATTCCGTTCCCAAAAAACAACAGGGGTTTACGCTATGGCTGACGGGTCTATCAGGTAGCGGAAAAACGACCTTGGCCAAGGTGATCACCCAAGAATTGCAAGCTCGGGGGCGAAAAGTGGAACTCCTCGACGGAGAGGACATTCGGGAATACCTGTCGCCGGAGTCGGGATTTACCCGACAAGAGCGGTATGTGCAAATTAAACGCCTTGCATATCTGACCAAAATGTTGTCACGGAACGGCATTGCGGTAGTTGTGGCAGTGCTCGTGCCTTATCGGGAGATGCGGGAAATCATCCGGGCTCAGCACGAGGGCAACTTCGTAGAAGTCTATCTCAAAGCGCCTCTCGAAACATGCATCGCTCGAGACGTGAGAGGTCTTTATCAAAAAGCGTTGACCGGAGGAATCCGTTGGTTCACGGGTATCATCGATCCCTTTGAAACCCCCGTTGACCCTGAGCTTGTCGTGGAGACTCATCGGGACACCCCGGAGAACTGCACCCGCCGGATTATCAGGAAGTTGGAGGAGTTGGGCTACCTAGAAGTGGTGAGTAGGTGATAGCTAGTGGTTCTCCTCGTCGACAAGGAACAGTGCAATGGATGCGGCGGTCGGTTCCGGTGTGCCCAAATCTGTCCAAGCAACTTGTTGGCTCCCGATGAAAATGGAAAAATCGAGCTCCGTGAGCCAAAAGAATGCTGGGACTGTGCCGCTTGCCTGAGGGTGTGCGGCCGAGATGCTTTAGCTCTCGCGATTCCGAGCGGGAGCGCAGAGAAACGATCGATCCTGAAAGTCCGACCTGGGAAGAAAAAGGCCCGCTGGTCTATCCGGTTTCCCAGCGGGGAAGAGAAGTCTTTAGAGGTGGAAAATCGAGAAGTCCCCCTCAAATAAGCGCAAAAAAGCCTTCTGTTTTGGAGAACAGGAGGTTTCTCTTTAGTTCGTCCATTTGAAGGTCCCCTTGCAAGGAAAAGAATAACCCGGGTGTGGTAGGAAGTTGTCCCTGGGCAGCGAAAAAGAAAAAGATAAAATGATGGGGGGGACTGCCTTGAAGTATTTGCGTTATCTATTGTTGGCTTTGCCACTCATGCTCTACTTTCGCTGGACTGATCCCGAAAGCGGATGGGCTTTTTTGATGGCTGCCCTCAGTATTTTACCTTTGGCCGGATATATGGGAAAAGCGACAGAAGAACTCGCTGTACACACGGGACCGAAAATCGGCGGTTTTCTCAATGCCACCTTTGGCAATGCGACCGAATTGATTATCGCTCTCTTTGCGCTGAAGGCCGGGCACATCGAGGTGGTGAAAGCCTCCATCATCGGCTCGATTATCGGTAATATCCTGCTGGTCCTAGGATTGTCGGTTCTATTGGGAGGCTTCAAGCATGGCACGCAGAAGTTCAGTACGGAAACAGCCAAAATGAATGCGACCACCTTGTTGTTGGCTGTTATCGCCATGCTGGTACCCTCTTTATTTATGCATACGGAAGTGCACCCGGAAGCGGCCGTCAACCTTTCCGTTGAAGTTTCTATCGTACTGCTCATCGTCTACGGCGCCTTGCTCTATTTCAACTTTAATCATTCCGGTATAGCTGCTCAAGGCGACGCAGAGGCAGAGTCGACAGCTACAACAGTTACGGAATATAGGACAGCGGGAACGGTACATAAACCTGCCTCCGATGACCATGAAGCAGCGTGGACGAAAGGGAAGGCCCTTACGGTTCTGCTCGCCGCCACAGTGGCTGTTGCACTGGCAAGCGAAGTCTTGGTGGGCTCTCTGGAGCATACGGTGTCTTCACTAGGATGGTCGGAAGCATTTATCGGGATCATCCTTATCCCCATCATCGGGAATGCGGCTGAACACAGCAGCGCTGTTCTCATGGCGATGAAAAACCAGATCGAAGTGTCCGCTGAGATCGCGCTTGGCTCAAGCATCCAAATCGCTTTGCTGGTTACTTCCCTATTGGTGCTCGCAGGACGAATCTTCGACCAGCCGATGGACTTGGTCTTCAATACTTTCGAGCTAGTGGCAGTCGTCCTGTCCGTATGGATCGCCAAGTCGATCAGCAAAGACGGTGAGACGAACTGGCTCGAAGGCCTCATGTTGCTGGCGACCTATGCGATCATCGCTGGCGGGTTTGCCTTTGCTTAAACGGTGTTTCATTATCCCTGTTCCCGAATAATATGTAATGGGAGGAGGGATGATCGATGACACTGAAAAAGCGGGACGAATACGACCATCCGGTTTTTCGTATTCAGGAAGAGATGAACAAACTCTTCCGGCAGATGTTTCAGGAACCCTTTTTCTCGAACGATTTCTTTCATGCCTTCGAAGGCAAAGGCTGGCTGCCACGGCTCAACCTGATGGAACAGCCAGATGAATATGTCATCGAGGCAGAAATCCCTGGCATCGATCCCAAGACAGTAGAAATCCAAGTCACTGGAAATATACTTACCATCAAGGGAGAAAAGCGAGCCGAGTTGGAACGAAAAGACCGGAATACACACATAGTAGAAGGATCTTACGGTACCTTTCACCGCTCAGTCGTCCTACCTGGTAACGCTGATCTCGACAGAATCACCGCTGCCGGCAAAAATGGGATGCTCCACATTCACATTGGAAAAAAACCGGAAGAGAAACCGCGCATCATCAAAATAAACAGTTAAATCGCCCTAAAAGCAAGGGGCGATTTTTTTGTTGTAGAGGGCTTGATTGTAAACTGAATTTTTTCATATGGTTGACAGAAGCAGTCCTTCTAGATACAGTTATTTTGTCAACTACATAATTCGGAGTGGTTTACAATGAAGGGGGTTGTTTGATCGACATGTCCAATCTGACTCTCCGGGACATGAGCCAGGTGGCTCTTTTTGCGGCCCTGACTGCTGTCGGCGCTTTTATCAAAGTTCCTGTTCCTTTCGTTCCGTTCACTTTACAGTATCTCTTCGTCGCTATGGCCGGGATCCTGCTGGGTTCACGGCTGGGATTGGCTAGCCAGATCCTCTACATCGCCATCGGCCTTTTGGGAGTGCCTGTCTTTGCTGAGGGGGGTGGACCGGCTTATGTGCTGAAACCAACCTTCGGCTATCTGATTGGCTTCGCTCTGGGGGCATATGTGATCGGCCTGTTGACAGAGCGTCTGCTGGAAGCCCACAAGGGCCGTCTGTTTCTCTCCGTCTTGGCTGGCCTCGCTATCATCTACGGAATGGGCGCTCTGTACTTGTATGGAATCATGAATTATGTCACGAACTCTCCCATATCGGTAGTAAACACAGTGCTCTATGGAATCCTGCTGCCCCTGCCCGGAGACATTTTCTTGAGTGGAGTCGCCGCCTTTCTGGGACTGAAAGTGTGGTTGCATCGTCGTGCATCCGCGGGGGCACAAGAGGCTTCGCAATAAGGGGAGAGATAAGAATGGCAACAGGAATCTTCATCACCGGTACCGATACAGGTGTCGGAAAAACGGTAGTCACTGCAGCGTTGACGAAGGTTTTCACCGATGGAGGCATCCCGACGGTGCCCTGTAAACCGATTCAAACAGGCGCAGCGAAAGTCGAGGGAGATTGGTATCGGGAAGATGTGGCTGTCTACAGACAATTCGCTTCCCTTCCATGGACCGATGACGAGTTGTGTCCCCTTTGTTACGAATATCCGCTCGCGCCAGCCCAGGCTGCTGAACTGGAAGAACGGCCCGTCGATCTGGCAGAAGTTCAGCGAGCATATCGGCGGTTGGCAAAAAGACAACCCTTAGTGCTGGTGGAAGGCGCCGGTGGCTTAGCCGTCCCTGTCTCCGGGCCCGAGTTTACCATGGCTGATTTGGCCGTTCAGTTGCAGATTCCGGCGATCATCGTAGCCCGAGCAGGTTTGGGAACGATCAATCATACCGTACTAACTGCCCGTTATGCCCACGAAAAAGGTCTGCCCCTTCTCGGCATCATCTTCAATGAACTATCGGAAACTCCTACTTTGGCAGAAGAGACGAGTCCAGCCATGATTGCCCGTATGACCGGGTTGCCCATCTTAGCCTGCCTGCCGCGCATCGATAGTTCGATGGGCCTTGCAGAGAACAGGGAATCTCTTTGCCGTGAGTTGGCGGAGCAACTGGATTTTTTAAAGTTGCTGAAGGAGGCAAAACAGTGGCAAAGGTAACGGCTGTTGCTAGGTAGGAAAAAAATAGGGCAGACCCCCCTATTCACGGGGTCTGCCCTATTACTTGTCCTGCAAGACTTGTTACATATTTACTTTTGATTGTAGCGATTCGGTCAGCGTTCGAAGATTTGAAAAATCTTTTTCCAACTCGGTGATTTTATTGAAAATAACGCCCATAAAATCGGAGTGCTTTTCAATAATTCCACCCGTTTGGTTTACACCTGTCTCTATTTCCTGCATCCCTTGGCGAATGCTCTTTAAAATCAACTCAATCTTCCGGGCTGATTCCACGCTGACCCCAGCGAGCTTTCGAACTTCTTCAGCGACGACCGAAAAGCCTCGGCCCTGTTCCCCGGCACGGGCGGCTTCGATGGCAGCATTCAATCCGAGCAGATTTGTTTGATTTGCCACGTTCCGAATAAAACCGAGAATTTGATCCGTTTCCAAAACCTTGTTTTTGGAGTCGACCGATGTGGAGAGTAATCCCTTGGACGTGGTTAGGAGATTGTCCATTTGCTCAGCGACGCTTTGTACATTTTCAGAGAGGCTCAGCATGTTCTGGTGCATGTTTTTCGAGAGCTCGTCTAATTGACGGGCACTGAACATCGTCTGCAAACGTTGGTAGCCGATTCGCGACAAGGCGTTAGCCACAATATAAAGAAGCTCTGCCGCCGCTCGGATGCTATCTTCAGGAACGATGCGCACTTTCGAAAGAGCCTTGATATACTCGTCAGGGTTTATTCCCAATTCACGAGCTAATTGGCGAAATTTTTGTTCATCCGGCCGTACCGGCAGTACCTGACCGCCTAGCATCGCACCGAGTTGTTTTCCTCCGACCACGATGGGGGCTGCAAAATCCATTAGTCCGCCGTGACAATAATAGATCGACGGTTTCCCGCTCTGAGCAGCTTCTCTTCCGCCTTTGAGATCGCACTCGTTGCAGCGACGGAGCCCTTCTGGAGTTTTTCGGGTAAGATTCATACAAAAATCAGTGAAGTTACTCGGACGGGTGATGGGACCATGCAGATCGACCGTAATGCTGGCCATCCCTGTGGCCGCAGAAAAGGAGTCTTGAAAGCGCTGCAGCAAATCAATATCGATGAGATCTTTAAGGCCGTAGTTTTCTAATGAATAATCCATAGTAACACTCCTGCGAACAAATTCAGTAACATAAAATTGAAATCACAATCACTTACTCAATATTTCGACGATAGTCTTGCGAATCCTCCCATCGTCAGTGCTTTTTCTTCTACGAGAAGCGAGGAAAAGGATGCAGACATGGATAGAAATATGTTGAAAAGAGAATAATCTGTGATAAGTCCCATATCTTGGTTTAGCCGGAAAGGATGAGATAATGGATAGACGAAAAAAGATCACCGCTGCCGTTGCAACCATTCTTTTGTTATCAGGATTCTTTGCCGTGACACCGTTACGGCAGGCGACAGCTGATTTTCTCTCCCGCTTCCGGGTGCAGCGGATGGAAACGGTGAAAATCACTCCAGAACAATTGCAGCAGATGGGTCAAGCGATGCAATCGCAGTCTGGAGAAATCAACTTACAGCAGTTCGGAAAAGCCGATGTCATTCAGAAACCGGAACAGAAAAAAATTTCACTCGCCGAAGCGCGCAATCAACTGCCATTTAAAATCCGTCAACCAGCTTATTTACCGCTGAACACGGGCTTAGCCGAACCGGTTGATATGCACCAGGAGGGGACCGCAGAGTTTCAATTGAACGTTCCCCAGGTGAACCAACTGCTGCAAAGTCTTGGATCGAAGACATTGCTTCCGCAGGACCTGTCGGGGAAAGCTTTTCGTATACGCATACCGCCGGGCCTGCGAACGGAATACATTCAACCAGACGGACGAAAAGTCTTTACCCTTAACCAATTTGACAGCCCAGAGGTGACCGTTCCAGAAGGCGTTGATGCTAATGCACTTCGGTCGGCTCTGCTCGATTTGCCGATCTTACCAACGGAACTTCGTACCCAGCTGTCTGCCATCGGCGACTGGAAAAACACGATGATCGTGCCTTACGCCGAAGACCGCATGGAGAAAGTGACCATCAACGGGGTAGAAGGGCTTTATGCCCAAAACCTCCATATGGGACGGAGTTTTCTCTTCTGGGTGGACAAGGGTGTTCTCTATCAACTCGACGGTTCCTTAGATAAAGGGGAGGCCCTTAAGGTGGCCCAATCGCTTAAATAATCAGGACAATTGGAGAATTAGAACGTGGTGACCTTTTTTGCTGGCTATCGAGACGGAAAAACTGACGAAAACCTATTCCGGCCACGGCGGTTGTCGGGATATCTCCCTCGCTGTACCTTGCGGCACCGTTTTCGGTTTGCTCGGGCCCAACGGCGCAGGCAAAAGTACCTTGGTCAAAATGCTTGTCGGATTGCTTCAGGCCACCTCAGGCCAGGCACGCATTCTCGGGCGACCTTTTTCCGACCTGTCCGTTCGCCGGAAAGTCGGCTTTCTACCGGAAAACTTTCGCTACCATGACTGGTTGACCGGAGAAGATTTGCTTCGCTTTCACGGCGCCCTGTTCGGCCTATCGCCGGCGGAGGTTCGCGCCCGCATTCCCGAAGTCTTAGGCCAAGTGGGCATGAAAGAACAAGCGGCCCAGAGAGTTGGAAGGTACAGCAAGGGGATGCAGCAGCGCATCGGTTTGGCTGTCGCTCTCTTGCCTGATCCGGAATTGCTCTTTCTCGATGAGCCCACATCAGCCCTCGACCCGATTGGACGTAAAGAAGTACGGGAACTGCTGGAGCGATTGAAAGGGCAGGGAAAAACGGTCTTTCTCAACAGTCATTTGCTCAGCGAGTTGGAGACTCTCTGCGACCAGATCGCCATCATCAAGCAAGGGTGCCTCGTCTACCAAGGCGATTGGCGTGAACTGGCCCGGCGATCGTACCAAACGAAAGTGGTTGTGGGAGATGTGATACCTTCCCAACTCACCAGTGCCAGCGATGGGGGCTTTCAATTGCTGGCTCAGCGGCCTTTAGGGGTGGCAAGCGAGCTGGAGGCAGCGACAAGGAGCGAAGGCGGGCCTGCACTCAGCCGGTTCCGGCATGAACTGTTGTTTCGTATTCCGGAACAGGGTTCCGTTCCTACGCTCATCCAATCCTTGGTCGCTTCCGGAATCGACATCTATGAAGTGACTCCGCAGGTAGATTCGCTGGAGAAGCTATTTCTTCAGTTTGTGACGCAGGAAACCGAATGAAGACACCTAGATCATGCCTTCAAGCGTAAATGTGGATAATAACTTGAGGAAAGATGAAAAGATTCGAAAGTGGGAACCGCTTTGCTTACCCTGGCACGATTGACCTTTGCTGAAGGCGCCCGAAAGCGGGTCTTTCTGGTCATCCTTTTCCTATGTCTAGCTTTTTTTCTTCTCTACGGAATTGCCCTTGATTTTGCTTCCCAGGAAATGATGCGCTTAAACGCTTTGCGAGGCCGGCAGCCGGTCATTCAACAGATTGTGGGAAATCAGTTGTTAGGCTCGGGCATGTACTTCGCCTCTTTCTTAATGGCCTTGTTGGCACTCCTGGCCAGCGTCGGATCTGTCGCTTCAGAGATCGAGAACGGGCTGTTGCATGCGATTGTTTCGAAACCGATACCCCGTTCATCGATCATCCTCGGCAAATTTTTCGGCTATGGTTCCATGCTGGTCAGCTTAGGCCTTCTATTGTTCGCCGGTATCGTGGTCTTGAATCGGCTGTACAACCCTCAAATACTGAGTCTCCTCACACCCTTTCATCTCGTCTATGGGGCATTGATCTTTATCCTCCAACCGCTGGTGTTGCTCGGTTTGTCCATGGTCTTTGGATCGGCGCTGCGAACCCTTACCGCAGGGGTCGTCGTGACGGTCCTGTATGTACTCGGAACGGTAGGCGGGTTTCTAGAACAGGTTGGTGGTTTAGTAGCCAAGCCGTCTTTAGTCAATGTAGGCATTGTCATCAGTCTGGTCATTCCGAGCGATGCCTTGTTTCGCAAACTGATGACAGTCCTTACCGTCGCTCAGGAAAACCCCCTTGCGTCCTTGTCTTTAGGACCATTTGGTGTAGCTGTACCGCCCAGCAACTTGATGATCATCTATACACTTCTATATCTGATGGCATGTTTAGGACTAGCGCTGTACAACTTTCACAAAAAGGATTTGTAAAGCGTAAACAATGGAAGGAATGTGCCGACCGATCACGAATAAAGATAGCGTATAAAATAGCAAAGAACAAAGGGGTCTTTGCTGAATATTCCCGTGGACCTTGGAAAAACGTCTTTGACTTGCAAGAACTTCAGAATTGTTTTTCTCGGTCCCCGCCGCTGCGGGGACTTGTCCTATCTTGCGGTAGGGAAAGAAGGTAACAAGGTGTCAAAGGTTATCCCGATCCAGCGACGACCCAATCTCCGAGGAGAACCGTCGAGCGAAAGATTCATCGGCGCTTTTGCCCAGCCCGAGAACCGCTGGTTCCATTCCACCTTTAACTTCCGCGCTGCTTGGCAGGGCAAAGGCAGGATGTTACAGGTCTGCCTCGGACAGTTGAGTTTCAACCCTATGGATACGGCCTTTTTACTCTGGCAGGAAATGTCCCGACAGGAGTGGCAGTGCGGATGCGGACAGGGGAACGAGGTGCCTGTCAACCGTGAGGACATCGGCTGTGCCGTCCAGTCGATGCTGCGATACTGGAAAACAGTAGAGGGAAAGGAATCCAGTACAGCAGATATCGTGGAACAGTTCTGGCCTGATTTGGGTCGGTTGATCGATGGAGTCGGTTCGTTGACGTCGCTGTCCGTGGAGACGAGCCGGCGGCTACTACATAAACTGCGTCCTTCGAGGTTGACCGCAGAAGATATCATTTATACCTATCTTCAGGCCCGTCAAAATATCGACTTCGAACTAGAACGAGCCCTTTGGGTCGATGGCTTGGCAAAAGCGGAAGAGCCTTGGTGGGTGGCCCAAGAACGGTACTTACAGGAAGAAGATCTGCCTATTAAGGAAAGGATCGCCCCCTGGCGTCTATATGCCCGTATGCGAGGTCGTATCGATCAAAAGCTGACGTTGACTCCAGGCAATGAAGACACGATGCAGCAGTTTGTCAATCATATGGTCGACGACGTGATCAATACAGCGCTCGTCGTCCCTTGGAAATCGGAAAAAGTAAAAGTTCAACCCCTTACGTTGGAAGCGAATACTTTAGATTCCGACGAACGGCGTCGATTCGAGGTGGAATGGTTAAAAAGCTCTGTCGTCGAAAAGCCAGTGCTTTTGGATATACTGGGGCCGCCTTGGCAGCAGACGACCGTGCGTATCACTGTTTCTCGGTTCGGAAGGCAGTGGTGGCTTTCCGAAGCCGAGTGGGCAGAGCCTCGCTACTTAACGATGAAGGAAAAAGTAAATAAAGTGAAAGAACCTTTCTTTTTCCGGGTCTACGATCTAGGCAAAAACGTACGGACGGTAACGAACCGTCTTGACAGTGATCAGGAGCTTTTCTGCCCAATGGTACGAATCAATGATTACTGGGAAGAACGGTCTCTGCTATGGAAGAGTGCCATAGATGAAGGCCACGATAAGCGATGTACCTTTTATCGGATTGGCCATGAACTGGTGATGGTCTGTGATGATGATATCAATCTGAACCTGTGGGAACGACGACTTTTTTCCCGAGCCATTGTGCCTGTACACCGAGGGCGATTACCCCTGTGGTTAAAGACCGCCTTTACGGAGCGCATGCGAACGATCCAAGCGTCCTCTTTCGACGAGTGGAGCCGATTATTTCGAAAAACCTTATCCTTTTTATCGATGGAGCTTTTAGAGTTGTCAAAAGAGTGGTGGCCCCAACCTGAAGAATCGCTGGCGCAACCGGAAGTTTACTGGTCCCTTGTACTTCGGGCATGGAGCGAATGGCTCACTGACGGGGAGCCTGCCGAACTGGCGAATGCTGTATTTTTACTCGGCCATCGCTTAGGCACGTCACCGGAACAACTGCTTCACCCTCACCATTCCGCTAGAGGGCTGCTGTTGGAGTTCTTGACGGTCGCCTTGCCGCCGGAACAACAACCGCCGGGACTGCGTCATGAGTTGGAATTGCTCCACCCACCCTTGGCTAGAGTCCTTAAAAAATGGTTTGAACAGCCTTTTAGAATTTACCAGATCGTCGAGTGGCGAACGGAAGGCACTTGCCGGATCATTGACCTCCTCCGAGAAAGGGAACAAGAAATCGAATTACGGAGCTATTTCGAACCGCCTCAAGCGGGGAAGGGAATGGTAGCCCGCCTTCTCCCGCTGGAAGGACAGCGGTATTGCCTATTGGGTTGCTTGGAGGTTGAACCGTCTCACATACCTCTGCTGAAGGAACGTATGGCCAGCCTGCATCGCGAAATGGAAACCGACTGTAATGAATATATGCCAGAAGCGAGTTGGCGCTTTCTTGGAGAAGTCTTGCAAATGCTCCCGTCGAGCGGTGAATACCTGATGAAAGAACCTCGTCTTGAGGCTCGAAAAGAAGTTTGCCTGTCATAAAAAACAGAGTCTCTTCTCTTCAATGGAGAAAGACTCTGTTTTCTTTGCATTACGGCATTCAATTGTGGTAAACAGGAGTGCAACGACTCAGTCCACTAAGGGCTACGTAAGGTTCGCTCGGTTTTATGAGGGAGCGCCATAGGCACTAACTGATACAGGCTGCTACCACTAAACCGAGGGCGATGAAGATGCCCGCCACGATCCAGGCGACAGCCATATTTCCCTTGCGAAGTTCTTCACGGACGGGAAGTTTTGGTGTCAGCCATTCGAAAATGAGGTAACTGCCCATCATTAAGAGGGACCCGAAGACGCCCCAAACGATAGTTTCCGCTAAGGTATCATTGTGAGAAATGGCAGACCAGAGGATGATCCCTAGCCCAACCATCTGCGAAAAAAGGGTGATCCCTACGGCTGCGTTCCCTTGATGAATCTCTTCTGCGTCGTTGTATGGGGTAACCCAGAAAAAGATGCGCACCATCGCGAGCATAAGTACCGACGAGACGGCAAAATAGAGCAGAGCATTCAGAAAATTTTCTATCGCCAAGAGATATATCCCTCCCTGACGTTAATCCGGTTGCACGAGTGTGGGCACCCAACAGGCCTCTTGAGCTGTGACAATTTTCGGGCTAAGGCGGGTGTAAAAGCCAGCTAATTCGTCAAACAGGCAAAATGTGCCGATCGTCGGGAGCAGGGGCCGTTTTCGGATGCGGCCGTTTCGCATGACTGGAAAGAAGACAGGTTCGGCATCAACTCGTGCTTGATATACCACGTCACCTTGCGGCAGATCGGTCATGGTCAATGCATCACAGTCGATGATCCCGAGACCTTCCCGGTTGTGCAGCGGTTTGATCATGACGGGGCGGCCCTGCATCAGATCCGGGTCAAGAGATGTGTAAGGAATATACTGTTCTATCGCTTCCTGCCGTGGAGGCGATAGTTTCGGTTTTACAAGCCATAAAAGGGCTAAGAGAGCTTTCGAATGCAGGAGAAGGGTGGAAGGAGGATTGATCAAACAGAGCTGCCCCTTTTCCATGCAATCGATGAATTGAGGACCTCCTTGATCGCGGGCGTACCATTCTACGGAATAAAAGGATTGCAAAAAATCGACGGGGAAATTGCCTGCACAGAGGCGTCCCGTTGAATCGATAGAGAGGTCCCGAACGTCTCCGATGAGAACTTTTCCAGGCTCATAGGCGGCTAAATTCTCCACGAACCGTAAGGTCGATCGTTCTTCAGGATCCGATGGGAACCCGACGATGGCTGTCACCGTACCGGCCTGTCCGCCCTGCCGGACGAAAGAATCGCGCAAGCTCCGGCGGAGGGTCTCCTCGAGTAATTCATTGGGGTCAGAGAGGGTACGATGATACGTTCGGGCTACCTGAGGCTGCAGGAGGCATGATTCGACCAGGCCGAAGGGGGTCTCACTGTTGAACTCCAGCAGTTTCGGTCCTTGATCAGTCCAGTACCAGTCAAAGCGGCCCAAGGCTGTCAGCCAAGGCAGGCGTTGCCGTAAGCAGTGAGCCTGAAGCGATTTGGGGATACCGAGAAAATCGAGCAGATCAGGATGACCTTCGATCACCACTTGAACCGTATGCAGCAGATCGACCACCTGTCGATGGGCACTGAGAAAACGGCGATGCTCCTCCGTAGACATCACTAGGGCGTGCAAATTGTAAAAATGCTGCCCCCGCCCGTCAAAAGCCCAGGTAAAGCCGAACGTTTCTTCATAGCGGGCCACGTCCTCTTCCCACCGGTCCAAGTAAGCTTCTCGATCATCAGGTAGAATCGCCGAAAGCTGCATCGATGGTCTCCTTCCGCTGATGAAATGACGCTAAAAGAGCAAAGGCCCCTGATACTCTGGCTTGCGAAACTCAAAGTGGGCCCGGTCGCCTACCGATTCAGGATGAAACAAGCAAAGGTAAGCTAGACCCATGGCGCAAAGCCCCTCAGCGAGAAGGACGGCCGTTTCTTCATCGGTGACGGTCCAGCGCTGCAACAGCCACTGAGTCAGCGCTGCTTCCACCGTGGGGGCTGTCGGTTCCTTCATCTTGTATTGACCTGTTGTTTCGGGCAGTTGAACCAGCCAGTGCTCTTCCCGGCTGTGTTGCTCAGGATAATAAGTGATCAGATAGGGCATTTGTTGTTCTTCTAGATAACCGAGTACTCCTTCCACGGCATCGGCAGACAAAGGCACGGACCGGTTCTCTTGCAGGGAAGCGATAGCTTTAGCAGAGTCGAAAAAAGGTAACATAGGTGATCTCCTCTTACGATTAACCGCCTGAGGACGAACTGCCTGATCCGGCACTGCCTCGAGCACCAGACGAAGAAGATCCGAAGCTGGACTTCGACCCGCCGGAGCCAAAGATGCTGCCCGATGAACTGCTGGAGCTGCCGCTCGATTTCCGCACTACATTGCCAGTTCCTTGAGAGGTTGTCGGTTTTACATAACCGGGATTGCCGCTCCAAGAAGGTGGATGTTTTGCTCCTGTATAAGGCACATACGTTCCGTTCTTGCGGGAAACCATGGTAGCCCCATCCCAAGATCCTGTGAAGGAACGGTATGGGTAATAACTGCCGCCGTGATAGATAAAGAGATTATCATCATCTTCGTCGTCTTCCATGACGACCCCATCATCGGAATAGGCGGCTTGATCATCTGCAGGGGGAGGGGGATCGGAGTCACAACCAGCGGCTGTCAATGTTAACCCCAGAATGGAGAGCACGGCAAGCGTCTTTTGATAAGGTATCCGCTTTGGTATTTCCTTTTCCGTCTCTGAATTGGCCGCCTCGGGCACCGAAATCACTCCTTTCCGGGTCAAAAAGACCCAGTCGGCTCCAACAGAACCTGCCTCGATAATCATATTCGAAGGTATTTTTATCGAGACGGGCATATTGCGTAATAGAGGACTTGTTCGACGAAGGATTAAAAAAACCTACAAGAAAAATGAAAAACCGGAGGACACCTGTAACAGGGTTCCTCCGGTTTGACGAGCTTTGATTATTCTGCGACGGTAAACGGCAGCAGGGCAACGTGACGGGCCCGCTTGATGGCCAAGGTCAGTTGACGCTGGTGCTTAGCGCAGCAGCCTGATACACGGCGGGGAAGAATTTTACCCCGTTCCGTGATGTACTTGCGCAGTTTGCCGACTTCTTTGTATTCGACTTGTTCAATCTTGTCGACGCAGAAGAAGCAAATGCGGCGGCGGGGACGACGGCCTTTCCGGCCTTTGCGTTCCGGCTTATCACCACGATCTTGCATGCGTTAAACCTCCTTTACCCTAAAAGATGGACGAATCGTAACCCATTACTTCTCGTCTTTACGGATGACGAGGAACCGGACGATGTCATCGGAAATCCGCATGACCCGATCCAGCTCGTGGGCGACAGCAGGCTCGCCTTTGAAGGTGATGAGGACATAAAAGGCCTCTTTCAACTTCTTGATCTCGTACTGGAGCCGGCGCTTACCCCACTTGTCAGCTTTGACGATTTCGCCACCTTGTTGGGTAATGAGGTTGACGAACTTGTCGACGACCCCCTGGAAAGCTTCTTCTTCCATGTTGGGGCGGATCAAAAGCATCGCTTCGTATTCGCGCACAATGGCACCTCCCTTCGGACGTATGGCCCCACCTCACTGTGTGGAGCAGGGAGTGGCCGTTTAGTTAGCCACATTTATGAAATATATCATAGAACAAAGGAGAGTGCAAGGGAAATTGATAGAAAACCAGTTCCTTTTTTACACAAGGGGTACGTCTTTTCGGATGCTGATTCTACCCAAGGAAGACAGGTGATGGTGGAACTAAATCACATCGTACCCGGCGTCTTCAATAGCCTCTTTGATGACATCTATGCTGGTTTGTGTCTCGTCAAAAGAAAGGGCTACTTCTTTCGCTGCTAGGTTGACTTCTGCTTTACTCACTCCGGTCAGACTGTGTAATGCCTTTTCCACAGCCGCCTTACAGTGTCCGCAAGACATTCCTTCGACTTTCAGGGTGATGTCGGTCATAGAAACTCCTCCTATACTACTATGAAATATAAATTTTTTATCTTAAGGTCTATTTGACCTCAAAGAACTGCAGTCTTGGCAAGGATAAGCGCAAGCCGGCTTTAGAAGCTGTTCGTTACGTTCTATCATAGGGCTGAACCCTCCGCAACCGCAACGCATTCGCCACGACCGAGACAGAACTGAAAGCCATAGCCCCGCCGGCGATGACCGGATTTAACAAGCCTGCTGCCGCTACGGGAATCCCCAAACTGTTATAAATCATCGCCCAGAACAGGTTTTGCCGGATGTTGCTCATCGTGGCCCGGCTGAGGCGGATCGCCGCGACGATAGCTCTCAGATCACCTGACATGAGGGTGATATCGGCTGCCTCCATCGCCACATCCGTACCGGTGCCGATGGCCATGCCCACGTCAGCCGTGGAGAGGGCGGGCGCATCGTTGATGCCATCACCGACCATGGCCACCACATGGCCCTCTTCTTTGCGTTTTTTCACATTTAGGGCCTTGTCTTCCGGGAGAACTTCAGCGATGACGTGGTCTATCCCTGCCTGCCGGGCGATAGCTTCGGCGGTGCGGCGGTTATCGCCGGTGATCATCCAGACTTGGATACCCATTGCCTTCAGTGCCGAAACTGCTTCCGCGGAAGTCTCTTTGATAGTATCGGCTACGGCAATCACAGCTGCGGCGGTACCGTCCACAGCCATAAACATGGCTGTTTTTCCTTCCGATTCCAGCCTTTCGGCGATCGGTTCAAAGTCGGCAAAGGGGACTTCGTTTTCCGTCAGCAGTTTGCGTGTTCCCAAAAGAATAGAGTGGCCATCGATAGTAGCTCTAACGCCCCGTCCGGGAATGGCCTGGAAGGATTCTACATCGGCCAAGGATGCAGATTCTTCCTTAGACCTTTTCACGATCGCTTCGGCCAGCGGGTGTTCAGAAGATTTTTCTGCCCGGCCGGCCCACTGCAGCAGCATTGACTCTTGACCGGCAAAGTCGCCGAGTGCAATAAAATCAGTCAGTTCCGGTTTTCCCTTCGTGATCGTGCCTGTTTTGTCAAGAATGACAGTGCTGATCTTGTGAGCCTTCTCCAGGTGTTCTCCGCCCTTAAAGAGAATGCCATTTTCGGCACCTTTCCCGGTTCCCACCATGATCGATGTGGGCGTGGCAAGACCTAAGGCACAAGGGCAGGCGATGACCAAAACAGCGGTAAAGTTGAGCAGCGCCCGGGTAAAGTTCCCCGGCTCGACCAGGAAGTACCAAAGGAGGAAGGTGACGACGGCCAACGTCACGACAGCCGGAACGAAGTAGCCGGAGATTTTGTCAGCCATGCGCTGAATCGGCGCTTTCGAACCTTGCGCTTCTTCGACGACCCGGATGATCTGGGCGAGGGCTGTATCCTTGCCCACCTTAGTGGCTTGGAACTTGAAGCTTCCGTGCTTGTTGATCGTCGCACCGATGACGGCGTCCCCAGGTTTCTTGTCGACAGGCAAGCTTTCCCCGGTCAACATAGATTCATCTACGGCGGACAAGCCTTCTTCTACAATGCCGTCGACAGGTATTTTTTCGCCAGGCCGGACGATAACCCTATCGCCGGCCATCACCAACTCGATGGGTATATCTATTTCCTTGCCGTCACGGACGACGCGGGCTGTCTTCGCTTGTAATCCCATCAGTTTTTTGATGGCTTCTGAGGTCCGTCCTTTAGCCACAGCCTCTAAGGTCTTGCCGAGCAGGATCAGCGTAATTAGGATGGAGCCTGTCTCGTAATAGACATGATGGCCATGGGGAGAGAAAAAGGTAAAGTAGACGCTATAAATGTAGGCGGCGGAGGTACCTAAGGCGACCAACACGTCCATGTTGGCGCTGCCGTTTTTCAAAGCTTTGTAGGCGCCCCGGTAGAACTGCCAACCGACGCCAAACTGAACCGGTGTTGCCAGGAGGAATTGCGTGTACTGGGATGTGAGCCAGCGGGGAAGGACAAAGCCACTCATCTCAGCGATCATGATCAGCAGCATCGGAAAAGACAAGAGGGCCGAGAGACCGAAGAGAAGCCATTGGCGGCGAAGGCGTTGCTCGCGCTCGACCTGTTCCCGGTCGGTCCCGTCGGAGGTCTCGGCAAATCGAGCTTGAAAGCCTAAAGTGAGGATGGCATTGATGATCTCAGCGTTTCCCAACTCGCCGGGGTAGTACTGGATGACCGCTTTTTCTGTAGCTAAGTTGACCGAGGCCGTAATGATTCCGGGCAAGCGGTTCAGCTTTTTTTCGATCCGTGCTGCGCAGGCGGCACAAGACATGCCGCCGACAGATAGCTCTATTCGTTCCGTCGGCACCTGAAAGCCAAGGTCGTGGATTTTTTGTACGAAGGCATCAATACCAGTCTGACCGGGATCGAACTCGACGGTCGCTTTTTCGAGGGCCAAGTTCACATTGCATTCCAGCACGCCTGGAATCTTGCGTAAACTTCGCTCGATCCGGCTCGAACAGGCGGCGCAACTCATGCCGGTCACGGGAAGGGTCACTCGAACAGAAGGCCCGGTCGGACCCTTCGAATCTTTTTGTACGGTTTTCGTTGTCTGAACTGGATCAACTGTACAAGCAGATTCACTGCAAGATTTCGATGAATCTGTCCCATTTGACATTTTAGATTCCTCCCTTCAACTATCGAATAGAGGGGAGCCATTCCTTATAAAAGCGATGAATTCTTACCTCCAAACTATTGCACTGTTACTTCATGAACCTGTCTAAAACATCGATGAGTTCGTCCACCATCTCATCGCCCCGGTTTTCCTTGATAGCGGACGTTACACATCCCCGGGTATGACTGTCGAGAATGGAAAGGCCCACTTTTTGCAGCCCTGCCCGAGAAGCGCTGATCTGTAGAAGGATATCGACACAGTATCTGTCTTCTTCAATCATTTTAGTGATTCCCCGAACTTGACCTTCCAGGCGGCGCATGCGGTTGAGCAAATCCTGCTTGTTCCGTTGAGACACCATGGAATGAGCGTTCTTTTCCATCGCTCAATCCTCCTCGTTATTTACCATACCCCCCGTAGGGTATCTAGTGCGAATTTACTCCAAATCACATAAGATGTCAACAGATACTTTTACCCAAAGGAATCACAAGGAATTCCTCTTTTCAAAAAGGAATCCGTCCATGAGCAGCGAAATACAACAATTACTATAAAAGCATTAAACGATGAATCAGCTTTGCAGGGGGGCAGCGAATGGGGCGCGAAAGAGATCGAAAAGAAGATGACTATGGGGAAAAGGATATTTTCCTCGTAAGCACGAATATATGTACCCGACAAATCCCCTTAGCCCCTAAAACATCTGGCATCATGGGCACAACATTTGCGTTTTACAGGAAATCGACAGGCGCAAGTCAGGATATTGTGTCCCCATGCATAAAGGCAGGTTGTTCCTCATGACAGCGACAAAAGTTTTTCGTTTTGCCAGTTGTCTCGGAAATATTGAAAAAGCAGTGGAGCAAATCCTTGACGAGGTGCGAACCCTCCCCTGGGAACCGATGGATTTGGACTTTATCAAACTCGCATTGATCGAAGCACTTGTAAACTCTGTCGTCCATGGGAACAAGGAAAATCCGGACAAATGGGTGACTGTTTGCTACGGGGTGGTCGATGGACGTTTTCTGGTGGAAGCGACCGACGAAGGCACTGGCTTTAATCCGGATGTCCGAAAAGATTATGACCTGCTGAGTGAGACGGGACGAGGCTTGTTGCTCATCCGTGCGGCCATGGATGAAGTCACGTTTAACCAAAAAGGAAACTCTATCCGGCTGGTCAAATTTGTCCCTCGGGCCGATAATCCTTCCCTAGGAGTGAACTGCCTAGAGGGTGACGAAGCTTTTCCATTACGAAAGGAGGAACAGTGAACATGAGCGAGCTGAGAGTCGATTCTGGGGAAATTCAACTCGTCGTCTTTAAGTTAGGAACAGAAGAATATGGCGTTCCCATTACACAGGTGCAAGAGATCAACCGGCTGATCACGCCGACAAAAATTCCCCAAGCACCGAACTTTGTCGAGGGGATTATCAACCTGCGGGGGAATATTATTCCCATCATCGACTTGAAAAAGCGCTTTGGCCTTGCCTTGGAAGAATACACGGCAAATACCCGGATCATCGTCGTCAATGTAGGCAAACATACGGTAGGTATCATCGTTGATGCCGTCACTGAGGTACTGCGCTTGGCCACTGCGTCTATCGAGCCGCCGCCGCCGATGATTTCCAGCATTGCTGTCGATTACCTGAAAGGTGTCGGCAAGGTAGGCGAGCGATTGTTGATCCTTTTAGATTTGGATAAAATATTGACAGAACGGGAGAAGGCCCAACTGGCCGGAGCCCTTTAAAGCAAGCAAACCAAAACCCTGTAGTATAAGCAGGGTTTTGGCTTTTATACTTAGGTTATACTATTTCCAAGATGAATACATACGAAACGGAGCGACGACTCTGTGGAACCGATGGCTATCGGCTGTGACATTGTGGAAATTGCTCGTATCCGGGAGGCGGCGGAAGGGCATCCACGCTTTTTAGAGCGGGTTTTTTCTCCGGCCGAGATCGTGGAGTGCCGGCAAAAAGCCAATCCTTGGCCTTCATTCGCCGCTCGTTTCGCCGCCAAGGAGGCCGTCATCAAAGCCATGCCGGGTGATTTCGTTCCCCGGTTGACGGAGATGGAAACTCTCCGGGATTCGACAGGAAAACCGCAGGTGCATTTTACTGGCCTCACTGCAGAATATGCGGCCAAGTCGGGATGGAAGCGCTGGGCAGTCAGTTTGTCTCATGAACGGACCCATGCCATCGCCACCGTGATCGCTTGGGGCCGACCAGGGGAGGGGACAAACGAATGCGACTGGTAACCGCGGCGGAAATGGGCCGTCTCGATGCCCGAGCCACCGAAGAATATGGCATTCCCTCGCTGATCCTAATGGAGAACGCCGGCATACAAGTCGCCCGGGAAGTGTCCCGCTTGCTCGCCGGGAACATCGACGGAAAACGAGTATTGATCTTATGCGGTAAAGGGAACAATGGCGGCGACGGCTTTGTGGCGGCTCGTCATCTGATCAACAACGGTGCCGAAGTCATCCTTTTTTTGCTCGCCTCAGAGCGCGATATCAAAAGTGACGCCTTGACGAACTTGACCATTTATCAGCGCATGGGCGGGAAGGTCTATTCTTTTCAAGATCCGAAAGACTTGAACGCCTTGCGCCTAGCTTTGCTGTCGGCCTCGGTAGTGGTCGATGCGATTTATGGGACCGGTTTTCGCGGGGACGTGCCGGAATTGATCGCCAAGGCCATGACCATGATCAACGAATCAGCCTTGCCCGTGCTGGCTGTCGATCTTCCCTCTGGATTGGAAGCCGATACCGGCAAAATCCCGTCGGTCTGCCTGCAGGCAAAGGTGACAGTGACCTTGGGCTTACCGAAAGTGGGGCTGGTCGTCGAACCTGGCGCATCAGCCGCCGGGGAAGTGGTCGTTGTGGACATCTCCATACCTGGTGAAATGATCGCCAATACTCGCATTTCTCGTGCTTTATTGACGGGGGAACTTTGCCGGAACTGGCTGAAGCGTCGTCCGGCAATGGCCCATAAAGGACACTTTGGACATCTGCTCTTCGCCGGCGGTCAGACCGGGATGGCCGGTGCGGCTGTTCTCGCCGTCTCCGGCGCCTTACGCTCCGGTGTCGGTTTAGTCACCGCAGCTATACCAGAGTCGATCTATCCGCTGATCGTTCCGCAGGTGCCCGAAGCGATGACTTGGCCGCTTCCCTCCGTCGATGGTGCTTTGACCGGTGATTCTCTCCAAGAAAAAGATTGCAGTCCCTTCAGTGCTGCTGTCATCGGGCCCGGAATGGGACGACGACCAGAGTCAGCCGATTTTTTACTCGCTCTCTTGGAGGCAGTGAAGGGACCGGTGGTGCTTGATGCGGACGCCTTGTTCGCTTTGGCCGGTCATATCGAACTGCTGGCGGCAGCTCAGGGGCCGGTCATATTGACGCCCCATCCTGGCGAGATGGCTCGCTTGACAGGCCTTTCCACGGCGGAAGTGGAAAAGGACCGTATTGAGGTGGCCGCCCGCTATGCCAAGGAGTGGGGCTGTGTCATCGTGTTAAAGGGCTCTCGCACCGTCATCGCTACGCCGGAAGGTGGTCTTTACATCAACTCTACCGGCAACCCGGGCATGGCTACCGGCGGCAGCGGCGATGTCTTGGCCGGGGTCATCGGAGCGCTTGCAGCCCAGGGGGTAGACGCGGTTCACGCGGCTGCTTTAGGTGCATATGTTCACGGGCTGGCTGGCGATTTGGCGGCTCGACGCTATGGGCAAGGAGCCATGAAAGCCGGCGATATTGTCGATTTTCTGCCTGAAGGATGGACCCAATTGGAACAGGCAGCGATGAATCTCGATGGAAAGCAGGTGGCTTTATGAGTTCAAAAGACTTGCGGGCTTACGACATTATGACGAAAGAGGTTTTTACGGTATATCCGGAGACTCCTGTCAGCGAAGTCGTAAAACTGATGATTGAAAAGCGGATCAGCGGTGTTCCCGTCATCTCCAAACATGGAGCCGTACTGGGGATCATCTCGGAAGGGGATCTGCTCTTTAAAGACAAGGACTTGCGCTATCCTTCCTATATCTCTTTTCTAGGCGGCATGATTTATCTCGAGAGCCCGAAGCGTTTTGAAGAGGAATTCCGTAAATCGGTAGCACTGAAAGCGGAAGAGATCATGACTGGTGACGTCATCACCGTGGAAGAGAATGTGTTGGTGTCTGAAATGGCCAATACCATGACAGAACAGAAGATCAATCGTCTCCCTGTCGTCGCCCATGAGAAAATCGTCGGGATCGTCACCCGGGCTGATATCATTCGAGCCCTGGCGCAGGACCTGGTTTGACAGGAGGCGCAATTTACATTGGAAGTCGAGTTGCCGTCATATTCGGAGTTGCAACCATTTTTTGAATCGCAGACCCCCACGTATTCCAAGAATTATCCCCTTGACGGACGGCCGGCCTGGGCAGAAATAAATCTAAAGGCTTTTGTCCATAACCTGCGTGCCCTGAGGCAGGTGACTCGCCGAGAAGCCAAGTTTTTTGCGGTCATCAAAGCGGACGCCTACGGGCACGGTGCCTTGCCGCTCGCTCGGGCGGCTGTACAAGAAGGGGTCGACGGTTTTGTCGTAGCCATCCTCGATGAAGGGATTCACCTGCGCCAAGGGGGCATCGACGTACCGATCCTCATCTTAGGGTATACGCCGCCCGCCGCCTGTGAGCAGGTGGTTCAATACGATCTCAGCCAAACGGTATACAGCCTGCCTGTGGCAGAGGCCTTATCTCAGGCAGCCCGGCGGCTGGGGAAAAAAGCGAGGGTCCATCTGAAAGTGGAGACGGGCATGGGACGAGTCGGCTTCTATGGAGAGGAAGCGATTCGAAACATGCTCGCCGTGGCCCGGCTCCCGGGGATTGAAATCGAAGGGATCTTCAGCCATTTTGCCACGGCCGACGAGAAGGACAAGAGCTTCGCTCACAGTCAGTTAGAGCAGTTTCTGGAGACGGTGGAACAGCTTCGGAAGGCAGGATTGGAGATTCCCCTGCGTCACATGGCAAACTCAGCAGGCATCATCGATCTGCCTGAATCACACTTAGAGGCGGTTCGCGCCGGTATCTCCCTGTACGGCTATTACCCGTCCGATGAGGTGAACCGTGAACAGGTACCCTTGCTGCCGGTGATGACTCTTAAAGCTCGCATTGTGCAGGTGAAAAAAGTGCCGGCAGGGATGCCGGTCAGTTACGGCTGTACATATCGCTGTCCTCGGCCCACCCGCATCGCCACGGTTCCTCTGGGCTATGCCGACGGAATCCCGCGGGTACTCTCGGGCCGTATTCAACTGTACGGACGAGGTGGGACATTCCCGCAAGTGGGACGGGTCTGTATGGATCATATCATGGTCGATATCGGAGAGTCGCCCTTAAGCGAAAGCGATGAAGTGGTCCTTTTTGGCCGCTGGATGGAAGGAAGCGAATGGCGGCAAGCTTCCGTGGAAGATTGGTCCCAAAAACTGGGGACGATTTCCTACGAGATTCTCTGCGGCATATCGCCGCGCATCCCTCGATGCTATGTCCCATAATTTGGAACGGTTGGCTTGCCATGTTACTCTTGCGTCGATTGGGGTACAATTTATATAATGGAGTACAAAGGCGGATAATCCCCTGGGAGGTGCACCGTGTGCCCGAGTTAAAACGCATCCAAGTTACCTTGCCGGAAACATTGCTGAACGAATTGGACCGGGTATTGATGGCGGAAAATATGAACCGTAGTCAGCTCATCCGAGAAGCAGTCAATCTCTACATGAACGAGCACAAGCGGAAGGTGTTGCGGGACCAAATGCGTCGCGGGTACATCGAGATGGCGCGGATTAACCTTGAATTGGCGTTGGAGGGCTTTGTGGCCGAAGTCGATGTGGAACGACTATACGAGGCCAGGTTGGCTAGGTAGTCGTCATGGTTATTCGCAGAGGAGAAGTCTACTACGCCGAACTGAACCCGGTAGTTGGCTCCGAACAGGGAGGAACCCGTCCGGTACTGATCATCCAAAATGATATCGGTAACCAGTACTCCCCGACGACCATTGTCGCCGCCATTACGTCGCAGATTAGCAAGGCCAAACTCCCGACCCATGTTGAAGTCCCGGCACGCCGGAGCGGACTGGATCGGGATTCTGTTGTTTTACTTGAACAGATCCGCACCATCGATAAAACACGGTTACGAGAGAAAATCGGCGTTCTCGACGAAGAAATGATGAATAAAGTCGCGCAGGCGCTGGAAATCAGTCTTGGCCTCATCGATATCTGAGAAAAAAGCCCGGGAAATACCCCCGGGCTTTTTCTTTGTCCTGGAGAAGAAAGAAATTCAGGGGAGGGAGAACTATGTCCAAACTACCCGTGCTGATCACGCCCTCTTTTGAACGAGGGCGGATTTCACTTCGCCATGAGTACTGCAGGGCCTTGACTGACGCAGGGTTCGTCGTCTGGCCAGCGCCTCTTGAGGCGGTCCACGATGTAGCCAGTTACTGCGACCATATCAGGGGGTTGGTGTTATCCGGCGGCGGAGATGTCGATCCGGTTCGCTACCGGCAACAGCCTCATGCTGCTCTGGGAGAAATCGATCCGGAGCGGGATGAATTGGAGTTTTCCCTGATCGCCTATGCCTTGCAGAAAGCAATCCCTATCTTGGCGATTTGCCGGGGAATGCAGGTGCTCAATGTAGCCATGGGCGGAACGCTGATTCAGGACATCCCGAAACAGCGTCCTCTGGCCCTGCGCCACGGGCAGAAAGCGCCACGCTGGCACACCTCCCACGCCGTAGAAGTGGCCGAAGGATCCCGGCTGCGAGAAGTCTTTTCCTCCGGATTTGGCCGGGTCAACAGCTTTCACCACCAGGCTGTTGACCGCTTGGGAAACAACCTGCGCTCTACGGCAGTCGCTCCAGACGGGATCGTCGAAGCGATCGAAGGAACGGGGAACACTTTTATCGTCGGCGTCCAATGGCATCCGGAAGATTTATATCTTTACGAACCGGAAGCGAGAGGATTGTTCCAGCTTTTTGCCGAAGCATGTAGAGGGGAACAATGGGTACAGGGAGAACCCGTGGAGGTTGGTTACCGTGAACCGGATTCATGTTGAGGCGATACACAAGGGGTTGATTTTGGACCAGCATATCTATACCAAAAGTGGGGCCTTGCTGCTTCCTCGGGGAACGAGTTTAAATGAGCGGCATATTCCTTACTTAAAGAATCTAGGCATTGAATATATCGAAGTCACCCCTAAATTGGCTCGAAAAAAGTTGGGATCCTTCAGTCTAGATCGGAGCAAAGATATCTCTGATGAAGAGGCCTTCGAGAGTCCGATTTTGCCGCGAGAAGCAGAAGCAACAGAAGCCGTCGAGGATCGAGACTTTTACCACTTGTTGCGGGAAGACTTATCGCAGATGGTCAAACAGGCGGTGATCAATTACTCTCAAAAGGGTGGTCATGTTGCCGATATCGAGGCCATCACAGGTATGTTCCGCGAGCTTGTGCGAGGGCGAAACCGGATCCTGTACTTGTTGGATATCAAATCGGTGGACGCCTATACATTCCGCCATTCTGTCAATGTGGCCGTTTTATCGGTGCTCGTCGGAATCAACATGGGTCTGTCCGAGGGAAGCATACGAAACATCGCACTGGGCGGACTCTATCATGACTTGGGTAAGAAGCGGATTCCTCCGGAAGTTCTTTGGTCTGATCGTCCACTTGATCGGGAAAGCCGTCAGAAGATCGAAGAGCATCCTCGGCTAGGCTACGAGATACTCCACCGGGATAAAGACATCCCTGAGGAAGTTGCCTTGATCGCTCTGCAGCATCAAGAGCGTATGGACGGATCGGGTTATCCAAAGAGATTAACCGGTGATAGTGTCCATTTGTTCAGCCAGATCGTCAGTGTCGCCGATGTCTACGAGGCGATGACTTCATCTCGGCAGTACCGCCGCGGTTTTAATCCCGTCGAAACGGTCGAGTACCTCATGGGAGCTTCCGGCGTCTTGTTCCCGGAACGGGTCGTCAAAGCCTTGTTAAACAGCATCACTCTATTTCGGATCGGTTCAGTCATTCAATTAAGTAACAACGACTGCGGCGTGGTCATCCAGGCTAACCGCCGCTTGCCCTCACGACCTATTGTCCGTATTGTTTTTAATGAACACCAAATTCCTCTGGACCATGAGAAGATCATCGATTTGTCTAACCCCGTAAACCTGTCTCTCTATATCATCCGGTCTTTCAACTGACTGCCCTATATCCCCTTTTCTGTCCCGTATCTCAAATGGGTCCTTTCATTCAAGCATTCGATAAGGAGCGAGTCATCATGTCTGCAGTTCTCGTTGAAGTCACCCGGGGCCCAATGGTGGAAAACCGTCACCGTGGTGCGATCGTCGTTGTTGATGGAGAGGGGCGCCGGATTGCCTCCGTCGGGGAACCGGCGATGACCTTTATGCGTTCATCCTCAAAACCCCTGATGGTACTGCCCCTGGTAGAACAAGGTGGTGCCGAACACTTCCAATTGAGCGATGAACACCTAGCGATTTTCGCCAGTTCCCATGCCGGAGAAGACGAACACCGCCGAGTTGTCGCTGAGGCTTTGGAGAAGGTCGGCTTAACCGAGGCCGCCCTGTCCTGTGGGACCCATACTCCCTTTGATCGGAAAACCGCCGATGCCCTCCGGGCGGCCGGTCAAAAGCCGACGGTGTTGCATTGTAACTGTTCTGGTAAACATACAGGCGTTTTGGCCTACGCAAAATTCAAAGGCTTTGAACTGGCTAACTACACCGATCCCTCCCATCCGGCTGAGGTCGATATCTTAGCGGCCGTCGCCGATATGGCCGGCCTAAAAGCGGAAGACGTGGTGATCGGGATCGACGGATGCAGTATCCCCGTCTACGGTATGCCTTTAGAAAACATCGCCCTTGCCTTTGCTCGATTGGGCCTGGCCAACCACGGGTCGGAAGCGCGCCGCATCGCTTGCCGGCGCATGACCCAAGCGATGGTCAAGCATCCCTTCCTGATTTCGGGGACGGGCCGGCTCGATACGGACCTGATGAAGGTCACCGAAGGTGCTGTCGTCGCAAAGATCGGTGCCGACGGTGTCTACGCGCTGGCGGTACCGGAAAAAGGAATTGGTTTGGCTGCCAAGATTGACGACGGTAATATGAAGATGCTGGGCCCGATTGTCGTCGAGTCTTTGAGCCAACTCGGTGTTTTAACTCAAGAACAGCGGGCAGCTTTAGCGGCCCATGACAACTTTGTGATCAAAAACAACGTAAAGCAAGTCGTCGGCGAGGTCCGGACGGCCTTTACCTTGGAAGGATAGAGATTTTTATGACCACGATCATTCGCGGCGCTCAGGTGCTGACGATGGCTGGGGAAAGCTACGATCCCGGCCTTGTGGCCTTTGATGAGGAAGGTATCATTACGTGGGTGGGACCCGACATAGGGGTCCTGCCTCCTTTTTTAGCAGACGAAAATGCCCAAATCATCGATGGAACAGGTAAACTGCTTTTACCGGGTTTCATCGATGCCCATTGCCATGTGGGCATCGTGGAGGAAATCGCCCCTGTCGAGGGGGACGATCTGAACGAAATATCTGATCCCATCACGCCACATCTGCAAGCCTTAGACGGCGTCAATCCCTCCGATCCCGCTTTTCAGGACGCCTTGTCAGGAGGCGTCACGACAGTCTGCATCTTACCGGGGAGTGCAAACGTCATCGGTGGGCAGGCGGTGGTGATGAAAACGGGCGGTCCCCTGGCAGATCGGGTTCTGCAAAATCGTGGGGCCATGAAAGGTGCCCTTGGGGAAAACCCCAAACGGGTCTATGGCAAGCAGAAAAAAGCGCCGATCACGCGGATGGCTTCGGCGGCGCTCTTGCGGGAAGCGCTGGTGCGGGCAAAAGCATACCGGGAAAAGCAGGATTATGCCGCAGCCGACCCTGCTAAAGCGCCAGAGCCCGATTTGCGCTGGGAGGCGCTTCGACCCCTGCTGGATGGAGAGATTCCCTTGCGGATCCATGCCCACCGGGCTGATGATTTATTGACAGCGATTCGTATCGGCAAAGAATTCGGTCTTCGAATGGTTCTTGAGCATTGTACGGAAGGCCATCTCATCGCCAAGGAGGTGGCCCAAGCGGCTGTTCCCGCCGTCGTCGGCCCCTCCTTGGTAAACCGGGCCAAGGTGGAAATGAAGGAAATCAGCCCGGCTACTGCCGGCGCTTTACATCGGGCCGGCGTTCTGGTCGCCTTGATGACCGATCACCCTGTCATCCCGATCCAGTACCTCCCCCTTTGCGGCGGTCTCGCCGTCCGCTTTGGCATGGAGGAGGAAGCAGCCCTTAAGGCAATCACCATCAATCCGGCTCAAATCCTGGGAATCGACGATCGATTGGGGAGCCTGGAACAGGGCAAGCAGGCCGATGTGGTCCTATGGGATGGTCATCCCTTTGATACCCGCAGCCATGTCGAACGGGTTTGGGTCAAAGGCATGGAGATTGTTGGAAAATAGTGCTTCTACCCATTAATCCCCAAATTTCCTCATACTTTTTCGAAACATGGCAGGAATTCTAACAAAAAACTAGAATTGGTAAATATAAGATGAGATGTAAAAAGTATGTCGGAAATTGTCGAGTTAAGTCGAGGGGGTTTGCAGGGATGAAGTCAGATAGAAAGATATTGGTAGTCGATGACCAGACTGGTGTCCGTTCACTTTTACGAATCATCCTTCAGGATGCTGGCTATGAAGTGATCACTGTGGGCAACGGGCTGGATGCATTGCGAAAAGTGGAAGAATTGAACCCCCCTCTTGTATTGATGGATGTACGCATGCCCGGGTTGGACGGGTTTCAGGCTATGGAGCGGATGTTGAAAATCAATCACGACATCAAAGTCGTTTTAATGACAGCTTACTCCGATGAAGCATTGATTCAGCGGGCCTTAGAACAAGGTGCTATTGATTACATGACCAAACCCTTCGACGTCTATGAATTACGAAAGCGGATCGATACATTGTGGGAAACTGTCATCGAAGAAAGCCGATGGGAGAAGTCGACTAAGAGGGAAGAAAATCTACGGGTATGTAATTCGTGACAGGTCTTTTGGATATAAAGGTTGCCCTTGCGGGGCGGCCTTTTCTTTTTTTGCAGGGTTTTGCTATTTTAAATGTTTTCGTGTAGGATGGAAATAGGAGGGGTACTTGTGAGTCGTCAAAGGGAACTAGCTGATTATGAGTCCCTTACCAAGGAATGCCGCGCTTGTCCGCTGCGGGAAGGTTGTAATCAGGTCGTATTCGGAGAAGGGAACCCTGAGGCGCGCCTCATGCTTGTTGGTGAAGGGCCTGGAGCTGATGAAGACCGCTTAGGCAGTCCATTCGTCGGTGCCGCCGGGCAATTATTAAACAAGATTTTAGATGCCGGCCGCTTCCCGCGGAATGAGGTATACATATGCAATGTCGTCAAATGTCGGCCGCCGTCTAATCGCCTTCCCTTACCGAACGAGGTAAAAGCCTGCTTACCCCACTTAGAACGGCAGATTGAACTGATCAATCCAGAGATCATTATCTGCTTAGGGGCCTTAGCTACACAGGTATTGGTCGATCCGAAAGCCCGGATCACTCGGGACCGGGGAAAATGGGTCCGTAAAGAAGGCCGGTTGATCATGCCTACGTTCCATCCGGCGGCACTGCTGCGGGATCCGTCGAAAAAACGGCCCGTCTGGGAGGATATACAAAAGGTGATGGCTGTGTATCATGCGGAGTGGAAATAATATAGACGTGGCTGAATAGTGCAATAATCCATAGTTTTAGATTAAGGAGCTCTGACGCTTGTACGAATCATCTTGGCAAGGATTTTTACCTGACGAGAGGGCCACAGAAGCCCTGGGAGGTTGGTTGGCCCAGCGGGTGAGGTCTGGCGATATTCTATTGTTGTATGGGGATTTGGGCGCCGGGAAGACGACCTTGGTTCGGGGGATGGCTCGCAGCTTAGGTTATGAAGGGCGGGTGACGAGTCCGACCTTTACCTTGGTGCATGAATATGAAGGGAGCCTTTCCCTCTATCATTTCGATCTTTATCGCCTCGACGATCCCGAAGAGGTCTGGGATATCGGTTGGTCCGATTATCTTCGGGGAGAGGGCGTACTCTGTGTGGAGTGGCCTGAACGGTTAGACCATCTGTTGCCTGAAGAGGCCTTGACGATCCGGTTAACACGAGACGATTCGGCTAGTGCTGACGAAGGCCGTCGTGTGGAACTGATGGGTCGCGGCGAAAAAGCGCTGGCATTGGTAAAGGAGTTGGAAACGGCGTGTACGTCTTTGGACTGGATTGCTCCACTCGGGTAACCGGCTTGGCTATCGTTGATGACAGCCAGGTTGTGGCCGAGATATTTCTACATAATGATCGACCTCACTCGAAGCGCTTAATGCCGGCAATAGAGCAACTCTTTTCCCTGGCAGGGCTTACGCTGCAAGATATGCATGGACTGGCCATCGCGACGGGTCCGGGATCCTTTACAGGCTTGCGCATCGGCATGGCAACGATTAAAGGGATGGCTCACCCGCTCGGGCTGCCGATCGTCGGCGTGCCTACGTTAGATGGGTTAGCTCGCAACGCCTGGCCTTATGAAGGGATTGTTTGTCCCATCTTGGACGCCCGCAAGTCGGAAGTGTATACGTGTCTTTACCGCAGCGGCACTGAAGAAATGGAAAAGGTGACCGATTACCAGGCTATTCACCCTGAAAAACTCATGGAACAACTTCGCTCCTATCTGGCCGAAGCCGAAGTAACTTATGCGGGCAGAGCGAAGGAGAGACAGACGGTCCTTTTCGTCGGAGACGCAGTGCCTGTGTACCGGGAACTGTTTACAGAGGGACTGAAGGAGAAAGCGCTGTTCGCGACTGCCGAAACGGGCTATCCGCGAGGAAGCCAGGTGGCTCGCCTCGGCTGGGAACGGCTTCGCCAAGGCCACAGAGACGATCTGCACCAGTTAGCCCCCTTTTATTTGCGTCAATCGGAAGCAGAAGTGAATTGGGCCAAAAAACAGGGCTGCTTGCCAGGGGTGTGAACGATGAAAATTAAAGGCGGCAAGGTTTCTTTTCGGCCCATGACGATAGACGACCTTGATGCGGTCATGGAAATAGAATGCCAATCCTTTCCGACTCCATGGAGCCGCAGCTCTTTTGTCCTTGAGTTAACTGAAAGCAGCCTCTCGCACTACTGGGTTTGCCTCTTTTACCCAGAAAGTTCATCGGAATCGGATCAGGGCCGGGTGATCGGCTATGCGGGCACATGGGCCATCTTGGATGAAGTCCATATTACCACCATCGCGATTCACCGGGACTGGCGAGGAAAGGGACTCGGCGAAGCTCTGTTGAACTTTATCTTTTTGGAGTCTATCCTCAAAGGCGGTGAGCGGATCACCTTGGAGGTTCGCCCGTCCAATGAGAGTGCGATTGCGCTATACCGCAAGATAGGTTTTCAAGACGTGGGCCGACGTCGCGGTTACTACACCGACACGGGTGAGGATGCGATCATCATGTGGCGGGATTTGCGTAAAGCCGAAGAGGAACAGCAGGGCAAAGCAGGATTTTGATGTCTTCATGACGAAGACATAGGTACGACCTTTCCAGTATTTTCAGAAAGGCAGGTAGGGTACCTATGAACGTCGGTGAAAAAATGGTTTCCCCAGCGATTACGACAGGGCTGACAACACCGATTCGTGATGCCTTACAAGTCATGACTCAGAATACGGTACGACGACTGCCCGTAGTCGACCATCATGATCGACTAGTCGGGATCATAGCCTTTCATGATATTGACAAAGCGATGCGTTCGGCCGGTATTATTCCACTGACCCCTGTCGAATGGGTGATGACGAAAAATCCTGTCTATTGTGAAGTGCAGACCCCTTTAGCCGATGCGGTGCGACTGATGCGCCGGTATAAGGTCAGCGTTTTGCCTGTTTTGGAAGGGGAAAAAGTGGTGGGCATTCTTTCGGTCAGTGATGTGCTCGATTTGTGTGCCCAGTTACTCGAGGGAAGCAATTGAGAAAACTAGCGTAACCCTGCTTGGCGGCAGGGTTTTTCGATCCTTCTCATGGCGAAAAGGGATCAGGCCCCGCCGGTGAATAGAAGGGATGGATAATATGCTGATTGTGGGGGAGAAGATTAATACTGGGCGACCCGGCATTGAAGGCGCCATTATTTCTCGGAACGTGGCCCTCATACAGGATCTTGCCCTACGTCAGAAACTCTCTGGTGCTGATGTTTTAGATCTGAATTGTACGACCATGCGCCACCGAGAACCGGAGGGGCTCAGTTGGCTCGTAGAAACGGTCCAGACGGTCGTTAACGAACCGGTATGTTTAGACAGCCCTAACCCGGTCGCTCTAGAAGCGGCGTTGAAAGTACACCGGGGACGGGCTTTTATCAATGCTATTTCGGCGGAAGAAACACGGTACCGGACGTTGATCCCTTTAGTGAAACAATACCGCTGTAAAGTAATCGCTCTTTGCCTAGACGATCAAGGTGTCCCTGAGACGGTTGATCAGGAAATCGCTGTAGCCAACCGGTTGATGGAGCGGTTGACACAAGATGGTGTGGATGTGGACGATGTTTACCTCGATCCCTTGATTCGTCCCGTCGGGCAGGGAGAGCACTGGGGAAACTTCAGTCTGGAAGTCATCCGTCGTCTGCGCGGCGAATTTCCCGCCATGCACATCATCTGTGGTGTCTCGAACATTTCTTACAGTTTACCTGCCCGTGCTCTGCTGAACCGTACCTTTCTCACGCTGGCCATCAGCGCCGGCCTAGACGGAGCCATCCTCGACCCGGAAAACAAAAACTTAATGGCGTCGCTGCGGGCCGCAGAGGCGCTGCTGCAAAAAGATCCCGGCTTTCGCCGGTATGTGCTCGCCTTTCGGGAAGGGCAGCTAACGTAAAGGACGCCACTGAAGCCAACCCTTAGGTGAGAAATCGTCTTGTCAAAAGACAATCGAAAATCCATCACTGAGAGAAGGTGTTCCGCTTGACCCATCTTTTTGACAGCCGCCAGTTTGCCAAATTAGACAATCCGCGAAGACAGGAACTGCTCCCTGTCGACAAGATGCTCGATCTGTTACAGGTCGAGAAGGGAAGTTATCTTGCCGATCTCGGATGTGGTGTTGGCTATGTAACCATCCCTGCTGCCGAGAGGGTCGGACGGGAAGGTCACCTATTCGCCCTCGACCTGCAAGAACAGATGATCATCGAGGGACGCCGGCGAAGCCAGGACGCAGGTCTTCGGAATATCGCGTGGATACTGAATCCAGAAGATTCTCTTCCCCTTCCGGCTAATTCCGTAGACGCTGTGATCATGGTCGCTGTATTTCATGAGTTGAAAAACCGAAGCGGCTATGTGGAGGAAGCCTATCGTATTCTTCGTGCAGGTGGACGGTTGGGCGTCGTAGACTGGAAGCCCGGTTTTACAGAAATAGGGCCTCCCCAGGACCATCGAGTGGCACCGGTGGAGGTCGAGGCATTGCTGGCTCAGAGGAATTTCAGCGATATATTGACCACGGACATCAGTGAGGGTTATTACATGACCGTCGGACAGAAAAAATAAACCCCTTTGGGTTGTCAACATACCGGTACGGGGTATAATAAATGTAGATACCGGTTTATGAAAAAGGGGGAAGACTGGATGGAATGGGCTGTTGATGTACAAGCCAAGCCGAAGCTGGCTGAGTGGAACAACGAAGTGACTGTGGAACTGCAGCGCTTATGTTCCGGCGGATGAACACCTTTGGACACATATGTCCCCTCGGTCCGAGGGGGCTTACCGGAAGAACCTGAATACTTTTTGACTGCGAATGTGGACGAGGTAACGATTCATTACCCTCGGATTTTGAAGTTGATCGATCCAAATAAACCTGCCCGGCTGATAAAAACAAAATGGCTCTTTGGCGGGGTCGATGTAGAAAACGTCCGGGTCTGGTAGAGGTGTTTACATTGACGTTATTTTCACTGCGTGGACCGGCCCGTGAGGCCGGTCGCTTTATATTAGGACTGGAAACGAGCTGTGATGAGACATCGGCAGCCGTGTTGAAAGACGGGAAGGAAATCCTGTCCAATGTGATTTCTTCGCAGATCACCACCCACCAGCGTTTTGGCGGCGTCGTTCCCGAGATCGCCTCGCGGAAACATATGGAGAATATCACCGGGGTGGTCGATAGTGCCCTCGAAGAGGCAGGAATCGGCTGGGATGATCTGACGGCCATCGCCGTGACGAGCGGGCCGGGCCTTGTGGGGGCGCTCCTCGTCGGAGTTGCCTATGCGAAAGGGGCCGCCATGGCCCGAAAACTGCCTTTAGTCGGTGTTCACCATATTGAAGGGCATATTTACGCCAACTTATTGACGGAGAGGGAACTTTCTTTTCCCTTGCTCTGCCTCGTCGTATCGGGCGGACATACTCATCTTGTACGTCTTTTGGAGCATGGACGTTTGGAGATCATCGGTTCTACCCGCGACGACGCTGCTGGCGAAGCTTTTGACAAGGTTGCCCGGGCGCTTGGGCTTGGGTACCCCGGTGGTCCCTTGATCGAGAAACTGGCGAGGGAAGGCTCTATCGAGGCTTATGATCTACCTCGGGCGTGGCTCGAAGGCAGCTATGACTTCAGCTTCAGCGGCTTGAAATCGGCCGTCCTTAACCTGCTGAACCGGGCGAAGCAGCGCGGCGAAGAGATCCACAAGGCTGGCTTGGCCGCCTCTTTTCAGGAGGCCGTTGTCGATGTGCTCATTCAAAAGACCTGTCGAGCAGCTCGAGAGTCTAATGCGGAGACGGTGCTGCTTGCCGGCGGCGTGGCCGCAAACGGGTACCTGCGGGAACGTCTACGGGAAGCCCTGGCTGCCGACGGCCGTCGTCTTGTTGTTCCGCCGCTGATCCTCTGCACCGATAATGCAGCCATGATCGCCTGCGCCGGATATCACCGGTTGATGCGGGGAGAGACAGCCGCTGTCGATTTAAATGCGGTGGCCGATTGGCCTCTGGGGACCTGAAAGGAGAAGAAACATGCAAGACATCGCTGAAGAGATTCTTCATTACGGCCGGTTGCTCATTACCAAAGGTCTGGTGACAGGATCGGGAGGAAATATCAGTCACCGGTTGCCGGAAGGGGACAAGATCCTGATTACCCCCAGCGGCATGTCCTATGACAAGTTGGTTCTCGACGATTTGGTGGTCTTGGATATTGCCTCCGGTGAGGTGGTATTAGGCCATCGAAAACCTTCAATCGAGCAGGGAATGCACCGGGCGATCTACTTGCACCGCCCTGACGTGAACGCGGTGATTCATTGCCATTCGAGATACGCCACGGCGGTGGCTACGACACGCAAAGACTTTCCTCCTGCACTGGACAACATGGTCACCTTCTTCGGCGGCGGAGTGAAGACGGCTTGCCATGCAGCCATCGGGACGCCCGAATTAGCCAACCATGTCATCGAGGCCTTAGGCGATGGCCCGGTGGCGCTGTTGGCCAATCATGGCTCTGTCGCCGTAGCAAAACGATTAGATCAAGCTTTTACCTTAGCGGAACTGCTGGAAGAATGCGCTATGGTCTACCTGTTGTCTTTTTTAGCCGGCGGTCCTGCAGTGCTCACCGATGAAGAAGTAGAGCATGAACGGAACTGGTTATCCGGTAAGTACGGCTTAAAGTAGTTCGTTGTTTTGTTCTACCCCGTTCCATCTCTTAAGGTTAACCCATTAGAACATCGTTCGGAAAAAATCCTGATAAATCGGGACTTCTGTCGTATTTTCCAGAAAAAGCCGGGATCATGGTCCCGGTTTTTCTGTTGTCAAGGGGCAAACAGATCTTCGATTTATCCCCACTGTGGATGATTTTCTCTGTGGATAATGGGGATAAGTCTGTTGGTAAGTGAGTTATCAGGGAATTTTCGTGTGGAAAGCTTTTGGAATAACTCTGGAAAACCTGATTGTGGATAATGGGGATAAGTCTATCGAGCTGTTGCTATGACTGAAAAAAGTTTGTGGAAAAAGATGTGGATGGCTTTTTCATGACGATTTTCGAGGATAACAGACATTTTCGACATATGTTCTGTCTTTACAAACAAAATAAAGCTGGCTTCCTGTATAATTCACCTTTTGTGGATCATAATGGATAAGAGGTAACCGAAAATTACCCGAACTAGTTGTCTCTGGCGATCAGACTGGTTTGAACGCTGCTCTTGAGGCCAAAGGAGCTGTTGGAGAAGACTCCATCTGAAAGCCAGCGCTGTATCATCGGACGCCAGGTCAGGAGGAAGGATTTTTGACCGGATTGGGCGAAAGATCCAAAAGGTGCTTTATTATACCTTTCAACGGAGAGGAGAAAAGGAATGCTTAAGGTAACCTTTTTTAGTCACTCCATCTTCCTGCTTGATGATGGCCAATACAAAGTATTGATCGATCCCTTTTTTACGGGAAATCCTCTTTCACCTGTCAAGGCGGATCAAGTCTCCGCCGATTATATTCTCGTCACCCATGCTCACGGAGATCATTTTGGTGATGCGCTCACGATAGCCAAGCGGTGCGGCGCGACCATCATCGCCCCGAACGAGTTGGCTGTCTATTGCCAGAGTAAAGGCGCCAAGGCCCATGGAATGCACATCGGCGGCAAACGAGATTTCCCTTTCGGCCGGGTTCGCCTGACCGTGGCCTTACACGGTTCCGGTACGGTAGAAGACGGTCGTCCTATCGAACTGGGCAATCCCTGCGGCTTTTTGATCCATATGGGCGGAAAGACCCTTTACCATGCCGGTGATACCGGTTTAACTCGTGACATGGAACTGATCAGTATGTGTTTTCTAAAGGGCGCTCGACTGGATCTGGCCTTGTTGCCTATCGGTGACAACTTTGTCATGGGACCGGACGACGCCTTGTTCGCCACAAAACTGCTGCACCCGAAGCAGGTCGTTCCGATGCATTATAATACCTTCCCGGTGATCGCCCAGGATGCCAGGAGCTTCCAAAAGGCGGTCACGGAAAATACTGATTGCCTTTGCCAAATCCTCGAACCGGGCGAGTCCTTGACGTTAGACGATCGTTAGACGTTAATAAAGAAAGCTTTATATCGTCTAAATCCAGCGAAAAAGAGGTGCTTCAAAAACCCTGTGGGTTTTCGAAGTACCTCTTTTTTGTGTAAAAGGCAAGCCCAGCGTGCGATGAGACTTGCCCCTGTTATGCAATCATGTTTATGTCATAAAAGATGGTTGTTTAACCGATATCCAACATGTTTTCCCTTTCGGAGGGCAAATTAAAATGTGAACGATAACGGGAGAGGAAATCCTCTAAAGCGCCTCGATGCCGCTCCATTTCAGCGACCCACTTATGTAAAGACTCAACACCCTTGCTCGTCAGTTCATAGCAGCGTTTGGCCGGACCGCTTTCACCGGTCTGCCAGTTCGATTGCACAAGATGTTCATCTTCCATCTTGCGTAAGGTTCGATAAATAAGGGCGGCGTCTGTCGGTCCGTCAAGCAAACGTAGGTCGCTGATTCGCTCCATCAATTCATACCCGTACGAAGGCTTCTCCGAGAGCAGCAAGAGCAGGGCCGGTTGGACAAAGCGGTTGATCCGGCCAAAGGTGTACAGGAGAGAATTGTCATCGGGTTGACGAGAATCAGCTAGGCGGGACATAACCAAGGTCTCCTTTCGAACAGATCAGAACTCATATCTATATTATGATCAAGGAGCCTCAAATGTCAAAAGAGAGAGTCGAAAAAAATGTGTCAAAGTTTATGCAAAAGTTGCAAAAAAGGTATTGCAAGTGGAAACTATCGCATGTATAGTTAAATTACAGATAGACAAACATTCATAGGATATCGGACAAAAGATATCCCTGGTTGCCCAACGCACATAATTGACATCAAAGAGTACAAAAGAGGATGAGGACGTGAAGTTTTTCAAGGTGCCTGAGCCGACAATCATGCGTTTGTCCCTCTATTCGCGAATTCTTGAACAGATGGAAGATCGTGGGGTCCCGATCATTTCTTCGGTCGAGCTGGGTGACGCCGTAGGAATCAATTCGGGAGTCGTCCGTAAGGATTTGTCCATGTTCGGTGAGTTTGGCGTTCGCGGCGTTGGATATAACGTACGGGAACTGCGGGACAACATTCGCAAACTTTTGGGGCAAGACCGCAACTGGCCCGTAATCATCGTCGGCGCCGGCCACTTGGGCTCTTCTTTAGCCGCTTATCCGGGTTTCCAACAGCGAGGATTTGATGTCGTCGCTATGGTAGATACGGATCCGGAGAAAATAGGCACCCAAGTGATTGAAAGACCTGTTGTTTCGTGGGAAGAAGCAGAGATTTTGATCAAGGAACATGGCGTACGGATGGCTATCCTCGCCGTACCGGTTGATGCCGTGCAAAGCGTGGCTCAGCAATTGACCGACCTTGGTGTAGAAGCGATTCTGAATTTCTCACCAATCATCTTAAAAGGACCATCCCATGTACAGGTCCAAAATGTCGATTTGACTGTATACTTCGACTTAATGCGCTTTACGCAAAACCTCAATACGAATGGCTTACGACCTCAGGCAACTACCGTTCGCGGCATTGCCTTTCGCTGATATCCGCCTCCGTTACTTGTTCATATGTATTGAAAGGCCGGCTTCATGCCGAGCCTTTGTTTTTTTTGTGGAATTGACTAACTTTTCAGATGAGTTGTAATATTGTTTCGACAGGGGAAAACCGACATTTATCACGAATCTATATTTAGAGACCCTTTGAAACAAAGGATGTTGGATTTTGAACCAAGCTGAAAAACAAGCATGGAAACAAAAAATACGACAAAGCGTACTCGCTCTTCGCAGCAGACAGACCCATCAGGAAGTCGCCGAAAAGAGTTCTACCATCGTCAAGAACCTGTTGTCTCATACCGCTTACAATCGAGCTAAGATGATCATGACTTATGTCGACTTTCGGCAGGAAGTAGAGACAAAAAGCTTGATTCAACAAGCCCTGCTAAACGCCAAAGGGATCGCCGTCCCAGTGACGCAAAAAGAGGAACGACGGCTGATTCCTGCGGCGATCTTCAATTATCCCGACGACCTGCAGCCTGGCACTTGGGGCATTTTGGAACCCCGCCAAGTACAAGCTGTGCCCGCTCAAGAGATTGACCTGATCGTGATCCCTGGTGTTGCTTTCGACCTGAGGGGGAACCGGTTGGGATACGGCGCCGGCTTTTACGATCGATTTTTGCCGTCCTTGCCGCCGGATACACCGAAGATCGCCTTCGCCTTTGAGTTGCAGCTCATGGACGAGTTCATCTCTGATGAACACGATATCCCCATGGACTTGATCATTACAGAATCTCGGATCATCAACTGCAGGGAGGGACAAAGCCTTCATGTGTAACTGCTCTTGCAACGCCGAACCGGCTCTATCTGAAAAAGACAGGCGACTGGTTGAGTTGCTGAACAAATACCGCACCGTACCGGGGGCGCTCATTCCCGTCTTGCAGGAAGCCCAGGAGATATACGGTTATTTGCCGGCAGAAGTGCTGCAAAAGGTCGCCCGAGAACTGCAGATTCCCTTGGCGAAAGTCTACGGCGTCGTTACCTTCTACTCCCAGTTCCACCTAAAACCACGGGGCCGCAACATCATCCGGGTCTGCTTAGGTACGGCTTGTCATGTCCGCGGAGGTGCTAAAATCTTTGAAGCCCTACAAAAGAAACTGGCCGTCGAAGACGGAGAGACGACGGCGGATCTGCGCTTTACCTTAGAGTCGGTCGCTTGTATCGGCGCTTGCGGATTGGCGCCAGTGATCATGATCAATCACGATACTCATGGACGATTGACGCCGGAAAAATTGACTGAGATTTTATCGAAATACGAGTGAGGAGGTACCCTACGGTGCAAAACCTGATGGAAGCCTGCTGCCGTCAATGTACCCATAGCCCACTGACTCCTTGCAGTGATTACATCTCCTGTAGGCTTGAGGGACCCCTCTGTCACGATAGTGAACTTTGTAAAGAGGCCAGACAAGATTGGATTCGAACTATCCAACAACCAGCGGAGGGAAAAAAACGTCTGCTCATCTGCGCAGGGACCGGGTGCATTGCGTCGGGAAGCCGCCCGCTCAAAGAGCACTTAGAAAAGGAGTTGACGGCACGGGGACTGCGACGAGATGTCGATATCATTTTGACCGGCTGTCATGGCTTCTGTGAACAGGGGCCGATCTTGATCGTCGAGCCCGGTAAAACCTTCTACTGCCGTGTGCAGACGGAAGATGTCGATGAAATCGTGGAACAGCACCTTCTCCGGGAGGAGAGGGTTGACCGATTGTTATACCGGGAACCGGGAAGCGGTGAGGCCGTGTTCGCTTATCCGGAAATCCGCTTCTACGCCCGGCAAAAACGGATTGTCTTGCAAAACTGCGGACACATCAATCCCGAAGATATCGGCGAATACGTGGCCTTACAAGGGTACCAGGGTTTGCGCAAGGCTTTATCGATGGAGCGGGGCGCTGTCATCGAAGAACTAAAGCGTTCGGGGCTGCGAGGTCGCGGTGGGGCCGGGTTTCTGACCGGTATGAAGTGGGAATTCACCGCGAATGCGCCTGGTGAAAAGAAATATATCATCTGCAATGCCGATGAAGGCGACCCCGGTGCCTTCATGGACCGCTCGGTCCTCGAAGGTGACCCTCACGCCGTCATCGAGGGGATGCTCATCGCTGCTCACGCCATCGGTGCTGATGAGGGTTACATCTATGTACGGGCTGAATATCCTCTGGCGATTGAACGCCTGCAAATCGCCATCGGTCAGGCCGAAAAATACGGACTTCTAGGGACAAACATCTTGGGAACAGGGTTCAACTTTAATCTGCACATCAAAGCCGGTGCCGGCGCTTTCGTCTGCGGCGAAGAGACAGCCTTGCTGACTTCGATCGAGGGCAACCGCGGGATGCCCCGGGTCAGACCGCCCTTTCCCGCCGTCAAGGGGCTCTGGGACAAGCCGACAAATATCAACAACGTAGAGACTTATGCGAACGTACCACACATCCTCCGTCACGGTGCTGACTGGTACGCACAGATGGGGACAAGGACGTCGAAAGGTTCAAAAGTTTTTGCCCTGACCGGAAAAGTGAACAACACGGGCCTGGTAGAAGTCCCGATGGGTTTACCCTTACGGGAGATCATTTTTGATATCGGCGGAGGGATTCGAGATCATAAGCCCTTCAAAGCGGTGCAAATCGGCGGCCCTTCCGGCGGCTGCCTGCCTGAATCGATGCTAGATCTGCCTGTCGATTATGATTCGCTCACGGCGGCTGGTGCGATGGTCGGTTCCGGCGGTCTCGTCGTTATGGATGAAGAAACCTGTATGGTCGATATTGCTCGATTTTTCTTAAGCTTTACCCAGAAGGAATCCTGCGGCAAGTGTACCCCCTGCCGGGAGGGGACGAAACGGATGCTGGAGATTCTGACCCGGATGACCCAGGGGGAAGGCCGCCCAGGGGACGTTGAGGCCCTCGAAGAACTGGCCCAGGTCGTAAAGGATTCCTCTCTTTGCGGGCTCGGTCAAACGGCTCCCAATCCCGTGCTGACCACACTCCGCTACTTTCGCCATGAATATGAAGCCCATATCCAAGAGAAGCGCTGCCCTGCCGGTGCTTGCTCGGCGCTGCTCACCTATCAGATTGAAGCGGACAGGTGTATCGGCTGTACCCTCTGTGCCCGGGTCTGCCCGGTCAACTGCATCAGCGGCAAACCGAAAGAAGCCCATGTGATCGATAGCACCCGGTGCATCAAGTGTGGAGCTTGCAAAGACAAATGTAAGTTCAACGCTGTGTCACGCCGGTAAGGAGAGATGGCGATGATGCAGAATAGGACGAAGAACGAAACGGTGAAGACAGTGATCGCAAGGCAGGTAGAGATGGATCCAAAGCCAAAGCAACCGGTAACGGTGACGATCGACGGGCAGGAAGTGACTGTGCCAGAAGGAACGACCGTGTTGGAAGCGGCACAAAGGGTGGGGATTCCCATTCCTACATTGTGTCACGATCCTGAATTGTCTAATCCCGGTTCCTGCCGACTTTGTGTTGTAGAAATTGAGCTCAACGGACGGAAGATGCGGAATCTGCCGCCGTCCTGTGTGACGACTGTCAGCAACGGCATGGTGGTTCAGACGCTGACAGAGACCGTACGAAAAACCCGCAAGAAGATCCTCGAACTCCTCTTGGCGAACCACCCGAAAGATTGTCTGCGCTGTGAACGGACTGGCAACTGCCGTTTGCAGTCTTACGCTTACGAATACGGCGCCGACTTTCCCCAGTCTGGTTCGGCCCTCGATGGAGAGCGCCAGAACTACGCCGTCGACGACAGCAATCCCTTTATTTTGCGGGATATGAACAAGTGCATCCTCTGCGGCAAGTGTGTCCGCGCCTGTGGGGAAGTGCAGGGAAGGTTCGTCTTGGATTATGCCCACCGGGGCTTTGCGACGAGAGTTGCCCCGGAGATGGATCGAGAACTGAGAGACACGGCTTGCGTCTACTGCGGTTCCTGTGTCTCAGTCTGTCCCACCGGCGCCATCATCGAAAAGAACAAGGTAGGCAAAGGACGGGCCTGGGATATCGGGAAAGTCCGCACGACCTGTCCCTATTGTGGTACCGGGTGCAATTTTGACCTGGAAATCGCCCGTCGCTCCGATTCTAAGGGCCAGACGCGAGAAGAAGTGATCGGCGTCGCCTCATCGATCGACGCGCCAGTCAATGGGCGTGCCCTCTGTGTCAAAGGTCGATTTGGGACGGATTTCATCCATCACCGCGATCGCCTGACCACTCCCTTGATCAAGAAGGACGGACAATTTGTCGAGGCCTCTTGGGAAGAAGCGATCGCTTTTGCCGCTTCCCGTTTGGGGGACATCCATGCCGAATATGGCGGTGACGCCTTTGGTGTTCTCGCTTCAGCGAAAGCCACCAATGAAGAGAACTATCTCTTGAACCGCTTTGCCCGGACTATTCTCGGCACGAACAACATCGATCACTGCGCCCGCCTCTGCCACAGCTCGACGGTGGCTGGCTTAGCGGCCTCTTTTGGTTCCGGTGCCATGACCAATCCGATCGAAGACATCGCCAAGACCGATTTTATGCTCGTCATCGGTTCCAATACGACCGAGTCCCATCCGGTCTTAGCTCTTTCTATGTTGCGGGCGATCCGCCAAGGAACCCCTTGTGTGGTTATCGATCCCCGGAAGACAGAGCTGGCGGCGTTGGCCCATAAGCACTTGCCCTTAAAACCGGGCAGCGACTTAGCTCTTCTGAACGCGATGGCTCATGTGATCATCACCGAGGGGCTCTACAAAGAAGACTTCATCAAGACTTATACGGAAGGCTTTGAAACCCTGTGCGAAGCCGTCACAGAAACGACGCCCGAATGGGCTGAGAGCATCTGTGGCATCGACGCCGATTTGATTCGAGATACGGCCCGCCGGTATGCCAGGGCACAAAGGGGTTCTATCTACTACACCATGGGGGTAACCCAAAAACACACCGGTACCCACAACGTCATGGCTATCGCTAATTTGGCCTTGCTGACGGGGCACATTGGAAGAGAAGGGACCGGCGTCAACCCCTTGCGCGGGCAAAACAACGTTCAAGGCGCCTGTGACATGGGGGCGCTGCCCAATGTGCTCCCTGGCTATCAACCGGTCACCGACGCCGGTGTACGTGAAAAATTTGCCCGAACATGGGACGTAAAGATCGATAGCTTATCGGAGCGTCCTGGCCTCACCGTCGGTGAAATGCTGCAAGGCGCGCACGAGGGCCGGCTTAAATCGATGCTGATCATGGGGGAGAACCCGGTCGTCTCGGACCCCGACAGCCAACACGTCATCGAAGCGTTGGAGCGGCTGGACTTCCTCGTTGTCATGGATCTCTTTTTGACCGACACTGCCCGCCACGCCGATGTGATTTTCCCGGCTTGCTCTTTTGCCGAGAAGGAAGGCACCTTCACAAACACAGAACGGCGGGTGCAGCGGGTTCGCCAAGGGATTCAACCGGTCGGCGATTCCCGGCCCGACTGGCAGATCATCGGAGACCTCGCCGCCGCCATGGGATCCCCTTTTCCCTATAGGGACCCGGCGTCGATCATGGACGAGATTGCGGAAACGACACCTTCTTATGGCGGTATCAGCCACCATCGACTCGATAAGGAAGGCCCCCTTTGCTGGCCCTGCCCGGCGAAGGACCATCCCGGTACACCGCGGCTGCACATGAACGGCTTTGTGCGGGGAAAAGGCAAGTTTCACGCTGTTCCCTATCTACCCCCGGCGGAGCAGCCTGATGACGAGTACCCACTCATCCTCTCGACAGGTCGCCGCCTCTTCCACTACCATACAGGGACCATGTCTCGCCGTTCCGGCTTGGAAGAAGTCTATCCGGAAGAACACCTGGAGATTCACCCTGATGATGCGGACGATCTCGGTTTGAAGGACCATGATTGGGTACGATTGTCGACCCGGCGGGGAGCCATCGAGATAGCCGTTTGGATGACCGATCGCATCGTCGCAGGGATGGTCTTCACGTCCTTCCACTTTGTCGAGGCGATGGTCAATAAGTTGACCAATGCTGCCACTGACCCTATCGCCAAAATCCCGGAACTTAAAGTATGCGCCTGTAAGATAGAGAAGATCGATTGCCCGGAAGGGTACGTTCCTCCCGCCCATAAACGTGTACTTTGGTGAGGTAAAAACATCCATACAAAAAGAGACCTAAGTCTAAAATTGCGACTTAGGTCTCTTTTTCCGTTTTACCTTTCTAGGAAAGGGTATAATCACTCATAAGAAGGTTGCACAGTTCTGCTTGTCCAGGGTCGTAAGACAAGAAATTCCTTTTCACTGAAGCTGGATAAAGGTCAGCTGAAGCTTAATAAAGCTCAGCAGGTTTTTTTTACTTTCTGCAGAAGTAATACCAGTTAACGCTTGATTTAGCCATATTGGTTTTGAAGGAGCCATGTTTCGTGAAAAATTCTGTCTTTATGGTCATCGATGGCAGCAGTTTGCTCCATCGAGCCTTTTACGCGCTTCCGCCTATGTCCAGCTCTCAGGGGGTGCCTACCAACGCCGTTTATGGTTTCTTGACGATGTTCGAGCGGCTTCGCCGGGAATACCAGCCTGAGTACTTGGCCGTTTGTCTCGATAAGAGCCGGATGACCTTTCGCACGCAAACCTTTGAGGGATACAAAGCACAGCGGGGGGCTACACCTGATGATCTGCGGCCCCAATTCGGGTTACTCAAAGAAGTGATGGCGGCCCATGACTTTGGGGTGTACGAGCAGGAAGGTTTTGAAGCCGACGATATCATCGGCACCTTGAGTTGCCTGGCCAAAGAAAAGGGGATTTACACCCTCATCGTCACCGGTGACCGCGATGCATGGCAGTTGATATCGCCCGGTGTGGAAGTCTTGCTGACTCGCAAGGGCATCAGTGAAGTGGAACGGTATGATGAGGAGGCTTTAAAAGAGAAAGTCGGCCTTTCGCCGAAGCAGATCATCGACCTAAAAGGCCTTATGGGCGATACCTCTGATAATATCCCCGGCGTTCCCGGTGTCGGTGAAAAGACGGCGCTAAAACTGTTGGAGCAGTTCGGGACGATGGAGACTCTCTATGACCGGGTAGACGAAGTGAAGGGTAAGCTCAAGGAAAAGCTGGTCACCCACAAAGAGCAAGCCTTTTTGTCGAAAAAACTGGCCACCATCGTCTGTGACATGGACATCGCAATCGATTGGGAATCCCTCAAAAGGATGCAGGCGGACCCTGTGGTGCTGCGTAAGCTCTACACAGACTTGGAATTTCGCTCACTTCTGAAAAACCTTCCTCTTCCTGAAGGCGAAGAGTCTGCTGAAGCGGTGCTCTTTGCGAAGGAAGGGAATGAACGAGATAAAAGCGATGAAAGAAAAAGCAAAGGCAAACAGACTCTTTCAGAAAAGGGGTCTATAAACGAAACCGACGGAAGCATCGATGTGCAAGTCGATGCGCCATTGAACGTCGCCTACCAGAAGGTAGAAGACGAAGGTCAACGGGATGAGATGTTGGCAGAACTGATGCGCCTCGGACAGGAACCGGGCTACCGGACGGCTATATTAGCTGCCTGGGAAGGCCCGCCCCGCAAGGGACTTTTGAGGCAGATCGCTTTGGCCGTTGGGCAGGATGCTCACCCCGAACCGCCCCGTGTTTGGGTGATCGACGATCCGGGACCTATCTTTGCTGAGGCCGAGCCTTTTTGGTCCTCTGAGAAGCATCGAAAGCTTTTTTACGATATAAAATCCCTCTGGCTGCTGGCTCGTCAGGAAGACGTGGAAATTCAGGGCATCGACGGTGACGGCCTCATCGGTGCCTACCTGTTGGATCCCCTGGCGAACAACTACTCACTGGCCCGGTTGGCTCACGAACTGATCGATTGGAAGATCTCGCCCGAAGCGGGCAAGCAAGTGTTACCGGCTGAAGACGCGGCTTTGGCCGTTGCCGGGCTCTTTCATCTCACTCCTGCCATGGAAGCGAAACTGGGGGAAGAGAGCCTCGGAAAACTCTACCGCGACGTGGAACTCCCCCTGGCTCCCATCCTCGGCTCCATGGAGTGGATCGGGATCAAAGTCAACCCCAAAGTCCTTCAGGACATGGCAGGGGAACTGAACAGCGATATTCAAAAGCTTCAGGCGGAGATTCACGAACTGGCCGGTGAGACTTTCAACATTAATTCGACCCAGCAGTTCGGCAAAATCCTCTTTGAAAAACTAGGGCTGCCCGTGATAAAACGGACGAAAACCGGTTATTCGACAGACGTCGAGGTGCTGGAAGAACTGTCCGACCGTCATCCCATCGTGCCTAAAGTACTCGAATTCCGCCAGCTTATGAAGCTGAAATCGACCTATGTGGAAGGGCTGCTGCCGCTCATCGACGGTCCGGAAGGACGAATTCACACCAGCTTTAACCAGTCCGTCACCGCTACAGGCCGACTCTCCTCGACAGAGCCGAACCTGCAGAACATACCCGTTCGTCTGGAACAAGGCCGCCTCATCCGTAAAGCTTTTATCGCTCCCGAGCCCGGTTGGACCTTGTTGGCTGCCGATTACTCTCAAATCGAGCTTCGTATCCTGGCCCACCTCTCCGATGACCCATCCTTTAAGGATGCCTTCGCCAAAAACCAAGATATTCATACCCGAACAGCCAGTGAAGTCTTCGACGTGCCCATGGAAAATGTGACCCGCGAAATGCGCCGCCGAGCGAAAGCGGTCAACTTTGGCATCGTCTATGGTATCAGTGACTTTGGTTTGAGTCGGGATCTCGGTGTCACCCGGGGAGAAGCGAAGGAATATATCGAAGGTTATTTCCGGCGCTATCATGGTGTCCGTGGATATATTGACCGGATCATCGCGGAAGCCCGTCAGCAGGGATTCGTAACGACCCTCTTGGGACGCCGCCGCCGCCTGCCCGATCTCTTTGTCAAAAACAAAATCCGGCAGAACTTCGGTGAACGGACGGCCATGAACACACCCATCCAAGGGACTGCGGCAGACATCATCAAGGCAGCTATGGTGAAGATCCCGAAGGCCCTCAAAGATCATGGACTGAAAACCCGCATGCTGCTGCAGGTTCATGACGAATTGATCTTTGAAGTCCCCGAAGAAGAACTGACTGTCGTTGCCCCACTGATTAAGAGAATCATGGAAAAGACGATCGAGATCAGTGTTCCGCTCACGGTCGACGTGAAAAAGGGAGCCAACTGGTACGATATGAAGCCCTATACGTTGGAGGAATAGCATTGCCCGAATTACCGGAAGTAGAAACAGTCCGCCGTTCCTTGGCTTCCCGGGTGCTCAACCGGACGATTGTCAAAGTGGATGTTCGGCTCCCGAAGATGGTCACTTCACCGGCCGGCCGGCCCTTTGCAGATGCGCTCACAGGTCGGCCTATTGTTGAACTCGGCCGTCGCGGGAAATATCTCCTCATACACTTGGACCAAGAAGAGACGCTGGTCATCCACCTGCGTATGACGGGCCGGTTGGTCCATTGTCAAAGCAATACACCAGAACCGGCCCATACGCATGTCGTCTTTGCCTTAGACGATCAGAGCCTGTTGCGTTATACCGATGTGCGCCAGTTTGGCACACTGGCCATCATGGATAGGTCGAACGCTCTAAGCAGTCCGGGAAGAGCGGCTTTAGGCCCCGAGCCGCTGGAGATTTCCTATGAGCACTTCTGCCAAGCCTTGGGTGCCCGCAAAACAAAACTGAAACCGCTATTGCTGGATCAACGTTTTCTTGCCGGGCTGGGCAACATTTATGCCGACGAGGCACTGGCTCGGTCTGGTCTTCATCCCGATCGCAACGCAAATTCCCTGGATGATGAGGAGGGCAGACGGCTCTATGAGAGTATTCAGGCCGTCTTGCAAGAAGGAATTGACGCGAAAGGGACATCCTTTCGGGATTATGTAGACGGGGAAGGAAAGAAAGGCGAGTTTCAGGAAAAACTTTGGGCCTATGGTCGAGAAGGGGAGCCTTGCCGGCGCTGTGGGACAGCGGTGGTACGGGAAAAACGGGGAGGACGGAGTACCCACTTTTGTCCTTTTTGCCAGCGGTAGGGCACTGTGGTCGCTACGTAACGTAATTTTGCGGCCTTGTGCTAGAGTGGAGTTGCGTTGCCTCTCCAATTCACCTTTCACCTACCGTAAGATGTGACTATAGGACCAAAAGGCCTTAGTAAGGATGTTTAGATAACGATGAGCAACCGGATTATTATCCAAAGTAAAAACCTGGCACTCAATTACGGTTCACGCCGGGTTTTTGAGAACGTATCTTTTATTATTCATGAAGGAGATAAGGTTGGGCTGGTTGGTCCCAACGGGGCCGGGAAGACCAGCCTGTTTCGTGCACTGACGGGAACGGAAGAACCTTCCGAAGGAGCTTTAAACTGGACCCAAGGGGTTCGAGTGGGCTATTTGCAGCAGGTCAGGACACCGCCAGCGGGACAGACGGTCTTTACGGCGGCCTTGGAGGAACTCGCTGACATCCTGGCGATGCGCACGGAGATCGCTCGATTGGAAAAAGAGATGGAGCAGCCTGATGTGCTCAACGATGAAAGCACCTTAGACAAGGTGATAAGCACTTATGCAGACCTGACTCACCGCTACGAGGAAGGCGGTGGATACGGCGCTGAGGCTAAAGTGCGATCTGTCTTAAAAGGGTTAGGCTTTTCCGATGACGACTTCCAATTACCTGCCGAGGTGCTTTCCGGCGGCCAGAAGACGAGACTGGCTCTGGCCCGTCTTCTCTTGCGCCCTTACGACCTGCTCATGTTGGACGAGCCGACGAACCACCTGGACATCACTGCAACAGAATGGCTAGAAGATTATCTTCAAAGTTATCGTGGGGCCGTTTTGGTCATCTCCCATGACCGGTATTTTCTCGATAAGGTCAGTGGACGGATTTTCCATCTGGAAATGGGCCAACTTACCGTTTACCCGGGAAACTACAGCCGCTTCCTGCATCTTCGGGAAGAAGCGATGCTGGCTCAGAAACGGGCTTTCGCGAAGGACCAAGCGGAAGTCGCCCGGATTGAGGAGTATATCCGGAGAAATAAAGCCGGCGTGAACGCTAAGCAAGCTCGCGGGCGGGAAACTTTGTTGGCCCGGCGCGAGCGCATCACCAAACCCGTGGAAAGCATGCGGCTGCAGGATTTGAAGTTCATCCCGCAGACGGCCAGTGCCGAACAAGTGTTGGTGACTCACGAACTGGCAGCCGAATATCCCGGCAGACCCCTTTTTTCAGAGCTGGACTTGACGGTCCGGCGGGGCGAGTGTATCGCTGTTTTAGGCAAAAACGGCGTCGGTAAAACATCCTTATTCAAAGTTCTTTTAGGAGAACTGCCGCCTGCTGAGGGAGACGTCCTGTTCGGCGTCCGGGTGAAACCAGCCTATTACGCCCAAGAGCAGGAGCATCTGAACCCGGACCAAACAGTTCTAGAAGCCATCCGGAGCATGAGGCCCATGACAGAGGAACAGGCGCGGACACTGCTGGGGCGCTTTCTTTTTCGTGGAGAAGATGTATTCAAGCCTATCGGTGTTTTAAGCGGAGGCGAAAAAAGCCGCATCGTCCTGGCCCAACTTTTTTTGACGGGTGCGAACTTGCTGCTTCTCGATGAACCGACGAACAACCTTGATATTGGCGCTAAGGAGGCCTTAGAGGAGGCTCTGGCCGATTTCCCAGGAACCCTGATGGTGATCTCCCACGATCGCTTTTTCTTGGACCGCCTGGCCGACCGTGTTCTAGAGTTGGCCGACGGCCGTTTTACGGAGTATCTCGGAAATTACTCCGATTTCCGGGCCAAAAAACTGGAGCTCGAAGCAGCCGCCAAGGAAGCGGCAATCAAACAGGAAGAAAAGAAACAAACTTCGGCAGTTCCCAAGGTGGTTATGCGCGATGATAACCAACGGAAGATCTCAAACCCTTGGAAAAGGGAACAAGCCTTAAAAGATGCGGAAGCCCGGATTTCTCAGCTGGAAGCAAGGTTGCAGGAACTGACGGAAGCTTTGGCCTCGGAGGAGACGTACCGCGACGGTAACTACGCTCGGAAGATACAGGACGAGTTTGAGGATCTTCAAGCCAAGTTGACCGAGGCTTATGCAGAATGGGAAACTGTTATGGAGTCCTTCTAGTCAACCTTTGGAACGCAGCCAACCTGCTATAGGTCTGATGCTCTCCTCTCGGTACCTTTTCCGGAAGACACCATAGTATATGGGGGAAACGGTGTCAGCCCGGGAGGGAGTAATCGTGACGATATGGTCGTTGTTAGGATTGGCGGTCGCCTTAAGCCTGGATGGTTTCGGAGCAGGAATCGCCTACGGAATCAAGCGGATCCGTGTACCATTGTTTTCCCTTTTGGTTATCTGTCTTTGTTCAACTATCGCCATGGCGGTGGCCCTATTGGCAGGACACGGTTTAACGACGCTGATCCCCGGAGAATGGGCCGGCAAACTAGGCGGACTTATTCTCATCTTGCTGGGTCTTTTTCAGCTGTTGAACACACTGAAAGACAGTTCAAATCGACAGATTGTTCAAGAAGATGTTCCGGAAAATGTATCTGAGTTGGAAGCTGAGCAGATTCTCTCGATTACGCTGCGACCTTTTGGCCTCGTTATCCAAGTGCTGAGAGAACCGACGCGAGCTGATTTGGACCACTCCGGCGAATTAGTCCCGCGAGAAGCCCTTTTGCTGGGTATCGCTTTGAATATGGACGCCATGGCTGCTGGGCTTGGCGCTTCCATGGTCGGCAGCCTGCCATTGTTTACACCCCTGGTGGTGGGATTTACTCAACTGCTCTTTGTAAGCACCGGTGTTTATTTTGGTCATCTCCAAGCACGGTGGGCTGGGGGGACTTGGATCGCCTACGGTTCAGGTTTAGTCTTGTTATCCCTCGGTATCGGAAAAATCTTTTTCTAAATAACCTTTTGAAAGTCGACTATTCTTTGTGAGTTTCACATAAATATGTTTAAGGAGAGAACTCCGTGAAAGTTGTCGGTTTGACGGGCGGTATCGCCAGCGGAAAAACGACTGTCGCCAATCACTTGCGAAAGCTGGGGGCGGCAGTCATCGATGCCGATGTGGTCGCTCGCCAAGTCGTCATTCCTGGAGAGCCAGCGTGGAAAAAAATTCTAGGAATTTTCGGGCCAGATGTATTTCGCCCGGATGGTACGCTTGATCGAGTTGCCTTGGGGCGAATTGTCTTTTCCGATCCAACGGCTCGCCAACGCCTGAACGATATTACTCACCCTTTTGTATTTGAGGTCTTTCGCCGCAGAACGGAAGAGTTGGCCCGTGAAGGAAAGACGATGGTCATCTGGGATGTTCCGCTGCTGCTGGAGACCGGCATGGATCGCATGACAGACGAAGTCTGGGTGGTTGCTATTGATGAAGGCACCCAGCTTCATCGTTTGATGGAACGGGACAGGCTCGATGAGACGGCAGCGAGAGCGCGCATATCCTCCCAAATGCCTTTGGCCGAAAAGGTAAAGAAGGCCCATAGAATCATAGACGCGAAGGAACCTTTAAACCTAATGTTGCAAAGAGTAGAACGATACTGGAAGGAGGCGTCTGGTGAGGCTTGACTTCCCACGCACCCGATGGATCAGCCGAGTCGTCGCTACCGTCCTCGTCCTGGGCCTGGCAGGTAACTTCATATGGTTCAGCCCGTGGGTGCAAAAATTACTATATCCTGTTCCCCATAAACAACTGATATTCAAATATTCCTCCGAATATCGGATCGATCCCTACCTTGTGACAGCCATCATTCGTCGCGAAAGTAAATTCTTTTATTGGGCAGAAAGTGCTAAAGGGGCTAAAGGCCTCATGCAGATCATGCCCCAAACGGCTCAATGGGTGTCCAAGCAGATTCCGTTAGCCGGTTACAGCGATGAACAACTGTATGAACCGGAGACGAACATTCGTATGGGCTGTTGGTATCTAGCCAGCCTTAAAGAGGAATTTAACGGTAATATACCGATCATGATCGCCGCCTATAATGGAGGCCGAGGCAATGTGCAGCAATGGATAAAAGAACAGCGATGGTCTGGCAAAGAACATACCCTGGAAGACATACCGTTCCCTGAGACTCGAGAGTATGTGAAGGCTGTCTTGCATGATTATTACATGTATCACGAACTCTACGACTAGCTGGCTTTTTCATTAGGGATCTCTTTACAAAAGAACCGTGAATAGACGGAAGGACAGGTTCATATTAGTCCATTGTAAGGCCATAATAGTACCGGCATAGGTATTATCGTTGAGCCGGGGGACGAATATGGACTTACGAGAAGTATTAACCATTATCGGCAGGGTATTGGTGATCTACCTTTCTGTTCTCGTGATCATGCGTGTCATGGGCAAGCGGGAAATCGGCAAACTTTCGCCTGTCGACCTTGTTGTGGCGATCATGATCGCGGAACTGGCAGCTATACCTATGGAAGATCCCGAAATACCCCTTCATCACGGATTGATCCCCATCGGAATTCTGGTACTTGCTGAAGTGACTTTTTCTTACATCGCTCTAAAATCACCCAGAGCAAGAGATTTGCTCAACGGTTCTCCCACGGTCATCATAGAAAACGGCAAGATATTGGAAGGGGAGATGCGTAGAACACGGTATAACTTGAACGATTTGATGGCCCAATTACGGGAAAAGAATGTACCGAACATTCATGATATTGAATTTGCCGTTTTAGAGACATCGGGGAAACTAAGTGTCATCCCGAAGTCACAAAAACGTCCTCTAACACCGGAGGACCTGCACATCCCCACAGAATACGAAGGCTTGCCTGCACCGCTGATTCTCGATGGTAAAGTAGACTATCGAAACCTTCGAGCGATCAAACAGGATGAAGAATGGCTGTTGAAGGAACTAGAAAAAATGGGTATCAAGGCAGTTGACGAAGTCTTTTTCGCGGCAATTGACACGAAAGGAAACTTTTTTGTCAGTAAGAAACTAGAGTAATCTAAATGACTCCTCTCATTCACGGTTCCTCTGATGCCGGCTTTCGGGAGTCGGCTCCCAATTACATAAGTCCTTATCGATTTAAGAAGCGACTGCAGAATCTTCTAGCAAATCGTGAATGGAATAAGACGGTAAGGGCTGATTCTCTCTTGAACGTAATACCAGTTAGGGACTGCAGAGAAAAGTTTTTCTTCAGAAAATAACTGATTTTAACAGGAGCATTGACGATACCCCGCTTTTTTCGGTACAATACACAAGGATAGTTCCTTGGTTCCACTATTGACTAAAATTACCAAAGAGAAAAAGTGCCCTGACCCCCAACGGGAGGGATAGGGAAAGGAGAGAGTTGAGCCTTGGAGTTATTGGAGGCTCTTTTTCCACAGAGATACGACGTATTCATGATACCTGTTCAATTCATGATCATTTTCTGCACCTTCTATTACCTATTTCTTGCCGTTTTCGGTTTCTACCGAAAGAAGGAAAGTCCACCGGCGGCCCCTCAAAAAACATTTGCTCTTGTCGTTGCTGCCCATAATGAGGAGTTTGTCATCGGTCCTCTCGTTGAAAACCTAAAAAAACTTGACTATCCAAAAGAACTTTATGAGATCTTCGTTGTCGCCGACAACTGCACCGACAAGACCGCCCATATCGCCCGTGAAGCCGGAGCCCAAGTTTATGAACGGTTCAACCGTAAAGAACGAGGCAAAGGCTATGCTCTCGAATGGATGTTTGAAAAGATTTTCCGGATGGAACGCCACTTCGACGGCATTTGCATTTTCGACGCGGACAACCTCGTTAAAGCAAACTTTCTGACTGAAATGAACACAAAGATGGTTGAAGGCCATCAAATTATCCAATGCTATATCGACTCAAAAAATCCCTTTGACACCTGGGTCACAGCTACCTTCTCCATCGCCTTCTGGTACACGAACCGACTCCTTCAACTGGCCCGTTATAATCTCGGCCTTTCCAACCTTCTGGGCGGTACCGGCATGTGTATTGCCACAAACCTGCTGAAAGAATACGGTTGGGGCGCCACTTCCTTAACGGAAGACCTCGAGTTTTCCATGAAAGCGCTTATGAATGGCATCAAAACCTCCTGGGCTCATGATGCCATCATCTACGATGAAAAACCCTTGACCTTTAAACAGTCTTGGAACCAACGCAAGCGCTGGGCTCAAGGACATGTGGATATGTTTATGCGTTATTTCTTGAAGATGGCCTGGAAAGGTTTTACCACGGGCAACTTCTCGATGATCGATGGGGCCATGCATCTCTTCCAACCTCTGCTGGTCATTATCGTAACGATTTTCCTCGTCATCAGCAGTATTGAGCCCTTTGTATCGAGCTATACGCAGGTATTCAGTACAGTCTATGACCAACGGTTGTGGATGATCCTTTCTTATATCCAACTGCTGCTGCCTTTAGTAGCTCTTATGCTGGATAAGGTTGATCGCCGCTCCTATAAGTGGGTCGTCATATACCCGGTCTTCATCTACAGTTGGATTCCTATCTGCTTCTTCGGTTTCTGGAACCGTAATAAGCGCGAGTGGAGCCATACGGTGCACACACGGGGCCTATCCTACAATGAGGTCATTAAGTAGCGGAAAATATTGACATAACCATGTCGGAACAGGGAAGGGAGGCGAAAGTCTTCCTTCCCTACATTTTAATGCAAAATTATTGTTTATTTTTTCGGAGTCTCTGGTATAATAAATTCGGTCTTTGACCGATAATAAAATAAGTCTCTGGAGGTATGCCATTATGCTTCCCGTACCGAAGAAATACTTTACGACAGCTGCGGCTGCGGAGGGAAAAAGTAAGCTTACGGCGTTCGATAACGCCCTGTTGAAAGCCGGCATCGGCAATGTGAACTTGGTGCGGGTCAGCAGTATTCTGCCTCCCGATTGCGAGTACACGCCGGGAATGAAGATTCCCTACGGCGCTTTGGTTCCTACAGCTTACGGTTCCATCATCTCTGACATCCCTGGGGAAACGATCGCTGCTGCCATCGCCGTTGGCGTCTCTCCAGACAGCTTCGGTGTGATCATGGAATTGACGGGCAAATTTTCGAAAGAAGAAGCGGAAGCCCGCATCACAAAAATGGTTCAAGAAGCTTTCGAAGTCCGCGGTATGGAACTGAAGGAAATCAAAGTCAATGCTGTAGAACATACCGTTGAAAAGATAGGTTGCGCCTTCGCTGCTGCGCCCCTTTGGTACTAATCCTCGCATCGTCCATTGAAACACCTGCCTGCGTGAGATAGCAGGCAGGTGATTTCATTCGGGGACCTCTCAACAGCTACGTACACGTTTTTAAAACAATTTGTCGATAAGATGATACTGCGAGAAGGAGTAATGCAAGATGTCTTCAGGGTTCTTTTACACGGAAGAACAAACACCGAATCTGCGCTACAGCTGCAAAATCAACAAAACATTGCACACAGAAACGACGCCCTTTCAAGAGCTAGCTATGATCGACACGGTTCAATGGGGTCGCATGCTCGTATTGGATAACATGGTCATGACGACGATTAAAGATGAGTTTGTCTACCATGAAATGATCAGCCACGTAGCATTGAACACTCACCCTAACCCCAAAAAAGTCATGATCATCGGTGGCGGCGACGGCGGCGCGATCCGAGAAGCTGTGAAGCATGACAAGGTAGAAAAGGCTGTTCTTTGCGAGATTGACGGACGGGTAATCGAAACGTCCAAGGAATACCTTCCAGAAATTGCTTCAGCTCTCTTCGGTCATCCCAAAGTGGAAATACTCGTCGCTGATGGTGTCAAACATATCGAAGAAAATGAAGGCGAATACGACGTCATCATGGTCGACTCGACAGAGCCTGTAGGACCGGCCGAAGGCCTCTTCGCTGCAGACTTCTACAAAGCCGTTTACCGTGCCTTAAAACCGGATGGCATCATGGTCGCCCAGACGGAGTCGCCCTTTGTCAACGCCGAGTTGATCTCCCGCGTCTATAAAGACATCAAGGGCATCTTCCCGATCACTAAGCTTTATCTCGCTTCCATCCCCACGTATCCTTCCGGTCTGTGGAGCTTTACGATCGCTTCGAAAGTATACGATCCGGAAGCTGTCGACGTCAGCACGATTCCGGAACGGGATACGAAGTACTACACACCGGCTCTGCACAAAGCGGTATTTTCACTGCCGAAGTTCGTTCAAGACTTACTTAAATAAGCCCTGACGATTAAAGCAGAATACTCTTAGAGGAATAATCAACCAGTAAAAAAGAATTGACGACAGGGGACAACTTCGCTATAATATCCCTTGTCGGCACGGAGCAGTGGTGTAGAGGCCTAACATGCCAGCCTGTCACGCTGGAGATCGCGGGTTCGAATCCCGTCTGCTCCGCCAGTTGCCTCGGTAGCTCAGTCGGTAGAGCAGAGGACTGAAAATCCTCGTGTCGGTGGTTCGATTCCGCCCCGAGGCACCACTTGCGGGAATAGCTCAGCGGTAGAGCATCGCCTTGCCAAGGCGAGGGTCGCGAGTTCGAATCTCGTTTCCCGCTCCATAACAACAAAGTCGCCACCACGAGCATCCGAGGTGGCGTTTATTTTTGAGATTAATGAAGCTTTCGCCGTGCGATAATCCGGTACTCTTTTCCGTCATGACTGCCTTCGGCATGGTAATCCATGCCGTTACGGTCGAGAAAGGCTAAAATGCTATCGGCCTGGTGGGCGTCGTTCGCTTCTAACGAGATAATCAGTTCGTCACCATCTTTCAGTCGCTCGATCATGTCCCCAATCTTATGGACGTCGGCAGTGAAGATGATGTCCCCTAAATGGGTAAAAATGTCTGCCATTATCTCAACTCCTTTCCCGTAGATATCTATGGACGATCTTAGTTATCCCTTGACGGCAGCTTCTTAAATCTGGTAATATTTAAATACTTCGGCGGCATCGCCAAGTGGTAAGGCAAAGGTCTGCAAAACCTTTATTCCCCGGTTCGAATCCGGGTGCCGCCTCCAATCGCTTTTTTCACGACAAACACGCCGGAGTGGCGGAATTGGTAGACGCAAGGGACTTAAAATCCCTCGGTCCGCAAGACCGTGCCGGTTCGAGTCCGGCCTCCGGCACCACTTCATACATAAAAGCACACTGTAAGGTGTGCTTTTTTTGTTAAGGGGATTTTCTATGTTCGAATCTACTTACTACGGGAGATTTCGACAAAAATATTGTTTTTCTCCCGCTGGTAAATAAAAGAAGCAAAGGCTATAATAAATGGTGTCCCTACACTGTTTCCCCTGCCGGAGAGACCGAAACGCCTGCAGGGGGATCTTTTTTGGTTTTATTGGCTCAACAGATTGCTGTTGGGCCTTTTTGCATTTATGTAGCATTTGTTTAACAGTGAAGAATAACATTGAATAGTGCCATATGAAAATTCAATATAGTAGCAAAATATGGAAAATAGATTACGATGAATACATACAGCTATCGGAGGCTGCGATTGTCGTTGGGGAGGAGTTAGTTTAGGATGAGTGAACTGTTAGAAATTCTTGAATTTGTCCGGAAAAATAGTCGTTTACCCAAGTTGGCGATGGCCAGATTGACGATGCTCTTGGGAGAGGATGTAAATCGGATCGATGAAAATACCCCGTCGAATCCCGAAAAAGTAAAGAGATACACAAAAGCGGCTGAGGAAGTCACCGGCAAACCTTACAAAGCGTAGAAGATGAGCTTTGAACGAAATCTCTTCATCCGTTCCACCTTAGAGGACTGTTTTATAGACCCCCGATCATTTCTGTATGAGATATTATTTCCGATAGACGAAAGATTGTTGAAGTCGTTAGGGGAGTTTGGAAGGCTAGAATTTTATAGCCATTTTCCTCGACCGTTCTTTCGAATTCGCCCATCTGAGGGGATCCAAATGCAGGGCCTAACTGGAGAAAGGGTGATTCGGGTCGTCTTTTTAGGGGAGATAGGTAACCTCCAAAAGGACTTTGAACGAAAACTCGGTGAGGTTCTTGAAAAGAGATTAGACGAGGAGAGAGAAAGGCAACAGGAGGAGGCTTAATTATCATGAAGATGTCCACTTACAAAGCCCTGGAAATAGATTATAAATATGACCCTAAGCAGGCACGCCGAAAGATCAATGGAAACACCTTCGTATTTCACTGTCACCATTATGCAACCTTGTATACCCAGTTAGCCATCGATGCAAAGGATTTAGCGGATGGTCCCCAATTACTAACCGACGCTGCAGAAGACAGCTTCCGAGCATGGTTCGATCGGTACGACGCGGATCACCCTGGAATGACTCTGGAGGAAAAAGCCGACATGGGCCGGCAGTTTTATTCCTGGTCCGGTTTAGGAGATATGAAGATCGGCTGTCTAGGAGAAAACGGTGGTGAAGTTTATTTGCACCACTCCCATCTAGACAGCGGATGGTTAAAAAAATTCGGCCGGGCAGAAAAACCGGTAAATTTTATTACTTGTGGATTTATCGCAGCGCTCTTTTCTAGCTTATATAACCAACCCGCTCGCTCCTATCGAGTCGTCGAAGAGAAGAGCATCGCCTGTGGTGATATGCAATCGCTGTTTATTGCAGTACGGGTTTGAAAGGAGTAAAGCCTATGCCGATCGATAGAAAGCAAATCATTGACCATCTTTGTCGATTGGAGGTGGAAGGAAATGAGAACGGCATGATTTCCGCCTTCGGAGTATTCTTGACGCAATTGCCCGCAGATTTTTGGAACAACTTTGCCGAGCGATTGACACGATCCGTTCGGATGGATCTGCGAAGAGCTGCGGAAGAACTGCTCATCAACGCTGCACACGAGTGCGGATACCATACGGGACAGGGCATCCTGTCTTCCGAAGAGTGGCGTTCTGTCGTTCAACCATTTGTCTTTAAACCACCGGAAGATACCCTGCACGGTCTGTTAGCCGTCATCACCAGCTGGGGCTGGGCTAAGGCAGAGATCGTCGAATTAATCCCGAAAACGAAAATGGTCGTTCGATCCTACGACTATTATGAGGCGGATATTGTCGAGCAGGGACGTTCTTCCAAGATGAGTGCCTACATGCTCTGTGGCATTTGTGCAGCCTTCATGGATCTAGTTTACGGGGATAAATATCCGAATGGGATACACACCTTTCAATGTGCGCAAACGAAAGGGATAGAATGTGGTGATGAATATGGCGAGTTTGTTGCCGTAAAAAGCGGTGACTGAAGCTGTGTATAAAAATAAGGAATAGGCCCCTTGTTAGTATCTCCCCGGAAGACCGGGGATTTTTTATTATTTTAACGATTTTATGCCATGGAACAGCGGAAACAAATCGAATGTTATTGTTGTTGTGAATCCACTCACTCAGAGGTATACTAAAAAAGTGGTTTGAAACAGGGCCAATCAAATGATGCATTCTGTTGAAGGATCGAACATAGCTTCCGTGTCGAATATACATCGATAGGAGTGTTTTTATGTTTGTTTACCGTGTTGCATATCGGTGGCCTAATGGCGAGGTGGAAGGCTTTTTAGGGATTGGTGCAGAAAAGGATATTGCTGAGGCCGACGCCCGGGAGCGCATTGCCAGTCGAATCCGGATTCTAAAACAAAAAGGATTAGTCCCGTCGAACGCCAACTTTAACGAAAAGGCGCTGATCACTTCGGAAGAACAAGTGACTGATGAGGAGTACGGGATCATTCAAAATGATTGGGACAGCCGAGTCTTGATGGATTCTCGCTGATATAACTGAAGAAACGAAATAGAACCTCCTTTTTAGCTGGACAAGCGAAAGGAGGTTCTTTTATGAAAAACCACTTGAGGATAGTATCTGATAAAATATCCGTAACAAACCTTGCTTATGGATAGGGAGGCAGTTCCAAATGGATAAAAGGACATTGAAAAATTTTGCTCTCTCCGCTAGAAAGCAACTTGTCGAAGAGATCGGACAGAAAGCAGAGGCACTTTTTGAAATAAGTGAAGGGGAATTAACTGCAGAGGAAATAAAAAAACGTAGGTTTCTCATCGAGGAAACAGCTTTTAGCTGGTTTATTCGCTTCATCATCTTATGGTACATGGAAGTCAATGATTATTATCCTGCGGGGCTTAAAATCCTGTCGTTAAAAGACCCAAATTTTTTTCAAATGCCCTCGGTGATAAATACTCCTGCAAATCAAGAGCGACTTTCTCATTACATACAGTGCGGAGATCAGGAGGGTTTGTTCCGATCGCTCCTCATCTTGCAATGGGACCTCCTCCAGTCTGTTTTTCCCGAATTGTTGGAGACGATTGATGAAAGGGATGAGAGGCTCCTTCCCTCCAATTTACACTCCCGGGGATCTGTCATTCGCAAACTGGTCGAGAGCATCGACGAAGCGAATTTTCGGGAACATGTTGAAGTCATTGGATGGTTATACCAGTATTATGTCTCTGAGAAGAAAGACGAGGTTTTTGAAGGACTAAAGAAAAACATTAAAATCTCAAAGGATAATATCCCGGCTGCTACCCAGTTGTTCACGCCTGAGTGGATTGTGCGCTATCTCGTAGAAAACTCTATTGGTCGGTTGTGGATCGAAGCCCACCCCGATGAGGCCTTGCAAGCCAAATGGGATTATTACCTTGTAGATGAAGAGCAGGAAGCCGGCGTTTCTGTGGAGTTGAAAAAAATCCGGGAAACGGTCGGAGGGATACAGCCGGAATCGATCAAAGTGCTTGATCCCTCTGTCGGGACTGGGCACATGCTGGTTTACACGTTCGATTTACTTTACGACATCTACCAAGCTGCCGGTTACTCGGAGAGGGATATCCCCGTTTTGATTCTGGAAAAGAACCTTTTTGGTTTAGATATCGATGACAGATCGGCAAAGCTGGCCGCTTTTGCCTTATGGATGAAGGCCAGGAGCAAAAACCCTCGAGTCTTCGAAGATAAAATCGAACTAAATATATGTTCTATCCAAGAAAGCAACCATTTTCCCCGAAGCGCTATCGACGCTTTTTTCATTTCTAATCAAGAAGACCTTACAAAGATTCTCGATCTCTTTCAGGACGCAAAGGAGTACGGATCGATTTTGGAGATTCCTCCGGTACATCTCGGAGCAATCGAAGCTAGGCTGAAGAAAATACGTGAGAACGTTATGAGTCATTACATTCTGGAACAGAACCGGTATGAAATTAGGAAAAGTGACTGCAAGTGCCTTGAACAGAACCCAAAGGATACAGGGACAGCTCTCCGGCAATTGACGTTGCTGATCAAACAAGCGAAGATCATGGCGCAAAAATATGACGTGGTGGTGACAAACCCTCCCTATATGGGGCGTAAAGGGATGGGAAAAAAACTCGTCCAGTATGTCGATCGCCATTACCCTGAAAGCAGCAGCGACCTTTTTGCCGTGTTTATGGAAAAAGGGTTTCGGTGGTGTAAGCCTCACGGGTTTAATGCTATGGTTACGATGCAATCATGGATGTACCTAAGGTCCTTTGAAAAATTTAGAGAAGCCATCCTTTCGCAAAGGACCATATGGACGTTGCTCCATATGGGCAATATGGTCATGGGAATCGCTTTTGGCACATCGGCGACGGTCTTTCGTAACAGTTCGGTCCCAATGTTTAAGGGACGATATCTGTATATGGAAGCGGAAGGGATGGAAAAAGAACAACCGAAAGTGTTCCCACCGCCGCACAATCGAAACAAGGCGATCGCTCAGCAGGTGTTTGAAAAATTGCCGAACCGATCGATTGCCTACTGGCTGAATGAAAAAAACATCGCCCTGTTTCAGGAGGCACCCCCTTTAGGTGCTTTTGGAAAATGCTGCAAAGGCATCGATACGGGTGATAACGCCCGCTTTCTCCGCTTGTGGCACGAAGTGAAGGCGGGAACCATTCGATTTCCTACGGAAAACGTTGAGGAGGCACGACAGGGGGAATATAAATGGGTTCCATACAACAAAGGCGGCAGTTTTCGCAAGTGGTATGGTAACAATGAATTCGTTTTGAACTGGCAAGACGAGGGCGAGGAAATACGAAGCTTTCCCAAATCGAACCTGCGAAATAAAGAGTTCTATTATGTCCCAGGGATCACTTGGTCGACAGTTACGTCGGGCAGTTTCAGCGCCCGGTCCTTCGGCCACGGCTATTTGTTTGACAATGGCGGAAGTTGTTTTTTTTGCGAAAAAGATAAACGGAACTATATTTTGGGGCTCCTGAATTCCAAGCTAATTTTTTTGATCGATTCTCTCAACCCAACGATTAACTATCAACCGGGTGATATCGCCCGGTTGCCAGTGGTAGAGCCTGACGAACACACTTTATCTCAGGTTAATGCGCTCGTGAGGCAGAATATAGAATTGTCCCGGCGAGACTGGGACAACCAGGAGATTTCTTGGGATTTTGAGCGGCACCCTTTGCTGATGCATAAACAGGAGGGGGACAGCTTCGAGGAAACTTTCCATCGGTGGGAAGGTTTTGCCGAAGGGCAATTTAAACGATTAAGAGCGAACGAAGAGAAACTGAACCGGGTTTTCATCGACTTGTACGGTCTGAAAGGTGATCTGGCACCGAACGTGCTTGATAAGGACATTTCCATCAAAAAAGCTGATGCCCTGCGTGATGTCAATTCTTTTTTGTCCTATGCTGTCGGCTGCATGTTTGGCCGGTATTCGCTCGTTCAAGCAGGTCTGATTTATGGGGGCGGCGATTTCGGTGAACGATGGAGGCAGAATAATGCTGATCAGAGTTGGGAGGTTAAGGTAAAAGGGGTAGGCTGGGTGAAAACTGCCTTCGGCCCCGTTGAAGGTAATATTGTTCTCATCGCCAATAGTGAAGCACTACCGAGTTGTGACGAAAACATAGCTGACTGCCTTGCCAAAGAGAATGATATTGTCCACCGGTTTGAGCAGTTTATGGGTGAATGCTTCGGTACCGTTAGGTTAGAAGAGAACTTGAACTACGTCGCTCGGATTTTAGGAAAAAAATCAGTGGAAACGGCCCTGCAGACTATCAGACGGTATTTTCACAGTGATTTTTTCAAGGATCATCTTCAGGTTTATCGGAAAAGACCGATCTACTGGCAGGTCAATTCGGGACCATGGGAAGGTTTTAAGGCTCTTATCTACATGCATCGCTATGATCCGGAAACGCTGACGCGACTGAGAACGATATACCTCCCCTTGCAGATAGGCATCTATGAAGCCGAATTGAGACGCTTAGAAGGGTCTGGAATTTCTAATCCGGAAAAAGGTGCTATCCGTAAAAAGGAAGAGAAAATTTGGGAACAGCTTAAAGAATGTCATCGATTCAGTGAAACACTTGCCCGACTAGCCGAGCAAGCCCTTTCCCTTGATATCGATGACGGTGTTCAAGTGAATTACGCTAAACTGCAATCGGTTTTAGCCAGGATATAAAATATTTTTCAACTGGTTAGCGCCGTCTTCTATGGCCCTTTTTGCTTGGTCAAAATGATCCAGCAAGCTGGCAAAGCCGTGAATCATACCGTTGTATCGTCTCAATGTAACGGGGACACCTGCTTCCTCCAATTTTTTTGCGTACATTTCTCCATCATCGCGGAGGGGATCATATTCGGCGGTGATGATCATTGCCGGCGGCAGTCCATGAAGGTCAGGGTAGAGCAGCGGAGAAGCATAGGGATTTTTTCTGTCTTCATCGTCGCGAAGATAGTGCCGGGCAAACCACTTCATCAACTCAGTGGTGAGAAGGAAGCCTTTGCCGAATTCACGAATAGAGGCGGTCTCGCCGAGAAAATTCGTAGACGGGTAATAGAGCAGTTGATAGACGATTTGGGGAAATCCTCTTTCTTTGGCATGAATGGCGACGACAGTAGCCAAATTTCCTCCGGCGCTGTCTCCACCCACTGCGATGCGCTCTTTATCTATTTGGAATTCCTCGGCGTGATCATGCACCCAGGTTACAGCGTCGTAAGCATCTTCCACAGCAGCTGGGAATTTATGTTCCGGTGCTAACCGGTAATCGACAGAGATGACAGCACAGCGGGCACTTTGGGCCATTTCTCGGCAGAAGGCGTCATGAGTGTCGAGATTACCTACGACAAATCCGCCGCCGTGAAAAAAGACCAGAACAGGGTGGGGGGCACTGCCTTTTGGCGTATAGATTCGTATAGGGATCTTCCGCTCATTGACGATAGCGGTATGATTTTCGATCTTTTGTAAGTTGCCTATGTCGCTTTCGTCGATCGCCCCTATGTGCATCATTGAGGCAGTGCGTATCATACCTGGAGAGAGCATGCTTAAGGGAAAAGTTCCGGTAAAAGAAAAATGCTGTAGAAATTCCTTGACTTGTGGATCGAGGGTCACTTGATGAGCCTCCTTATTCTCGCTATTCTTCTTAAGGATCCATAAAATGTGGCAAATCCATACCCCTGAATCGCTGTTTGCAGGTGGAAAGTGGTGGGAGCGGTTTTGCCATGAGAAGGGTGCTTTTTAAATATAGCGCTTTTTTGAGCGAGACAAAAAGGAGATAATACTTGAAATATTTTCACAGATAGACTACAATAAAAGAAAATTAACACATTCACAAATAGTGGCGTAAATCACAAGGTTGATGCAACAGAACCGGTAAAGGGAGGCGCTGTATATGACTCAAGAAATCCTAAAGGTCCTGCCCACGACCGAATTTGACACGCTCTTGATGTGTGTCTATCAACCCCATGAATGTGTCGAATGTGGCGGCTGCGGTTATTGTGTAGACCAGCAGCCGAAAATTGAGCACTAATTACGTAAGGATACTCCCCAAATCAACAGCCTAAGAAAGAACCCCTAAGACGAAATGTCTCAGGGGTTTCTTCTTTTTATGCCAGTCGGACGGTGCATTCGCCAAGTTGCTCTTCGCCCCAGTACAGGGCTAGATGGTCGCCATGATTGACGGGGCCTACACCGACCGGGGTTCCGGTGAAAATGAGATCTCCTGCATCGAGCCCATAGTGGGAACCGATATAATCGACGAGTGCCTGAGGCGCAAAGACCATCAGGCTTGCATTGCCGCGCTGCACTTCTTGGTTATTTTTCTGCAATACAAATTCTGTTTTACCGAGGTTATCTATCCCGGGAAAGGGAAGGGTCTTTGTTATCAGAGCAGAACGAAGAAATCCTTTGCAAGACAACCAGGGGCGGCCTTGTTTTTTTACTTCGTTTTGCTTATCGCGAAGCGTCATATCAAGACCGAGGGCCATTCGGTCCACTAAGTCGTCCACCTTGATTCCTGGACGATAAGCCTTGCCGATAACGAGCACGAGTTCAGCCTCATAGTGAAGAGAACCTTGATCTGCCGGAAAAGCTATCTCCTGTCCGAGCATCTCCACTAAAGCGTGAGTAGGTTTGGTAAAGATGATCGGCGAGTCGGGAACGGTGTTGCCCAGTTCCTGCGCATGAAGGCGGTAGTTCCAACCGACACAGTAGATGTTGCGTACGTTGTTCACAGAGATGTCCGACCTTTCTTGTGAAATGCTATACCTCAATCATAGCGGGTCATTTCTCTCCTGTAAACTAGCGTCGAGAAGGGAGGCTAATGTGAATAAGTGAAGGCAAGGCGAGAACACTTAGTAACAGGACCGATGCATTCAATAAAAAGTCTAGGTGTAAAGGAAGATCGGGCGATAAAACCAGTAAAGGCGATAGCTTTATTAAGAGAAGAGGTGCGGAAATGATCCGTGTTCGCTTTAAAGAGGGTCTGGCCGTTCAAGGGGAGACTTACGAAGATATTGTCCGCGGAATGATGGAAGAGTCTACGACGGTGAAACCGTCGGTGACGAACTTTATGGAAGAGATGAAGACAACGGTCCAACAGGAGACGGGAAATTCCATCCACTTCAACGACAGTGAATCGTTTATAAAGGAATTGCAGCGACTGGATTTGATTACTTCCATGGAAACTGATCAGCAATAAGGTCGACGGTTAATCAAAAAAGTATCGAAAGACTGTTTTGATCAGGGATAGGTTGCTGGGAGTTGCTGATGGGCTTGTCCCATAAGGGATATGAGTAGGGCAGTGCGAAGAAGGGGTTCCGGTACGAACCGAAGCTTTGCGTTGTCCTTTCTTTTTGGGCAATACGGGTTCTGCGCCAAAGGGTATGCCCGACGATGGGGTTAGAGGGATTCTTTTCTCAATCACTGGTGCCGTAGAGCGATTCTTCGTCGTATCAGGGGGATTCGCTTCTGAACCCACTTCGTTCATTCGATCCGGCTCTCGATTAGCCTCTTCTGGAATACCCTCTTTGTCATTCGTCTCGACCGCCGCTGAAGGGAATGATTCGAGAGTAAGAGGGGGCACCGATTGGTCTCTATCGGCATTGGCGAGAGCATTTTTTAACAACCCCGATAAGGCAAGATCCTGGCAGAGTTCTTCGGTAATATTTTCTGGCCGAGATGTCTCCATGGAAGTCAATTCATCATCGGGGTCATCCTTAGATTCAGTCTTGACGGGTGAGGGAACGAGTGAGGGGACTTCAGTGACGTTAGATTTTTTTTGGGGGTCTTCGGCAAGGGGCTGCGCGATTGCCTGAGTTGGGGCGGCAGTTTTTTCTCCGGTATTTACCGGTGATGGTGGCGGGGTAAATGATGGTTGATTTCGGTTAGCGGGAATGCTCATAGGCTCTTTTAGGACTTGAAGGGATGTTAAACTGTCTAGAATCATTACCGGCTTACCTTCATGGATGGTGAGAACCCCGGTGACTCGAACCTTTTTACCGGAAAAATGTTCGACCAGGGCATTTCGGCGCAGCGTGTCGATCTGTTCCGACCATACCATTACAGAAAAAGTCTCTCTAGGTGGAAGGCCGAAGTGAAAGAATATCTCTGGCCGGCGGAATCCTCGGTGAATGCGAGAAATTCGTCCTGAGACGGCAATACGCTGGCCCACATGGGATAGTAATCGTTCGGGGTCAGTGGTTTCCACCAGGGGATAGGGGCTTCGCAAAGCAGGTGACGGTAAAGAAACATTTTGCAAGGAGGGGGGGACGTAGTTTCGGGAGAGAAAATCGACCAATCGAGGGATTTTCTCATATGGCAGCCGGCAAATCAACTTAAAACGGTCAACGAGATGAGCGACTTGGGGAAGCTCTTTCATCCGAGCAAGCAATTCCGACTGTTCAGGGCGGTGAAAATCTTCTTGGCGAAAGAGGATGTTTTCACCGTCGGCAAACTGCGTCCATAGGACTGGAGAAAGGGCTGTCGCCGCCATAGCTAGATAGATGACGATAGAAGAGAAGTTATCGATGCTTTCATCATAATGGGCGTCGCTGCGCAAGGGATGTTGGTAGTTGGGATGGCCAAGGTTGAGTGGTCCCAGGCTAGACAGGTCGGAGATATACATACCGTCATAACCGATGAGATGGAGTTTTCCGTCGTGGACGATGATATTTCCGTGTTGTAGATCGCCATGGGCAGCACCCAGCTTGTTCAACTGAAGGATGAGCTGCAAAAAAGCCTTGGGTAATTGCTGCAACACAACCCGTTGGGACAAGTTTTTTTCAATGTAATCATGGAGGAGATCTCCGTCGATCCAAGGCATTTTGACGATGGGATACCATTGGTCGCCAACACGGATGCCCTTTTTCACCCATTCGGAGGGAACAAAAAGGTTACATGGCTTCTCTTTCATGAGCATCCGAATGACCTGATAGCGGTGATCCAAACTCGGTATCTCTTGCAAATAACATCGGACAGCCCAGCCTGCCTGAGGACGGTAGAAGTGAAAGGTGGTCGTATTGCCCCCTGAGTATAGTCTCGGCCGTCCTAAAGGAGTTCGCTCTACGAAACAGGTTCGAAGTTCACGGTCCTCGAAAGCATTCCGTAGGTCTTCTACCGATTCTAAATATTCGCGTCCTTGCGGAAATGGCATATTGAACATCTCCATCTTGGCTTTTCCCCGGACTACATACGCCAACGGCTCACTTCAGTCTTGCTGGGAAGTTCCCTTTCCTGAGCGATGGCCGTTTCGACGGCTGCAGCGCCAAAATCGACTTCTTCGATCATCTCCATCTCCATATCGTCAAGGCGAAGGCAAAAACCGTCTACATCAGCCTCGATGGCGAAGTCGTTGATAGAGGCGAGGAACGTTTCTTCCTCTTTCTTACCGACGACGAATTCTTTCACTAAATGACGGGCTCGATCGGGGAGAGAGCGGACACACATCAAAGTGTAAAGGAGCATCTGATCGCTTTTGCTCCAATCGACATAACCGCGATAATGGCAGCGACCTAGACCGGGATATCTCGTCTTTAACTCGTCCGATAAGGTTTCCATGTTGTTGATCATGCGGCTGCCGTTGTTCGTAACCGCCAAATAGAGACCGGCCACGGTCTTGCGAAAATCAAAGCCATCGCTGAGAGGATTGTTGCCTTCAATCGTTTGGAGGACTTCGTTCAGTAGGTTATTTTCACTGTTGTCCTCCTTCGACTGGCGCAGCCCCAAAGCCAAGCAACCGCCGCTAAAAAGAACGTTGAAGAGGTTTTGACCGTCGATGGCGATGTCGCTGGAGCCTGTGGCTAACACATTCAGATCATGAAGGATGGAGGATAGTTTTCGGTTGCTATGACTCAACCAATCGACATCTTCAGGAACCATTTGTTGTTCCTTTTCGACCAGAAAATCACGATAGAGTTTTTCGTTATCGAGAATTATTAAGCTTTTTAAAGGTTTTACCCCAGTGCCTAATTGGTTGTTCACCAAGTGGGTTAACGCAGACAGGGCGTTTTCCAATTCTTCGAGATACCCCTTCCGAGGTAAAGTCACGATGGCACCGACAGGCTTACCCAACTGATTGGCCCAGTTGATCAACTCGCCGTGACCGCCCGTACCAGTGCCGCCGCCATAGCTGGCAACGATGAATAAAGCATCTGACTTTAGTGCTACCTCTTCGAGACGAATCAGGACACGTTCCCGGTTTTCATCGTGCACTAATGCTCTATACCCCTCGTCAGGGTTGCCGCCGGAACCTTTTTCCCAGCCGCGCAACTGAACCCTCCGGTCTTGAGGGACGTTTTTCAAGGCAGCTAAGTCGCCGGGGAACGTGTTGACAGCCATCGTCTCATAGAGGGGTGTTCCTTCTGACGTTTTAATTCCGGCGAAAGCGTCGACGATTTTTCCGCCTCCTTGACCAATCCCGACGAATCCGAATTTCAAGGCTACCTCGGTGGAGTTGTGGAAGTTTTCCATGTTCATGTTAACGTGCTCCTCTCGCAAAAATATGCGTAAAATACCGATTGATAAAAATTCAGCCATCTTGTTGTTAGTTTCTGGAAAATTCTTTCTACCTACCGGTCGCTTTTTCCTGCAAGAAAAACAAATTTTTCCAAAAAATATTGTTCCCTTTGTCGCTTGATTGATTGTTTTGGGAGACCAATAATAAACAGTGGATTAATATGTTATTATGGGATCGAATGGTTACTTAGGAGGTATTGATCATGGAGTATGATGTGGTCATTGTCGGGCCAACTTGGCGGGATGAATTACGCCACTCTTAACGATATGGGCGAGAGTCCTGGAGGTACAAAGCGAGAATCAACCCGAAAAATGCTGCCAGCGATACGACCAGACGAATGGGTGTATCCCCCAAGTGGTCTCGCAGCAACGTTCCTGCCAGCGGAAGTAAACTGACGGGAAGTTGAAGCAGGCTGTTTATCGCTACAAAGCCGGGTCTCTCCCGGTCACTGGGTATTTCCAATAAGTAATTGAATAAACTCAGTGAACCGGAGGAGGCGACCCCCTGCAAGGTAAAGGCGGTCACCAGCAAGGGTTGTAACCATTCATGAGAGGTTAAGATGTCACAGAGTACAAAAAGAAGCGGACAAAATAGAGCTAGAGCTGATGCGATGATCATGGCCGAGCGGTTTCCCTGCTTATCGCCGAGGTAGCCAAAAAGCAGCGCACCGGCAGCCGAGCCGGCGATGCTGTAGAAAATCATATCTCCCATACTCAGGTCCACATGAGGCTTTTCCAGTTGGGCAATGAGATAGTAGGGAGATGCGAGCAAGCTTAAGGACAGTGCGTACTGACAGAGTGTAAGATAGAGGAAACTGCTATTGTCTAAACAGTGCCGAAACCAGGTACCGACGGCTGTAAGGCCTGCTGGCGGTAAAGACGATAATCGGACAGGCGATGGATCACGAGCCAGATGGAAAAAGAGCAGCGACGGTAACAACAATAGATAGCCTACAGAAAAAACGGGGAGATAGTCGGTAGGTAAACCGTGATCGGCATCAGGGATCGCCTTAGAGATGATGTATCCAGCTGCGAGCGCCCCCGTGTTTCCGGCGACATGAATCCAGCCAAATAGTCGGCCTCGTCGACCCGTTTCTACGGAACGGCTAAAAAGATCCATCCAAGGTACTTGGATGATGCCTTCCCCAACAGAGAACAGAACAAAACAGAAAAAGAAAGAAAACAACGTCAGCTCCCCACCGGCGTTCGCGGCAAGCGTAAGCAGAAAGAACAGCCATTGGGGCCGGTCGAAAAGCATAACTTTCCAAATGAAACGAACGGGATTCGATAGATGATGAACGACAGTCATCATGAACAATTGAGGCAGGACAAATCCGATCTGCTTGATGGCATAGGCAGAACCGACCCACATCTCTGAATGGCTGGCGGAATAGATAAAACTGGGGATGACGGTGTTTATATCGAAAAAAGCCGTGGCGATGATGTAAGCTAGAGCATCCCAAAAAAGAACAAGGCCGGTACGTATCACTTCCCACCACCCCCCTCGAAACTTTTTATTTCTCCCAGCGAAGTTTATTCGAGTAAACGAAAGGAAGGGGTTTAGGTTGCAACTGACATCCCGCTTTAGAGATGCTCTCATCTTTGCCATGCAACTCCATGCCGATCAAGATCGAAAACTTACGGAACGTGAAAGGCTCAGTTGTAGTGAGCGAAAAAGACCTTACGTAGGGCATCTCCTGGCAGTGTCTTCTATGGTCATTGATTGTGGGAGGCCGGAAGATGAGGTGATCGCAGCTTTACTTCATGATGCTGTGGAAGACCGTGGCGGGAGGGCGATGGCAGAAAAAATCGCCAGCCTCTTTGGACCATCCGTAAGAGACCTCGTTTTAGAGTGCAGTGATGCCGAGGAAACACCAAAACCTCCGTGGCTGGAGCGAAAGCAAAAATACCTAGCCCATTTGGAAAAAGCGAGCACCGGGGCATTGTACGTCTCCCTGGCGGATAAAATTCATAATGGACGGTCTTTACTACTCGATATAGAGCGCTATGGCGAAGAGGTTTGGAACCGCTTTCATGCCACTAAGGAACAAACTCTTTGGTATTACGATGAATTCAGTAAGGTGATCCGCCGACGGTTGCCCGACGAAGTGCTAGTGCAGGAACTGACTCAAATCGTACAAGAATTGCATAAGATATAGGGTTAATAAACTGCTGCGCTGCGGCAGTTTTATTTTTTGTGAGAGAATTTCTTAAAAGAAAGCAGGAAATATTGGCGTTCTATCGAATTAATCATTTATTAAAATTTGAGCAGAAGCTGTTAGGAGGGACGTTAAAATGGCCTGGGACAATGATGATTTCCCAAAAATTTGGGCGGACCTGTTAACGACAGAGGAGTTGGACTTTTTGTTGGGGTTGCTAAACCAATCGGAAAAGTTCACGAATCCGAATCCAGCCTATCGTTAACAATGTGGTTCTGATAAACCGCAAAGCAGATTGGATTTCCTAAAAACCGTGCGTAACTACTTAAGTCTATTTGTTTCGTTCTAAACTGTCAGAGAAAGGATTCTTTGACGGTTTTTATTTTTTTCGATGGACAAAATGAAAAGGCGAGGATCTGTTAAGTGATCCTCGCCTTGTAATCCTAAGACGATAATAAATTCTGTCTCCGGAAATATCCCTTTAATTTTTAAAAGTTTTTACAGGTCAGTTCAAAGTACGATTGAGGATGGCTACATGTGGGGCAGACCGTTGGCGCTTCCAGTCCTTCATGACGATGACCGCAAACTCGGCACTGCCAGGTTTGGACGGCATCCTTACGAAAAACGGTGCCATTTTCAAGATTTTGGAGAAGTTCCCGATATCGCTCTTCATGTTCCTTCTCGATTTGACCGACGCGGAGAAACAAGTCGGCAATCTCTAAAAACCCTTCTTCTCTCGCTGTTTCGGCGAACCCTTTATACATATCAGTCCACTCTTCGTGTTCACCTTGAGCAGCATGTTCGAGGTTGGTTTTCGTATCACCGATTCCTTGGAGTAGCTTAAACCAGATTTTTGCGTGAGCCGATTCGTTCTCAGCCGTTTCTATAAATTTGGCGGCGATTTGTTCGTAACCTTCTTTTTTGGCGACACTCGCGAAAAAGGTATACTTATTTCGTGCCATGGATTCACCGGCAAAGGCAAGTTTTAAGTTGGCTTCCGTTTTTGTTCCTTTGAGTTTATCAGACATGGGCAGTAAACCTCCATAGAATAATATTTGTAATAATAATCACATTCTACGCCGTTTCGGTAATTCCTCCCTGGAACTAGAGTTTTAGACGAAGGAATTCATAGTATTTTTTGAAAACAGGTAATATTTCATACATGAAGCTTTCGTCTGCTTTTATTTGAGGGAGGATATATAGTCCTGTTTCGCGAATTGTACATACTTGTGTTAAACAGTCGAATAGAGTCTTTTCCCGAACTCCAAAAAGTGTAAAATATCACAAGTGCTAGAATTTTGTTGTAGAAGATAGGCTTCACGGGGGGGAAGGCATGAAAGTCCAACGGGTCAAGGTAGAAGATGCAGTAGGTATGGTGATTCCCCATGATATGACCAAAATTGAAAAAGGCGGATTCAAAGGACCTTGTTTTCGCAAAGGCCATGTGATTCAAGATAAAGACGTTCCCGAACTGCTTAGTATGGGTAAATCGCAGATTTTTGTACTGGACTTCGAAGCCGATGACGTCCATGAAGATGAAGCGGGAGTTCGACTCGGATCGGCTGCCGCCGGGGAAGGGGTTACTTGCAGTGAACCTCGAGAAAGCCGAGTCAATCTTTATGCAAATCAAAGGGGATTGCTAAAAATCAACGTACCGGCCCTAAAAGAGATCAATCGATTGCCGGAAGTGATCTTCTCGACGCTGACCAACAATACTCCAGTGCTAGAGGGAGACCTGTTAGCTGGAACGAAGGTGATTCCTTTAGCAGTCAAGGAGGAAGTCGTCCAATCAGCAGAAGAGATCTGTTTGAAATCTGGAAAAATCGTTGAGGTGGTCCCTTATCGGCCGATGGACGTAGGAATCGTTGTCACCGGTGCCGAGGTGTTCTCTGGGCGGATTCAGGACAAATTTGGTCCTGTGCTGCAGCAAAAAGTCGAGATTTATGGTTCTCGATTGCTCAGTACCGACTACGCACCGGATGACCCCGAGGTCATCGCGCAAAAGATTTCGGCGATGGTCGCAGCTGGAGCAGGAATGGTGTTGGTTAGTGGGGGAATGTCTGTCGACCCTGATGACGTAACGCCCCAAGGGATCCGTTTGAGTGGGGCTGTTGTTGTTAAGTATGGAGCGCCGGTGTTGCCGGGAGCGATGTTTATGCTGGCCTATCATGGCGACGTGCCGGTTATCGGCATCCCCGCTTGCGGTATGTATTTTCGCATCACTCTACTGGATCTAATCCTGCCTCGGATCTTTGCCGGAGAACGAATCGATAGCGATGACATTATAGAGATGGCCCATGGAGGCCTTTGCCGCAGTTGTACAGAATGTCATTTTCCTCGGTGCAGCTTCGGTCAAGGTGGCAGATAGATGAGGATAAGCATTGTTCCACCCAAAGGAATTATCGTAGGTAAGGATGGAGATGACCTATGATATATGCCAAGCTTTTAGAGATTTTAAATCGTCGAGAAACGGCTGTTCTGATCACTGTCATCCAGGTTCGAAGGACCCCTCCGATGCTCCTTGACCAGGCTGTAAAGGACGACATCCACCGTATCGGTGTAGGGAAAAATCGCTTATGGTCCCCTGAATGGATAGAGGGATCGCTCGGTGACTTGGGACTGGAGGATGTGGCAGACAGCTTAGCGGAAGAAGTCTATCGTTCGGGAAAGCTGACCCTCAGGAAAGGACTACGAAACGATCAGGGAGAGGAAATCACTCTCGTCGGTGAACCTTTTTTTCCCCCTGATGAACTCGTCGTGCTCGGTGGCGGTCATATTTCACAGGCCTTGGTCCCGATCACCGCTATGCTCGGATATCAGATCACTGTTGTCGACGACCGGCCTTCCTTCGCTCATCGGGAGAAGTTTCCCGATGCAGAGCTGGTGATTTGTGATGATTTTGTCCATGCCATCGGTAAGCTTCCCTTGCACCGACGCTGCAGTGTGGTCATCGTCACCCGAGGACATCGCCATGATCTTCTCTGCTTGGAGCAAGTGTCGGAAAAGAACCTAGCCTATTTAGGCATGATCGGCAGTCGTCGTAGAGTACACCTGATTCGAAATCTCTTGCAGGAAAAGGACATCGATCCCGGTCTGATGGAACGTCTCCATATGCCTATCGGACTCGATATTGGCGCTGAAACACCGGAAGAAATAGCCGTCAGCATTGCCGCCGAACTGATCAAGTATCGTCAAGGCGGGATCACCATGCAGGACATAGACTTACTAAGGGCTTTAGTAGAATCCGCACAAAAAGGGCTACCGGCGGCACTGGCGACAGTCATCGCCACACAAGGTTCCACGCCCCGCAAGGCTGGCGCGAAACTTCTCATCTTCCAGGATGGAAGGATGATGGGGACCATCGGAGGCGGTTGTATCGAAGGGGAAGTTCGCCGGGAGGCGTTGCAGCGAATAGAGAGCGGAGAACCGGGATTGTATCGCTTTTCCTTGAATAGTGACGATGCGGCTGAAGAGGGAATGGCTTGTGGCGGCACCATGGAAGTTTTCATCGCTCCAGTCGGTAAAGGGGATTGATTCTATGGAAAGACTTCGGATCGTCATCAAAGGTGCCGGTGATTTAGCCAGTGGTGTTGCTCATCGGCTCTACCGCTCCGGATTTGTGCCGGTTATGACCGAACTGGAGCATCCCTTGGTTGTTCGCCGGACCGTGTCTTTTGCTGAAGCGATTTATTCCGGTGAGGCGACTGTGGAAGGGGTTACCGCCAAAAGGGTCATGAATCTAGAAGAGGCCATGGAATACCGCCGAAAAAGGATCATCCCGGTGCTTCCCGATGTGTCCGGGCAGGTGATTCTGGAAATGAGGCCCCATGTGCTCATTGACGCTACTGTGGCCAAGGAGAATCTGGGAACGAGCATCGATGATGCGCCAGTCGTGATCGCTTTAGGCCCCGGATTTTACGCGGGGAAGGATGTCCATGCCGTCGTAGAGACCAAGCGCGGCCATTATCTCGGACGGGTGATCTGGGAAGGTCCCGCCATTGCGAATACGGGGATTCCTGGCGAAATCGGCGGCTTCAGTCACGAGCGCTTGTTACGAGCGCCGGTGGACGGGACTTTTACCGCTGTTAAAGCCATCGGTGATCTGGTCAAAGCGGGCGATATCGTGGGGAATGTCGGTGGTCATCCCGTTGAAAGTACGATTCCGGGCATGCTGCGCGGGTTGATCAAAGATGGAATAACAGTCACATCAGGAATGAAAATCGGAGATGTGGATCCGCGAGCCGATCGGGACTCCTGTTTTACCATCAGCGATAAGGCGAGAGCTGTCGCCGGCGGGGTTCTTGAGGCCATGCTGGCCGCTAGCAAAAACTATGGTAATTGGGGCATAGATATCGTATAATACTTCTAGAAAAAGTGCATATTGAGTAAATAGGAGGAGCCTGTCATCGACAGGCTCCTTTTTGTCTTTTTGCACTGGAAAAGGGAGGAACTAAAGGATATGACGGATGTTGGATTTATCGCTTCGATCGTGATCTTTGTGATTACTTATGGTCTGATTATCTGGGAAAAAATCCCCCGGGCCACTACGGCTATGCTAGGGGGACTCGTGATGATCTTGCTGGGCTTTTTAACCCAGGAAGTGGCCATCAAGGATGACATCGATTTCAATACGCTCGGCTTATTAATCGGCATGATGATCCTCGTAGCCATCACTCGCCGCACCGGTATTTTTGAAGCCTTAGCCATCTGGGCGGCCCAGGTGACCCACGGCAATCCCCTCTATCTGTTAGGGTTGTTATCGTTGATTACAGCATTTGCCTCTGCCTTGTTGGACAACGTAACAGCAGTTCTTCTGATTGCGCCGATTTCCATCATCTTAGCCGATACGTTGAAAGTGAATCCCATACCCTATCTGATTACAGAAGTGCTAGCTTCCAACATCGGCGGTACAGCGACCCTGATCGGTGATCCCCCGAATATCATGATTGGCAGTTCAACAGGACTTGGCTTCATGGATTTTTTGATTCACCTAGCTCCTATTGCGCTGCTGATTCTGCTGGTTTCGACGGCACTCTTGATGGTGATCTACCGTAAAGAGTTAAAAGGTGATGAAGCAAGCCGCCGGAAGATCCTGATTATGGAGCCGAAGGAAGAAATCAAGGACTGGGCGCTGCTCAAAAAGTCACTGGTTGTCTTAGGGCTGACGATCGTCGGCTTCACCTTACACGGGATACTTCATCTTGAATCAGCCACGATTGCACTGACCGGTGCCATGGTGCTGATGATCATCAGCCGGGAAGAACCGGAAGATATCTTGCTCCATGTGGAATGGCCGACGATCTTCTTTTTTATCGGTCTCTTTGTCCTCGTGGGGGGACTGAAGTCGACTGGTGTCATCGCTTCGCTGGCACAATGGGCTCTCACGGTTACTCAAGGCAACACACAAACGACATCCTTTTTAATCATGTGGCTTTCCGCCATCGCTTCCGGCTTTGTAGACAATATTCCCTTTGTGGCGACCATGATCCCGATGATTCACGAGATGGGTGCCCTGTCAGGCATGGATTTAGGGCCGGTCTGGTGGTCACTGGCACTCGGTGCCTGTTTGGGCGGCAACGGGACGCTTGTCGGTGCGTCGGCCAACATCATCGTCGCGGGTATTGCCGAAAAGGCAGGAGTGCCCATATCTTTCCGAAAGTTTCTGGTGATTGGATTTCCTTTCATGCTCCTGTCTGTCGCCATATCGCATCTGTACGTTTATGTAAGGTACTTTTAAACCACGAAGTTTTTCGACAGATGGAACATTATCCTATTTTACGAAGAAAGCCCGAAAGAGCGACGACGGTCGCTTTTCGGGCTTTCTTAACCTATTATAGTTTGAAATATACACGACCGCTCTGGGGCGAAGGTCTTCCTATTGTACAGAAGGTTCTTTGCCGAGTTTCGTGTCTAGGGGGTTCGAGCGTTTTCGTTTTTGACCTATGTAGTAGCCGATAAAGCCTGCTCCCAATGTTGCCTGCAGAGCGAAAAGAAGACTTTCAATTTCACTAGAGGGAGGCTCCCAGAACGATTGAAACCATGGTTTATAGTCGGGGTTGATTTCTTGAATCGCTGCTTCAGCTTGATCATCAGTACCGGAGAAAGCTGCATTCCCCTCAGAAAAATGATGGGACATAAACAGTGGAAGCGCAGATAAAAGAACGGCAGCGGCGATGAGCAGGATGTTGTTGCGTATAGAAAACTTGCTCATGCTTTTACCTCCTTTTTATGAAAGACATTAAGTAATGAGAGTTCGTGGCCGCTATATTTGGCCAGCGTATTGAAGATGACAACGGTGATGAAACCTTCACTAATCGCCAGTGGGATCTGGGTGACTGCGAAGATGGTGCTAAACTTAACAAAGGAGGCCATAAAGCCGCCAACAGGATCGGGAAAAGCTAAGGCCAACTGAACAGATGTAGTAACGTAGGTGGAGAGGTCAGCCAGAGCTGCCGCTAGAAATACGGATACTGTGGTCGGGATATTGAGACGTTGCCCCAAACGATATATACCGTAGGCCACAAAGGGTCCGACGACAGCCATAGAAAAAACGTTGGCCCCTAAAGTTGTGATGCCCCCATGGGCTAGCAACAGAGCTTGGAACAAGAGTACAATCGTACCTAAAGCAGACATAACCGTGGGGCGGAAGAGAATCGCCCCCAAGCCGGCACCCGTAGGGTGGGAGCTACTGCCTGTGACAGAGGGTAGTTTTAAAGCAGAGAGGACAAAGGAAAAAGCACCTGAAACACCGAGCAGCATTTTTGCTTCCGGATTCTCTTTTACTGTTTTTTGGATAGAGCGAACCCCGTGAACGACGAAGGGGGCCGAGGCGGCCGTCCATGCGGCAGCGTGTGTGGCAGGCAAAAAGCCTTCCATAATGTGCATAGTCTAACCTCCTGTTTCAGTTAGGATGAAATAGAACGCTCTGAAAATTAAAATACCCCTGCAAGGTCTGAGCCCGGCAGGGGGGAGTGTGTGAAATTCAGATCTAGTGTCGCTTGAAAAATTCTTCACGATATGCGACGATAACCATTTCTGAACCATCACCTCCCCATCGGCCGTGGGTCAATGCGGTGACGTGGTAACAGGCAGGTCTCCTGGCTCGGGTTCATCTGGCCGCTCCGTCTTCCCAGCGCTTTAACGCCAGTGACATTAGTGGAGGGTCATTCCCCTTACAGTGGCGGGACCGCGTCGGATTTCCACCGAACTTCCCTTTCTAACGCCCAACTAGAGATGAGTTGGGCGACCTGTTCCAGCAATCAATTTTCGGTTTTCCAGAGATCATTAGTCACTTACATGTATTCAACTTTTAGCTCAAATATCCTTCTTAATTTTGCGGTTTTTTATGGTTTTGCAACGAACTCTCGAATCCTATCCGTACCAAAACAATTTGCGATTATGAGCAATAGAGGGCTTCTTATGATTGTTTTTATCTACCTACATACTAGGTTGGTTACAATATACTGATGAAAGCAGCATTTTACAATAAATTGATCTGATGAATATCTTTAGGAATTGCTGGCAAGAATTATTGACAGCAAAACATCACTAGTGATAAAATGCAAGTAGTGACATGCGATAATACTGACGAGGGGTGATGCCGTGTTGACGTTCGAAGAAGAAAGTGATTTGAAGTGTAGCAGGGATCTTGGTCCTGACGAAACACTTGAGGCCAGCCCGGGTTACGGCCGTGGCCGGGGGAGAGGACGAGGCCGTTGCGGCTGTGGTGGAGGACATGGCGGTCGCACCGATTCCATGGCTTTTCCCAGTGTCTTGCTGAGCCTACGACAGCATCCCGCTCACGGGTACGAATTGATGGAAAAGCTGTCCCAGATGCCCTTTATCCATGTCTTGCCTGATGCGGCTGTTGTCTACCGCTACCTGAGGCGCCTGGAAGAAGAAGGGATGGTGGAATCCCGGCTTGAGCCTGGGAAAGGAGGTCCGGCCCGAAAGGTGTACTCGATCACCCCAGAGGGAGAATGTTATCTCCGTGCTTGGGCGGTCAGTCTTAAAAAGCAAAAAAGCGATTTAGAAGCCTTTCTCCGGGTCTTTGAGGGGTTCGAATCTGCTGGTGAAGCTGAATGAAAACCGACGATGCCGTTGCCTGTGGCAACTGTGTCGTGAGACGCAGGATGTCATACATGTGATTTCGTGACCCCTTATCAAGGTGTTCAAGTGTATCTAACTAATGACAAATATATAGTAGTGATAAATAGCAAACAGTAATGGTATGACAACGGTTATTGCAGAAATATTTCATCTTACTGGTTCAGTAAGAGCAGAGTTCATAAATCGTGAGTTATGAGTAAACGAGTTAAGAACCAATGAGAAATGGTGAGGAGGGAATCAGTATGCCTGGATTCAATGGATCAGGACCTCTAGGCAAGGGAATGATGACCGGTCGAGGACGTGGTCGATGTGTCATGAAATGGGAAGACGTACCAACAGATCAGAAAAGCGCCTTGAAATACGGAAAAGTAGCCGGTCGAGGTTTGGGAACCGGCGCGGGATTCGGAGGTAGGGGGCTTGGTCCCATGTTCCGCAACTGTATCGATAAGCTTTGTCAGATTGGCGGTCAAGGACTAGGCCGGAGAAATGGGCGTAAAGGACGCCAGTTCTTTTAAGGGGGATTCGAACTATGCAGGACCGTAACCTATCTCGACGGAAATTTCTTGGCGGTATGATCGCCGTCCCGGCTGTCGCAGCGATTTCCGCTCCGATAGCCGCTACCGGGAGTTTTATCTATCCTCCCGATTCGTTGCTTCGACCGCCGGCTCCGAAAAAAGTCACCCATATCGACGATATGAAACCCTGGGAACCGGTCTTCTTTGCCTATGAAGACGTTCCCTCCTTGGCGATGAAAGTGGATAAAGACCAAGTAATATCTTTTACCTTAAAATGCACCCATTTGGGATGTACTGTGGATGTTCCCAAAGGGAATCTCAAAGACAAGCAAATCGTATGCCCTTGTCACGGCGGCGTTTTTGATAACGTCGGGACAAACGTGGCCGGACCTCCGCCAAAGCCATTAAAACGATTGGCTGTATCGATTTCCTCTGACGGGACTGTGATCGTGCAGGATAAAGGAGAAAATACAAGCGCATAAGTGAGAAGGTGCATCCGTCGAAAGTGTTAATCACCAGTTTAGGACCTAATTTAGATGATCAAACAGATGAGTGCTTTGACCGTGGCAGAACAGTCACTGGTAAAGGTAAGAAAGGATGAATCATATGTCGAAAAAGCGTCTTGCCGTTCCTTCTGTTGCTCCTGGTGGTCTTTCAGCCGATTGCTCTGGTCATTTTGGCCGTTGTGACTGCTTCACCGTCGTTGACGTAGAAGAAGGAAAAGTCATAGGAAGCGACGTGATTCAAAACCCGCCCCATGTTCATGGCGGGTGCATGCGGCCGGTGCAACTGCTTTCGGCTCATCAAGTCGATTCGCTCGTTGTTCAAGGGATCGGAGGAGGCCCTCTGTCCGGTTTTCGCCGCGCAGGGATCGAAGTGTATCAAGCGAGCGAGCAGACTGTAGAGAAAGTCGTCGACGCTTTTTGCGCGGGAAAAATCGCGCCCATCGATGACAGGAACGTGTGCAGTCACCATTGATGGACTGTAGGCTGGTCTTGGCTATAGGCCGATTTAATTAGTCGTTCATGACTGTGGGCTCACAGGCTCTTTCGATGAAAAGGGATTATTCAAAAAAAAGACCTTTCCCAATAGAGATGTTGGGAAAGGTCTTTTTCATGTTCGCAAAGATTTTAAGAGCTACTTTCGTTCTCTTACCGATTAAGTCGGTATATAGCGTAAGAAAGAAAAGTGGCAAACCCTGACCAGAGGGCATAGGGGATAAACAGAATTGAGGCAAGGCGCGAATAAGACCAAGTGACGAAGACCAATACAAAGGCAGTAACGGCGATAGCGGCCGTATCCAGAAAGGAAAGCAAAAGGTTCCGGCTGAAAGACTGTCCGATGATAAAGAGTTGATTGAATAGATAATTAGCAATAAAAACCCCTTTCCAAAGCCCGCCCAGACGGCGCCAGCCGATTTTCTCCTGCAAAAGGGCGACAGCGAGGGAAATTAGGCCGAAGATGACGACCCAAGCGAGACCGATGACCGAGCCGGGAGGAGACCATGCGGGCTTGTCCAGGGATTCAAGCCATTTTCGGTCCATCGGAAAGATCCAACTGGTGATGGAAAAGGCGAAATAGGTAAGCAAAAAGGTTATGATCCCAGAGAGTTTATCGACCAAGCTTCTCCCCCCTGTTTTCACCATGCTTCCTTTGCCCTGGATCGTTTGGCAAATAAGAAGTTTTACTTAGTTTTTCATCAGTAAGGGTCGACTATACGTTCTGGTTTTAGGACCAATGAGCCTTTTTAGCGATAGGACATTGTGCCTGGAGAAGCGGTAGGGTATGCTTTTCTTGAGGTGTTACAAAAAACATGCTTGAAATATATCAAACCGTGAAAGAATACGGAGAAACAGAGCTGGAGATTAGCAAATCCCGCTTTCTTATCTATACAAACCGCGCTGAAACGGTGGAAGAGGCCTTGGAGTTTATCGGACGAATCAAAAAGAAACATTGGGATGCGACCCATAACTGTTCTGCCTACGTGATCGGAGAAAAGGATGAACACCAAAAAGCCGATGATGACGGAGAGCCTTCCGGTACCGCCGGCAAACCGATCCTTGAAGTGATCAAAAAAACAGGGATCAAAGATACAGTGATCGTGGTCACCCGCTATTTCGGGGGCATCAAGTTGGGTGCAGGCGGGCTGATCCGCGCTTATGGCAAAGGAGCCACTGTGGGACTAAAAGCGGCGGGAATCTTGGAGCGTCGATTGCATACGCGGATGGCCATCGAAATGGATTATACCTTTTACGGGGCTGTCGAGAATGAACTGCGTTCCCTCGGTTATCGCATCGATGAAACGAGATTTACCGATAAGGTCATCCTGGTGGCCTTAGAGAAAAAAGGTTTTGAGGGGATCCTTACGAAAAAGGTGAATGATTGGACCTCCGGTCAAGCGTCCATATCGCAGGTGGGGGTTCTTTATGTGGATACTCCTCTAGACTTCTAAAGGGGAAGAAACCATGCAGGATTCCATTTGGTTGTACCGGATCTATGAAGAAGCCAAAGAATTTGACTTAGGATTGGTCCAGGACATCTTTGTCAAAGAAAAGCCGACGAGCCGCATGCGCTTATCTCGTGTGCGACCCAAATCGATCATCATCGAAAATCCACCTGTATCGATCGATTTAGGTCCTGTAGAGATTTCATTCCGAGGAAAAAATTACACCTGTCATGTTTTAGCCCGGGTGTATGATCTAGGGGTGATCGGCCTTATCCTGCGGATCATGCTTCCTGATGATTTGACTTATGAGCAGCTCTTGGACTTATCGGTCGCCTTGTATACGCAGGAAGAACTGGAATCTCTCTTTCATAAGTGGCTCGATAAAGTTACGAGCATATTATCAGGGGCCATGGAACCGCTGCAGGAGGGAAAAGTGGAGGAAGACTTTACCCTCTTTTTCTTCCGCCGTTGGCGCGACGAATGGGATCCTGTTCCGATTCTTTTAGCCGAGCGGGAACCGGTAAGCCCAAAACTTCGCCACGATACATTGAAAAATTCTTTTTCCTACGGGACAAAAGACGTGACGATCCTCACTTGGGACTCCGCTTTAGTCGTCGACGCTGAAGGAAGCACCGATATTCCCGAGTTAGTGGAATTTGCCTTAACGCAATTGGTAGAGCTTCGGTATTTCGACCGGTTGTTATCGGGAGAAATGAAACGCATGTATGACGACATTGAGCGGGCTGACAAGGATTCCTGGTATTCCCGACTCCGCCAATACCGCCAAATCATGAAATCGCAAATGGCTCTCGCCATCGATATCAACGAAGTCACCGAAAAAATCCAGAACTCCATCAAAGTAACGGAGGATATTTTTTATGCGCGCGTTTATGGAGCAGCTCACTCCATCTTGCGAACGTCGGTGTGGATGGACAGCATCCGCCATAAGTTAAAAGTGATCGAAGGCAATTATTCCATGCTGAATGATGAGGTTATCAATCATCGAGGTGTGCTCCTCGAACTGGCGATTATCCTATTGATCGTTTTTGAAGTATTGATGGGTATCGGCGAAAAACTTTTTTAGGATGTTATATCTTTCTCCCCTGATGAAATCATCGGGGGATTTGTAATTTTAAACAAAAGTCTCACCGATGATGATTTATTACCGTAAAGGGATGATGAAATGAACACTCCATAAGCTCTCAATGGTGTAAATTTGGGTACTCTATGAATTAGGTAATTATATGTAAATATATAAATGAGATTGATGTTGGAATTTTACTGTGTTATACTGCATCAAGCTTTCTTTTCAAGTCGTTATCCAATAGCGGCTTATAATTTTGCGAAAGGAGTGACGCTACATGAAGAGAAAAGCTTGGACCCTGGCATCAAGTCTTCTTGCCGGAATGCTTCTAGTTACCAGTTTAGCAGGACCCGCCATGGCTTCGTCGAACTATACCGTTCAAACCGGTGATACCCTTTGGAGAATCGCTGCGACGAACGGTGTGTCTGTTTCTAGTTTGATGCAGGCTAACAACATGTCCACCACGTCGATTTACCCTGGTCAAACGTTAACGATCCCTTCTCAAGGCAAAACCTATCGGGTTGTCTCCGGTGATACCATGTGGAAAATCGCCTCCAAACTGGGTGTTTCCTTGAACAGCCTGACGCAGGCGAATCCCCAAGTCAACCCGAACTACCTCTACGTAGGACAGGTGCTCAATGTCCCTTCTTCTGTGACCGCTCCTCAACCATCGCCGCAGCCGGCACCGCAACTGAGCTACGTTCAGCAAGTGGCCCAACTGGTCAACGCAGAACGGGCCAAAGCGGGACTGCAACCCCTTCGGATGGACGGAGCTTTGAGCACGATGGCTGCCGATAAAGCAAAAGACATGATCCAAAACAATTACTTTTCGCATACCTCCCCGACCTATGGTTCTCCTTTTGATATGATGAAGCAATATGGTATTGCCTACAGCTATGCCGGAGAAAACATCGCCGAAGGTCAACAGTCCCCGCAGGAGGTCATGCAGGGCTGGATGAACAGCTCCGGTCACCGGGCGAATATCTTAAATTCAAATTATGACACTATTGGTGTCGGCTACTATCAAGGGGCATGGGTACAGGAGTTTATCGGCAACTAACAAATTTGCTTGTATAGCAAGAGAGTATTTCAAATATAAAAAAGAGGCCAGTTCAAGAATTTTACTTGAACTGGCCTCTTTTTTATTCTCAAATCTAAGGATTGTAACGAAAAAATAGTCCATAGTTAAAATATAAATGCGAGGATGATTTGAAGTATAAAAAAGGGAGGTGGTTATTTAGGCGCAAACAGTGATGTCGTTGAAGCCAGGCAAGTTGGAAAGGAGCTGTTCTCACCTTATGCGATGGAAAGGAGTCCATTTGGGAATTCGAGCGAAACTGTTCGTTTCCTTTGGAATCACCTTGTTTTTATTCATTGGTTTCGGAATGTATAGCTTAACGAAGTATGAAGATTCCCATCAGAGGCTAGAAAAGATGAACGATATATGGCTGTCGAGAGTCGATCTATCTAATGAGTTAAAATGCTTGTTTGTGGAATATCGCAGAGAACAAATCGAACTTTCACACCCCTATTTTGAAGATGAAGATCAACTCAATATAAGGACCTTATCGGAGATAGAAGAAAAAATTGAAAAGGCGATCACAGAGTATCGAGACACGGCGATGGAACCCTCAGACATTGAGGCCATAAATTCGATCCGAGATGAATGGAAAGGCTTTCGAGCGGCTAGTTCGAAATTTATAGTTCTAGGGCAAGAAAGTGATGATAAAGAAGCGACTCTCCTACTAAAAGGGGAACTGCGAGATTACTTTAACCGCTTGTGGCAGTCGGCAGAAAGTCTCGTCGTTTATAACCTGAATGGTGCCGCAACAGATTTGCGGATAAACGATCAGGACCATGAAAAGACAAGAATGATACTTATTACCGCCATCGTATTAGTTACGGCCTTTTTTACGCTCACTTTGTATACGATGGTTCGCCGTATTACCCATTCGGTGGATGTTCTTCTAACATCGGCGGAACAAATATCGAATGGCCGTTTAACAGAAAAGATATCGATCACCGGAGACGATGAGTTTGGCATCCTGGCGGTACGTTTCAATCAGATGGTGAATAGCTTACGGAATCTTGTTTTGAAAATTGATGAAGGATCACAACAATTAGGCGGTTCCTCAGAAGAACTGAGTGCGAGTACAGAGCAAAACAAACATGCCGTCAGTCAGGTCGCTGCTGTGGCGCAACAACTGGCGAAAGACTTGGAAGACCATAATAATCATCTGGAAACGACTGTGGAAAACGCTGAGGCAATATCTGCCGTGGCCGAGCAAATCAACGCGTCGGCACAGCATGTCTATTCCTCAGCGACTGTAACAAGTGAAAAAGCCTCAAAAGGTACGTTAACAATGACGAAAGCCATGAATGACATGGAAAAGATCAATCACTCCGCCAACGAAGTGGCTACATTGATTCATCAGCTCGAAAAGCAAACCCAGAAGGTCGAGAAAATGGTTGAGCAAATCGATAAAATTGCGGAACAGACAAACCTTCTCTCCTTAAACGCTTCGATTGAGTCCGCTCGGGCCGGAGAAGCTGGACGAGGTTTCGCCGTCGTCGCCGAGGAAGTTCGTAAACTGGCTGAACAAGCGGGAAGGTTTGCCAGTGAAATTACGAAGATTATCCATGAAATTCACGAAGAGACCCATGAAGCTGTGGAGGCGATGGAGCATAACTCCGATGTGGTGAAATTGGGCGTTCTAACTATCGGGGAAGGGGTAAAAACATTTCAGGAAATCGAAAAAGAGGCAGCCGACGTGTCTAGGCAGATTGGTGAAGTGACTAGTGCCATCGAGCATATGGCCGTCGGCAGTGCGAATACAGTTCATGCCACCGAAGAGATCAGTGCAATCGCCAAGAAAATTAGTGACTATGCCCAGACAATCGCCGCCACGACCGAGGAACAGTACGCCTCTGCAGAAGAAATCTCCTCCAATGCGAAAATGCTAGCTTCGCTTGGGCAAGAGTTACGCCAGGCTGTGAACAAGTTTCGTTATTGAAAAACTAATTATTCTGATATCAGAGGCAAATCTTGTCTTTTATGTATAGACTATGATAAACTAATGTATAGAAAGTGTTACATCGATTTAATAATTAATGTCTAGTTTTCGCGACATTTCATTAAAATAGCATTAGCAAAAGATAAACAACTTCACATCTGTTGAAGTTAGGAGGAGAACCTCATGGGTAGAATGTTGACGACGTGCCCTGAATGTGGAGCCAGTTTATTGGCGGACAAAAAAAGTGAATCATCTCGGAAAAGCGATAACTACTGCTCAGTCTTCCGGACGATTGGCATTTTGAACTATAACGGTGATCAGACGGTTGCCTGGCAATGTCCTGAATGCAAATCGCAGTGGCCTGCCGATACGCGCAAGTGCATCTAGTCTTTCAAGAGCAAAAAAACCGTGATATTTTTTCACGGTTTTTTTTATTTCGCCCTGGGATTCAAAAAGCAAGGTGAAAAAGAGCCCCCTGGTAATACAGGGGGCGACAGTCTGATTACTTTTCTTCGATTGTGACTTTTTCCATGACAATGTTTTGTGTGGGCTTGCTGACCTCTGAGCCAAAGTCGCTCTTCGTAACGGGAACGTCCGAAATCTTTAACACTGTGTCCATACCTTCAATGACTTTTCCGAATACAGTATAATTAGGGTGACTGTTTAACACTTTCGCTTGCTCACCGTTACAGATAAAGAACTGGCTTCCGTTTGTGTTCGGACCTGAATTGGCCATAGCTACAACGCCTGGTCCATAGGAGAGTTTGGGCGGTAGTTCATCGTCAAATTTGTAGCCGGGACCGCCAATACCCTTGCCCAAAGGGTCACCTGTTTGAATCATGAAGTCTTTGACGATTCGGTGGAAGGGGATTCCGTCATAAAAGCCTTCCCGGGCCAGGAATACGAAATTGTTGACCGTTTTGGGCGATTCGGCAGCTAACAGTTGAATCTTTATATTGCCGAGGTTCGTCTGTATCGTGGCGATATACTGTTTCTTCGTGTCAATCTGCATTTCCGGGGCTTTGGAATACTTATTGTTCTTTTCGGCTGTCGGCGCTTTGGCGGCTGGAGCGGGAGCTTCCTTGCTTTGCTGAGCAGGGGCCGGTTCAGAGGGCTTATTGGAAGTCTGGTTGCAACCGACCAAAAAAGTCGCGATAGCTAACGTGACGAAGGCGGTGCCTTTTTTCCAAGTAAACTTCATTCCATTTCATCCTTTCGTAGAAACTGTGCAACGCTTTTAGTATAAACAGACAAACATTCACAAACAAGTCGTGAAGAAAATTGTATGAAATCTTTTCAATGAGACCGTTTTATGAGAAGATGGAGATGGAGGTGAGGACATTGAGCCTCTTTGGACGCCTGCGCCAGATGTTCGAGGCAGAAGTTCACGCCGATGAACCGGTTTCAAAAGAACGCACGTTGTTCGACCTCAACGTGGGCCAGGTCGTTTCGCTCGATTTGGAGGACTGGATCATTGAGGGTAAAGTGATCTACCATGCGCAACCGGGATGGGTTCTCTACGCTGTAAAGTCTGGTCGACAGCGGCAGGGATTGTTCTTCGATCGTTCCGCACCGGATAAGGCGGTTGTGCTCACCCCCTTTGCCGGACGGATCGACGATATGACCGATGTGAAGACAGAATATGTTTTAGACGGGAAGCATTTTTTCCTAGATTACCATGGTGAAGGTCCGGTCGACACCTTTGGAGAGACGACGGTCGGACGGGGACAACTGATGTTTTGGCAGTTCGAGACGGATCAACGGGAGATTTACCGGATCGAATGGCAACAGGGACGCTTTTTTCACTACGATGGGCGATGGATAGACGCATTTGAACTGTCCGTCGTAGCCGGATAACTTAAATTTATAAAATTTGAGGAGGAACAAGGAAACCATGAGCCTGTTTAAACGTCTGAAAGATCTGACCTTATCCAATATCAATGCCCTTCTCGACAAGGCAGAAGATCCTGTAAAAATGTTAGACCAATACCTTCGGGATATGGCTGAAGATATCCAAGAAGCTTCCGCTGCAGTAGCTCAGCAAATTGCGGTGACGAAGAAGTTCGAGGCCCAATACAAAGAGGCCGAGTCGATGGTTCAAAAACGCCAGGAAGACGCCGTAAAAGCGATCAATGTCGGTCGAGACGATTTGGCTAAACGTGCCCTGGAAGACAAAAAGAATCATGAAACTCGCCTACGTGACTTCAAAAGCCAGTATGAGACTCACTCAGCTACCTCTGAGAAACTTAAAGCCCAGTTGGCAGAAATGCGTTCTGAGTTCGAGAAATTGAAAGCCCGCCGGGATACGCTCGTGGCCCGGGCCAATGCGGCAAAGGCCACTGAGCAAGTCCACTCGGTCATGAGTGGTTTTGACAGCAATTCGGCGCGCCGGGGCTTCGAACGGATGGAAGAAAAGGTTCTAGGCATGGAAGCCCGCGCCGAAGCAAGCAAAGAGTTGGCTCACGGTTCGGCAGGAAGCCTCGATGATGAACTGGCTGCTCTAGATAAAGGCCAAGGCGTAGATGATGAGCTTGCTGCCTTGAAGCGTCAATTAGGTAAATAAGAACGCGATAAAATCCAAAGGCCAACAGATCTACCTATAAATTTATCCTGATAATTAGGGATAAAGAAAAAACGAACCCCCTGTCCGTAGGAAATGCCTAGGGCAGGGGGGTTTCTTTTAGCGAAGTTAAGTTCTTAACGGAAAAAGGTATACCAGATGGTAAAGAAGGAAAGGCCGATCATTAAGACGCCGCATCCTTTTTGAATCCAAGGGACGATATGCATCTGCCACTGAAAGAAACGGGTACGAGCCAGCCGGGAGATGGCAGCGAACCAAAGTTCCTGTCCGAAGAGGATCCCAAAGATGAAGATCAATCCGAGCAACGGAGAGGAGGAGTTCCAACTAGAAACGGCCGTTGTACCGACGCCGATCCACAAGGTCAGCGTTAACGGGTTTAGGCCAGTGATCAACATACCATTTAAAAGAGCTCGTTTTGTTGCCCGATTGGAGGTGGCATTCGATAAAAGCGATTGTAGGGAAAATTTACTCTGCCCTAAACAGGGAGACTCCATCTCCGGTGCCATCTCTCCAGAACCGGGGAACGCTTTTGCCATTTGTTTGTGAGGCCGAACGAGAGAAGCGCCGATCACGAAGAGAACAATGGATCCCACAAAACCGAAGATGGTACGCACCCAGGGCATTTCTAATAAAGGCACAAGGCCGAATTGAACCAGAATCAGATAGAAACCATCAGCGATGATTGCTCCTGTACCGACGGCCAACCCCATCCAAAATCCGTAGCGCATGGAATTACGAAGTACTTCTACCGCGATGGGGCCAAGGGGCATGGCCAAAGTGATGCCAAGCAGCAACCCGCTGATTAATGCCTGCACGCTCTGCAAGGGTTGGAGGGGCACCGCATAGACCACGTAAACGGCCCTCCTTTCAATCGTACTTACCAAAAATGTATATGATTCAAGGGGCACAATTATTACAAAAAGACAAAAGTACTTCCGAGGACATGGCTTGATTTAGTATATCATAGGGTTTTCAAAAATGTCTAATCAAAAAGTCACATTCCATAGACAAAGAGATACTTTCCCGCTCGTGGAAGGATATTCCGCAGACGTTCGCGAAGTAATGAGCAGGAGATGGATACGGCGCGATTGTGCCTCTGTTAAGAGCTAATAGCAGATGTCCAAAAGGAGTGCTTATTATGACCTTATCGAATCCCGGTCAGGTTCAATTGGTGATCGACGGAGTGACCGGTGTAGGCAAGTCAACCCTCGTCGATTTGCTTGCCAAAAATCTGAACCTAGTTGAATTCAGAGAGATGTTTGAAGATGAAAATCAACTGCTGCACAAGTTTTTTCACAACCGGGAACGCTGGGCTTTTCCCATGCAGATCAACTTTTTGACCAACCGGTTTAAACAATACCGGGAAGCTTCCCGTTCCAATCAGGCGATTATGGATCGTTCCATTTATTCAGATGGTATCTTCGCGAAAATGTACCGCGAACAAGGGTATCTGACGGTTGAAGAATATAATGTTTATGAAAATCTGTTGAACAGCATGATTGACGGCCTAGAACCGCCCCGTCTGATGGTCTATTTAAAGGTGGATACAGACGAAGCGATACGGCGTATCCATATGCGAGGACGTGCCGATGAAGTCGAGGTGGAGCGCGATTACTGGGCCTTGCTGAACGTTTTTTATGAAAATAATTACCGTGATTATAAAGGCGGCTCTTTGTTAACGTTAGACGTGACTAACCTCGATTATGTTCACAAACCGGAAGATCGAGCTTTTATTTTGCAAGAGATCACTCGCGCTTACGAAGCGGCGAAATAAGTCACTATATCACAACAGGAGGACTGATCATTGTGTCGGTCCTCTTCTTTTTTGCCTTTAACAATTGAAAAAATGGAAAAAATTTGATATAAATGTAACCAGATGGAAGGAATTGCCAGCGTCATTGCCGAATACTCGGGGTGAGAAGGAGGGGGCACGCGTTTATGAGCTTGCCGGGAGAGTTGACAGTGGCCCAGGCATCGAAAATGACTGGTCTGCAACGGTATACCCTGCGGGACGCCATTCATCGTGGCGAATTGGCTGCGAAGCAGCAAAAGATCCCGGGAGGGTTTATGTATTTGATTCCCCTGGAAGGATTACGAGACTTTTGTCGGCACCGGGGCGTTGTATCGACTATCCTGGGAGTGGAAGCGCCGAAGAAGGAACTAATGCGGGAAGGGGAAGCGGTGGCAAGCGGTTCCGCCGAAAAAGGACAAGCGGGTGAAGCGACCACTCTACCATGTCCGGAGGAGAGCGAAAGACGATTAAACAGTTCTTCCGAGGCTGAAGCGACAGCGAAGGAACTGATTGAACTGTTGCGTTCTATGCCGAACTGGGAGCAACGGTTAGAACAAATGATCGAGCAAATCGTTGAAGTCCAGTCGGATGTGCTAGGCCTGAAAAAAGGGTTTCACCAGCACTTGAGCAAAGTGGAAGGCCGGGTGGTCCATCTGCATCAGAGTGTAAACGGCGATCTGCGGACGTCGATGGAACGAGTACGGCACGACTTGAACGAAGGCCTCAGTGAGTTTCGTGGTGGACTCGATGCTTGGCAGCACAATGTAGACACTGTCTTCGATGATATGCGGTGTACGCTGCAGGAAGTAGCGGCCAGTCAATCCGATGGGGAAATGCGTCAAGCTTTCATCCATAAATTGTCCGTAGACAACCAGTCTACGGTGGGTGAAGTGAAGAAGCTGATGGTGGAAGTGAGTGAAACCTTAAGCCAAGTGGTGGGCAACCAACAAAACGGTTCCGAAGTGATCGAACAACGTCTCGATGATCTGAAGAGCTCTGTAGAAGGAGTAAGACGGTCGGTAGATCGTTCGACGGAGATGATCATCAAATGGCGTCAGAAGGTCCTGAGGGACCAAAACCAGCGAGGCGTCAAAGGATGGTGGAACCGGCTCTGGGGCCGCTCTTCATCGCCCATATTGTCAAAATAATTTTATATGAGTAAGGCGGGATACCGCGCCCCCGAAATGGGGGTTCTTTTTTTTAGGAAGAGGGGGTTAGCGGCCTAAACCCTCTCCCCAAGATCTCCTTGGCATCAGAGATGATGATAAAGGCGTTCGGTTCGAGGCGGTAGACCGTTTTTTTCAGGGTAAACAACTGGTTAGGTTCTATCGCGCAGAGAATGACGTTTTTATTATCATGGGTAAAAGCGCCTTCTCCTTTAAGAAAAGTGACGCCTCGTCCCATCTCCTCCATGATGCTGTGGGCGATCAGTTCCGGATCCTTGGAGATGATCGTCACCGCCTTTTTCGGCAGGCCTTCTTGGATGAAGTCCACCAGTCGGTTCGAAGCGTAGAAGGCTACGATCGTATACATGGCCGCTTCATGACCGATAAACAAACCGGAAAGGAGAACGATGATCGAATTCAAGGTGAGGTTTAAGGTGCCGAAAGAAATACCTAACCGGCTGGAATAGATTTTAGCGAGGATATTGACGCCACCCAGACTTCCGCCGACACGTGCGATCAATCCTACGCCGGTACCGTAAATCAAGCCTCCGTACAAAGCATTTAGGAGGATGTTTTGCGTAGAAAAGTCAGGGAGTATTCGAAGCCAGTCGATAAAGGTGGACGATACGGTTACAGCGATAAAGGTCTTAAGGACAAACTCCCGGTTGATATTGCGATAGGCGAGGATGTACAAGGGAAGGTTTATGAGGGACATAAGAATACCTGGAGAGATGTTCGTCATGTAGTAGACCAACGTAGCCAGCCCGGCAACGCCACCCGGCGCCAGCTTAGAAGGAAGGATAAACTCCCGGGTTCCTATAGCAAAAAAAAGAGCACCTACAATCACAAGGGCGTATTCACGCAGCGTCTCTTTCACGGGGCACCGAACCTTTCTCGTTGCTTTGGTTTAATCGGTATGAATTACTACCAGCCTAATCAAAGAATAGGTAAAGGTCAATGGCCGCCCCCATTTTTCCGATTCCCGAACTGACAAAAAGTTCATAATTCTCGGCAAGTATACATACATCAGGGAAGGAACGGCGCATCAATTCGGCGAATAAAAAGAATGTACGACATGTTACAAATATGCCCCATATGATTGAGGTGAATGCCCATGGAACTCACCTGTCAACAACTAGAAAGCATCCTCGCTTCTTACCGGCAGATGGAATTGGAACTGCGGGTTAAACTCGATGCACTGCGGGGGCCCTTAGAAATCAAGTATGGACGTCCCGTCATCTTGTTTATTGAAAGCCGAACGAAAAAAGCGAAGAGTTTGATTGAAAAAGCACGCCGTTATGGATGGCCTGTCAATGAAGGGATCACGAAAAACATAAAAGATATTGCCGGCTTGCGAGTGATTGTCCAGCATTTAGACGATATCAGCCGGGTAGTAGATATCCTAAAAAAACGTTCCGATATGCGCTTGGTGAATGAGAAAGATTTTCTTCGTAACCCGAAGGCAAGCGGTTATCGAAGTTATCACTTGATTATTGAATATGACATGTATGCTCCCGAAGGTCCCATCACCCGGTTTGCCGAAATCCAGGTTCGCACCGTGGGACAGCATTTTTGGGCTGTGCTGCAGCATTCGATGATGTATAAGTATGGCTTAGAAGTGCCTACCCATATCGCTGAAAATTTACGTTTAATCGCGGAAGAAACGAACAAAGCCGACGAAAAGATGATGGTCATGCGTCAGGCCGTATCTCGCGATCTGGAGGTCGATGAAATTCGCCTCTACGCGAAGCAATTGGCCCATCTGCTGCGCCGGACAGAACCGCAACGGGGAACTGCTTTGTCCTTCGACCCTTCCAGATATTTTTCTGACATGACGATTTTAGAGCTTAGCTTTCAACTCGGTCGAAAAGGTTATCCCTCCGAAAGCTTTGACCCTCAAGAACTAGCCCGGTGCTCCTGTTGTAAAGCCCCCTTTCTCCTTCATGAAGAGGTTCGAGCCATCATTCCTCAGAATGATGATTCGAAACAAGGGGTGGAACCGGTTCGCCTCTGCAAGGTCTGTTACTCCATGATCCTGCCGGTTCTTCGCTGGGAATTTTCCTCTGCCCCACTTAAAGAGAAAAACAAGCTGCGCAGCGAATGGGAAGAAGCGAGCCACATGCACCGTAAGTTTCAGCAGTTCTTTATAGAGCGTATTCAGTCCCCGCTGGCAAACCGTTTACAAAAAGCTTCTGTACTGCTCGGTGAGCATCTGATGATCTGCCCATCTATGCTGAACATAGGCACGGTGACCTTGTTTAAAGCGGCGGTAGGGGATCGGCTAAGCGTACAGATCGACTCGGAATGGGATCCTCAGAACGGGGAAGATGAGGTCATCACATTTTTCGTGAAGCTGGATTACCACGTCGCCGGCTCTATCTCGGTGACCTACCGGTATCCGGAGATTGAATGGGATGAGTTTCATGAGCCTGAACTGGTGGAACCGGAATCTTTCATATATAAGGAAGAGGAGCTGGAACGGTTGTTTTCGCTCATCGATGGGCAACTGAAGGAATTACGCAGTCCCCGTCTCGTCGGTGTCAGCGGTTAGTCTACTTGGCGTACCGGTCGGCGACACGACTAGCACCAATGGCGTCCGGTTTTGTCCGTACGGCATACTGATATACGGAAGCCATACTTTCGGCCCATCCGACGACACGGGGGAGGTGAAGCCGGCTCATCCCATTCGTACCCCCATCGATATGTAGTTCCAACTCCCAGTAGATGAGCTTTTGGTTCAGCAAATCCCGCAGTTTCCCGATGATCTCAATGGACATATGCGTTTCCACATCGAGTTTTTCGGCTAATGCCAGCGCTCGATCTAAAACTTGAACGTACTGGTAGGACTGCCCGCCTTTGTGTTCCCGATAGGCAGTGATCGAAGTAACGACACGTGTTGTTCCACCATGAGTCTGGCTGTCTGTCCCAATCCAGAGGCGTACCGGTGCATCGGGAAATTCGGCTGAGAATAGCTGAAAGGCTCGAACCACCTTCTCTAAAGGCAAAAGACCTTGTTGGCCCCGAAAAAGCATTGTCAAAACCTCCTTGCGTCCGGTTCACTATTCTCTATTACTATGATATCCAATGGATGATTGTTTTATGGACAAATACAGAGGAACCATCTCCTCTGGTCGACCCCAAAAGAAAAAAGCAAGGATTCCCTCGACAAAGGGATACTCCTTGCTTTTTCGATATCCTGAGTAGACAAATTACCCCAAGGATTTTTTAACGAATGCGAGTGCTTGATTGTAATCAGGTTCGTTGGTTATTTCTCGTACATACTCCACGTAAGTTACCCGATCTTGTTTATCGATGACAAAAATAGCACGGGACAAGAGACGGAGTTCTTTGATCAGCACGCCGTAAGCTTGTCCAAAGGAGACATCTTTGTGATCGGAGAGGGTTACGACTTGATCCACGCCAGCGGCGCCGCACCACCGTGCTTGAGCAAAGGGTAGATCGCAACTTAAAGTTAGAATGACTACATCTTTTCCTAAGTCAGCAGCTTCTTGATTAAATCGACGCGTTTGCAGATCACAGACAGGTGTATCGAGTGAGGGGACCACGCTGATCAACTTTACCTTACCGGCAAAGTCGCCGAAAGACTTAGGGGACAAGTCATTCGCAGTGGCTGTAAAAGCGGGTGCCTTTTCGCCGATTTTTACTTCCGGGCCAATCAGAGTTAAGGGATTTCCCTGAAATGTGATGATACCTGTACGTTCAACCATCTGAATTCCCCCTATTAGCAGTTTTGTAAACTCATTATACCGGATTTTGTTCATGAAGGTAGTTACTGTTCATGGGAAGGGAAGGGGAACGATGTCCGACAGGAACCGACGAGAGTTTATTCTTCAGGGAGTGGCATGGGGTATCTCCCTGACCGGTCTCACCGGTTGTGCCACTGGAGGAAGTAGGAGGCAAAGCAGCGTTGAACCGAACCGAGGACTAACCACCACTAAACCTCAAAAGGAAACATTGCCTGATGCTAAGGATATCGATTGGGACTTGCTCATCACCAACGGCAACGTGATCGATGGAACAGGCAAAGGGGGGTTCCGAGGAACAGTGGCGGTGACGAAGGACCGGATTGCTTCTGTGCTCGAAGGCAGCGCCAACATCGATCATTCGATAGTGTATGTCGGAACAGAGCGATACCGATTAAAACCGGACTGCAAAGTGATTCTTGCAGACGGTGCTTGCGTTACTCCCGGCTTTATCGATGTACATACCCATAACGAAGAATACCTGAGGACAAATCCCCGGGCCGAAATACGTCTCCTACAAGGGGTGACCTCGCAAATCGGAGGAAATTGTGGCGAATCGGTCGACGACATTCCTCGTTTTTACCAGCTTCTCGGCGATTTGGGCATAAACTATGGGCAGTTGATGGGTTATCGAAATCTACGCCGCTTGGCCATGGGAGAGGAAGCAGAGCGTGAGGCCACCGGGAGAGAAATCGATCGAATGGTCGATCTATTGCAGCAAGGTCTTCAGGCAGGTTCTCCGGGTCTGTCTTTCGGTTTGGAATATGCACCTCAATCATCAGCCACAGGGCGGGAACTAAAAAAACTCGCTCAAACGCTGGCCAATCAGAAAGGGATCATGGCTACCCATATACGAAGTGAATCGGATCAGCTATTAGAGTCCATCGACGAGATGACGGAGATAGCTCTGGAGTCGGGTGTTTCCTGGCAGTACAGCCATGTGAAGGCTCTTTTTCAAGACAATTGGGACAAGTATCCGGCAGTGCTCGAACGGATAAGCAATGCAAATGCTAAGGGAGTCGACCTCTGGGGGGACATGTACCTCTATGATTTTTCTTCCTGGGATTTTGGTACTGGACGCATTTCCATCTCGGAAGAGAATATTCAATTGGGACTAGCCCATCCCCGTATATTTATCGCCAGCGATTCCGGCCTTTACGCGAACGGAAAAGTCACCCATCCACGCGCCTACGGCAACTTTCCCAGGATGTTGGCTCGTTATGTCCGCGATCGACAAGTGATTTCTCTGGAAGAAGCCGTCGCCAAGATGAGTAATCTGCCGGCTCAACGTTTCCGGATCTCCCGTCGAGGGAAAATAGCTCCCGGTTACAAGGCAGATCTACTTGTTTTTCGATTGGAGGATGTACAAGATCGGGCGAAACGGAATAAACCGAATCTACTGCCCGTAGGGATGAGGTATGTTTTTGTCAACGGCCAGGCAGCAGTCATGGAAGGAGAACCGACGGGGTGCCGAGCTGGTCAGCCTTTGCAGTTTAATTCATGAGATTAGCGTCGATTCAAAGTTAGCTGCCTTTATCTTTGCTGGTTTCTTTATCTCCGCCGCTACCGCCACCGCCGCTGCTCCCGCCGCCTTCACCGCCTCCCTCGCCGCCGCCTTCACTGCCGCCACCGCTTTTGCCTCCTTGGGCTTTCGCTGCTGCCTGGATTTTCTTCTTAACATCCGGATCGTCCATAGCGTCTTTGACCGTATCCTTTATTGACTTTTTTACTTCTTTTTCTTTCATGGCTAAGGCAAGCTGTTCTTGAAACTTGGAACTCATCAGCATTTCCTGGAATGTTTTCATAAACTTTGGATCTTGCGATAAAACCATCGTCTGAAATTCGGGGTCCCGAATCATGCGCGCCAGCCGTTGTTGATATTCGTCAGTTTTTATAATGTCCAGCATCATGGCCTTCATGTTTTGATATTCCGGTTGTTGCTGCTGGACTTGGCCTTGCTGTCCTTGTTGGCTTTGACCTTGTTGCCCTTGCTGCCCCTGTTGCTGTCCTTGGCCTTGAGACTCAGCGGGGCGGCGCTGTGGAGAACAAGAAGTGATGCCTGTAATCAGAATAAAAGCAATCACAAGTAACCAGAGTAAGCGCTGCATGTAGTAATCCCCCCTTTATGCTTTCAATGGTAAAGTACCCGTTCTGGAAGACCCTATTCTTCTACCTTTTCAGGAAAACAAATGGATATTAATGGAGGGAATAAACTGTATACTCCCTTGTTGTCGAACATATAATAAAGACATCAAAGGGGGGTGAACTCCTTGGTTCAGATCTTATCTATCGGTGCAAGCCGTGATCTGGATGAACTAGGTTACCGGCTCACCTGCGAACTGACTGAACTGGCCGGAGAAGGATGGCAGTTCGGTACCCGCCGGCAATGGTTAAACGGGGTTCACCAGTTTTCGTGCTACCTCGATGAACACCCCGAAGGCGAATCGCCGGAAGAGATGGCGCTAATCTTGCGCCAATACTGTGCGAGAATGCTAACCGATTGGATTCTTGACGTTTGGGAACAGGAACTGGTTGAGAAACGTATTAACAGCGAATATGCTTATTTTTCAGAAGAAGAACGATGGGTCATCGCCGAGAAAGCGACACAAATATTGAAACAAGAGGAAGAGACCTCGAAGGAATATATCATCTATCGAGTCGGTCGTAGACAGCGGATTCTAGAACGGTTGCTTGATGTGCTGGTCACCTTTGGAAGAGTTCACATCGACGGCTTCCTTCGATTTCGACTCAGTGATTATTTAGCGACCTTATCCGATTCTGTAGATGTGGCTGTAGACGAATATATGATGGAGAAGGAATACAAAGAGTTCGTCAGCTTGTTACGCTATTTCTTGGAGATTCAAGATACACGAGTCCCTGTTGTTCACGTGTATATGCGCCCCGGTGGTTTTCAACTTCTCGATGAACGTGGAATACCAGTAAACAATGAAATCGTCGAAGGATTTCATCAGGATGTAATAAAGCACGAAGAAATCTGTTTCGAAGATCTCTTGATCAGCGCTTTAGTTACAGTCGCCCCCGTTCAAGTCGTGATTCATTATACGGAAGGCGTTCCGTCGAGCGAATCAATGCAGACGATACAAGCTGTCTTTGGAGACCGATTGCACTATTGCCCAGGCTGTGATCGCTGTTTGGTGTTTCAAGAAAACGTGGTGCTGCAGCGATGAACATAGGCAAAAGAGCCCTAGCTAGTCAAACTAGATGGGGCTTTTTTCATAAGGGTGCTTGAAGTATCGCGGTTTCTTTTCATAAGGCCAATATGGATTGATGAAAGCGGTTCGGTTGACAAGCCCATATATGAGGTCTAAAATTATATTTTGAGACGGACTTTCGCCTCTCGCCTAGCTTCTAAGGCGAGAGGTTTACCTATATGTGAGGAGGACATACATTGAGTATAGTGAAGGTTACTCTAAAAGATGGTGCCGTTCGGGAATTTCCCCAAGGCACGACGGTTGCGGAAGTGGCTGCGGCCCTCAGCCGAAAGCTCGCACAGCATGCAGTGGCTGGGAAGCTCGATGGTAAAGTCGTCGGACTAACCACGTCTATCGAAAAAGATGCCTTCGTGGAAATCTTAACTTTCGATGATCCGGAAGGCCGGGACGTCTATCGTCACTCTTCCTCTCACTTGTTAGCCCAAGCAGTGCAACGGCTTTTCCCGGGTACCCGGTTGGGTATAGGCCCGGCTATCAACGAAGGCTTCTACTATGACTTTGATTCGGAACACAAGTTTACTCCGGAAGACTTACAAGCCATCGAAAAAGAAATGGACCAGATCATAAAAGAGGACTTGCCTATTGTCCGGCGCGAAGTCAGCCGTGAAGAAGCGATTCGGTTTTTCCAGGAGATCGGTGAAAGTTACAAAGTCGAACTCGTAGAGGATCTGCCGGAAGACGCTGTGATCAGCATGTACAGCCAAGGAGATTTTATCGACCTTTGTGCCGGCCCTCACCTGCCGACAACCGGGCAGATTAAAGCGATGCGCCTCATGAGCCTGGCTGGGGCCTACTGGCGCGGCAGTGAAAAGAACAAGATGCTACAGCGGATTTACGGTACGTCCTTTCCGAAAAAATCCGAACTGGACGATTACCTGCATCGCTTAGAAGAAGCGAAGCGCCGCGATCACCGTAAACTCGGCCAGGAACTAGAATTGTATACGATTATGGAAGAAGGTCCCGGATTCCCCTTCTTCTTTCCCAAAGGGATGATCATTCGCAACGAACTGGAGAAATACTGGCGTGAGCAACATGCCAAAGCTGGTTACCAGGAGATCCGGACACCGATCATCTTGAACCGCTCTCTCTGGGAACGCTCAGGTCATTGGGATCATTATAAAGAGAATATGTATTTCACCCAGATCGATGAGCAGGATTTTTGTGTCAAACCGATGAATTGCCCCGGCAGCATGCTCGTCTACAAAAACTCCATTCATTCTTATCGCGATCTGCCCCTGCGCATGGCGGAACTGGGACTAGTTCATCGCCACGAAATTTCTGGAGCCCTCCATGGTCTGATGCGGGTCCGCTGTTTCACCCAAGATGACGCACACATCTTCATGCTGCCCTCGCAGATCAAAGAAGAGATCATGGGTGTCATCGATCTGGTGGACCGGTTCTATAAGACCTTCGGTTTTGACTACCATATCGAATTGTCCACGAAGCCGGAAAAAGCCATGGGCAGTGACGATATTTGGGAGCTTGCTACATCGTCTCTGGAAGAGGCATTAAAAGCCAAAGGCATGGATTATAAAATCAATCCGGGCGATGGCGCCTTCTATGGACCGAAGATCGATTTCCACTTAAAAGATTGCCTCGGCCGGACCTGGCAGTGTGGAACGATCCAACTGGACTTCCAAATGCCGGAGCGGTTCGACCTAACCTACGTGGGTGAAGATGGGCAGAAACACCGCCCTGTCATGATTCACCGGGTTGTCTTCGGATCTATTGAGCGCTTTATCGGCATCCTTACGGAACACTTTGCCGGTGCATTCCCAGCCTGGCTGGCCCCGGTGCAGGTGCGGGTGCTGCCGATTACAGACCGTCATCATGCATACGCCCAGAAGGTTCTGGCCCACTTGGCTGAACGGGGTATCCGGGCTGAAGTGGATGACCGTAATGAAAAAATCGGTTATAAGATTCGGGAAGGCCAAGTCAAGAAAATCCCGTACCTGTTGGTGGTCGGTGACAAGGAAGCTGAGAACGGTGCTGTCGCCGTCCGCAAATACGGAGAAGGGGATAAAGGCGCTTGCGGGCTCGATGAGTTTACGCAGATGCTGATGGAAGAAATCGAAACGAAGAAAAATCCGGGAAAAGCTTGCTCATAATCTAAATGAACCGAATGGAGCCGCTAACGATGTTAGTGGCTCTTGTTTTTTATAGACCTATTTGGAGAAAGGAACCAAGCTAAAGTTCGATAACATACAATGAAAATAAAGGAGGTATTTCTTTGGAGTGTCATAAAAGAAAGAAAAGCCCTAAAAGAAGAGCCTCTTTTTGTTCAATTCCATCTGATTTTTCGCACCATTGTCATCAACCCGATTCCGGTGAATCATACTATCTTCGTCGACAGGACTATCCGCCGAACCATCACTGTCGAAATACCAATGACAGGTACCACCGTTCTTATGACGACCTAATTGGCTATATCAACAGATGCTGTGAGGAACATTCGAAAGCTTATAGTAAGTATTATTCATGCTGTTACAGTAGGGAATACTGTGACGACTACTGTAACGATGAGGACCTTAACATTTGTAATCATAAAGAACATCATGATCGGTTACTACCAAAAGATAGGTGCTGTTGTTGCTGCAGTTGTTGTCGTCGATGTAATAATGAATACTAACTTTTTAAGTTACTAGAATTCCTCTCGGGAAGGGCCGCTGATGTAAATCGGCGGCTTTTGATTTGTCTATCAACGACCTGTGAGGTTACGAGATATGTTGGAAACGGTGTTTTGAAAAATGTAGCGAATTAAGAGACGATACATATAATGGGAGTGAATAAACGGGCGTTGTTTACGATGAAAGGGTGATGCTCCCTGGACTGTACTATAAAAGATGCATCGACCTCTGTGACGGTAGGTCCCAACGAGGTAACCTGTACATTGGTCGAGTTACCTTGTGAAACGCCAATACCTGGAGAAATTGAATTCGAATGCTGCGTCCTCTTACGAAAAGTAATTCCGATCCAACTGGAAGCAAATCTGGTTTGTGAAAAAGACAAGTGTGAAGAGATCATAGGGCCACCGGTCTGTATCATCGCATCAGAAATTGTGTTTAAAGAATCAAAATGTTGTTGTACAAAACAACGGATTAAGGTGTTCGGAATCCCCAAATCGGCTGTAATCGTCGCCTGCCACCCGTTGAACGTTGTGAAACATATTGAAATGATCGGAAACGATAATCCTCATTGCTTAGCTAATGTGAAAGTGACCGTTTGCTTTGATGCTGTAGTCATATTTTCGGCCGTCGTAGAGGGTAAAACTCGCATTGTTTCACGGCAGTTCTGTAACTTAAGCTGTCATTGTTACTTTTGCGTACCCGAACCTAAAGAAGGGACTCTTGTCGCTAAAGTAAAGATTAGGACCAAGACACCGGTATGCTGGATTTAATCGGTAAAAAAATGGATATGTCAAAGGTAAGCGTGCATTCAAAGTTTAAACAGTGAATGCACGCTTTCGTTTTTCTTATATTTCTTTAAGGGCTTGAAAAGTGGTTAGAATGTTCATCAAGCCTTGCCGTAAAGTAACTTTAGGTTCCCAAGAGAGTAATTGTTTCGCCAAGGTGATATCCGGTTTCCGCTGCTTCGGATCATCTGATGGCAGAGGTAAAAAAGATAAATGTGACGAACTTCCGGTCAATTCAAGGACGATCCTTGCCAACTCGAGCATGGAATACTCCTCAGGGTTGCCCAAATTAATCGGGTGAGCATAATCCGATTCCATCACCAACAACAATCCATCTATCAAGTCATCAATGTATTGAAAACTGCGGGTTTGGGTTCCGTCCCCATAGATAGTGAGCGGTTTTTCCTCGAGAGCTTGAACGATAAAGTTAGTGATGACACGGCCATCATTCGGACGCATCCGAGGTCCGTAGGTATTAAAAATACGGACAATGCGAGTTTCAACAGCATACTTGCGATGATATTCCATCGTGAGGGCTTCCGCAAAACGCTTACTCTCGTCATAGCATGCTCTTTCTCCGACGGGATTCACGTTTCCCCAATAGGATTCCTTTTGGGGGTGCATCGATGGATCGCCATATACTTCAGAGGTGCTGGTCAACAGAAATCGCGATCCTTTTTTTTTCGCCATATCCAACATGTTCTTAGTACCCATGCTATTGATTAACATGGTATCGATACTCAACCGCTGATAATCTGGGGGACTCGCCGGTGAGGCAATATGCCAGATGAAATCGTAATCTTGATCAGGGATCACAGTAGTATCCGACAAATCACCTTGAATGAAACGGAAGAGTTCCGGTTGTTCCAGGGCATGACAGAGGTTCTCACAGGAGCCTGTAGATAAATTGTCAATGCCGATAATGTTATGACCTTTTTGGATCAATCGATCGACGAGATGACTTCCGACAAAACCTGCACACCCTGAAACGAGTGACAGTGGTTGTTTTGAATTACGAACCGATGCCATAGTAGACAAAACCGATCGCCTCCATACCCTTCTTATCTAAGACATTGCGTCCGTCCACAACCACCTTGTGCTTCATTTTGTCGTAGACCGTTTTCCAATCTAGATGAGTAAATTGGTCCCATTCAGTGACTAAGATGAGGCCGTCCAGCGAATTGACTAAGTCGTATTCATCATTCGCGTATTTTATGGGGAGGCTTGGGAAATTCGCCCTAAAATGATTCATAGCGACGGGATCGTAGACTTTAACGATGGCATGTAAGTCGATCAACTTTTTAATAATTTCTATAGAGGGAGCATCCCGTAAGTCATCTGTATCCGGTTTGAAGGAAAGACCGAGTATACCGATAGACTTGCCGCGCAAAGACTTCAAGTATGACTGGAGCTTTAGAATAGGCACTGTGCGTTGCAGGGAATTCGACTCCAATACAGCCGTTAATACTCTCGGGTTGTAACCAGAGGCATTGGCATCAAATACTAATCCTTTCAAGTCTTTACCGAAACAACTGCCTCCCCAACCTAAGCCTGACTTTAAAAAGTGAGGCCCTATCCGTCGATCTAAACCGATTCCGCGACTGATGTCGTGTATATTTCCGCCTAAGCGGTCAGAAATATTGGCGATTTCGTTAATAAAAGAGATTTTCATCGCTAGAAAAGCGTTAGAGGCATATTTGATTAATTCCGAACTGATGGGATCTACCTTTATCAGTGGGACTTGAGAAAAGCCTTCTGGACGAGGGGGGATGGTGGGAGGGGGATTGAAACTTTGATCTAAGAGAGGGCGATAGAGTAACTCCAGTCGTGCTAACGCTTCTGTGTTTTCGCTCCCGATGACGATACGGTCAGGATAAAAAAAATCGATAATGGCGCTTCCCTCGCGCAGAAATTCCGGATTACTGGCCACTGCAAAATGGACGCTATCATTACCGGATTGATAAACCCCTTCTTCGATCATCTTCTGAACGATTTTATGGGAGCCGACGGGGACCGTGCTTTTATTGATAATTACCGGAGATTTATCAGGGGTGAGAAGTTTCCCGATAGATGTGGCAGCTTTACAAACGTATTCCAGATTAACGGCACCGCTTACCTGGTCTGTTGGTGTGCCCACAGTAATAAAGATAAAATCGGCATCGCTTATACAAGTGGATAAATTACTGCTGAAGAGGAGTCTCTTGTTCGTCACCTGTTCCTGAACGATGGGCTCTAAATAAGGCTCAAAAAAGGGAACCCGCCCTTTTAATAAGAGGTTGACTTTTTCTTGATCGATGTCATGGCATTTCACCGTGTTCCCTAGCAAAGCTAACGATGCACCAGTCACAAGACCGACATAGCCGGTTCCGATGATGGCAACGTTCAAACCCAATCACCTCGTTACATGATCATGCTTGCCAATACACATGATTAACATATTTATTTGGAAGTAAATTGGTTACGGATTTATGAAATAAGAACCGATCACCTTTCGCCTGAATAACATGTGAAGAAAGTGTCTAAATAAAGAAAAATCATCCCAAGAGGGGATGATTTTAATCTTCCAGGAGGGTTTATGGACAAGCAAAACTTTGACCGGAATTGTCTCTGTTTGCATTTTGACATACCCTTCGCTAGAACTTTTTTTGGTGACTATTTTAATGACAAACAATTCATCACGGTGAGTTGGAAAGGAACAGCTCACATTCAATTGCACGAAGAATGTTACAGCATAGACGATATCAAAAATAGATTTCCTGACGGTTGGGTGCCAGATTTGATCCTCGTCTGGAACCCAGAAGATCACGCTAACCCTTTAGGAATGTTCGTCGAGAATATCCCGATTCTCGCATTCATTTGCCGTTGGGATAGGGGAGGGAGCGCTTTTATTGAGCATTTAGGCGACTACGACTGGCTCTTTACCGATAACCAAGGGAAACGAGTATTCGAAAAGTTCGGTTTGCAATATGTTTCTGCTTTCCCTTTGCATAGGCTCAAAGGCGCATTCGTATCGAGAAAGTCGGGAGACACTGTAGACGATGACGAAGAAGAAGAATTTCAGAATATGGTTAGAGATGGGGAAACGAAGACAGACAGCAAGAAAAACGATGAAGAGCCTTTTCGATTAATTGTTAACTTGCTGACAGAGAATCCACTATTCTCGCAAAAAGGGAGAGTAGACAGGACATATTCCAGTAAATCTATCCGAGGCCAGGCCTCGCAAATTTACAACGCCCCTTACGGAGCAGTCGGAAAGATGCTAAACGAGTTTTTCCAAAGGCACTGTGATCCCAGCGACAGTTGGTGGCTGAATGCTAGAGGTTGTGTAAAAATGCTCGCTTCCGCTGATGAAAATCTATCTGAGACCGAGAGATTTTTATCCTTTCAGAGCGCATTAGAGGACTGGGAAAATGCAGCGAAAATAGATGATTACTATTTTTTGCCCTTATTTAACTGGTTTAGTGCTCTTGTACTCACTGAGAATTATCGTATGGCCCTCGATGAATTCGACTATATCCGTAAGTACTGTTCACTGGGGAGAAACCATAGTTTCGATGGATTTATTCTTCCGAGAGAGGGAGATGGTTCTGCGGAACGACACAGCATTGAAGTGAGATGTTTTCGAGAGATAAAGGGACAGTCTTATTTGATAACCAATTTTTTAAGTGAGCTCTACGAACTAAAAGGTAAAGCCCACATCGCTCTAGGAGAACTAAGCAGTGCTGTTGAGGCTTTTGATATAAGCGTCACCTATCGTGCCACGAATATACCTTCTAGGTATCTGCTCGCTTTGGCTTTACGAAAAGAAGAAAAAAACCATGATGCAGTGGAACAGTTGAAGCTTTTACTAGAATATGATCCCTTTTATTTTGAAGGGGTCATCACTCTCTGTGAAACTTATCAAAGCGCGGGGAACTGGGAAGCATCGAGAGAACTCGCTTTACACTATCTAAATGTTATAGAGACGATGCCAGAGTATGATAAATGGGCAACCCGACTTACAGACTTCTTATCGGTATCGCCAAAGAATTCGACAGGTATTACCGGACTTATGAGCACGAAAGCATGGATAGACATTCAAATTGCTAAACATCGACCAGAGAATGAGATTCTCACAATTGTTCCCCCAGAAGAGATCAAGCGAACCTTGCCGGGAGAAGCGGATGAAGAAGTTCACTGGATTTTTCGTGAACGAAAAACCTTTACAAGCCCAGAATGTTTTGTAGCAACCATTCCTGAGGGAAAGGTCTTTGGAACGATTGGGGCTGTGATCACGCCAGACCAGAGACTTCTGATCGATGTTTCGAACATGTTTAATTTTCCACCGGAGCGACACCCGCTGCTAACTGAAGGGAAATTTCCACCACCACAAAAGATCGACGGGACGGCTGCTGTTGTCTCGGCTGCCGGTTGGTGGAACTATTACCACTGGATGTTTGATATCTTGCCCCGTTTTGAACTGTTACGACGCAGCGGGATCGCTATAGATAAATACATCATTAAGACGAATGTATTAGATTTTCAGAGGGAAAGCTTGCTGTCGCTTGGCATACCTGAAGAAAAAGTAATTAATCCCGATGACAACGCCTACTATTGCGCGGAGAAACTAGTGGTGCCGTCATTGCCTTCAGTCGTTGATAATATGACCAAGTGGGGCTGTGACTTTTTGCGGAGTAAATTCTTACCGCAAAATGTGGTGGAAGAACCTTATCGCCTTTTATACATTTCTCGCGAACGTGCGCAATGGCGCCGATTGATAAACGAGCCGGAGATAATGGAACATTTGAAACCTTTAGGTTTCGAGGTTGTACGGTTAGAAGGATTGACCGTTGAGGAACAGGCTGTTCTTTTCTCTCAAGCCAATGTAGTTGTGGCTCCACATGGTGCTGGTCTGACGAATCTTGTCTTTTGTTCACCTCATGTAACAGTGATAGAACTGTTTGGGCCGAAGTACGTAACTACTATGTTTTGGGCTTTAAGTAATCTTATGGGGTTGAAATACCATTATTTAATTGGTGAAGGAGAACAAGCCTCGCGGAATATAGACCCCTTTTCTTCTGAAAACTACCGCGAGGATTTTATCATTAACATCGAAAAATTGAAAAAGGTTCTACGCAAGTTAGGTATGTAATAAAAAGGGGAAGGAGGGACTGGGGATGTGCTTTAGGTTCGATGGTGAAGAGAAGAACGATACTATGGAAATGCCAATCCCTCAAGGTTATATGACGACGAAACAGTGGATAGACAGACACAAGGGGATATATGACTCTATAGAATATATCAGAATTAATCCAGGAACTAAGATTAAGCGAACAGTTCCAATACAAACGGAAGGAACGTCTCCACATAGAGCTTTTTTGAATGAACAAATTGTAGATAGCCCGGAGACTTTTGTGGCGGCCATTCCACATGGACGGGTTTGGGGCACCTCTGGTTTTGTAATTACACCAGATAATATACTCCTCTCTGATGTATCAAGCTGGTTTAATGCCCCTCCTGAAGCAAACCCGATATTTAGGGAAGAAAGATTACCGAAGGTGCATGACATAGATGGAACAGTTGCTGTTTTATCTACCTCTGGTTGGTGGAACTATTACCATTGGTTATTTGATTCAGTGCCGCGATACGAGTTATTACGCAAAAGCGGTATAAAAGTAGATTACTACTTGGTGAGTCATTATCCCAATAGCTACCAAGACGTTGCTGTTAGAAAATTAGGAATCCCGGAAGAAAGATTGATCTACGTTAGAGAGGCAAATCATTACAAGGCTAAACGATTAATTATTCCTTCTTTGCCGGGAATTATGAGCCGAATTCCCCCATGGGTATGTGTTTATCTCCGAAAAACATTTGTATCTAAAAGGGTGACTGATAAGCGTAACCGTCCACGTCTGTATATTTCCAGGGCTAAAGCATCAGGACGGAAAATCGTTAATGAAGATGATTTGTTAAAATACCTTGTACCATACGATTTTCGTATAGTCTATCTTGAGGAATTATCGTTTCTCGAGCAAGTACAACTGTTTAGCAAAGCCGAGATTATTGTCGCTCCACACGGAGCCGGTTTAGCCAATCTCGTTTTTTGCGAGCCTGGAGCGAGGGTACTTGAACTGATGGGCCCAAAATATATTAACGTTATGTTTTGGGGTCTTAGTTCACTTATTCCATTAGAATACCGATATCTCATTGGAGAGGGTGACGAACCACCAGCAGAGATTAACCCGTTCACTAGCGGCAATTATTTGGCCGATTTTACAGTTGACATTGACAAGGTTGATCGACAACTTAAAGACTGGCTGTAGCTTTTTAAACGAACACTAATACAAATATAGCCGCCTCCAAACTTCTAGTTAATATCATGGAGGGACTTCTATGCAGGATGATAAAGATAAAAAACTTCCCCTTTTACCTTATATAGAGTTTCATGTAACTGATCATTGCAACTTAAACTGCAAAGCCTGTAGTCATTTTTGTCCAATCGCAGATGAACACTTTCTTTCATTAAATGAACATTTAAGGGATATGAGTAGGCTGGCTGAAATTTTCGAAAATATCGGCCAAATTCGAATTTTAGGTGGGGAGCCGTTGCTCCATCCAAACGTGTCGGAGTTTATCAAAACTACGCGCCAATTCTTCCCTCATAGTTACATTACTCTGGTGACGAATGGGATTTTGCTGCCCAAAATGGAAGATGATTTCTACAAGACACTAAAGACCTATCAAGTGGGATTGGATATATCCATTTATCCCATAGCCGGGTTAAAAAAGGATGCACTCCTGGTAAAAGCAAAAGAGTACGACATATCTATTTCCATTAGAGAAGCGAATGAGTTTTTTGTTAGTTTGAATCCAAATGGTGATTCAGATATAAAGAGTACCTTTGAACATTGTTGGTTAACACAATGTATATTTTTGAGGAATGGAAAGATATATCATTGTGCTTTCGTAGGGCTTGCAGGAACAGTGAATAAAGCTTTTGGCTTGGTCATACCTGACTCTAGCATTGATATTCATACAAAAACGGGGTCAGAAATCTTAGATTTTCTCCGTCAACCGCCAACTGCCTGTGCCTTTTGCACAGGCCATGTATATGTACCTTGGGAGAGGTCAAAAAAGACCTTACAGGAATGGTGTGCAGTCGTAGGAAGAACCAAATAAAACAGGTTAGATTACTTGAAGGTTGCCACCCAGGAGGTTGTTATGCGTGCCTTCACCATTAAGAGAGAGGGAAAATTTACTTTCCAGACCTATCCTCCGAAGGAATATATCACTGCGAAAGAATGGATCGAACGGGAAGGGACAAAACACCCGGGAACCCAATATATAAAAATATTCTCCGGTGAACCGATCTCTCGTCGTCTTCCGGGAACACTGGATAAAGAGACTCATTGGAAGTTTCGATTAGCAGATGTATTATCCCAAAATATAGAAATCAAGTCTCATGCTCAAATCAATTGGGATTTGTGGAAAAAGTACACCTATCAAAGCCCGGAAGCCTTTGTTGCTGTCATTCCCAACGGACGGGTTTGGGGGACAAATGGAACTGTCATTACGCCGGATAATCAGCTTCTGTATGACTTATCCGTGGAGTCAACTCTATTTTTGCCACAAACTCATTCCGTTTTTTTACAATCGTCTCTTCCGAAGATGGAGAAAATCGAAAAAACAGCGGCGGTGATTACGACTTCCTACGCCGACAGCTTTTATCACTGGATGATCGATGCATTGCCTCGTTTTGAGTTGATCCGACGCAGTGGGATTCATCCAGATTATTATATTGTCAATGAATGGTACCCCTATCACAAAGAAGCATTGGATATCATCGGTATACCCGATGAAAAAATTCTTCATTGTAACCAGTTACAACATTTTCAATTCCCCCTTTTGCTGGCACCTTCACTTCCGGGGATATGGGGATACATACCCCGATGGGTCCACGATTATCTTCGCAGTACCTTTTTACTGCAAAAAAGTCTACCGATGAAGAAACGAAAATTATATATTTCCCGGGCAAAATCGGCTTGGCGCAGGGTGATTAATGAAGAGGCATTGAGAGAATTGCTCGAAAAACAGGGCTTCGAAACGTTCTATTTAGAAGAGCTATCAATCACAGAACAAGCGGAGCTATTTGCCAATGCGGAAGCGATTATTGCTCCACATGGTGCGGGATTGACCAACCTTGTCTTCGCTTCTCCAGGAGCAAAAGTCATCGAGTTATTCGGTCCCTATTATGTACAGGGACTCTACTGGGCGATGAGTTGGCAAGCGGGTTTGGAGTACTACTACCTGATCGGCGAGGGGCCACAACCTGCGGAATATGAAGAACCATTTAAGATTCATTCTGAGGATATTCTAATTGACCTAGAAAAGGTAGAAAAATTGCTCGCTATAGCCGGCTTGATGTAAGGCCGGTGTTTTTTTGCCCGTTAACGTCAGAGTTAAACTATCCATGATTTATTTATTCAAAATAAAAAATTGGGGGGATTCTGTGAACCAGGCTATCAACGATATGAAAATTCTCTGTATCCATTTTTCCGATACGTTCGCGAAAGCCTTCTTCGGTGAGTATTTTGATGAGAACCGTTACATTACGGTCAGTTGGAAAGAAGATGGCCGGATTCAGATGTCCTCAGACTGTTTTACAATGGAACAGTTAGAACAAAAACTCCCACAGGGATGGCATCCGGAACTGATTTTTGTTTGGTCTCCCGAATTTTATGCCAACCCGATAGGGCTATTTGAGCAGGATGCTCCTGTTATCGCCTTAGTGAGTGATTGGAATCTAGGTTATTCCACCCTGGTGAAGACGTTACACTTGTACGATTATGTCTTCATGGACAAAGAAGGGACTCGTCATTTTCGTTCGCTCGGTTTTGACCATGTATCCTACAGCCCACTCTACAGTTTTGAACCTCAAGTTCATTTTGACAACGGGAAGGATGAGCGCGATATAGATGTATCCTTGGTGGGCAACATCAATCACGAAGTCCAATATGACCGCTCCTTCTGGCTCAAAGCGCTCTGCGATTTACGAAAAGAAGGCATAAATGTTCGGATTCTTTCGGGACTCTTTGGTGAGGAGTACAATGATATTCTAAATCGCTCTAAGATCGTTTTTAATCGTTCGATACGGTCAGAAATGAACCTTCGTTGCTACGAGGCACCTCGGGCAGGTGCGGTTCTCATGGTGGAAGAGGAAAACAGCGAAGTGGATGAACACTTAGAGCCATTTCAAGAATATGTCTCTTATCGCCGGGATAATTTCGTCGAACTGATCAAAAGGTTCCTTACAGATGAATCGAAACGTAAGGACATGGCTCAGCGGGCGCAGATAAAAATCACGGCGAAGGATAGTTACACCTGTCACTTTAAAAAGATCATCGATATTTTAGAACAAGCGGGCTTCTTGGGGAGATATCAAAAGAAGACCGTAACGGTGACGGGTGATGAAGTACTTCAGATGCAGGCCAGGCAAGTGTTTAATGCAACTTATGGTGAATTTCACAGCCTTTTAGGGCGGCTAATTACGCTTCATGATCAACAATGGCCCGATGATTCCACCGCTTGGTGGCTCAACATGCGGGCCTGCGCTCAAATGCTCAATCTGCTCGAAAAGAATCTTGAACCAGAAGCAAAGAACAGACAGTTTCAAAGGATATTGTCTGATTGGCAACAGGCGGCCATCATCGATGAGAACGTCTTTGTTCCCCTTTTTAATTTATTTTGGGTCCTAGCAACGTTTCAAAATTATCGACTAGTTCTCGATATTTTTTCCGATATCCGCCAACGTTGCCTCACGGCCAGTCCGGAAAGTTTTGAGGGCATCTTTTTTCCCCGCAAGTACGATGACTTTCGAGTGGAGAGGGAACGAATTCTTTTCTCATCGCCGATTGAGAGTATCGTTCACTCCCGGCTTACCAATCATATCTTAAGCGAACTTTATGAACAAAAAGGAAAGGCCCATCAGGGGCTCGATGAGCGGGAAGAGGCGATAGAAGCGCTGGAAGCGAGCATAGGCCTTAGGAGCACGAACGTGCAGGCAAGGTACATCTTGGCTCGGATTTTGCTGGAGAAAGAAGAAATCGAGCAGGCTGAGAAACACCTAAAAATGACCTTATATTACGCTCCTTTCTTCTTCCCTGCAGTTCGAGATTTGTGCAATCTTTATGAAGTGCTCGGCGAGGGAAATGCCGCGTACTCCTTAGCGAAGGAATATATGCATGTCATCGAAGCCATGCCCTGTTATCGGGGATGGGAAGAGCATTTACGAAAATACCTGTCTCATCAGAACCTTGCCGGGTGAGCATAGTAAACCCCCCGAAACAGACCGATGGTCTTATACCGGGGGGTTATCATTTCCTGTGTCTTTACAATCCCTTGCGCACTTTTTACCTTGGAACTGCCGCTTATCTCCTTCACATCTCGAAAACGCGCAAAGGAGAGCTTTCGGATAAAGCTTCGCAAACCTGTTGGTGAAACCGCTGCAGCAACTCTTCCATGACGGACTGGAGAAGGTGCAGGGGTAGTTCATCGCGGTCCTGAGACCAATCGCCCAGAGCCGTGGAAAGTACGGTAAGGCTTTTTTCAAACAAACCTAAGGTTGCTAAGGTCTTAGCACAGATAAGCAACCTGTAGGTACTCGTTAAGTGATATTCCTCAAGATACTGTTTCAGCGGAATAGACTGTCTTTCGGCGATTCGAACAATCTGCTCAACAGACTGTGAACTTGTATCCGGTTGATCGAGGGTCTTTATGAACATATCTATCGCTTTCGAGTCATCGCCTTTTTCCGCATAAAGAACGCCCAGTAATAACTCTGCAGCATAACTGCCTGTTCCGGCGAGGACAACATATCGACTCCAAGGGGCATCGCCCAATTGCAGGCACCGCCGTATAGATGCTTCTGCCTCCTGGAAGTTCCCGAGAGAAAGTTGTGCATAAGCCTCAAAATAATAAAGATCGGTGTAATCCGGGAAAAGAAGGATCGCTTTCTGAGCGGTTTGAATGGCTAATGGATAGTTTGACTTTTGCAAAAGAGCATAAACGTAGTAAAAGCAGGATTCAGCATCCTTCGGTTCGGCCTTTTCCTGAATACACCGTTCAAAAATTTGAATGGCCGAATCATAATCTCTATCGTTGCATCGATAGAGAGTGACATCAGCCGACGTCAGCGTGCCTGCCAGTGTCTCCGATTTTCGAAACAATCGACACATGCCTTTACGGGTTAGACGGGGTATCGATGGGTTTCCGGGAAGCATAGATTCGATTTTAAAGATATAACCGTCGGCGTCGCTAGTCGCAACAAGCTGGCTGATTTTTTTCCGGCCCTCGGCACAAAGCGTCTCGTTCGTGTTGACCATAAGAATCCATTTTCCTTTTGCCTGCGCGAGAGCCTTCTTTCGGGCGTCGACGATAGGAGTCGTTCGGGGAACTTGCAATACAGTGGCTCCAAATTGTTTGGCCCGTCCTGGTGTTTCATCAAGGGAACCCATATCGACATAGATGACCTGTTCTCCGAGTTCGTGGATACTCTGAATACATCGGCCGATTTCATTGACTGCGTCGTGACCGATAATACAAATGGTAATGTCAAGTTTTGAGTTAAAAGCTCGTTGCTTTTTTACGTTATCGAGAAAAACGGCGGGGGAGGTCCCGTGAAAAGGGGTCTCTGAGGGGTATTGCAAAGAATCGGAGGAAGCAAGATAGCTTTCGAATATTTCATAAGCTTGACTATACCGTCCGCAGTGGTAATGACACATCCCTTCCAGGTATCGTAAGTCTCGATATCCTTTGAATACCTTTTGATAATCGGTGAGATGACTGAGCGCATCGGCATAGCGGCCGAGTGCCATTCGCGCTGCCGTGAGCTTTTTAATCAGAAATGGTACATAACCCTGTTGAAGTGACGATGTTAACTGTAGGCTCTGTTCAAAGCTAGAGAGAGCCTCTTCGATTTGACCTAGCCGTAAGTACTCACTTCCCTTGTTATACCAGAAGAAGCCGTCTCTATCTTTTGCCGGGTAATTTTCTAAGATTTGCAGGTTTCGTTGTATTTTTGCGTGAATGTGGGTTTTCGATGGATCGTATCCATAATGAATAATTTTAAGGGAACTCGTACCGACGCAATTCGTGCCTCTGGCTTTATAGAGCGAGGGAAGAATCTGCTCGTGAATTCGACCTGTAAACCGGTACTGTTCTTTATTGCGGAACAGGCGCACCGTCGGGGAACAGATCTCGAGGGTACTTCCAATCCGATTTACGATCTGCAGATAATAAGCTTCGTAAGCAGAAGCTGTGGTGATGTTTATAAGTTCAGTGGCGGAGGCTTCCTCAAGCTCTTCATCACAGTCCAAGACAAGGATCCAATTTCCCCGCGCTTTCTCCAGGGACTTGTTTCGGGCGAAACTAAAGTCGTCCTGCCAGGGTTCTAGAAAGACCTTCGCTCCCATCGCTTGGGCAATTTCTATGGTTGCATCGGAGGAACCGGTATCGATGACGATCATTTCTTCCACATAATCTCGGGCACTGGATAGGCAGCGCCCGATGTGTTCCGCTTCGTTCCTCGCAATTAGGCAAAGGCTTATAGAGCTACTGTTCATGTGAGCAAAGCCTCCCTATAGTAGGCTGCTTTTTTTTCTATCGAGCGGAGCCAGAGGAGAAGTGGCCTAAGTTGGGGAGCGTCATCGGGTATTTTTTGCTGGACGTCACTAGCTAGTACAAAGCAGCTTTTTGCCATTTGTTCTAAGGCAGAGGCGGCATAACTTTCATTGGCGGGGTTATGTTTGAGTGCGGTCAAATAATGGTGAAGTGCCTTTTGTGGGGTGGTAAGCCTTTCCGAAGTCTTACCCAGAAGAAAGTGTACTTCGTCGTCATCAGAAAAACCATTCGCGACGGCCTCTACTAACAGGGGATATGCTTTCTCATCATTCCCTTGAAGAAAGGACAGTTTCCCGAGCAGAAAGAATGCCTCTCCGATGTCATGGCTTTCCGTATAGAGCCGTCGTAAGAGGAGAGCCTTCTCTAGGTATCCCAAGCTCTCCATTTCTAAGGCGAACGATAATATCTCTAAAGCGATTTCATCGTTTCGTACAGATAAATCGCTTTCACTGCTACGGTTCAAGATGATCTTGTCCGCAAGCTGTAAGGCTTGGCTCAAGGGGGAATCGGAATCGAAAAAAGTACGGATGAGCGGAGACGCTTCTTTCGGAGGATCTTGAAGCCATAAAATCAGGCAATGATAGAGAAGCCGCTCTCGGGTTGAGGAGTCGTGAGGAAAAACATTCAGGATCGCTTCGGCTTCTTCAAAACGTTTCAAATGGATAAGGCATTTGATCTTCCATAACAGAAGGATTGGTTCATTCACTTCGAGTTGGTTCAGACAATCTAAACAGGGTTGAAAGTGTTTCCCCGCATATAACAACTGGATAACGGTGTGGGTATGAGTGAAGAAGTGTTTTCGTAATCCTTCGACCGTACTTGGTGTAGTCAGGATTTTTCGGATATTACTATCGAGCCGTAGTTGAGTATGGAGGGACGATTCTTTCGGATGGGTCTGAAGGAGATGTTCGATAGCTTTTTCATGGAGATTGATTTGTGCATACGACTCAGCGAGCTGGAAGTGGGGGAGAGACCCTGTGATTCCTTCCTCTGTCGGATAGTTATAAGGTACTTTGCGAAACAGGAGACATTTCGAGAAGTCAGCGATCGCTTCTTCTCGTCGATTCAGATCTCGGTTTAGACATCCTCGTAGAAAAAACAGGTCTGGATAATCAGAAAAATAAGTCAATCCCTCATTCACGATCTCCAACGCTAACTCGTATTCTCCGTACCCGTATAAACAACGGCCGTAATCTCGGTACAAAGCCGGCTCAAATCCACGAAAAAAGTCTAGCCGTTCACGGGAAATATGAAAGTGGTCTAGTGCCTTGTTGAGGACGCCGAGTGCGGAATAACTGACACCGAGGTTGTAGTGATGAAAAGCATTATGGGGATCTAGCCTAATTTCTTTTTCAAGCAAGCGAATATTGCGTTGTGCCTTGTGCTGCTGATCGACAAACTGCGGATTATATCCATGATGAAGTATGGGAAGTTGGGAATGTATTACTGACCCTAGATTGGCTCTGCGTATACTCGGGAGGATTTGTTCGTGGATTTTTCCTTCAAAGCGGTACTCTTGACGGTTGCGAAATAAGCGCAGATTCGTGTGAGTGATGTGGTTATGTCCATCTACCGGTGAATTGACATTGATTACTGTAAAATTCCATCCTTCAACCTCAGGCTCAGCGACAAGTATACGTAAACGATGAGCCGTATCCTGGGGGAGTTCTTCATCGGCATCTAAAAAAAGTATCCATTGCTTTGTCGCCTGGCGAATGGATTCATTTCTGGCTGCCGAAAAATCTTCCTTCCAAGGGCTTTTAATCAGGGTTGCCCCGAAGGATAGGGCAATATCCGGCGTCTCATCGATGGACCCGGTGTCTACGATAACGATTTCATCTACGAAGGGGGATACACTCTTCAGACACCGGTGCAAATGACTTGCCTCGTCCTTGACGATCATACAGAGACTAATGGATAGGGGATCAAGACACATAAGCCCCACCTGTCTTTAACATTATCTCTTCCCCCAGCTTATGAAGAAGCGGCAAAGTGGTCACAAGGATAAAAAAATCAGACCTAACGACAGGTCTGATAAAATGATTTAGTTAGACTATAGGGAACAAGGCATGGTCACGCATTCTGCGGCAAAAATATCCACATCGTAGGTAGCCGAGGCGCAGACCGTCTCACAGATGGGAATTACGGTACCGTTCAAAGCGCCAGGAGTAATGGCATCAACGAATTTCATGGCCACTACCGAACCGCCGGGTGGATTAGTACGGCGTACTCGAACGAGGAACTTAAAGGGACCTTGACTGGCACAGACCGGGCAATCGGGATCGACCGATACACTTAGTTGGATAGCACGGTTTGTGTCACATTGCAATGTAAGGGGTACGATCCGACACCGGTTGGGGGCAACGGTGGCTGTGGTCATGGCATCTCTAAGTCCCATTGCAACAACCTCCTGATAAAAAATTAAGACTTACAATTCCATCATATGGTACTTAGCAACAAACAGTTACTGGATGAGTTATACACCGGTGATCTCCTGTGGAATATTTAGCTAGGTACATCGTTTTTTAGAAAACATAGTATGGGTTGGATAGGAGTGAACGAGCGGAGGGATTGCACTATGGAAAATTCTCTAATTAATCAGTCCACCGATAAACAGACTCCCTCGAATCAGGTACTATACAGCCCATTACCGACGGGGCCCTTTGATTACGAATGTATGAGTGCCGCGATCCAGTTTGACTGCATCATCCACTTGCACAAAACCGTGCAGAACGAGGTTAAGGCAACGATCCTTCCTGAGGAAAGTAAGGAAAATATTCGTGGCGACTCTATATCGTTGATATCTCCGATAGTTGTATGTAAAGAGGCAAATAGATTTCGTTTTATACGTCCGGTTAAAGTTTATCGATTTCCGAGAGACGCGAGAATCATAGCGATTCATGTCCTAAACGTAAAAGAAAGCACAGAAATCTTCGCTTCGGAGTACGGAAGCTCTTGCAACATAGATATAAAAGTTACAGTTACCTTTGACGTTCTGCTGTTTCTTTCTGCCTTAATCTTCGGGAAAAATATGATTTTTGTTTGGCAAAGCAGGGATCTAGAAGCTCATCAATTTTTTCAAGTCCCATCAACCGATGATGGAGATTTTATGGCCAAAAGTCAAATCACCGTCTCAGGCTGGTTTTATCGGTAAACGGAAGGCCAAACGGAGGAGAACTTATCTCCTCCGTTTTCTTTTTCTGCTATTACCTTGTCGGGAAATGCCAGTGAATTGATAAGGAACTTGGAATACGGGTGATGGTGTTACATCAACAGGGGTATTATTGCTGGTGGTAGCGGGCTTGACATTAAAGCCCTTCAGCATCTCCATGACACTTTGTTGAATGGCTTCCCCGATTTGACTGCCTGCACTAGAAGGAGAGGTGTTGTTCCCTAAGGAAGAAGTGGATTCGACTTCATGATGATGGTCATGGCGTTCCTTTCTTCTCTTACGGGACGTTTGAGGCAGGGGGGCTCCGATAGCTGGACTGTACGTTTGAACTTGTTCTGACGATTGAACCCCTTCCGAGGAGTCAGAAGCTACGGACGGAAAGGCGGAGGGAATTTGTACGGGGAGGCCCATCGATTCCAACATCTCGCTGATTGCGCCCTGAATGAATTCGGCCTTGTTTTCAGCATGTTTCACCTGAGCCATCTTTTCTGTCATGGAAGAAATCGCCTCTTGAATTCGTTGTTGATCCACTCAATTGACCTCCTTTAAGATGCAAGAGTCTTTAAACTCTTCATAACCATCATATTCCATTCGTTTCCAAAGGACACAACTTAGCCTGTTTTAACCGTCATACTTTAACAGAAGACAAATACTTTTGGTTTGCCATCTCTGCTGCCGTATAGATATATCGAGGTTTTCCCACAACCCCAACACTGAGCAGCTCATCACGGTTATAAAGAGTACCTTTTGGAACGATTTGTAGATCCAAAGGCAAGCCGAGTTGCTGCTCCATTCGTTGCTGAGTACCGGCAGTAACCTGATCCTCAGTAGATTCCGCTTCGACGATAAGCTTTAGCCCCTTCTCATCGGGTCCTGCGACCCAGAACCGTTGGCAAGGAAGATGTGAGACAATCGCATCTAGATCCCATAGATCTATGTGTTTGCCTTCGATGGAAATAATCTCTTGCCTGCGACCTCTGACCTGAAGAAATTCATCATTCCCACAAGGGCATGCATGGGAAGTACGGATCACCCGATCATTGGTAACATAGCGGACAAGCGGTGTGGCTTTCTCTGTCAGTGTAGTTATGACAAGGTAACCGATTTCATCGGGAGCGGCTTCCGTTCGCAGATCTTCTTTCAATACCTCGAATAGGTAATAATCTTCAAGCAGGTGTAGCCTCCCGTTGGAGCAGCCGGTGGCCATCGTCCCAGTCTCCGTCGTGCCGTATAATTCGAAGACTGGGACGCCCCAGATCCTTTCAAGCAGTTTCCGTTTTCCCGTAGACAGAGGTTCGCCGCCGGTAACCAAGGCTCGCAGGGTAGGAAAGTCCGTAGCTGGATTCATCCCGAGCAGTTCGGCCGTCTCGGCAATCAAAAGCATTTGCATCGGTAAACCGGCGAGAACAGTCACATGTAACTTTTGCATCAGTTCGATAACCCTGGGAAATGGGCTGATCGTCGACCGGGAACTCGCTGCGATGACACTTCCTCCCCGGTCCTGAACGGCGCGATGAACCATGTGGGCGATGAGTGAAATCGCATAAGGGAAGCGAATAAGTACGACGTCATCCGGTCTGAACTGGACTCCGCAGGTATTTACTTGGTCGGCATTATCTCGCAGGTCTATTTCGTTAAGCCAGGTAGAAGCGGTAGCGCTCGTCGTCCCAAAGGTTTCATGGTACTGTCTAAGCTCATCAAGGGGCACGGAGACAAAGCCAAAAGGGGAGTGACGAACTAAGTCTTCTTTGAAGGTCAAGGGGAGGGAGCGAAACTCTTCGACGGAGTGTAAACAATGATTCGGAAGCCGCTCCCGGTAAAAAAGGGCACTCCGGGATCTTTGTAACGCCCAGTTAATTCGATCCAGTTGATTTTCGATAAGAGGACCCATTCGTCTCACTCCAAAGTTCGATTTACTCTCAGAGAATAGGCTTCAATCGGCCAAAATTTTTCTGGCTAATTGAAGCCTATTCAAAAAAAGAAGCGGTGTGACGACTTTAATCACTAAAAAGTGAGAGGGGAAACCCCCTCTCGACAAGTACGATTAATGTCTCCGTCTTTTTCTGGAGCGACTGCTTCCGGAGGAGCTGCCGATGGCCTGAGTCGCGGCACCGATCATCGCAGCCAAATTTACCGTGGGCGGAATGGGGATATTTAGGTTGTTGATCGTTTCCAGGATCGCTTCTTGAATCGCTTGCCCTTTGTTGCTGCTGTTCCTTACAGCTGCGATTCTCTCTTGAATCGCCTGGGTTACCTCGTTAACTTGCGTATCGTTCGTGGTGGTACCGTTGCTACTATGGTTCGCTTTGGGGACTGCTGCTGTCGTTTCTTGCGGGTTTATGCCCATACCTTGAAGCATTTCATGGACGGCGTTTTGTATAAATTCTGCTTTGTTTTCTGCATTCTTTACTTGGCTTAATTGAACCCTCATGTTGGTAATAGCTTGCTGTACATTTTTCTGATCCACTCTAGGAAAAACTCCTTTCAGTCATTATTGAGAGTCAGTAATGACTCCCTAATTCCATGTTATGCCAATTTAGAAAATTCGACACTTATAGATTATTATTTAAAAAGATATAAAAAGTCTTACTGTTAGTTTGTTATATTAAAAAAGGGAAGCGAGATCGCTTACCCTAATTGGATCAGTTCAGCTATATTCTTTCCGAGGATTTTCTCCCGTTCATCATCAGAGAGTTTCAACAGGAGAATCTTTTCAAGTTCTGCTTTCGGGTGAGAGAGAGGGAACTCAGAACCAAAGATGATCTTTGAGGGACCAGCTCGGCGAACGGACTCCTGTATATGAAGGAAACTTCCCGTAGACGTCTCCAAAAAGAAGTTATCGAGACTCACGGCAGCTTCCAATCCTTCTTGATCGGCTGGACCAAAGCCCATGTGGCCGAGAATGAAATTGACCTTGGGGTACTGTTTTGCCAAACTGACAAATTTGGCTGTACAGGCGCCTGGGCTATAGAGGACGTGGCTATAGACAGGAACCCCGTATTGACTGCAACAGGCGATGAGATCGGCGACGGCACGGCTTGTAAAGGTAAACTGGTGCGTAAGCGGCGAAAATTTTAAACCGCGAAAGCCAGCTTTTAGGTAGCTCTCAAAATGGGCCTCACTATCGCTAGAGTGAGGGTCGATGCAGGCAAAACCATGGAATCGATCATTCTCTTGACAAGCTTTAGCGATGTAAGCGTTATTGGGTACGGTACTTTCAGGCTCAGCACGACCGGTGATGTAATCGGTCATTTTGCGCACATCCACCATGCCGCCGGGTACCAAGACCGCCTGGTCAATCCCGGTTTCCTCTAACTGAGTCAAATACACTTGTATATTACCGTAATCGCTGTCGGAAAGGTGACTATGGCCGTCGATGATCATGCCGTATCCTCCTCGCTGCGGATGACTCGCACTGTCTTAGCGCGGGGACGGGGAACCTCAGGAACAATCACTATTTCGCAGGGGACTCCGATCGCAAATTCCATTTTGCTAGATAGTTTGTCGGCTAAGGCAGGGCTCGGTACAACGCCCGGAGCGAGCTCAACACGGATTTTCAAGACGTCATTGTTTCCAGGTTGTGCGACGAACTGGTACCAGTTCCCCACTTCCGGTTGCCGCATCAAAAACTCTTCCAGATAAAAGGGGGAAAAGTCGATATTGTTCACCCTAACTTGGTCGCCGAGCCTTCCCCGTAAGAAGATGCGTGGAAGCGCGGTGCCGCAGTCACAAGGCTCTGGGTCGATATAGCCAAGGTCCTGGGTTCGATAACGGATCAAGGGGGTACCAAAACGGGCTAAGCAGGTGACGACGATCTCACCGATTTCCAACGGTTCGAGAACTTCACTAGTCGTAGGATTGACGATTTCTACAATCACATGGCTGTTGGCAATATGATATCCCGCATGGTTATTGCATTCGATGCCGATTACGCCGCCTTCCAGCGTACCGTAATAAAAGTTTGCTGTCGTTCCCCAGAGTTTTTCCACCCGTTGCCGGAAAGCCGGAGAGCAGCCTTCGCCGGTGATCCACATCAGTTTTAAAGGGAGAGTGGTCAAGTCAAAGCCTTCCTTTGCTGCTGTCTCCGCCAGAGTGACAGCATAGGAGGGACTGGTTATAGCGACGGTCGGCTTTAAATCGCGCATCATTTTTACCGTTTTTTCCGGTGTGGAATAGGCCCCGCCTTTGCCCGCCGTAAGGACGGTGGCGGAGCAACAATGGATAAAAGATTTATGAAAAGCTAGTCCGGCCGAGCTCATTTCATAAGGCAGTGCGTTTAATACGATATCTCCCTCTTCAACAGGCACAAGCTTGCAGAAACCGGGAGCAAGGTCGTTTAGAAAAAAGTCTTGGTACGTATGCATAACATAGATCGGTTCTCCGCCGGTCGTACCAGTGGATACATGGATGATACTGATATTCTTTTTATCGCAGGTTAAGAACCGCCAAGGGTCTCCACGCAACTCATCTTTCGTGGTAAAGGGGAGTTTGGAGAGGTCTGAAATGTTCTGAATATCCTTCGCATTGATCCCGGCTTTTTGAAACTTTTCTCGATAGAAGGGGGATTTCTCCGCCGCGTGGGTGATGATTTCTTGCAACGCTTCTTCTTGATACGTTGCCATTAGCTCCGTCGGCATCGTGTCTGCGTCATGATTCATAAAGTACTTTGCCAGCAACGGATGGGTTCTTTCCGTCAGAAAACGCTTTTCGGCAGGCAGTTCCATTGAATTCACTCCATATTACTCGAAATTCTTTTTGAAGCAAGCTCCCGATCAGGGCAATCGGCCAGCTTCGCCCAAGTTTGTCTAGCTTCCTGGTCGCGGTCGAGACGGCTGTAGGCTACTCCCAGGTCGTCAATCATCTGCCAGTATTCCTGGGGAGAGAGAATGGCGGGGTTTTTCTCATAAGCGTCGAGCAGATAGAGGAATTCCTTGATGGCCGTTTCTGTGGTATGAAAGAAGACTTCCGGGAGCGAAAAATTCATATAAGCGCGTAAGAGGTGAATTCGAGGATTTTCAGGATCTTTGGACAAGGCTTCAGTTAGCGTTTTTAAGCCGTAAATGGCGCTAAAAAACAATGCATTCGCGTCGTTCCCGTGAAGGCAGGTCAAAGCGTTAGTGCTGCCTAAGTAGGCGTGGATGAGGGCGTCGTCGGGATCGAGCTCATAGGCTTTAGACAAGGCTTGGTGGGCCAGTTTGGCTGCTCCACTATGGCCGGCGACGCTGAGATCGTGAAGCCGGATGCCTTCTTGTAACAGGTCTTCCTTTGCAGTTAGTGAGTTGACCTTTTCTTCCCACTCAACCGGTATGAGACCCCGTTTCTTTTCGATTTCCTTCTCGTAAGACGAATCAGGAATAAGAGAGAGCAGCCGATTCCAGGTATGATCAGCTTCTGTTGTCATCTGGGTGCGCTGATAGGCGCACCCTAAGTCAAAAAGAAGTTGATGGTACTGTTTTTCCGCCAGGGAGGTACGACCGGATTCATACTCTTCAATCAAGTACTCAAAGTCACTAATGGCTGTCATGGTCCGCCAAAAGAACCCCTCAGGGAGACGAAAACTTTGATAAGCTCGTAACATCCGGATTTCATGATTGTCCGGTTGATTGTTCACCGATGAATCGAGCAGTTTGGATGCAGTTACCGCATTCTTAAACATGGCAAAGGTTTGTTGTGAAAACAGTGATGATAAGGACAAGCAATCGGCATAGTAAGCGGCAACCACGTCATCTTCGGGATACTCTTGGTAAAGCTGTTCAAAGAAATCAAAAGCTGCTCGAAGGGCCTCTTTATCTCCTGATAAAGCCTTGTGGTGTAATTCTCTCCCTTTTTGCATGCGAGCTTTGTCTACCACTACATAGCCATATCCGGTACCCGAGTAGATTGCACTAACGCCGCGGCGTATGGCTGACCAGGAATTGATTCGCGGTGCAATTTCTCGACGCTGATTATGCATGGCTCATTGTTTCAACTCCCTCTCAACTAAACGCCGATACTTTCCATCGGATGTGACACTGAGCAATTTGGCCCATATGCTTTTGGCTTCGTTCACTTTTGACATGTTTTTGTGGGCAGTTCCGAGATCGTAGAGGATTTTCCAGTAAAATTCTTGCTGAAACAGTGCAGGGTCTTGTTCAAAGCGGGATGCCAGATAGGTTAAATCGTCGACAGCGACCCGATTTCGGTGAAAGTACTGTTCGGGGAGTCGGAGACAGACTTGACTACGGAGAATCCGGCTTTGAATATGATCGGGGTGGGTTTTGACGACTTCATCGAGGACTTTCAGGCCCTGCAGAGCTTTAGAAAATTGTTCATTCGGGTCTTTTTTGTCCCTGGCTAAAAGGCAAGTCGCGCTTCCGTAATAGGACTGGACCAACGGATCCGATGATGACGAATGCAAATCCGATAAAATCTGGTGAGCGCGTATCACTGCAGATTTATCTCCTTTTACTCCGGCATCGTGGAGTTCAATCGCTTCAGACAACGGATCTTTGTGCTCCTGCTTCTCGTCTATGGACGACGGTGGCGTCAGCCCTCTTGGTACTTGATTGGGAATAAAAGCCCAGGAAGATCTGGGCTGAAAGCTGGTATGACGGTGTTTGCGAGACATGATTGCTCCCCCTTATGCATAGTTAAGGTTCTTACGAGGGCTGAGATAACAACGGGTTGAAAACATCTCGAAGGGCGCGAGTGAGCTCCTGGGGATTTGGATCTTGAAAGACATTTCTTCCGATAGCTACCCCTTTGGCGCCGGCTTGAGAAGCAGCAGAAACCATTTTCAAGAAGTCTTCCTTCGAATTTTGTTTGGGACCGCCAGCGATGACGATGGGTACTCGGACGGAACTGGTAACTTCCTTGAACGAATCAACCGAACCAGTGTAGTTCACCTTGATGATGTCAGCGCCCAACTCTTCGGCGACACGGGCGGCATGCTTAACTTTCTCCGTATTATATTCACTATCTTCGGAACCGTCCCGCACGTACATCATGGCGAGCAGGGGCAATCCCCAAAGATCGCATTGTTCGGCCACCATTCCCAGATGGAACAGCATCTCGTTTTCTGAAGGGGTTCCCAAGTTTACCTGTACAGAAACGCCTGTCGCACCGAGACGCAGCGCTTGTTCCACTGACGATATGAGGCTCTTGCGGTTCGGTTCTGGTGATAAGGTGGTGGAAGCCGATAAGTGGATGATCAACTCGCTTTTGTTCGCCAAGACCGGGGCGATGGTTTTCACCAAGCCCTTGTGGACGATGACGGCGTCTGCGCCGCCTTCTGTGACCTGACGAACCGTTTCGGCGATATGAGTCAACCCATGGATCGGACCGACCGTTACCCCATGATCGAGAGGGACGACGATCAAACCTTGCGAATCTTTTATGAGACGTCCCAGACGGATCTGTTTACCTGTCATTTTTTCGATGGCCTCCTAGTATTCAAGGATTTGTTCATTAACCTTGATACCGACATGACGCCCCGGTTCACAAACATAGGCAAGCAGTTGATCGCCTGGTTGAACGGTAGTGGCATTGCGAGGCTGACCGTTCACATCCATGACTCGAATATGCCAGTCGTCCTGAACAATCACGTTAATCGGCGTTTCTGCGGCAATTCCTCGAATCAGCAGCAGCGGACGGACTTCCGTCTTGATCCGTCCGACGATCAGTTTCCGAGTCTCCCCCTTGGTGTTGACGCAGAGAACTTGGCTGCCGGCTCGTAAGTCTGTCAAATACTCGGTGGCATTGGTGGGGGCCCAGACATAGGAATGCACTGCCCCGGCGTTGACCCGGAAGGGGCGCAGATTCATATAGGGCAGAAAATGCGTCTCTGAGCAGACGAAAATTCCCCCGTTCGACGTGGAGCCCACAATCATGCCTTCGTCGGTTTTCATGATCCCCGTGGTGTCGATGCAAGCCCGCAAGCCCATGCCGATATGACGGACCTCTTTGACGAGGAGAGGGCAGAGGTCTAGAGTGGTTTTGTCTTGTAGAGATACATAGTCACTAGCTTTAATGATTTCGTGGAAGTCTGTTGTCGCCAACAAGACCCCGTCGCTTCCTTTTTCCAGAACACCGAAAGCGACTTCCATGTCGGCGTAGGTGGATTCCCTTTTTAAGAGAACCGTCTTGCTGTCTTGCAGACGGGCGATGATCAATTCCAAAGGAATGTTGGTGGGGAGGTCGAAGTCGACGATAGCAAAATCATGTTTCATCGCCTCTAGGCTGGCTTTTTCCAGGTCATCTTGGGTACCTTTAATAAAGAAAGAAATGCAAGTTTGATAGCCTTTTGCTTTGGCGGCTTCGAGAAGAGGACCATTCTCAGAGAGGACGATTTCCCCGTTAGGGATACCGTCGAGGTCTGAAGTTTCCATGATTTCTGTGATCAGTTCCGTTTTCAATGGAAAGTTTCCATTATGCCGCTGTGCTGGGGTTACAAGGACCTTCGTAATATTCGAATTGTGGATCAAGGACCAGAGATCATGTTGTTCCAAAGGAACGGGTCTGCCGTCAAACCAAACCTGACGAGTGTTGAGTCCGACCCTAGTCTGTTCGCTCACAGTTACCACTCCATTACCTACTGTTCTTACAGCCAAATACCCGGCTACAATTAAAGTCTATTCTGTGGAAAAAAATGGTGTGATTGAACAGGGGATTGTAGAAAAAGATAAAACCTCCCCTGTCGTCACAGGGGAGGTTTGGGCGGATGGGCGGAGATATTCGGTATGATTTCTAAAAAGTGTTTAATCAAATAGGGGTCGAACTGGGTACCGGCATTCTTGGCAAGTTCTGCACAGGCAGTTTCGACTGTCATTCCTTTTCGATAGGGGCGATCGTTCGTCATCGCGTCGAAAGCGTCTGCAATGGCTAAAACCCGGCACTCCAAGGGGATTTCGTCACCTTTCAACCCAAGGGGATATCCGCTGCCATTCCACCATTCGTGGTGTTTCAGAATCCAGTCGGCGATGGGAAGAAGATCCTGGGAGGCACAGGCGATGCGATAGCCGATTTCACAATGGCGCTGCATGACCGTCTTTTCCTGCTCCGTTAAGGGTCCCGGTTTGTTCAAAATATAATCGGGGATACCGACTTTACCGATATCGTGAAATTCGGCCAGGAGTTGCAGATCGGCTATTGACTTAACGGGGAGGTTTGCCGCTTTGGCGAGGGAGGTGACGAAATGCTCAAGTCGTTCGGCGTGACCTTGGGTGAGATAGTCTCTGGCTTCTAAGGCTTTCGTCAAGGTTTGCACGAGCTCACTGCGAACGCTTTGCCGATGATGAATTTTTTCTCGATACATATTGTTATCGGCTTCTTTAAAAACGTCACTCATGCTTATAGAAGGAACAGTTCGTACGGCGTAACCGATCGACAGACTTAAAGGAAGTTCCCTGTTTTGTTCATTATAAGCGGCGATCTTTTTCCGAATCTGCTGAGTGATTAGCGCCGCAGTCGCCTCATCGGTATTTGGCAGCAGCACAGCAAATTCATCACCGCCAATCCGGGACAAGATAGAGGAGGTACCGAAAGACTTGCGAAGGATTTTCCCTGCTTCCATGAGCAAGTGGTCCCCTTGATTGTGACCGAGGGTGTCGTTGACGAATTTCAACCCGTCCACGTCGCATACGATGATGCCGACCGGGGCAAAGCCCTCTTTGTCGATGATATCCATTTCCTGTTCAAAATAGCTGCGGTTATAGAGACCTGTTAAAATGTCGTGAATTCCTAGATAGCGCAAACGCCCTTCGGTTCGCTTGCGTTCCGTAACATCGTGAATGTATCCAATGATCTGTTGCAACTGGCCCTCTGCAAAAAGGCCGACCATGATTTTTATCACGTTGATGCGGCGCTGGTCGAGCGTTACCATTTCCACCTCGAAATGCTCCAGCTTTTTTTCCTTTTTTATTGATTCCAGCAACCATGGATAGGTCTGCTTGTCGGGAAAGAGATGTGCGAGGTGGCTTAACAAAACGTCGTTCACAGAAGGATAGCCAAACATTTCGGCAAAAGTGCGATTACAGAGGAGTATCTTTCCGTCAGGTGCGGCGATGAAGTTGGCCGTCAGGGCTTCATCAAAAAGGTAGCGATATTCTGCTTCACTTTGCCGGAGTTGAGCTTGGGCGCCTTCTATCGTGGCTAGCATTTCGTTTACGTCGTCGGTAAGATCGGTAAGAGCATCATTACCGTCGACGATGAAGCGCTGTGACAAATCGCCGCTTGAAGTGATCGTACAAATGAATGTATCTAGTTTTTTTATACGATTAATAATTCTCTTTCGAAAAAGCAGATGAAAAACAAACCCGATTGCCCAACCGAAAGCGAATAGATAACTTACCGTATAAAGAAATACCCTATTTTCTTCTATAGAATTCTACCTCCTTTATGCATGATGTAATTATAAATTATACCAAAAATTAGAAATTGGTTCGTTGCAATAAAGTATAAAGGCTAGGACTAAACTTAACTGGAAAAAACCTTGACATGACTGTGCCAACCGTGCTATATTAGACTGCGGAATGACAAACAAGCAGAAGCCATCCGCTTCTCACCCAGGAGCGAAGAAGTTCCCTGGGTTAATCCGTCAAGGCCCCTACGGCGCCAGATGCGGTAAAAGCATCGGTACGCCTGTTGGAGCGGTTTTGTGGAAAGCGCGGGTGGAAAACCCGCTTTTTTGTTTGTCTTTTTTTCGAAAGTTTTCAGGGGGTGAACATTTATCAGCAAGGACCTGCGCATCAATGAGGAAATCCGCGTCCGCGAAGTTCGCTTAGTGGGCACCGATGGTGAACAACTGGGGATTTTAGCCGTGCGGGACGCGCTGCGCATGGCGCAAGAGCGTAATCTCGACCTGGTGGAAGTGGCTCCGATGGCCAAACCGCCGGTTTGCCGGATCATGGATTACGGCAAGTATAAGTTCGAGCAGAGCAAGCGGGAACGGGAAGCTCGGAAGAAACAAAAGATCGTCAGTATTAAAGAAGTTAAACTACGCCCGAACATTGAAGATCATGATTTCGACACGAAAGCCCGCAATGCCATCCGGTTCCTAGAGGATGGAGACAAGGTCAAAGTCACCATCATGTTTCGTGGACGGGAGATTACTCATCCCGAGTTGGGACGGCAGCTGTGCGTCCGCCTAGCAGAGGTTTGCAAACCGATCTCCAACGTGGAGCGAGACGCCAAAGTAGAAGGTCGCAACATGATCATGATCCTGACCCCAAAAGCCGAAACCCAGCGGGAACCTAAGGCTGAGAAGCCTCGCGATGCCAAAACGGCTGAGAAAGCGGAAGCCCCGGCCAAAGGAGAAGTTAGCGAATAAGACGCTGTCTCTTTAACCCGTAAAGGAGCTGAACTAGATGCCTAAAATGAAAACTCACCGTGGGGCAGCCAAACGTTTCAAGAAAACGGCCTCCGGCAAATTTAAATCGAAAAACGCTTTTACCCGCCACATCCTGGAGAAGAAATCAGCCAAACGGAAACGCCAACTCCGCGGCACTGATGTAGTCTCCAAGCAAGATACGCCGAAACTGAACGCTCTTCTGCCTTACCTATAAACGAATCGTCGATCCTGCTTAAATTAGAAATTTCGCCAAAAGCGCCACAGGAGGTCTTGTTATGGCTCGTGTAAAAACGGGACCCATGTCTCGTAAACGACATAAAAAAATCTTAAAACTGGCTCGCGGCTACCGGAACGCCCATTCCAAGCTGTTCCGCACAGCCCACCAGTCCGTTATGAAAGCGCTGCAATATGCTTATGCGCACCGGAGAAAGAAAAAAGGCGACTTCCGCAAGCTCTGGATCACCCGGATCAATGCGGCTGCCCGTATGAACGGCATTTCCTACAGCAACATGATGAACGGTCTGAAAAAGGCTGGCGTCGTTGTCAACCGGAAGATGCTCGCCGACCTGGCTGTAAACGACCTGCCTGCTTTTGCCAAGCTTGTCGACGTGGCCAAGGGACAATTGAAGTAATAGACGATGAAAAAAACAAGACATGGCCATTGGTCATGTCTTGTTTTTCTGGGAAAGCTAACGGAAGGTTTTAGATAACCCCCTAGTCTACGTTTGTTAAAATCTATACAGGGAGACAAGAGGTTCATCTATGGAAAGATATGAGCCACCGAAGCCTGTTTTTGCCCCTTATGTCCGCGGAAAACGACCAGCCTATGGCTTATCGCCGGCACAGGTGTTGGTCTTAGGATTTGCACTCATCATTCTCATCGGGGGATTACTGCTTAGCACACCGGTGGCATCGCGCAGCGGTGTCGGAACTCGTTTCCTTGATGCCTTATTCACGTCCACTTCTGCTGTCTGTGTGACAGGGCTTATCGTCGTGGACACCCACGATAATTACTCCCTGCTTGGACAATTGGTCATCATCACCTTGATTCAGGTCGGCGGGCTCGGATTCATGACGATGGCCACACTCATCTACCTGTTGATGGGGAAAAAAATCAACCTCAAAGAACGACTGCTCATGCAAGAAGCATTGAACAGCTTGTCTATGCAAGGGGTAGTTCGATTAGCTAGACACGTGCTTTTTGCCACCTTTCTCATTGAGGGGATCGGCGGCGTTATCTTATCGCTGCGGTTTATCCCGGAGATGGGGCTTGCCAAGGGCATATATTACGGTTTTTTTCACTCCATCTCAGCGTTCTGTAATGCTGGCTTTGACCTCTTCGGCGGTTTTCGAGGCATCACGGGATATGTGGAAGATCCCGTGGTGACATTGACCATAGCTGCCTTGATCATTCTTGGCGGTCTTGGTTTTACGGTCATCGCCGAAACCTACCGTTTTCGGGAGGTAAAGCGGTTTTCGTTGCATACCCGGTTGGTCTGGATGATGACCATTGCTTTAATCGTCATCGGAACGGTATCTATTTTTTTGCTTGAACTGAACAATCCCAAAACCCTCGGGACTCTGAGTTGGCCAGGGAAAATGTTAGCCTCCTATTTCCAGGCGGTTACCCCTAGGACGGCTGGTTATAACACAGTAAGCATTGTGGACCTTCGGCCGGCCACACAGTTTTGATGGTCATCCTCATGTTTATCGGTGCATCGCCAGGTTCGACGGGTGGCGGAATCAAGACCACGACGGTAGCGGCACTGATCGCAGCAGTCTGGAGCATGCGAAACGGAAAAATTGATGTAGGCATCATGGAGCGGCGCATTCCGCCGGATAACATCTACAAAGCAGTAGGGATTACGGTATTGTCAGGGTTGCTGGTGATGGCTGTCACCATGTTGCTGACGATCAGTGAAAATGCGGATTTTCTGGCATTGCTTTTTGAGGCTGCGTCGGCCTTTGGTACGGTTGGACTTACGATGAGTTTGACGCCCCATCTAAGCGACTTTGGCAGAATACTGATCGCGCTGACCATGTTTGCCGGGCGTGTGGGTCCACTGACGATCGCTGTCGCTTTAAACAATGGGGAACAAGCCAAAATTCGCTACCCTGAGGAACGGGTCATGGTGGGATAGGGGGAAACATAATATGGTGAAAGCAAAGCCGAAAGAAGCTAAGCAGTTTGCGGTCATCGGCTTAGGACGTTTTGGTACCAGCATCGCCAAGACGCTCTACCAGATGGGATATGATGTGCTGGCTATCGATACATCGGAAGAACGAGTTAATGAAGTGGCCGACTTTGTCACCCATGCCTTACAGGCCGATGCCAAAGATGAAGACGTGCTCAAAAAAGTGGGCATTCGCAACTTCGACACGGTCATCGTCGCCATTGGCTCCGATATTCAGGCGAACATCCTGGTGACGGTCATCTTAAAAGATATGGGAATCAAACATGTCGTGGCCAAGGCTCAGAACGATCTCCACGGCAAGGTATTGACGAAAGTGGGAGCCGATCAGGTGGTCTACCCCGAAAGAGATATGGGTGTGCGGGTCGCCCACGCATTAGCAACGTCGACGGTCATGGATTACTTGGAGCTGTCACCGCACCATTCTTTGGTGGAGATTCGCACACCGGAACGGTTCATCGGCCAAGCCTTAGGCCAAGCGGACCTGCGGGCTCGCTATGGCATCACTGTGATCGCTGTTCGTAAAGGTGACGATGTCATCGCATCGCCAGGGGCCGATACGACTTTTGATGCGGGAGACATCATCGTGGCTGTCGGTTCCAACGAAGATCTGAACCGTTTTGAGGGGGAATCCCGTTGACGATCACATCGCTCAACAACCAATATATTAAGGAAGCGCGCTCTCTATCGCGGAAAAAAGAGCGAATCTTAACGGGGAAGTACCTGATCGAAGGAGTACGCCTCGTGGAAGAAGCCGTCTCTTCCGGACTCGCTCTCGAATATGCTCTTTACACGGAGCGGGTTGCCAACAATCCTCGGGGAAAGTTCTTATTGGATAAACTCGTCGCGGCCGGCGTCAATTGCGTTGACGTCGACGAGCGAGCGTTGGCTTCCATTACGGAAACGGAACAAAGTCAAGGGATTGTTACGGTAGCCCCATTGCCCGCTGTCCCCTGGGAGGCAGTGCTTGATAAAGAAGATCCTTTTTTATTGATCGTCGACGGATTGCAAGATCCGGGAAACTTGGGAACCATCATTCGAACTGCCGAAGGGGCCGGCTTGTCGGGAGTACTGCTCACGGCAGGGACGGTCGATCCCCATAGTCCCAAAGTCATTCGTGCGGCCATGGGGTCCCTTTTTCGATTACCCGTAGCTACAGTGCCCTCTGTGGAACAACTGGTGAACATACTACAGGAAAAAAAGATCTCCATCGTTGTGGCCGATGCTACTGATGGTCTGCCTTATTATGAAGCCCAATGGGCACAGAAGAACATCGCTGTCGTCATCGGCAGCGAAGCGGTCGGTCCTCAACCGCTCTTTCGGGAGAAGGCTTCCATGACCGTGAGCATCCCCTTGGTTCCCCCGGTAGAGTCACTCAACGCCGCTATCGCTGCCTCTGTATTGATTTTTGAAGCCGCTCGCCATCGTTCGGTTGCTTCGAAAAAAGGGCTATGATATAATTTCCCTAGCTGGTGGACCCTGGAACGCAGAAAGGTTGTGGTCGTCGGTGTTTTCCGCTGACTTTTTCTGGCGTGTCTTCACAATGACGGGTTCGGTTGCAGCATATATGCTATATCGGCGCTTGCTGATACAGTAAAGAGCAGGGAAAAGCGTAGAACGGGAGAAGTACTCCTAGCGTCGCTTGCCAGGGAAACGGGTGCCATAGACTGAAAGCCCCGTTCAAGCCGATAGGGAGGAAATTCACCCGGGAGCTTCAGGCTGAAGCTGTCGGCATCGTTATGCCGCACAAGTGGGTAGGTCTCGACGGCATTCCCGCCGTTATCGGGAAACGACACTTGTCGGCCGAGTGGGCTGTTTTTTCTGCAGCCTAGCGGGGTGGTACCGCGGAAAATAACTTCCGTCCCCATAGGGGATGGGAGTTTTTTGTTTTTTATTCAAGAGTCCCTTTATGGACAAACCGAATATACCGGAGGTTTAACCAAATGCGCGAACAATTGGAACGAATTCGGCTCCAAGCTGCCGATGAACTGCAGGGAGTGGAAGGGACGGAAGCGCTGCAGGACTGGCGCGTCCGTTATCTCGGAAAGAAAGGCGAACTGACCCAAATCTTGCGGGGCATGGGAGCAGTTCCTGCCGAAGAACGCCCTGCTATGGGTGCCTTAGTCAACGAAGTCCGGGCGGCCATTGAATTTATGCTTGAGGAAAAGAGCCGCCAACTCAAAGAAAAAGAAAAGCAAGCCCGCTTAGCGAGTGAGTCGATCGATATCACCCTGCCAGGTCAGGTAGCCCTTGTCGGCAGTAAACATCCCCTTACCCTTGTCATCGATGAAATCAAGCAAATCTTCCTGGGGATGGGTTATGAAATCGCCGAAGGCCCGGAAGTGGAGACCGATTATTACAACTTTGAAGCCCTGAACTTACCGCAAGATCACCCCGCCCGGGATATGCAAGATTCCTTCTATATCACACCGGATATCCTGCTGCGCACCCATACATCGCCGGTACAGATCCGGGCGATGGAACGGATCCGTCCCCAACTGCCGGTGAAAGTGATCTGCCCAGGGCGGGTTTTCCGTCGTGACGATGATGCTACCCATTCCCCTATGTTCCACCAAGTGGAGGGATTGGTTGTTGATAAAAGTATCACCTTCGGCGATCTGCGGGGCACCTTGCTTACCTTCGCCCGCCAGATGTTCGGTCCAGAGCGGGAGATTCGGCTCCGTCCATCCTTCTTCCCCTTCACCGAACCGAGCGCCGAGGTGGATATCTCCTGCGGTTGCGGCGGCAGCGGTTGTCGTGTCTGCAAAGGCACAGGCTGGCTCGAAATCCTCGGTTCGGGCATGGTCCATCCTAACGTGTTGAAATACGGCGGCTACGATCCGCAGGAAGTGACTGGCTTCGCCTTCGGTATGGGCGTCGAACGGATCGCCATGCTGAAGTACGGTATTGATGATATGCGACTGCTCTATGAAAATGATATGCGGTTTTTAAGCCAGTTTTAACTTGGATGATCAATGTACCACCAAGATATTGAAACGTACAAAAATATGAGGTGAATCCCATGCGTGTATCCATGGAATGGCTGGGTGAGTACGTCAAACCTGGCATGGAAGCGGCTGATTTAGGCGAGAAACTGACTCGTTCCGGCATTGCCGTTGAGAATGTCCTTTGCCGAGACGCTGGATTAGATCAGATCATTGTCGGTCATATCGATGCTATCGAAAAACATCCCGAAGCGGATCGTCTCTGGGTCTGCACGGTCAATACAGGAGAGCGTCAATATACAGTGGTCACGGGCGCCCAAAACGTTCGCCAAGGCCATAAAGTCCCGGTGGCTCTTCCCGGTGCGAAACTCCCTAACGGTACAGAAATCGGTGAAGCTGCTTTTCGCGGTATCAAATCGTCAGGGATGCTCTGCTCCGCCGAAGAATTAGCCCTCGAAGAAAAGACCATCTCTCCAGAGGACCGGGAAGGTATCCTAATCCTCGACAAAGATGCCCAGGTGGGACAGCCGATCGCCCAGGCTTTGGGACTCGATGTACCTATCCTTGAGTTAGAATTGACGCCCAACCGGGCTGACTGTTTGGCTGTGATCAACGTGGCCCGGGAAGTGTCGGCTATTACCGGCCAACCGCTGCAGCTTCCCGATGTGAAAGTGGTGGAAAAAGGGAAAGGCCGAACGGAAGAGCAAGTGAAGGTCACTATTGAAGACAGCGACCTCTGCGGACGTTATGCGGCCCGCCTTTTCACCAACCTGCGGCCGGGGCCGTCCCCGTTTTGGATGCAGCGCCGCTTGCAGGCAGCGGGGATGCGCCCCATCAACAACATCGTCGACATCACGAACTATGTGATGCTCGAAATGAACCACCCGCTCCATGCCTTTGATTATCACACCGTCAAGGACGGTCATATCGTCGTCCGCCGTGCTCGTGCCGGGGAAAAACTGGTCACCCTGGACGGTCAAGAACGGGAGCTCAACTCGGAGAACCTCGTCATCGCCGACCCCGAAAAAGCCATCGCCTTAGCCGGCGTCATGGGCGGCCTGGACACAGAGATCACCGAAAAAACGACCACTATCCTACTGGAAGCGGCTCACTTCTACCCAGCCAGTGTACGCCGCACGGCTCGGCAAGTGGGCTTGCGCTCGGAAGCCTCCCAGCGCTTTGAAAAAGGCGTCAACATCGATACGGTGAAACTGGCCATGGATCGCGCTGCCGAACTGGTAGCTCAATTGGGTGTAGCTGATGTGGTTCCTGGATATGTGGACAATTACCTGCGCCCGATGGAGCCCACGAAAGTCCCCTTCCGGGCCAGCCGGATCAACGCCCTCCTGGGCACGACGATTCATCCGGAACAGATGGAAGACATATTCCAACGCCTTCAATTCCCTGTGCAGTGGGAAGAAGTAGCCGAAGGGGAACAAGGGGGCGCCGGTATCGTCGTCGCGCCCACCTATCGTCCTGATATCCAAGGCGAGCACGATTTAGCCGAAGAGGTGGCCCGTCTCTACGGTTATGACCGGATCCCAACCACCTTGCCTCAAGGCAAGACGACGGTTGGACAGCGCACATGGCCCCAGACGGTGCGGGAAAAAATCATCGACACCTTGGTGGGCAGCGGATTCCGTGAAGTGGTGACCTTTTCCTTCATCAACCCCCGCCATTTGGACCGTCTCGTTATCCCTACAGATGATCACCTCCGTCAGGTCATTCCGGTGCAAAATCCCTTGAGTGAAGAACAGGGAATCCTCCGGCCGACGATCATACCGGGGCTTTTGGAAGTGGCCGCCCGTAATGCGAGCCGCCGTATTCCAGACCTAGCTATCTTCGAGTTGGGAGGAACGTTCCTGCCGAAAGCCCTGCCGCTCAAAGAATTGCCGGACGAAGCCTGGAAAGTATCGGCCCTCGTCATGGGGGCGGCACCAGTCCATTGGAGCGGCAAACCCCAACCGTACGACTTCTATTTCCTCAAAGGGATAATCGAAAAACTGTTGACTGCTTTAAAAATCGAAGGCGTTACCTGGTCCCGTGAGACGGAACTATCTTATCTGCACCCCGGCCGATCAGCCCGGTTACAGATCGTCCAAGACGGCATGGTCTTTGACTTGGGTTACATGGGAGAAGTTCACCCTGATGTACGGGAAGCTTATGACCTTGTGGCTCGTCCGGTCGTGATGGAACTGGACCTTTCCGCCTTAACCTTGCTGGCCCGGGCAAAAGGCGACTACCGCCCGCTGCACCGGTTCCCCTCTACTGACCGCGACATGGCGATGGTGTTACCCATAGACGTACCGGTAGGTCAGGTAGAAGCCGTCATCGCCGAAGTCGGCGGCGATCTCTTAGAACGGTGGCGACTCTTTGACGTCTACCAAGGCAACCAGATCTCCGCTGGTTTCCGCAGCCTTGCCTATACGCTTCGCTATCAAGCTCCTAACCGTACCCTTACGGATGAAGAAGTCAATCATGCCCACGAATCTATCAAAAAAGCCCTCATAGAACGCCTAGGCGCACAATTTAGATAATTGTTTATTCAAAAAAGGGTTTTTCGACATTGGCAGCGAAAAGGAAATTGATTACTGAACCAGAAAAACTCGAATGCTGTCGCTGTCGAGGGGGAGCTACAAAGTGAGTGAAGAGGTTTTTAAGACAACTGTCCATATTTATGGTGAACCTTATACTATCAAAAGCCCTGTTCCTCCCCAACAGGTTAGAAAATTGGCTGGTATGATTGATGAGCGTATGCAGGATATCGCCCGTAAGGCGAACCACCTGTCCGTTTCGAAGATCGCTGTGCTGGTCGCTTTTCACTTAGCTCATGACTTGGCGAAGCTTCAGGAAGATTATGACGACCTGATCAAGCTTCTAGAAGATTCCGGCTCCTCTAAATGATTCCCTGATTTCTAAGCGCCGGGATTCCGGCGCTTTTTTCCTTGCTACCTGGGCAAAATAGCCGGAAGGAGGGAGAAGCGATGCACAACCAGGAAATTGCCTGGGCCCTCACGGAGATAGCCGATTTAATGGAGATCCTGGGAGAGAACCCATTTAAGGTAAGAGCGTACCGTAAAGGAGCCCGCATTGTCGAAGGGATCGAGACACCAGTAAAGACCTTATCCGATCGTGGGCAACTGGCCAAAATCGACGGCATCGGTAAAGGGCTCTGTGCGGAGATTGACGAGATGCTGGAAGAGGGCGCGAGCCGGCAACTCCAAAACCTGCGTGAAAAAGTACCTCCGGAAGTGCTTGATATGCTCCGGTTGCCCGGTGTGGGTATCCGAGCCGTAAGGACCTTTTTTGGCAACGGATATACGACCCTCGATGAACTTGAGGAAGGTGCCCGAAAGCACAAGCTACGCCTGCTGCCTGGAATTGCCGCCAAGACGGAAGTGGCTGTCATCCGTGGTGTGGAGATGCTGCGCCGCCGAAGCGGCAAGTTTGGTATCGGCGTAGCCCGTCCGATCGCAGAAGAATTTGTCCGATTTCTGCAAAACCTGCCGGAAGTGCACCGGGCCGAAATCACCGGTGACCTTCGCCGTAGTCAGGAAGTGGTGGAAGAGATTCACTTGCTCGCCTCTTCCCAAGAACCTGATAAAATCCTCGATTTAATCGAAAAACACCCTGCCGCCGTAAAATTGCTCGATGACGGTGCTAATTTTGTCCGCTTTCAGTTGAGCTTTGGCTTACCGGTCCAAGTGGAAGTCGTCGATGAAGCCGAATTCATCGCTCGATGGGTGGAATCAACGGGGTCGCAAGCTCACTGGGCCGCCTTACAGGAGCGAGGAGCCAAAAGGAGCGATGGATACAGCGGCGACTGGCAGCGTTTTATCACCACGCAGGAAGCTGAGATCAACTACTACCGCGATCTCGTTCTGCCCTGGATTCCGCCGGAATTACGAGAGGAAGGCAGCGAAGTGGCCTTTGCTGCCGAGGGAAAACTTCCCGAAGTCGTCAAGATCACTGACATCCGGGGGGACTTGCATATTCATACCCACTGGAGCGATGGCGTATCTTCATTAGAGGAGATGATCGACGCTGGTCGGGAACGAGGATATGAATACATGGCGATCACGGATCATTCCCAGTCGCTCAGCGTCGCCCGGGGATTATCTGAGACAAGGCTGCGGGAACAACGACAAGCCATTCGAAATCTTTCCCACCGCGATAAAAACTTTACCGTCTTTTCAGGGATTGAAATGGATATCTTACCTGACGCCCGGTTGGATTTCCCCGATGAGATGCTACGAGAAACGGATCTCGTCATTGCATCCGTTCATATCGGATTGCGGCAAGAGCGGCACAAGGTTCATGCCCGGTTGGAAACAGCCTTAAAAAATCCTCATGTCGACATCATCGGTCATCCGACAGGCCGGCTCATCGGTGCTCGGGAGCCTTACGATGTCGATATGGAGTGGTTGCTTGACTTGGCGGCGAAAACGGGAACGATTCTAGAGATCAACTCATCGCCTGATCGCCTCGACCTGGCTGCACCTTATGCAAAAATGGCAAAAGAATGCGGCATCATGTTATCGATCAACACTGACTCTCATGACCGGGCTAAACTAGGGGATATCTCCTACGGCGTAAACAATGCCCGCCGGGCCGGGTTGGAGCCAAAGGACATATTGAACTGCCAGCCCCTTGAGGACGTCAAAAAGATTCTCGCGAAACCGAAAGGGTAATAAAATCTTGCGATACTCGCGGAAAAACTTCGAAAACCGCATTGTTTAGGAGGAATATCATTGAAGGCACGTGAAATTTACGAACTCATGGTCTCCATGGGTATCGATGCAGACCCCCGTGGTCGTAATGAAGTAGAATCCCTCTTATCCAAAAAATCGAAAGACTTCGAAGAAATGAAAGAGGAACAAAAAGCCGAATTCGACCAAGAGGCCTTAAAGAATCCCTATAGCGACACCCGATTCTTAGTAGGCGATCTTGATCGGGATGTGAAACGGATCCTTGTCGGTGTGGACATCGAAGTCGGCGAAGTTCTGCTCGCTGATCGTCTCGGACAAAAAGGACAGCCCATCGACCTGATCATCGCACACCATCCGGAAGGCAAAGCCCTATCGGCTCTCCACGATGTCATGCATATGCAGGAAGACCTACTGGCTCAATTGGGCGTACCGATCAACGTAGCCGAAGGACTGCTGTCTAGCCGCATCAGCGAGGTCAAACGTGGGTTAGCTCCTCTTAACCATAACCGTGCTGTCGATGCGGCCCGCATTTTAGGGCTGTCGATGATGTGCGTCCATACGCCTGCCGACAATCAGGTGCAGACATTCTTAACCAAAAAGATCGAAGAGAAAAAACCGACCAAAGTGGGCGAAATCTTGAAGCTTTTAAAGGAAATTCCCGAATATAAAGCAGCCGCCGATATGGGTTCCGGTCCAACCCTCTTTACGGGCCGTCCCGAAGGCCGCTGTGGAAAAGTCATGGTCGACATGACTGGCGGCACCTCCGGTTCTGAAGATGCTTACGGAAAACTCTCCCAAGCGGGGGTAGGCACCATCGTCGGTATGCACATGGGGGAAAAGCACCGCAAAGAAGCAGAAAAGAACCACATCAATGTCGTCATCGCCGGTCATATGGCCAGTGACTCCTTGGGAATGAACCTGCTCTTAGACGCCTTGGAGGCCCGTGGTGTTGAAATCATCACTTGTGCTGGATTGATCCGGGTGTCTCGGAACTCAAAGTAAGAGAACTTAGAAAAAGCCCTTAACACCTAAAAGAAAAACCGCCGTTCTGTGAAGAAGACCACAGGACAGCGGTTTTATATTTATCCGGGGTTTGGGTTTGCTATTATTTTAGTGGCTTTGGGTTTTTAGAAAAACCACCAAAAGTTTCTCTTAAATGATTCTTAAACACCTCTTCAAAGAGCTTATTCATTTCTACTGCATCATTGTAGGAATCCCATATTCCGAATATATAGACTGATGGGTAAAACAATAGCCACTCATAGTTGAGCATACTGTTCACTTCTTGAACGCGTCCAGTGAACGTATAGATAATCCCCATAGGAAAATTTGAGAGATATACGATAACTGCTAACCAAGATAACAGTATTATGCCTTTCAATGTTTTCATGTTGTAAATATGACCGAATCCTGAAAATAATGCAGACCACAAAGCTGCGACCCATGGATTTTTATGATCTAAGTAATTAACACCTAAGACGGAGTAACGGGCAAACTTAAGATATCTCTTTTTTTGTTTTCGCTCTAAGTCAGATAAAGTATTTAATTCAACACACATTCGGTAACTATCAAAGATGGCAAAAGAGAAAATAGAGACATAAACTAAAGCCCAACCGGGATGTAAGACCTCATTAGCTTGGTTAAATCTTCCATTAAAGGTATATAATATCGCCAGATTTAGATTAGCCTTTAAGTTAACAAAGATTTCCCAGGACATTAGGATGAGTCCCTTAAAATATTCTCCCATACACAAATGGCCAAGACCCGGCAAAGCTGCCGACCACCATGCGGACATCCAGGGTGGTTTTTTTGAATACATTCCGATAGATAAACCGGTTATATTCATGCGTTTTAATCGGAACTGCTCCAATACTACACACTCCTAAAGTAGTGTGTAGTTAGAATAACCCTATTCTTCCGGTTTATACTAGGGTTAGGTGATTGCATGAAGTGCATCTACGGGTTGTTTAAAACTTCTCTAAAGACGGAATTAGGTGTCTATGCTTTACAAGAAAAGGGGTTTATCGGTGATAGAGTGAGGGTTGTACCGCTGGATACCTGTGTTAAAGGAACATCTGTTTTAATCGATGACATGTATAAATCTGACGGGCTTAGTTTATTTGATGGGATGGCTTTTTCTGGAACAGTGGGCATGCTGTTTGGTGTCATTTTCGGTTCTGTTCTCTATGTCGGGTCAATAACAGTGGGTCTCCTGGGAATGATTCTGGGGGCTGGATTGGGATACATGATAGATAAATCTATACGAAAAAGAGATCAACGAAGTAATGCCATTCCTTCAGGAGAGATCATCGTGTCCGTTGAATGTAAATCAGATGAAGAACTTGCCACTGCGGAATCAATCTTAAGAGAGTATCAGGCGGTTGCATTGGGGAAGTTTTATACAAGTATTGACGTAAAGGTAGGTCAAATACGAAAGCGTCCGGCCCCATGACTGCCGAACGCTTTTTTCACCAAACCATAGGGAACAACCGATATCTTGTTTGCGAGCAATACGCCCTATACCCCGGTAGTTCCCTCAACAATACTTCCTCCTCGTTTAAAGCCCGTAACACTATGACCTGAAAAACACTACAAAATATAACCATCCCTGCCAGAACCTAATCGATCCTGCAGGTAAGAATAACACCCAGTTATCAGTTTCATTTATGTTAGTATTTCTCTTTCGTTTCTGGCCCATACCCTAGATTGATGCGTAACTGTGTTTATGCCTACCCTAACGCATGGTCGATCAACGCAATGACGGATTCACAACCAGTTGTTGTCCGGGATAAATAATATACGGAGGAAAAAGGTAGTTGATAGAAATCGTGAGACTCAGCCCAGTGCCGAATCTGTTAGAAATAGAATATAACGAATCGCCGGGACGAACGGTATAAAGGATAGACTCTGGTGGAGATAACGGGATGATGATTGTTTGACCGGGAGAAATAAAGTCTGGATCGGGTATACGATTGAACAGTAAGATGTTATGAACAGTTGTCACGTAATCCCTTGCGATTTTCCCCAAAGTATCGCCGGGTTGAACTGTATAAGTCAACGTTCCAAAAGGCGTTGGGAGTTGGGAAACGTGGTAACTATAGGCGTTAAATTGATACAAACTGATCCTCCTCATCCATGATACTATTCCGTTTCATATTATGCATGAGAAGTGATTATGGTGCTAGAGATGCGAATGAGCGTCTATTATTTCATAAACTCCGCTAATGTATTTAACTTTCAATGGGGTTTGTATGGATGAGGCCTAATATACCCGAAGAAGCCTTTCGGTTTGGAAAGTGGGCATGGTTTATATTCCACGGGGTGATGTTACCAGCTGCTGTCGGAATAGGAATCTATCGATAAACAAATAACAAGAACACAATATTCCTTCATATTATGGAAGACTATAGGGATTCAATTGAGGATATAAACTTTTTTTCCGGTAATACTCAGGTACTTCGGCCCCGTTAGATTCGTTTCTGGTGGGTTCTCTATTATCCGCTGTTCCGAGGTCAGTTTCCTTCTTTTTACAGATAAACAAAAGAAAAAAGCATTCGGCAGTGGTGGGGCCGGACGCTTTTTCTTTTACATATTTAATTACGATATTAGTTTACCAACAACTTTTCTTCAAAATCTATCCTAGTATCCCGTGAGGTTGACCGGCTCCGGGAAGAGTATGTCAAGCTGAAGCATTCTCAAACGGTAATATCTGCTATAAATGCTCCACTAGTAATCACAAAGCCATCACGTCGCCAAAGAGTGTCCCCTAACGGCATCGTATATCCATTTCAAATTTCAGTAGGCGTCAAGCTTGACGTGAGTCCGGGATTACTAATCCGTAACCAGGAAAGAGTACATCCGGTGAAAAACCAGGTCGTCCTCTATTTGCCCTAATTAAAGCCTCGATCGATATTCGAGATCTATTTGCTATGTTGTAGAGTGAATCACTGGGGGACACGATGTATATCCGAACGGGAATTTTTAACGGAAAATTTGGATAAATCCAATTTGGATTTTTAATTTGCGGATTCAACCTATTCAGATTTTCGACACTTGTGGAGAATTGGTTAGCAATCAAGTACATCGAATCGCCAGGCCTTATAGAGTAAAAGACTTGAGTGGTCGGATTATATCGATAAGGTACAACAAGTATCTGCCCAGGAAAAACGAGCCCTGGATCTGTAAATGGTGGATATAATACGTTTAGTTGATCTATCTGCTCAATCGTACTACCGAACCTCATTCCGATCGAGTATAGAGTGTCATTAGGATAAACTGTGCATAGGAAAAATGTTCCATGTGCTAAAGGCATTACAGCCGTTCCCCTCCTTACAAATTCATTACTATTCATTGGGAGAGGAATCGGTGTGTTTGGAGGAAGACGAGTAGGGAAGAGCGTGCTTAACAGGCTTCCTCAACGTGGCGTCATCGTAGGCGTCAGGCCCTTCTGCAGCATTATCGAGAAAATAAGCCAGGACTTCTCATCTGGGACCTCATTTTTTTATCTAGTTTTTACCATTACCTCCACTCAAAAATCTGACAATCTACAGCGAAAAGGCCAGGACTTTCATCATAGTCGGGGCGACAGGATTTGAACCTGCTGCATCCTTATGGTTGTTTCATTACGTTATTCAGCAGGAGGTGTAAAGGGCGACCATATAAGTTCACGTTCTCACGAGCCACCTGACCGCTAAATAACAATCTCTCAGGCATTTACGTATAAGATCGCAATAAGGGAGATTGAAGGTTTAGGTTTATTTCTTCTGGGCAAGTAAGTACACAAATCCGGTTAGGGTCTCGTGATGAATTATCTCAAAGCCTATTTTTTTCAATTGTTCTTCAATCCATATAGGTGTAATTCGTAACTTTTTATAACAACTTTTATAAAGTTTCCATCCATTATGCTCCTTCATGTAAATCATATCATGGACGAATACGATATTTTCTGTAAACTCTAAAAGGTTGTCATTATTTTGTTATCGTCATTTTGGACAGGGATAAATCGGTCTAGTCCCAATAATTCAATTGAATAGTCTCTGAAAGAAATCAAAAACTTACCATTGTTCCGTAGATTTTCTAAAACGTTGCAAAATAGACACTCTATTTCTCCAAAACTATCTAAATGGCTTAATGTATCGCCCATACAAATAATTAGGTCCGAGTCCATCGCATATCTTGCGAAGTCAAGCAAGTTAGCCTGTACGGTTGTTATCTTATGCAAAATTAACTATAATCTACAATATATAAGATTTTACCCTCTGAAAAACGGTATACGGATTTTCCCGGAAGTTTTAGAGTCTCGCCAGCCTTCAGGCTCTCAGAAAAATCAACAGCCAATATACCCTCAAAGTTTATTGTAACTTCGGCAGTATCCCCTTGAAATGTAATATTGGAAATACTTTGCTTCCTCGACTTAAAAAAAGAGACAGACTGTACAGCTATTTTTTTGAAATCCCCAATACCTTCAGTGAACACATTTCGTTCGCCGTTTGAGTAATTTTCAAAAATTATATTATCGTGCAATATGGATACCATCCCATCAACGTCAAAATCGTTGTAGGCGGCTATGAAAGATTCAATCAGAAACATATTTTTTATTTTTCTAATTTGGTCAGTATGTCGTTCTTCATGTTCAACGTTAAACCTCAACCACTGATATATGTTTAATTCACCGAAGATAAGGTGATGGAATGTGAGCTTTCCTAAATCGAATGGGGCTAATTCCGGAATATGGTGTAATATGTTGGCATGGATTAGCTCTAACTCGGTCCATGCATTATCGAAAGAGATTTCTTTTTCGGGAACAGTTTTTTCTGGTGCACTTACCTTTTCTGGTAAAGAAGGTAGGTTCGTATCCCAGTTTGCAGTTCCTTGAAGGTTCAGTGTTTCTTTATTAGCTTTCTTAATAAGCTTTTCAAGAATGCGACTAACGGACGTTTGAACGAGCGATAGATGGGCACATACTTCTGAAACTGACCAATAGCCATCTATAGGTTGTTTTTCACGAAGTGTATAAGGGACTGCATCGATCTCTGCTTTTAATTTCCGTCTAATGTCGATATACAATTCGGTAAGGTTCGAAAGGTAGGGCGGAAGGCTCAAATAAAACACCCCTTAAAAGCCAATAGTTACTTTTGCAGACTTCTTTCCATACGGACTATTCTCCATAGAATATTTTACCTTAAAATCCGTTAGATGAACATCTTATTTACCGACGTAAACGCTATGTCAAAAACGCAAAAAGGCCCAGGATTTCTCATCCCGGGCCTTAACTGTTTCCTCAACTTTTAACTCTTCAAAACCCCGTAGGCGTCACTGCAGGCGTCAAATCATAACAATAGCCACTGTCAGACCTTACAAACCCCCGGATAAACCATGGTCAGGGGGACAGGATTTGAACCTGCGGCCTCTTGGTCCCGAACCAAGCACGCTACCAAACTGTGAGTTTATAAGGGGGCTGTAGACTTATTCTAACCCCGTCAGTCCGCACCGTCAATGGGTCTCCAGTTAAACCCATTGGCGTCATCATAGCAACCTGGAACATAGATTGCTAGTTAAATTGGTTAAATATCGTCACTATTTTTCCTAGTTACTCTTAATATCCCCTCAAGCAGCCATCTATGACTAATGCCGATCAAAACATATAAAGGAAAGGAATAGCTATACTTCCAGTTAATTGGCTTGTAAATGCCCATTAAATTTAGTATTGGTTCAGCTACCCATGAATAGATAGCTGCTATAATTACTAAAGTAAAAATATATGTTTTCCAAGATTTTTTGTACTGGTATACGAGCATGAAAGTTATAGGTATTACCGTGTAGTTGATCGGAACCAATTGAGGGTACAAGGCAAAGGTCTTATATGGGTAATACCATAATATAAGTTCAGTCCCTAGCTCGTCCATCCAGGAAGAGGTTGCAAGTATAAACATCCCGAACAGACATATTTCTGTTAGCCGCTTTTTGTCAACGAATCGCCACCAAAAAATCCATGGTGCAAACATGAGAACGATTAACAACCACCATCTCCACGACCAGAGAATTTCAGCATTCCATACTTCAATTCGAGCCTTACTAAACGCCTCATGCATTATGACCAGTTTGAGTAATGATTCCGGAATATCTGCCATTTAACCGCTCCATAGAACTTAATTTAACTTAGTTTCGCTCGTTTGCACCCAATTACTACCATTTAATTTGTTTAGATAACCTGTGTAACCCTAGTCAATCCCATAAAAACCGTGTTTCTCTTAAATTAGTCCCTAATCATGCCAATACCTTTCGGGTTATGGTTTTCTAGGACGGTAGAAACCCAGTCAAACTGTTTTTCGGAACAGGAGATCATTACTACGACGTCTGACTTGGAAGCACGATACTCTCTTTTAGTTTTTCTAAACATGAGATCAAGCACTAGACCAATTAAAAAGCCTGCGGCTAATCCGATTAACCCCCAGATAATAGGTCCCCAAGTAAATACATAACCATAGATAACACCCAAAACCATTAATCCTGATCCTAAAACGGTAGCTCCATCAAAAACACTAATTCCATCGGCGGAGTTAATCGTGTCCATTATTTTAGCTTGTTTCATAGTTACCTTCAGTGGAATAGCTAGGATATTTTGCTTGTCGACACCTTTTTCTTCAAGTTCTGTAATAGCTAGTTCTAATAATAGTGATTGTTCAAACGTTGCCACGACATACATGACTACCACTCCAGGCGGCTATATAGGCTTTTTAAAGTTTTTGCTCTGATACATAGAATTCAAATACATTGCTTGTTCATACTCAAAGAGCTTATTGTACTCCACGGTATGAACGTAGGCGTCATAAATGGAAAAACAGTATATAGAGGGCATGAATAGAAGCCATTGTGGGTCAACACTTATTTTAACCTGCTCGAATGCACCAATAGCCGTATAATGAACTCCCTCCATTAGATGTGAAAAGTAAGTAATCGCTATCCACCAGATGAGTACGAAGAAACCAGTCGGTAGTCTATGCGTATATAGATGACCTAACCCAGGCATAAATACTGACCAAATAACAGCTACCCAGGGGTTTCTTTTATCAAAGTAGTTAATTTCTAGTGCATCCATCTTAAATGGAACTACAGAAGCGTGGTTCCTTTGGGCTAGAATCGCAAACTTATTTAGATCTACGGTTGAACGATAGCTATCCCAAATGGCATAGACGAAAGTGGCTGCGTATAACAAAAGCCATCGAATGTTTACTGTCTCTTTAATGAGGTTAAACTGACCGGTAAATGAATAAAGGATGGCCAAGTTAAGTTTCGATTCTACGTTAATAACAATCTCCCAGATAATTAAGAGAAATCCTTTTACGTAGCTTCCCAAAAATATTTGCCCAAATCCCGGAAATAAAGCCGATAGCCAGACCGTTACCCAGGGGTTTCGCAAATGAATGTGGTTTGTGGCTATTGTTGAAACGAAAGCCAGCGGTCTACGAATGTTTTTTGATGACTGGTTTTTGTCCATACAGTTAAAACGACCCTCAAATATTGGAGTTTATGGATTGAGACTCCTAAAAAAAGATTTCCCCAAATGAATAGGATTTATGACAGAAACTTCTTAAAAAAAGCGTCCGGCTTAGTATTTGCCGAACGCTCGTTAAATTCTATAATAAAGGCATCACCTTTATACCACTTTATGGATTTAGTTGTATTTATGTGAGCGAAGTAAATGACCGCTGGGAATCAATCCCTGCGGTCAAAACAATGTTCTCAACGGTAAAAAGTTCACTTTATCAAACGAGATAGTTTTTGAATAATAGCCCCCTGTTCCTGCAATAACGGAATTTGTCGTATTAACGAAAAAAAAAGCAATGGCAGAACCAGTCGCGACGATCAATTGCCCTAATGCTTGAAGGGAACGCAACCCAACTAGCTCGGTAGATAATGAGGAACCTGACGATTGTTTACCCAAGGCTATCCCTTTTTTCTAATATCGTTCATCATCATAATATGCAAAATATGTAAAGAAAGCGTCCGTTCAATTCTCTCCGAACGCTTTCTTATGTTTTAAAACATGGGAGGGACAAGTGTTTTGCCTTAAACACAAAATTATTGAAAGTTTCATAATTTATGTAGTAAATGATTGCACATGAGAGGGGGTCATGACAAATGTCATTTCCCACTATTCCAAACATAAATCCAAATATATCTGTGGAGGAAGCTGTTAGTTTAATTTTAAGCTGCATGGCATTTGAAGAGTTAGGATTAGCGCACATCATTAACGCAGAAGCAGAGAAAATTCAATTTGTTTTAGATCCACTTCATCGGCAGGACAAAAATGAACCATTAAAAATAAAAGACTTGATTGAAATTAATTCTTCTGTTGAGCGAACAATAAAAGCAGTAATTAATCAACAAATGCTGATACTATTCAAATTGGAGGAGATTTTACGTTTTTTAGCTAAATATTAGCATAATAGAGGTTTTTCACAAAAGGGACCTATCTTTATCATACGATGAGATAGGTCCCTTTTATCCTAATTTAACATTTTTCTTGATTGTGCTGTTGCTGACAATTATCAAGAATATCTTCTAATTTAAATTGAAGCAACATTTGGGTTTTAATAACATTTTGTAAAGTTTTATTAACCCCGCGATTTATCGAGAGTAATCCGCTAATGGATATTCCTGATACAGTTACACCATTAGAAAGTGTACCTAATACGGCTTGAATCTTTTCGCCTTCAGCATTGATAATGTGTGCTAAACCGAGTTCTTCAAAGGCGATGGAAGCTAGAAGCAGATTGCATACTTGACCTCGGTTCAGACTAATGGATGGGGTTATCGTGGGGATTGAGGGAAATGACATGTTTTTTCCTCCTTTATACTGGTTTAATTTTACTATATGTGATAAAAAGCAATCTGCTACAATAGCTTCAAACTACTGTTTTAAGGGCGAGCGGCTGCGAGCAGTTTATTGAGGGCTTCGCTTGCAGGAATATAATTGTTCGAAAGCTTTACGGACTGAAGATAAGCCCCTACAGCATCATCTTGTCTATTCAACGCTTCTAAACAAAGTCCCTTATAATACCAAGATTTAAAGCTGCCTAAGCCTCTCAAGCTCAGATAGTTAAGGTTGTTTTCTCCTAGCTCTATACATTCCTCAAAAGCCTTAAGCGCTTCAGTAATCATCTTTTTATAATAGAGAATGACTCCCATATAAAATTTTAGATCGACATAATCCGGAAACATTTTAACAGCCGATTGAATACTCGGCCATGCTCCATCCCAACTCCCCGTTTCAATAAGAATGGAATACTTCAGGCTATAAAGCATCGAGGGAGGGGGAACTATGCCCTGATTTAAAAACTGTACGATGGATAGGTTAACCTGTTCGAAGGCTGCGTTAAGATCTCTTCCTCGGTAATACTCCGTCGCTAAATAGTAATGGACCCATGGGTTATTCTCGTTTTCTTCCAATTCCTTCAATAACAGATTAACGTTTCTCTGATATTTCTGTTTATCGTGGATCCTGTTGTTGATATAGCCATAATGGTAGATTTTTAGGTCCATAAAGCCTACACGGTTCTGGGCATACGCAGTTGACAGATTCAGCCACTCATGAATCTTGTTTTCAAAGCGAAACCCTTTTTGGTTTCTAAAAATTCGTGGTTGTGCGATTTGAGCGACCTGATCGAAGTCCACCTGATCACCGTAGAAGTTAATGAGTGGAACTGAGAGAGCATCATAATCCTCAAAGAGGGAATGATCCGAGAGTATATCTTTATCGTCCCAAATGACCTCCTCATCGGCATCCAACCAGAGTATCCATTCACCGGAAACTTTGTCCAAACCAAAATTGCGAGCTTCAGCGAAATTATCATTCCAAGGATATGAATACACTTGGGCGTTATAGGAATGGCAAATCTCTATGGTTCGATCGACTGATCCCGTGTCAACGATCACGATTTCATCGACAAGATGTTTCACGCTATCTAAACATCGCTTGATACAGTTTTCTTCATCCCTAACGATCATCGCTAAAGATAATTTTTGTTTCCCTGTAGTCAAAAGAAAGACCCCCTAAGATCCAGCCTATTTGAAGGCCCAGCTTACCTGTACCAGGATATGTTGCTTGAGAAAAAACGTGTTTTCAATTCCCGGGCATGACCGCTTTGACCAAAACCAAAATTTCGATAAACTCCATAAACAGGATTGTGGAAACTATTTGGTTTAAAAAAGAATAACGACACCTGCGATAGAGGCAGATGCCGTTAGAGTCTTTTGGCTAAAAAGAGACTAGGGGTGCGGGTGGGGATGGGTACTATTCGGGAGCGTAAGAGTCGATTCCAACTTAAACTGAAGCATCATTTCTTTTTTGATGAGTAAACGTAACACCGAAGCGACTGAGGCATCAATAGCGATTAAATCATCCAGGTTATGTTCACAGGTAAGTGCTTTTTGAATTTTTTCCCCTTCGGCGTTAAGAATGTGGGCAATGGCGACTTCTTCCAGGGCTATGGAGTGAAGCAGTTCGGCCTTGGCCTCAGGCAGAGTCGGGATCGGCGTGATTACGGGAGCAGTCAAGGAAAATCCCTCCTTTTTATTATTGCTCTAAAGAGTATGGGAGAGGAAAGGAAAACTTGACTTCTAAATGAGTGGTGTTTTTTCCCACTCTTTTCGACCGATCTTCCCAGTGAATCGAGATTTTATCAGACGTTCCTGATGGGAAACGGGGCTTACTGTTGGAGTAACCGAACTCGAGGGAGCTTTCGGTGGGAGACCTTCGATGTTTAATGTGATGGTAAATATGTTCTTACGTGTCTCGATCAATAAGTAAAGATGGTCAAAATGCTCAAGGATTTCTTGATGAACTTCCTCAGACGCCCCCGCCTGGACGAGGGCAGTATGCATCGTCTGTTCCAGGCTTTTTATAGCAACCCGAAGAAGAGTTTGAGAATCGTAGAAGGATTTCATCGCGGGAGTTACGGCTTTTACCATATGCTTCTCACCTTAACGACGCTTTTTTCTTCGAAGCAATTTATTTTTCATGTCTGATGGGGGCGTAGATGGATTGCCCGGTTTTGCACTGGTGCCTGAATAATGGACGGGGTAAGTGGAAGAAATATTTCTACTTTCAGGGGACGGGTAGCTTTCCGGTTGGAATACTTCGTTCATATGGGAAGGTGTCTTGTTTCGACGCTGACTCGAGGGAGGCTTCGGGGAATAGTTCGCCGTAGGTACTTCCGCAGCGTCGCCGTGATGATTTGAGTATAGGTGAGGCGGCACGGGCGGCCGGTAAGGGGCCTGTGAATCCATCAGTGGTCCTGGTGGTGGACAGGGAGGCCTTTTTTTCGGTCGCTTTTTGAAATAGGGACAGCGCCCTCTGGGAGAGCAAGGGGAAGGGGACGATGTGAGCACCAACTCCAGCTTAAACTGGAGTAGCATTTCCTTTTTCACCACGATCATCATTAAATCACGAACACTTTTATTCAGTGCAGTTAGTTCCGGAATGGAAATATTATCTGTACTAATGGCATTTTGCACCTTATGGGCTTCGGCATTGATGAGATGAGCTAATGCCGTTTCCTCCAGCGCGATGGATTCAATAATATCGTTGATCGCCTCTTCGCGTGTACGCTCCGGTATGTTCGGTGCACTCATTGGTACAATCCCCTCCTTGACTTGTCTAATCATATTCGCCGATAGACGGGGACATGCGCATAGAAGAAGGAGAAAGTTGCCCTTAGAATCGGGAGCGTTTTATCGCTCATACTAACGGGGGAGGTGAGTCAGATCGGAGAAATAGACCGTAGAGAATCCCCCGTTCCTGTCGAAAAGCTCGGAGCTGTGATCGAAGAAACAGAAGGGTTTCCCGATAAACATGTAGGTGCACTAGAGAGGGCGAATCAAGATTTCCTCCCACAGTCGCTGCATCCGTTTACACCGGCCAACAATGAAATGACCTTGAACCGAAATAGGTCCGACGGAGATTCATATGCCAAACAGTAGGCATAAAAAAAGGGAAGCCTTACTCATCCGAGACCGGAGCGGCAAGGCTTCCCTACTCTTACATATTCGAAAAAGACTTCGACGATTTACTGCCCGTTACCGTAACCCCTTTGTTTGACTTCAAGAAGGTACGATAAATATAACTTGTATAGGTGAGAACGATCGGCAGGCCGATGAGCGCTAAGATGAGCATCACCGTCAAGGTCCGCTCCGATGAAGAAGCGTTAAAGATCGTTAAACTGTTCGACAAGTCGTTGATAGCGGGGACCATGTAAGGGAAGAGGCTTGCCCCGATCGTTCCCCAGAGCCCGGCGATCGTCAAGCTGGAGGCCAAGAAAGGGGTCAGCGGTTTTCCTTTAGCGAGAGCGACAGGTACATAAACTAAGCCTACGATCACCGTCAGGGGGAGAATAAAGAGTAAAGGCTGGTCGAAAAAGTTGGTAAAGAGTCGCGGTGTAGCCGCCAAGCTCCAGACCGTTCCGATGATAAAAAAGAGTACCAGCCCCATCCAAGCGGTCCGGGCCCAGCGGCGAGTCTTCTCTTTTAGGGCACCATCGGTCTGGGCGTAGAGGAAAGTGGCGCCATGAAGAGCGAACATAGAACAACTCAACAGTCCCAGGACGAGTGAATAGGGATTTAAGAGGCCAAAGAAGTCTCCGATAAAGTTTGCCTTGGCGTCAAGGGGAACTCCACGCAGGATGTTGCCCATGGCGACGCCGAAGAGAATTGAAGGAAGCAAGCTGCCGATGCCGAAACCGATATCCCACCACTTGCGCCATCCCGGTGTGTCAAGCTGGTGTTGGAATTCGAGAGATACGGCACGGAATATCAGGGCGAAGAGGACGAGCATTAAAGCCAGGTAGAATCCGCTGAAGACGGTAGCGTAGACCATTGGGAAGGCGGCAAAGATGGCACCGCCGCCTGTGAGCAGCCAAACCTGATTGCTGTCCCAGAACGGTCCGATAGAATAGAGCATGCGTTCCCGCTCTTTCGGGTCTTTCGTGAAGAGATAGAGACTGCCAACCCCCAGGTCAAAACCGTCCAGTAAGGTGTAACCGAGGAGCAGCACGCCCACAAGAACAAACCAGATGCTTTGCAGCGTTGTCATAGACCCACCCCCGTTCCGGAGACGTTACGAATGACGCCAGAGTTCGCTTCTTCCGGGCCAGCATCCAATTTTTTGCGCAGTAAGAAAAACCACGTCACAAAGAGCAGGATATAGATAGCGACGAAGAGAATGATGGACGCAAGGATTTGCCAGGCGGGAACCGTAAAGGAGATTCCATCGACCGTTTTCAAGAGTTTGTAGACGATCCAAGGCTGCCGGCCCACTTCAGCGGCGATCCAACCGACTTCATTAGCGATGAAAGGCAGCGGGATGGACCAGAGAGCAACCGTCAGAAAGGTCCGGTTTGTCCAGAGGGTATCCTTTTTCCAAAGCCAAAGGCCCCAAAGGGTGAAGAGGATGAAGAACGTACCTAAGCCGACCATCAGGTGGAACGATAAGAAAGGCATAAGCACGGGGGGCCGTTCATCTTCAGGGAAAGCCTGTAAGCCTTTCACTTCTGCCTCAGGGTCGTTATGCGCTAATAGACTCAAGGCTTTTGGGATGCCGATGCGAAAGTGAGTAACGCCGGCTTTTTCGTCAGGAATACCGAAGATGAGTAAGGACGCGCCTTTTTCCGACTCAAAAAGTCCTTCCAGGGCAGCCAGTTTTTCCGGCTGTGTTTCAGCGACCTGAACAGAATGCATATGTCCAAAATAGAGTTGGACGAGCGAGGCGGCGAGAGCGACAATGAGGGCATATTTCATAGATTCTTTGGCAAAATCGAGATGTCTCTGCCGAAGTAAATAGTAAGCACTGATCCCTATCACAAAGAAGGCACCAGTAATGAGTGCACCGTCGACCGTATGCAAATAGCGCGGAACAGTAGAGGGATTCATAATCGCCGCCCAGAAATCGGTCAGTTCAGCCCGTCCATTGACGATGTGATAAGCGGTAGGTGTTTGCTGCCACGAGTTGGCGATGATGATCCATAAAGCTGATAGGGTAGAACCGACAGCCACCATCAGCGAGGAGAACCAATACATTTTCTTCGAAACGCGGTTGGCGCCCCAGATCAACACACCCATAAAGGCCGATTCCAGAAAAAATGCAAAAATGCCTTCCGCCGCCAAAGGGCCTCCGAAAATGTCTCCGACAAAACGGGAATATTCCGACCAGTTGGTGCCGAACTGAAACTCCATGGTGATTCCGGTAGCTACACCGACCACAAAAGAGATGGCGAACAGTTTTAACCAGAACCGGGACATCCGGGCGTACAACTCATCACCGGAGCGCAAGAATTTCGTTTGCATGATAAAAATGAGCCAGGCCATGCCGATGGTGAGCGGAGGGAAAATAAAGTGAAACCCCGCCGTCAAGGCAAACTGGATGCGGGACAAGAGAACTACGTCCATGGTGACAACCTCCTTTGGATTGATTTGCTTGGCGTGGAGTTTGAAGTTTCCCGGGACGCCGGAGCAATTTATGCATAAAGGCGGAAGACCGCCGAGACGCCACAAGTAACAAGCCTTTGTGATTAAAATTATAATTTATAAAAGCAAAGATTACAATAATAACAATAATCAGTATTGAAAAGTTGTTTAATATATTTACACAGGGTTCGCACCAACTTTGCCGTAGGAAATGCAAATTTGATATAATGGGACAAGTATTATGAAGTAGGAGGTCGGCTTGTGACAGCTTTGCCAGAACTCTTGGCGCCGGCCGGATCGATGGAAGCGCTGCGGGCAGCCGTAGAAAACGGTGCAGACGCGGTATACTTGAGCGGAAAAAAATTTGGTGCTCGACAATATGCCGCCAACTTTGACATGAACGAAATGGGTGAGGCAGTAACTTATGCCCATCAACGCAATGTGCGTATATATGTAACGATCAATACCTTGCTCGATGACGCTGAACTGGATGAACTTCCCCAGTACGCTCGAAATCTTTACGAACTTGGCGTCGATGCCGTCATCGTTCAGGACCTTGGCGTGTTACGGGTCATCCAAAACCTGCTGCCTCAGTGGGAAATCCATGCCAGCACACAGATGACCGTAAGCAATACCGAAGGAGCCCGTCTCCTGGCGGCACAAGGCGTACATCGGGTGGTGCCGGCTCGGGAATTGACTTTGCAAGACATCACGGAATTGTGCCAAGTCCCTGGGTTGGAAGTGGAGGTCTTTGTCCACGGCGCCCTCTGTATCGGTTATTCGGGCCAATGCCTCATGTCCAGCCTCATCGGTGGTCGCAGCGGAAACCGGGGACGCTGCGCCCAGCCCTGCCGCCTTGGCTATGGCCTTGTCGATGCGAGTGGTCGGGAAATGGTGTCGAAACAGGATGTGGGCCAGCACCTCTTGAGCCCAAAAGACATCAAAACGATTGAACACCTGCCCGAGTTGGTTCGAGCGGGCATTCATTCTTTGAAAATCGAAGGACGTATGAAAAAGCCCGAATATGTGGCCACCGTCGTCCGCCAATACCGGCAGGCCTTAGATCGGACAGCTGCAAAGGAACCTTTTGCAGTCGATCCCGGAGAGGATCGGGCTTTGCGCCAGATCTTCAACCGGGATTTCGCGCCAGCCTATCTCTTGGGAAACCCTGGCCGGGATTTGATGAGCTACAAACGACCGAACAACCGGGGACTCTTTCTGGGGCGCGTGAAAAGCTATGACGCGAAACGACAGCAGGCCCGGATCGTCTTGGAAGAGGATTTAAACCTGGGCGATGAGATCGAGGCATGGGTCACCCGGGGTGGACGGGTCGCTACGACAGTAGAAAAGATATGGGTGAGCGGACAGGTGCGGGAAAAAGCACTTGCCGGGGAAGACGTGACAGCTGAATGGCGCGGTAATGTTCGCAATGGCGACCGCATCTTCAAAATTCATGATGAGTTGCTGACGACCCAGGCTCGGGAGTCTTACCAGCGGCCTGGCGAAGGCAGGCGCAACCCTCTGCGGGCTCATGTGTGGGCCACTGTCGGTCAGCCCGTTGTGATTGAGTTTCGTGACGCAGAAGGGCGTTTCGGCCGGGGCGTTACCACCGACAGAGCCCAAGAAGCGCGGAACCGGCCATTGACGACAGAGTCCTTAACGGATCAATTGGGGCGCCTCGGCAACACCGCCTTCCGTCTCGAACAGGTCGAACTTGAAGGCGACGGAAAAGCGATGGTACCGGTGAGCCAGTTAAATGAAGCTCGCCGTGAGGCGATCGCAGAATTGGAAAAACGCCGGAGTGAAGGAACCCGTCCGGTACGGATCGACGAAAGTCAGTGGCAGGCAGGGTTAGCGCACCTAGGCTTGATTCGTAGGGGAGCAGAGAAGGCTGGCTGGTCAGAAAAGGCTTCTTTCGCCATCGCTCAACGACCGAGAGCGAAGGAACGAAAAGGACAGGGACAGGATGAACCCTTGCTCACCGTAACGGTGGAGGGTTTAAATAATCTAAAAACGGCTCTGTCTACTGGTATTGATGAAGTCTATCTCAGCACCGAAGGGTTTCGGCAGGGGCAGCCTTTTCGACCGGGTGAGGAGAAAACCGCTGTCAGCCTTTGCCGGGCTGCCGGTATTCCTGTCGTTGTGGCACTGCCCCGCGTTTATAGAGCCGAGCATCGATCTGTAATCGAAGGGATCATCCGCCGTTGGTTTGAAGCAGGGGTAAAATCCTTTTTGCTTCCCAATTTGGGATATGTGGAACTGGTTAAAAGCCTTTCTGAAAGCGACCAGATCGAGATTCGGGCCGACTACCCGCTTTGGGTATTTAACGGCCAGGCAGCCCGGAGTCTTCAGGAATTAGGCGCCGCCACAGTAACCTTAAGCCCTGAATTATCGTTAGAGCAGATGCGTGCCATGAGCCACTCTGGTCTTGTCCGGGCCGGTATGACTATGGATCAAACGGAAATCGTCGTCCACGGTTCCCTCCCGATGATGGTGAGCGAATACTGCGCCACAGGCGCGCTTCTCGGCGGCCGTACCTTGGAGAAGTCCTGTGATCATGCCTGCCAGCGTCATCGGGACCTCTACCTGATCGATCGACTGAATTTTCGTTTTCCCTTATATACAGACAGCTTTTGCCGAATGCATATTCTGAATCCGAAAGACCTATCCCTGCTGGAAAACTTGCCCGACTTGTTAGCGCTGGGTGTGAAACGATTGCGCATTGAAGGGCGGACGGAAGATGCCTCGTGGTTGAAGGCCCTTTTGCCCGTATACCGCAAGGCCTTACGGTCTGCCCAGGCAGGGGATTGGAATAACGATACGGTACAATCGTGGATAAAAGACTTGGAAAGGGTTCATCCGCCGGGATATACCAAGGGACACCTGTTCCGGGGGGTTGAATAGAGGAGAGAACAGGGAATGAACGAACGGACACTTCGAAAATTGGAATTTGACCGCATCTTGTCTCAATTAGCTGGCCACTGTGTTTCCGATATGGGAAAGGAACTAGCAGAACGTTTGTTGCCGAAGTACAAGCTCTGGCAGGTACAGGAAGGGTTAAGTGAGACGACGGAGGCGAAGGAAGTCCTGCGTCTCCGTCCGAGTAATCCGATGGCTGCTTTTCACGATGTACGACCATACCTTCGAAAAGCCGAGGTAGGTGGCATCTTAGAAGCGAGTGAACTGCAACAAGTGGCTCAGGCCCTACGCATCTCCCGGCAAGTTCGGGCCTTTTTATTGTCAGACGAAAAAAAGACTACACCCATCCTGACAGCTTTAGCGGAAGGGTTGGGTGTCTACCGCGAGGCGGAAGATGAGATCAACCGCTGCATCGTCGGTGATGGGGAAGTCGCCGATGACGCGTCGCCAGAACTGGCGCGCCTCCGCCGGGCCATGCGAACAATCCAAAACCGGGTCCGGGAAAAGCTGGACGCCATCATCCGCAACCCGGACACGCAAAAATACCTTCAAGACGCACTGATCACGGTCCGGGGCGATCGCTACGTCGTTCCGGTTCGCTCCGAATACCGCAGCCACATCCCCGGCCTGATTCATGACCAGTCTGCCTCCGGAGCTACCGTTTTTATCGAACCAATGGCTGTGGTGGAACTGAACAACGAACTAAAGCGCCACCAGGCTGCCGAGCGGACGGAAGTGGTGAACATCCTGCGGGGGCTGTCCCTGCTGGTGGCCCAGAACGCGGAAGACATCGCCGTTAGTTTGGAAGTGCTAGCCCGGCTGGACTTTATCTTCGCCAAAGCGAAACTATCCTGGAAAATGGACGCCGGAGAACCGGCCATCAACAGCCAGGGAAAACTTTCGATCCGGTTAGGGCGCCATCCGCTCATCCAGGGAAAGGTGGTTCCTGTCACCATCGAACTGGGCCATGCCTTCGATACGCTCGTCATCACCGGCCCGAACACAGGCGGTAAGACGGTCTCCTTAAAGACGGTGGGCCTTTTAACCCTCATGGCCCAGGCAGGCCTGCACGTACCGGCAGAACATGGCACGGAATTGTCGCTCTTTGATCAGATCTTCGTCGACATCGGCGATGAACAATCGATCGAACAAAGCCTGAGCACCTTTTCCTCGCATATGACGAACATCGTCAACGTCTTAGAGAAGGTAGGTCCCACCAGTTTAGTCCTTTTAGATGAACTGGGTGCCGGAACAGACCCGACCGAAGGAGCGGCCTTGGCTCAGTCCATCATGGAATACATCTTGCAAAAGGGCGCCAAGACCATCGCCACGACTCACTACAGTGAATTGAAAGCCTTTGCCTATGCCCACCCTCGCGTCGAGAACGCCAGTGTGGAATTCGATCTGGAAACGCTGCGCCCCACCTACCGATTGCTCATCGGCCGTCCAGGCCGGTCGAACGCTTTTGAAATCGCCGCCCGGCTGGGTATCAAAGCCGAAGTGGTGAAGCAAGCCCGGTCTTTGTTAAGTCAAGAAGAGCGCGATGTGGCCAACCTGATCGAGCACCTCGAAGCCGATCAGGTATCGGCGCAGCGAGATCGAGAGGAAGCAGATCGGCTTCGCCGGGAAGCAGAGGAACTGCGGCGGCAGCTCGAGGAGCGGGAAAGAACGATTCGGGAGAAAGAAGCATCCTTACTAGATAAGGCCCGGGAAGAGGCTTACCATCTCGTCCGGCAGGCGAAGGAAGAAAGCGATCAGATCCTCCGTTCCCTCCGGGAGGTTATGAACCGGGCGCCCGTCAAAGAAGAAATGGCCCGTGCTGAGAACGAGCGGCAACGATTGCGGGCGATGCAGGGAAAACTGGCTGAGGGGCGGATGAAAAAGGTCGTCGATGAGGAAGCAGGCATAAAGACGGTTAAAATCGGCCAGACCGTCTTCGTACCGCGGCTCAACCAAAAAGGTTCCGTACTGTCGATGCCTAACGCCCACGGCGAACTGCACATTCAAGCGGGGATCCTTAAACTGACCGTAAAACTGAACGAACTGCAGGCGGCAAAAGAAGAGAAACAAAAATCAGGTGCCACTCAGTACGCCGCCATCGCTAGCGGTAAGGCGAAAGAGATGTCCAGGGAACTGGATTTTCGGGGCTGTACGGCTGACGAAGGAATTGAGTTGGTCGGAAAATTCCTCGATGATGCCTACTTAGCTGGCATTTCACCGGTAAACCTGATCCACGGAAAAGGCACGGGTGCCTTACGGGCGGCGATCCGGTCCTACTTGCAGAAACACCCCTATGTGAAGTCTTTTCGGAGCGGCGAACATGGGGAAGGCGGCGTCGGGGTGACGGTGGTAGAGTTAAAATAGTCCGTTGTGCTCAACGATGACGACCAAATTCTTGGCACATCTCTTCCTAAAATCATAGGTTATCTAAACAATGATTTGCAGGAGGAGATGTAATGTTTCACCAAGGATTTAGGGATTCTCTGCTGGCTCAAACCGGTAGAGCCGGCAATGTTCTTTATGCGCAAACTGGGGATGTCAATGGTGATCATGTCCCGGACTGGGTCTATTTGACCGGGAACTACCCCTATCCCGGTAGTCAATTTGTCGATAAAATCACCCTGAACATTCAAGACGGTAGGACTATGAGGACATACGCCATTCCCTTAAAAGCGAATGCAGGGTACAACCCGACTCTATTTCTTGGCGATTTTACGGGGGATCAAGTCAAGGACATTCAAATCAGTATCGCCTCGGGGGGCTCTGGCGGAATCACCTATGAGTATGTTTATTCCTTTCTAAATGATCAAGGCCGTCAGTTATTTGATTTTGAGCGGTTCAATGAAGCGTACCGGTACGACGTGAATTATCTAGACTATTATCAAGTGGAAGTCATCAGTCGAAACTTGAACAAGTCCTACCGGATCGACATCCGCTACAAGGGCGCAGAGTATCTATCGGAGATTTATGACAAGAACGGAAAGCTGAAAGCCCCTATCCGGGGAGATGTGAACGGGATTGGCGGATTATATCCTGTTGATTTTGAGCGCGATGGAATCTATGAACTGTTGGCTTTTCAACGGATCATAGGACGTTATAACGCCGACGGCCTGGGATATATGATGAACGCGTTAAAGTGGAACGGGGGCGCTTTTGTTCCTTTTCAACAATGGGTTGGTATTTTTGGATGATTTAGTAACTAAATAGTAAGAGCAATATTCGAAGTTTAAATATATATTGTTAATTCTTTTGCAGGATATTCCACCGCAAATATCGAATGTATTTGTAAACATTCACAATAAGGAGCCTAGTTTATATGCAAAATCAGAAAGAGCACATTTCCGAGATTAGTACTTTATGCCCATTGTACAATAATACCGAACCAGGAAAACCTTGTAAGTATGGAAGAACTTCATCGGGGGTATGTCAGCACATTGAAGGGCTTTTTTATCCAGAGTTCTGTCCCATCGTAGCCCTTCAGTTAGAAGATCACGGGATCATGCCGGCCATGGTGAAACGTCGTCTTACTCGTTTTCGCGTAAAACTTGACCCGAACGCCATGCCGATCAAGACCAAAAGTGATTTCGTAATCACTGCAGATATGGTCCGTTCCATCATCCCGGAACCGAAGAGCCATCATCTTTCCCGGAAAAAAGACAATCCCAACGTGTTAGAGATCACGTCGCGGATGTATAGTGAAGCTAAAAAACTCATTGAAGTGTTAGCCGAGAAAGAAGAAAACGAAATCATCCTTGAATTGACCAAAGTCATTAAGGATTATGAAACCTGGATGTCTGACCAGAACAGTAAAAAATAAACGACATAATGAAGTTAAGATTACAAACGAATACAAACTGACCATGAGCAAAAAGAGTCCGACCTCTGTGAGGTTGGACTCTTTTTGCTTGTCATCAGTAATTGCGTCTATGAATGTCATTGAATTGACGCAAAATCGTGATGACCTCCCTATACATTTTTTCCATATGGAGAAATAGAGGTTCAAGGTTGTCCACCCTTTTGTTACGTCCATAGGACTCCAGTTGTCCGCAGAGCTTAGCAAAGTGTAGAGCACCTAGACTCGCACTACCCGATTTTAATGCATGAGCCGCTTTTTCAATAGCCTCAGGATCGGAGCGCCTAACGGCATCACTCAAGCTTTTCATCAGTTTCTTTGATTCAACTTCGTACGTCTCGACTAAAGAAGGCAGCAGGGTATGGCTTTGGTCGTCTGTTAAATCAGCAATTTCCCTCAGCACGCTCATGTCTATGATTGAGGAATCTTGATCGAAAAAAGCCACGTCTAAAGAAGAGGAGGATGGCTTTTCGGCAAAGGCCTGTTTTTCCTTCTTCTTTTGTTTTGGCAGCCAACGATCTAAGACGCTAACCAGTTGTTCGATCATGATCGGTTTGCTGATATAATCGTCCATTCCGGCACGGATGCATTTCTCCCGATCGCCCTGCATGGCCATGGCTGTCATAGCGATAATGGGGATATGTTGGTGTTGTGCGAATTCCCAATCACGAATGATCTGTGTGGTTTCAAAACCGTCCAACTCTGGCATTTGGCAGTCCATAAGTATGAGAGCGTATGACTTCTCCGTGACGGCGTGAATCGCTTCCATTCCGTTTTTCGCTACGTCTACCTGTAACCCGAGTTTGTTTAGTAGAGCTACCGCCAGTTTTTGGTTTGTCTCATGATCTTCCACAAGTAAAAGGGGCCGCCCGGTTTGCCAAAGAGAGCGGCTGTTTTTGTGTGAGGAGATTCCGTCTGTCGAAAAGGTATTTTCAGCCGGGGAAGATTGGGAAGTGAGAAAAGAAACGGTAAACCAGAATGTAGAACCCTTTCCGATCTCACTCGTTACCCCTATTTCTCCTCCCATGAGTTCAACGAGCTTTTTTGAAATCGCTAAACCGAGACCAGTGCCTCCGAACTTTCGTGATGTTGAGTTATCCGCCTGAGAGAAAGGTGAAAAAAGATAACCTAAGAGTTCTTTTTCAATGCCAATGCCCGTATCGGTAACTTCAAAATAAATATTTATCCGGTCCTTGTCTTTCGATTTCACGGTAACAGTGAGCGAAACTTTACCCGACTTCGTAAACTTAATCGCATTACCGACCAAGTTAAATAAAACCTGTCGCAGGCGAGTCGGATCCCCCTGTAATAATTTGTCTGCTTCCGGCGATATAGAAAGGGACAAAACTAATCCCTTATCCTTTGCTTTATTCGTAAAAACCTTGATAACGCTTCGGATCGTCGTATGTAAGTCAAAATCGATCTTTTCCAATTCCATTTTCCCGGCTTCTACTTTTGAGTAATCTAAAATGTCATTGATTACATTCAAAAGAACTTCAGCCGATTCTTGAATGGCTTCAGCGTATTCATTTTGCTCTCGAGTCAGCGCAGTATCCAACATGAGATCGTTCATGCCCAAGATTCCATTCATCGGTGTGCGAATCTCATGACTCATCATCGCGAGAAAATCACTTTTCGCACGGCTGGCTTCTTCCGCTTTTTCCTTGGCCAACCGCAGTTCTTCTTCCGTTTGTTTTTTGTCTGTAATATCCATAATCAACCCGTTCAGGAGAGTGACTCTGCCATCGTCGTCGAAAAGCGGGATGATGTGGACCCGAATCCAGCGGACTTCTCCGTCCCTTCTGATGATCCGATTTTCTGTATATACGGGCGAACCACCTAGAACATTGTTGTTCGCCTTTTCGCCGTTATGAATATCGTCGGGGTGTATACAGTCAAACCAGAGGCGGGGATTCTCAATAAACGCTTCAGGCGGATATCCATAAATCTTTTCGCATGCTGGCGAGATTTGGAGAATTTTATTCGAGTGGGGATCCATCGACCAGAAGACCAGATCGAGGCTGTTAAAGATGCCCTTTAATTGTCGCTCCGTGGTCTTCAATTTGTTTTGCACATTCCGTTGTTCCGTTATATCCGAAAAAGTGGTTACCGCTGCATAGGGTTTATCTGCATCGGGTCGGAACAATGGCTCCGAGTTGATTCGAATCCAAGTGAGATCCCCCTCTGGCTTATACAGTCCCATGGTCACGTTGCGGCAGGGGAGGCCGGTGCGCAATGTAACCATGGAAGGATGGTCTTCTCCGTGAAAAGGAGAACCATTCTCATGAATGGCTCTCCAAGAGGGATCCATTGACGTACGGCCTTTCATCTTTTCTTCGGTAAGTCCAAGAATTTGTTCCGCCGCCGGATTCGCTCGGATAATGGTTCCTTTTCGGTTTTGCACAACTATCCCTTCGGCCATGACCGATACGATGGTCCGAAAACTTTCTTCATTATCCCGCAACGCCGCTTCTGTTCGTTTCCAGTCGGTGACGTCAAAGACAATCGAATACAAAAAGGCTTGGTCTTGAATGAAAACGGGGGAAGAGTATACATCGACATCTCGAATCTCCCCTGAGGATAGGCGGTGTTTAAAATGAAAGATGTTTAACTTTCTGTTTATTGCCCGTAACATTCCTTGATTAATCTCATTGTTATGCAATGTATTAATATCATAGATGAACTTGTGGCAAAGTTCATCTGTGCTGTAACCGTAGAAATCACAAGCGGCACGATTGGCGTCGACAATGCGCCCGTTTTGCGGATCGATCAGTAATGTTATAGCTAGATTATTTTCAAAAAACTGATGATAACTTTTTTTGATTTCCTCTAAGTCTGTTTTTTGCAATAAATCCAAGGAAATCCACTTCCTTCATCGTGACACTTGTCGCTTTTTACACTTATTATACTTTATTTAGATAAAGGTGATAATCCTGCAATGACATTTACGCATTGACAAGCTTTCATGACGGACAAATCCCTCGCGGAACCCATTTTGTAAATAGAAAAAAGCGTGGGCAGTTTAACTACCGCACGCCTCTGAGCAAGATTATCTATATTAGAAAGAACCGTATCCAAATCCGAATCCGGTGCCCAAGATGGCAATGATGATGATCAAAATCGCTAGAGCGACAATACTATTGCCAATATATCCACCGGTCCAACCGCCGCATGCACCCATATTTCCTTCCTCCCTTCCTATTAGCAGGGGTCACCGACGTAACCAACACCGATAATCGCAGGATAGAAAGCGCCGATAACGATGAGAGCGATCACCAGGCCGACTACGGTCGGGAATCCGACATAACCGCCGCCAACAGCTGCACCCATTTTTTGTTCCTCCTTCTATGTGGATTTCAGTACCGCTTAATAACCGACGCCAAAGCCCATGCCAAAACCAGTGCCCAGGATAGCAATGATGATGATCAAAATCGCTAAGGCCACAATGCTATTGCCGATATATCCACCGGTCGTTCCGCACCCGCATGCACCCATGGTTTTTTCCTCCTCTCAAAATGAGTTTATGATCAGGGATCACCGACTGCACCGAAACCAATGATGGCCGGATAAAATGCACCAATTACGATAAGGGCGATCACAAGCCCAACTACCGTTGGGAAACCGAAATATCCTCCACCTACAGCAGCCATTTAGGGTTCCTCCTTTCAAGTGGATTGTAGTTACCTACGATGCCATTTTATGGGTGGGGGTGGTTAGAGGTGACTCCTTCCTACGGAACTCGATCTTCGGCTTTGAAATCAGAAATGAAGGACGAGTTAGATAATGGAGGATGTTTCACAGAAGATGTTTTTCTGAAATAAGATAAGCTCAGGAAATTAATTCTTCTATTGCTAAATAGCTCCTCTATAAGATCGTGAAAACGTATTTTTTCATTTCGTTGGGGGGAAGTTCATTGACCCAATATAACCGAATCACACCGGAGATCCTTGAACAGCTCATTTTCATCGTGGGAGCTAAGTATGTGATCGTCGATCAGGAGCGGATGGGTCCTTATACTCATGATGAAACGGCAGACCCGGAATTAGCCCATTATCCTGAAGTGGTCCTGTTGCCGGAAAATACCCAACGGGTGGCTGAGATCGTAAAATTGGCGAATCATCATAAGCTACCGATCGTTCCAAGGGGTGCCGGTACGGGTCTCTCTGGTGGCATCGTTCCTAAGTTCGGTGGCATAGTCATCTCTTTAGAACGTCTTGACAAAATCATTGAAATCGATTCCGAAAATATGTTCATGACCGTAGAAGCAGGCGTAATCACGGAACGAGTTCAAGAAGCAGCAAATCAGGCGGGTTTTCTGTATGCGGGAGATCCTTGTAGCGGTCATAGCTCGACGATAGGAGGCAATGTGGCCACCAACGCCGGTGGGAACAAGGTTTTGAAATACGGTTCTACCCGCAGGCAGGTATACGGTTTGGAAGTCGTTACTGCAGAAGGGGATATTGTGTTCCTGGGCGGTAAATGTATGAAAGATTCTACCGGATATAGCTTGTTGAACTTGATCATCGGCTCGGAAGGTACACTAGGTATTATTACGAAGGTCATCCTCAAGCTACAACCGCTGCCCAGCCATAGGGTGGATCTGTTGGCTATTTTTCGAGACCGGTCTTCGGCCATGCAAACGGTTCCGCTAATCTTGCAAAAAGGGATCATCCCTGCGGCGCTGGAGTTCATGGATAATCGGGCTGTACAATGTTGTGAAGAGTATATTGGGGAAAAGTTACCCTATAGGAAAGATGCTTATTATCTGATCGTCACACTCGAAGGGGACGACGAAGGTTTTTTGGAGGGACAGATGGCTCTCATCGATGAGGTCTGTAGGGATAGCGGTGTGATCGAGATTTTAGCAGCTGATCCAAGGCGAATATGGAGGGCCCGGAGAGTATTCGCTGAAGCCAGCAGAGCCCGGAGCCCTGTCTATTCGGGGGAAGATTTGGTTGTGCCTCTTTCTGCTGTGGGGGATATCATCAAATTTATCTTCGATAGAGGAGAAGAATATGGAGTGACCATCCATTGTGCCGGACATGCCGGCGATGGCAATGTGCATGCCCATATACTGAAAGACAGTATCAACGATGATAATTGGCGGCGAATCCTGCCGGCACTGCACGATGAGATATACAAAAAGGTCTATTCCCTGGGAGGAAAGTTGTCCGGGGAACATGGTATTGGTTATAAACGAGTAAAGTTATTGGAGCAGTTTTGTCATCCCGTGGAATTAAAAATGATGAAAGCGATCAAACAATGTCTAGATCCCAATTTAATCTTAAATCCCGGGAAAGTGCTACAGCTCTGATTGCAAAATGAACCGCCCGTCTAGTGGGTACCCGAGACATAAGTCCGGGAACACCGCAGACGGGCGGTTGTTTTAGCCATGGCCAATTAATTTTTTTGTCTTCACCTGAATCAACCGATTCTGGTCATCAACATGGACTACGGAGTGGGTACCTTCGACCAGTTCCTCCGGTGAGAATGAGCCCATACTGAGGATGATGACCTTATCTCCGGGCTGAAACAAGAGAGCCGGCGGTCCGTTTAAACATATTTTCCCTGAACCTGCCGGTGCTGGAATCGCATACGTCTTCCAGAGCACAGCATTTCGCAAATTCGTGATCTGCACCATCTCATGTTCGTAAATATTCGCCTGCTTCATCAGGTTTGCGTCGATCGTGACGCTTCCTTCGTAATCGATATCGGCATCAGTTACGGTGGCTCGGTGAATCTTCCCTTTACACATCCAACGAAGCACTGCTCCACCCACTCCTTAATACACATAGGGGAAATAATCTCTCCTTACTGTATTCATGGGTGATAACAACGGTTACGTGATGGAACAACCAATGATTTTAATTCATAAGCTAAAGAACGAGGAAATGATTGGGAGTGAACGTTTTTGAAGTCCCAAAAAGTGAGCCGCCCTGAACTCGGTAAATGGAGCTTATGGCGCTTTTTTGCAGCCGATCCGTCCATACGCCCGTACTTACCGCCGACCCGAAAATTCAGTATGACGAGCTTGAAAAGATTCCTCGACTCCTACGGAATGGTCTATCTGAAACCAAGTGCAGGATACGGGGGACAAGGGATCATTAAGGTCTGGCAAACGGAGAAGGGCTATTCCTATGTTCGTGTTAAGGGAGAAACACATAGGCGAGCGTCTTTTACTGATCTATACAACAGTTTGAAAAGGTACTGCTTTACCGGTAACGGATATATCGTTCAAAAAGCGATTGACTTGGCCCATGTTGACGGACGACCTTTCGATATCCGCTTGATGATGATGCGACAAAAGGGTGCATGGCGTTACATCGGTGCCTTAGCGAAGGTGGCCGGAGAAAACAGCATTGTTACGAACTACCTTCGTTCGAAAGGTCAAATTCTGGATATTGAAACGGCGCTTCAACGATCCGAACTTTTTGACGCAGAAACGGTGGCACAGATCATGCGTGATATGATTCGTCTTGGCTATAAGGTCTGCCGGCGCTTTGATAAATACAAGTCCTATTGGCAGATCGGTCTCGATTTAGGTGTCGATAAGAGAGGCAAGGTATGGGTTATTGAGGAAAATACCGGTCCTGCTCACTTTTTATTTCGAAAGCTACCTGATAAAAGTATTTATCGACGGATCCGGTCCATCGCCCGATTGCGAAGAAAAAAATAAATCAGTTTCTAACCCCCGATTTTCACAGTGGAAGATCGGGGGTTTTTATTGTGGAAATTGGGTTCAAGAAAGCTAAGTTCATCTAATTCACTCAGGATATAGAAGTTATTCCTAATTCTTATCATTGAGATTCTTTTCACAAGATGTTAAGCTCTTTGAGCACTACAGATTAAGCCGAAGCTCGAAAAGAGCGCGGGGGAACCAACTTCTGGGGTGAAGTCGTTTTTACGGCCGGTGTACTCCCCACCGAACCCGTCAGCTAACCTCGTAGGCGTAAAGGAGGAAACATTTCATGTTCAAACGTACTTTCATCGCTTCTGTACTCGCCATCAGTGCCACCGTTTCTGCCTTGGCAGGTCCGGCTCTTGCTGCTACGAGTACTCAAACCGTATCGACTGCATCTGTAAACTCTCAGCTTCCTCCTGGCGTAAAGATGGACAAGACGATCAAACCCTTAGCCTCCCTTAGCGCCAGCGACCAACAGAAGCTGAATGCTGTTTTGAAAGTTGCTAAGAGCAAACTAGGTACACCTTATATCTGGGGTCATAACGAAGACCGGGGACAAAGAGGATTTGACTGCTCTAACTTCACCGCCTATGTCTATCATCATGCTTTGGGTTATAAGATGAGCACCGCTTCAAGAACCCAAAACACTTCTGTCGGTTGGAAAGTCCCGAAAAGTCAGATGCGCCCTGGCGATCTCGTCATTTTTGATAACGGTAAACACGTAGGTATTTATGTGGGGAACGACCAAGTTATCCAAGAAGGCGGCGGTCTCGGTAAAGTAGGTTACTTGAGCGTAGCTTCCAATGCATACTGGGGCAAGCACATCACTGCCGTTAAACGTATGTACTAACAATTATATAAATATTGGTTTCTCGACCGTAACGTACACAGACCTTGTATTTGCAGGGTCTGTTTTTTTACTCCTTAGATACTCTTTGAAAGATTTAGACTTTTTCGAATTCCCGTGCCTTTCTTGGCTTATATATCGCGGTGACATATAATTACTATGTTGACTATTATGTACCACAAGTATTAATTTTAGGGGTTGAGAATGAGTGGGTTTTACAGACAAATTTATGGAATATCTGAAAATCGAACGCATCAAATCTTTAAATAGCGTTCAATATAAACGTTTAACCATATCGGCTACGGTCGTCGTTTTTGGTTTAGGTGCGCTATGTCTGAATTCTATCGCAGGAAATGGTCCCTTTGGAATGATAAGCGGACCTATGACGTCGGTAAATCAATCGCCAAATATTGGGCAAAAAGTTACCGCGATTGTGGTTAAGGGCAAACAGGTCGCCTTGCTTCCCAACGAATCCCAAGCCAAGGATGTCATCCAACAAGTGGTCGACTTTTTTACGAAAGAAAAAGCCGAACAGGGAATGACCCTGCAATCTTACCAAATCAAAGATACGATTGCCTATGAAGAAGTTGACCTGCCTGCCGGAACAACCCCGCTTAGCATAGAGGATGCGGTAAAAAAACTTACCCATCCGGAACAAGAAGTGATTACATATCAAGTCCAGCCGGGAGACTGTATTTCTATTATTGCGGAAAAAACCAAAACACCCATGTCTGTACTATTGGCTTCTAATCCCGGTCTTGTTCCAGAACGTTTACAAATCGGACAAGCATTGAGGTTGGTTAAACCGACCTATGATATCGACATTGAAACGACCTATGTTCTCGTACAAGATGAGGACATCAAATTTGATACGCAAGAAGTGAAAGACCAGAGCTTAGGCTGGTCTAAGCCCGTAGTCAAGCAAGAAGGGGAAAACGGAAAAAAAGAAGCTAGATACTTAGTGGTTAAACATAACGGCGAGACCGTAAATCAGGAATTACAGGGAGAAACAGTCCTGAAAGCTCCTGTAACTCGCATCGTCGCCAAAGGGGATCGGTACATGGTTGCAGCCCGCGGCGGCGTAGGAAAGTTTTCCTGGCCCACTTCTAGCCACTTGATTACCTCCCCCTTCGGTATGCGAGACGGTAAACTGCATACGGGCGTAGACATCGGTTGTCCTGTTGGAACCGATATAGCTGCTAGTGCCGATGGGGTTGTTCGCTCTGCCGGGTGGGCCGGCAGCTATGGAAAGCGCATCATCGTTGATCATGGCGGCGGCGTTCAAACGACTTATAATCACCTTTCGGAAATCCTTGTCGGTTCGGGGCAGAAAGTGAACCAGGGGGAAGTCATCGCCCGTTCCGGTGTCACAGGAAATACGACGGGACCTCATTTGCATTTCGAAGTCATGACAGGCGGAAACTTTCAGAATCCTATGGGCTACTTAGGAAGATAGCTCTGTGTTGATGTGTGTTGTTGATAATTCCAAAGTTATTTTCGTTGACAAACTTTGATTTATGAAGTAAAAATAAACTATATAAAAAAGTAAATGAAATGTTCTTCTTTGTTAGGTGAGGCTCCTGCATAAACAAAGGCCACTGCCCGGAAACGTCGAGAGACGCCAATGGGTCAACAGGTATTACCGGCTTAAGGTTCTACTTAATGTGGCTGAGCTATCGAAGCTCTACGTTATGCAGTGCTAAAGCTCAACGAGTGAAAGAAGGCTCTTATCCGGCTTTGCCCGATTGCAAGACCTTCTAATATTCTATTGGAAGGTCTTATCTTTTTAAAACATAATCACCGACTCAACAGAAGGGGGTGGGGGAATGGATACGGGTCCCTCGAGTAGGTTAATACGTTTCTCAATTGACAATCAACCAGTCATAGTTTGCGTCGGCAGTTACGTTGTTTTACGCGGTATATACGGTAAAAATACTGTAAGCGTTGATAGAGGTCCTTGCGTTCGTCGAGAGAAAGCGGACCCTATCCGAGATGAAGGAGGCTAAGTGATGACTTCAATCACCGTGATGGGCGATTTTTATCTTAGTCAAATATTGGGGAAGCCCATTTTTGACATACATGGAAAGACAGTAGGCTATGTCAGGGATTTAGTAACTCTATGGAACGGACATTCGCCCCAAGTAACTGGAATTAAATTTAACAAAGAGAGTAAACTCCTCATCCCCTCCGAACGCATAGAGAAGTGGGACGCAAAGGGGATGTACTTAAATTGCGAATTTTCCCCTTCCATAACAGTCCTCCTTCAAGATCATGAGATCTATATCAGTAAATGGTTATTGGATAAACAGATCATCGATCTAAAAGGCTCACGGCTGGTACGAGTCAATGATATTACTCTTTCCTGGGTATCTCGTGGCTCGGAAAAGTTAATATTACTGGTGGCTGTAGACATTGGATTTCGCGGACTTATGCGCCGTATGGGCTTGGAATTTCTCGTCCGAAAGATAGAAAATCGGTTTCTAGGTTGGCAATATATCAACCCACTTGAGGATCGAAATTCTAGCCTCTACTTAAATCGAGAAAAAAAGCAGCTCAGTCAGCTTCACCCGGCTGATATAGCCGATATCTTGGAGGAACTCGATTATCATAAGCGGGCCGATTTGATGGGACGCCTTAGTTCTGACCAAGCTGTGGAAGCGTTGCGAGAGATGGAATTAGATACACAAGTAGAATTAATCAACCAAATGGATGCTCACCGGGCATCGGATATCTTGGAAGAGATGCCGCCCGACGATGCCGCTGATATCCTGGCTGAATTGCCTGAGGAAAAGTCCAGAGGTCTCTTAGGACTTATGGAAGCTGACGAGGCTCAAGATGTAAAGGAACTGATGGAGTATCGGGAGGACACTGCAGGTTCTCTCATGACGACGGAGTTTGTGGAATTACCGGTTTCGATTACGGCTGATGAAGCGATCCTTCGCCTGAGGGAGTTTGCCAGGACGGCAGAAACAATCTACTATCTCTTTGTGACGGACGAACATAGTATTTTGAAAGGTGTACTTTCTCTGCGTGAACTGCTCTTAGCAGATCCGTCGACCTGTTTAGGGGACTTTATGAACGCACATGTTGTCTCTGTCCACGATTACGAACACCCTGCTACCGTCGCTGAAAGGATCAACAAGTACGGACTTCTCGCTCTCCCGGTCGTCGATGAGCGACAGAGAATGTTGGGAATTATTACCGTGGATGATGTGCTGGAAGAACTGATGTCTGAACGAGAACGATCAAGCTTGTTCTCCTTGTTTAAGGTACGGCGCCACTCGGAAAGGAGGGTGTAAAGATGGAAGCGATAAAAGGATTAAAGAGTCGTGTCCTGCTTATTTTGTCAGTGATGGGCCCGGGGATTATTACAGCTTTTGCCGATAATGATGCAGGGGGCATCGCCACATATGCGTCCGCAGGGGCTAAGTACGGATATAAAATGATGTTTATCATGCTCGTGAGTACGGTTTGTTTGGCCATTGCGCAGGAGATCTCGGCTAGAACAGGAGCGGTGACTGGGCGAGGTTTATCTGATTTGATTCGTGAACAGTATGGAGTCAAATGGACTTTTTTTGCGATGGCTGTCCTTCTGGTGGCCAATTTGGGCACAACTGCTTCCGAGTTCTCGGGTATTGCCACCAGTTTTGAGATCCTGGGAATCAGTAAGTACATTTCCGTACCGATCGGTGCGTTTATCGTCTGGTGGTTGGTGTTAAAAACCGATTACGAAAAAGTAGAGAAAGTATTTTTACTTCTCTGTATCACCTTTTTTAGTTACATTATTTCTGGATTTATCGTTCATCCGTCCTGGGGAGAAGTATTTCACCAGTCTCTTACGCCTTCTTTTTCCGGTGAGCCTGATTTTATATTGATGGCTGTCGGAGTTATCGGTACGACAATCACGCCGTGGGGACAGTTTTACGTGCAGGCCTCCGTAGTAGATAAAGGAATTACAGCGAAAGAATTCTCGATCACTCGTTGGGACGTGCTCATTGGATCATTCTTTACCGGACTGATCGCCTTTTTCATTATAGTGGCTACGGCTGCTACCCTTTATAAAAACCATATATCGATTGAGACGGCAAAGGATGCCGCCATTTCCCTTCAACCGCTGGCAGGAAACTATGCATCATTGCTTTTTGCGGGAGGCTTGTTGGGAGCGTCCGTATTGGCGGCGTTTATCTTACCTCTCAGTTCTGCCTACGCGGTCTGTGAGGCCTTCGGTTTTGAACGTGGAATTAGCAAAAGCTATAAGGAAGCCCCTGTTTTTTATGGGTTATACTCAGCGTTGATCTTCCTTGGATCCACATTGGTACTCTGGCCTGACTTATCCTTATACCATGTCATGCTGATCTCTCAGGTGGTAAACGGCATTCTGTTGCCGCCTATCCTCATCTTTATGGTTCTTATCGCTAGCAACGGCAATCTCATGGGGAACTTTACAAACTCGAAAAGTTATAACCTAATCGCCTGGTTATTCACGGTGATTCTCATTGTTTTAACGGTTTTCTTGCTGCTCTCTTCGTTATTTCCAGATTCGATTCAGCGGTTACTTGGCTCTTGAAGATTTCACCCGATTTGGTTGAGTTTTAGGAGTCCATCAATAGAGCCCCTCAGCTAATGACGAGAAAAAGCGGCCGTAAGCAAAAAGCCCGCCCATACCGGCGAGCTTTTTTCTTATTTATGGTTATTACCAACGGTTGCGGGGCTGGAAACAATCACGGCAGTAAACGGGCTTATCTCCACGGGGCTGGAAGGGAACAGTCGTTTCCTTACCACAGGAAGAACAGGTTACCGGATACATCTCTCGTTCTTGACGATATCCGCCACCACCACGGTTATTCATGTTCGCCTTCCGAGCCGCACGGCACTGGGGGCAACGGCCTGGTTCGTTTGTGAAACCTTTTTCGGCGAAGAACTCTTGTTCGGAAGCGGTAAAATCGAACTCACTTCCGCACTCTTTACAGGTCAGTGTCTTGTCTTGAAACATAGTAAACCTCCTCGTATTTTGCCCTGTCTTGGGATATCCGTCAAACCTCCCTAGCCAATGGCAATCGAGGAGAGTAGCGTCTAACCAGATCAGGACTACATCTTTAGTATACACGGGTAGTGTGGTACTTTAGACCATAAAAGCTCTCTAGGGTCGAAGCTATATCCGTGCAAATATATTCTTCCCCCGAAAGGAAGGAAATAAAGTTGGCAAAAGCTTGAATGTTCGACCTTGATGGCAGGTTGAACCAATATATCCGGGCCACCCTTCTGACCTTAGTTGAGGTAACGACTTTTTCGGGTAAAGCAACGGCAGTTTCTTACGGAACATTATCGGTGGGAAGAGCAGTGTCAAATTCAGAAGGAAATTTGAATATAAGCCGCGAAGAAATACATTGTTCCAATAATCACAAAGATGAAAGGAGGCTCTCTTATGGCATATCGTATCAACGCGGATGACTGCATCGCTTGCGGAGCCTGTGAAGGCGGCTGCCCCGTTTCTTGCATTTCTGAATGTGAAGATAGCAAACGAGTTATCGACGAAGCTGCCTGTATCGATTGTGGTGCCTGTGCCGATGCCTGTCCCGTAGAATGCATTAAATCAGTGTAGGAGATCTAAAGAACATCATTGAGCGAGTAAAAGCAGTTCAACCCGTTATGGTTGAACTGCTTTTTTATAGGACCGCAACTGACTGTTGTAAAGTAGAGTTTGTGGACGGTCAGATGGCAGTTAAAGTGCGGGGACAGAACATAAGAGGGGTTGTAAGAATTTATACATGTAAAAAGTAATTGCATACCTTGTTCAATGAATATATAATTGTTGCAGAGGGATTATTGTGAAGGTGGCGACGACATCATATGAAGTTTGACGCAGGTATTACGTCGATGCACCCCGAATTGTTTTGTTCTGATTTCCCCCTAGAATTATTTGAATCGTTGTTTACGCGTCATTTTACCGGAGATTGGGGTTCCGTTTCGCCGGAAGTTTGGACATCCAATGAACAAGCGATTACACATGGCGGTGAATTAGTTTCCCTGTATACCATTCCAAATGGGCGGATAATTAAAATTGTGACGAATACACAACGGAGTGGAACTACTGCGTTTTACGTTTAACGAAAAAAATATTGATTTTGCACCAGCCCGGGTTTTTCCTTGGGGAAGACGGGGCTTGAACAGCCAGAGACCTTTGTCTCTGGCTTTATGTTTTTCCTAAAAAAGCGATTTGAACAATTATATAGCGATATCTTGCGTCGAGTAATTCCTACCTAGGTGGGTTTTAACATACTACTTGCGATCAAGTCAGACGCCGGTTAATGATAAGGGGTAATCCCCAGCATTTCGTCAACAGTACAAAAGCTGTACCCTGCGTGCTTAAGAGCAGCGATGATCGCGGGCAACGCCTTAACAGAAGCTGAGCCGTTATCGGCACTATGCATTAAGATAATATCGCCGGGATGGACATTGCTTGAAACGTAATCGACGATTTCAGTACTTGTCTTTTGGTTCCAATCAAAGGTGTCGAGCGACCAGAGTACCGCTTTATATCCGTTTTTATTTAGGACGTTCAATACGGAAGCATTTATATCGCCATAGGGAGGTCGCAATAGGGTAGGGCGCTTTCCAATAATTTCAAACATACTTTGCTCTGTTTTATGAACTTGTTCTGTTAACTGCGGTTCCGTTTTTTTGGTTAGGTAAGGGTGATCAAAACTATGACTTCCGATTACGTGACCAGCATCATAGGTTTGTTTGACGATTTTCCTGTACTGTTCAGAGTTATTTCCTAAAAAGAAAAAGGTGGCACGAACTTGCTCTTTCTGAAGAATGTCTAACACTTTCGGTGTGTTTCGATTATCAGGGCCATCGTCGAATGTCAGACAAAGAGCTTTCTTTTCTGAGGGACCTCCGATAAACAACGTATCTGGGTTTTGCATAGATAAAAGCTCGACAGCCTGACGCCACTCTTGCCACCGGGCCAGGGTTTTCTCTGTCATCGATCGAGTATCTCCTCGGATGGTTCTGACGAAACTGCCTTTATCTAATTTCGAAGGTGGGACAATAGGCGACTGCGCAGTAGAAAAAGTTTGTTCTTTAGAATTAGTTGCCTGGGGATCGGGATGAATATCCTTGTTCATTCCCAAAAAATTCATGTACAAGGCAGTCGCTACGGTTACCCCGGCCAGTAACAGCGTTATCCATGTAGCTGCTCTTGACATTCGATTCCCTCACATCCTCATCGAAATCACTATTACTGGAGCGTGTCCGGATATTCTATCAACTGGTTCAATAGGGAAACCGTTTCGGTATACTTCGCTTTCATTTGAGTGAAAAATAGCTCCATATTCTCCAGATTTCCCGTGCGTCCGAGCTGTTCAACATGTGCACAGAGCGACGCAAGCTCTTTTGCACCGATGCTGGCGCTGCTAGACTTCAAGGCGTGGCAGGTTTTATGAATACCTGCCGGGTCCCGTAGTGTTACTGCTTGTTGTAACGTAAGCATCAACTGTTGCGCGTCTTCCAAATAGGTCTGGAGCAATAACGTTAGAAACTCAAAATGATCGTCGTCGCCCATGGCCAGTATGTTCTTTAAAACAGTCAGATCTATAACCGAACACGGATCCGTTCCCGCTGAGGCTGATGGGAATTCATCAGTTTGAAAGTTCGATGGGGGCTGTACAAGGGTAGATTTTTCGTAGGGTAGCCATTTATCGAGCAGGGCGATCAGATGCTCCATAAGAACAGGCTTACTGAGATAATCGTCCATTCCGGCGTTGAGGCACCGTTCCCGGTCACCGGACATGGCTAAGGCGGTCATGGCGATGATCGGCACATGTCGTCCGGACTGAGCCTGTTGGTTGCGAATGATTTTTGTCGCTTCAAATCCGTCCATTTCAGGCATTTGACAGTCCATAAAGATGATCGCATATTCTGTTTCCGCTGCCGCTTTTACCGCCTCGAGGCCATTGTTAGCCCGATGAACCATCAAACCCATCTTGGTCAGAATCGTGACCGCTAATTGTTGATTTACCGGGTTATCTTCTACGAGCAGCACAGGGAGAGGGATATTCCATAGGGGGAAGTCCGTTTTTTCCGGGGGTGAATGGCCTTCGACTTTTGGTATGAAGACTTGTGTTTTGGGAGGTTGGAAGGGGATGGAAAACCAAAAGGTTGATCCCTTCCCCGGTTCACTGATCGCTCCGATATTCCCTCCCATAAGTTTAACCAGTTGCCCGGTGATGGCCAAACCGAGTCCGGTTCCGCCAAATTTACGGGATGTCGAACTGTCCGCTTGATGAAAGGGATGAAAAATTTGCTCCATCATCGCTTTTTCAATACCGATCCCCGTATCGGTGACTTCAAAACGAAGTCTTGATTGATGACGGTCTGATGTTTCCTTCCGAAGGTGGACCTTTACTTGCCCTGAGTGGGTGAATTTAACAGCATTACTGACGAGATTCGTCAAGACTTGTTGTAACCGGGTAGGATCGCCCTTTACCCAGTCCTCCACTTCCGGTGCGATAAAAGAAGTTAAGCGAATGCCCTTTTCCAAGGCCTTTTGTTGAAACAAGGTAGTGACATTGTAGATAACTCCCGGTAAGTGGAAGTCGAGGCTTTCGAGGACCAACTTGCCCGCTTCTACCTTGGAATAATCCAAAATATCGTTGAGCACATTTAGCAAGACTTCCGACGAATCATTGATGACCTGGGCATATTCTCTTTGCTGACGATTGAGTGCGGTGTCGAGAAGTAATGTAGACATTCCCATGATTCCATTCATGGGAGTTCGTATTTCGTGACTCATCATCGCGAGAAAATCACTCTTGGCACGACTGGCCTCAATCGCATTTTGCTGGGCCTTTTTCAGTTCCTCTTCCATGTTTCTTCGCGCGGAGATATCGGAAAAGGTGGATACAACAGCGTAAGGTTTATCAGATCCCAAACGAAATAAGGGCTCCGAATTGTGCTGAATCCAAAGGGGTTCACCAGTGAGACTGTTTTTTCGCATGACTACGTTTCGGCAAGCAGAACGGCTATGTAACGTTACCATGGCAGGATGATTTTCCCTCGTTACGGGGGTATTATCGTCGAGATACATTTCCCATGAGGGATCAAAGCAGGAACAACCTTGAATCTCATCGAATGAAAAGCCCAATATATGTTCAGCGGTGGGGTTTGCTTTAATGATCACGCCTTCTCTGTCGGTGACGATGACCCCTTCAGCCATGGAGGTGATGATGGAGCGGTAGTTTTCTTCGCTGTCTCGCAGCGTTGCCTCCATCTGTTTTTGCTTCGTGATATCTAGTGTCGCGCCTCGATAGGCCACAACTCGATTATCTTCGTCAAAGACGGGGATCCCGCTGAGACTGAGCCAACATCGCCCAGAGGGATTGTTGCGAATAATCTCAACGTCGCTAAAAGGTTCTTTGTTCTTTACGGCTTCGCGGACGGCGGTTCTAAACTTTTCTAACTCCGCCGGTTCTACACCGGCAGTGGAATCTCTTCCGATTAACTCTTCTTTGGGCAGTCCCAAGATATGTTCCGCACGGTCTGATACATAAATAAAGTTGCCTTGGAGGTCCACTTCCCAGATGTATTCATCGAGGGAGTTGATGACGCTGTGGAAACGCTGCTCTTCTGCCTCTAACTGCAGCTTCCGCTCTTCCTGTTTGGTAATGTCACGTCCAATCCCGATTAGCTCGCTGATATTGCCGTCGTGATCCATAACGGGGGAATAGCTGGTGAGGTAATAGCGGAATCCTTCGGGTGTCTTCATTTTCCACTCACAGAAGGCGGTTTCTCCAAGCAAAGCTTGGGCGATGGCCTTTTCGTGGTTAGCGGCGTCATCTTCGCCTAAAATGTCCCGGTGGGTTTTCCCTAAAATCAGTTTTAGTTGCAGTTCTTTGCCGTTTTGAAGAATCTGTGTATCATAGTCCCAACGACCATAAAACCCTGTGATTCGTCCCTCTAAATCTAACGTAATGATCGGGTCGGGTATTGCCTTTAAAAGCAATTGGAATCGTGAAGTCGGGCTAGAATATCTTGTATTTTTCAATTCGATGATGTAACCGGCGAGCGTGGAATCTTCATCATATAGCGGAGTGAACTCGTCGGGAGCTGGGCCGGTTCGGCAAGCTTCTGTAAAATGAGTTCCTTCTAGCGTGGAAGCGTTTTTACCGAGTAATCGTTCCGCAGCCGGATTTACGAATTGGATATACATATTTTCATCACAGACGATAATGGGATGTTTCATGTTTGTAATAACTGTCAATGGATTTTTAATAACTCCCATAAAAAACACCTTCTTATCCTGTGATTACCAATATTTCTTCGATACTAATAATGATTATTATACAACATTTTTATATAAAATGGTAAGGATCAAATTGATAAGGTATGGTCCTGTATCAGGTTTCAGCGGGGACTATCAACGGGGGTATGTTCCATTTATAATCGTTCTATAGAAAATCCCATAAGGACAGGTCTTAACGCTGTCTATCGCATATGTTAGGAGGATAAAAATGGATTCATCCAAGAAAAACGTTCAATTAAAATTTAATGCCCATGCTGCTAAGTATGACAGTCAAAGAAGACAGTTGATCCCTTGTTTCGATGATTTTTATTCGATCGCTCTTTCCCTTTGCCAGACTGAAACAGAGTCGCCCAGAATATTAGATATTGGAGCAGGAACAGGGTTGTTTACATCGCTCTTCGCGGAAAAATACCCTCAGGGAAAGTTTACGCTGATCGATATCTCCGAAAAAATGCTCGATGTGGCCAGGAAAAGGTTCGGCGATCATCCGAATATGACCTATGTAGTAGCAGACTATACGAAACATAGTTTCACGGAAAAGTACGACATGGTCATCTCTTCCTTGTCGATTCATCATTTGACCGACGATGAAAAGCGTCTTCTCTATCAACGGATTTATTCTCTTTTGAAACAGGGGGGAATCTTTGTCAATGCCGACCAGGTGCTTGGGAAAACGTCTTTTTTAGAAACGATGTATATGGAAGATTGGAAGTACAAAGTAGAGCACAGCGGTTTGTCTATGGAAGAAATCAAAGCGGCCTACGAACGTCAAAAGTTAGATAAAATGTCCACGTTAGACGATCAAACAGACTGGTTAAGGCAAGCTGGTTTTTCTGACGTAGACTGTGTCTATAAGTACTATAATTTCGTCGTATTGTTTGCGAGAAAGGTTTAACAAAAAGAGCCCGAACGAATGCGTTCGGGCTCTTTCCATTATCCTTTGGGACCATTATCAGTAGCGGGGCTGTTAGACGTACCCGGAGGGATAACTAAGGGCGTTGATGTCTGAGGTTTGGAACCTGATGGTGTCTGACTCGTTTTACCGGTGTTTTCTGGTTTGGTGGTTTTATTGGACCCGTTTGGCAAGCTCGGTGAACTCTCCTGATCATAGTCATCTGTTGCCGGGACTTGCTGTGTTGGCTTTTCGACGGTGGTTTCATGAGGTGTCTCTAAGTCTGCGTCAGCAGGAGTGGCGCCTTCATAGGGGGTCGGCCGTTTTAGGAATACTTTTTTGACGGTCTTCGCAGAATCGCCTGGCTTATGTGGCTGACCGGTTTCAGCGTTGACCTCTACTTCCTGCCAAACGTTGCTCGTATTGCCGGGGACAGTTCCTTCGGCGAAGAGCTCAGTGCGGATATACTCGGCAGGCGTCAAAGCACTCGGCAAGAGGCCTGACTTGATGTCTACATTTGCTTCTACGATGCCAGGCGGGCGAACGAAGGACTTGGCTTTCGTTCCGGCGAGGGCCTTGGTCATGACGGCCCGCCAGATTTGTGCCGGGTAGGATCCGCCGTATGTTTTGTACATGTAATGATTCTTATCGGTATTGTCATAGCCCATCCAGACGACACCGACCAATTCCGGTGTGTAGCCGGCGAACCAAGCATCTTTGTTTCCGGTGATGCCGCGGAATTCAGGAACGGAACTCGGCAGTTCCGTCGTGCCGGTTTTACCGGCCACAGGTCGGTCCATCTGCGCTCTTGTACCCGTACCGGCCTGGACAACCGTTTCTAGGATGTTCGTCATCAGATAGGCCGTCGTTTCTTTCATGACCGAGCTTTGTTTCGGCTTTACTTCCACGATGGTATTTCCGTCTCGGTCAACTACTTTTCGAATCACATGAGGCTCGTTCCAGACGCCGTGGTTGGCGAAGGCCCCATAGGCACTAGCTAGATCAAAAGGGTTTGTCCCCTGATGTAGACCGCCGAGAGCCAGAGGAAGCGTCAAATCCTGTTTTTCATCAAGGGTCTTAATACCCAATTTCCGGGCGAAATCAAATCCCGTTTGGACGCCGATTTCGTTTAACATTTTCACGGCGTAGATGTTAACAGAGAACTGGGCCGCTTCACGCATGGTGATCAGGCCGCGGTAGGTGCCGTCATAGTTGCCCGGTTGATAGGAGCCGTACTGTACCGGTACATCATCTAAAACAGTGGCTGGAGTCATTCCTTTTTCTAGGGCCGGTCCGTAGACGGCGATCGGCTTAAAGACGGATCCTGGTTGCCGTTTCAAATCAGTGGCTCGGTTGAGACCTCGTTTGACCGTATATTCCCGGCCTCCCACGATCGCCCGGGCTTCACCGTTGCTGTGATCGAGTACAGCGATGGCTGCTTGAATGGGAGTGTCATCTTTTCCTTTCGGAAAGTTACCTGGGTCTGACAAAGCAGCTTCCGCCGCTTTCTGCGCTGCCGGGTCGACGGTGGTATAAATCTTGAGACCGCCCTTATAGAGCTGGTTCTCCGTGATGCCGTACTTATCAATGCACTCTTGAATCACAGCGTCTACAAAATAAGGGAAATTGTTGTCACCGGTAGCGCTGGTCCGTTTCGCCTTTTCCAGCAGTTTGGGCGGATTCTTTTTGGCTTTTTCCGCTTCGTCGCCGGTGATATAACCGAATTTAACCATTTGATTGAGGACTGTTTGACGCCGTTGCTCTGCCACCTCAGCATCACGGTAGGGCGACCACTTGGAGGGTGCATTAGGCAAACCGGCGAGTAGGGCTGCTTCACTGAGATCCAGTTTTTCTAAATCCTTGCCGTAAAAGGTTTGGGCAGCCGCTTTCACCCCGTAAGCACCTTCACCGAAATAAATCCGGTTTAAGTACATGAGAAAAATTTCGTCTTTGGTGAAGTTTCGCTCCAATTGCAATGAAAGGATTAGCTCTTGTACTTTCCGTTTTAGAGTTTTTTCCGGGGTCAGAAAGGAGAGTTTGACCAACTGCTGGGTGATAGTAGAGGCCCCTTGCGAGCCAAAACCGTCAGTGATATTGGCAAAGACTGCCCGGACGAGACCCGTGAAGTCGAGACCATGGTGCTCATAAAACTTGTTGTCTTCAATAGCCAAGAAGGCGTTGCGTAAGTTCTTTGGTACAGTATCGATCTTTTCGACGAGCGTTCGATTCTCACCGGCGTGAAGGTTCGCAAATAGTACGTCTTTGTCGTCAAAGAGTTGAGTGGTGGTATGTATGTCCAGATCGCTCATATTGATGGACGGGGCTTCCCGAGCCCATGAGAATGCGAGTCCGGAGCCGATGCCTAAAATAGAGACAAGCAAAATGGCGGTGATAAAGAGAGCCATTCGAGGCCAGTTAACTTTTGTTTTTGCGGTTTTCGTCGAAGTTTTTGGTAGAGTGGGAGTCTTTCTCGGTTCCCGAGGCGTATCGACCACTAGGAATCCTCCTTTTCGGCAACAAATCAAAGTTTATTATAGCATAGGAAACGGTGGTAGATAAATGGCAAGGCTGCTTTTGTTGAAAGAGGTGGAAAAACATGATAAAATGGGCAAAGTATTTATGCGGGGGAAGCTCCGTGGTAGCGCACGCGTCAGGCGTGCAGGAGGGGGAGTACGGTGTCCGACAAGCCGGTTTTGCCAAAAGAAATTCAAGATGAAATAGACCGTCAGATGGCTCTTCTGCGCCGGGGTACTGCGGAAATCGTCCCGGAAGAAGATTTGGTGAAAAAACTGGAACGTTCTATTATGGAAAAGCGCCCGTTGCGAGTCAAATTAGGGCTCGATCCTACGGCGCCCGATATTCATCTAGGACATACGGTCGTACTGCAAAAACTGCGTCATTTCCAGGATCTCGGCCATCAGGTGGTTATCGTCATCGGCGACTTTACCGGTCGTGTCGGTGATCCTTCTGGGAAGTCCGAGACGCGGAAGCAACTGACCGAAGAAGAAGTCAACCGCAACGCGGAAACATATAAAACCCAGATATTCAAGGTGCTCGATCCCGAAAAAACAGAGGTCACCTTTAACGCTTCTTGGTTACAGCCGTTAAATTTTGCCGACATCCTCCAACTGGCAGCCAAGTACACGGTGGCTCGCATGCTGGAACGGGAAGACTTCACCAAGCGAATGCAAGAGAATCGTCCGATTGGCATGCATGAACTCTTTTATCCGCTCATGCAAGGGTACGACTCTGTGGCATTGAAAGCCGACGTGGAGCTAGGTGGTACCGATCAGAAATTTAACCTTCTCGTAGGCCGGGTGCTGCAAAAGGAGTACGGCCAAGAACCGCAAGTGGCACTAATGATGCCCATCTTGGAAGGCCTCGACGGTGTCCACAAGATGAGCAAAAGTTTGGGTAACTATATCGGCATCAATGAATCACCGCGGGAGATGTTCGGTAAGACCATGTCTATCGCCGATGAATTGATGGTCAGATACTTTGAATTGGTGACGCGCATTCCATCGGAAGAGATCGCGGCTATCGCCAATGGACTCAAGGAGGGCTCTCTTCACCCCCGGGATGTAAAAATGCGTCTTGGCCGAGAGATCGTCTCTCTCTATCATGGGGAAGAGGCAGCTCGTCAGGCTGAAGAAGAGTTCATCAACATATTTCAGAAGAAAGAACTTCCCGATGAAATTCCCGAGTTTATGATAACCGGCGATATCCTGGAAAATGGACAAGTGTCCTTGATCAAGGTCCTCGTTTCGGCTGGTCTAGTCAAGTCTAACGGTGAAGCTCGGCGGAAGATCGTTGAAGGCGCCGTTAAAGTGAACAATCAAGTGATTAAAGATATTCACTCAACGGTGCCCCCGGAAGAGGGTACCTTGATTCGTTTAGGAAAACGTCATTTTATCCGCTTGGTGGTATCTCCGTCCTAATAAGGTAGATCCAAGGAATACTCATGCCGTAAAAAGTTTTTAAGGCACTCCTGTTTCAGAATTTAACTGGCTATAAAACTGGACGCTAATATCCCTGTGGGGTATGGGTCCAGTTTTTTTATTAGTCGGTCGTATGGTTGCCTTCACTTACAGGTATCCTAAGGACAAAATGTAAAAGGGAGTGTAAAGCGCTTGGCTGATAAAGGAAAGACTGATCACGGCAATCAAGCTGGAATACTGCATAGTTACGTCAATCCTATCCTTCCGGGAACAGACCGGTTAAAACAGGAAGACGGTGTCACTTATAAAAATACGTCTACAGGAGCAGGCTTGGAAAGAAACGATAAGCTTCCCGAGTGAGATAATCTTTGATGGAATACTATAGTGAGGGGATCCCTTTGTCTGAAGAATGCCTACAAAGACGCTAAAAAGAGCTGACGCTAGAATGGAACCAACGAGAAAAGAACCAACCCCTCAGGCGAATATTCCCAAAAGAGCTGTTTAAGTGAAAGCTTTCTATTCAAATGAACGGTAAAAAGGTATGAATTCAGTATATCCGTAGAAGTCAAAGGAGGAGATTTTTTTGTCTAAGGATAAAAAGAGCTCAAAAAACAAAGATCCGAAGACTGCCGGTACGGGAACGACTCCAGCCACCCATGGCAGTAATACAGACGTAGCGATTACGGAAAAACGTATTTAATCATCTAGATGCAAATGTTTCGGTTTAATGTAAATTTATAGTGTGCGCGCCGTTGAGGCAAAAGTGTTTACAGGGCTGCTCCTTTTCGGAGTGGCTTTTCAACTTTTATCAGACGCTTTTTTCTTAAAGTCTTCACCTAGCCAGAGGGTGACGCATACATTGACTAGGCAGGAGGTGATGACAGTGGTTTTAGTACGATGGCAACTACGGTGGCAACGGTGGAAGCAAGATGGATTGTTCTATTGGGTCATACCGATTATCGTCCTTATTGTTTGCTTGCTGTTGTTTGCTCTTGCCGAAGTAAACATGAAAAACACCATAATGGCGATCGCTGAAGCAAAAAGTAGAGAAATGGCTACTCAAGCGATCAACAATGCTATCCTGAACCGGGTCTCGAACGATGCCAACTTTCGAGATCTCGTCTATTATAAAACCGATCAAGAGGGACGGATTGTTCTCCTTCAGCCCAATACCTTACGAATCAATCAGTTGACTTCCGAAACGGTCCTGGAGGTCCAACAGTCATTGAGCAATCTTGACCAATTGGAAATTGCCGTTCCCCTAGGACAGATGTTAGGAAGCAGTTTATTGGCTAATGTGGGACCCAAAGTGCGGATACATATAACCCCAGTCGGTAGTGTAAAAGCAAAACCAGTGGAATCTTTTGAAGAGGCAGGGATAAACCAAACAAAGTACATGGTTGCATTAGATATTGAGAGCGCCATCCGCATTGTTGTTCCCTTAATGTCGACAGAAGTACCGATAAACACACGGGTACCAATTTCAACTAGTATCATTTCCGGTTCCGTTCCTAACGTATACCTTCGTGGTAGTTCGGCCCTATCACCGACGATTGACGTTGGAACCGAAAAAAAATGATCTTCTGAGGTTGACCAGCTTTGAAGTTTATGTTATGATTCTCTTCGTTGTCTGCTCCAGCCAAAATAAAAAATACCGATTGCTGAAATAAATACCAGTTGACGGTGCGGTTGTGAGTGTGATAAGATACTTTTTGTCGGCGCGGAACGGTTTGAAAAAACTTCACTGCGTGGCAATATCAACTACGGTCCTTGAAAATCAAACAGTTGTAAGCAAAAGCGTGCGAAACCAAAGTCAATTCGGCCCGCGCAAGCGGGACGGACAATGATTTCATTAATGAGAGCTTGACTCAAGCTTATCTACATTTTTTGTGGAGAGTTTGATCCTGGCTCAGGACGAACGCTGGCGGCATGCCTAACACATGCAAGTCGAACGGAGAGCGGAAGTTTCGATGGAAGCTCTTAGTGGCGGACGGGTGAGTAACGCGTGGATAACCTGCCTGAGAGTGGGGGATAACAGCCCGAAAGGGCTGCTAATACCGCATAACGTTGTCTGGGGACATCCCCGGACAACCAAAGGAGCAATCCGCTCTTGGATGGGTCCGCGTCCGATTAGCTCGTTGGTGAGGTAATAGCTCACCAAGGCGACGATCGGTAGCCGGCCTGAGAGGGTGAACGGCCACACTGGGACTGAGACACGGCCCAGACTC
>NZ_JACVHF010000030.1 GCF_014502795.1 Heliobacterium chlorum
CATTGCAATCCCTCCATCGAATTTCTCTTTCGACATAGAATTGCAATATTCCTTTAAATCCCTGTATTTACCACTAGGTTTTGCGGGTTAACGTTGTCTGATGGGGCACTAGCAAAACCAATTGAATTGAAAGAGTATCAATCTTACTTACGACATGCATTAAACCGCTCACAGGCCACAATAAGCAAGGCTACAGCAGGGTTAAAGACTTTTTACAAGTACCTAGCTGACCAAGGCATAACTAGTGATAATCCTACGACCAGGGTAAAGATTCAGAAGGTTAACCCCGCTCAATCAACTAGGGGAGAGAGTAAATGGCTTACCAAGGAAGAGCAAGCCAAGTATATAGCCTATGTAGAGCTTGAGAAGAACGAGTTTAAGCGTCTTCGGAACTTAGCTGTCATTGATATGATGCTCTTTGCTGGCCTCCGAGTTAGTGAGGTGGTAGATCCTAAGCTAGAGGATCTTAAGGTCAACGGCAACGTCGAGATCACTATCAGAGAAGGAAAGCATGGTAAATATGCTGTTCTTACTATGCTAGCCAAACATGCCAAGAATCTACGCCTATGGTTGAAGTTCAGACAGTCCTTAATAGAGGAAAAGTATAGGGATTCTCCTTATGTCTTTGTCAGTGAACGAGCTGGACAGTTTACAGCTAGAGGAATCCAACAGATGCTTGATAAGTACGCTAAACTTGCAGGAATGGATAACATAACGCCTCATCGTTTTCGTCATTCGTTCTGTCACAACTTAGCCAGCGCAGGAGTCGGAATAGAGGTTATTAGACGGTTAGCTCGTCATGAGAGCATACAGACAACGAGTATTTATGTAGACCCAAGTAAGGCTGAACAAATTGACGCATTAGAGAGGATTTAATATCCACAAGATACCAACAGACTTATCCACAGAGTTATTCACAATATTCAATTGAAACATCGAAGGACAGTCTAGAGCTATATGGACTGTTCTTTTTTGATCCTTTCAGACTGCAAGGAATAACTTATTTTTACAGACGAAGTTCAAACGTAATAATTAGAACACATGTTCTGTGTATATCTAGGCTTCTTAAGGGTTTGTGTCTCTTAAATACAAACGATCATTCTTTTTTATATCTCGGTCTATTGCGTAGGTTCTCAGTACATTCTGAACAAATAAGAAGATAGTTGATAGATCTCATATATATCTTTATAGATAACTGTCAACTATTTTCATGGAATAAGATTATATATGCTTTTTCGTCTTGAGGGGAGGATCAAATTTGATCGCTCCTGAACAGAAAGAAGCTAAAGATATCTGTGACTAATCTTCATAGTTTGTCAACGGTTATTTTAGAAGGAGTATCAAAATCTAAGTTACAAGTCGGACAATGCCATTCTGGATCATCTAGACCAACTACGCAGCCACCAAGTTTAACCTTACCCATCTTTGATTGTTCAAAAAGCTCTATGTCCGGTTCTCCATAGACGATTGGAATTACGTTATTCCGACCACACTTAGGACATGGAGGTTTTTTCTTTTCAAGGCGCATATTTTCACCTGATTTCATTTTATTTTGCGGTAAGAGTCTGCTGAAACGATTAACAGAAAGGATTGCTGGTATACTGATTGGTAATATCTCTAAGCTTTTTGCTGAAGGTTCGTCTATCAATCCACTTAATGTATGGGTTTTTGACAAATTCCCTTTCGTTACACTTAGAGTTTATTTAAGTTTTCCCAGTGTATGTGGTTACATACGTTTCTTTTTTAGCAACCTATAGATAGGGTGAGAATCTATGAGTAATACAAAAGATAAGGCTAAAGCAATTGAAAACCACCAAAAATGGTGGGGAATGCCAAGAGAACTAAGAAAAAAGCTAGTAGAAAATGTGTGGTGTGTACATTGTCGTGATGTCGTTACGATAGTGAATTATGAGGTTGAGGCAGATAAATTCGGTGTTGTTCTTCAAGGGAAATGCAAGACTTGTGGATATGATGTAGCTAGATTAATAGAAATGGAATAAACAATTTATAAAAACCAAGTTTTGAGGACTCCCAAGGCTAGTGTAAATGGAATACGCTTAGCGGAGATCTATACTTAACAGTAATAAATTTGAGGGTGACGAATGACGACCTGCAAATCTTGTAATCCATAGATAAATGTTCTGTTACCAGGTCGGTAACGGAAGTGGATAATTAGACTGATTTATCGAATTTTACAATCATGCTTTCGTAGTTGCTTACAATTGTAAGGTGCAAAATTTATAATTCAAAGAGGTCATTTATCGGTTACTTCTGAACATGGTGAACAGAAGTGCTCATCATAGTCATGGAAATCTCGTAATCCGCTGATGTTTGAAGGATTCAGAGGGTGTACGAAATGGTACTACATCAAGGTTGAACTCAGGAAATTAACCTCATATGGGTTTGTACCTCACGAAATTTGACGCACAAACATACCAAAACTAATAACAAAGAGGTAGTTAATTTGACGACTCCTAAACTCAAGTCAAATAAACCTTGTCAACGTTACAACCTTGGGGAGTAAGTAACTTGCGTTCTACCCTCAATTTGAGGGTGGAAGGGATCAGAGCATAAATAATTATTTCTTGACCAGATAATTTAATCAGGATAGTTCCCCTCCTAATGGGACATTATAACTTGATAATAGTTGATAGATTTCAATTATATCTTTATAGAAAACTATCAACTGTTCGCATAATGCTTACTAATCTGTGGGATACTTCGCTCAACAACTTGACGAAGGATGACCACGAGTGTTTGAACTATCCGAACGGTATAACGCTTTTACTTTCCTACAGTACTTTCATGGAAAAGACCTTGAACATACCTTTGAGATACGACTATTGCAAGACCCCGGCGGATTACTGGTTGCGTACCCAAGAAGTTTACTTATCCATCGGGGAGAGATTTATACAGGTAAAGAGAAGAGAAATACGAACTCAAAAATCAAGTCCTGGTCTGATTTGAGTGAGGTAATATCTAAGCATAACGAGCATGGGATCATGGGTGTTTTCTTTACACCGAATAGTCCATATTTTGAACAAATGGGTGGAAGTCATAGCCGAGATCTTGATATCAATAGAATATCGAGTCAGTTCGTTGATATTGACGCTCCAAAGCAACTGAGAAGAGATAAACAAGCTCTTGAATCGTGGAAAGAACGACAGGTTGAAAGGCTACTTAATCATCAGATGCTTCCTTCGTTTATAATCGATACAAAGAACGGGGTTCATGGGTATTATCTCTTGTCTGACGAGGCTGAATTAGATTTATTTAGGCCAATACAAGCTCAATTAGTGGAGTGCTTCGAAGGTGATAAAGCCTGTATAAATGAATCCAGGGTAATGCGTCTGCCGTATTTTAACCATATTAAGAATGCTCTTGAACCATTTATGACTACGGTTAAGGTCTGGAATCCAGAAAGACGTTATAGCCAAAGAGAGATCATGGAGTCTTTCCCCGCTCTTAAAGAGGAAGTAAAGAGATCGCTTACAAGCATTAGACCGACTAATCATGAAATAGTCGAACAAGTAAACGCAACAGAACAACCCGAAAAGAGCTACGATGGGAAACACATAGCCATCATTGAAGCTGTTAAGAACCATTTAGATCCAACATCAGAGACAGATGAAAAGCTAAGATGTCGCTGCTGTCTGCCAGAACATCCAGACAAAAAACCATCAGTTTGGTTTAGTAAAGAAACGTTTTGGTATCATTGCTCTGGTTGTGGAGCAAATATTCCACTTGATGAACTAGCAACAAGCTTGAAATGGAAAGACGTTATTGACCTTCTTAACATTTCCCGCCTAGATATTGCCGAGTCTGTAAAGAAAATAAGAGATAAGGCCATTGACGTTAGTTCTATGCCTGAGCTAGAGCTAACTGATGATGAGAAAGCAATAAAACAACAGATATTAGATGATGTTCTTCGTAAGTTTGAAGAAGAGTTAGGCCAAAGTCCAAATAGTAATTATGTAAGGCAGTTTGAGGATTTAATTACAATCCTTGTTAAGAAATTACCCGCTGAGTTCCTTGTACCTATGCAAATGGGTGGAGGCAAGTCTCTAGTTACTCAAATCTTTATTATCGAAATGGTTAAACTCGATCCTGATTTCGGATTAATCCTTGTTGTCGAGCGAAAAGAGAATGTCCGAAGGATAGCCAAAACAATAAACAAAGCTGTCAGGAAAGAAATAGCCTATCCAATGTACGGGTTTGAAAAAGAAGAATGTCAATCGAATGAACTACATGGAACTGACTTCATTCGTTGTATGTCCAGTAAAGTTTGGAAGAAAAATCGATGCGCTTACACCTTTAGAGACGTTGATTGTAAGTACTATAGGCAGAAATTCGAGTTTAAGCAATATCCTGTCATCATCATGACTCATCAGCGCATGTACCTCGAAGCAGTGTGTTTGCTCGGAAATACAAGCATTTCGAGCGGGATGGGGGATTATTCCCTCGAACAAGGCTAATCATTGATGAAAGGCCGATACTGGTTAAAAGCCATACAGTGTCCAATACGTTCTTTTCTAGCAATATCAGAAAGATAGAGCACGAACTAATATTTGAAGATAACGCACAGGAACTAATGGCGGAACTGGACGGTGCAGTATCAAGAATAAATACGATTCTAGAAATCTCAAAACTTGTACGAGAACAGATTGAACCAGTTCTTTCCGACTTTAAGTTTAGTCAAGAGCTACATGAGTTTATGATAAAGTACTTTGCTATCGGAGATAAGGCCTATGAAACGTTTCTAGCCATTGAGAAAATATTGTCTCTCGGTTGTATCAAAGAAACGAATAAAAATAAAACGGTTTCTTTAACTGTTTGTGAATATAGGGACTACCCGGATAATAAAGAGTTTGCCACTGTAATCCTTGATGGAACAGCAGATTTAGATAAGACTTACCGACATGAAGACTATAATCTTGTTCGGTTTGAACCTATTCGTACCTATGAGAACTTGGAATTTTATTTTTGTAATACTATTAGCTCATCAAGAACAGCACTCAAAAGGCTTGTTAAGGGACTTTGTTTAGACATTGAAGCTATAGCTAACAGTCATTCAAATGAAAAGATTTATGTCCCAGTATATCTAGAATTTGAGAGGGAAGTATTGAGAGAATTAAGGGAATACGTTGATAAAGGTCAGATCAAGGTAGCTCACTTTGGGGCAACAAAAGGAAGTAATGCATTTAACGACTGTAGCATCACTGTCGTGGCTGGCATTCTACACAAGAAAGAAGGCTATTACCTCGCTATGTCAAAAGCAATTCGAGGTGTGCTTAAAGACCTTGGCGTTGTTCAAGACCCAAATAAACAAAGACGATTTAAGGATCAAGAAGTTGAACTGATAAAACTTCATGATATGGTGGTTGATTACAGCCAGGAAATAGCTCGTACCAGTCAGCGTAACAATACGGAAGATGTTCCTGGCAAGGTATTCATCTTTACAAGGGATAGAGCTTTCATTGAGGCTATAAGAACTAAATTCCCCGGTTCTCAAGTTAAGGACTGGACACCATTGGGGATGATTGAGAACAAGATTGATTACCGCTCAAATAATGAAAAACAGAAGAGGTATAAGGGTATTTTGATCGACTATAGAGATGATCCACTAGCCATAATTGCTCTTGAAAAACTGGGTGAGTGGTTAAACATGAGCAAGAGTAGACTTTCAAAATTTCTTGATGATAATAATGAACTTACTGATGGTAACGGATTTAGGGTTATAAAGAAAGGGAGAAATAAATACCTCGTTAAAAAGGGGACTAAACTTTAGGGAAAAAGTAATCGCCTATCTCGTAAGTGATATGGGTATTGTTTTATATAGAGTTAAGGCTAGATATATAGGAATGATGCTATTGATGTTAAAAGTAAGAACAAAAATCTAAAATAAAGCACGTGTTCGGTCTTTAGAGAGAGTAAGCTATATGAATTGGACGTAGCGAGGTAGAAGATTAAAACGATATCGTTCTTGCTAGTTCGGCTATCTGCTAAGCTTATGGCTGAGAAGAATGGTTATAAGATAGCACATATTAGACTAATTTCATATAATAATAATTACTAACCAACAATAATATTAAAAAATACCTAGACAACAATACAACATATTGCTTAAACGATTTATGAAAATTGCTAAGGCAAAGACACTTTCTTTGCGAAAACCAATAAAAAAGTAATGACAAGGATGTTTAGAATAGGTATAATATAGTAAAGACACCTTTTAGGAGGGATAGTATGCTTGAATCCGTTTTTGATGTTGCTGACTTTTTTATTTCAAAAAGCAAACCAAAATCCGACTGGGCTATTACCCACCTAAAACTTCAAAAGCTCGTATATTATGCACAAGCATGGCATTTGGCTTTATATAATGAAAAGCTTATCGATGCAAAATTTGAAGCATGGGTTCACGGCCCGGTATGCCCGGAACTTTACAGGGAATATTGCCACTATGGTATTGATGAGATTTTTATCCTCAATAAAAGTGTTCCTAAGAATCTTAACGATAAGACAGAAAAGTTTCTTAATGCAATCTGGAAAGTATACGGCGATAAGAGTGGCAGATACCTTGAAACTTTAACGCACGATGAAAGACCTTGGAAAGATGCAAGGATAGGGTTGAGTAAAGATACCAAGTCAAACCGTGTTATTTCTGAATCTGCAATGGCTGAATACTATAGTAGTCTAAAAGGGAGCGCATAGCATGTGCTCCCTTTTTCTTTCCCAAGGTAATGTGAATTGAGGTGTATATTAGTAAGTGGATAATGAAATTACGCAATATAATATAATTAAACAAGAAGACACTATTTGGTATATGTTTCTAAGTATTATTTTAACCGCATTAGCATGTGTGGTTATATACACCTTTTCTTTTAGAATACTTCCCGCCTTTATTGAAAAAAGTGGTCTAATTGATGTGAAGTTTGTTATAGGTACTATATATAGTGTTCTATTATTGGAGTCAAATGATAGTACCACCTTAAGGCTTATTTCATACGGGAATACTCCATTGACAGTGATAATACCATTAAGTCTTACTTTTTACTTTTTTACAGTACGAGAACAAAAAGCCGCATCAATTTCGTTAGGTAGTAGTATTGGGTACAACAAGATTTTGTACATATTTTTAATCTTTTCGATTTTTACTCTTGTATATGGCTTTCATCTTCAAAGTCTTTCTTCCCAAATTCAAATAAACAATACGACTTTAAGCATGTCAGATAGTCAATATTCAAGAATCCTTATCTGGTTGTTCATTAGCGTTATTTCGTATATTACTATTGTCATTGCAGTAATAGACCTCTTAAGAAAGCTAAATACCAATTGGGTAATAGCGCATATAATCGGTAAAACTAGCGGTAGATTTGTTGAACTAACGAAAACTAAATCAATGAGTACCCGTCAATACAATAGTCTGCATACCTCAATTGAGGGTATTTATCAAATCTTACATTTATGTATAGAAAAAAATATGGACGAATTATATGTGAATTCTATATTTAGATGGAATGGTATTGTAAGGTGGTGGATTAGAGCACAAGTAGACGAGGTTGGACAAAACTGTGTTGATGATAAAAAAGAATATTATAAACAAATTAGTTCGATTTATAGCGCTATCCTAAAAGACCATATTGCTTTAATTATGGCGTTACACAAATCGCATAAGATAAATTACGCAACGACAGCTATTAAGAATTTTTTTAGCTTTTGTCCCTTGACAAATAGAATACACATACATTTCTTAAGCTCATTGTATGAATTTTGTTTATTAATGATCAATGTAGACATCAATGCTTTAAGAAATGTCTTAGAGGGAATGGAGAATTTATATAAGGATTCAAACCTTATGATAAGAGTCGGCATTCTAATTATTTATAAAGCGCTATTATCAAAGGCTATTAAATCCAAAGATGTAAAGATACTATCAATAGTATGTTATTCTATGTTATCTTCTATTGAAAAGGAAAACGAATTTTATAATGATATTGAAGACGAACTCTTGCAAGAGATTGGAGAATCAGCTTTAATAGGAGCTAAAGATAAGAAAATTACAGATAGGGATAAACAAACTAATTTATACTGCGTTATATATATTTTGTTCCAATCGGCAGTTAAAAGTATAGAATTATCTCACTATGAGTGTACAGGGTTTTTAGTAAAATTTCTAGCGACTAACTTTGATAGTACCGACTTAAACTTGGTGCTCAAAGAGTTTATAGAGAATAAAGCAGTAAATAACCCGTACATCCAACAGAGGAATTACTATAATGACATAAACGTAGATCTTTATATAAACAGCAAAATAGTATCTTACTTTATAGACAAACTTGTGGTTTTGTTATACGCCCAGCAAGTGTATATGATAAAGGATAGAGTGTTTCTTGTTAAAGAAATTAAAGAACCTATTGCTAAATACTACCTCAACTCTAAACAACTAGATTATGTTATAGAAAAGTTAGAATGTAAGGAAGAAAAGTTTGGCTTGCTATGTCTGGGTGAATTAAAGGATTTACTAATACGTAGTGATATCTTTCGATTGCATGAATTACTTTCTGACAGAGTTAAGGTTATGCGTTAATATTAATAAATTGTTTACATGTGATTATTCTAAACTTAGTTATACAGTCGACAAATTTAACGTACTCCTTGGAATGTAGTCCTAATTGGCTAGCCGTATGAGAAAGGTTGCGATTTTTCTTATATTATAATTGATTTAGACACTGGCGAAGGGAAATCACTCGGTCAACCTAAGATTTACTTAATAAAAGAAGCGATTAATCAGGGTAAGCTAGCGTTGTAGAATAACAACTTCTTAATTATATTGTTAATCAGTGGGAACGTCTTCATGCTCATTGAATGAGGGGGTTATTAGTTTTTTGGTCGATATTGCTCTCTGGTAGGGGTAACAAATTTTTATTGAAATTAGTTTTTCTTACAATAAAAATGTGACTGATATCGGTTATTTGGTTGACTCTCTTGACAATCGTAGCTACAAAGATTTAATATTAGAGGTGAAAAATAACTAAAGACTTGATTATTGTAGCTAGAGGATTCTCAGAATTAAAAATCCAATAATGTCAATGGCTAGAGGGTTGTTTTACAAATGTTGGTCTTGAAAACCGTTGAAGTCGTGAGGCTTCCGTGGGTTCGAATCCCACCCTCTCCGCCATCTACATAACAGTGTTTTGTGATAATCAAATAGAATAATTAAACCGCTGGAGCTAAAAGGCTTTTAAATCGCCTTTCTACGTCCAGCGGTTTTTATGTTTTCTAGCCGAATAAAACGTCAGAGAAGATGGTCCGAAAAAATCAAAGGTATCTTATGCACTCATCAAAAGCCCCGAACGGTTATTATGCCAAAAAAGTTACGCAAGAATCGCCATTCCTGCCGGCGGCAGTTCGCTAACATCGGTATGGACGATGGGACTCATCCATGACAAAAATAATTTTGGTGCTTCGGCAGGGTAGGTGGGTAGCTCACCCTTGCTTGATCACATCGACATCAAAAGTGATGACCAATCCCTTTTTGACCATTGCCGATATCTCGGGTAGAACCTTCTCAATGTTTTCGCTGGTATCGATAGCCTCAATGATCATCGGTAAATCCGCTGATAAATCAAGAATTCGAGTCGTACGGATACGGTTTGCGGCCCCATAGCTTTCCACCCCTCGGGAAACAGTGACTCCGGCCAAACCGTTTTCTTTGAGCTTTAATAGGATCGCATGATATAAAGAAGTATTGCCGAACTTCTCCGTTTCACCTACATATATCTTCAACAACTTCGCCTTACCCGGTGTTAACAACTTCATCGACTCCTTTACCATAACGTTACGCTGATTCCCAAGGCACAAGCGAGAAGGCCCGCGATCGTGCTTCCGGACGTGTACAGGAAGAAATGTAACCATTCGCCATCTTCCATAAGCCGGATCGATTCATAAGTGAATGTGGAAAAGGTCGTGTAGGCTCCTAAAAAGCCGACTTGAAAGCCATATTTTTCAATGAGGATTCCTGCCGGATCCGCTGCCATATTCGATGCCAATAACCCGAGAAAAAAGGCTCCCGTCACATTGATCAAAAACGTGGCCAAGGGGAACGAAAGAGCAGATTTTTGTGATAGGTATTTCCCGATGGCATATCGGCTTACTGCGCCGCCAATGCCTCCAACTCCAATGATAAGTAACTCCATCGATTATCTCCTATCAAATAGAGGGTCTCTCCTCGATTTCCTCAACGCTCGCTGGCTTTGTTTCTCTGGTAGTTCGCTATAGTCCTCGCGGTAAATAATCCAAAGGCAGACATGGCGATGCCAAGAAAAACACTAGAGAAAAGATAGATTCCGAAATTCCAGTATTGTGATTGTTGAAGCAACTTGATGCTTTCCAATGTAAAAGTGGAAAAGGTTGTATAGGCGCCTAAAAATCCCGTTGATACGCCCAAGCGGATGTTCGGATTCACTGAAACTGATTCCAAGGTTAGAGTAAGGAACAAAGATAAAATGTAGCATCCCGTAAGATTTATCATGAGTGTTCCCCATGGGAATCCTCCGCTTTGTTGAACGACAGGCAAAAATAATTGCCCGATTTTATAGCGAAAAATGGCCCCGATAAACCCACCGATCGCAACCGACAGATAATTCATCCTAGACTTCAATATCCTTTCCGTGCAGCGCGGATCATCCGAGAAGGATAGAGGTACTGTCGCGCTGACAATCCGATTATTCCCCGTACCTCGTTGCGGACATCCTTAAACCTCACTATTGGGCATGACGATCTCCTCCTCCTGGAAAAAAACAAACTCCTACCCGAAAATATCGAGTAGGAGTCATCATCCATCAAACGGCTTTACCGCGAACTCCATCGCGTGATTCACGTAACAAGGACCTACGTTTATAGTTTATAAGTCCAGAGGATCGTCGTCAAGAAAAAAGGTGACTATTTGGAGTGCACTTACATTATTAGAGGCAGTACCTTCGACGTTGCTTGCCGTAGCAACTCGAAGATAGTATCGATTAGGCAATTTGATTGAAGACGGATGTCCTCCCCTACAATGCTGAATCGTGTTTAAGCGATAGCCAAGCGTTCAATTGGGTCATCCCCTTTTTGAATTGTTAACAGCTGACTATAAAACTGGTTTACAATCAATGCGCCCTCTGCTTTAATTGAAATAGAGTAAGTTTTTACGTTGGGAGATGTTTCGTTTGAACATGATGAGCAAGCTGCAAGAGAAAGATTTACAATACATCTGGCATCCCTGCTCACAGATGAAGGACTATGAAGAGTTAAAGCCCTTGATCATTGAAAAAGGACGTGGGCCTTATCTTTATGATGTCAACGGTAAGTCCTATTTGGATGCGGTGTCATCGTGGTGGGTAAATCTATTTGGGCATAGCAACCCACGGATCAATCAATCCATTAAAGAGCAGATTGAGAAACTTGAGCATGTGATTTTCGCAAACTTTTCACACGAACCGGCCATCCGATTGGCAGAAAAGATCGTTTCGATTACGCCAGAAGGGCTCAATAAGGTGTTTTTTGCCGACAATGGTTCCTCGGCGATTGAGGTTGCCTTGAAGTTGAGTTTTCAATACCATCAACAGGCTGGGATGAGCCAGAAAAAAAGGTTTGCCGCCTTGACCGACGCCTACCACGGGGAGACCCTGGGGGCTTTATCGGTCGGTCATATCGATCTCTACAGCCAAGTCTTTAAGCCCCTGTTGTTAGATACCGTTCGAGTGGAAGGACCAGACTGCTACCGGTGCCCGTTTGGAGAATCGAGAGAGCATTGCGATGCCCCATGCTTTACCCATATGGAGCAATCGATTGCAGAACACCATTCGACTTTATGCGGAATTATTATTGAACCGCTTATTCAGTGTGCAGCGGGGATGAAGATGTACCCGCCGGTCTATCTGAAAAAAGCAAGAGAGATCTGCGACCGGTATCAGTTACACTTAATCGCCGATGAAATTGCCGTCGGTTTCGGAAGGACAGGCGAGATGTTCGCATGTGAGCACGCTCAGATTCGTCCGGATATCATGTGTCTATCGAAAGGGCTCACCGCTGGGTACATGCCGCTCGCTTTAACGGTCGTAACCGATCAAATTTATGATGCTTTTTACGCCGACTACATCGAGCAGAAAGCTTTCATGCACAGTCACAGTTATACTGGTAACCCTATCGCTTGCGCAGTCGCCTGTGAATCGCTAAAAATCTTTGAAGATGACCAAGTCATCGAAAGCAACAGAGAAAAAGCTTCCTACATAGCCCAAAAAGTCATAGAACAGGGTAACGATCATCCCTATGTCGGCGAGTATCGCCAACTAGGTATGGTGGGAGCGATCGAGCTTGTGGAAGATAAGTCATCGAAAGGCGGTTTTGATTGGAAAAAGCGAATCGGTTACCGGATATACAAGATCGGTTTGGAAAAAGGAATCATCCTGCGGCCGCTCGGAAATATCCTCTATTTCATGCCGCCCTATGTCGTGACCAAAGAAGACATTGATTTTATGGTCGATACAGCATTTTCGGCAATCAACGAATTTTTTGGGTTGAAGTAAAGGGATGTGCAAAACAACGGTATTATGGGTTATTAATCTAGACGGATGAGAGATAGCAAATTCGGCGATATAATAAAACTGAATTAGGCAGGGAATGATACGCAGAAAGCGATCGGTAAGGAGGAAGCACGTTGGATGTCATCGAGGCCATCAGCAAACGCCGGAGCTGCCGCAAGTTTAAGGACGAACCCATTCCAGATGAGAAAGTAACCGCTCTTTTAGAGGTAGCTCGACTGGCCCCATCGGGGGGAAACATTCAGCCTTGGCGATTTGTGGTAGTGAAGAGTGAAGAGACGCGAAATCAATTGGCACAGGCGACACCGATGCCCTTTGTACCGAAAGCTCCAGTGGTTTTCGTCTGTTGTGTCGATAGCCAAGTCTTTTCACCTGATACCGTCGGGACTCGGTTCCACGAGTTGAAGGAAGCAGGGGCCTTTTTAGGGACTCCTCTCGAAGAAATGCGGCCAGAAGATTATGCCAAGCGCCGCAACAGCGATCCTATCGCGGCGAGAGCCTATCTGGGGCTCAATGCGGCTATCGCTATCGATCACATTACGTTGCGGGCTGTGGAGTTAGGCTTAGGGACATGCTGGGTAATGATGTTTGACCAAGAAAAGCTTAAAAACATCTTAAACATCGAAGAGCGATACCATGTAATTGCATTATTGCCCGTGGGAATTCCCCAAGATGTTCCGGGACCGAGGCCAAGAATACCGATCAAGGATGTATTGTTGAAAGAAATTTAAGGTACTCAACTCCACGAGAATCCTCTTTTTTATTTTTACATTTGTACACCCTTCGAAACATTTATGGGCGTTGGATAAGAAAGCAGTTTAACGAATATTGGCTTGAAAATGAAAAGGCCGTTGTTCTTCTTAAGGATGAAGGACAACGGTCTTTCGGTTTCCAATCAAGCGCTCAAGGTTTTGATTTCAAGAACTTCGTATCTTTTACGAATGTTAAAAATTTGACGACAACTTAGTAGATGCAAAACAGATGGATTGCGTTATAATTGTCGAAAAGGAGTTGAGGTTTATGATCCTGGTTATCGGCCACAACTACAGATACACCGATGCTGACAGTTTGATCAGTTCCATCGTTTTGGCCGATATCCTGAACCAAACGGGTCGACCGGCTCAAGCGGTATTGATTAACCCCAGTCCCTATGTGATAGAACACAAGACATTATACCGGCTGTCCTTTTTAGATCTGACTATTCCGCCGGTCGTTGATATCGAAACCATCGAGGATAACGATCTGGTTCTGGTGGACCATAACGACCCTATAGAATCCTATGGCCAGTTGGGCATCACCAAGCAGCCGCTTCTTTGTGTGGATCACCATACGCTGGTGAATCACAATATTCAGGAGATACGCATCGAAGCGGTAGGAGCAACCTGTACGATCATCGCCAAGATGGCTAAGGAGCTTGGCGTGGCACTATCGGCGGCTCAAGTCAAGGCGCTCATCTACGGAATTGTCATCGATACGCGGGGACTCACCAGCAATAAAACCTCTGAGGAAGACCGCATCGTACTAGATGATCTTTATTCCCAGTACCCCATCGGGGAAACTGTTGAAGAAATCTCCCGGAAAATGATTGTTCCTGATGACATCACCCAAATGAGCATTGACGAGATCCTGCACTGCTCCTTAAAAGAGTACGCCGATGGTCGCGTGGGAATCGCAAACGTAGAAGCACCCAGTGCCGAAGTTTGTGAAGGCCGGATGCCGGAAATCCTGGATCGAGCGACCCAAATGCACTACGAGGTCTATGGGTTTATTCTCACTTTCGCCGATCGAAACGAGACTTTGGTTTATTACTTTGACAAAAAGAATCGTTTTCCAAAGCTCGTGCATAAACCTCGGACCTTGTCTCGTTCGAAAGATATCGTGCCCTTTGTGTTGGACCGTCTAAATCAGACCATTTGAACGATAAAAGTACAAGAACAAAGTACTACCAAATAACCAAATGAGAAACAGGAGCGCCGATAATGATCAGCACTCCTGTTTCTCATTTGGACCTGTTAACGGTGTTACTTAGCGTTATCATTACCGGCATTCGGCTGCAGGCCATTGTGGGGACCACCATGGGGCATCGGCATGGCTTTTAAGAATGCGTCGAGTTGAGCTTGGGTGATCGTGCCATTATCGACGAGGGTTTTCAAAGTATCTTCCGGTTTTACAGGCGGTTGTTTTTCTTTGTCACCCGGTTGGGGAAGAGTATTTACGACCGCATCGGCTTGCTCTTGGGTAATAGTCCCTTTTTCAACGAGCGGGGCTAAGAGTTCCGCCGGTGTCTTTCTGGCAGGCATAGCGGCTTGAATCTTATCGGCTTGCTCTTGCGTGATCGTGCCGTCCGTGACCAAAGAAGCCAGGATTTCAGCCGGTTTTACCGGTGCGGGCTGAGTCCCATCGGCCGGTTTTTCAGGTTTCGGGAACTTGCTCATGATGGCTTGCGCTTGGGCTTCCGTAATGGTTCCATCAACTACGAGTTGTTGAAAGGGACCTTTTCGCTCCGGTGCAGTGCCATCGTTTGGTTTAGGCGCAGCCGGTCCTTCGGCTTTGATCGCATCTGCTTGGGCCTGGGTCAACGTCCCATCGGTGACCAGTTGAGCGATGATATCGTTGGGGTTTACCGGAGCTTGCTGACTATTGTCGCCAGGCTTCGGCATCTTGCTCATAATGGCCTTTACTTGATCTTCCGTCAAAGTACCCTTTTCAACCAGTTTCGCGAAGGGGCTTCCGCTACGAGGTCCTTCACCACCGGGGCCACGATGACCCATGTGCAAGGCTTGACCGATGGCCTCCGCTTGCTCTTGGTTCAGGGTGCCAGCGTCTACAAGTTTTTTGATACCGTCTTCCGGAGGCTTGGGCATGGCGCTGGAGATCGCATCCGCTTGGGCCTGGGTCAGCGTCCCGCTCTCGACGAGTTTTTTCAGGACATCAGCGGGGCTGACTCGTTCCATCGGCGGTTTGCCTTGGCCGATGGCAAAGAGAGGTTTTTGTGCAGTCTGCGTGGAATCGGTGGCGGCGTAAGCGGCGATGCCGCTGCTTAGGAGTACTCCGCCAACTAACAGACCGCTCAGGATCCGGTTAAATTTTGAGGATTTCATGGTAACGATACTTCCTTTCTTTGCACTTGGAGTTTTTTGTCTTGCGCTGTGGTTATAATGTACCACCCGATTGTGTCCGTTTCGTGAACGGTATGTGAAGGAAGTATGGTTTCTCTGTGTTTTTACATGTTCCTGAAAAACGAAAAAACTCGCTCTGCGTACAATGCGGGGCGAGTTTTTTTACTCTTTATTGATTTTTCGTTTGCCTCGAGGTCGTTGAGCAGACACAGGAGACTTGGCCGTTCTGGATTCTTCGGAGACTTCCAAAGCGGTGCGTAACACAGAATCTCCTTTCGGCCGTCGCCGAAGTCCGTTGTTCCGTTTATTCACATAGTTTTGAAAGGAATCAGCGACGTCTGGAATCGCCAACCCCAAAAAGATAAGGACTGTGGCAATGAGGATGAGGCTCAAGATAATTCACCTTCACCATTACTGTCTCGGCAGCCAGCGTAGTTTAGGAGGAAAGGGGAATTTGCCGTTGGTCCCCTTCAATTAGGTAGACCGTCGGTAAGGGAGGGCTTCGCCCCGGCACAGATTCTTGAATGGGTTCCAAGGTGTACTCCGGCGGCGACCAAGAGGGCACTGGACGGGGTCTTTGTAGAGAAAGACAAAAGTTGTGTCGTTCGGTGATGTAGTCCCTGACGGATAAGATCACATCGGGGACGACGACGACCAAAAAGAAGAGTAAGAAAGCCATGAGAATAGGATTCATTCAGAATATAGCCCCTTTCGCAATCGATCCTGCGGCAGCCAGCGATTTAGGCGGAAAGGGGATATTTGGTTTGGACATTATCTATGTATATGTAGCTGTTGGAATTTTATTACCAATAGGGCGTATTTTCTTTCCAAGCCCTCTACGTTGGAATGGCTGCGGACGATCAGGAACTACGTAAAATACGCCAATCAAAGCGGGTTATATAATGATGTAGAAGAGTTCTTGGCCAAGCATAAAAAGAGCGTAATCTAAAGTAACGGCTTATATAGGTTATATGTAGAAAAAGCAACTCACCGGGAGTTGCTTTTTCTACTCGAAAAGATGACGGTGATATCTTCAGGGGTTAATGCAGGAATTGCCTCCATAACTCAGTGGATAGAGGAAGAAAGTTCTCCATCGATGAACCCTCCCATGGAACAGGTTTATTTTATCCGGTATGGACTACTCAGTAACGAAAAAAACGAAGAAACTAGCATTATTAGTGGATATCACAAACAGAAATCGAGGAGGTCTTCGTAAACAGATGGACGTAGGCATGGAAAGGATAAGGGTTTTGCTTGCTTATCGACTAGGAACTGGCGTAAACTAGTAATATAAAGCACTTTCACAAATGATTAATACATTTTATTTTTATCGGGAGGAAGACTGTAAAGTTCAGCGGAGCTTTTGGCGGGATGAGTTCTACCAACGACATCAAGAGTTAAGACAGAATGTGAGTGAGCGACGTGGACAAACCGAAAATATTAGTGGTCGATGAGAACGAGGCGAACCGTCTGCTGCTTTGCCAGTTGTTGAAGGACTATAACGTGGTAGAAGCAGACTCCGCTGAAGCAGCTTTGAATAAAGTAGAGGCGGAGAAGCCGGATCTCATGCTTTTGGACGAGATGGTGCCGGAAGAGGATGGCGATTCTCTGTTGTCAACCATTAAGAGTTCCCGAAAGACACAACTCATTCCAGTGATACTGATTACTCCGTTACATAGCATCGATGATAAAATCAAATGCCTGGAGAACGGGGCCGATGATTTTATCGCCAAGCCGCTTAATCCGTTAGAGTTAACGGCACGGGTCAAATCACTCCTTCGGATCAAAAGGTTACATGATCAACTGGAGAACTTCCATAATGTCGTCATATCCCTTGCTTTGGCGTTGGAAGCAAAAGATGATTACAGTGTAAATCACTCCAAACGGACCGCCGAATATGCCTATCGGTTGGCCCGCAGGGTCGTCCCTGATGAGCCAGAGGTAGAACTGATCAAGTTTGCAGGGCTTCTCCATGATATCGGCAAGATCGGAATCCGCGATGAGATTCTCACCAAACCAGGGAAATTGACGTCGGAGGAATATGAAATCATCAAGACCCACCCGGTGCTAAGCGAAAAAATCTGCTCGTCCATCTCATCGCTGGCGCCTTGTTTACCTTTCATCCGAAGTCATCATGAATCCTACAACGGGAAAGGCTACCCCGACGGTTTACAAGGCGACGAGATCCCTTTGGGAGGACGGATCCTCGCTATTGCCGATGCTTTTGATGCGTTAACGAGTGACCGGCCCTACCGGAAAGGGCTTGCCCGACAGGTGGCCTTGGACATTCTGCGCAAACACGCCGGGGAGCAATGGGATCCCCTGTTAGTCCAGCAGTTTTGTGAAATCATTGAGTCGGAAGATGTCTATGAATACATAGCTATCTAAGAAAAAGAAGGTCGGTACGGACGAAGTGCGACGAAGAGGGAAGATATCGAGGCGGGATAGCCTCTTTTTCTTTTTAAAGACCGCCGATGAAAAACCTCCGAATGTTCACCGGGAGTTCACAGGCTGCACACATAAGCTCGCTAGAATAAAGCCATGAGATTTCTCTTTCAGGGGAATTTCAGTTTTTCCCGGTACATTTACAGAGCAAGGAAAACTTGTGACATCAAGAGGAGGTTTTTTTATGAGTTCCTTAACCAATCAAACAATCGGAAGTATCGATAGGAAGACAGTAGCGACGAAACCGGTGTCGTACAGCAAAGTCAAAGGGGTCCTCTCATCCGGTCTCGGTCTTTTGACCATGGTGGTGGCGGTCACTGGAATCGGGCTGTTTGTAGCACCTCACGGTCCCATGGCATCGAAAAGTTGGACCTTTGCGGGCATGACCGTCCCGTTGATGAAAGATGTGCACATATGGCTGGGTTTTGGCATGGTGGCTTTGGTGTTGGGTCATTTTGCACTCAATCTTAGAACGTTGATCGGTGAACTAAAGCAGCTTTTTTGGTAAATCTAATTGAATCGTAAATACGAAGTAGCAGCGTGTACCAGCCTTTTACGACAAGGCAGGGAAGGGTGTCTTGAGTAGTGGCGGTTCATCACGAGTATGCCGCCACGATAGAGAATCGTCAAGTTTTTGTCGTTCATAACGGGATGGGTAAGCTGTTATTAGCGTTAACAATTGTACCATTATGTAATGGTTGACTATATAGGTTATATGCCTCCGTGGATGAAGAGCCGAAAATTATCCGATACACCTAGAGAAAGAGTTAAACTAACCATCGAGAGAGTTTGATCAACGTACTATATAGGGGCTGACAAAAGAGCGTTTGAAACAAAATTTGTTTTAACGCTCTTTCTTTATTATAATAAGATACGACGACTTGATAATTAATGTTAAACAAAAAGTAGGCGATGATGTTGAAGGCAAAATGGACAAAAGTATTTACATCGATGACCGCCGCTATCTGCATGATCGGTCTTCTCGGGCTAGGATGGTCCCTCTGGGGTGGCTCTCAGGATATATCGATAAAAACGCTGATGAACAGGACAGCGGAGAAAGACACCTCCAAGGTGCCAAAGATATCTGTCGTGAACAAAGAGAATCTTAGGGTCCTCGCCTTGGGAGACTCTCTAACGCGAGGAACGGGAGACCCCTCGGGGAAAGGGTACGTAGGTTATCTGGTGGATCGATTGAAAGCGAACTCTCGTCACAAGGTCTCTCTATCGAATATCGCGGTGAACGGAGAAAAATCGGACCAGTTGCTCGTACGGCTCAAAGAGAAGGAAGTTCGAAAACAGGTGGAGTCGGCCGATATCATCGTAATGACCATCGGAGGAAACGATCTGTTGAACGGAGGTCAATCCCTAGCCAATCTGAACTTTTCAGAGATCCAAAAGGATAAGGCCAAATATGTCCAAAACCTTACGGCAATTCTCTCAGAACTTCGAAGTATAAATGGGGATGCAAATATTTTTTATGTCGGCTTGTACAATCCCTTCAGTGACATGGATTACGAGCTATTGACTTCATCGGTCATCCGGAACTGGAATGCCGCCAGCGCTGAGGTATGCGCTGGTTTTCCGAAGACGACCTTCGTACCTACCTTTGATTTATTTCCCCAGAAGGTGGAAGACTACCTTGCCGCAGACAAGTTTCATCCTAATGCGGAAGGGTATCAACTGATGGCAGAACGGCTGGTACCGTTGGTTTTGCAGTAAAAAGAAAAATAAGATTTTGTTAAATACAAGCGGTGAGGCTTGTATTTTTTTACCTCGTGAGGGCTTTCCATATCTTTGCATGGAGTAGGTCCAAACGAGGGAATAAGTATCGGCAAACTATTCAAATTATTCATGGAAGGTAACTTTTAGAAGTGGTAACATAGAAATACAACCCGTGGTTTTACATGGACAGCTAATTAGCTAAGATTACAGAAAGAAGGAGAAGCACCCGATGAGCCAGGAAGAAAGTAAGACCATCTCCCTTATGGAAAGTATTGCTGCAGCTGCCCCCTTTTTTGGAAAAGTTATGCTTGATGATGCTATGATCGGGGTTGTAGACCAGGAAAAGTTTTTGGCCTATGTTCCGAGTAAGACCATCAACCTTGGTGTAAAACCGGGCACGCCTGTTCCCAGAGAAGACCAGTCAATGCAGGATGCCCTCCAAGGTAGGCCCTCGTCCTTGCGAATTCCAGATGAAGCCTATGGCGTACCTTTTCTCGGAAAAACTATACCGATTCGCGACGAACAGGGGAACGTGCTTGGCGCACTAGGGATTGGTTACAATATTTCGACGCAAGTGTCGATCGAAGGCTTGCTTCAGCAGGTCAAAGAGGTCACAGAGGATCTGAAAAACCGCTCCCGAGGGATTGCTGAGGCGGTCCAGCAATTGGTGACGATCATCGCAGAAGTTCGCAGTAACGCCGAACAGGCGAACCAAAACTCTTATCAGACCGAAAAAGTGTTGGACTTTATCCGGAAAATCGCCAAACAGACGAATCTCCTGGGAATCAATGCCTCCATCGAGGCGGCCCGGTTCGGTGCCGATGGGGCTGGGTTCTCGATTGTGGCTAAAGAAATTCAAGCCTTATCGAAGAACTCCAATGGGGCTGCCGATCAAATTGGAAGATCACTCCATGAGATCTCCCAAAGCATCCATGAGATTGCGGGTTTTTTAAAAGAACTGGATGAAAAGGTGAACGGTTACGCGGGGATGTGGGAGGAGTTTGACGATCAATTAGAAATCTTGATGGACATGGACTCGAAAGCTCAGGAACTGATCGACAGTTTGGTTCACACGTGAGAGTCGAAGGTAGGAGCCGTTTACATAATCCATATGCAGAGGCCCCATTCCCGCCGAGAAGAGGGATGGGGCCTTTGCTATATATAGGTATCTCATACATCAGGAACCCAATGAGATCAAACGATTTTTCGAATGGTAAAGTTATCGGCCAAGAGAATCCAGTTTTGCGGAAAATCGCCCCCTAAGACCCAGTAACTGACCCCACGCAGGTTGTAGGCTTTCACCAGGTCAAATTTGGCCTGGGCGCTCCGGGCGTCTTCAAACCAAACGATATGCTCTCTTCCCTGTTCATCATAATAGTTGAAGAAAGGCGCCTGGGACTGAGGGTCATATTGAATGGCGGCGTTGTAGCGAAGGGCGAGACGAATCGCATCCTGGGGACTGATGCTTCGGGCCCACTGTCCTCCCGGAACGTAGGGGAGGGTCCAGTCATAGCCGTAGAGCGGCATTCCCATCATGATTTTATTGGAAGGAATCACCGTGGTGGCGTAGTCGAGGACTTGCCGGACTTGAGGGATCGGAGCCACGGCGAGCGGCGGACCGCCAGACCATCCCCATTCATAGGTCATCAAGATGACAAAGTCCATCAACTGTCCATGGACAGGGTAATCGTGGGCTTCATAGAGAGTTCCTGTTTGCGTGCCGCTTGTTTTGGGGGCTACGGCCGTGCAAAGCAGGTAGCCTTGAGGACGGAAACGATCGACGATCCGCCGGAGGAATTGGTTGTATAGTTCACGATCTTCCGGGAAGATGTACTCGAAGTCGATATTCAACCCACGGTATCCTTTGGTACGCAGGGTGGATTCAATATTAGCAAAGAGACGGTTTTGTGCCGTTTGATCCGTAAAAACGGCATGGGCTATCTCGGAACTGAAGGTGCCTTCGGCGAAGTTCGTAATGACCATCAACGGCGCCACGCGTTGATTTAAGGCTTCATTGACCACCGCCTGATCATCGATGGGAACGAGATCGCCATTCGCTCTGACCTGATAACTGAAAAAGCTCATATAGGTGAGGAAGAAGCCCACATCCCAGGTGATCTGCCGTCCCCGCTCTCCCATGATTTCCAAATAAGCGTTGACCTCAATGGGGGTTCTCTCCCGCTGGGGGATGCGCAGAACGGTCCCGGGAATTAAAGGAGCGGTTACAGGGATGTTGTTGGCCTGCGCCAGCGCTTCCGGCGTCACGCCATATCGTTGACTTAGTGTAAATAGGGTATCGCCGGGACGGACGGTATGGGATTGAGCAGTGATCGGGATAACGATGGACTGGCCGACGATCAATTGGCCCGGATTGGGCAACAGATTGGCTCGCTGGATATCGTCAATGGTGACGCCATAGCGGCGGGAAATGGCATAAAGGTTCTCGCCTGGCCCTACGGTATGAATGAGCAAGGGACCACCTCCGTGACATACATTTGCTTCAGTATATGGCGGAAGGTCCGATTGGGGATTGCCAATTGAAAAAATGTTCCCGTACAGTTGCCTGTGTAGGTACTGAGTCAATACTGAGTCAAGGATAATCAATGTAGTATTAGTAGCCTATTATAATAGGCAGGTTAAGTATCGGTTCGGAGCAATAAGGGCTACGCCCAGGATTTGGAGCGGAGCAGTTCTTGACTTTTCGTCGAATTAACTGGTATACTATTTCCTGCGGTGCGAGAGTGCCGGTAACATGTGCGCCCGTAGCTCAGCTGGATAGAGTAACTGACTACGAATCAGCAGGTCGGGAGTTCGAATCTCTCCGGGCGCGCCATTCTCCTTTTCGATTCTTGCCTCCGTAGCTCAGTGGATAGAGCGAGGGCGTCCTAAGCCCTGTCGTCGGGAGTTCGATTCTCTCCGGGGGCACCAGGAATGCATCGCCTGATAAAGGTGTTATCGATAGAATCCGCCGGGCAGCCGGAAAGCAGGGGTCTCCAGTGTTTGCCGATGACCACAAGTTCATGGGATTGGCTTTAGAAGAAGGCCGCAAAGCCTTTGCACAGGGTGAAGTGCCGATCGGCTGTGTCATTGTTAAAGATGGCGAAGTCGTCGGACGTGGATATAACCTTCGGGAAACCGATAAAAATCCGGTGGCCCATGCGGAAGTGCTGGCCATTCAAGAGGCGGCCCGGAACTTAAACGGTTGGCGGTTGACAGGCACGACACTCTATGTTACAGTAGAACCCTGTCCGATGTGTGCTGGTGCGATAGTGCTCGCACGCATTCCCCGAGTGGTCTTTTCCGTGATGGACTTAAAAGGCGGTGCCGCAGGCACCTGCTTTAATATCTTAGAAAGCCGCTGGACCAACCATCGGGTCGAAGTAGTCTCGGGTACTCGGGAAGAAGAAGCCCGAGAGTTGATGCAAGCGTTCTTTCGACGTTTGCGGGAAAAGTAGTTTTAACTAAATAGCTCATACGGAGAGGTGGCTGAGTTGGTCGAAGGCGCCCGACTCGAAATCGGGTAGGCGTTAACAGCGTCTCGTGGGTTCGAATCCCACCCTCTCCGCCATACATAAAACCGATAAAAACAACGTTTGAATTAATTTAGACGTTGTTTTTTTATTTTTTATAAACAACGGTGGATAATCAACCACTCGAACAACAGCCATCCCCAACCAGAGGGACTCGGTAAAGATATGGAATGAAGAACGACCATAGCGTTCTGATTGTATTCCCTTCTAGGGGGAGTTATAATTATTGCCAAATTAGTATCTTCAAACTCTTCACCCTCTTCTGCATAGAGACCCTATAAAGGGGGTTAATTCGTCAAAGAACATTAGTCACTAATTTTGAACATATGGAGGTAAAACATGAAAATCGAAACGAAATGCCTACACGAGGGATACAAGCCAGGTAATGGCGAGCCGAGAGCCCTACCGATTTACCAAAGCACTACATACACCTACGACTCCACAGAACATATCGGCAAGCTCTTTGACCTCACGGCGGAAGGTCATATGTACTCAAGGATCTCCAACCCTACCGTGGCTGCCGTAGAAGAAAAGATCGCCGCATTAGAAGGCGGCGTCGGTGCATTATGTACAACTTCGGGACAGGCGGCCTCTTTGATCAGTTTGCTGAACATCATGAATTCGGGAGACCATTTTATCAGCGCTTCCACTATTTATGGTGGAACGATCAATCTCTTCGCCGTAACACTAAAAAAGCTGGGTATTGAATGTACCTTCGTCGATGCCGATGCTTCTGTAGAGGAAATTCAAAAAGAATTTCGTCCCAATACGAAAGCGGTCTTCGGCGAAACCATCGCCAACCCGGCACTGGCTGTATTGGATATCGAGAAATTTGCTCGTATTGCCCACGCCAATGGGGTGCCGCTGATCGTCGATAATACGTTTGCGACACCGATTCTCTGCAGACCTATTGAATACGGTGCAGACATTGTCATTCACTCGACCACAAAGTATATGGATGGACATGCCATTCAAGTAGGCGGAGTAATCGTCGACAGTGGAAAGTTCGATTGGACCAATGGGAAGTTTCCAGAGTTTACGGAACCGGATCAATCCTATCATGGAGTAACCTATACCAAAGACTTTGGCGCAGCCGCATATATCGTCAAAGCGAGAGTTCAGCTCATGAGAGACTTTGGAACCTATCCGTCGGCGAACGCCGCCTTTTTGCTCAATCTGGGCCTGGAAACGCTCGCTGTCCGGATGGAAAAACACTGCCGAAACGCCGAAAAAGTCGCTCAATATCTAAACCAGTGCGAAGATATCGAGTTCGTCAACTACCCAATATTAGAGGGAAATAAATATCATGAACTGCAGAAAAAATATCTCCCCTTAGGTTGCAGCGGAGTGATATCCTTTTCCATTAAGGGCGGAAGAGAAAAGGCGATTACATTCATGGATAGCTTGAAACTCGCCTCTAACGTCGTCCACGTGGCAGACATCCGGACCTGTGTTCTTCATCCGGCTAGTGCGACCCATCGGCAACTCACCGATGAACAACTCTTAGCGGCCGGGATCACTCCTGGGATGATTCGACTCTCTGTCGGACTGGAGAACGTGGATGATATCATCGAAGATTTGGATCAAGCGTTAGCTAAAGCAAAGGCGTTTTAAGTAAAGTACAAGGGGCTATAAGAGTGTGAAACTCTTATAGCCCCTTTAATAATTCCCTGTGTGACAATTCCAGCGTATAAGTCTTACGGTCATCTCCTTAAATGGCAGAGGAATGACATAGGATGGATTTTTTAGGTCTGGAGAAGCTTATTGGAAAAGTAATTTTCTGTTATGATAAACAGAGGATTCAAAACTTAATTGAGGTGTGTATGATGGAAGACTTGATCACATCTATGCTGGAACAGAAAGTCTGGGTCGTGGCCGGTTCTTTTCGGAACGAAACAAAATGGGCCTACAAGATCTACCGCAAACTAAAAGACAAAGGCTACAGGGTTTACGCGCTCAATAAAGCCGTAAAAGAGGTCGATGGCGATCGAACCTACCCGGAACTCAAAGACCTGCCGCAAATTCCTCAGGTCATTAACCTGGTGACGCCGCCGGAAGTGAGTCTAAAACTGGTCGAGGAAAGCAGTCGACTGGGCATCACTTATGCCTGGTTTCAACCGGGAGCCGATAGTGCTGAAGCTGTCGAAGCGGCCGAGAAGGCAGGCATGAGGGTGCTCCATAACGCTTGTGTCTACGCGCTTCATAGTTGATTCAAGAATTTTCTAATCCGCCCGTCATGGACGAGTCTTTTTCTGAAAAGTCTTTTCCCAGGTCACCAGTAAAATGGAGATGATGATGATGGCGCCGCCAATCAGTTGGATGGGTATGATCGTCTCGTTGAGATAGACATAACCTCCGATGACACCGACGATAGGGATCAGGTTTAAGTACAGTGTCGTTGCGGTCACATCCAACTTAGGCAAGGCGTAATTATAGAGAAAATAACAGGCGGCCGAGCAGAGCACGGCGAGAAACAAGATGTGGCCGAAAGCGACATAAGAAAAAGGCTGCCACTCATTCCGTTCGAGCAGCGATAAGGGGAACAAGAGGGCAGTGCCCAAAAGGGTCTGAATCATGGTGAGATATAATCCCGAGTATTTGGAAGAAAGAGACTTGTTTTGCATCGTATAGACAGCCCAGGAGACCATGGCGCCTAAAACGAGCAGGTTGCCAAGAAACGTATCCGATGTAAAGTCGACTTGCCCGTTCGCGGTGACCGAGAGATATGTACCGAATAATGAGGCGATGATCGCGATGCTTTGGATAAGGGATACGCGGGTTTTGTATATGACGATATCCATGATGATGGCCAGAACCGGAACGACAGACGTAATCAAGGAAGCGTTCGAGGCGGTCGTCAGTTTAATGCCGCTGTTTTCGAAGAAGAAATAGAGTGTAATCCCCATGGCACCAGCACCGAGCATGGGGATTCGGTCCGACTTATCGAGCCGTGTACCGGGCTCGCTGATTTTCACCACAATCCATAACAAGATGGAAGCGATCACAAACCGGAGTAAGGCCAAGGTGATCGGCGGCACCTCGGCAACAGCTTCTTTGATGCTGATAAAAGAGAGTCCCCAAAAGAGTACTGCTATCAGCATAGCGACGTTCGCGATGACGATGGGAAGTTGTAGTGCGGATTTTTTGGACAGAAAAGCCTTGTCGGTGTTGTTCAATTCCTTAACCTCCTGTATACGTGCATATACAATTCTAAACAATGAATGGGATCGCGACAAGGCGAATTAAAAGACCCAATTTAGGACCAAAGACATAAAGCGACGTAGCTCTGTTGTCGATACAATGGATAAGGATGATCTTCGTAATCGACACCTTCGAAAGGGGGCGTCTGATGTTTAACCTTAGTTTTCTTGGATCTATGCAAGCGTGCCGGTATTTTAACTACCACACGGAAATGCAAGGGTACTATATCGCCCGAATTTCCTCTGGCCTACGGATTCTCACGGCAGCCGATGATCCGGCGGGGCTGGTTATTTCAGAAAAGATGCGTGCGCAGATCCGGGGACTAGACATGGCCGTACGAAATGCGCAAGACACCATCTCGCTGGTACAAACGGCGGAAGGGGCACTCAATGAGAGCCACAGCATACTGCAGCGGATCCGTGAATTGTCCGTCCAAGCGGGGAACGATACACTCACACCGTTAGAGCGCCAAGCGATCACCGAAGAAGTGGATCAACTTCTGCAGGGAATCGACGATATCGCGCATAACACGCAGTTTAACACCATAAAACTGTTGGATGGTACTTTTACAAATAAACACTTTCAGATTGGTGCCAACAGTGGTCAGTCTATGGGATTAACTATCGATGCCGCTGATAAAAGTACCTTAGGCTTGAACGACCTCCTCGCAAAACTTGGGACTTCGGAAGGCGCCAGTGAAGCCATTACGATTGTGGACGGAGCTATTGAAAAAGTTTCATCTCAACGAATCCGTTTGGGGGCCACACAAAATCGGTTAGAGCATACCATCAATAACCTCACCACATCATCGGAAAACCTCACTGCCGCTGAATCGCGCATCCGAGATGCCGATCTCGCCAAGATGATTCTCGAATATACTCGTCATAGTATCTTAGCCCAAGTGGCCCAAGCGATGATCGCACAGATGAAGTTTCAAACGGAGCGGACGGTACAACTGTTGTTGGATAGTTTGAAACACTGAACGTAGTAATCGGAAGTTCACCGAGTGTGCGATTGCATCTTTTCGAGGGTTTATGCCATCGGGCAACCGTCCATACTTCATTCCAGGAGTGTGAAGTATGGACGATTGCCCGATGGCCTTTTTTAAAGGCCTGTTGGTAGCGATACTGCTGAGCGTACCACTATGGGGGATCATCATCGGTGGCATTTGGATAGCATTCTTCTAAAATAGATGACCCGACCATATTGCCGACAAAAAAGCCTGCCGAAGCAGACTTAGCGAAACCGTTTATTTGCCCATGTGACAAACTCGACAAGGTTCATCACCCTAATATTTTTAGATTGCTGTTCTGGCGTAACAGCATAGAGTTTTTGCCGGGCGGCATCTTTGAGCCATTGCACGGCAGTGGGTTTAGCGCCACCGCCGTCTAACAAGATGAGAATTTCTTTTTCTGGCATGGCATCTAGACAGTTTAAATATAAATAGGGGTACTTTTCATCGACACTGCCGGCGGTTTGTTGCCATTTGCATTCGATGCGGATATGGCAACTCCAACAGCTGGAACGAAGAAGAAACTCCGTATTGCCATTATGTCCATAGATACTTCGGTACGGCACGTTTTGAAGGAGTAATTCCTGCCCATAGTGCGCATCGGCGGCGGCTTGCCCAAACCGTTCCACATAGGATATGTAGTCACGGTATCGGACGGCAGTGAAACCTTTGCTGCCAAGGACACTGAGCACGACACTTTCCAAGGTATTGCCAGTGCTGTTGGCTTGGTTGCCTTGCGATTTACCAGGCAGCGTCCCTTTGACCACCGGGTTCACCTCCGTGCCTAGATACCGATTCCTGCGTGAAGAGGGCTAACACTTCCTCCACCTTGTTCCGGTTGTTTCCGTCGCGGCTAATGAAGCGTTGGACCTGAATCAACTGCATATCGGAGGCGCTGTATAACTCTCGGGCTTCTGTGGTGTGGTGGTTCGAGAGCAGGACTGGGATCCCTTTTTGGGCCAATCGTTCACATAGGCGGGCGAGTTTCTCTTGCTGGACGAAGGAAAAGCCGTTGGTGGCGTAAGTCGTGAAGTTAGACGTCGAAGAAAGCGGCAGATAGGGAGGATCCATATAGCAAACATCGCCTGGCTGAACTAGCGCTTCGACATCTTCAAAATTAAGCACTAAAAATTGGGCCCGTGAAAGGCGCTCCACGAAGGCCCGCAACTCTTTCTCAGGGAAATAGGGCTTTGTATACCGGCCAAAGGGGACATTGAATTTTCCTTGTTGATTGAACCGCATGAGACCGTTGTAGCCATGACGGTTTAAGTAAATGAGCAGAATCGCCCGTTCATAAGGATCTTCTGTTTCGTTAAACTTATTCCGAAAATGATAATACGTCTCCCCTTGGTTATTTTCCGGGCAAAAGAGTGCCCGGACTTCTTCAATAAAAGCATCCGGTTGGGTCACCAGCGACTGGTACATATGGATTAGATCCGCATTGATATCACATATAAGATGGCTATCAAAGGGAGCATTCAGTGACAGGGCGCAGGAACCGGCAAAAGGCTCTACCAGTCGTCGACCTGCAGGCAGTCGTTGTAGAATGTGATGAAGAATTTGATATTTGTTTCCTGGCCATTTCATAAATGGCCGAAGCAAAGCGCCCATTTGGTTTTCCCCTTTAATTACAACTATAAAAATTGTATCAATTGAGTGCAGGCCTGTCCAATAGAAAGAAAAGACTTTGTCGAAACGGTGATGCAGGTGAAAGATTGTCAAAATATTGGGGAGGAATAAGTTAACTCCCCAGAGAATGAGGAGTTTAAACGAGCGACATAAAACGTACCAACGGGATCAAGGAGGATTTGTAGTGGAACAAAAAGGACTGAAAATCGCCATATCAGGCAAGGGCGGCGTCGGGAAAACCACATTGGCCTCTCTCTTTTGCTATATCTTAGCCAATCAGGGAAACAAGGTCCTTGCTGTCGATGCCGATCCCGATGCCAACCTCGGTATGGCCTTGGGATTCCCGACGGACTTAATGGAGAAGTCGATCACGATCGCTCAAGACAGGAAGCTAATCAAGGAAAGGACCGGTGCGGAACCGGGTACTTCGGGGCAGTGGTTCAGCCTCAATCCGACCGTCGAGGATATTCCGGAAAAGTACGTAATTGCCCATCGAGGGATCAAGCTGTTGCAGATGGGGGCTGCTCCGAGCGGGGGGGCCGGTTGTTATTGTCCCGAAAGTACGCTGCTAAAGGCGTTGCTCTCGCATTTGGTTCTGGATGATCGTGACGCTCTAGTTGTTGATATGGAGGCCGGTTTAGAGCATTTAGGACGGGGTACGGCCAGAGGGGTTGATGCTTTCATCGTCGTCGTGGAACCTGGCCAGCGCAGCTTTGCCACAGCCCGATCGGTCGTCCATATGGCCAAAGATCTAGGCGTAAAAAAGGTCTATGCTGTGGCCAACAAAGTCGGCGAAGTATCTCCTGTGGTTATTCAAGATGCCTTGGGAGATATCCCGCTGCTTGGTCTATACCCATATACGACCGAGGCGGTACAGGCAGATCTGCAAGGACAGCCGCTGTTTGACACTTGCCCCGATATGGTTCGTCGGGCTGAAGATATTCTCCGGCGGTTAAGCGGGATGATGGGAGATTCTTAAACGCAAACGGTTGTGCCAAAACATTCCATTTGACTTTAGGTGTTTTCACTGCTAAACTACGTATCTGTTGCTGCCGAGTTGAGTGAATGGCCTGCTTTCAAGCATAGGGCTATACGTTCAGCAGTATCTAGGTGGGCAGACTAGTCTAACGGTTTTAATAGAAAAACGAAAGAATTTCTTTAAAATACCAGTTGATTTAGTTTTGCAAGCATGATATTATAGTTCTCGCCCCGGTAAACGGGAAGAAAAATTTGGTCCTTGAAAATCAAACAGTTGTAAGCAAAAGCGTGCGAAACCAAAGTCAATTTGACCCGCGCAAGCGGGAAGAATGGACAACTTCTTACGAGTGGATGACTTCTGTCACAAGAAGTCTTGACTTGATAAGAAAACTTTATCAATAAGAGCTTGACTCAAGCTTATCTACATTTTTGTGGAGAGTTTGATCCTGGCTCAGGACGAACGCTGGCGGCATGCCTAACACATGCAAGTCGAACGGAGCGATGAAGTTTCGATGGATTCGCTTAGTGGCGGACGGGTGAGTAACGCGTGGATAACCTGCCTGAGAGTGGGGGATAACAGCCCGAAAGGGCTGCTAATACCGCATAATGTTGTCTGGGGACATCCCCGGACAACCAAAGGAGCAATCCGCTCTTGGATGGGTCCGCGTCCGATTAGCTAGTTGGTGAGGTAATAGCTCACCAAGGCGACGATCGGTAGCCGGCCTGAGAGGGTGAACGGCCACACTGGGACTGAGACACGGCCCAGACTC
>NZ_JACVHF010000031.1 GCF_014502795.1 Heliobacterium chlorum
TGGCGAAATAAGAATGCTAAATCCGAAGAAATTTTACGCATTCAAAAGAAGGTCAGGGTTGCCTGATGGGGCACTAGTTCTATTAGGCGTCCGGCCCCACCACTGCCGAACGCTTTTTTATTTCTTATTTTCTGTAAAAAGAAGGAAATCAGCCTCACCTCATCGAATAATCACTCACCAAATGTTGGAAGAGAGTGATTCGTGCCGATGAAAAGCGAAGCAGATAAACTTCTGAAGTTAATCCACAAAAAACGCCATGAAGCCTCCCGACTTCTGTTGGCCCGAAAGTTAAATCAGGCAATCCTCGTGTCCCGTGAAGTGGACCAGCTACGAGAAGAGTATTGCCGGTTGAAGTTCGAGGAGCAAGTAAACCGAAGACCTTACCTCCGGAGATATATCGGGAATATGCTTTAGAAAAAGGAAAAGCGTGGCCCATTATCGAAAGGCTCACGCTTCACTTTGTCTACCACTGGGCAAAATAGAGTACGGATAAGTCAATACTGTCCAGAAGGGGAGAAGAGATGCTCACAGTTGACACCGATATCGAACGCATATTTCTCACCGACGTAAAAGAGAAGAAAACCACAGCCTCCGGCATCCGTGGCCGTGCATCCCGACTGGGCCGTGTCAGCAGCATGGTTATGCCGTCCGATCGGATGTCGGGGAAAGATATAGTTATTATTTAACTATTTACTTTCTTTGAATTTTAACCAAGCTAATTCGGCAACTTCTTCTACAGCCTTTACCGAAGGAAACTGTTTACCGAGTCCATAGAATCCTTTTTCGTTAAGATACACTCTTGCAAAGGCACTTCTAGCTTTTTTATTTGTGCAGATTTGAAATGACTTTTCTTTAACCAATAAGTCTACAATCATGTCTCTTTTTTTATTTTCTTCTTCAAGCTTTCTGTGTTTAATCGCCCGAAGTTCCTCAGCAAATTCTTCACAAATTTCCTCTAAAGCACTTTCTGGAACATTCAAATCTTCATACCATTTAGCAATATAATCGAGTGAATATAGTGTTCCGTCTAAAATAAAAAATAGTTCGATTTTAATAGGTGAGGATTGTGAAAGATTTATTATCTCATCATTGTATTTTTGAGCCCTATTACGAATTTTCCTATAATTATTTCCGAAATCATCAGCAGTAATTGTCTCAGTTTCTATTAACCAGGAATCAAGTGCTTCACCATCTAGGATGGAAGAATCTAAAAAAATATATTTTATTCCTGATGTTTTTGCAAAATCTAGAAATAAATCAATTGAGTTTTTCTGAGTTGTATCAATGTCTACACGAGTAAGATTATCATTATCTGTCCAGACGCCCCTTACACATTTTAAACCATGCCGTTCTATGCTCAATTGAACTTCATCTAATTTAGGAAAATCCATCATTCTTTCCCCCTAGCAAAATTGTATAGGATTAGCATTCTACAAGCTTTTACAAAAACCTCTATTGTCGAAACTCGTCGGAACATTTTTCCAGGAAAAGAAAATCTCCCGTCGAATAACTCAGACGGGAGGGAGATTCTGTGGAAGTAATTATCGTACTACTAGTGATTTTCGGCTTATGGTATGTTCTCAAGGGTTCTTCATCTGAGAAAAACAGTTACCCTAAATCGAGGAAAATCAATTCTTCAAACCTGTACACATTCAAGCCAAAAACCAAGTTTCTATGCGACAGCTGTGCCTACGACTACGATAGAGCCTGCCACCATTCCGCTAGGCCAAATGCGAGGCAGTGCCCGGATTATAAAGCAAGGTATTAAATGTTTACCGTGGGGTGAAAACAGATAATGAACCAACAGATAAATCTCGTCGTTCCGTTATCTCTTAAAAAGATGCCTGAGCATCTGCAAATGCTTTACTTGGAGTTAACAAGAAAGTGCCTTGAAGAGTTTCCAAACGTAATAAACTGCCCTAATACCGACAAAAACTTTGCAAGTATCAAAGTACCCCTGGGTAAGAAGAAGAGTGAAATCTTTGTTCAGTTTAAACCAAAGCGTGACAGCGTTGTCATTGAGTTACATATTGACCTCGATAAAGTTATAGACCCTCAAAATCAATGTGAGAGAGTACCAGCAAAAGATTATAGCCATTGGACACGCTTTTGCGTTGAAGAAACAGAGTATGACTTAGAGTATTTCATGGGTTTAATTCGGCAGTCTTACAAAGAGGTGTCGTCAAAACATATGTGATCTTTAATCGGGAGGGTAACTCGGTATATGGAAAATCGTGTTTTTTACTCATGGCAGTCAGATCTACCTAAGGATACTAATCGTTACTTTATTGAAGAATGCATTAAGAGGGCTCTAAAAGAACTTAACGCATCAAAAACTTTTGATATAGAGTTTGCTATAGATAGGGATACTATGGATGTGTCTGGTACTCCGGATATTGCAAGTACCGTATTTTCAAAAATAGAAAAGTCGAAATTATTTATTGCGGATGTTAGTATTATTAATTCTGATTACAGTAAAAGAAAAACACCAAATCCTAACGTTTTAATTGAATTAGGTTACGCAGCAAAAGTTTTAGGTTGGGAGAAAATCATATGTATATTCAATATGGATTTTGGTTCATATGATGATCTTCCTTTTGACATTAAATTTAGAAGGCCACTTCGTTATAGTCTAAATGGTAAAGCTAAGACAGAAGAAAGAAATAAAATAGTTGAAATTATTAAGAATAATATATGTTCTTTGGATTCAAAAGGATTATTATCAATTAAAGAACCGCATTCATATATGGTCCTAGAATCATCTAACTTTTATAATCAAGTAGAAGAGGTTACTAAAAGAATTTTGAGCGAAAGAAAACTTCAGGAAAAGTATTGCTATTCGGATAATAATTTTATCATTGAAGTTTGGGATGACTTAATGTATAGAATTGAAAATAACGAACCAAGTAAAGAAACTGATATCGAATACCATGTTTCCATTGAATTTAACGATGACACATACTCTTATAAAGAATATACAAATCAAACTTGCACAGTCTTTTTTCAATTTGTAGAGAAGTTTAAGCAAATTAACTTTAGTAATAATAAGGTTTATACTGTGTACGAAATAATTTCCCATGGATACAGCCCTTCAAAAAAGAGAGACTATAATGGTTTGATGTCAGAAGTTATTAAACGTCTAAGTAATCATTCGGATTTTAGATAAATCATCTTATTAAACAGATTTACCATTTTACTATTTTTGGACATTTATCTAATCAACGGTTATGCACTAGTCGGGGCGACAGGATACCAACCTGTGGCCTCTTTTCTATTGTTTCATTTCTGGTAGGCAAAGTGAGAGAAGAGGTAAGTCACACATTGACAACTTTCAATAATACCGGGGCTAAATTTAATCTTGAGTGAATAAATATAATTATATTTTTTTAACCGCTTAAATAAAATAACGTGAGATAGGGGGAAGATATGTGCTAAAGAGTGACATGGATATGTTATATAAGAATGCGGTAATGCTATTGAATAATGGTGAGATTAAAACAGGATTACTTCTGGTAGCAGAACTAGCTAAAGACGGTCATGTAGATTCGCAAAGAGGTCTTGGCATAGCATACTTAACTGGGGAATTTGGATTGAAAATTAATTATGAAGACGCAGTATTTTGGTTTGAACAAGCCGCTAAAAAGAATGATCCCATATCGTTATACAATTTAGGTTGTATGTTTTATAATGGTATAGGTTTAGAAAAAAATGAGTTAAAAGCTTTTGATTACTTCTTAAAATCCGCAGATTTCGGATATGTCGATGCTCAACGTGTTGTTGGAGATAGATATTATTATGGTGATATAGTTGAACTTAATCATAATTTAGCAAAAAAATATTATTTGCCCGCAAGTAAACAAGGTGATAAGCATTCTAACTATAAGCTTGGAGTGCTTAAAATGTTTGAAAAAGACGAAAAAGAAGTCTCTTATAATGCTAGTATTGATTATTTTGAAAAGTCAATAACTAACGAAAATAAACATTCGCTTAATGTTTTAATTGGTCTGTTAAAACAATCGAAATCAAAACCGACCAATAGGGAGTGCTGGACCTTAAAGGATTTATTATTAAAATTATCGTCAGAACACAATGACAACTATTATTATAGAGGGCAAACAAAGTTTTACGAACCACCATTACGCCCATCGATGTATAGGTTTGAAAATTCTATTTATCCAATAAAATATAATGGTGACAAACGACTGCGTAAGACAGGTACCGAATTTTATTTTGAAAAAGCCTTTTCAAAAGTCCTGTCTAACTCATATAAAATAAAAAGAATAATGTCTATGTACATAACAAACGCATTAGGTTATACATTCACACAAGCAATGTTTCAGCAAGCAGGGTATACTTCTGAAGGATTGGATGTTACTTCTGATTTATTAATAGCACTATTTTTTTCAACTTATGAATATAAAAACGGAGGTTTTAAACCATATGAAGGAAATAAAGAATCTGTAATATATAGATGGAAATATCTTAAAAAACCAGATCCTAAAGAATCTCTTCAAAAGAACTATTATGAATGTGGAAACTTAATACCAACCTACGAAATTTATAAATCATTCAACACCTGTAATACAGTTTCGGAGTTTTACGAAAGCTTACGTGAATATGCAAATGTAATTAATTGGGGACCCAGCTTTGATTTAGATAATACTATGGGGAACCGCCCTTTTTCATTAATAAAATTGCCCCATAGTTTGCTGAAGAAAAGTAGAGTGATAAAGCAGAAAGCCTCATTGTTACTCGGGGATTGTGTGATTTCTGAGCAAATGAGGGAAAACTTAATTTTGCGAGGAGGAGATCCTCCTCCTGTATACATGGAACACCTTCCTTTTAAGATGGTTCAAGACTTGTCTGAGGAAGGGTTTTGTGAAACTTTTATTTATGAACGTAATAATAAACTTGCTTTAGAACTACTTAATGAATTTAATATCCATCCAAAGGAAATATACGATGAAGATTTAGATAATAACGGAAAAAATGATGATCTTTCTCAAATGCTATTATACGGTTGGATCGAAAATTTGTACGCCCCGTTAACCAGATACGGTGTTTCGGTCAATACTAATAGCCCTGCACCTGATTACGAAATATCTTATACGGAAATGTTATCTTATTTGAATGAATGGCAGGAAATAAAGAAAAAAAACGGTTATCATTTAGAGTTTGATTAAGCATCACGTTGACTCAACGTTGAATCATACCAAATGATAAACAAACACCTTCAAAATGTTTCCAGAGAGTAACGTGATTTCTGTACGTAGTAATAAATCTCCAAAAATCCACGCAAAAAAGCCAAGGACAATCGTCCCTGGCTTTACGTTTATCTCGATATTTCGCCGCTTCAAACACCGTAGGCGTCACAGTAGGCGTCCGTTCCCACCACGGCTCATCACCGAAAAATCTTTATAAACACAGCAAAAAAGCCCACCGGTTAAGGTGAGCTTCGTGTTTGTTAGGATATTACCAGCGGTTGCTGCGAGGCTGGGGTTGGAAGCAGTCACGGCAGTATACCGGTTTGTCACCACGGGGTTGGAAGGGAACGGTAGTTTCCTTGCCACAAGCGGAGCAGGTGACGGGATACATTTGACGTTCTTCCCGATAGCCGCCACGGTTGCTATTGTTGTTTTGAGCTTTCCGAGCAGCCCGGCACTGGGGGCAACGGCCAGGTTCGTTAGTGAAACCTTTTTCGGCGAAGAACTCTTGTTCGGATGCGGTAAATTCAAACTCACAGCCACAATCTTTACAGGTTAAAACTTTGTCTTGAAACATAAAAAAACCTCCTCATAATTTGCCCTTTCTAGGGATATCCGTCAAACCTCCCTAGCCATCTGGCAAACGAGAAGAATAGCGAATCACCGTATTAGGACCACTAGATTAGTATACATGAAAGTGGTCATTTATGCAAGGTGTGAAAAAATATTTTTCATAAAGATTAACTACCAGCAGGGCAGGAGAGAGCGTAGCTCAACAGGTTTTCTCATCTTGGAGTCACTTCAGGTGTCCGTTCTCTCCGATGTTACCTCATTACAAAATCTAAAGAAAACCGCAGCAAAAAAGCCAAGGACATTCGTCCCTGGCTTCACTTATTTCCAAGACTATTTCCACCTCAAACCCCCGCAGGCGTCACACTAGGCGTCAAATCCTATCTGTAGACACTGCCTACCATTATAAAACCCCAGCTAACTCATGGTCGGGGAGACAGGATTCGAACCTGCGGCCTCTTGGTCCCGAACCAAGCACGCTACCAGAGTGCGAGTTTACTTAAGGGCTGTACACCTATTCTAACCCGGTCAGACCGCACCGTCAATGGTTTCTCCGCTAAAACCCACTGGCGTTATAATAGCGTGAAGTTCTCCGTGGCGTCACCCGTAGGCGTCAGTTTGAGGCGTCACCTTATTCTCTGGGTTTTTTCATGGCGAAACCAGCTTTTCTAGAGTTTCACAAGAAGTTTTTTTAGTCAAGAGAACTCCGTTCATTTGAGCGAGGGCTTTGGCCATCTCGTCAACACCGATGTGGTCGAGATAAATGTCGACCGTAGTCTGGATGGTCGTATGTCCCAAGACTTCCTGTACGACCTTCATGGATTTTGTGGCATCCAGAATAAACAGCCCAGCCGTATGCCGTAGGCTATGGAAGGTCGTCTTCGGCAGACCAGCCTTGTCCAACAGCTTCTCAAACATCCGGGTGAACGATGTGGGATCGAGTGGCCGGCCATCATTTGAACAGAACACTAAGTCATAATTAAGGTACTTATCGCCAGCAATTTCTTTATCCTGTTCGACGCTGAGTTTATGTTTATGTAGGTCTATCATTAAATCGGCTGGTATCGGTAGAGGACGCTTACTTCGCTGGGTCTTCGGTGTCTGGAAGATAAGATGCGTCTTCTTTCCTTTATCATCGGGTTTCTGAATACGCTGCAAGGTCTGCCGGATGTACAATATCCGCCGTTCAAAATCGATGTCTTGCCAGCGGAGGCCCAACAGTTCCCCTCGACGTAAGCCCAACCGTAACTCCAATAGAAAAGCAGCGTACAATCTGTGGTCCTCAATGGACTTCAAGAACTGCCGGACTTCCTCCAACTTTAAAGGACGGATTTCCGGCTTTACTTTTTTGGGCAGTTTCACAGCGTCAGCAGGGTTCTTCAATAACTTGCCTTCCTTGATGGCTTGTTCGAAGGCACCGGAAATAACGTTATGGATGTGGCGGATAGTTCTGGGGGCTAGGGATCTGCCGTTGTCAGCTCTGGGTTTCATTTTTGCGTTGTACATCAGTTGGATATCGGAGGTCTGGATTTTCTGAAGAGCCAGCGATCCCAGTGTAGGGATGATGTGGACTCTGGTCATCGTTTCGTACTGGGAATATGTCGTAGGCTTCACGTTTGGCTCGATACATTCAGCCAACCAATAGGTCATCCATTCCTTCAAGGTCATCCTCGTAGGCTCTACAAAATTACCGGTAATGATCTGTGCCTTCGCTGCTATCATCTTGTTGTAGGCTTCTTCGTGAGATTTACCGAGATAGTTGTAGCGTTTTTTGTTGCCAGTGGCGGGGTCAGTGTGGAAGAAACGGGCTTCCCATCGACCGTCTTTCCGTTGGTATACGTTGCCTTCTCCGTTGGTGCGTTTGGTCATGAGTGGTCCACCTTCCCGATGTTAATGAGGGGTCAGTGGACAGTGTTGATTGAGTGGGGGAGAGGAGTCAAGTGGGTTTGGGAGTATATTGCTAGAGACAAATAAACTTGTTTTCTACTAGATATGCACTAGACGACTCATTGAAGAAGTTGTATGCTTAAACCACTAAGGGAGGTGTTAGTTATCCCAAACGCTTGGTTAGTACGCCCTAATCCACAGGGTTATGACCGCATGAAAGAATTTCAAAAGCAAAACATCGTAGCAATTGGTTGGCCAGGAATCGGAGACCTCACTAATCTTAGTCAAGAAGATATTAGGCAAAAATTAGGTAATCCACCCTATAACTACTCAAGCCTCGAATTAGGAAATACCTATGCGATAATAGACATTTTTGTTAACCAGATGTCTATCGGAGACTATGTTTTAGTTCCTCATGGCCATAGTATTTATTTTGCAAAAATAGAGAGCGAATATCTGTTTAATAAGGACGAAGACAACGAGGACGATGGATACCCACACCAACGAAAAGTTACATGGCTGTCCGAGCGTATACCTCGCTCAACATTACCTGATTCGTTGCGAAACGCACTAAAAATTCACCGCTCAGCAGCGAACTTAACCAAGTATTTTAACGAAATTTTTTCCATGGCCAACGGGGAGGAAATACCGCAGAAATCTAATTTGACAAACGAGCTTCTGAAAGTCGAGTACCCTTTACGCCCAGATCTGATTGTAACTATAGAAGTACCTAAAAACATAACGAGAACCGAGTCGATAAGGCTATCTGAATTCGTAAAAACTCTATACTTTGAAAACGATAAGTAAGATGGAGGTTATTTATTATGAGTTTTGAGAGCGGACAAATTGAGTTGGACGAAGTGGTAAGAGCTTTTCACATAGTGTGGGGAGAATATCCGGGGAATGTACTACTTGTCCGTAAAGACCGAACCGTAGTTGCCGTTAACAAAATGCTCGAAAAGGCAGGGGGTACCGTTGGGAGTAAATGTTATTCTAAAAACGGAAGCCTGTGCCCGTGGTGTAAAGCAAATGAAATGTTTAAGAAAAAAGTTGCCGTACGTGAAGTAACGAAAGCACACGGCTTAGTGTTTGATAGTTTTTGGATACCGACTCCAATAGAAGAACTTTATATACATTTTGGTAATGATATTACCCAATGGGTCAAACCAGAATTACTATAAAAAACCTTCATTTGATTTAGTATCACGGTGATGATTAGTCGGTAAGTTTGTTCGGTAGACCTTAAGGGGGGCAATATGGTTCAGAGCCTAGTCTTAATGGAAATTAACTGACGAAGAAGAATGAACGTATAACAAAAAAGCAATCTAGTCATGATAAGGTAAGAATAATTCAAGCTAGGAGAAGTACTTACCGTGAGTATCTTTGGATTAACAAAGGGAACAGACTTTGAAAAAGAAATAGAGCAGTATCAAAACGTCGAAGCTCAGGGTTGAAGTTGTTGCAAAAGATGAAGCTGTTCACGGAGAAAGATTGAAATACCTATTGGAGAAAAACCGAAAATAAATTGTTTTTCAAAGCGATCTCGCTGCCACATCCGGTGAGGTCGTTTTTTTATTGCTTAATAATTACCTAAAATCCTCATATTCCACATAAGACCGCTGTAATTGCCCATGTTTGATTGGACCCCCATCTGGTATGAATGGTATAGCCAATCGTTTTCAATGGCATACAGGGCATTCTGTAGTGTCGGGTTTGAAGGGTGAAGGAAATAATTAGGTGAAATAGCCGATGTTCAAGTGTTAGCCGATCAATTGCCGGTCAGAATAACAGTAAACCGCCCTTCTTCACGGTCTACCCGATAACACATTAAAGGGAGGCCAGTGGGGAGGGGCGGTTTGTTTTTTAAGTAGGCTGGCTTTTTGTTTTGAGCTCTACTGCTTTGTGCCTATCGCAAGAGCGAAGTGTCTTTTCAAGACTTTTTCTATAATAAGTATCTCCTCTTTTTCACACTTGATTATTAGAACTACCTCTGCTTGTCTTCCTTTTGTGATAGCGGTTTTAGTCTTCCGAAAATAAATAAAGTACTTTATCGCAAATCCAACGGCAAACCCTAAGCCGAGGCCGATCAGTCCCCAGATAATTGGCCCCCATTTCCATAAGAACCCCCATAGTACCCCGAATAGCATGAAAATAGTACCAAGGATTGAGGCTACGTCAAACATACTTTGTCCATCGGCACCATGGATACTGTCCAAAAGTTGTATTTCAGGAGTTATTTTTTTAACAGGTATAGCACAAATACTGTCTTTTTCAATCCCATTCTGTTTAAGATCCGTAATTGCTAACTCTAGAAAATTCGAGTGGTCGAAGGTAGCCACTACGTGCAAGGAAGTTCCCCCTAAACCGGCATATCGAAATTGGGGTGTTGGTATTCACGCTCCAAGAACTTTGCCTGCTCTTTTTCATAGAGACGATTATACTCGACGGTATTTACATAAACATCGTATAGTGCAAACCCGAGAATCGACGGCATGTATACAAGATATTCGATATCAACGACGGCCTTCGCCGCCTCGAAATTACCAAATGCGGTAAGTTGGACGCAGGGAAGTAAATTTGATAGATACACAATCGCAATCCACCAAACTAATAGGAAGAAGCCCGTTGGAATCCTGTGGGTATATAGATGACCAAGCCCTGGAGTAAGTAATGTCCACGCAACACTTACCCAGGGTACTCGCTTATCTAAAATGTTTATCTCGTAAAATGAGTAACTTACGGGTCTAATGATCTCTCCATTTCTTTCTGCCAAAGCGTTAAGCCGATTTAGTTCTAAAGTTAAGCAGTAACAACTCCAGACTCCGTATACAAACACTGGTGCGTAAAGAAGCAACCATTTATTATTGACTGCTTCCTTAGCCAACTCATATTGTCCTGTAAACGAATAAAAGATGGCCAGATTGATTTTGGCATTTGAATTTACGACCATTTCCCAAATGAACAAAAGAAAGCCGACGACATAACTGCCAAGACTGATATGACCAAAGCCAGGAAATGCCGCTGACCACCATGCCATCGTATAGGGGTTTCGAGCGTGAACAAAGTTTGTGGCTAGAGAAGATATCATCCCTTTAGGTTTTCGACTTTGTTGCTTTGCTTGCTGAGCCATACTTTTTCCTCTCATAGCCAATTTGTGCTCTTATTATTGCCAAAAAGAAGAGCAATATTTCTAAATAAAACCTATATCCACTTTAAGGCCGCTATAATGGCCCACGTGCGATTGGACCTCGAACGATCGTTTTCGAAGGCACACAGGGCATTCTACGGGGGCGGGTTTGAAGAGCGTAGGAAATAATTAGGCAAAATATGACGCTTAGAAGCTAATCTGTTGAATTACCGGTCAGAATAACAGTGAACCGCCCCTTCTTCACAGTCTACCCGATAAGCACGTTATTGGGTGGCTAGTGGGGAGGGGCGGTTGTTATTCGAGATCATTAAGAATTTTTCTCGCTACTTTTACCCGTAATTTTTAGAATCCCTTCGAGTAGCCATCTATGACTAACGCCAATCAAAACGTATAAAGGAAAGGAGTAGCTGTACTTCCAGTTAATCGGCATATAAATGCCTATTATATTTAGAATTGGTTCAGCTATCCAAGCATAGATAGCTGCCATTATTATCAATGCGATAATGTACGATTTCCAAGATTTTTTCTCCTGATATATCAGCATAAAAGTTATAGGTATTACCGTGTAGTTAATCGGGACCAGTTGAGGATAAAGCGGAAAGGTCTTATATGGATAATACCATAATAATAGTTCGCTTCCCAATTCGTCCATCCAAGATGCCGTCGCTAATACGAACATCCCGAGTAGACATATTTCAGTGAGTCTCTTTTTATCAACGAAACGCCACCAAAAAATCCATGGTACTAGCATGAGAGCGATCAACAGCCACCATCGCCACGACCCAAGCACTTCAGAATTCCAAGCTTCAATTCGAGCCTTACTAAACACCTCATGCATTAGAACAAGGTTAAGTAATGAGTTCGGAATATCTGTCATAAAACTACTCCATAGAAGTTAATGGGATATCCCTCATTCAGTTTTTCCTAATTCCCGCCATTTAAATCGTTAGAACGTCAAAACAATAAAATCCCCCTAAAAACCCCTATCTAGCACCAAACCCGTTATATCGCCCCACGTCCAATTCGACACCCATTCTGTATGAATGGTATAGCCGATCGTTTTCGAAGGCACACAGGGCATTCTGTGGCGTCGGTTTTTAAAGAGTGGAGGAAATAATTAGGTGAAATACGATGCTAAGGTGTTAAACTGTTGAATTGCCGGTCAGAATAAAAGAATAACCGCCCTTCCTCACGGTCTACCTTGTACTCCTTTCGAGCGAGGCCAGTGGGGAGGGGCGGTTGTCTGTCATTGGATAAACAATGGAGATAGTATTAGAAAGAATGCCGACCTAAAGATAGGACCGGAGGGTTCCAAATAAGATGGTTTGCTCGTTCAATTAAGTTAAACATCCGGGAGATTGAATAGTTTGTAGAATAAATTAGCACAATTCAACAGAATTTAGAATGCTCTTCAATAAGCGGAACTAAAACAAGTCCTCTTTAATAGGTTCTAGTAGTGTTCCGTCTAAAAAATGATATTTAACATTTTCTTTGGATTGCCAGAACGATTTTTTGATTCTGCTAATCATTTCATTCCTTTTTCTTAGTCCAGGTAGTATCACTTTTTCAGAACGTCTCCCTATTAAAAGGATACTCCAACCGTTAAGAACACCATTATAATAGTCGGAATCTTCTTCTTTATAATCTTCAAGCGTTATCATTTCATCATCAGTTAGCTTTCTAGGGGCTATAAAACAGTAGATGCAGTAGTCAACTCCTTGATAGGTTGTTTTACCATGCTCGTTTAGTTCAAAAAGCCAAAAACCATCTTGTTGATGTTCAAACTTCCCGACCATATTCTTCTTCTTGCCCCATATTTCTCTCCTTGAAGAAAAGATGCCTAGTTTAGGATGTATAAGTACTGGATCTTGAGCAGCTATAGCAGCTAATGAATTCGAACATTCAGACGTTGTTTTTGCTCTCTGTGATAGACTTTTGGTTGAAAAGTCCTGTATTCTTTGAAATAATCGTTCAGGTATAATTGGCCATAAATTGGAAATCAAATCATATTCTCCGTATAGTTCATCCCAACTATCTGCCTTGATAGCTATAGGAAAAATGACTAGATTACTGTATCGTTGAACAATCTTTACTGGTTCAAATGTTTTCGAATGTACTTTTACAGTGTTGTTACTTACATCAATTCTTTCTGAGTGTATCAATTTCCCTAAAACCAGTAACTGGGAAGTCGAACACAAGTTGTTAAAAATGAAATTGTAAAGTTCAACTTCAGGTTTAGTAATAAATTCCCTTACCGAAATATCGTATTTTGTTAAATTTACAATATCTTGTAGAGTCAAATAGGTTTCGTCGGAACCTACAAGATTTTTAAGTATTATTGGACTCAAACTACTGAACTTATTTAATATATAATCCCATGTCATACCTGCCTCTTTAGAACTTAAATCAATATTATACATCTTGAAATGTTTATCTAACTCATAGACGATTTTCTTACCAACAATTTCGGGTAAGAGATTCAATTTCTGATTTAGAGATTCAGGCATCAAGGTAATATTATGTCTATCTACAGAAAGAATTGGCCGATCAGTACCCATAAAGTTAATTATGCCATTTGATAGTACATCTCTTTTTGCATCAAACATTGCATCAGAATAGAAATTGCTATTAACGAAAATACCGTCTACAAGCACAGGGTGAGCTTTATTGTAAATATTCTTTGGAAAGTTTAATATTCGCCAGTCGTCAACGGGAATACCGGGTTTAGGTAAGCTTAAACTAAAGACATAATCAATTCCTTCATAATTTACATTAATTACATTGGTTTCAATATAGTCCTTGCACTTAAGAAAATCTGCGGTCGGATTATAACCGTCAGAAAAATACGTTAAACCTGAATACAACTGATAGACTTGATCTTCTAAGATCGAATAATTAAATGGTGTAGCCCATGGAATTAGTTTCTCCGTAGCATTATTTGAAAATCTGATGATTAAATCAATATTGCTAGGTACTTTCCCAACTGTTTCTAAAATTAATTTATAAAGATTTTGATTCCACAATGCATAAGTTTCTTTGTTATTCTCTACGAATTCGTTAGAATCACATCCGTGAATTACCGTACAGAGATTATCAAGGAATATATTGTTAATAGAGTCTGGCTCACTAAGAAATACTTTTACGAGAGTACCATGTGAACCTATAATTTCCAAGTCTAATGGATCTGGTTTCATAAAATAGAAGTGTTCATGAGGACCATCAATAGAGAATCTAATAGCTTCACTAATTTTGGAATTGTCATCAGCTGGCCTCGTAGTAATCTCTATCTTATCGCCGAGCATAAAACAGGATAATATTCCGATACCAAATTGTGAAGTAGGCGTATAACTATCTTTCCATGTAGCGACTCTTCGATTAAACTCTCTTGATTTATAATAAGAGTTTCCTATTTTCATAAGGTAGTTCTCAATGATATGTAGGTTCATCCCTAAACCGTTATCTAAACAATAGAGATAAGATCTATTTATTCCATTAACCTCACATTCGCCGAGGCCAAACTCGATTTTACCCGTCATATTAGTAGAGCGACTTTCATATGAAAAGATCATGTTTCTACATGCGTCAAGTGAATTTTGATATAGTTCCCGTAAGCATAAATATTTATCTTTATATAATCCTACCCCCATTAATAGTTCAATTATTCTCTTTTGATTTAATGTGAAACACAATCCACTAGGCTTAAACTTATCTTCATCATACTTGATTTGCGATCTGTCAACTTTTTCTGCAATTGGTAGCTTGTACTTTTCTGCGAACTTACGTGTAGATAATGAATAATCTAATGAAAATATGAGTTTTTTATAATTATTTAGTTCATCATCAATCCAGTTCATGTATTCGAGAAGAAAGTAATACATGTTAGGTTCATCACAAAAAGCTCTAAAAGTAATTTTAACCTTACCGTCAGAATCAATTTCTCCTATGGAATAGTTTAATCCTTGAAATTTAGCAATCCAGTGTTTAAGACTTTCCTTTGAACGTATCGGCTTTTCAGAAAATAATGACTTAGGAGCTCTATCCACGCTAAAGTGAATTATATCAGCTATTCGTAGAATCAAGGATACGAATTGTAGATTCGCACATCCATCCCCGAAGTAGCTAGCTTGAACGTTTAATGCGGATATATATTCAAACGCCTCGCCGTGAGACCTACAAACTTTTGCAAGATCATAAGCTAAGGCTTTTCCCCAAGATCCGTCAAGATATTCCTCAAATAGCGAACTTAGGTTTTTCACATATTTTTCAATCCGACTATGATGAGTAGTACGTACAAACTCATATCGTATAAGATCGTTCAGTTCAAGATATCCAGCAATATCAGAACGTAGTTTTGTTTCTTTTAATTCTTCTGTAAATCCATTTCTAAATTCTTGATATTCAATGAGTCTGCCCGCTAAATCTTTGATTAGTTCAGACTCGTTACTTGGACAAAAAATAAAGTTCCTTATTTTCGCAAAGTTCTCATACAAATTATCTTTTCTTTCATTAATTATTTTTATAGCAGTTGATATAGAATAGGGAGACTTAAAATCGTTTTTTAATGGTTTTTCAATTTCAAGATTTGTAAATCCATCCGAACCTTCGGTCAGCTTTAATAGCTTCAGTTCCCAATTAGGTAAAGCCATTGCACAATCATGAAGGTATGCTGATAAATACAACATGAATAACTCATAACTTGAAAGATTCTTTAAGACATCTTTTGTAATGAGACTTGTCATATTTTCTAGAATCCGTATGCTATGTGATTCATCGTGTAAATCAAATTCAGGTAGCTGGGCGATTATTAGTTTAAGATGTTCCTTTGATGCATCTACAACTTTGTTAGCCAGTAAAAGTAATTTAGTTTCAATACACTTGGTTTCTAGTCGAGCACTTCTGTCTCTTAATTCTTCGATAATTAGCATCGTTGATTCACCTCGTTACGTTTCTAGGTTGTTTCCGCTAGCGGTAAACAAAAGTTATCTGAATTATATATATCTTACTTCTGAAAGAAGTATTTTACAATAGTTAAATTATATTCCTAAATTTAACTCACAGCCCCGCTACCTAACTATAAAGTTACACGTCAAGGGAATAGATCCAATGAAGTCATGTAGGTCAATCGAAACTCGGTGAGAAAAAGGTATTTGCGACTTATAGAGTAGAGTTCGTGGATGGTCAGATCGCCGAAAAATAGGATTACACCTCTTGCGATTACGTCAAAAAAAGCAGTTTAGCAATACCGCTAGACTGCTTTTCCTTATAGGTTGGAGCCATAATGGTTAGTCTAATTGGATTACGTCTACCTGTGACCGTCGCTCTTCGAGATACGAGATAATTCTTTCCTCCGGTTTAATAACGAACATCCATGTGAGGAAGGTAATCAATGCCAGGAGCATCAGCGGAAAACCAACAGTCTCTAAGTGAAACAAGAACCCTATCCCATCGTGAATAAAATGGGCAATAATCAAGGGAATAATGCTTCTAAACAACAGAAAGAAAACAAAGTACGGAATAGCTCCGACGAAGACTGGAATAGTATAAGCCAAGGAATAATGGATGGCATGGAATAGGCCAAAGATAAGAGCGGCTAATACAACGGCTACTGGAGTTCGATAGTTGTTTGGTAAGGGTAGCAGAGAAGCAATTCCTAGAAAGATTATTACTTTCATTAGTTCTTCGCCAATAGCGATAAACGGTAGCAACAATAGGTTGTATTGAATAAACACCTCTAATGGTGTTCTCTTTACTATAAATGGAGTTAGACTAACGGCATCAGAGTCGAAACCTAATAAACTTAAAGTTAGTGATAGGATGAATAGAACCAACAGAGATAAGCCAGCAAGTACATTACTTGTAATTAGAATGGCTAATGCAATCTGAAACATATTTTTCCAAGATTCCCGAACGATAAAGTATGGTCGTAGGGTCGACTTTGCAAAGATAAGAGCAAAAATTACAGGCGTCAAACAGAAAACTAGACCATTAATAAATGGAATATAGGAAAAAGTTGACGAAGCGGCAAAATATAGAAGGGGTATTAGGTATAGAAATAATAAAGCTTTTCGCTTGGAAGGCACGGTATATTCTATAGAAAACATTTACTTCTCCTGCCTTTGTTTAGCTAAAATGTTCTTAAATCAAGCAGGATTAGTATTAACAATCCCAAGATAGTAAATACAGAAATTTGAGTGACTAGAGGGAGTAATTGTTCTTGTTAGTTAAAATCACCATCGAGCTTGGTTATTCGGTTGGTTATCCTGAAACTTAAGGAGGTGATTACTATCTTCGAGAGATGGAGGGAAAATCGCAGACAACGTGCTCAAAAGAGAGTAGCTGAATTCCGTGACGCTGAAAACTATTACGAGTCTGTAGTCATAAATCTTCAAGACTTATTAGACAAGGTAAAGGCAACTGGGATAGAAATTCCTAAAGATGTCGATCACTTCTTGAAGATAAAGATGGCTGAGGCTAAGGACAGTGCACGTTTTATTAAGATTAATCGTGAAAAAATTAAACTTCACTAGATTAACTAGCGGTCTTGTCTTTAGCGACAAGATCGCTTTTTTATACAGAGATTCTCAACAAATAACCCCGAAATTTTTCGGGATATTACAGAAAAAGGATTCGCAAACTAGCGAACATAGGGTTCTTAATCACCGAGGTTAACAAAAGGGAAACAAAATAGCTTTATTTTTTAGTCGGAATTAAGTTTATTTTAATCCAAACGCTAGATAGGAATGGATTTTGATTGGATCTCGATCTGGACCAGAAAACCGCCATCTTAATGCAGGTGGTCGAGGCAGGCGAATACTTAAAAGAGCTAAGACAAAAACGAAAGCTTACCGTAACGAAAGTCTCTACAGACATCGGTTTGAAAAACCATAGTTATCTTTCGAACTTAGAGAGAGGTAAGGTTACAGACCCAGACGAAAAAGTTTTACGAGATCTGGAAAAATATTAAGGTCTTGAAGAGGATGAGTTAAACTGGAGATTTGGAAAGGTCCCAGACAAATTAACGGAAGAAATTAAGCAGACCCCTTACCTACAAGAACTTATCTACGATATCAATAGAAGAAAATTTTCTCCCGAAGTTAAGAAAAAAATGCTACGGGAGTTACTATTGGTATATAAGGGCATAGTCGATAAATATGAAACAAAAGTAATTAACCGCAGTCCTGAAACTGAATAATCAAACGTATCCTTCACAGACCCAACTGTCTGGCTACGTATTCGACGCAATACTTTGCCAATACAATTCCATACATATAATGCTAGCGAGACACACATGGCCGCACAGCCTGCGACGTCGCCAACTCCGATGCCATGTTGAGTGGGCCAGGCGGAGGGCAAGCAGGGTCGGTGAGTTCTGTTGTCTCTTTCGTTATTTAACCGGGTAGAACTATAAACACGATACCTATGTCAAAAACCCCGACGTACCCCGCAACGCTATTTGACACTAAGTATTGTACTCTATATATCTACCGGTAAAACTGTAATAACGGTATCTATAGTACAGTACCCTATGTCAAAGATCCCGACGGGGGTACGTCACGCTTTTTGACATAAAGTATGTATCTATACCGGTATATAAGATCTTATACTGTTATAACTGTATATACAGTATAGGACGGTACACCCCGGCCAGCTTGTAAATAACCGGTATACCCCAACCTTTATATGAGCAGGAATATCCCGGTGGCGGCAGCAACAGTCGTAGTACACCGGAAATTCACTGTAATATGACATACGCACAGACCGTTGAAAAGCGGTCTTTTATCATGTCCTTATGTAGAAGATAAAACTGTGAAGTCCTGGAGGGGGGTGATCATAGAATGGCAGTAAGGAAACGTCCAGTATTCGCTGTGGCTCCCGAGCAGGCAAGGGCAGCAGAACTTTTCGTGGGTAATGAGTTGGACGGTAGATTAACAGTAGCCGAAATTGCAGAGCAGGTTGGCGTTAGTCCCCGGACCATCTACCGGTGGAAACAAGACCCCGAGTTCTTAGCGTACCAGAATCACCTCGCGGACTTGCTGATGGAGGACTTTCTAACAGAGGCTTATTCGCGGCTCCGTACGCTGGTGAAAGCCGATAACGAAAAGACCCAGTTGAAAGCTCTAGAACTCTTGCTGAAGAACCGTGGCAAGCTAACAGATGTCAAAGAAGTAACGGCCACGGTTGAGGATACCCGGAATAATGAATCCCTGGCGGATGAAATCGCAGAGTTGAAGCGTATGCTAGGGGAATGATCCAACTACCTCTTGTCGGACAAGTTTATTATTGTGTAAACTGAATATGGCCCACAGGTCTCCATTTCTGTAGCAGCTACCCCCGAAAAGGGATGGCTGCTTTTCTTTTTTTGTTTGATCATTCTTCTGTTGATTATACGATCAAAAGAGCTATACTGTAGCCGACAAACCCATATAATTGGTCCCATTATCCCCGAAATATTTGATCGTATATTCAGAAGGGCGGACGAAGCAATGATCGCAGACTTCCTTGAAGACCTCGAACGGCTGGGGAAAAGCCCACTCACCGTCAAACAGTACGCAGCTTCATGGGGCCGGTTCAAACGCTGGTTCGATGCGGAACACCCGGCGACAACAGCTGCATCAAATGATGGACCCCCACCCCACCCCCACCGGGGGGGCTCCGGCCTGGGGCTGGTGCTTCAATCGGACATATCACGTTTCAAAAGGTGGTCTGGAAATAGTTACAAGCCTCGTACCATTGCGTTAACCCTGTTACAACTCCGGGTAATCTTCGATTTTTACGTTAAACGTGGCGATATCCCGGATAATCCCGCCACCGACGTTGAAAACGTGCCCACACCGGCTCAAAACCCCAAATGGCTTACCCGGAATGAACAGAACTTGCTCATACGCACCGTACGCCAACGGGGGAACCTTCGAGACCTCGCGTTGATTACAGTATTTTTACATACAGGCCTACGAGTCAATGAAATAGTGACTCTCAGAATTTCTGAGACTTATTTATCCGAACGAAAAGGACAAATAACTGTCCGCAACGGTAAGGGCGGAAAGTACCGGGAAATCCCGTTAAATAACGATGTTCGGAAGGTGTTGGCCCTGTACCTAGCGGAATATCCCCGGCAGGCTAACGATTACCTTTTCTTCACCAACCGCTCTTCCAAAATGACCACCAGAGCGGCTCAGGTTATTATCGAGAAATATAAAGAGCTTACCGGAATCGCCCACCTGAACTGCCATAGCCTACGGCATACCTTTGGTCATCAACTGGCTACCCACAAGGTTCCACTGGATGTTATTGCTCGGCTGATGGGGCACCAAAAAGCCAACGGCGATCCCTGCATATCTACAACGATTATCTATACCCGGCCCGGTTCCGACGATCTTGAACGGGCGGTTTCGGAACTAGAATGGACTTAAAATAGACCATCTGTTGTCCCTCGGTGTACGCCGGGGGATTTTCTTTTGTTCGAAACTTGTAGACCGCTGATTCAGTCTCTCTTTTCAATACGGAAGGGGTTATATCGAAATGGGAGGAGGGTACTTTTTGAATTGTTATTGTTGTACCAAGATTGAACTGGACTGCGTCTATCACATGGACTGCATCGTGGGGATGCGGCAATTACCGGATGAATCCGTTAACCTAGCCGTGGTCGACCCTCCGTATGGAATCAACTTCACGTCAAATAACCGTAAAGTAAAACCGCTTCTGTCCGCCAAGGGAATCCAAAACGATGGTTTGGATAATGCCGAATTTCTTGCCACAGTGATTTTTGAAATCAACCGTGTCCTGAAGCCAAACTCTCACGTGTACTGGTTTACCCGGTGGGATAAGGTCAAGATTCAGCAACCACTGTTAGAAAAGTTCTTTCTGGTTAAAAACAGCTTAATCTGGATGAAAAACGGACGGTCCATGGGCGATCTCCGAGGTGCCTATGCCGGTCAGTATGAAAACATCCTGTTCTGCCAAAAGGGTCGCAGGGACTTAAACGAAGTAGACGGCATTTCCCGACATACCGATATTTTACCGTTTGACCGAGTTCCCCCGGCTCGCCTACGGCACAACCATGAAAAACCCGAAGACCTTATCGAGTTTCTCATCCGCAAGTCTTCTAATCCCGGAGATATCGTTCTTGTTCCATTCGGGGGAAGCGGTAGTGAGTGTGTGGCCGCCAAGAAAACGGGTCGTCGATTCATCTCTTTTGAACTTGAACCTCAATATATCGAACTTGCCAAAGAGCGACTTCAAAGAGTTGCTGCCTAAAATCACTGGCCCGCTGTGTGCCATTCTAAGCGGCCAGTTTTTTTTATGTGGCATAAATACTCGAAGTCCCTGGGTTCGATCGAACGTTGGCCCCAAAGAACGCGGCTGTGGGGGTAGGTGAATAAGCATGGACATCTGGAACAGGGCCGAACGGCAAAAACGGCTCATGATGCTCGAAGAAAAAATCCGTCTGTATGAACGGGTGGAGGCAGACCGCGGACTTTCTGAGTTTCAACAGGCGGACTTTATTGCCAATCTAAAAGAACTTGCGAAACTTCGTCGAATTGACCGGGCGGAAAACGATGTACTGTATTTCTGCTACGAGTACTTTTCCGATGACAAAAACCCGACAAACGATCAAAACCTTATCCCTACGGGAACCACCATCGACGACGCCCCTATGTTTCACCGGGAACTCTGTAGCCTACTTGAAAACGTGTCCGAGAGAAATGTAACCGCCAGAATCGGCTGGGCCGCCCCTCGGGGACACGCCAAAAGTGCCTATCTATCCAACTGCTTTCCGGTTCATCAAATCGTCTATGGCAAGCGAAAGTACATCCTCATCATTTCTGAAACGGACGGAATGAGTAAAAAGTTCATTGAGTGGATTTCCGGCCAGCTTAAATTTAACGAAAAGTTGCGGGAAGACTTCGGTGAATTCCTTAGTCCCCGGAAATCGATGAACGACAAGGATAATCAAGAAGCCATTCTGACCAGTTCCGGGGTACTGGTGGAAGCCGCATCGATGGGGAAACAGCTTAGGGGGAAACGGAACGGCTCATACCGGCCCGATCTGGTGATTTTGGACGATCTGGAATCCGCCAAAAATACGAATACCCCAGAATTGCGGGAAAAGAATCTGCACTGGTTTAACTCCGTCGTGATGCCCATCGGAGACCCCACTCGGACAGCCTTCATTTACATGGGGACGATCGTTCACGCCTCGGGCCTGCTCCGTTCCGTGTTGAATCGAGCGGATTTTGAGAGCCGTACCTATGCCGCGATACTTTCCCGGCCGGAACGAGAAGACCTGTGGGAGAGATTCGAAACTATCTGCCGTGATGCGGAAAACACAAACCGGCTGGATGATGCCCTAGCTTTATATGCCGCCAACCGGGAAGAGATGGACCGGGGTGTAAAGGTGCTTTGGCCTACCCGGTTCCCATTTCTAAAGCTCATGATTGAAAAGGTGAATATCGGCTCTCGGGCCTTCTCTTCAGAATTTATGAATAACCCAGTGGATGAGGAAAGTCAAATCTTCCGGCCTTCTTGGTTTACGTTTTTCGACTACGGGGATCTCGATCGGCAAACTGTAGATTATTTCGGAGCCTGGGATATCGCCATGGGAAAAAACAATCGCTCTGACTACAACGCCATTCTAACCGTCGCCAGAAATCGGCGAACGGGTGTGTTGTATGTTGTGGACGCCTGGGCGATGAAATGTCCAGCCCATGAAGCCCTTGCCGCAGCAGCAGATAAAATCGTCCAGTATCGGCACAGGGTCTTTGCCATTGAAACGGTGCAAGCTCAACATGACCTATTCCGGCAACTTCGAGAACTCCTAACCCGGCAAAGTATCTACCATACCAAACTGAAAGCCGTGGTCAGCCGGGGTAAAAAAGAAGAACGCATTGAATCCCTTGAACCATTAGTGGAGCAGGGGATTTTACGTTTTATGAGGCACCAGCGACTTCTTCTTGAGATGCTGGAACAGTTCCCTAGCCACGACCACGATGACCTGCCCGATGCATTACAGATGGCCGTGGAACTCTGCGGTGCCGGACGTCGAAGGACGTTTCACAAAAAGCCGGAAGGGTTGTAACGCATAGCCACAGCTAATCGAAGTGGATGAAAAGAAGGGAAAGGAGGTCTTCAATTGTCCCTATTCAGCATCGGGAGTTACTACCCGGCACCAGCCCACCGTGATCGGATTCGGCGGTATCGGGAGAATAAAAAGCTCTTTTTGGGCAGGCATTACGATGTTTTTCAGCGGGTTCAAAATAAGCTTTCACGCAGGCAAAACGAACTGCTTTATATCTCCACAAACTTACCCGGCGTAATTTGTAAGAAATCGGCCGATTTTCTATTTGGAGAACAACCCACATTTTCCGCCGGTAAAAACGATAACTCCAATGAGCAACTAGCGATCGAGCGACTGGTTGAGGGGAATGACCTCCATATCCTCAGCTACGAAAGTGCGTTATCCAACGCCTACCGGGGCGACTCCTTTTACAAAATTCGTTACGGCCAGGAGTACGGCGGGATGGTGGGGAAGGAGAGCGATCCCTTCCGGGTCATTATCGAATCCCAGAATCCCGAGTATGTGTTCCCTGAAACGGCTCCCAGCGACGCGAACCGCATCATCGCGTATCACATTGCATACCCGGTGCTTGTGAAGCGGGGTGATGCCGAGGATTGGTTGTTAACCGCGGAATCCCACTATCCGGGCCGCATCGTCTACGCTAAATTCAAACTAGACCCGATTGTGGTCACCGCGGACAATGAAATCAACGAGTGGCGGATTTCCGCCGAACTTTCTGCAGAACACCGGGAAGTGATTACCGGTGTCCCATATCCGCTGGTAGTCCACGTCCCCAACTATGCTACCGACGATTATTGGGAAGGCATCGATGACCTCAGCGAAAACAAGCCTCTGTTCGATGAAATCAACCACAGGCTTTCGCAGATTGCATCCATCCTTGATAAGCATGCTGACCCGGCCATGGCGGTACCAGCTGGTACATTGGGCGAAGATGAACAGGGCAACCCTATCTTCCGGGTGGGTGTTGATAAGGTCTTCGAGGTGATGGGGAAGGATGAAGTGGTTCCGCAGTACATTACCTGGGACGGCCAGTTACAGGCAGCTTTTATGGAATTGGACAAGCTGGTCAAGTTACTGTTAATCAACGCCGAAATCCCCGAGATTGCTTTAGGCTCTGGTGATGCCGGGACCAGCGGGGCGTCAGGTCTGGCGATCAAGTGGCGGCTTAACTCGATTCTGGCGAAGGTAAACCGCAAACGGCAGTATTATAACAAAGCCTTGAAACGGGTATTACTGATCGCCCAACTCCTCGAAATTGCCTGTAAGGGACCACAAGATTACGAAGTCACAGTGCCCAAGGTCAAATTCAAAGACGGCCTGCCCGATGACGAAACCGAGATGGCGAGCATCATGTCCATTCGAACCGGCGGCAAATCAACCATCTCCCAGAAATCGGCCCTAATGTGGCTGGACGATTTGACGGAAGAACAGGCTGATGTAGAGTTAAAGCGTATGCAGGAAGAGGATGCCGTGGCCGATCCATCCATTTTTCAACAACCCGGTGATGGTGAATGACGCCAATTCCAAAGCCCGTCTATGAACGGGATATCCAGCGGCTGATTGGCTATTACCAGAAGGCGTTTACCGAAATTGCTGGTAGATTAAAAACCATCCCGTCATCGGGCGGGTTGGAAAACGCCTATGCCGAATCGTTACTTTCGCAAATCATGGTCATCCTTCGAGACTTGGACGGCTCCACGAAATCATGGTGCGAGCAGGTCATTAATCAAGCATTTACTGGAGCACAAGCACAGACCATCCTTTCGCTAGGCGATGCATCCTCCTTATCTGAGGCAGCATCGTCCATTTCTTTTTCCATGCTGGCCAGGGAGCGAACCGAAGGGTTAATCAACGACACCTACACGGATTTGCTGATGGCCACACAAAACACAGAAAGAAAGATTAAGCAGCTTGTAAGGAACGCCGTTAGCGAGACGTTACGGGTGAAAGCGTTGGAACAGATGGGTCGCAGAACAATGAAAGGTGCCATCATTAACGACCTAACCCATAAAGGTCTGTCGGCAAAGTTAAACAGCGATGCTTGGGTGGGTATTGTCGATCGGGCGGGTCGGCGGTGGAACCTATCGACCTATGCCGAAATGGTAGTCCGAACAAAGCTCACCCAGGCCCACATTGAGGGAACTCGAGTGGAGACTTTGGAACGTAACGTCGATCTGGCGGTCATATCGTCCCACGGAGCAAAAGATGCTTGCCGGGCCTTTGAAGGAATAGTTATTTCCCTTCACGGACTGACGCCGGGGTATCACTCCTATGACCAAGTCCGGTCTACCGGAATGATTTTTCACCCGAACTGCAAGCATCACGTTAGTCCGGTACGGGACATCGATTTACTTCCCAAAAGGCTGAGAGAAAAACACGACCAAAAGATGAAAGCACTCCGTATGTAACGTGAGTGCTTTTTTCATGCCCGACCTACCTGCGTTATGTCGTTAAACTGGCCGCTAAATCAACCCACGCGGACGTAACCGCGATATCAAACGTAGGGTAAGGAGGATATTCTTTTGAGCGAAGAAACTCAAGTACAGGAGCCGCAACAACAAACGATTCCCGAAGGAAAGCCTGAACCTACGCCCCAAGAGCATCTCATCCCTAAATCCCGGTTCGACGAAATCAACACCAAATATAAAGATGTACAGACCCAACTGGAGCAACTGCAAGCCGAGCGTGACCAGCAATCGAAAAAGGCGAAAGAACAACAAGGTAAGTTTGAAGAACTCTATAAAACCACTGCAGACGAACTGGCGAAAACAAACGACGGTTACAAAGCCACCAATAGCCGGGTGCAACAGTTGGAATCGGTTATTAACGGTCTGTTGGAAGCCAAGTTAGAGGGTATTCCAAAAGATTTTCACGACTTGGTTCCCGGCAATCTAACGCCGGAAGCCAGGTTGGAATGGTTAACGGCGGCTGAAAAGAAGGGCTTGTTTGGCCAGAAACAAGAACAGCCCGTCGGCCAAGCAACGAATCCACTTCAGACGATGACGTCAGATCTTAACCAATTGAGTCCAATACAGCTTCTTAAACTTGGTTATTCGCAAAGAGGATAAGCACTTGTGCTACAAAAATCTGTTTCATTTAATTAAACGAAAAATATAAGGGTAACGGTATTGCTTCCCATCGTTCGCTGAAATCGATGCAACGATCGTCATGACGAATTGAACGAAGCCAACGAACATCAATAGCAAAATTCCAACTCCGAGAAAAACCAAAAGAAAGCTAATAAACGCATAAATTAGGATGCTAATTTGAAAATTAATGGATTCCTTACCTTGATCATCGACGAAGGGCATATCTTCTTTTTTTATTAACCAAATGACCAAGGGAGCCACGACTTGACCGATAACAGGAAAAATGAAACCCAGAAGTGAGGAAAGGTGACAAAGCATTGCCCAAGTTCTCTCGTCTCGAGAGGGGACTTGTGGGGAACCAATGACGTCATTCATCACAGCCAACCTCCTTTGAATCAAGAAATTATTGTAACTATCACAATTATACTCCAAACTTACCAGTCAGGCTAGGGATAAAGAAAATGGATGATGGAGGAAATTACATTGGCACTTACCATGACAGAAGCAGCAAAGTTATCAACCGATGTATTGCAAAAAGGGGTCATTAGCACTTTTGCCCGATCTTCTCCAATTTTAGAACTCTTGCCCTTCATGGAGATTTCGGGCAACTCGTACAAGTACAATCAGGAGCAGACCTTACCGGGTATCGCATTTCGTTCGGTCAACGAAGGCTATGTAGAATCCGCCGGTGTGGTCAACCAACTTTCCGAAGGCTTGTATATTCTCGGTGGCGACGTGGACATCGATAAATTCCTGGTTCAAACCCGAGGCAACGTCAACGATATTCGCTCCATCCACACGGATATGAAAGCCAAAGCACTAGCCTTGGAATTTACCCGTGCCTTTATCAAAGGGGACGCGGCTCAACCGGGGCAATTCGATGGGTTACAGAAACGGCTGACCAATAAGCAGGTGATTGACGGAAAAGACGAAGTGCTTGATTTGCCAAAGATCGATGAACTTATCGACGCTGTCGAAGGAGAGCCAGACGTCATTTTCTGCTCAAAAACGATGCGTCGAGAACTTAAACTGGTCCTGCAAAACTCCAAGCACTATATCGAAAGCGGCGAAGACTCTTTTGGTCGCCCGGTTGCCACCTATGCCGGGATTCCGATTCGGATTATTGAAACCGATGGAGCCGGTCAAGAAATCCTTGGCTTTACCGAGTTGGATAAAGCGGGTACCACGAGTGATACCGCCTCGATTTACGCGATAAAATTCGGTGCGGAACAGTATGTGTCGGGACTTAGAAACGGTGGTGTTTCTGTCCGTGACCTCGGAGAAATCGACAGCAAGCCGGTCTTCCGAACTCGGATTGAGTTCTATTGCGGTATGGCTGTATTCCATCCTCGGGCTGCAGCTCGGTTACGGTATATCAAAAAAGGTGTCGTTCCGAAGCCCTAGGCTTAGTACAGACGTGGTAGATACAGACTCTGCCACGTCCATCTTTTATATGGGAGGATAAGCGTTTGAAATATCGTATCATCACGCCAAACAAGATTTACAACGGTGTCACGGAGGGGATCTTGTTTACCAACGGTGAGGCTACCGTGGAAGAGGTATGGTTGAAAAATCTGTTTACTCGGGACTACGGGTACACGGCAGAAGAAGTTAAAGAGGAAACCTCGGAAGAAAAAAAGCCCCCTGCCGTTAAAAAATAGGTGATAATCAATGGTTGATTTGAGTAACGCCAACGCCTACCTTACTCATCGTGTCCTTCACAACGAAGATTGGATGTCAGCGGATGATATCACTCGCCAACGTGCCTTGAATACCGCCGAAATCCAACTCTACCGGTTATTCCGTAGATTCCAACCGGATATTTACCCCATTCCTGAAGAAGCCGTTTTTGAACAGGCTCTCTGGTTGTTACGAATGGACGAAACGATCCGTAAAACGCAGCAAGGCGTAAAGTCCGTATCGGTTAGCGGACTTTCCATCTCCATGGACCGAGTAAACCCTGTCTCTCCTGAAGTGATTGCTATCCTCGGTCGTCGGGTGGGGAGGTATGCTGGTTGATTCCTATGAAACAGACCGTCACGATCCGTAGGGCGGGAGCGTTGGATATCTGGGGAAAACCCTCATTTAGTAAACCTACCATGTATCCCTGCCGGATTGATGCCTCTACCAAGCGAATCGTGCAGGCGAACGGTCAAGAGGTAGTCGCTACCGCCAATATTTTAATGAAAGAATTGGTTGCGTTAGGCGTTAGTGATCAGATAGTGTGGTCCGATGAACTCCATCAAAGCTTTACCAAGAGCCCTTTGAGAATCAGCATTATTCGGGATTTTTCCGGAAAACCGCTGTTTACACAAGTGGTGGTTTGATGAAAATTCAGGTAAAAGTGAACGACAAGGTTCTAAAGCGAGCAGAGAAAGAGATCCGTAACCAGATAAAGCGTGCCGTCCATGACTGTGCCGATGACCTTGTTCGGGCATCATCGGAAACGGCACCGCATGACAAAGGCATCTTGGAAAAATCCTTTGCCAAAGAAGTAACCTCTACCTCCAGTACAGTTACGGCTACCGTTGATTACAGCATCAAAGAACGCGGCTTTAATTATGCTTTGGCCATGCACGAACTGAAATACCCGCTCGGTCCTGGTTCTTTGGCTAAACCCGGCGGCTATGGAATGAGTGGAAAGCATTATCCCGTCGGGAACAAGTTCCTGACCCGTCCATTGGAAGGCGAGACCCAGACATACAAAGAGTACATTGAACGGGAAATCCAGAAAGTCTTGAAGGGGGCGTAAGGCATGCGAATGGCTCAAATTATCGCTGTTCTTCAGCAAGCCGTCCCCTTCATGTATTTTGCGAACGTTTTTCCGGTCATGGTGGATGATTGTGCAACAGTTCGGGTTAGCGGCGGGGGAGAAGCCAGTGTAAAAGCAAATCTTAGCCGACCAACCCTACAAATTTTAATTCGAGCCGGTGATCCTGCAACGGCTGAAGAGAAAGCAAATGAGATTCATCAATCATTTACGGGCAAACGAAACTTCGACGTGGGAACCACCCACGTCATTTTTTGTGCGTCTCAATCATCGAGTCCATTATTTCTTGGCTTGGATGAAAACGACCGATCGATTTACTCGTTGAATTTCTCACTCATTACAGAGGAGGTCTGAACTTGGCAAAAATCGCAGGGGTTGACGTACTGCTCTATATACAGACCGGTGGGACCGATGAAGCTCCCACGTACACCGTCGTTGGTGGACAATCGGGAGCTACCTTAAACCGGTCAGCCAAGCTGATTGAAACTACATCCAAAGATGCCTACGGTTGGGCGGAGAACGTTGCCGGGGTGCTGTCCTGGTCGCTCGAATGCGACGGCTTCATGTTGGCCAGTGATGCGGCGTTGGATGCTTTGGATACGGCCTTTAACTCCCGGACCAGTTTAAAAGCCGAAGTACGGATGCCCAGTGGCAAGAAGTTTACCGGAACCTGCATCATCACCGACTTCCCCTATGAGTTCCCCAAGGATGATGCAGCCACCTATAAAATCACACTGACCGGAACGGGTGCTTTAACAGTAACCACAGCAACCCCTTAAAACGTAGGAGGTCTTTATCTTGGCGAATAAGCAACGCGGAATCGTCGACATTGTATTGGACAAGCCCCGGAAACTTCGGTACACCCTCAATGCCCTGGCGGAAATTGAGGACAAATTGGGAGTATCGGTGACTGAACTAAACGGGGCAAATCTAGGCATGAAAGCAATCCGAACCTTCTTGTGGGCCGGTCTTGCTCATGAGGATGAGGACTTAACCGAACGGGAAGTGGGCGAGATGGTCGATTTCGATAACTTTGCCCATGTTCAGGAGAAGATTGCGGAAGCCTTTGAGTTGGGCACCCGAAAAAACGGATAACCCGAAGCGACTGGACATTACTGCGTCAGGCAGCGTTCGGTTCGCTTCGGATTACCTCGATTGAATTCTGGCAACTAACCCTTGCGGAACTGTTAGATATGCTGGAAGCCGTCCATGAAAACGAAAGCAAACGGCAGGAAGCCGAATATCTCCGAACGGCGTGGTTGGCTGCGAATCTGATGAATGCAACCGGCAACGTAAAAAGGCCCGTAACCCCAGATATGCTGCTGGGCAAGGAGGTAGCCGCCAAACGGGTGCCCCGAACGGATCAAATCCGCACACTGGAGGAATTGCAGCGGGAATTTAACGCTCCGGCCCCTTGTGCAGTGGAAGCGTTGTGATGGCTTCACACTCCGAGTCTACATGATGATGATGAAATTGAACGCTTGGCCCGACCCCCGCTGTCGATGTCCCAGTGACGGCGGGGGCGGGCTCTTTTCATTCTGGCGGAAAGGAGGAACGGTATGCCGGCCTTATCTAGCGTGTTGGTCAAATTCACAGCGGATATTTCCAGCGTCAATGCCACTATTAAGACGGCGATGAACCAAGTCAAAACGGCCGGTAAGGAAATGGATGCATCCGGCGGCATCATGGGCAAAGCCTTCGACGGATTCAAAGCCGTCGCCTTGCCTGCTATTGGTGCGGTCAGTGCGGCTTTAGGCGGGTTATCGCTGGGTAAAGGGGTTTCCTTCAACGCAGATTTGGAACAGGCTGCGATTTCCTTTGAAACCCTACTGGGTTCGGCAGATCGGGCAAAGCAGATGATTCAAGACTTGCAACAGTTTGGTGCGTCAACCCCGTTTGAATTTCCCGGACTGCAGAACTCCGCAAAACTCATGCTGGCGATGGGCTTCAATGCGGAAAGTGTGATGCCCAACCTAAAAGCCATCGGGGATGCGGTGTCCGCTGTCGGCGGCGGGGAAGAGATGCTGAATGG
>NZ_JACVHF010000032.1 GCF_014502795.1 Heliobacterium chlorum
AGTCCAGAACGAATTTCCACGATCACGTCGGCCCCGATACCGTCTTTCACCAGTTCCAGTTCAATCCGGGATATCTCAGTGACACCACTCGCAGTAAAGGAAATCAGATGGTCGTAGCTCGCACAATCGAATTGGGCCACGCCAGCGCCCGTTTTGGCATCTACTTGTGCTCCGTCATAAATCAGCGAGAATGGTTGCAACGAAAGAATGGAATTCATGGTGGCTTCATCGATTACACTGGTTCCCGCTTTGAATGCGTAGATCATGGGATCGGTGGCACTCCTTTACGATGCTGAAATCGTGATCCGGGTCTCGACAGTCAGGACCATATTGGATGACTTCGACCAGGGTTGGGTCAGCAGGTTGAGCATGGTTCCGGTTCCTACCACATCTGTCCCTCCAATGAAGATCGCAGCTTTTTGGTGATCCCCGTTCGCTTCGCCTGAAAGAAACTGGGTACGAAACCGCACCTGATTTCTCGATACGATAATGCTAGACACCGATTTTCGGAACACTTCGACGATGGTTTCACCGGGATTCGTGTCATCACCCACGACCAAATAGGGACTGGGTAAATCAGCGATGCTTTGCGACAAAAGTTCCAGACCTGCCGAAGAAATAAAATTAAAAAGAGGTCCGATGACTCGGCCTCCTTCTAGTTCAAAAAACCACTCACCTTTGATTTCTAGGGATGATTTCATTACGAAACGACCACCTCACCGCAAACGTTACTTGTTTCTTCAAAGGGCTTTTTGAAGTTGTAATATTGGATATCCGCCCCGACATTGGCGAGTTTGATAAAGCCTGGATAGGGAACTGTCATCACACTGTCCATGTCTATCGTCTGCCATGGCGTGTAATTCATTCCATCGCTACTTGTTTTGATTTTTGCCGAGGGCGGTTGCCATGCATTACGGGCAAAAACGATGAGGCAAGAACCGCAAGTGGGAATCGCCGGACGATCTTCACCGTCCCCGACAAGAATGGGTGTGAATACGCCCTCCCGACTTTCCTCGACCTCGTACGGCATTTGGCATGTCATTCGCGTCATTTGATCCCCAACGTGCAACCCCTCGGTTCCATACACGAACTTATTAAGCAGAGCGGTCTCAGTACCCTCGGTTTTTTGGGCGCTGACTAATGCTTGGAGGAAATCAGGAATACCGATAAGCCGTCCCCCATACTCCACCGAGTACGTCCATGTGTCCGGGGTTAAGGGGGAAATCTTGACTCTCTGCACCAAGAAGGTATTTGAGATTCCCTTATCGGGCAATTGAATGGTCACGAGTTGACCGGGAACCCAGTCGGGGATCTCCGTCTCAAAACTTCCACGCACCCGTGGATTCGCAAACTGCCTCAAGTCGGCTAATCCAGCGGCCTCGGCGGCTTCAATGGTGGTTAACGATTTTTCATGGATAACATGTTCATATACCCCGTCACCCCCTTGAGCTTGAGCAATCGCCATTTGAGAGTCGAAGTCGTCCACCATTGTAATGACATCAATATCGTAACAATAGGAAAAGGACAGGGTTGCTCCGTTAACGGGTGTCGCCGTTTGGTGTGCTGCTTTGATGTATTTCTCTTGGAAGTTGACGAGGAAATCTACATGGGCTTCTTCATCCACGTTTTCTATGCCGATTCGTTTCGGGATTCCCGAGATAGCCATCGTGATGTTATGGGGTCTATGGGGTAATGTCCACACCGTCGCTTTACCGTCTGCCGTGATTTCATACACAAACGGGTCAGAAAGTGTCGTCCCGCCCCGCACATATACCCGGTTTCTCAACCCTTGCGTATCGATGTTGTGCTTAAGGTTTCGAATGGGCGAATTTATATCGATGAATACCGGAGCCACTTGGTCGTTATTCGAAGGGTCGAAAAACCAGAGATCCCGGTAATAGTCGACGTACCATTCCCACCCGCAATAATCAGCAAGTTTCTTTAGGCATTCTGATGGGGGCATGTAATCAAACACGATCGACTGTACGGTCGGAGCACCCGCACAGACATGGTTCGATGAGAATATTCCCTGACCGTATTTAAGGATGATATCTTTCACGATCCAGTCGGCTGGCTTCCCCTCGTAGGTTTCAACCACCAACCGGCGGTTTAACTGGTACGTAAAGTCCTGACACTCGACATTCCAGAGGTTTAACGGCCCAACGGTGCGATTCAACCTCACCGTGTCAATAATGCCGCCGAATACCCGAACATCACCGATCTCAACAATGACTTCGTCCCCTTCGTTGGGTCGAAAGTTTTTGATCGTAAAAGAGCAGGAGTCAACCAAAGAGGTCAACACCTGTTCAATCGATAGGTCCTGCAAAAGAGTGTTGGAAATCTGTTCGAAACCAGCGATACGAAGGGAGTCTGCCATTAAAACCTCACCCCTCGCCGAGCCAACTGCCGTTCAAGCTGCTCCCAGATTTCTTGGGCATTGCTTCCCTGAATACTGATGTTGAAGGTGTGACCGGTACCCGTCCCGGCCAGTTCCGGTGTAGACACATCCGGTCGAAAGCGAGCGGCACCGCTGATTGCCGTGTCAGCCAAGGTTGTCGCCGATTTATGAACTTCAACTTGTTGGTTGTCCATTCCAATGGTAAAGCCTTGTGCAGTGTACTCACCAATCTTCATCATTACCCGAGAGGGCGAGTGAATATCGAGGGCACGCTTGGCCGCATTGACCGCCCCGGTGAATAGGCTCGATACGCTGCTGTAAAGCCAACTACCTAGCGACCGCATCCCTTCGACGAAGCCTCGGACCAAGTTCATGCCCATGGAATAGGCGTCGTTTTTCATTTCAACCCACTTTTGATGGAGCACATCGTAAATCACTTTCATAGCTGCCACTAACAATATTGGGGCTTCTTTGAAATACTGAAGAATCAGCTTCCACATCTCTTGCGTGATTACACCTAGATTTTTCGCTACAGCATCCCAGATATTTCGTAAGATTTCTGTGTCTGCGGTGATGGTGTCTTTCATCCACGTCAGCGAATCCCCGGTAGCAGTTTCAATTCGGGCGAACGCCTCATCCCATACTCGCCCAACAGCAGTCCATGACGTGTCTGCCTTGTTAGAAATCGAATCCATCGTTTGGTCGAAACATTCTTTTATGCCGCTCATAACGTCATTGGTGCAGGTATTCAGCCACTGCATAGCTTGGCTCCACACATCGCCTAAGTTACCACCGAGCAGAACGACGACGGCGTTGCCGATATCGGTGCAAACCCCTTCAATCACGCTTACAATGGATTCCCAAATTGAAGAAGCTGTTGCTTTAATCCCCGCCCAGCAATCAACAACCCTATGCGAGATTTCCTCCCAGTTGCTATACAAGTAAATCCCGGCTACCACTAATGCTCCGATGGCCGCTGCCGCGATCCCCACTGGCGTCGCCAGTGCTGCAGTAATAGTTCCGAACGTCGCCATGACCGCCGTTACCCCGGTCATGATGCCTTGGATCGCGGAAAAGGCCGCAAATCCAGTTGCAATACCAGCCAAGATAGGACCGATGGTGCTCCAGTTATCTTGAAGAAGAGTGAACAGCGTCGATACGCCTGTAATGATACCGTTCAAAATTACTGCTACCGTCGATGGGAAAGCGGCCTCGATTGCGCCTTTCAAACCATCCGTTTTGAATCCGGTTGATAGTTTATCAACAAAATCGATGGCTATTGGCATAAGAGCTTTCAGCCGCTCCGATACCGGTTGCAATACTTGACCGAGAAGCATATTTGTGTTGTCTCTCAGTGTACTCAACATCCCGGTAAAGGTTTGACTTTGCTTCTGCATGGCTCCAGAGAATTTCGTGCCCATCGCTTCAATCAGAGCCGGCACAGCCTGGTCGGCCATGACCTTCCCTTGCGACGATAGCTCCATGAGTTGCTGTTTGCTAACGCCCAGCTTTTCCGCCATGAGATCCCATGCCGGGATGCCCCGCTCTGCTAACTGGTTCATCTCTTCTGCCGATACTTTCCCTTTGGTGGTCATCTGCCCGAGCGCCATCGTCACACCATTAAGGACTTCCTCTCCCCCGCCGATCGCCGACACAGCATCCCCAATCGCCCGGAGGTTAGGCATTACGCTTTCAGCTTTGAAGCCCATCCCCAGCATGAGTTTGGCTGACTTCTGCAGGCCGGGAAATTCGAAAGGCGTGTTAGCTCCGAATTGCTGAAGGTCTTTGAGCATGGCTTGAGCTTTCTCTGCCGAGCCGAGTAACGTCTCGAAGGAGATGGCCGCTTGCTCCATATCGGCGTTAAAGGAAAGTCCTTTTCCCAGACCCAACCCGCCGAGAGCCGTGGTAATTGCTCCGATAGCCGGTAAGGCCATATCCTTCAACGTCGTAAAAGCCCCACCCATGGTGGAGCCTTCGCGTTGCAATTGGCTTCCCGTTTTTCGAACCTGACCCATAGCCGACTGCATTTTAGCGTTAAAGTCGGAGATGTCTACGGAGAATTTAACAAGGACGCTGGAGAGTGCGGACAATCGCTTTCCTCCCTCCTGTCCTACGATTGGAATTTCCGTTTCAGGTCATCTAATGCTTTTAATTGGTCCTCACGATCAATGCGCTTGGCACCTGGTGATTTACCAAGTAACTTATCCGGCGTGACGGGCCGTTTGATGTTGCCCGACGCGTTCATGATGTGGCAGGCCAACCAAGCTGAGCGGTAATATTCCGCTTCTTGGCGTTGCTGTTCATGTTGCATGCGATATTCAATGAGATCGAGAAATTCCCCCAACGTCAACGCCCAGAACTGTTCCGGCAATAAACGAAGCGAGCCGAAGGCTACCTTTTTTATCTGGTCCCAGTCGGCTCGCGTTAATCGTTTTTTCGAGTAGCCGTTTCAAAGGCTTCTGCGATTTTGCGTTGTACATATTCGAGGTTATCGAAGTCTACCCAATCACCAACCTCTTTTTCGATGAGGTTAACATCCTCATGGATGAGTCCGGCCCATAAGAAAGTGCGTATCGACTTGATACCGAGATTGGTTTCGCTGAGTTCCGTGACGGATACACCCAGTTTATCTTCGATCTCTGCGAGAGCATTCAAGGTATACCGTAGCTTCCGAGGACGGTCTAGTTCGATATCGACAAATCCACGATGCTTATTCGCCATGCGTTACCTCCGTTAGCTTCCTGTAGTGACAGTCAGTGCGCCTGTGCCAGTCAAAGTAAGTTTATAAGTCGCCGCATCATCCTGGGGAAACTCATAGGGAAAGTCGGTGATGATGCAGGTTCCAGTATATTTCTTGCCCGAGGGAAGTCGGATTTCCGCTTTGAGTGTCGACCGGCTGTTGAATACTTCATCCAAGTGATCTAAAGCGGTATCGCTACCCAGCATGAATCCGTCACATTCAATGGACCAAGATAATACGCCAGCCACGTTTTCAGCCCATCCGTAGGCATCCTTTGAGGTAGTTTCGATCAGATTGGCTGATCGATTTAAGGTGGCTCCGCTTTGACCACCGACAACGGTATAGGTCGGGGTAGCATCGGTCCCGCCCGTTTGGACATAGAGCAATACGTCTACGCCTGCAATTTTCGCCAAGGTATCAGGCCTCCTCTGTTATCAGTGAGAAGTTTATCGAATAGATGGATCGGTTGCTTTCATCGAGGCCCAGAAACAGCGGACTGGATTGCTGAGCGGCACAAAAAATAACGTGGGTGTTTCCCACGTCGAAGTCTCGTTTGCCGTTAAACGTCCGAAATAGCTCGTTTGCTTTCGCATCAGCCAATGCTGGGTCTTCGACACGAATCAATATCTGAATCGTTGGTCGGCGTACATTCGCTTTTATGCTTGATTCTCTCCCGCCGGTTAATCGAACGGCGGCACAATCATTAGCTTTAACCGGGAAGGTGTTAGCAAAATACGTGAAGGGGACGGATTGCTGAAGAACAGCGATGAGTTCTCTCATTCGCACCGCATCACGCCCCCTTTAATACTTTTTGGAGTTCCCGTTCAACGTGCTGTTTGTATGTCTGGGTTTCGCCTTCCAGTGGGCGAGTCAAAAATTTGTTTCCTACGGGATAATGCTTTCCACTCATGCCATAACCGCCGGGTTTGGCAAGGGACTTCGGGCCGAGCCGATAATTCATCTCATGCATCGCCGAGGCGTAATTGAAGTTACCTTCTTTGATGCTATAGTCAACAGTTGCCGTAACCGTCCCGGAGACAACAGTTACTTCCTTGGCGTAGGACGTATCCAAGACGCCTTTATCATGTGGGGCCGTTTCCGATGACGTTCGAACGAGGTCGTCAGCACAGTCATGAACCGCTTGCTTTAGCCGATTACGGATATCTTTCTCCATGCGTTTTAGAACCTGGTCGTAAATCTTAACCTGAATCTTCATCGGACCACCACTTGAGTAAACAGCGGTTTACCGGAAAAGTCCCGGATAATGGCGATAGTTACCGGTGTCTTGGAATACGTTTGATCTATTTCATCGCTCCACTCGATCTGATCGCTGAGACTCACGGGCACCAACCCCTTAATCAGTATGGTGGCGCACGAGGTCGCTTCCTGCCCGTTTGATTGCTGTACTCGCTTATTGGATGCGTCTATCCGACAAGGATACACTGTCGGCTCCCCGAATGAGGGCTTTCCCCAGATATCGAGCTCCCCAGCTTTGCGGATTGCGACGGTCTGCTTCATCGGAATCATTCGGCGTACCTCCCCACCCGGCGACCAAGGATGGCGATGACTTCTGGAGATATGCGGCTTACCGGATTCATGGAGATTCCGAGTCCGTTCACAGACACAGAGGTTATGCCTTGCTGGGACTTGCGTACAGTTTCATCCATGCGAAGTAACCATAATGCCTGTTCAAAAACAGCTTCTTCTGGAAGAGGTCGGCTGTCGGAACGGTAGTTGCGGAAGACCCGGTACAATTGGACTTCAGCGTGATGTAATGCCCGCTGACGGGTTGTATTGTCCACCGAAGCCCACTCCTCATGATGCAAAACTGAAGTGGTAAAATAGGTGTTCGCTTGATTTACATTAACCATTACGCATCACCTATTTTTTGACCGCAGTAGCCTTCTTTTCGTCGGGACTTTCCTCTTTGATGGCTTCCGCAGTATATCCGTAGTCTCGCGTGAACAGGTTTTTCAGCCATTCATTTTCCACGATCGCCTCTCCATTAGCAAACAAAACCCCTTCGGTTACTCCGTTATAAATCTTGTTTGGTGTGTTGATGCGGTATTTCAAACCTTTTACCCTCCCATATAAAAAACAGACGTGGCAGAGCCGGTCTCTACCACGTCTGTTCTAGCCTTTAGGACTTAGGAACAAATCCTTTTTTAACGTATCGCAACCGTGCTGCCGCCCGAGGATGGAACACAGCCATCCCGCAGTAAAACTCAATCCGGGTCCGGAATACGGGCTTGCTGTCGATTTCACCGAGGTCACGCACGGAAACCCCGCCGTTACGCAACCCCGAAACATACTGCTCTGAACCGAATTTCACCGCATAGATGGAAGCGGTATCACTCGCAGTACCCGCTTTGTTCAACTCAGAAAAGCCAAGAATCTCTTGACCGGCCCCATCGGTCTCAATAACTCGAATCGGAATCCCTGCATATGTGGCGACCGGGCGACCGAAGGAGTCTTCTCCACTCTCGATATAGTGCCTGGAGTCTTGAAGGATCGCCTTAATCTCGCGACGCATTGTTTTGGAACAGAACAGAACGTCCGGCTCTCCTTCGACTTTATCAATGAGTTCGTCAATCAAGGGTAGAGATAAAACTTGATCATTCGCGTCAACGAGTTGGGAATTAGCCAGCCGCTTCTGCAATCCATCAAATTGGCTCGGTTGTGCCGCATCCCCTTTGAAAAAGGCCCGAGTGAATTCCAAGGCTAGAGCTTTGGATTTTAGATCCGTATGAATGGATCGGATATCGTTCACGTTGCCCCTGGTCTGGATAAGAAATTTGTCAATATCCACGTCACCACCGAGGATATACAAGCCTTCGGATAGCTGATTGACCACGCCCGCCGATTCTATATATCCTTCGTTGACGGAACGGAACGCGATGCCCGGTAATGTCTGCTCCTGATTGTACTTGTACGAGTTCCCCGAAATCTCCATGAACGGCAATAGTTCCAGAATCGGAGAAGAACGGGCAAAGGTTTGAATAACACCTTTTTGTAATACATCGGTCGATAGCTTCGCGGCTTCCGTCATTGTTAGTGCCAAAGAAATAATTCCTCCCTATGTGCTGTTTTTGGACAAAGAAAAAGCGCAATCCGCTGTGGGATTACGCTCGTTGGGCATAGCCCATTTTGAGTAGTTGGATAGAACTGAGTTGGTTGAGGTCGGTGGTTTGTGCTTGCGTCGGATTGGTCGCTTGGCCGACAGGCTGTTCCTGCTTGGTGCCGAATAAGCCTTTCTTTTCAGCGGCCGTTAGCCACTCTAACTTTGCTTCCGGCGTGAGGTTACTGGGAACAAGGTCGTGGAAGTCCTTTGGGATACCTTCCAACTTGACCTCCAACAAACCGTTGATAACCGACTCCAACTGTTGAACCCGGCCATTCACGGTTTTGAAACCGTCTTCGGACTTGGTCAATTCATCGGCCGTCGTCTTGTATAGCTCTTCAAACTTTCCTTGCTGTTCTTTCGCCTGTTTCGCTTGCTGTTCCCGTTCGGTCAACAGTTGTTCCAGTTGGGCCTGAACGTCTTTATATTTGATGTTGATTTCATCGAACCGGGTTTTGGGAATGAGATGCTCTTGGGGCGCAGGTTCCGTTTTCACTTCAGGGGCTGTTGGTTGTAGCGGTTCTTGAACTTGTGTTTCTTCTGCCAAAATCATGTCCTCCTTGCCCTACGCTTGATATCGCGGTCGCGTCCGCGTGGGGATTGATTGGCGGCTAGTTTAACGACATAACGCTGTTGGGTCGCAGAAAAATTCGGGTACTCTACACTCAGAGGTGGTTAAATGATGGATCTAAAAGAACTTCACCAACGTAGACTTGAAATGCTCCAGTTGTCACCGTTTCCCTTTGTGATCGTTGCTTTGGTTGCGAGTCTGGTGATTTTCATTTTTGGTAAGAATCGATAACTGCCTCCGCCACTCCGTTTGGGGTGGCTGATTTTTTATCGAAAAGCTCTCATCTGTTCTTGATGTTTTTCGCGTAGTTGTTTGGGAAGCAGACTAATATCTCGAACAGGGCTCACGTGATGTTGGCAATTAGGATGAAATATCTTACCGGTGTTCCGGACTTGGTCATATGTGAGATATCCCGGTGTTAAGCCATGGAGAGAAATCACCATTCCCTCGAATGAACGGCAGGCGTCTTTGGCCCCGTGCGACGATATTACCGCCAAATCCACACCCCGCTCCATCGTCTCCACCCGAGTCCCCTCGATATGAGCCTGTGTAAGTTTTGTTCGGACCACCATCTCAGCGTAGGTCGATAAGTTCCACCGCCGACCGGCTCGGTCCACGATGCCTACCCAGGCTTCATTGTCCAACTTAGCCGACAGTCCTTTGTGGGTGAGTTCGTTGACGATGGCACTTTTCAATGTCCTTCGCCCCATCTGTTCCAACACTTTCACTCGTAGAGTCTCGCTAACGGCGTTCCTCACAAGCTGTTTAATCTTTCTTTCTGTGTTCTGCGTGGCCATCAGCAAATCTGTGTAGGTGTCGTTAATCAACGCCTCTGTTCGCTCCCGGGCCAACATGGAAAAAGAAATGGACGATGCCGCCTCGGATAATGAGGATGCATCGCCCAATGTGAGAATGGTTTGTGCTTGTGCTTCCGTAAACGCCTGTTTGATGATCTGTTCACACCATGATTTCGTGGAACCGTCCAGGTCGCGTAATATAACCATGATCTGCGACAGAAGTGATTCAGCATAGGCTTTTTCTAACCCACTCGACGAAACGGATTTGAGCCTACCGGCAATTTCGGTGAAGGCTTTCTGGTAATATCCGATTAACCTCTTTACATCCCGCTCATAAACGGGTTTTGGAATCGGCCTCATTCACTATCACCGGGTTGCTGGAAGATGGACGGATCGGCCACGGCTTCCTCGTCCTTCATCCGTTGTAACTCAACATCGGCTTGTTCTTCTGTCAAATCATCCAGCCACATTAAGGCTGACTTCTGGGAGATTGTTGCCTTCCCGCCAGTTCGAATGGACATGATGTTCGCCATCTCTGTTTCATCGTCCGGCAGACCGTCTTTGAACTTCACTTTTGGAACCGTCACTTCATAACCCTGCGGCCCTTTACAGGCAATTTCGAGGAGTTGGGCGATTAACAACACCCGTTTCAGGGCTTTATTGTAATACTGTCGTTTGCGGTTCACCTTCGCGAGAATGGAGTTGAGACGCCATTTGATAGCTAGACCGGATGCACCACTGGTTCCCGCATCACCGGAGCCCAGGGCGATCTCGGGGATTTCGGCATTAATGAGCAACAGCTTGACGAGCTTGTCCAATTCCATAAAGGCTGCCTGTAACTGGCCGTCCCATGTGATATATTGTGGGACCACTTCGTCCTTCCCCATCACCTCAAAGACTTTATCTACGCCCACCCGAAAGATGGGGTTGCCTTGTTCATCCTCGCCCAACGTACCCGCCGGTACTGCCATGGCAGGGTCAGCGTGCTTATCGAGGATCGATGCGATCTGTGAGAGCCGATGGTTGATTTCATCGAACAGCGGTTTGTTCTCGCTAAGGTCATCGATGCCTTCCCAGCAATCGTCCGTGGCATAATTGGGGACGTGAACCACCAAAGGAAACGGCACGCCAGTCTGTACTTCCTTCCGTTCGCCAAGAAGCTCTGCATCGATGCGCCACTCATTGATTTCATTGTCTACAGTGACCACAATCGGGTCCAGCTTATATTTGGCGTAGACAATGCGTCCCGGATAATGGGATTCCGTCGTTAACAACCAATCCTCGGCATCACCACGCTTCACAAGCACCGGGTAAGCGATATGATAAGCGATGATGCGGTTGGCGTCACCGGGAGCCGTTTCGGGGAACACATACTCAGGATTCTGAGCTTCAATGATGACCCGGAAAGGATCGCTCCCCTTCCCCACCATCCCACCAAACTCTTGACCGTAGCGGATTTTATAGAATGAATCGCCTCGATAGGCGTTCGATAAGGCGCTTTCATAATTCATGATATGGAGGTCGTTTCCCTCAACGAAACGCTCAATGGCCTGCTGCTCATTGGAGTTGTCGTTTTTCCCTGCTGAGAATGTAGGCTGTTCCCCAAACAAAAAATCGGCGGATTTCTTACAAATCACGCCGGGAAGGTTGGTCGAGATATAGAGCAGTTCATTTTGCCTACGTGAGAGCTTGTTCTGAACCCGCTGGAATACATCGTAATGCCTGCCCAAAAAGAGCTTTTTATTCTCTCGATATCGCCGAATCCGATCGCGATGGGCTGGTGCTGGATAATAACTACCGACGGCAAATAAGGACAACCTACGACCCCCCTTCCTACTTTTTCATCCACCTAGCTGGGCCGTTGGGGTCCTTTACAACCCAACGGGCTTTTGGTGAAAAGTTCTCCGACGTCCCCCGCCACAGAGTTCCACAGCCATCTGCAATGCATCGGGCAGGTCATCGTGGTCGTGATTGGGGAACTGCTCTAACTGCTCCAGCAGGATTCGTTGGTGTCGCATGAACCGAAGAATTCCCTGCTCCACAATCGGCTCCAGCGATTCAATCCGTTCTTCCTTCTTGGTCTTGCTGGTCACGGCTTTCAGTTTAGTCGTGTAGATTCCCTCTCGCGCCATTCGTTCCCGAGCCTGCCGGAATAGGTCAAACTGGGCCTGCACGGTTTCGATGGCAAAAATCCGTGGCCGATACTTACCGATTTTGTTGATGACCTCTATCAGTGCTTCATGAGCCGGGCACTTCCTCGCCCATGTCTCTACGACATAGAGGATGCCTGTTCGCCGATCACGGCCAATCATGACGATGGCGTTGTAATCGGATCGATTGTTCTTTCCCATCGCAATGTCCCACGCACCGAAGTAGTCCAACGGCACAGGTCGGCCCATCTTATCCCGCAGTTCTGGATAGTCGAAAAACGTAAACATGGACGGCTTGAAAATCTGGGTTTCTTCGTCGATGGGGTTGTTGAGGTACTCCGAACCAAAGGCTCGGGAGCCGATGTTAACCTTCTCAATCATCAGACGGGAATAAGAAAAGCGTCCCGGCCATAAGACCTCAACGCCCTGGTCCATCTCCTCTTGATTTGTTTGATAAAAAGCTATCGCATCATCCAGCCGATTTTCATTTTCGGGATTTCGGCAGGTGGATTCGAACTGCTCCCACAGGTCGCCACGTTCCGGTGGGGATACAATGGCTGAATATGTACGGGATTCGAAGTCCGACCGCTGTAATACGTTCGGCAACAACCCTCGGGCTTGAACGATGGTCCCCATGTAGATGAACGCTGTTTTTGAAGGATCGCCGATGGGCATAACGACCGAGTTGAACCAGTGAAGGTTCTTTTCGCGCAGTTCAGGCGTGTTGGTATTCTTGGCCGACTCAAGATCGTCGAGGATAACAAGGTCGGGCCGATACGAGCCGTTTCGTTTCCCCCGCAGTTGTTTTCCCATGGATGCTGCTTCAACCAGTACCCCTGTTCGGGTAAGGAATGCCTCTTGGTTATCCCGCTCATTCGTAGATTTGCGATCAGACAGCAATTCGCCAAAATCCTCACGTAATTTCTTGTTGAATTTGAGCTGGAGCGATATCCATTCAATGAATTTCTTCGCCATCGAATCTGTTTCCGAGATAATGAGGATGTACTTTCGCTTGTCGTAAACGATCTCATGGATGGGAAATCCGTTTGATAGATAAGCCGACTTGGCATGGCCCCGTGGAGCCGCCCAAGCGATGCGAGCCGTTGGGTTATCGACCGAGACTATTCGGAGCAGATCGCAGAGTTCTCGGTGGAAGCGAGGGGCGTCATCAATATGGACGCCCGCCGGGATGAGGTTCTGCTCATTTTCAGGGTTTTTATCGTCAGAAAAATACTCGTACATGAAGAACAGGACATCAAACTCAGCACGGTCAATCCGGCGAAGACGGTAAAGCTCCTTCATGTCGGCAATATACTCGGTCTGCATAGCTGGACTGAGTTCTTGCTTAGCCCGAACCTCGTCAAATAACTGGACTCGTTGTTCTAAAAGTTCTATTCGCTGTTGCCGCTGGTCACGGTTTAGAATGTTTATGGTTTGTTCACCTCCGAGATATTGAACGAAATAAAAAAAGACATCTCAGTTAAATTTTGAATACGTCTTTTTGATACGGTAATTCGACAAACCGTTACGGGTACGCTGTCTTTTTTATATAGTTATTCACGATACCCACAGGAAAAACGAACATAATTGTTAATAACTTTTAATAAATTCCAGGAAAATGAAAGTATTTGTCGAAGATAATTTACTATTAACTGATGTTGGAGATAACGGAGGAATTAATGTGAAACTCGGACCATGGGAGATATATTTCTCTCCCCAATTAGAAGGGCTTGATTACGTCTTTGTCTCAAATGACCAAAAACAAGTCAAGGTTTACTGGAAAGAAAAGCTGATTGCCCATCTAGCAGTTGTTGAAGAAATTCTTACATATCAAGGAGTTTGCCGTCTGAACATGTTTCCCGGTCAAAACTTGGTTCAGCTTTGTTTTGACGATATGAAAGAGATCATGAACCAACTCAATGCCTAGCAAATCCAACGGGCTTCTCCCCATGTCAAAATCCTCGACGTCACGATGTAACAGTTCCCGACGTCCCATGTCAAAGGTCTCGACGTCGCGATGTCAAAGGTCTTTGACACTAACTATAACCATAATAACTAGAACCACATAACACGAACCATAGAACAATAGGGTAGCCTTGACCGTAGATTCTTTATTTAATCCTACGGTATTGAACTATTACCTCTGGCAACTCCGGCCATGCCCCCGTCGCCCTGCACGTTGCCACACGTTCGAACGGAATACCGAACAGGCATAATGACCCCATCTACCTATTCTCTCGCGACACGCGCCGACGTGTTGCCTCACGTGGGCAATCGAACTCAATACATGAAATTAAAAAGCCCTCACAGACTAACAGTCAGGAGGGCGATCGAATGTCCGAATCAAAAAAGCCGTATGAAAGACGTATTATACCTCCGGGTTTAATGGATAAATTACCCCTCAGAAATCGCATATCCCGTGTTACCGTGATCGACAGGCCAGAAGCCCCGATTGCTCGTTCGAGAGTTTTAACCACGATCACGTACGCTGCTGGTGTAATTATCGCGTTGTTTCTCACGGCTACGGTAGTCTCATTGATCGGTTCTGCTTTATTATGGCTATACTTTTCTTTAACCTCAGGCGGAAAATCTCCGTCGCCAATGTAAGAGGGTGTTGACATAGTCAATCCCCTTCAAAATGAGGTTCCCCGAAAATTTCCGATAACCTCTGTGAGGGTATCACTGGTGTCTTACTATTGGTAAGGCAGTGGCCTTCTAATTGATTTCCCCTGTCGCGCCACACGTTGCCCCACGTTCGAAGGAACATTTGTTCTGGCATGAATATCCCAGGTGCCATATTCTCTCGCGACACAGGGCAACGTGCAGGCTCTGGTGGGCAATCATTAAAATGAAAATGGAGTCGATTCAATCGATCCCCTCACACCCATGATAATTCTTCAACGGCCCTGACCAAATCTTCCTCGCCGGGCATCGTGTACCGGCTGGTCATTTGCAGATTTGGTGAGCCGTCTTTCTTCATGTGTCCCATTAGTCGAGCGATCACATCCATCGGGATTTTCCGGACGGTTAACTCATGACCGAAACTGTGTCGCAGGGTGTGGCAGGTGAGATGCTCGATACCGGTTAGCTTTGCGTACTTTGCGATTAAGAATGATACGCCCCGCGGGCTCATCTTTTCGCTTCGCTGGCTGTAAAACAGGTAATCGCTGTGGGTATTGCGGGATTCGAGATAACGCTGCAGGACTCTTCGGCAATCCACATTCAACGGGATTTCACGGTATTTGCCGTGTTTACCATTAGGGATGACCAAGGTTCCCTTTCGTTCGGTAAAGGGGATGTCTTTGACGCGTATATCGCAAAGTTCCTGAACCCGAACACCAGTATGGAGCATCAGTGTGACCATCGCCAATTCTCGGATATTACCGTGTTGGCGCACGGCCCGTACCAGCGTGTTCTGTTCATTGCGGGTTAGCCACTTGGGCGACGATTGAGGAACCGTGATGCGATCGATTTGCTCGACGGGGTTATCAGGTGCGTGGCCGTTATCGGCGAGCCAACGGAAAATGACGTTGAGATGGGTTAGCGTTAGGGCGACGGTATTGGGCTTGAAGTGATTGGCAGCGAACCTTTTGAAATTTGCTACGTCCAGTTGTGTGGCCATCTGCGGCATGGCAGCCCCCCCGGTGGGGGTGGGGGCGGGGTGCTCTTTTTCATAGCATCGAGAGAATCTGGCCCAACTGTCCTGATAGGAGCGCAGGGTGGTTGTGCTTTTGCCTTGCCGTCTGAGTTCTTCGATGAATGCTGCGATCATGATGTTCTCTCCTTGCATAGACGCTGACTAATCTGCTGGATATCCCGCCGAAGTATTGGGCTTCGTGGGTCACAGCTTATCTCTAGTCAGCGACTAATGCAACGAAAGAGGATGAGTTTGCAGTAGGGTATAAAATGAATTTCTACCCTTAAATATCGGCCAGCATCTTCTTCAGATTATCAATCTCGGCCTCGATTGATTCGTTGGAACGGCTATCCTCAATCTTGGCCTCAACCTTCTGGACTTCGGTCAAGCGGCCCTGGTTCTTCATGACCAGTTCGATAGCTTTAAGCTTGTTCTTTTCGCTTTGACTTCCACGGGCGATGGATTTTAGGCTGTTGTAGGCTTCAGCAAGGAAGTCCTTCATGGCCAGTTCTGCCACTTCATTCTGGTACGCGATAAAGTCGGGGTCCTGCTTCCAACGATATAGCGTCCGTTCGCTGATACCAGCTTCGTCAGCAATTTGGGCCAACGTCATTTTATGGACATCGTTTGAGGCGAGTATTTCTGCAGCGAGTCTCTGCGAGCCATTCATCGCATATTTCTTCGATTGATCTGACATTACCTCATCCCTCCTTTCGGTCGTAAATTTAGAACCTACTTCTAACTTTGCAATAATTACCGTCAATTCACAGTAATCGTCAGATAGACCTCGTTCGCACCAGTTATAGCGCAACAAAAAAGCGACCCCGCTGTGAATGACGTGTTCACCGCGTGTCGCCTCATTTTCATCATTATTAATTTGAATACAATTCTTCAGCGGCCTCAAGTCCTTGCATGACGAATAGCAGACTATCCAGTGAGCTATCGTCAATATATCTCGACTCCCCCGCCACCTTCAGAAAATAACTTGTAAATGCTGATTTAGGCAGTTCCTTTTGCATTGCGTCCACACACTTCTGTGCCCAGAGGCGAACTTGTTGCCTTTGTTCATCCTCTTCCAAGAAGCGGTATGAATGTTTTATTTTATTACCTTCTTCAGCGAGTTCCCGAAACATCTTCTACCGCCCCCATTCTTGTCCTTTCATTTATCATAACATCGGAACAAACGTTTTGATGTGATCGCAGTCACATTAATTCCCAAGCATGTACTTATTGACCAAATTCCACTAGCTGAAAGTGAGCGTAAAACATCATCGATTGTGACAGGTGACTTAGAGGAATATCCACCAATAACCCCATATACCAAGTCTGAGGGTGGGCTGGTATCATTATCAGGCACAGCAGTGTGGCTAGCTGATGTGCGTTGGACCAGGGTAGGATGGTGGGTTACGGATAATGCAGGTTGCGCTGTTCTTTGACAAGTCCATATCGACGTTAATACAGTTATTCTCAGTTAAATACAGTTAACCGTTATATATAGTTATAGATACACTGTCTTGTTAGTGGGTAAACAGTTACCCATAGGTATGAGTAAAAGTTACCCATAGGTAGTCTCTATATTACTCGTAGGTTCTTGTTATAGTTCTATACCTGTTATCGTTATAGAGACTGTTATATTGTTTATGTCAAAGGTCTTTGACATCGCGACGTCGAGGTTTTTGACTTCGGTTAGTCCTCATTCTATATCATGGACCGTTGGTTATTTAACACATCTAGCTAGAACTTGGCCCGCACTCGCCTCGCCCAGCTGCCGCACGGCTGAGTTGGCAATGTCGTGGCCGACAACGACTCATCAAAATGATGAAAGGTGGATGTTCCAGTTCAATCAGCTATGCAGTCGGTCCTCGATTATTACTCGATCATTGCCGTCGCTTCCTGTGTGCCAACGTGTGGCTCGCAGGTATTAATTGAATGGAATTATATTAGCAATGATTTCAGTCGGCACACGTGGCGAAACAGGCATGGTGGTGGCGAATCACGATGTTTTCTTCACCTCGATAATATCGGTGAAGAGAATTTCACGCTCACCTCGCTCGGTGGACACTGACAACTTTCCCATCCTGCCTTTTAGCGGTACGCAAATAATCTGCTTACCAGTTCGTAACGAAATCATAATCTCCGACTTTTCTTGCATGGCTGAACTGACGATTTCATTCATTTCCTCCATTTGATACTCAGTGATTTCCCGTAGATCATCAGCCACCTGAGCGTCTTTTGGTTTTAGGAACATCATCAACACCTCCTGGAAATAGAATAGCACGTTTCTTCCATTAATGGAACACACGTTCTAGCTCTATCCCAGGAATTTACTACATTGGTCAAACATTATACACCAATAACGTTCGACTTCCTCGGAAAAACTTTCAGCATGAAAGTAAAGCTCTTTACCTGTTATTGGACGCTCTTTCCAGTCATTGTACTCGTCTTAAACGCTTGGGATTGGCTGGCTACAGTTGAGGGAATTCAACGTGGATATATCTCTGAGGCGAATCCACTTGTAGCTCCGATATTGGATAGCCGACCGTGGTTACTCCTGATATTTAAACTTTTACTTTACTTTATATTAGGCATTCTCGTACCGAAACTCGGACCAAAACAATATCACTGGGGCTATCTTACGATCTCGCTTTTGGTTATTGGTGCTTACATGGCAGTGGGTACCTACCACGCCTATTGGATCAGCTTAGTTTTGTACCGCTAGGCTGCTGTCAGCCTAGCACTGGCTGCCTCCACGTATTGCTCCTCAAGATCAAACGCAATGAACCTCCGCCCCATCCGCTTGGCCGCCACGCAGTCTCCGCCACTGCCGCAGAACGGGACCAAAACGATATCACCCGGCTCCGATGACTTCTCAATAATCATTTCGGCCAGCTTCACCGGCTTTTGCGTTGGATGGATGTAGGTTACTGCCGGATCGCGTGGCACAGCCCATACATCTGAAATTCGCTTTCCGTTTAATATGTGTCGGTCCTTCACGGCAAATATGAGAAATTCGTGGGCGGGACTGTAGGCTCCACGAAGATCACCCATTCCCCCGCCGTTCTTTTGCCAGACGATGCAGTTCTTGATTGTGAAGTTTTGGGTGATGCGGTGGTACCACTCGGTATAGACGTCCCAGCGGGTCCAGCAGTAAAGGGCACCACCGTTTTTCAAAACCCTATAAGCGTCGGCCAACCAGTCGGCCATGATGATGTCGTCGTTTTGGATCGCGGTGAACTTTCGTTTGCGACTGCCGCTACGGTAATTGATGCCGTATGGTGGGTCGGCAATGATGAGGTCTATGCTGCTGTCCGGTAACTGTTTCAGGCCGTCGTTGATGTCCATGTGAATGATGGTGTCTAGCGAAAGATTACCGAAGTTTGCTGTCATTGGCCACCTCTTTGCTCTTTGAAAATAGAAAAAGCAGTCCAACCACGATGGGCCGAACTGCCTGCCTATTCAATAGGTGGGCTGTGGGTAGTGGGGTACAAGAAGATTAAAATATAGCCTTTGAATTTCATTGAATCGATTAAAATAAAATTTCTAAGCAATTACCCGAATATCTAAAATTTTCAATTTAGATATTCTATGTCCATCCAACGGATTGCTTTCGATCTCACATACTATTTTAACATTAGTTTTACTGTTAATCATGGACTGAATAATATTTAATTGCAGGTTATCGGCAACTGAAAAGTTATAATAACCACTACGAATATTTTGCTCATCATAAACGCGTAATTTACCCTTATTAGTTTCTTTATCAAATTTGCATATATCTGCAATAACATCAAGTGGCGTATCTTCAAAGTTCTTTGTACTATCAAAAAAATTCTTGTCTTTAAAATTCAGATTTAATACGGGCATTAATGGAGTTACCATCTTTATATTTTCTATTTTCTTTGATTCCAAAGTATCCGTCAAACTAATGTAATGATCTCGTACTTCTTTGGCTATTTCAAATGATTCCATGCTAAATATCTGTCTCTCGCCTTCAACATCAATTATAACAGTGGTATTTTCATCCTTAATAATCCTTATTGACTTTCCATCCCTTAGTGCTTGAAATACTAGCCTAAGTATTATATATGACTGTTGTGTATATTTTACTATTGTTTCTGGATATAATGATGCCCCAAAAATAGCCAATTGAGATATTCTTAATACTACATCTAAATCTACAACGAAAGAACCTTTACGAAAGTTTGAAGCTCTTATTTGAAAAATATTTCTATCCGATTGTTGAAGACGGGGTGTATTACTTAGAATAGCATATGTTTTGTCAAAAATCTTATGGATTTCCGTTAAAATGCTTAAAACATTATGTAGATCAACTGATTCTATTAAGTCCGGCCCATCTAAGGTGAGCGATAAGAACCCAGATTTATTCATTATTTTTTTCCCCTTCGTGCTTTTGTCTTGTTGGATTTATTTTATTCTGACCAAACGCTATATACATTGCTTCGATTTTTTGCCACTCAATCCTATCAAAAAATTTATCTTTGTTTATCTTCTCGTCCAATGATCTTAGAAAAGAATCAATCCAGCTGTGATACTTAATTCCTTTTCCAGGTAATAACGATCTTATTTTCATCTTTATTCTGCAATGTATAGATATGCTAAATGAATCAATTTCTTTTTTATCCAAGTTGTTTAGATATAGCTTGAAAAATAAAGAAGGTATATAGGTATTTAATCCTTTATAAACTACATTAAATTGTATATTAACCATCGGGGTATCTATTTCAAGTAACCCGATATCTTTTCGTCGTACAGTACTTTTTTTAGGTAGTTTAAACTCAATTAATTCATATCTTGCTCCATCACAAAATGCAGATTTCAATACTTGTTCATTATCAGTCGCTCTAATTATTTGTATCATTGGCTTTCCATTATTTACTTCTAAAAATGGTTCCCGTTCTTCAATAGGTCTAGTTAATAAATTTAATATTCTATTTTTCATAAGGTCCGGAAGATCATTACAATTATATAAAGCTAATTGGATCTCTTCTGAATCATCAAAGTAGCCTGTAAGATGAGTTGATAATTTTTCTATTAAAAAAAACTCTATCGCTTCAATAAGAAATTTTTCAGAGCCAGTAATCTGGGACTCAGTTGGTTTAGAACTGTTTAAAGGTTCCTTGTTCCACACTGAAGCAAACGCACGATTCTCTAAAAAAGTTGCACTCAAAGTACTGGCCAAAGTGTTTGAGAAGATATAGTTTGCGACAGGAACTATTGTTTTTGTACTTTTATTAAAAAGAATAAAACATGGAATTTTAACATCATAATGTAATGTTCTGAATTTTTTATGAAATAGAATTCCCAACGAAATAAAAATAAAAATAATTCCGATTAAAGCCAATTGAATACTATCTAAGATTTTTTCTGTAAATGCATAGTTGGTTAATAAACCTGTACCGACTGACAACATTACGGCCACTAAAAAAAGCTCCATGAATGTTGCTCTTTGGTTAAGGAAATCTTCAATTGTTGAGTGTCTTCGCAAATTATTTTCCATTCCGTACCCTTCTTTATTTTTAATGGAAATTTTTTCTGTATATAATTATTTCGGTGCAACCCGTAGAAATCCTTCCAAGTTTAAAATTTTTAGGGAAAAGCCGTATCATCCTACCCTCAAGACATTCCTAATAAGTCTCATCTGCTTATGTATCCATAGTAGAAGACTTTCGGCCCACCTACCCCTCCCAACCCCACAAACTCCCCACTTATCCCGTCAAAAACTCATCTGCTATGTAAAAAGTAAAAAAGCGACCTCGCCGGTCGTGGAGAGATCGCTCTGTCTTAATCCAAATTCTTAAACTGAAAATATGGTCCTTCGCCTACAGCCGCAAAGTGGGATCCAATTAGGTCGTTTTCTATTTCTTTCAGTTGGTGAGGCAGTATATCTTTCTCGAAAGGAACGTAGGAAAAATAAACATCATCAGTTCCCCAGTTTTTTAGTACATGGGATTTCAATCTGTTTGTAAGTGAATTTGATTCACCGATATAAAGCAGTCCCTTTTCGCCTTTAGCTAAAATTTTGTAAACACCGGGTACAGGTGGAATTGTTTTCACGTTTTCCGTAGATAAAATGCTTGACTCTTTCCATTTAAGATTCATCCAATTTTGATCTATTGGATCTCCTACCATATGTAACGGCTTCACGCTCGGGCCACTAGCAGAGTTGGTCTCTCCATCCGGTAATCGATATCCTCTAAATCCGCTCTTTCGATCTTTAGACTTTACGTATCTTGGGTGAAATCTTCCATGATTACATAGCGTTGATTCACCGGATTCAAGACGATACTGCCATAATAAATAACATTCAATGGTCTCTCGCTCTTTCCGACTCATCGATGATTCTAGGGCTACGGAAAGCTCGAATTCCATATCCTCCCCATCTTTCCAGGCCCAAAGCGAAGGAGCTGCCGTGTGAGGATCGTTAAAAGGCATTTCCGCTTTCAAAGTGTTATTTACAAGTGACGAAACAACTCGTTCACGTAAACTCCGCCCCGTTTGACCGATGTAGCATAACTTATTTTGACCTACGGGTTTTATTCGATAAAAACCGGGGATTGTTGGAATGGACTTACGTACTTGCTTATCCGTAGATACCACATAGAAATTTAGCCAAGGGGACCAGTTTAACTTGCACCATGTCGGATGTAAGAAGTTCACGAACTAATTTCTCCTTACTATCGTGTTTATTCGTCCCAATGATTCTACTATATCTTAAGACTCAGATATTCGTAAGTTGTATTAAGTTATCCTGCATCTCTACACAGAAAAGCGACCCCGCCGTTAAAGATGAGATCGCTGGTAAGTTTATGGGCATTGAGCATATCGAGGTATTTTCGGGATTATGATGTCCAATAGCGATCGTACTTTTTTGTGATTTTCTAAAAAGAATTAACCAAAAAAATTATTTATTTTTCTTGGAGCCCAATATACAATAATGGATATAAAATCCTCGAAAGTTAGGAGGAGATAGTTTTTGGAAGAGTTTAGATGCTTTGGAGAAGACCGTAGAAAAGAAATTGTTGCTGAATACCACGTAAAGCCAATTGCCCACGTTCGATTGTTAAATCATCAAGAAAAGCATAGTTGCACTGGAAAATTATTGACTGAGAGTTATTACTGCTTTTCTTATCAAAAAAAGTTAGGTAACGATAAAGTTATCAAAACATTCTTCTGTGGTAGACCTACCGCAGAACACTTTCTAAAATTATTAAATATGCAGAAACTAAAAATGTTCGATCCCTTAAGGCACGAGGAGGGCCGCCCCGGAGGAAATGGAGGAGTTGGTGGTGGAGTTGGCGGTAATTTATTGAACTGGGATCCTCTCGCTAAAGAATTATCTAATGCAATAAACCTAACGCTTATATATAAAGACAAAGCACCTGAAGGAACGATAGCAAAAATAAAATATGAGATTGAGAGCAGCCCTAATAACAGGCCTCTTAAACATTATGTGAAATCTGTAAATACTATAATGAAAGGACTAAACAGAAAAAATCTTCAGGAAGTAATATCTGAATTAAAATCTAAGGGAAATAACATAAGAAATTTTGATTTTTCGATCGCTAATACAATACTAGATGAGTATATAAAAGAGGATGATACAATTGTATCCTATTTTGGTTAAATAAAATGACAATTACACATACTCGGGTAACGCTAATTACCATTATTCCGCTTAATTGTTTTTAATACTTATGGAATTACCCCTAGAATCCCCTACAAAAAACCGCCCCTCCCCACCGGCCTCGCTCGAAAGGAGTACAAGGTAGACCGTGAGGAAGGGCGGTTTGCTGTTATTCTGACCGGCGATTTTAATTTGAACGTTGGTAAGAAAGGACGATTATTTGATTGATTATCAATTACAAAATTCATGATGTTACACCTCGTGAAGCTAAAAATTTTATTGTAAATTATGGTATTAATCCGTATGACGAATGCCCGTGTCATTCCGGCTATAAGTTTAAGTTTTGTTGTATGTTAAAACCTACGGCTATTTCCACTGAAAAAGATTTGAAAAGATGGCTTGGTAAAACAAATGGAGACATATGGAATTATAATGATATAAAAAACCCTGTTTGCTGTTATAACGGTTGTACCGAAGAATCAATTGGCTCACATGCTATTCAAAAAAATCGCTATTTGAGTATGATTTCAGATGCTAACCAAAATGTATTTAGATATATCTGCATGTTCAGAAATGGGAAAATGTCACCTTATCTTAAAAAGGAATCCATAAACGAAGCCACAACTTTTTATGGTTTTTGCCAACCTCATGACAGCGAAATATTCAAGATTATAGAAGGATCAAAACCGATTACTTTTTCTATTGAGCAAAAGTATGCATTGGTATATAGAAGTTTATCTTATGCTTATAATAAACTTTATAGAATTAGGAACTACCAAATTAAAGAGCATTTTAAGAATCAACCTATAATTTTTGCAAACAAACCGCAAAACAATATACTTTATTTACAATACAAGTTTATTCTTTTATATCATGCTTATGAAAAACGCCTAAAAGATTTGCGTAACCTTATGAATGTTTTGGAAGAAAACTATAGTTCACAATACAAAACGTGGAATATTGTTAATGATTTTTTGACCTTTACTCCAATAAAGACAATATTAACATCAAACCACTCTATGGTATTTCACACAACTCGCCTGCATAAAGAATATAAAAAGTACAGCCCTTCAAGTCTAGATTTCTTGAATAATGAACAAAATAATTATTTTACCTGCATTGTATTACCCCAAGAGAATTCAAAAAATCACTTAGTTTTTTTAGCTGCTAATAAGTTAGCCGATAAACGATTGTCAGTTGATTTCTTCAATCGTATTGAACTTGCAAATGACACTGAACTAAGAAATGTTATAAACAACATTATCTTCAACAGTCTTGAAGAATTCTATTTTTCTAGAGATTACCATGATAATTTACTATCTAAAAATGAACAATTAGATTTAAGAGAAATCGTGAAAGAGTTTAATGGAATAGGTTCTCCAGCTATTGACTTACACAATATTAATGAAAAACCTAAAGTGGATTTATTTAAGTAATATATTCTACCCTACTGTCTCTCTTAACTTCCACTTGACTCCTCTCCCTTCTCAATCAACACTTTCCACTGACCCAACTAAACATCGGGAAAGTGGACCATTCATGACCAAACGCACCAACGGCAAAGGTCAGAACTAAGTTTCCTAAATGAAAAATCGCCTCTCCCCACTGGCCTCCCAATAACGTGGCTTATCAGTAAGGCTGTGAGGATGGGCGGTTTACTGTTATTCTGACCGGCAATTGAACGGCTAACACTTGAATATCGGCTATTTCACCTAATTATTTCCTCCATCCTTCAAACCCGACTCCACAGAATCCCCTGTGTGCCTTTGAAAACGATCGGCTATACCATTCATACTACAACAATGGTCCAATCGAACATGGGTCATTTCAGCGGTCTTTTGTGGGATATGGGGATTTTAGGTGATTATTAGTGGTGTTTTTCATCCAAAATGCGTGTAGAGCCAGCGTTTGCATTGGCCGACAATAAAAACAGCCCGGCGTTGGCCGGACTGCTTACACAGCGATAAATTTCTACGCTAATATTTTCGATCAAACGGAGCCTCAACGCTCTCTTTATCGTTCACACGTTCATAACGAACTAATCCTTCCGCAATTTCCCTAAGAGCGATACTTACCGGCTTGTCTTCCTTCTTCGCATGAACCAATGGTTCCGCTGGTTTGCTGGGATCATTTAGTGAACGTGCTCGCAGGGCAGCGAGTATAACCATAGCGTACTTACTTTCGACTCGACCCAATAACTCGTCTAATGATGGTTTATTGATGTATATCAACCTCCTTAAACTAGGACGGACACCATTCTAGTTTTCGATGTAACCCAAGTATTTAATCAATAAGTACCCCAAAAGCGGGTAATTAAACTAGCGTTTCACCTAATTATTTCCTCCACCCTTCAAACTCGAACCCACAGAATGCCCTGTGTGCCTATGAAAACGACATTCATACCACAATGGGGGTTGATTTGGACGTGGGGCGTTACAGCGAGTGTGGTGGGATATAGTCATTTTTAGGCGAAAATGAAAGGCGTTTTTCAGAGATTTACCGCTTCCACGACGAAAATGAATAACAGCCCGACCATTTGATGGACTGCTCGCACTCGCTATCATACAACGCTGTCTATCAACGGACCATGCTCAATTAACGAAATCGTAAACCAGAAAGTCGTTCCTTTCCCAAGTTCGCTGTGTAATCCGATTGTACCGCCCATCAATTCAACAAGCCGTTTGGAAATTGATAGTCCTAAACCAGTCCCTCCATACATTCTGGATGTGGATCCATCGACTTGAGTAAATGGTTGAAATATCTGCTGTTGATCTTCTAATCTAATTCCTATGCCGGTATCTATAATCTCAAATCGAACTATTTTACCGGAGTCGATAGTTTGCTCTGTACAGACACGAAGTAAAACTTCTCCTTCTTGAGTAAATTTAATCGCATTGCTGACTAAATTAAGGAGTACCTGACGTAATCGAAGAGGGTCTGTCATTAAGACACAGTGCTTGTCTATGTTAATAACGGTGTTTAATTTAATACTTTTTTCTATTGCTTTAAACCCCATTAAATTAACAACAGAAGATATTGTTTCTTCAAGACTTACTTCAACAAATTCCATTACTAATTTGCCCGACTCTATTTTAGAGATATCCAAAATATCGTTTATTATAGTCAATAGTGCTTCGTTCGATTCACGAATAGTTTTTGCATATTCATATTGTTCTTCTGTGAGTTGTGTATCCATCAAAAGTTCTGCCATACCGTAAATTGCGTTCATTGGAGTTCGAATTTCATGGCTCATATTAGCAAGGAATTGGCTTTTCGCTTTATTAGCAGCATCAGCAGCTTCTTTGGCTTGTTCAAGTTGTTCTATTGTTTTTTTCTGCTCTGTCACGTCTCGTTCAATACCAAAGTGCCCCAAGATTCTTCCTTCATTGTCATAAAAGCACCGATAGTCCGCCTCTACAAACATATCGGTTCCTGCAAAAAATTCGTATTTGAGCTTACCCTCATCCAAAAGACGTCTCCACAATAATTTACCCAAGTCAGGGTTACTTGAAAAAATCATCCTCGGTGTCATACCTATCAAATCTTCACGGGTAGCTCGATAATGCACGAGTATTGCGTCATTCAATTTTGTTACTCGTTCATGATCGAATACATACTCCAAAGTTTCTTCTTTGTCCACTGTATCATTCCAATGAACTGGCTCATCTAACATCATATAGAAAAACCCATACATTGATTGCGAGAAGAACATCTCTAACTTTTTTTGGCTTTCCTCTAACTCGTTAATAATTAGTTTGTATTGAGTTATATCTCGAACGATCCCTATTAAGCCACAAATTTTGCCATCCTCTTCATAAAAAGGGCTCTTAATGGCTTCAAAGTATAACTTTTTTCCATCTGGATAGGTTATCGACTCTTCATTCTTTCTTGGTGCTTTTTCATTTAAAACCAAACGGTCCTGTTCACAAAAAAATTCAGCGGCATCTTTTGGAAATAAATCATGGTCAGTTTTGCCAATTACATCGGTTTTATCAAGCCCTATAAAATTACAAAATGCTTGGTTACAGTAAATCCAAACTCCATTAACATCCTTAATAAATACCAGATCTGATACAATATCAAGAATTGTATTAGTAATGTTGTTTTTATTCAATTTCAAAGTGGCCTGATGTTTTAACAGTAAGTAGTTGTGCTCTTGCTTCAATAACTCTAATTCTTCAATTAATTGCTCACGACTTTTTTGCTCGACGTCTTCCATTAAAATAACCACCTTCATGACACAGCAAAACAAAATTTAACTGCTATACCACAAATATTATTGTAACATAATTTAGAATTAGGTCTACAATAAAAAAATATATTTGTGTACATCACTGCCTTAGACCAACGACAACACCACTGCAATCACCGCCAAATCTTCGCATTAAAAGCTTCCACTTGACTCCTCTGCCCCACTCAATCAACACTGTCCACTGACCCCTTAACAAACATCGGGAAGGTGGACCAATCATGACCAAACGCACCAACGGTGAAGGCAACGTATACCAACGAAAGGACGGCCGATGGGAAGCCCGTTTCTTCCACACTGATCCCGCCACCGGTAACAAGAAACGCTACAACTATCTCGGTAAATCCCACGAAGAAGCTTACAACAAGATGATGGCAGCGAAGGCACAGATCATCACCGGTAATTTCGTAGAGCCTACGAGGATGACCGTTAAGGATTGGATGACGTACTGGTTGGCTGAGTGCATCGAACCTAACGTGAAGCCTACCACGTATGCACAGTACGAAACCATGACTCGAGTCCACATCATCCCCACACTGGGATCGCTGGCTCTTCAGAAAATCCAGACCTCCGATATTCAACTGATGTACAACGCTAAACTGAAATCCAGAGCTGACAACGGCAGGTCCCTTGCTCCCAGGACTATCCGCCACATCCATAACGTCATATCCGGTGCCTTCGAACAAGCCATCAAGGAAGGCAAACTCTTGAAGAATCCAGCCGACGCTGTAAAGCTGCCCAAAAAGGTAAAGCCAGAAATCCGTCCATTAAAATTGGAGGAAGTCCGGCAGTTCTTGAAGTCCATTGAGGACCACAAATTGTACGCTGCTTTCCTATTGGAATTACGATTGGGCTTACGTCGAGGGGAACTGTTGGGCCTATGCTGGCAGGACATCGATTTTGAACGACGGATACTATACATCCGGCAGTCCTTGCAGCGTATCCAGAAACCCGATGATAAAGGAAAGAAGACGCATCTTATCTTCCAGACACCGAAGACCCAGCGAAGTAAGCGTCCTCTACCGATACCGGCTGATTTAATGATAGACCTACATAAACATAAACTCAGCGTTGACAAGGATAAAGAAATTGCTGGCGATATGTACCTTAATTATGACCTCGTGTTCTGTTCTAACGATGGCCGTCCACTTGATCCCACATCGTTCACCCGGATGTTTGAGAAGCTGTTAGACAAAGCTGGTCTGCCGAAGACGACATTCCACAGCTTACGCCATACGGCTGGATTGTTTATTCTGGATGCTACGAAATCGATGAAGGTCGTACAGGAAGTCTTGGGACATACGACCATCCAGACTACGGTTGACATCTACCTCGACCACATCGGTGTAGATGAGATGGCCAAAGCCCTCGCTCAAATGAACGGAGTTCTCTTGACTAAAAAAAGTTCTTGTGAAACTCCAGAAAAGCCGATTTTGCCATGAAAATACCCCGAAAAACAGGTGACGCCTAAACTAGACGCCTACGGGTGACGCCACGGGAGGTTTGACGCCATAGTGACGCCAGTGGGTTTAACTGGGTAACCCATTGACGGTGCGGGGTAACGGGGTTAGAATAGACGTACAGCCTCTATGAATCCTACATCAAAACGATGCCGCTTGGTTCGGGACCAAGAGGCCGCAGGTTCGAATCCTGTCGCCCCGACCATGAGTTAGCTGGGGTTTCGTAATGTTAGCTGTTGGATAAAGTTAGGATTTGACGCCTAACGTGACGCCTACGGGTGTTTTAAGAGTTAAAAGTTGAGGAAACAGTTAAGGCCCAGGATGAGAAGTCCTGGGCCTTTTTGCGTGTGTTTATTAAAAACCTTTGTAATCTAACGTTCGGATACGATTAATAAAGGCAAGGTGATTGGTTCTAGCGTTTTTGAGTTTATGAAACCCAAATAATAGCTTTTTTGACGTTGATAAAGGTCTATTATAGGGCTTAAACTACATCCATGTATATTGAGTCGAATTCCGTATAGCAGAAGCAGAGACACGGTTTTTCGAATGCAAATTCTAAATAAGGAGTGTTAACCTGTTCGTCAGGCTGTCTCAT
>NZ_JACVHF010000033.1 GCF_014502795.1 Heliobacterium chlorum
GTCCTTCATTTTTAGGTTTTAAGTAACAAATGGGTATGTGATCGTCATTCGGATAACTTTTATCGGTTATCGGTTATCGGTTATCGGTTATCGGTTATCGGTTATCGGTTATCGTCATTGTACGCCCTTTCATTCTGTGCTATGATAAACTTTATTTTTTAAGCAAGGATGAGGGCCTGTTGCATACCCTGTCGATCACGCAAAAATTCCGCCGCTTTCTCGCCGTACTGCTGCCGATCCTGGTATCGCAGTGTGCCCTTTTCGCCATGACCTTCTTGGATACAGTCATGTCTGGCAATGCAGGTGCTTATGATCTCGCCGGGGTGGCCATCGGATCGAGCATCTGGCTTCCGGTCTTTACCGGGCTGACAGGTATCTTATCATCCGTAACGCCTATCGTCGCCCAGTTAGCCGGTGCAAAACGTCCCGAGCAAATTCCCACTACAGTGGTGCAGGGGGTCTATGTAGCCTTATTGCTGTCGGTCTTCGTGCTAATCGGCGGCGCTTTCGCCTTGCATCCTCTATTACAGTCGATGAATCTGGAATCTCCCGTCCGAGACATCGCCGGTCGCTATCTGATAGCCCTCTCGCTCGGCATCGTCCCGCTCTTCGTCTATACCGTGTTTCGTTGTTTCATCGACGCCCTGGGGTACACGGGTGTTACCATGAGGATCACCTTGCTGTCGCTTCCCATCAACGCTCTCCTAAACTACCTCTTGATTTTTGGCGCCTTCGGTTTTCCTCGCCTGGGCGGCGTGGGAGCCGGTTATGCTTCAGCGATCACCTACTGGTGTATCGCCTTGATCGCTTTTACCGTCATTCGCCGTGACGAACGGTTTCAGGCCTACCATGTCCTAGACCGGCTTTTTCCGGTCTCCTTCTCTGCCTGGAAGGAACAACTCCACATCGGTCTGCCCATCGGTTTTGCCATTTTCTTTGAGACGAGCATCTTCGCTGCGGTCACCTTGCTGATGAGTACCTTTGATACCATCACTATCGCAGCCCATCAGGTCGCCCTGAATCTGGCATCGATGCTGTACATGATCCCCTTGAGCATCTCCATGGCCCTGACGATTGTCATCGGTTTTGAAGCCGGTGCGGGCCGGTTCGCCCAGGCACGCCAGTATATCCAGGTCGGCATCAGCCTCGCCTTGATCGTGGCGGTGTTAAATTCCCTATTGATCTATTTCTTTAACGACCAGGTAGCCGCTTTGTACACGACAGACACGGCCGTACACCAGCTAGCCCGGGAGTTTCTTTTATATGCCATCTTCTTTCAGTTATCTGACGCGATCGCGACACCCATTCAAGGGGCGCTGCGAGGGTATAAGGATGTTAATGTGACCCTGCTGGCCACCTTTGTTTCCTATTGGTTAGCTGGCCTTCCGATCGGTTATCTATTGGCTATCCATACTTCCTGGGGGGCCTTCGGATACTGGGTCGGCTTAATCGCGGGGTTAGCCGTCGGTGCAGTCCTGTTGACGGTCCGGCTCATCTTGCTTCAGCGGAAATATGGAGCCGTCGCTGGTGGGTAAAGGATTCTATTTGACTGGTCTTTTATTTCTGCCTATAATTAGTTAGAGTTCTAAGTTTATTGCAAAAGGAGGTTCGTGCAGGTGGCCGGTGACAAAGAGGACTTTGTTTATCATTTTTATCTTCGGAACATCGTTCATAACCTAAAGCTAATTCTCGACGAGCACCTTATTCCTCATGGTATTACGAATCAACAGGCACGGATCGTCGGTCATATCGGGGACTGTGTGGAAAAGGGATGTAGCATCTGCCAGAAAGATATTGAGCTCGCCATGGGGTTAAAAGGGTCTTCGATTACAAGCTTATTACAAGGCCTCGAAAAAAACGGTTTTGTAAAACGAAGCACCAGTGTGTCTGACGGACGTGCAAAAGTACTTTCCCTTACAACGAAAGGCCAAGACTTAATTGATGAATTTAACGATGTCTTTCGTGACATGGAACATCGAATCGTTCATGGTATGACGGCAGAACAAAAACGATTATTTTTAGAATTACTCCAGTTGGTCTCGAAAAATCTTGAGAGATAGTAATGCTGTTTTTTAGACAAATACTTAGAATTCTAATTATTATAATTCTAAGTATTTTAGGGTTTGAAAGATACATTAAAAATTTTTTAAGGAGGCTAATACCTATGGAAGAAGCAAATATGTACTATCTAGAAAAAGCACCTGTACCTAAAGCGGTTGCCAACATGGCGATACCGATGATACTGGGGATGTTCGTCGGTGTCATACAAAACCTAACGGATACTTTTTTTATTGGTCAGTTGAATGATGCAAACCTTGTCGCCGCCGCAATGCTTGCCTTACCCGTCTTCACCATATTTATGGCCGTATCCAATATCTTCGGGATAGGCTGTGGAACATATATCTCTCGCTTGCTCGGTGAGAAAGATTATGAAAATGTAAAGTCCACATCGTCCTTTTCCTTTTACACCTGTTTATTGACAGGTATCGCATTAACGATCCTATGCCTTATTTTCATGGAGCCGATTTTACGCTTCATCGGAACAAGTGCCGAAACGCTTGATGCGACTAGAAAATTCGTCACTATCATCGCCGGCGGCGGTTCCTTGATCATGCTCAGTTTTTCGATGGGGCAGATTGTCCGCGCAGAAGGTGCGGCAAAAGAATCCATGGTCGGCATGTTGATCGGAACCATCAGCAATATTGTCCTTGACCCAATGATGATTTTTGGTCTGCATCTTGGCGTGGCCGGAGCCGCCTATGCAACGGTAATTTCCAACGGCTTGGCTGTAACTTATTATGGTTGGTATTTGATAAAGAAAAGTCAATGGCTCTCGATTTCAGTCAAATATTTTCGATGTAATCTCAATATTGTCAAGAATTCCTTTTCCATCGGTATCCCCGTTCTGATTAATTTTCTTTTATTGCTCGCATCATCGGTCGCCTTGAACAATTATGCAGCCGGCTATGGGGATGCACTCGTCGCGGTTTTCGGTATTGCCATACAGATGAATATGATACCAGAGTTTATCATCAGTGGTCTTTGTGAAGGGGTTCAACCCCTCGTCGGTTATAACTATACCGCTGACCGAAACCGGATGAGCGAGATTATTCAGTTTACGGGAATCATTGCTGTGTTACTGAGTGTTTTTATCACGCTGGCTCTCTATAGCTCCAGCAGTTTTGTCCTAAGTATGTTTATCAGCAATGACGAGATCATCAAAATTGGCACACCCTTATTCCGTATTTCCATGATTGCCCCCCTATTTCTTGGAATCATATTTTTATTTACGAATGTGTTCCAAGCGACGGGCAAATCCATTCCCGCTTTGGTCATGTCCCTTTCACAAGGAGTCATATTTCTTCCTGCTCTGGTCATCGGAAACGCACTGTACGGCCTAGAGGGAGTGGCTTATGCGTTACCGATTTCAGACTTTGGAACGGCTGTGCTCGCGATTATTTTATATCTGATCAACAGATCTGATCTGCAGGCAAGGAATCTTCAAGCAACGCAGCCTGATATGAACCAGATGTGAACCAGATATGAAAAGGAAAATAAATCGCTCATCTATGCTTCTTTATCTATGGCTATCAAGGGAAAAAGGAGTGCCCATCGATACGTCGATAGGCACTCCTTTTCGTCTGTTACGACCTATTTAGCACAGTAATAGTGAACCCTTAGATTGCGGCCAATTTTCTAGCAAACACGAAAATGGGTGACCGATTCTTTCAACTCCACGGCAGTGGCGCTGTTTTCTGCCGCTCCGGCGGCGATCGTCTCCATCGCGGCCGTCGTCTCTTGCGTGGAAGCCGCGATCTGTTGGGCGTTTTGAGCTGTATTCTCGACGACCGAAGCCAAGCTGTGAATCAAGCCGACGATTTTTTCGGAACTGGCCACCTCGTCATTGGTCACCTGGACGATCCCCATCACCTTCTCCACAGTCTCGTCGACGGCGGCTAGAATGTTTTCCAGAGAACGCCGGGCCTGGTCAGCCACTTGAACGCCCAGGTCGACTTCGTCCCGGCTCTGGCGAGTAGCGGCCATGGCTTGTCCGGTGCTTTCGGCCACTTTTTTGACCAGTTCGGCTACTTCCTCGGCACCCCGGTTCGATTCTTCGGCTAATTTGCGCACTTCATCGGCGACAACGGCAAATCCAAGACCGGCCTCGCCCGCTCGGGCTGCCTCGATGGCGGCGTTCAAGGCAAGTAAGTTCGTCTGCCCGGCGATATTGGTAATCGTATCGGTGATGAGTTCAATCTGCTGAGAATAGCGGCTCAATGTTTCCATAAAACGCTCTGCATCGACAGTGCGATTGCGTATGTTGTTCATCCGCTGCACCGCTTCTCCGACCGTCTCTTTTCCCTGCTTCGCCGCCATCTGGGTCACCTCTGACGAGTGCGCTGCCTCTTCTCCATTACACTTGGCAATCTGGATGAGCGAAGATAGTTCAACCAGCACCTGGGAGACTTCAGCCACGGAGGTATTCCCGGTTTCGGCGTCACTCGCCATTTTATCGACGTTCTGGGCCACATCGGTCGCCGTCGCCGTCACTTCCTCGCTAGAAGCCGCCATCTCTTCCGAGGAGACGGCCAAACGCTCTGCCTTTTCGCTCACTTGGCGAATCAGTGCCCGCAACTGTTCTGTCATCCCGTTAAAGGCATTGGCTAACTGGCCCAGTTCGTCGAGTGCGTCCACTTGAATCGTCTGCGTCAGATCCCCGCTGGCGACAGCGGCAGTACCCTCCATAATTTTATGGACAGGCCGAACCAAGCTGGCCGCTAGCAGGTAGGCGACTCCGAGAGCTATCGCGATCGCGATAGCAGTTACTGCGATACTGATCGTAATTTGTTTTTTGGCGGCTGCCAAAGCTTCCCCTTCCGGCACCTGGGTCACGACGACCCAACCAGTCTGAGAAACAACGCCATAACCGGCGAGTTTGCGGACGCCTTCCCAGTCGTAACTTACGGAGCCCGATTCACCTTTCATTCCTTTTTGCACTGGCGGCAGCATGCTGATATCGGTTTGCTGGCGGATCATGTCATGGTTGGGATGGATTAAGATTTTACCGGAATGATCCGTGACGAAAGCATATCCCGTTTGGCCTACCGCAACAGCGTCGACCATATCACCCGTTTTCTCCAGGTTTAGCACTCCTAGGAGAGCCCCGATAAAACGACCTTGTTCATCCTTCATCGGTACACCGATGATCACGGAAGGTTGGCCGGTCCCTTTCGAGATTAAGACGTCACTGACAACCAAGTCGGCCCCTTTTTGGAGCTCTTGAAAGTACTTCCGATCGGCGATGTTTTGCAGTTGACCTTCCGTACGCAACGTCTGTTGGCCATTGGGCAAAGCTACAATCATCCCCATGTCTACAAACTGACTGCCTGCAGCTTTCATCGCGGGTAACTGCTGACTTGGCTCCATCGTCGTCATTTCCGGCATCTGGCTCATAATTTTCAAGGCGCTGATCCGTGCGTTCAGCACATTCTCGATGTTCACCGCTAGGTTCGTGGCGATGACACGGTTCGTCTCATAGGCATTTTTGGACAGTTCTTGTTGACTCAAATAAGAGGTAATGGCGGTGACCGTGAGCAGCGGTATAATCCCAATGAGAGCGAATGCTAACAGCAGCTTACTGCGTAGGCGCAACTTTTTAAACCACATTGCCATCGTAATCCTTCCTTCATCACTTCGTTCTTTGATTTATCCATCTCGATTATGTATAAATCTTCGATTCTTTTTGGGATTGTAATTATTTAGACAAAACTAGAGAAAATCCTCTTTCCCAGAATAATTAAATAACAGAACATGGATGGTTACAACAACTCGGTCCTGGTACTGTAAATATCAGAGCATTCTACCTGCGGTAAATCCAACTAAAAAAACGGGGCGTGACTCTTCAGTCGCGACCCGTTTTTGAGTATCTAATGTTTTTTTGGATGAAAAAACCTGTTCGTCTTATCTTCTGACCCAACCGACCATGAACGTTTTACTTTGATAGTTTATTTCGGTAGTTGAAATGAGCTTTTCAGCGACACGATATGGTTGAAGATCAACCTTCCATCTGAGGTCAATTTCGGATCAACATTAAAGTAACCGTGCCGGAAAAACTGGAATTTCTCTTGAGGCTGTACTTCTTTCATGTTGGGTTCTACGAAACCAAACAATACCTCAAGGGAATTCGGATTGATGCATTCCAAGAAAGACTTGCCTTCTTCCTGTTGCTCATCGAGGATTAGCGGTTCATAGAGGCGGAATTCCGCAGGTATCCCTTGGCTGGCATCGATCCAGTGAATCGTTCCTTTTACCTTTCGGGCGTTGAAACCGGAACCGCTCTTCGTCTCGGGATCGTAGGTGCAGTGGATCTCCACTACGTTGCCCTGTTCATCCTTGACGACATCGTGGCACTTGATAAAGTAGGCGTTTTTCAAACGGACTTCGTTGCCCGGGAAGAGCCGGAAGTATTTACTCGGTGGATTTTCCATAAAGTCGTCTTGCTCGATATAGATCTCCCGGGAGAAGGGAATTTGGCGGATACCCATCTCGGGGTTTTCTGGATTGATTTCAGCGTCGAGCATTTCGACCTGTTCTTCAGGATAGTTGGTGATGACCACTTTCAGAGGACGCAGAACCGCCATGGTACGGGGAGCCTTCAGCTTCAGATCTTCCCGGATGAAATGCTCCAGCATCTTGGAATCGACCACACTGTAGGCTTTCGCTACACCAATTTCACGAGCGAAGCTCCGAATCGCCTCGGGCGTATAGCCGCGGCGGCGAAGACCCGAGATGGTCGGCATGCGGGGATCGTCCCATCCGTCGACGATCTTTTCATCGACCAGTTGCTTTAAGAAGCGTTTGCTCATGACCGTGTTGGTCAGGTTCAATCGTGCGAACTCATACTGCCGGGATACATGTTCCATCTCGCATTCCCGGATGGCCCAGTCGTAGAGGGGACGATGGTCTTCAAACTCCAAGGTGCAGATGGAGTGGGTAACCCCTTCGATAGCGTCGCTCAGCGGGTGAGCATAGTCATACATGGGATAGATGCACCACTTATCACCGGTATTGTGGTGAGTGGCGTGAGATATCCGGTAAAGAACGGGATCTCGCATGTTAATGTTGGGAGAAGCCATGTCAATTTTGGCGCGAAGGACTTTCTCGCCGTCTTTGAACTCGCCCTTGCGCATTCGCTCGAAGAGATCCAAGTTTTCCTCGACACTGCGATTGCGATAGGGGCTTTCTTTGCCGGGTTCGGTCAGAGTCCCCCGGGATTCTCGGATTTCCTCGGCCGACAGGTCGCAGACGTAGGCTTGACCTTTTTGGATCAACAAAACGGCCCGGTTGTACATTTCTTCAAAATAGTCGGAAGCATAAAAAAGGCCGTCCCATTCATAGCCCAGCCAGCGTACGTCTTCCTTAATCGATTCTACATACTCCGTATCCTCTTTGACAGGGTTCGTATCGTCAAAACGCAGGTTTGTCTTGCCGCCAAAGTCGTCGGCCAGATCGAAGTTGAGGCAAATCGATTTGGCATGTCCAATATGCAGATAGCCGTTCGGTTCCGGTGGAAAACGGGTAATCACCGTATCGACCCGACCGGCTTTTTTATCTTCAATCACGACATTTTTAATGAAGTTAGATGGGGCTGATTTGGTTTCCATGACGATCCCCTTTTCTCAAAAAATCATTTCTCACGGCACTATTGCAGGTCACTTGTTATAAATTTTAGTTTATCATAACCTGTTCACTACGCCAAACAATACCTGCCTATTTTGACACAGTACGGTGGGACTCCTTCTGCGGGATATGACATTTTTCATATAATTCCCCTGGAATCTATTACCCTTCATTGTGGCGTCCTTTACACTTGGTATGTACCTATCGAGGTGTCTCTTGTCGTTGAAAGTTAATTACATGACTCACTTTGTCGGCCAAGGAAAAAGAGTACTGCCATGTTGAAAAGTTGGCCGATCTCCGCAGCCTGCCCAAGCCTTACGGTTTACGGTTAACAGTCGCTGCCTTTCCCATCAAAATCAAAGGGGCTAAGTGCCGGGTGTACCCGGCACTTAGCGATATTCGAAACCTAGACGCTTACGAATTTTTCTTTTCGAAAAGGCTCTTGTACTGTCCGTAGCCTTCCTTCTCCAAATCTTCCTTCGGAATAAATCGCAAGGCGGCTGAATTGATGCAATAGCGGAGTCCCCCCGGTGCCGGGCCGTCGTCAAAGACGTGTCCGAGGTGAGAATCGGCACCTTGGCTGCGCACCTCCGTCCGGGTCATCCCGTGGCTGAGGTCCATCTTCTCTTTGACTTTTTCCTCATGAAGGGGGCGGGTAAAACTGGGCCAGCCGCAGCCGGAATCGAACTTGTCTATAGAACTAAACAGTGGCTCTCCCGAGACGATATCAACATAGATCCCTTCACGATAATTATCCCAGTATTCGTTGCGAAAAGGCGGTTCCGTGCCGTTGTTCTGGGTTACTTCGTACTGAACCGGCGAGAGCTTTTGTTTCAGTTGTGCCTTCTCCGGCTTTCTCCAATATTGTTCAAGGAAAGCGTCCCGTCCCGAACCCATGCGGTAGAGACCGTAACGAAAGGGACTCTTCTTGTGATAGTCCTGATGGTATGCTTCGGCGGGATAAAAAGTGGAGGCCGGTAGGATTTGTGTGACGATGGGTTTGTCAAAGCGCCTGCTTTCTTCTAATTCCTTTTTGGAAGCCTCCGCTTTTTCCCGTTGCCCCTCGTCATGATAGAAAATCGCCGTGCGGTAGGATGAGCCCCGGTCGTGAAACTGCCCGCCCGGATCTGTCGGGTCGATTTGCCGCCAGAACCTGTCTAGCAGCGTTTCATAGGCAACGGCAGCTGGATCATAGGTGATTTGGATCGCTTCAAAATGGCCGGTCTCGTCCGAACAGACTTCATGGTACGTCGGATTTTCCTTATGCCCCCCGGTATAACCGGAAAGGATCTGATGTATCCCATCCAGTTCTTCAAAAGGTCCCACCATACACCAAAAGCAACCGCCGGCAAAGGTGGCCAACGCCGTTTGACCATTGCCGCCATCATTACGATTCGTGACCTCTTTGTTCTCTTTTGCTTCGTTCACTCTTCGTCACCTTCCGATTCAACTATGTAGTGTTTACTGAACTGTTTTCCAAACCTTTTTTCCAAGACTAAACTTATACTTTAAACGGTAATTTAAGCTCGTTAAAAATGATTCTTTCCTATCTCTATCATTAAGATAAAAAGGGGCCTAAAGCTGTTAGTACGCAGGGCTTAGGCCCCTTTTCGCCATCAAGACGTCAGAACCCTGCTATTGAACCACACCTGTTTCGCGCAGGTCGTTCAGGGAGACCTCCATCGTCTTTCCATCGTCGTCTCGAACCATGACTGTGTTTTTGTTCTTATCGACCTGTTTCAGCCATACGGGACTTTCTTGATAAAGCACCTCAATCATACCGGAAGCCTTGATGATTTCCTCGGCACGTTCGGCTTGCATTCGAACCACTCCCTTCATCGCTTAATGTCTAGTCTTTCACAAAAAATATCCCCGGAAAACTATCCCTTTCATACTCACTTTTTAACCTCACCCATCCTGTCAGGTTTCGCTTACCTTCGAAATATGACTTTTATTTGTATTCTTTACCCTAGTTGATATAATTGAAACAGTCCGACCGCTGATCGGTATTTACCAGGGAGGATCTCCGAAACATAATAACAGACAGTATCGAGGAGGATTATGATGACACTTCCAAAAGCATTAACCATCGCCGGTTCTGACAGCAGCGGTGGCGCCGGTATTCAAGCTGATTTAAAAACCTTCCAAGAGCGTGGCGTCTATGGCATGACTGCCTTGACGACCATCGTGGCCATGGAACCGGAAACATGGGGCCACTTGGTGTTCCCCGTCGACGTGAAGACTGTAGAAGCCCAGTTGGCGACGATCTTGTCCATCGGTGTGGACGCCTTAAAGACAGGCATGCTCGGTTCGGAAATTATCGAACTGGCCGCTCACACGATTGACAAGCATGATCTGAAAAATGTGGTCGTCGACCCTGTCATGGTCTGCAAAGGGACCGAAGAGGTGCTGCAACCAGACAACCTGCCGGGTCTGCGGGACCTGCTGATCCCAAAGGCAACCGTCGTCACACCGAACCTCTTTGAAGCGGAATTGCTTGCCGGCCGGTCGATCAAGACCGTCGACGATATGAAGGAAGCGGCTGCCAAGATCCACGAGTTGGGCGTCGCCTACGTCCTAATCAAGGGCGGTGCGAAGCTGCAACATGAAAAGGCTGTCGACATGCTCTATGACGGTAAGGACTTTACCCTCCTTGAGTCGGAAAAGTTCAGCCCCGCTTACACTCACGGCGCCGGCTGCACCTATTCGGCAGCCATCACTGCTGAATTGGCTAAAGGTAAGTCTGTGCGGGAAGCCATCGATACGGCGAAGCAATTCATCACCGCCGCCATCCGCCACTCTTTCCCGCTGAACCAATATGTCGGACCGACCAACCATGGTGCTTTCCGGAATACCTGCGGCCTTTGCTAATTGGATCATAGGCATACGTCAACTTTGCAGAAGACAGAAGTTGTCAAAAATTTGAGGAGGGGTTATCCCCTCCTCTTTCCGTTTCCTTATGGACGTTTTTACACTTCGGTTTTATTGTCCCGGATAGACATTCCTTAAAGCCGTCCAAAGCGAACCGGTCTCCCAGCCCAAGGGGAACAGCCCGTATCCTCCGAGGCCGTATTTTTTCACGAGTTCGAACTCTGTTTGATAAGTTTGCTGATCCTGGTAGTATACCTTGGCAGTACCGCCGGAGGCACTTTTGTAGGTGGCATAGGAGGCGTTATAGGCTGGATCTTTATATCCAGCGGCCTGCTGGGCAGCGACCATCTGCTCTGCCTTCCATGCCGGCATCTGTGTTCTTTCGCTGTCGTTCCAGATCCACGAATGACTTCCCACGCCTAAGAGCAGTTTTTGCGGCGGCACCGACAAGACGGCGAATTTCAAGGTTTTTTCTACAAAGGGAATGTTGTAGTTCGGCCCCGGTTGTTGCGGCGTTCCCCGAGGATTATAGATGTCATAGCTCATGACAAAAATATAGTCGGCATTTTTCGCGAGGTTTTCGTAATCATAGTACCGGTAGTCATAGGTGTCATTGGTTTTACACATGACCGATACCACTGTTGTCCAACCGTTCTTTTTCATCTCGCCGTTGACTTTGGCCACAAACTGCGTGAGCAAGTCGCGGTCTGCCGGGTAGAGATCTTCAAAGTCAATGTTTACCCCGGAGTCCCCGTTTTGTTCGATCTCCTCCACCAGCCATTGGATGACTTTCTCCTGCTTTTCCGAACTTGTCAGCACGCTATGGGCGTATTGAGCATCAAAACAGTTGCGCCAAATATCATAGTTGTTCAGCACGACCAATGTTTTCATGCCCTTTTCGTGAGCCAGCTTCTCTACATCGTCAAAGAAGCTGTCCCCAAAGGTCTTGTCTCCGTTAAAGACGTCACCGTCAGACTTCATCCCGTAACTCATCATGTTCAGATATTGAACATATGTATGTTGATTTTTTAGAGCTTCGATTACTCGGCCATTGATCTCTGAGGCGTCTTGTCCCTGCCCTCTCTGGAAGAATGCCATGCGGACTGGATTTAACGTTTCTTTCGGAGGTGCGGCGGGATAGGCGCTGCGGAGACTGGTCGATGTCTCTGCCAGTTTCTTGGCATTTTCCAGGATGACCGCGTATTGAGCACGTGTGATGGGCACGTTCGGCTCGAACTTGTTATCGCCCATACCTGAAGCCAGCCCTAAATCAACGGCCGTATTCACCATCATGCGCAAGTCTACAGGGATACTTTCCAGGTCGGTGAAAGGAATTCGGTTGTTCAAGTCCCACTGCCATTGGTCGTAGCCTAAGGTCATGGCTAAAAATGCGGCCACCCAAGCCCTGTTGGCCGGTTGGGTGTAATCATTTGGAGCCGGTATGGGAGAGTTGTTGTTCGGCGACTTCATGATGTCTCGCTGCTTCGCCAATTGCACATACCCTTGAGCCCAAGGAGACACGTTAGGCAAGGCCGCCATGCTCTGGCTCAAGCCGGCCGCTTGGTCCTGCACCCATAAAACATTGAAGATGCCCGTGATGACCTGTTCATATGTAACCAGGTCGGACGGCGCAAAGCGGCCGTCGGCATAGCCGCTTAGCATTTTCGAATCGACTAAGTCCTGGACCGACGGAGAAGCCCAACTGGGAATTTCGTCGGCGTCGACAAAACGAGTTTGGGCAAAAGCGGTCAGCGGAAGCATGGCTACAAACAAAAGCACAATTAGACCAAAGGACAACCACTTCGCTCTGAGTAACTTCATTGCCTCATCTCCTAGACTTTTTGTGAAAATATCCCATGCTCCCATTAGTATTAATACATAAACGCCCGTGAGTCAACGGGTCATGAAACGTTTTACTCTAAAAAATGATGCTGCTACCATTTCGATAAGGGCATCAGCAACACCCGGTAGGGTGCGTAATTGTTCGGCGGTAAGATCAACGAAAGCTTATGCTGATGGTGCCCTCTTTGATCGACCAGGAAAAACACCCTGCCCGTTCCCAGTGGACCTAACTTCGAAAAATCGCTGAAGTAACTCCAGTAATTCGGGTCCCGAAAGGTGAGGGTACGTACCTCATCGTCCAATTTGGCTGTCATCCACTGATTGTATAGGTCCACTTTCGGCTTGCCGAACTGCTCATAGCCGGCTCCGGCGGCCTGAATCGCTATGGCAAAGGGGCCTTCTGCGTCGATCTGGATTTGATATTCGATCCCATAAGAGCCATTGTTCTCGACAGGCAATTCCTTGACTTGCTGGCCAGCGATGTGCCCGTATTTGTCTATTCCGCCTACCTTGTCGTTGAGGAACATTTCCGGTTTATACCGGGCTGTCCCCGCCACCGAGCTGTCTGTTCCGTCCTTTAAACCGGGTCCGAGGAAAAGACTTAGCAGCCCTTCTTTCCGGGCGTCGTATTTTACGGAATAAGTCCGGTTGACACCGGCAGAAATAAGCCCGCGCATGTGGATATGTTCATAGTCGCTCTGATTTAAGATGGTCTCGGGTCCGCTAGCCCAACGAGAAAATTCTTTGAGCTCTGTACCCAACTCACAGATAAAGCTGCACATCTGAATCCCTTGCGACTTCGGGAGATCTCCCTGCTTGAGGATTTTCCCGCTGGTGCTGTCCCGGAAGGCAAACTCCGCTATGCCGATCGCCCAGGCACGTGTGCCAGCTTTTTCGTACCAATAATAATCTTCCCCCGGTAGGAGCGAGGCTACTTTCGTTTCCCCTTGGCTCACAGAACGGAAGAATTCATGAACGACTTTATTTCCTAACTGGCTTCCATAATAGATGTCTTCGTTCGTGGCAGGGTTGCGCGGTGCCAGGTCATCCTGGAGCAACCGAATATCCTTTTCGTCTACGTTCACACCCTTTGCGTTTCGGCGCATATAAACATCGATCGGTATGCCCGTGTTGTTCGTAATGATCAGACCGACTTTGGCACGATAGTTAGATAGTGGGTTGGTCGTAAAGTTGACCAGCATATTGAAATGGGAAAAGAGTGCTTTGGTCACACCCGTCGGGGCCAACACATCATCCACTCTCGTCAGCACACCCGTATAGATAGGAAGTTCCGGAACGTTGCTGAAAAAGAGGACATCCGCCGGCCCTTCTTCTAACCGCTGACCCTGACTGAGCGATTGAGCCTGATCGAAGGTTTCCTTGGAAACCCTTTCACCGACAGTCCAGTATCGAGGGTTGGCAAATTTCCGGCTTCCATCTTCCAATTCTACCTCGTGGGTATACCCGTAGACCATGTAAGCAGCCAAAGCAGCCATTCCGACGACAACCCATAGAGCACCGACGAAAGGAGCGACTTTTTTCATTCTCGTGGTTCACCTTTTTCTATGATCATCATGAGATCGATAAAGCTGTACTTTTCGTGTCTCTTGTCTCAAGCCGCCTTCCGTTCAAATAGAATAATAGCAATGAATAAAACAAGGGGGGCTGGACAGTGGCAGGATTGAACCCTGAAAAGTTGTTTATTGAATACCGGTCCGGCGTCACGGCAACATCGCCTGTGATACCCCGACGTTACACCTTGACCCATTCCGATGTAACGGGCGACCTCTTTTTAACGATCGCACCGGAATATGCCTATGATAAAATCACCGCCTTGCGGGACGAAGCCCTTGCGGAGTGGCGCATCATGGACGACCGGTTCATCCTGTACATCTATCTTTATGTAAACGGGGGGATGGACAAGGGCGCATCGGCTCGGCGCAACTATATATTCCGTCGTGAGCTGCCGCTAGTTCTGCAAACGATCCGTTACGGCGATCGGCAGTTTTTCGCCATGCATCCTGAACTGGATCAGGCGCAAGTTATCGTCTATTTCGATTCGACCCATCCCGAGTACCGGCGTTTGGAGAATTGGGGAACACCTGCCGATTATAGCCTTTTCCGAAAGACTTCGAAGATCACTTCTTGAAAAATCTCCTGCATCAGCAAACAGTTGCTCATAAGGGGGAAGCACTGTGGTGTTTGTTGATCAATTACTCAGGTGACTCAGGCGACTCAGTGAATACCTATGATTGTTCTTCCAATAACCTTCCATATCCTCGCAGCCGTTTCCAAGCCACAAGTAACGTCACAGCTACTGACAGCGCTCCAGCCAAGTACGGCAGACCAAACCACAGATGATATAAGGCTCCCCCGACAATGGGCCCCATGATCCGGCCTAGACTGTCAAAGGACTGCATGATCCCCAGGGATAGCCCCTGCCCTTCCGGGGCTGTTTGGGATACCAGGGTTGAAACGTTCGGGCGCAAGATGGAACTGCCCATGCTGTATAGGGCCGTAAACAAAAAAAGCCATAGAACTGCCGGAGCAAACAGCGTCAAGGTCAGGCCGCATGCAGACAGGATCAATCCGCCGATAATCAACCTCACGTTGCCAAAGCGTTTTACCAGTTTGCCCATCAGGCCTGCCTGGATGAGGACAGCCAAAAAACCAAGGGCAGCAAATAAGAAGCCCATCTCCCGAGTGCCGAATTGAAACCGCTCGTAGGAGAACAAGGCAAAGGTCCCTTCAAAAAGGGCCATGGTGAAACTGATGATGAAGGTGAGCCCAAAGAGCCACCGTTGAGGATGGCGGAAGGCACGCAACAGGGGCCACGGGTTTGGATCCGTTGCGGCTTCTATTCTTCGATTTTCCTCTTTGAGTGATTCCGGCAGCAGAGCAAAGGCAAAAGGCATCGTCATCAAGGCCATCGCTCCAGCGACAAAAAAGGGAATTGAAAAACCATAATGGCCGAGCCAGCCGCCTAGAGCCGGTCCGACGATCATACCCAAACCCATGGCTGCACCCATCATCCCCATGCCGCGTGCACGTTTTTCGGCCGGAGTGATATCGGCCATGTAGGCCATCGCTGTCGGTAAAGTGGCTGAAGAGATCATCCCGGAAAGGAGCCGGATGCCAAACAGCATCCACAACTGCGAGGCCAACCCGAACAAAATAAAGGTCACGCCATATCCGCTCAATCCGATAAGCAGCACAGGGCGGCGACCGATGCGATCGGACCATCGTCCCCAAAGAGGCGCAAAAAAGAACTGCAACAATGAATAGGACGCTGTGAGAAAACCAAGAGAAACGGAATTTCCGCCCATGTGGATCACGAGATAGGGCAGTGTGGGAAGGATGACTCCGAAGCCGGCCATGACGAGAAAGAGTGTGATAAACAGGATGATGGTAGCTCTGCCTTCCTTCATGGGTCCCTCCCGCAATCTTTACTTATCCTACATCCATAAAATACATTGTTCGTGCTTGTGATTTTTTTCAATTGCCCTCTAGCCACGATAGGACGTTCATGGTATATTTGTTATCGAAAGATCAATCTTTCCCCCATATCTGCAACTCACTCTTGCACTACTTTCGGTTTCCACATAGGGTAATCGACGCAGCTTATCGGTACTCCTTATTCGCAGCTTATTCACAGCAGTATTTGCAGTTCATTCTTCACAGCAATCATACTTTTCTACGCAGCACTATGATGCATATGGGGAATTAATGACTGGGCCGAAACAATCGTTTCAAGCCCAGTCATTTTTTGCTCTAGAAAACCTCTATAGGGTGAACTCCCCCTAATGATATCGTTGTTCAAATTCCACGAAAGATCGTTCTAACCGAACTTGCTCGGCCAGTTTCTGCGATTCATCCATCATCTTTTTCGCCTGACCATCAGGTTGCCAATTCGGTTCTCTGACACGGGCGAATTCTCCATGCAACTTCTTGTAATCTCGATTTATGTACAAACTCTCTCCCGGCAGAAACGAGTATTCCAAGCTGTTGCGGGCGATATCTTTGAGTTCTTCATAGGATAGCTTAAATTCACTGGCGGCTTTGACATATTCCGTGGTGAGATTGATCCGGCTGATCCCTTCGTCATCCGTATTCAAGGTGATCGGAACACCGGCTTCTCGATATAAGGGAAGGGGATGTTGATCGCCAGCGACGCCGAGAATCCCCTCGTTACTGGTCAAACAAATTTCTACGGCCACTCCCTTTTGCCGCATCTCCTCCAACAATTGCGGTAACCGGTCCTCCCAGGCGATGGACACACCGTGTCCAATCCGCTCGGCATGGCCCACTTCAATGCTCTTCCGGATCCGTGAACGCATCACTTCGACTGGAGAGTATTCCAAGGTGAGTTCCCCGGCGTGAAGGGTCACATGGGGCTTTCCGAATTTGCGCCATAGAAAATCTATAATTCGCATTTGGCTCTCGAAATCCTTCCGGGAGACGTAATAGTCTTCCGGTGATACGATATTCACAGCGACGACGCGAGGATCGCTTTTGACAATCGCCATCCCGCAGGCCATAGCTGCAAAAAAATCAGGTAACTGTTTATTGCGATCAACACTATATACGTAGCGCATGTTCGTCGGACCTGCCGTACCGGTGATCGGCGCCGGAACTTGCAGCAGTTTGGCTACCTTTTGATCCCGTTCATCTAGATACTGTTTCGATGCGGCCAGCAGATCGGGGAATCGCTGCTCCATCACTTTCCAAGCTTCTTCCCAGTTGTCTAAGGCGGGCGGATTGCTTAAGGCGCTGTTCAACGCATTTTGCGGCGCCACCGACGTCATCAACTCTAAGTATTGCACATTCTGAGCCTGCGCCCGACCGACCACTTCCGCCAGGACTTGATCAGGATCCATGCCGTTGCTCACCGGGCGAAAGGCGTCGAAGGCATCGAAGAAGTGATCATGTCCGTTGGTTCCCGGCAAGTTCCCTCGCATCGTGGCGGCGTCGTAAAATTTCCTCCCCAGCGTTCTGCTTGTCTTTAACTGACTCGCCGGTACGGTCGTCGGGCCTGGGTTTTGCACAAAATATCCTGTGCTTGTGTCGTAGTACAGGTTGTCTGTGTTTACCGCTTTGTCGTACATAGATTCGGCGAAGATGGCACCGGTGACGTGATTGTGAAGGTCAGCTCCTTTCGGCATCTCTTTCAAGAAAGCGATCAGTTCAGCTTCATTGCTTTTCGCCTCTTCAAAGTGTCTTACTGTGGCGGCCTCGTCAGCGAAGACCGCTTGGGCCGGAAGGCCTAACATGGCTGTGACGGCTACAACTTGCCATACTCGCCTCCAGTGATTGGACCGATAACCCATTTCCTATCCCTCCTCGACTTTTTTATCTACCCTATAAAAAAGCCCTCTTCTCAGTTATGAAAAAACAGAGGAGAGGGCTTTTTTGTCATGTACACGTTTTGATACTTCCATTGTACGATTTCTATTTTTTATCTGTCAATCTACATATTTACAGCATCTTCAAACTCGGTGATTTTCATTTCACAAAATACTATTACGCCTCTTTGCCCAGGTAGGCTTCTACGACGGCCCGGTTCGTTCGGATCTCTTCGGGAGGACCTTCAGCGATCTTTTGTCCATGATCCATGACGATAACCCTTTGGCAGAGGCTCATCACCAGCTTCATATCGTGTTCGATGAGCAAAATTGTCAATCCTCGGTCATGGAGACGCCGGACAAAGGCCATCAATTCCTCCGTTTCCCGAGGGTTCATGCCGGCGGCCGGCTCGTCAAGGATCAATAATCTCGGCTCTCCGGCGAGGGCCCGGACGATCTCCAACTTGCGCTGCAGGCCGTAACTGAGGTTTCCCGCCAACTCACTGCTATACTCGGCCAATCCCGCCTCTTGCAGCAGTTGAAGGGCCTTGGCATGGATGGTGGCCTCTTCTCTCCGTGCCGCTCCGTTACGGAAGATCGCACCGAAAATACCGGCCCTTCCTCGGCTGTGGGCACCGATACGGACATTATCGAGAACGGAAAGCTCTTTGAACAAGCGGATGTTTTGAAAGGTACGAGCCACCCCAGCCGCGGCGATCCGGTGGGGCGCTTGGTTGGTGATGGCCTGGTTGTCCAGGAAGATATCCCCCTCATCGACGGGATAAATGCCCGTCAGCAGGTTGAAAACGGTCGTCTTTCCGGCACCGTTAGGGCCGATTAGACCGGTGATGGTTCCTTCGTCGATGCGGGCCGAGAAGTTGTCTACCGCGATGAGCCCGCCAAACCGTTTCGTCACTCTGTCAATGTTGAGCAGGGACACAGACAACCCTCCCGGCTTTTTTACATCAGTCGTATTATTGGCGATCGGTGGTCGCTTTTTCAGCCTGTTTTTTCAGCCCACTTTTTCCGGCTACCGGTTTTGATATAAAGGCTGCTTCCCCTGACCGACGGCCACAGGAGTCTGAGACACCTTTTTCCTCTGAACTCCTCCAAATATGCCTTGCGGCCGCAGTAGCATGGTCAGCATGAGAATTCCACCGAAGACAATCATGCGATACTCTGCGGCTTCCCGGAGCACCTCTGGCAATAAGGTCAGCACGACAGCGCCAAAGACGACGCCAGGGAGACTGCGCATGCCTCCCAAGATGACCATCGATAATACAGCGATGGATTCGCCAAAGGCGAAGTTATGGGGATCGATGTAGGCCGAGTAATGCGCGAAAAAACTGCCGGCGATACCTGCGAAAAATGCACCGATGGCAAACGCGATGATCTTGTAACGGGTTGTGTCGATGCCCATGCTTTTGGCGGCCAATTCATCTTCTCGAATCGCTTGCAGGGCCCGTCCGAGCCGAGAGTCCACGATCCGGGCCATCGTGACCAAGGTCACGATCACGAGCACAACGATGAAATAGTAATAAAAAAGTTTCCCTTCCAAGTCGATTCCGAGGAAGGACGGCGACGGAATCCCCGGCAATCCCATCGAACCGCGGGTCAAGTCGGTCCAGTTGAGCAAGATGAGACGGACGATTTCACCGAATCCCAAGGTAGTGATCGCCAGGTAGGTGTTTTTTAAGCGCATCGTCGGAATGCCCAAGAGCAGGCCGAAGAAGGCGGCCATGAGACCCGCCGCAGGCAAGGCCAGCCAAAAGCTGGCATGCAGGCGCATGACGAGCAGTGCCGACGTGTAGGCGCCGATGCCGTAAAAGGCGGCCCAACCGAGACACATCTGACCGGCGTAGCCGGTGACCAGGTTCAGTCCTAAGGCGAGAACGATATATATTCCACAAAGAGTAGCGATGCGAAGGACATAGTCGCTCTGCCATACCAGTGGCAGAATAGCGACGGCAATCAGCAATGATAGGTACAGGCTTTTTTCTTTCTCGTCAATCCTTCGCAGGATGGAGGTTAACAGGGATTTTGACATGTTCATCACCTAGACCTTTTCCTGGATGCCCCGTCCAAAGATACCCGAGGGCCGGATGAATAAGACCAGAATCAAAATGACGAAGGCGACGAGATCGCGAAATCCTGAAGAAATATAGGCGGCGGTGATGTTCTCGACCACTCCCAAGATGATGCCGCCGAGGACAGCCCCCGGCACACTGGTGAGACCGCCGAGGACGGTAGCTGTAAAGGCTTTCAATCCAGCCATGAAGCCCATCGTCGGGTAAAAGGCGTTGTAGTAGAGGCCCACTAGGACTCCCGCTGCTCCGCCGAGGCCGGAACCGATGGCAAAGGTGGCGGCGATGACCTGATTGATGTTTACGCCCATGAGGGCGGCCGCTTCCCGGTTTTGGGCGATGGCCCGGATGGCCTTGCCCAGCTTAGAGCGGTAAAGGATGTACTGCAGTCCGACCATGAGTCCGAGCGAGACGGTGAAGATGAGGATCTGTTCCATCGACAGCTTGGCGCCGAAAAAAGAGAAAGCCACATTTTCCGAGGACAAAGGAAGTGATTTTGTATCACTTCCCCAGATCAACATAGTAGCGTTTTGCAATACTACGGACAATCCGAGCGTACAGATCATAGAGGCGTACTCCGGTGCTTTTCGCAAAGGCCGGAAGTTGAGCAACTCCACGAGGAAACCGACGATCGCTGCACCGGCGATGGCCAGTAAAAGAGCGGCCCAAACAGGCAGGTGAAAGGCCGTGATCATTATAAAGCCGATAAATGCGCCGATCATGTAGACCTCGCCATGGGCAAAATGGACGAGCCCAAGGACACCAAAGATGAGGGCGAAGCCGATACCGATCAGCGCGTAAATGCTGCCCTGGGCCAAACCGTTGAGGATTTGTTCCAAAAACATGGGGCTCGGTCACCGCCTTTCGGCAAGAATAATTCCTACTAAACTTCATTAAAAGACTTACTATCTCTGAAAGCCACGAATCAATGTATTTTAATCCATTAGTTTTCAGGGCAGATTCCATGGAATCTGCCCTAGCAAGAGGTCTCAGCGGAACAACCCCATGTTTTGGAGACGAAAATAGTTATCTTGAGCTTCGGTGATCTTACTGGATTTTTGTGATATCAAGGAGTTTAAGATGAATCTTTCGGCTAAGCAAGCATTTACACCCATATGCTCAGAGATCAGCTTTCTGTCGAATATATTTATCCATCAAAGTACTTTCGTGAAGAGCCTTAGTGTTTATAAAGGACGTATTTGCCCTGTTGAATGACCAGCTTCGTCGGTTTCTTGTCTACATTTCGATTGGCGTCAAAGGTTGTCTTTCCGGTGACACCGGGGAAGTCTTTTGTCGCAGCCAGTTTATCACGCAAGCTCTGGCGGTCTGTAGCGCCCGATTCGAGAGCGGCTACGATCATATGGATGGCATCATAAGCTTGTGCAGCAAACTGAGTCGGAGCAATACCGTATTTTGCCGTATACTCTTTGACGAATTCTTGCACTTCCGGGCGTGGGTCTTCCGGGTGGAACGAGCAGGTCAAATAGAGACCTTCGACAGCAGGTCCGCCGATACGGAGCAATTCACCGGAGTACAGGGAACCAGTGCCCATGAGATCTACGTTAAAGCCGGTTTTCCTGGCTTGTTGAGCGACGAGAGCGGCATCGGTGTACATATTGGCCAGGAACAACAGATCGGGATTCTTTTCGCGGATCTTCGTGAGGATGGCACTAAAGTCTTTCCCCTGCTCGGGCAGGTATTCCTCGACGTCGATGATGTTGCCGCCTTGGTCTTGGACACCTTTGACGAAATAATCTTTGGTCACAATGCCCCAGTCGTTTTTGATGTAGATAACGGCGATGTTCTTCTTCTTCAAATCTTTGACGGCATATTCAGCCAACAAGGGCGCTTCTACTTCTTGCGTGGCGATGTTACGAAATATGTAATCGCCTTGTTTGGTGAAGTCAGGATGGGATGACGTCGGCGAAAATTGAACTAATCCGCCTTTTTGGTAAATCGGTGAACCAGCCATGGCAGCGGTGCTCGTGAAGTCACCGACAACGGCGATGACCTTTTTATCCGATACGAATTTCTGGGCGATGTTTGCCGCTTCTTTCGGGTCGGCTTTGCTGTCGGCAGGGATCAATTTCAGGGTTTTGCCGTTGATGCCTCCCTTGGCGTTAACCTTCTCGATAGCCAGATCAAGGGAGTTTTTGAAGACGGTGCCGTATTCAGCATAGTCGCCGCTTAATGGAGCTGTAAGTCCGATGGCGATTTCGTTGCCCGCTCCCACCGCATCGCTGCCGGAGGAACCGGTCGTGCTGCTGTTGCATCCGGCAAGGACAGGGAGCAACATAGCTGATACAAGACCTGCGCCGATTAACTTTTTGTATTTATGGAGAAATGAAAGTTTCATGAGAACTCTCCTTTGTCAAATCTTGAAGTTGTGGGTAACGATCATCGTTTTCCAGGTGTTAACGTCGATAGCACAGCCAGTGCTGTTGTAGACAAACGCTGTTGTAAACAAACACTGTTGCAGACATACGACGCAATTACTCAGCCGCCTTTTTACGAAAGACCATTCGGCAATAGGTCTCGCCGGCACCAATGCGTTTTTCCGGAGAGAATTCAATTCCGGGGAAGTTAGCCATCAGCCCATGGTCACCTTGAACGGCCCAATCGCAGAGCTTGTCTGTCTCTTCTACAGTACAGCCATGGCGCTCTTTCCAGGCGTCCACTAAGGGGCAACGGTGAAACTCGACAACTAACTGGCTATCGGTCAGTTCTGCTACGCGCATGTCGAATACGGACCGGACGACAGGGTTGGCAAACTGCTCCAGGAAACGGTTGAGGTCGTCCGTAGATTCCATCTTTTTACCTTTGTCCACGCCAAAGGCGTAGATGGCACTTTTCGCGATAGCTTCGGCGTCATACCCCCGGGCAGCGGCTTCTTTTAAGAGCAAGTAATACCAACTGGCCCGGTCTTGGAAGGCTTGACGCAGGGTATCGATAGAGACGGATTCGAGCGGTTGCGGTTGTGTGGTTTGTTGAGACATGTGCAGCACTCCTTTTTGAGTATGAATGTTTTGGCTTAAATGTCGTGAATCGAGTATGTTTTGTAAATCCAAGTAGATCGGTATCCGGGATGCAAAAAGGAGGCCAGGAACTACTGCCAATCCATGCATAATCATGGGGCATGTATTTTCCTAACCTCCAGTTTTTCTGGTCGGCAGTTATATTCATATATCTAAGTCGGTTTACTAGGGTAATTGTAATCGCAAATTGTGCATGTGTCAACAATGCACTTTGAAATTTATTCGTATGGAAGTCTACTCTCGTTCATTGCCTCTTATTTGTCGTTTGTCACGTAATAAAGAAAAAAGAAACGAAAAAGAGGTCTGCCGCATTTCACCGCGATAGACCTCTTTTTCGTCGCTTGAAAACCACACAGAGTTACATAAGTAAAGCAATGTAAGGTCAAGTCCTCGACCGATTCGTACCCGTCGACTGAACGCCTCACAGCGTGTACATCTCAGGCCGATCGACCAGGTCATCTTCCTGGGGTCTTACCTACTTCCGTAGTGGGAAGTCTCATCTTTGGGCCGGTTTCGCGCTTAGATGCTTTCAGCGCTTATCCGCTCCCGACATAGCTACCCAGCGCTGCCGTTGGCACGACAACT
>NZ_JACVHF010000034.1 GCF_014502795.1 Heliobacterium chlorum
CATAATCCTTTAAATTGCAAAAAATTCCATTAGGCCAAAATTCTTTTTTTACTTACGGTAGGGGTGTTGAAAACGCGTTAGATATATGTGGGAGGAGTTTATCGATTACACTCTGACTTCCGTCAGCTAGGACAGATACTCATAATGGCATGGTAGACAAAAAACAATAAGAATAATGATTGAAAAGGAGGAAATTTTTAGTCATTTAGATAAGTAAAAGACATAGAATCCTAATGAACAGGATGGGTTTCGAATGGAGGGGCTTTTTGAGCTAAATAAAAAACAAAAAGATCTGGAACAGAGTCAGAAAGATAGAAGAGTTGGTTACGAAACAGGATGATAAAGTACACAAAGCAAGTATATGGTTACTATTGAATTAGAATACCGATTATAGATGAATCAAAAAACAGGATTGTCCCCAGGTAATAATCAAAATAAATGGGAGTAATTTTATGCAAATAGAATTAAAAAGAACACTAACTATGAAAAACTTAGTCATTTTCGGAATGATTACAATGTCTCCCCTTGCTCCTTTTCAAGTGTTTGGAGCAGCCGCTCAGGCAAGCTACGGAATGGTATCGTTAGTGTATTTAATCGGAGCAGTACTTATGCTTTTCACTGCCTCAAGCTATGCCCGATTTAGTAAAGAATTTCCCTATGCAGGGTCAGTTTATTCATATGTCGTAAAAGGATTCAATCCACATGTCGGATTCATTGCGGGTTGGACTATTTTATCTGATTATATTCTCGCTCCTGCCCTTATGTGTTTATTTTCGGGCATATGGCTAACAGGAATTTTTCCGAATCTCGACCCTAAGGTCTTAGCTATTGTATTCATAATCATTACAGCCATCATAAATATTCGCGGTGTAGAATTAAATGCAAAAGTAAACACATTTTTATTTGTAATACAAATTATAGCTTTGGTTTTATTTATAGCATTCGCTATTAAATATGTATTTATTGAGGGATTGGGCGTAGGAGGATTTTCATTACTCCCAATATATCAACCTGAACATATTGACTGGAATTTTGTCGCAACGGCAACTTCTTTGATCTTATTGGGGTTTGTCGGATTTGACGGAATAAGTACATTGGCAGAAGAAGTGAATGAGCCCGAAAAGGTAGTAGGAAGAGCAACTGTTGTTGCATTAGTTACAACTGCCATTATGTTTTTAATCCAAACTTATTTTGCTTGTCTAGCTCATAATAATTATGCAGACCTAAATCCTGACATGGCGATGTTCGATATCGCAAAAGAAATAGGAGGTCAGTATTTCTATATCGCAATGCTTCTCATTAATGTTATTGCAGTTGGACTTGCAGTAACTTTGAATGTGCAATCATCAGTATCCCGTATACTTTTTGCAATGGGTAGAGATAATATAATCCCTGCTTCGAATATATTGAAAAAGCTTCATCCAGAATATAAGACACCGATAAATGCGATTTTGTTATCTGTAGTTATATCTCTTGCCCTTATTTTAACATTGGATTTAACAACCATTCTAATGTTTGTTAACTTTGGTGCCGTAACAGCGTTTATGATTTTAAACTTATCTGTAATTGTATATTTCTTTTTTAAGAAAAATGAACGTGGGTTTAAAGGAATTTTAGAGCATTTATTGTTTCCCTTTATGGGACTATCTGTATGTGCTTTTGTATGGTCAGGTTTTGATAGAAAGACAATGATAGTAGGATTTAGTTGGATTGTGATTGGAGCAATAGTTGGGTTTGTAAAATCAAAGGGATACAAAAATAATGGACCCAATATTGACAATATGTAAAAATAACAATTTTAATAAAAGTCGGGAGGGGTCAATTATGAGATTAAAAGACAAAGTAGCAATCGTAACTGGAAGTGCGAGAGGAATTGGGGAGGCTATTGTTAGGGACTTTTTAAAAGAGGGAGCCAAGGTAATCATTTGTGACATTTTGGTAGAAGAAGGAAGAGAACTTGAAAAAGAGTTGCAAGGAAAAGGATTTGATGTTTACTTTTCCAGATCAGATGTTTCTTCCGAAAAAGATGTTAAAGAGCTTATTGAATTTGCCGTTAATAGGTTTGGAACAATAAATATTATATGTAATAATGCAGCCGTTAATATCCCTGGATCTGTTATTGAATTGACAGAAGATATTTGGGATAAAACGATGAATATTAATGTGAAATCCCAATTTTTAGTAGCTAAATATGCTATTCCTGTTATGCAGAGGGCAGGAGGCGGTTCGATAATAAACATGGCATCTGCTAATAGTTTTATTGCAGAACCCCGACTTTCTGCTTACGTAGCTTCTAAAGGAGCGATTCTAATGCTAACAAGAGCGATGGCGTTAGATTTTGCAAAAGATAATATCAGAGTTAACTGCATATGTCCCGGTTGGGTCGATACAACAATGAATGATGCTCACGCTGAATTATTTGGCGGTAGAGAAGCTGTATTGGAAGCGCTTCCATCGATTCAACCGATTGGAAGACCGATTGCTCCAATGGAAATAGCAAAGATAGCTACTTTTCTTGCATCAGACGATTCTTCATGCATGACAGGTTCTCCTGTTATTGCAGACGGAGGTATTATGGCGGGAGTTTAATATTATTTCGCGGTTACCGGGAACCTATGAGTTGACCCGAATATAAGGCTCGTACATTTACGGAGGACAATGGATTGACGTGGGTCGTCTCACTCAGCGCAAAGGCTCGGTGGGATACAAGCTTTGGGCAACGAAAGCGAAACTCGATGGATAGACCAATCGGCTTATTATGGATTGGTCGACCGCATTGGCTCAAAGTAGGACCCAGTCGATTCGGAAAAAAGGTCTATCAGGAAAAGAAGAAGTTGAGAAAATGGTCTCGGATCAGACAGAAACGTCTTAATGCTGTAAAAAAACAAAAGCTCGCCGACCACAGCGAGCTTTTGTTTTTCTGATTATAGATTAAGCCCATATAGACGGGCCTCTGTATACCCACTGATTGGGGGAGTGGAAATTACTGCTGCCTGTAGAATCTATTCTTTGAAGTTCTTATTCTGTATAATCATGAAGAAGACCTAACGAGAAATCTAGTGGTTTTCCTGTCTCAACTAAAGATTTAATGGAAGACAACAACATCCACCAACCTTTTTTTGTACTCTCGTAACTAGGATCACCTTCGCTCCAATGATCATGAATAAGGGTAAGTTTTGTACAAGAGCCTATTAAATCAAGAGTGTAAGAAACTCTTGATTCTTTATGTCGAGGATCACCACCTAGATAAGCATTTCCGCCTTTATAGCTGTGTACAAATGTTTTTAATGGCTCATATTTAAGAACTTTTCCGTGAATATGAACTGTCGAAGGACCATCTAAACCTGGCCCTACATACTTTACGGGACTTCCAATTTCAAAGGTAGATTGAATTTCACTTCCAAAATAGACCTTCTTTGTTTCTTGTCCAGATACAATGACGTTCCAAATCTGTTCTGGCTCTCCATGAATGAAAAATTCATATATAAGATCCAATACTTAACCCCCTCGGTCTCAAAGGTATATGTTTAGATGGTTATAGAATAAATGTTCGTGTAATAAATATACTGCTTGTAAAAGGTTTTGTATTGTAAGAATGCGACACTTTGCTTTTACGGTGATGATGATTGAGAATAAAATTCGAAGAGCCGAGAGGAATTCTAAAAAGTAACATTGGGAAAAACGATTTTTCGCTGATTTGCTATTTGCCTTCAGGTGAAGCGGTTAACTATGTTGAGCACTATTGGTGTGTTGAATGGGACCTACGTGGTCAAGAGTCCCAAATACAGGAGGTACTTCCACATCCGTCTATTCATTTGGTTTTTGATAGAAATTCTTCTGGGATTTATGGAATTATAACACGAAAGTTTATGTATCAACTCAAGGATCACGGATTAGTGTTTGGAGTCAAGTTCCATCCGGGTGCATTTTACCCATTTTACAAAAGGGATATCTCCTCTATAACGGATAAAAGACTAAGTTTAGAACGGGTTTTTGGTGATGAAGGAAAACGGTTAGAGGATATTGTTTTGTTCCAAGACAGTATAGAAAAGGTAATACACATTATAGAAGAGTTTATTGATGGAAAAGTTATAAATATCGATCAAAATGTTAATTTGGCAAGAAAACTTGTAACCCTAATCTTGAATGATAGAGAAATTATGAAAGTTGAACATGTAGAACAAAAAAGTGGAATTCATAAAAGAAGATTACAACGAATTTTCAGCAGATACGTAGGAGTAGGTCCAAAATGGGTAATTAAGAGATATAGAATTCATCAAGCACTGGAAGATATAAGCCAGAGGAAACAAATTGATTGGAGTGACATAGCAACAAATTTAGGATATTATGATCAAGCTCATTTTATAAGGGATTTTAAGTTATATGTTGGAATGACTCCAGAGGAGTATAAAAGATTATCTGATAAATGATTATTCGATTAGCGTTGGCCAGCGTTTCGCTCTTTGGTTGCAAAAATTCTGATTATAATCTAATACAATCCACACAGTAACAATAAAACCATATCCACTTAAAGCCGCCGGATGGTCCACGTTCGGTTGGACCCCGCTTGTGGTAAGAATGATATGGTAGGTCGCGTTTGAGGGCGAGGCTTGTAAAAAATCTTAATTTTTTGGTTGAATAAACCATTAATGATCGTTATAATTAAGCAGACAAAGTTGTCGTGGATTGGGCAAACCAGAAAAACTGGAGGCTTAGTACGTATGTACCAGGCCTCTTTTTTTCTGTGTATCAGTATCGCTTTCAGCGGGGGTGTCAAAGTGAGGCAGTGTAGATCATAAGTATCGATAGACGAAGAATTTTTCTTCACCGATATAGAAATTGTGTAATAGTGGGCTAAAAAAATAATGGAGGATTTTTTGTGTCTAAGCTTGACATCATCGCTGAATACGCAGAGTTATTCCAGAAATTAACGCCGTTAGATTGTACCGTGATGATCGCAAATACCGAGGGTATAATAATAAAACTTTTGCAGGCCAAGGAATATTCCTTAAACGCGACTGTGGGTGAAAAAGTCGCGTCGACTGGCTCAATCGCAGAATCTCTTAGAACTAGAAAAGAAGTACAGCAAATACTATCAAAAGAACTATACGGTGTTCCTATTAAGACCCTTTCGATTCCAATTTTTGAGGACGGAGTTTTAATAGGAGTGATTGCAACCGGGACGAGTATGATTGCTCAAGAAACTTTACAAAGTGCAGCTCATTCTATCGCTATAACCTCCGAACAAATCAGTGAAACTACACAAGAATTGGCGGGTACGGCTAGTCAATTGGCCAATAACCTTCTAAACCTAACAAGTAACGGTGAGAAGATTTCAACCAATGTGAAGAAGACTGACGAAATATTAAACTTTGTTAGTGAAGTCGCTGCAAATTCAAATCTTCTCGGACTAAACGCGGCGATAGAAGCGGCTAGAGCGGGTGAACACGGACGTGGTTTTGCTGTTGTGGCGGAAGAAATTCGCAAAATGGCCGATAATAGTGGAAAGGCAGTAAGAGATATCAACAAAATCTTATCGGATATACAGAAAGATGTTAACGGTATGGTTCAAGTTTTAACAGAGACCGCAGGAATAGGAGAACGACAAGCGGCAGCTACCGAGGAAATATCAGCCTCAATGGAACAGTTGGCTACCGCAGCTGAAAATATCGAAAAAATCACAAGTATTATTTAGAGGAAAGAGTCTAGGCAGAGAGAATACGTTTATAAAAATCAAGCAGTCCGGCCAATGGCCGGGCTGTTGTTTTGGTCGGACGCCTCATCATATTAGATATTCGGATGCCTACAAAATCAATGCACTAAAAACAAAAGGCCAAGGATAGTAATCCTCGGCCGAATGAATCGAATATGTAACATAAGAGAGTAGAAATAAATCATTCATGACTATATCAGTAACTTACATTGAGTGCTACCGCTTAAACAACTCCGCTGACGTCACTCGCTCCAACGTCACCTGTGGGATATCCCGGTAGATTTTCGAGAACTTGTCGAAGTCCATCGGTTTCGGCAGCATACCTTCTTCATGAGGCAGGCGCTGGACCAGGTCGGAGAAGAGTTGATCATAAGGCGGGATGTCGCTGACCAGTTGAAAGGCAGCGTTCAGTTTGGCCACTTCCGGGTTATTGGGAATTTTGGCCAGCACTTTGATGCCTACTTCTTCGCAGAACCGCTCCGCATAGCCGCTGCCGTCGTCCTTGTTGATGACCATCCCTAAGATGCGGGACTTGCCGCCCAGTTTGGCGAAGGAAGCCACGGCTGAGCAGATGTTGTTGGCCACGTAGAGGGACTGGTGGTCGTTGCCGGCGACGAGGATGATCGACTTGGCGATCGATTTGCTGATGGGAACCCCGAAGCCGCCGCAGACGACGTCGCCGAGGAAGTCTAGGAAGACATAGTCGAAATCCCATTGGTAGAGGCCCAGCCGCTCAAGCAGTTCAAAACCGAGAGAGATGCCCCGGCCGCCGCAGCCGATGGCCACTTCAGGACCACCGATTTCGAGGGCGTATACGCCTTTTCCCCGGAAGATGATGTCTTCTACACGGGGCGTCGGATCGACTTCGTCCGAGTGTTCCTGCAGTTCGGCCCAGTACTCCAATAAGGTCGGCGGGTTTACGCCGTTAAAGAGAATGACTGTCGAGTCGTGTTTGGGGTCGCAACCGACTTGCAGAACCCGTTTGCCCAACCGGGCGGTGGCGTTGGAGAGGTTCGAGATGATGAAGCTTTTCCCGCTGCCGCCTTTTCCGTATACGGCGTAAAAATGTTTCTCAGACATTTTTCCAACTCCCGTTATTCACAGTTTCCTTTGCGCCACAATCGACCTATGTAATCCAGGTCCACTCATCCGAGTGTTACAACTATACCCTATTCGACGAACGACCCGGGAGGCCGATTCCAGCCGCCCGGGTTTTTTTTATTGGGCTCTATTCAATTTCTATTGATTGGTCTCCTTTTCCTCTAACTGCTTCAGATGCTTCCGCAGTCCCGACAGGATGATGCCGTTGGTGATCGTCAACCCTGATTCCGAGATGCCGTGGAGAAAGTCTACATGGCCTAAGGTGGAAGCCCCCATAACTTTGGTGGCGATGACCCCTGTGACGGCGGTAAACGCGACAAATCCGAGCAGGGTCATGAAGCCCGATACGGTCCGGGGATGGATTAGGTCGGGGTTGTTCTTGCGGACTTGTTTGAGGCAGTAGAGAAAATAGAGATAGGGGATGATGGAGAGGGTCATGACCATTTCAGCGGTGCTAGACACGTTCGGTCATTCCTCCCCGTTTGAAGAGCTTCGGTTTGGCCGAGCGAAGGAAGAAGTATCCCCAGACGCCGAAACAGGCGCTGCCCAGAAAGGTGAGGTAACTCTGGGCATCACTGAGCCAGCCGACCGTATCATAGGTGAAATGGTACCAGATGGCACAGACGCCGCTGAGCATGTAGGGAAGCATGGCCCAGGGCATTCGCTTCAGCCAAATGTTGTTCAGCTTCTGGCCGATCATGTAGATGAAGTAAATGGCCATGGCCCATTCGATTAAGCTGGCGAAGTGCACAAACCAAGTTGGCAACGAGAGAAGTCCCAGCAATGGCGTACCTGCCTTTCCGAAGGTGTTTTAACAGCAAGCGCACCGACGAGCTTCTTACCGTTTGAACCGGCTGTAGACCTGGTCCACATCTTCGATCGTCACGTAATCGCGGAATTGTTCTTTCGCAATCTTTTCGCTTTCTACCTTCAACATCTTCGAGGCGCTGACCCGGACGAAGAAAGGCACTTTTTTCAGCACTTTTTCCATGTGGGCCAAGGTTTCCTCAGGCCACTTGACTTCAGTGATGACGAGCTTGCCTTTAAGCTGGTCTTCCCACTCTTTACGGGCTATTTCCCGATCGCGGCGCCGCTTGTCTTTTTCTGGCGTGTATTCGATGTGGATATGGCTGTAGAGGATGTCAAAGAGTTCATTGCTCACGATCTGAGTGATGTAGACGACGCCGGCAAAGCCCATGAAAGGAGTGCCGGTGGAGCGGCAGACGATCGGCATGGGGGTCGCCGCCGGTAAAAAGCGGGTCGGCAAGATATGTTCGGTGATGTAGATCTTTTCGTTGACACAGCCGAAAAAGAGGGTCGGCGGGTTTTCCAGAAGGGCGTCCTCGATATTCATGGCATTTTTCGACCGGTAGCGGTCGGTCTTCACGCCGTATATGTACTGTTCAAAGCCGAGTTCATCCCGGAGGAAGCGGCTGAGGCCGTCGGCATAGGTCTTGTGGGCGTAGACGCCAAAGGTGTTTGTCCGGAAGATATCCTGGTGCGGTGAGCGCCATACGTCCCAGAAACCTTGCAGTGTCGTCCGTTTTTCTTCGGCGATGAAGGCTTCTGCTTGTGGACGAAGACCGAGGGCGTCACCGAGGCCGAGAATAAATTCTTGTGTGGCTTCGAGGCCGATGGGGCCAAAGAACATAGGCTTGCCCATCGCTTCACCGAGCTTTTGGCCGTATTCCTGATACATGATAATGTTAGCGGCGGCATCGTCGAGTCGGGTGATGTCGTGCAATGCGCACTCAAAGGGGAAAGCCACGTTGATCTCAGCGCCGATGCCGTGAACGATCCGCTTCACTTCGGCAAAGTCGGCATAATGGTTGAAGTTGCCGAAGGTGGGGCCGATGATGTTGACGAGCGGCTTGTCCGAGGTTTTTTTCGGCTGCCGGGGGAGCTTCGCGGCCACATGCTTATAGAGGTGGAGCATGAGGTCATCCCGGCCCTGGAAATCATCGCTGTCTAGAGAACGGGTATGGATGTACCAGATGCGGCGGCCGTCCACTTCCGCTTCTAGCATGGAGCCTTCGCTGGAGATGATCTCGCTCTCCTGGCAGGAGAGGATGAAGATGTCATCGTAGTGGTCGATGAGTTCGCCGCAGAGTTTTTTCAGTTTGTTCAAGGTGCCGTCAAGGGCGACGTCCCCCTCTAAGATATGGGTGGCATAGACGTTTTGCAGGTAGGGAATGGCATCGGTATAGTTTAAGGCCGAGTCGACGGGCACGTAGTGGCAGCCGATGGGGCCGTCGATGATGACACAAAAGTTGCCGCGCATGGGGGCGAGGACATAGAGGGCGCCCCAATAGCCGTTGGTGAGGTCCACATCGCGAATCATCTGCATGTCTTAGTTCGCCTCCCTGTCGTCGCATGCGGCACAACCACTGCAGCCTAGATACTCCTGCACTTCCTGCACAGGAATGGACCGGGCCATTTCGGTGTCCTGGAAGAATTCGCGCACTCGGTTTAAGGAATTGCGGGACTTGAGCAGGTGGTGCATGAGGCCGAGGATGTTTTCGGCGCCGTGGGCCAAGAAGAGGGGCCGGGCAGAAATGAGGTTGGTGAAGTAGACCGACGCGCTGCCCAGTTCTTTTCCCATGGCCGCTACGTCTGTCGCGGCGAGGGCGATGTCAGGCTTGTACTTTTTTACGGCGACGAGATCGTCGGCGGCAGACTTGCGGAATTTGACTTCGATGCCCCGCGATAAGAGCCAGTTCACATCCGGTTCGGTCAGGGCTGATTTGCCGATAGAGGTGGACACATAAGGCACGTCTGCACCGGCCTCGATGAGCAGCCGGGCGACGAGCAGTTCAATGCCTTCATAGCCGGCGACGAGAATGCGGGCGCCTTTTAAGTTCAAGGGGCCTTCGATAACCCGGCGGACGGCTTCTTGTTCTTCACGAGCCACTTTTTCGGCGAGGGCGGCATCGGCGCCGGCTTTGGCGGCGATGTCTTTAATCCAGTTGTATGTATTTTCGATCCCTACAGGAGCTCCGGAGATATGTTCAATGCCCACTTCCGCGAACTGCCGCATCGTCTTTGTGTAGAAGGGATGGAGGCAGGCGATGGTGGAGACGTTGAGGGCTTTGCGGAAGTCGTTAATGTCTTTGCTCGGGACCTGGGCGCGAAACTTGAGGCCCAGCTTTTCCATCAGGTTTTCCAGGGTGATCGCGTCGGCTGGGAAGATTTCACCGACGGCGGCCACCGCTTTCGGTTCGCGCAGTTTGTGATCGCCCAACTGCTTAAGCTTTTTGAAGATCCCTTCGAGGGCCACGTCTTTTGCCTCAGCGTGGCTGCGGGTACCGAATCCGGTGATGCGGATTGGGATGATCTCCGGGATCTGGCGGGCCATTTCGTCGATGTCGATACCGACGGTGGTGGCCACGCAAAGGTTGATGACAGGGATGAATTCGGGCTTTTCCTCCCGAATGATCTGCTGAATCGCTTCCAGCAGTTTGTGATGAAGGTTCCGGTCCGCGAAATCGATGGAGTACAACATCGGGGCGTAGATGGATTTGCGTGCTGCGTAGAAGTGGGAGAGGAAGTTGAGGCCGTAGTAGCACCCGTGGTTACCTAGAAGAATAGGGAGGAATCCTTCCAGCCGCGTCAAAATACGCAGCCCACCGAAGGCGGGACAGGGGCTTTGGGTCGCCAGCTTGATGGACTTGATCGGTTCCATTATGCCTATCCCCTTTATGTAAATTTTTTTGTGGAACAAAGGTAGTGCAATGCTTATCCAAGGGATATTTAGTCCTATGATAACTATAACTGAACTCGGTCAAATTGCAAGGGAAATGTCCCGGGCCAAGCTTGGAGGGCGGAAAATAGAGTTTGTTATAAAGATAATATTCTAAATTTATTGAAAAATGACGAAAATTTGAGTACACTTAGGGACAAGTTGGGATAGGGTTGGGGGGTATTATCCGAAAAGTACAGTAAAACGGGGATGCGGTTACACAAACGGGGTATATGTGAAAGGAGATGAGCGGTTGGACGGAAAAACTCGTCATTCCTCCAGGATAATGCGTCGTGTTAAAGCAGGGATCTTCGCCGTCGCCGGTGTCCTCTTAGCTGGCGGCTTACTGGCGGGTTGTTCTCAGACCACTCAGACAGGCGGCCCGCCCGGTTCACCGGCAGAGACTTCGGCGAAGACTCAACGAGGCGATTACGTCATCATGTCTTGGCAGTCTATCGGGATGAAATGTACCAGCGACAACGACAAGTATTTTAGCTTCCACACACCTGGCAACGACCTGTGGGCCCAAGTGATCAAGCGGGGCGACCCGCCGGTGATCGTAACGGAAGGCATCGAACTGACCTATGAAGCGCCGGCGAACCACCGCGATCCATCAAAAACGATTAACTTTTGGGACTACGCCCCGATTACTCTGAAAAAGGACATCCCCAAGAACGTCGGCAAAGCAGGCTTAGCTGCCGATCAAGGCCAGTTTAAGCTGGACCCGGTGAAAAAAGCCTGGACAGCCATTGGCATTCCTGTATCCCCCTATAATGACGAAGGCCAAGTCGACGCCTATCCCATGTTTAGTGTGAAAGCGATTGAAACCGCTACGGGCAAGCTGTTGACCGATACGAAAGTAGCAGCCCCGGTCAGCGGTGAATTAGGTTGTTATATCTGTCATGGCGGAACGCCTAAACGGGACGGTGTAGGACTGTCCGATGACACGGCGCGAGACATTTTGGCTGACCACGACAAAAATGTAGGTACTAACTTGTTGGCCGAAGCAGCAGCTGGTCGACCTCAATACTGCCTCGACTGTCATGAAGCAAACAATGTCGGTGCCCCCGGTAAACCGAATGTGCTCTCCATGTCGGCGGCCCTGCATGGTAAGCACGCTCAGTACATGCAAAATGGTTCTATCGAGACCTGTGGCATGTGTCACCCTTCGTCTTCGAAGGGACAAGTCTACTGTGAACGCAGTGTTCACCGAGGATTCGGCATGGACTGCCAAAGTTGCCACGGCACTCTGCCGGAGCATGCCGCCTCTGTACTGATGAAGCAAAAGGATTTGCCGGCTGCCCAGAAGTCGCTTGCACGATTAAAGCCCTTTTTACCGGAAGGCTTTGAGGCGAAGGCGCGGGCCAACTGGATCAATCAACCGGACTGCCTCTCCTGCCATACGGACGCCCATACGAAGGCAAGCACCAAGACGACCTCCTATAACCAGTGGATCACCGATAAAAATCAATTGTTCCGTTTTGATAAAGCTGACAACGGCGATATGATGTGTGCCGCTTGCCACGGTTCGCCCCATATGATTTATCCGGCTTCAGAAGCGCTGGGCTACAGTGAGATCAATTACCAGCCGAAAACATATCAAGGTTTCGCAGGTCCGATCGGCGCCAATGGCAACTGTACCGTCTGCCATTTGACAGAGCCTGAGAACAAAGACTACCATCATAGAAATCAAGGCCAGCCCTTCGTGCCGCCGGCATTTGCAAACGATCCCGGGAAATAACCCCATAGGTTACTACGGTTATCAAGGAATAACTAGTGCGATAACAACCTTTAACGACAAACGTTTAATATAAGTAACGTTCAACCCAATAACGTGTCATCAAATAACGTGTAAGCGTAAAAACGTGTCACGTCATCACAGTTACGAATAACAACGACCCTGCTAGTTTTGGCGGGGTCAATTTTTTTGTTCCTCTTTTTTACATGAGTCCGACCTTCTTGGCCGAGAATAGAATAGGGAAATGAATTGGCCATCGGAATTGGATGAACAAGAGGGATGATATGCCCGTTCAACGACTAAACAGTACAGACATTTATTATGAGATCCATGGAGAGGGGCCAGCCGTCGTCTTCATTCCGGGCGTCGCCGTCAGCCATGGCATGTGGGCGCCTCAGGTGGCAGCTTTTCAGAATAGCCATCAGGTGATCACTTATGATGTGCGTGGGACCGGACGGTCGGGGAAGATGGCCTGGTCGACTCGCATCGAAGATCATGCCCGGGATTTGGCGTCGCTGTTGCGGTTTTTGAAGATTAAAGAGGCCGCTGTCTGCGGCGTCTCTTTCGGCGGGGTCATCGCCCAGCGTTTTGCTCTCAACTACCCCCGTCTCTGCCGGGCTTTGATTTTAGTGGACACCTTCAGCGAGCTAAAGCCGCGTGATCGGGAAGAAGCGAGCCTTTGGCTGATGACCTGGCTGGCGTCGCCCATGTTTTTGCTGCCAAAGCCTTGGTTGACGTCGATACTGATGGATTTTTACGAACCCTGGCCTTATGCCCAGCAGGTGCTCCGGGCCGAGGTCCCGAAGATTCGCGGTCTCGATGCGGTGAAGACGCGTTGGATGATTCGCAAGGTCGACTTTACTCGAACGCTCGCACAGATCCAATGTCCCTGCCTGGGAATCGTCGGTGGTGAGTCAGAGTTGGCTATTCGCATGATGAAACGGTTGATTAAGGCCATTCCTGATGCGTCACTGCAGGTCGTGCCCGACTCGTTCGATCCGACGTCTCTCTGCCAGCGGGAGGAGTTTAACTGTCTGCTCGCCGACTTTTTTCATCGCATCGGCTGGCAGGCCGGGATGGACGTAGAGCCTTTGTACCCGAATGTCGGGTTTACTCATAAGATAGAGAGAAGGAGAAATCCCGAGGGGGTACGAACTTATGAATGGAAACGGGAACGGAAATGGGTGCGGTAATAGAAGCAGCAATGGAAGCGGAAGCAGTGATGACGATAGCTTGTCTAGAGACGTATTGTTGATTATCACTACAGCCATTTTTATTTTATTAGCGGTCGGGTTAGGAACAAAACGGCCAGTACCAGCGACGTCCGTTTTCGCTGGGTGAGCATTCTCAAGGTGGTGAAGGCTTGTGACGCCGGAGGGAAACAAGAGAATGCGCCGCAAGCCAAAAACATGTAATCTAAAGGGCAAGTCGAACGGGAACGAAGCCGTTAAAGACTGTGAGAATGGCAAGGGAAAAGGCGGAAAAGGCAATGGAAAGGGTAAGGGGAATTGTAACGGTACTAATAATGCGATTGGATTGGATATCGATTGGCTCACCCGTAATCTGAGTCAACTAAAACCCCCGGCGATCCTTGTCATTCTTGGTTTGCTAAGCCGCTCACTGGTGGTGACATCCTTGTTAGTCAATAATGAGCAAGAAGTGCAGATTCTGCTCACAGGGTCTTTGCGGAAGAAAACGACTCTCGACCGGGTAATGGAACAAGTGGCCGATCAACCTTTTGGCGATGTGCTGGAATCGTTGTTGCGGCGATGAATTTAAGATACATTTTCAAGGAAAATGAGGGCGGCTCGTCGAAAGGAGGTATATGAAGAGGAGGTGGGCGTATGCACAAAGCATTCGATGTCGAGCAACTGGCCCAAGATATTCTCAACGAGATCGGGGAGCGGTATTTGGAAGAGATCGAGGCGGCCATCACCCTCATGGATGACAATAACAACGGTGAGATGAACGCCGTGCTTATGTATGCTATCGTGTCAAGCTTGAAATGCCATTCGGAACGGTTTGCCGTTAAGCTGGTGCAAAAAGCGATAGATCAAATGAACGAAAAATGTGAGAAATGCAGTTACCGTGGAGGGAATCCATGACATCGGAGTGGGTCATTCGAGGGAATCGGTACTTGGAAAAAGGGATGTTCTTACTCATTCCCGGCGCGATCGTCTTTGGCTTTTTTTTCTGGACAAGACTGCACAACGAGAAGGCCTGGGTTTATTGGATGTTTGCTTATATGACCTTCATCGGCGCTTTGAACTGTTCCTGGGCTCAATTTCGGACGCTCTTTCGGGAGCCGGCCCTGTTTATGACGTCGTTGCTGTTGCTGCACGGGTTTATCCCGGCGGTGGCTTTTTTAATGGGGCTGATCTTTTTTCCCAAGGACCCACAGACCGTGATCGGGATGGTCATTGGTTCGACGATTCCGGTGGCTGTCACAGCTTCGGTGTGGACAAACATCTCCCGGGGGAACAACTCTTTCTCACTGGCATTGGTCGTTCTCGATACGCTGCTCAGCCCGATCATCCTTCCGGTTTTCAGCTATGTGGTCTTGCATACGTCCGGTTCCTTACCGGTGGAAAAGCTGGTTATGGACATGCTGATCATGGTCGTGATCCCTTGCATATTGGGACTGATCTTCCACCCCTATCGCTTTTGGGACCCCAAAGGGCCGGTACAAGCAGGGTTGAGTCTGCTTTCAAAATTAGCTCTTTTTTTAGTCGTGGCCATCAATGTGGCCATCATGCATGATTACTTGGTCCAAGGTTGGTCCAAAGCGGGAATTATCCTGTTGGCCTTGTCGGCGACGATTGTGGTGGCTTACTTGATGGGCTTTGTGGCGGGAAAAGTGCTTCGCCGTTCGAATGAGGATGTGATAGCACTTACTTACTCTAGCGGGATGCGGAATATCGCCTTAGGGGTCGTCTTCTCTACGGGGTATTTCGACTTTCGAGTTTCCGTTCCCATCGTGTTTATGTCCCTCCTGCAGCAGCCTATCGCGACAGTCGTGAATCAGTTATTGCAAAGACGATCGAAAGCGGAGCAGGTGCGACTGGAGCAGAGGCAACCATCGTAAGGTTGAAATTCGAGGTACGAAAAGTCGGGGTGCAAAATTCAGCTCAAAATCAGGGTACGCATAACCGGGCGCGAAAAAAGAGACCTCCTCGGTTGAGTAAACGAACCGATGGGTCTCTTTTAGTTTTCATATAACCTCGGTTGACTGTTTGAGGGTTGGTTTTTGGGTACCTACTGTTCCAGGTAGTCTAGAAGATGAAGGGGGTTACTTTGAAGCCGATGCTTTCTGCGGAGGTGCCGTTCTAGCCTCGTTGATCCGGGCTGCGAAGGCGTTGATTTTTTCTTCCGAAAGGTTGGAATAGTCCTCTTTGATCTTAGTGACCATCCGGAAGGCGGTCCGTTCGATAAAGCCGAGTTCGCTTTGGACCACACGGCCACCGAAGTTATCGGCGATAAGCGCCTTTTTCGTCAGTTGTTCCGGATAAGCTTTTTTGATCTCGGCTAAGCCTTTTTCGCCGTCGAAGAGGCCGCATATGTACAGGCCCAAACAGCGCTTCGAGAGGATAAAGCGCCAGTTCTCCCGGACGAACTGTTTGAACTCCCGTTCGATGTCTCCACCGTAGATGGGAACGCCGAGGATGACCGTATCATAGGCAGACCAGTCGGCACCGACGGGGTTTTTTCGTACGTCCAGCAGTTCCACCGGGCCTTCCACTTTTTCCGCCAGTTGTTTTGCGCAATATTCGGTTGTACCCCGTTTGGTTATATAGGCAATCAGCGTGCTCAACGCAGTCACTCCATTCCGTAGTATATGACTAAAGAACTTTCTTTTGGGTATAAAATACCATTTAAACCTAGATGCCGCAAGAGCGAGGCAAAGATAACACATACCTTCTGGGGATGTTGGTTATCCTCATTGTCAAGCGCAGGAGTGAACTGAAGATCTGGAGGCGTAGGGTGAAGCGCGTTGTCAGTGTTTCGCTAGGTTCATCCCGGCGAAATCATCAAGTGGAACTGAATTTATTGGACGAGACGATTTGTGTCGAACGAATTGGCGTCGACGGCGATATGGGGCGAGCGGTGGCGACCATCAAGGCTTTGGACGGACAGGTCGATGCGATCGGTCTGGGCGGAATTGACCGATATCTTCGTGCCGGTCACCGTCAGTATGTTCTACGAGACGGGGAAAAGCTGGCTCAGGTGGCCAAGGTGACACCGGTCGTCGATGGCAGCGGTTTGAAGGATACGCTAGAACGACGGACCGTGAAGACCTTGTCAGCTCGTGGGTTGCTACGGCCCGAACAAAAGGTGCTCATGGTTTGTGCCGTCGATCGGTACGGCCTGGCCGAGGGTCTCGTGGAGCAGGGATGCCGGGTGACTTTCGGTGACCTGATGTTTGGTGTGGGTTTGCCGTTGCCGCTTCGCAGTTTGGAGGCATTAAATCAGTTTTCGCGCGTAATTATTCCAGTGGTTAGCCTTTTGCCCTTTCACTGGTTATATCCGACCGGCCGGCGGCAAGAAAGTTGTCGTCCCCGGTTTTCCCGAGCCTATGAAGAGGCGGATGTCGTCGCCGGGGATTTTCATTACATTCGCCGGTATATGCCGGCAGATATGCGGGGAAAAATCCTGTTGACCAATACGGTTACAGCGGAAGACGTGAAAATGCTGAAAGACCGCGGGGTTTCCCTGCTGATCACCACAACGCCGGAACTCGATGGACGCTCTTTTGGCACGAACGTGATGGAAGGCTTGTTGGTGGCCTTGTCCGGTCGAAAGCCTGAAGAGCTCGGTCCAGAAGACTATCACCACTGGCTGGACCGGTTAGGTTTTCAACCTCGCATGGAGTCTTTGGATTCTCGGCAGACGACCATAGGAGGTCGGCATGAGACGGTTTGCGTTCATCATCCATCCCCTTACAGTTGCCGACGTAGCCCGTAAATTTCCTTGGATTCGTTATTTGCCAGAACCCATTGTCGAAGGGGTCACGCGGTGTCTACCGCCGATCCGGGCTTCCTATATTCAAGGGGTCCGCTCACCTTATGGAGAGGTGGACGGCTTTTTTATCGCCTGCCCGCTGACGGCCCGGCAGATGCTGGCCCTACCAGAGACAACGGTGCTTCGACAGATTGAACGGGCTTGCTGGAAAGCGGTGGACTTAGGGGCACAGATCATCGGGTTAGGTGCTTTTACCTCCATTGTCGGCGATGCCGGGCTGTCGTTGGCGAAAGAACTGCCTGTCCCGGTGACGACGGGCAATTCCTATACGGTGGCGACGGCGCTGGAGGCGACCCGCCGGAAAGCGGCCATGATGGGCTGCGATTTGGCCAAAGCGTCGGTGGTGGTGGTCGGCGCGACCGGATCCGTCGGTGCCATTTGTTCCCGGCTGTTAGCCCGCGAAACACAACATCTAACCTTGGTAGCACGGAAGCCTGATCGGTTGCACCGGCTGGCCTACCGGATTCTCCATGAAACAGGTCTGGCGGTAAAGGTGACGACGAACATGGTCGAGGCGCTCAAGGATGCAGATGTGGTCGTGGCCGTATCGAGTGCAGCCGATGCGATCATCGAACCGGAATACTTGAAGCAAGGAGCGCTCGTCTGCGATGTGGCCAGACCGCGAGACGTTTCGAAGCGGGTTGCCCTAGAACGGCCCGATGTACGGGTGATCGAAGGCGGAGTCGTCAAGGTGCCTGGCGAGGTCAACCTTGGTTTTAATTTTGGCTTTCCGCCAGGAACGGTCTATGCTTGTATGGCTGAGACGATGATCCTCGCCTTAGAGGGACGGATGGAATGCTTCTCCTTAGGCCGAGAGCTTTTCTTCGACCGGGTGGAAGAGATTTCTCTCCTAGCCAAGAAGCATGGATTCGCCTTGACCGGGTTGCGCGGCTTTCAGCGATCCGTCACCGAGTGGGATGTGGGCGAAGAACTCAATGTTGACAATATTTTGCAACCGGGATATAATACTAAACTAAAGATTGCAGAATAACAGGCAAGCACTGCCCGGTCGCAGGCTTTCGCGACCGTTTGGCAGTGCTTATTCCGTGTAACGTCTACAGTCGACCAACTTTTTTAAGTTTTGCAGCAGAATCAGTTGTCATGCGGGTCCCTTTGGCGTAGAATGTGCAAGACCCCGCGTGATGTAACGGCGTTCGGGGCATACACCCATAACCGGTCACATAGCATAAGTTATCTTTCATTGATAAGAGGTAGGGGAGCGAACGTATGGGAGAAAAACCAGTTATATTAACTGCAGAAGGACTGAAGAAACTCGAAGAGGAACTGGAGTACTTAAAGTCTTTCAAGCGCGGCCAAGTGGCCGAACGAATTAAACAGGCGATTGATTACGGCGATATCAGTGAAAACTCCGAGTACGAAGATGCCAAAAACGAACAAGCTTTCGTGGAAGGCCGCATCATCACCCTCGAAAAAATGCTGCGCAATGCCAAGCTGATCGACGATGCAGCTGTAGAAACGGATAAGGTTACGATCGGCTCCCGGGTTCTGCTTCGCGACCTGGAAGATGACTCCGAGTTTGAGTACACGATCGTCGGTTCTGCCGAAGCGGATCCGAGCGCATCGAAGATTTCCAACGAGTCCCCTGTCGGCAAAGCTCTCCTCGGTCAGCCCAAAGGTGCCACCGTCGAAATCCAGGTTCCTATGGGTAAAATTAAATACGAGATCGTCGACATCAATAAAAAAGCATAGCATCACCGGACTCATCTATGATTTTATGCGGCAGCATTCAATAGACACCGTACGTAGACTGATGGAGGGGCCAGGGGTGACCTGGCCCCTTTTCGATTTCTCGGGGAGGGACAAGCATGGATTTCGATAACGAGTTAGTCAAAGTCCGTCTAGATAAACTGCAAGAGCTTCGGGAAAAAGGCATCAACCCTTTTGGGGATCGCTATGAGCCGACCCACCATGCCGAAGCCATCAAAGAAGATTTTGAGGCCTTCGAGAATCAGACCGTCCGTATTGCCGGCCGGATGATGGCCAAGCGCAATCAAGGAAAAGCCGGTTTCGCCAATCTTCAAGACATCACTGGAACGATTCAAATCTATGTGCGCAAAGACGATGTCGGTCTGGACGCCTTTGAACTGTTCAATAAGGCCGATATTGGTGACATCTACGGCGTGGAAGGCCATGTGTTTAAAACGCGCATGGGTGAGATCTCTGTCTGGGTAAAAGAGTTTACCTTGCTGACGAAGTCGCTTCATCCGCTGCCGGAAAAATGGCACGGCCTAAAAGACGTAGAGCTTCGCTACCGCCAGCGCTATGTCGATCTGATCGTCAACCCGGAAGTTAAGCGGACCTTTGTCTTGCGCAGCAAGATCATCCGGGCTGTCCGGGAGTATCTTGATCAAAAGAACTTCTTAGAAGTGGAGACGCCGGTTCTTCATCCCATCGCCGGCGGGGCGACGGCACGTCCTTTTATCACCCATCATAACGCCCTCGACATGAAGCTCTACATGCGGATCGCTTTGGAATTGCACCTAAAGCGGCTGATCGCCGGTGGGTTGGAGCGGGTCTATGAATTGGGACGGATTTTCCGGAATGAAGGGATTTCGACGCGTCACAATCCCGAATTCACCATGATCGAGATTTATCAGGCGTATGCCGATTTCAAAGATATGATGGAACTGACGGAAAACCTGGTCGCCGACGTAGCGCTCAAAGTCTTGGGCACGACCAAGATCACCTATCAGGGTGAGCCTATCGATCTGACACCGCCTTGGCCCCGGTTGAACATGCTCGACGCTATCAAAAAGTATGCTGGCGTTGACTTCCATACGATTGAAACCGATGAAGCTGCACGGGAAGCAGCAAAAAGCCTCGGCGTGGAAGTGAAGTCGACAGACTCTCGCGGTGATGTCATCAATACGGTCTTCGAGGAAAAGGTGGAAGAGCACCTGGTGCAACCTCACTTCATCTTCGGGCATCCCGTCGAAGTGTCTCCGCTGGCTAAACGAAACGCTGAAAATCCGAAATTCACAGACCGCTTTGAGGTCTTCATCACGCGCCGGGAATTGGGTAACGCCTTCTCGGAGCTGAACGATCCTATCGATCAGCGCGAGCGTTTTGAGCGGCAGTTGGCCCTCCGGGAAGCTGGTGATGAGGAAGCTCATATGATGGACGAAGATTTTCTTACAGCACTTGAGTACGGCATGCCCCCCACAGGCGGTCTAGGGATCGGCATCGATCGTCTCGTCATGCTGCTCACCGATTCGCCATCGATCCGGGATGTCATTCTTTTCCCGACGATGCGGCACCGGGAAGACTAGAACGTTTATGTAAATGGGAAGGTCGAAAAGGAACCTCTGTTCTTTTTCGACCTTCCCATTATTTTTTGAAAGTCGAAGACAGTATCAATTTTTCCTCTTCGCAAGTTACACTCATGAAAAGCTAACGCTCAGATCGTTCCACATAACCGTCCCCACACCAAAAACAACCCGAGGTTTCCCGTAAGAAGTTTACAGTAAGCAGTAATCGTCCTGTTCGTCTTATAAAACCCAAGGAAAAAGAGTAGAAGCTGGTGAAGAAAGAGAAAAGAATGGAGAAAAATCGAGATAATTGAGATTGAAAGCGAATAGAAGGCAAGATTACGTAGTTTCTCCCGGAATTTCCGGTTGAAAGGTGATTTGGATTCGTGATATAGTTTATCTCGTTGCGGCGGACACATCAAAAATCAAAGCAAAACTAGCGAAAATATTGCTTGACTTCAAATTGACGATGTGTTAAAGTTACAAACCGTAACGCCTCTGGTCCTTGAAAATCAAACAGTTGTTAAAGCAAAAGCGTGCGAAACTAAAGTCAATTGTCAATTCGGCCCGCGCAAGCGGGACGGAAATGATTTCATTAATGAGAGCTTGACTCAAGCTTTATCTACAACATTTTTTGTGGAGAGTTTGATCCTGGCTCAGGACGAACGCTGGCGGCATGCCTAACACATGCAAGTCGAACGGAGAGCGGAAGTTTCGATGGAAGCTCTTAGTGGCGGACGGGTGAGTAACGCGTGGATAACCTGCCTGAGAGTGGGGGATAACAGCCCGAAAGGGCTGCTAATACCGCATAACGTTGTCTGGGGACATCCCCGGACAACCAAAGGAGCAATCCGCTCTTGGATGGGTCCGCGTCCGATTAGCTAGTTGGTGAGGTAATAGCTCACCAAGGCGACGATCGGTAGCCGGCCTGAGAGGGTGAACGGCCACACTGGGACTGAGACACGGCCCAGACTC
>NZ_JACVHF010000035.1 GCF_014502795.1 Heliobacterium chlorum
TGGCGAAATAAGAATGCTAAATCCGAAGAAATTTTACGCATTCAAAAGAAGGTCAGGGTTGCCTGATGGGGCACTAGCTCGATATTGTTGTGGCCTGTCGTATCGGTAAACCATCGACTGAACTGAGTTAATATTGTCTGGTATGCCTGAATCGTTTTTGAGTCCTTACCTTCGTTATGTAGCCAGTCAAGAAAGCGATTAGTGTGTTGCATTATAGGCCACTCCTTTTGCTTTGAGTTCTACGATGAATAAATGTTGCGATTACTAGTTGTTCTACGACGAATATAGCATGTTTCGAAAGGATTTTTAACATAGAATACCAATTCTACGCTATGTATGCATTCTAAAAAATCATATTTTTGTTTTGTGTAAGTGTTCTTTCCCAGGGAAATCAGTCGTATAGTATTACATTTTAATCCTTTTTATTAGCCTTTATGTATCGAAAAGATGGTGCAACATTAGTATTATTATCAATATTAATCTTAAAGTCTTTAGGTTTCTCATCATGAACGTAAAAAGACTTTACCTTCCACACCTTGGTTTTAAGAGTTTTTGTGTCAAAATGTATCTCTGGTTTATAGAGTTCAAAACCTAAATGATAAAAGTCTTTATGTCCTTTTTTCGGAACTCCGAAAATTACATACTCTTGTTTATCCACCCACTCTATTTCACCACAATGATACGAAAACTTTCTTGATAGCTTTAATATAAGATCTATAACAGACTGGTCAATAAATAAGTTAGCCCCACTAACCTCTTGTGACGATCCAGCTTCATCAATAATATATGCTTTAGAAAACGCAGTGTTCATTTGCATGGCTTTTGGGTTATAGCATATTATTGGATTTCCACTTGTTTTTGCAACTTGGCTGATACCATTAGGGTCGGGTTTCGTATAATTAAAAACAAAATCATCCAGTGTCAAATTCTCGAAATTATGTTCTGCTCTTTGACCCGAAGCAATTATAGTTCTCACGCCTGGCAGACCCTTATAACTCTCCATCTTGTTTACTTGTATATGGAAATAAACGCATGATCTTAACCAGACTGACAAAATACTAATATGATCAATTCTGTTGTCAATTGAGAAACTTCTTACTATTCCGTCGTTTAGTACAAGAGCAAATTCATTAAAAGGAATTATGTTTTCAAAACAAATGTTTTGAGCATCAACTAACCTGTCAGTTACCTTCTCCCACTCACCAGTATTTAGAACCCAGTTTTTCTCGGTAAAATTTCTTCCAAAACCTAATAAGTCAGACCAACAACAAAAAGAATCAACAAGTTTTACGTCATAAACCTTATCAATCTTCTTTATCACATTGGTAGAATAGTAGTAATCGTTCATCTCTAATACCCCCGGTATTTTTTAATTTGATTATTCTAGATTATTAGTAAATATTTATAGGATTATTGTTCGCCGATACATCTTGTTTTCCTTTTATTAAAAAGACCTACTTTATTAAAAAGCAGGTCTTTTTTGTCACATGTTCATTTGTTTTTTTTACAACAAAGCTATTAATGATTTCTAGCCCTAATTTATTTTTCAGCCATTAGAAGCGCCTCTCGCTTCATAACTTATTTGTTCTGAGTAAGGATATCCCCGTAGTCCATTAGCTTTGATTTGTTTAACAAACAGAAGGCCTTCAAGTTTTTCAAAAGTGGCCTCCCGGCAAGTCTTGAAGATCGTAAATAAGGCAGGGGATAGTTTACTAATTTTGTCTTCCCTTAGACTGTTGCCAGGGGTTAGCCGTGGTCAATTAGCACCGTGAAATCGTCAAACCGTTCGATTGAAGAGAAGATCCTTAACATTAGTTTAAGTTAGCTTTTTCTTGCGCTTCTGAGGCGTTTTAACGAGCGTATTAAGTGGAGATGTACTTGCATGGGTATTCCGTATATCCTCTTGCGATAAGCTAACGTAACGCTTTGTCATCGCTAAATCACTGTGACCCATGATTCGCTGAATAGAAAATACATCCGCTTTATTTCGTAACGATTTCAAGGCAAAGTTATGTCGAAGCATATAAGGTGTGATATGTACCTCTAACTTCTTTGCATAGCTCTCTACTCTATGAGTCCATGCGCTGACCTTGTATGGTTCACCTGACCAAGTACAAAATATCGGTATGTGGTTCTTCCAATCGTCTTCTCTGTAACGTTGTAATTGTCTTATGGCGTCAACGACAATTGGAGATAGTGGCAAAGTCCTCTGTACTCCTGTCTTGGCAATGTCATTCGTAATGATAAGTTCCCTACTCACTGGATTGAAGTGATTAGGTAGAACAGCTAATAGCTCTCCCGGTCTTGCACCAGTATCAATTGAAGTCATTAACAAGGCATAGTCTCTAAGACCGCTAAACGTACTTTTATCAGGTAGCTCTAAAAGTTGACTTAGTACTTCATCATCAATATGAACGATTCTATTGGTCTGCCTTTTCTTCTTAATCCCCTCTAATGGGTTTTGCTTGAGTTGACCCTGATCAACCAACCATTGAAAGAATACCTTGAGGTTCTGAACGATGCCATTGTAATAGTTATTTGACCAATCACGTTTTTGAAGATGTTCTAATACATATCTCCTGAGATTATCAGTGTCGTTCCATGCTTCGGAAACGCCACATAAAAACGAGTGACATGAGAAACGTAATCATTGATTGTTCTTTCTCTAAGCTGTTCGCCCTTCTTCAGGAAGATAAATTCGTCTAACGCTTGTTGCAAAGACTGATAGACAACAACTTCCTTCAATTTTTTCCTTGCCATTTTACCTCCTCCTTTTCCAGTGCTAGAGGAAGACAAAACAAAAGACCGTTGCAGTAACTCACCTTAAATTCGGTGTAGCTAGCTACAACGGTCTCAACTTAAAAATCCAATATGTTAATATCTTGCAACAGGACAAAACCCCTGTTACAGATGGCGGAGAGGGTGGGATTCGAACCCACGGAAGCCTCACGACTTCAACGGTTTTCAAGACCGCCTCCTTCAACCGCTCGGACACCTCTCCATCACTATTCACTCCCCTTACGGGGGACAACAAATAATATAGCACACCCTGTCTGGAAAATCAATAAGGGTAGTTTATTCCAACGGGACTTCGAGAAAGGGACCTATCTGGTCCCTTCCTCCCTTATCCTCTAAACCCGAACAACAACGTTACAAGGAACGAAATTCTACTACACTTTAGGGACTATATCCCCAAGGTGTAACCCTATACACATATCCTTAAAAGACATCGCTATTTACTATGTGGCCACTGACTACAGTCAATACATCTTATAAGGCTCGCTACATCGCCACTTCCACGATAACCTCCACCTCAACGGTCGCATTCATCGGCAGTTCGGCTACGCCCACAGCGGACCGGGCGTGTTCCCCCTGGGAGCCGAAGAGTTGGCCGAAGAGTTCTGAAGCGCCGTTGATGACGGCAGGCTGGTTGGTAAATCCGGGAGCACAGTTCACATAGCCAGTCACCTTGACGACGCGGACGATTCGATCGAGGTCTCCGGTGATTGACTTGATGGCCGCTAAGCAGTTAAGGGCGCAGATGCGGGCAGCGATATATCCGTCCTCAATCGATAAGGTATCGCCCAGTTTTCCATGGTAGGCCAACATACCGTTGATAAAAGGCAGTTGTCCCGCCGTAAAGACCAGGTTGCCTGTGGCTACGGCTGGGACATAGGCCGCCACCGGTTTGACGAGGTCGGGCAAAGGAAATCCCATCTTGTTCAACCGTTTTTCGACGGACTCTTCCGATGGAAGTACTACCAGCATTGCCGCCATCTCCTTCCGCTTATTGCTTAGTGGCCTTGATTTTCCGAGGCTCAGCATCCTTCTTTTCCGGTGCTTTCTGGAACCCGGCTACCCGGTTTTTCCCTAACCGTTTCGCTTCGTAAAGGGCCACGTCCGCCCTTTGAATGAGCTTATCGATCGTCTTGCCGTCTTGTGGGAAGGCGGCCACACCGATGCTCAAGGTGACATACTCCAAGTGACCGTCACCGATATCGATAGGAGTTTGTTCGATCCGGCGGCGGATGCGCTCCGCGATGGTCATCGCCATCTCTTTATTTACATGATTTAAAACGATAGTCACTTCTTCTCCGCCAAAGCGAACCGCAATATCCCCTTCCCGGAGGCAGTTCTTTACGTTGGCGGCGACCATGCGCAAAGCGTTATCGCCGGCATCATGGCCATAGGTATCGTTAAACTTCTTAAACTGGTCGATGTCCGACATCAACAGGCAGAAGCTCTCGTTCCGCTCCCTGGCTTGAATCAGCATGCTTTCGAGGACTTGCTCTAGGTACCGTCGATTGTGAAGTCCGGTGAGAGGGTCGATGAGAGAGAGATGGCGGTTGTGTTCGATGAGCCGCATGTTACTGATGGTGGGCGCCGCTAAGGCTAAGAGGCCTCGGATCATGCGGACCGATTGTTCGTCAAAAAATCCCGGCATTTTGCTATAGATGTGCAGGATCCCGACGACCTGGCCGCCGACGCTTAAGTTCGTGCAGAAATAGCTCCCCGACTCGGACCGCATGGCTTGGCAGGGGCAGCCATACTCCATCAGCGCATCCTTAACGACTAAGTCTACACCGGACACATAGGCCTTGCACCAGTTCAAGTTATGTTCGTTATTCCGGTGCAGGATGAGCCCTTCTTCCACCCAGTGAATCAGCATCTGGGGGGTGTCTCCACCTGCCACGGCTCGCAGCATGACCGCATTGATTCTCCCGTTTCCACGGCGGAGTCGACGCAGGTAATGTTCTAAGATGCTATAGACTTCTTCCTCTGTCATCGCCCGGGTCAAATCGAGAGAGCAGGCGAGCAGCACTTCTTCTTGACGCTTACTTTCCATATATTCCGTGAGATCGGTAAATGTCACGATGACCGATTCGACCGTACCGTCTTCACCAAAAGTGGGTGTCTGGTTCAATATTCCCCAGTGCGTTTTTTCACCGCGGACGATACCGATGACTTGATCTTTCATCGGTGCTTTTTGCGAACTTCGCTCCCAGGAGGCGATCTCCTTCGCCTGCAAAGGGTTCCCGTCTTTATCCAAGAAGGTGCAGTCCAGCTCGCCGAGCGGCAGAGGCAGCGGTAAATCTTCGGTGACACGGAGAATTCCCCGGGCTGCCGGGTTCAAATCGACCACCTTTCCCGAGGGTTCAAGCAGGATGACCGCTTCAGTCAGGTTTTGAAAAAGCGTGCGGAACTTCTTTTCTGAACGGCGAATCTCCATCTCTTTTTGCTTGCTGGCGGTGACATCAAAATATGTCAAGACCACATAGCGCTGACGGGGAATCGGCACGGCGCTGGCCATGAGCCACATGGTCCGACCGTCATCCCGGAAGGTGATCCGTAAAATACGATCATAGATCGCTTGACCCGATTCGAGCACAGTACCGATAAACAAGTTCTCCAGGGAGACGCGCCGTCCCTGTTCATCACAGATTTCGGCGTACTTCTCCCACTCCAGGGAATTTCGGAGTTGGGCGCTCTTTTCCATCAAACCGAGGATTTCCAAGGCCCGGTGGTTATGTTCCAACACTTTTCCCGCTCCGTCGAGGATCAGCATTCCCTCCCGGGAGGCATTGAAAATGGTCTGGATGCGCTCTTTTTCCGCATGTAGGGCATCCTTCGCCGTAGCGAGTTCCGTAATGTCCCGGTAGATGATCCGGATGCGAGGTTCCCCTCGAAAATCCCGGTAGATCTGATAGGCCAACAACAGATGCTTGGCGCCGGATGTAGGTAATGCGGTAACACCGGTAACGCCGTCCCGTGCGGTCTGGTCGCGAAAGTCTATGAACATTCGCTCTGCCGCCTCGGGATCTATTAGGCTTGTAAATTCACGGCCTAAAGCTTCTGAGTAGGTTTCAAAGCCTAATAGGCGGGCACCAGCGGGGTTCATCCAAAGCACTCGGTAGTTTCGGCCGTCGATTTCGGCCACCCCTTCATCGATCATGGTGAGAACTTTGCGCGAACGCATCACTTCTCCCTGCATGAACGAATGATAGGTGTTTTTCACGGCTTGTACGATGTGGTTATTGTCGATCATTCCGCCGATCCGTCCGTCTCGGTTCCGAACTAAGAGACGACGGATGCGATGCTGCTCCATATATCTAGCTGCGTCAAAGAGGGTCATGTCTTGGGAAATTGTCATAGGCGATGGGCTCATCACCTGGACAACGGGACATTGTAAGTCTAGGTCTCTGCGGGTAAATCGGACCACATCCCGTTCGGTCAAGATGCCAACCGTTTTTCCCTGCTGGTCGATGAGCAGACATCCCAAACGCTCTTCGCTCATCTTGGCAAAAGCGGCACCGATCGTCGTGGTCACATCAACCCGGTGCAAATCGGTAGTCATACAATCCTGAACAGTGAGCGGCTTTTTGAAAAAATCTTCTTCCAGCTTACGGACGATATCGGTATAGGTGACGATGCCTTTGGCCCGGGGAATTCCTTCTTCTCCTGCGCGGATCGGCAGAGAATTCTCGCGCGGCTTCTGTCCCGGGAGCGAGTCCTGTTCCGGTTCTAACAGAGTTTCTTGGCGCCCTTGCTCGTCGGCTTCGGTGACGACAAGGTGACGGATACCTTCTTGCTCCATCACAAACAACACTTCATCGAGGACAGCCGTCTCTGGCAAATGAACGAGCCGAGTCGTCATCACGCTTTCGGCTGTTGTATTGCGCAGATCGACGCCAGATGCGACGAGGCGTACCAAGTCCCTCTCCGTGATAATGCCGACAACCACGTCTCCGCGGGTGACTAATATACTGCTAATATTCTTTTCATGCATGATGGCCACTGCATTAATTAACAGCGCTTCGCCCTGGAGAGTATACATTTCCGGGCTCGCCAAGGAAGCCAAACTGTGCAAAGATGCCCCCTCCGTTTCGTCCCCTGGAACATCCAATAGCAAGATTATCTGCCAAAAAATATTCATCCATTATCTATCTATGTCTAGGGTTAAGTAATATAATTTCGGCAAAAAAACGCTGAGTCCTGCCGAACAAAAAAAGAAAGAGCCTCTATTGAAGAGAACTCTTTCTCATGGACTATCTACGATGTACCCCTATCGGCCTATGCCGCAGCCGGGTACTCTTTTATTTTTGGGGGGCGATGTGATCCGTTCCCATGTAGGGCCGGAGAGCTTCCGGTATGAGAACCGATCCGTCAGGCTGCTGGTAGTTTTCCAAGATGGCCGCGACGGTCCGTCCGATAGCCAGGCCTGAGCCGTTCAGGGTATGGACAAACTCCGGTTTTGCCTTCGGGCTTGGTCGGAAGCGGATGTTCGCCCGACGAGCCTGGAAGTCCTCAAAGTTCGAACAGGAGGAGATTTCCCGGTACGTCTGGAAGCTCGGCAGCCAGACTTCGATGTCATAGGTCTTCGCTGATGAGAAGCCCATATCACCGGTGCAGAGAGTGATCACCCGGTAGGGCAAACCCAGCAGTTGCAGGATGTGCTCGGCATCGGCCGTTAGTTTCTCCAGTTCGTCGTAGGAGTGGTCGGGGTGGGCGAACTTGACCAACTCCACTTTGTTAAACTGGTGCTGGCGGATCAGCCCGCGCGTATCCCGACCGGCCGCGCCAGCTTCGGCCCGGAAACAAGCCGAGTACGCACAGTGGTAAATCGGAAGCTGCTCCGCTTCGAGAATCTCGTTGCCATAGAGGTTAGTCACAGGGACTTCCGCCGTAGGGATGAGGAAGTATTCCGTGCCGCTCACGGCGAACATGTCCTCGGCAAACTTGGGCAACTGTCCCGTGCCGAACATGGACTGCTTGTTCACCATGAAGGGCGGAAAGATTTCCGTATATCCCCGCTGGGCGTGAGTATCCATCATCAAGTTGATGATGGCCCGCTCCAACCGGGCACCCAGTCCTTTATAGACGGTAAATCGTGCACCGGTAATTTTGGCTCCCCGTTGAAAATCGAGGATATCGAGCTCTTCCCCTAAATCCCAGTGCGCTTTGACGGGAAAGTCAAAGGTCTTCGGCGTTCCCCATTTGCGCATTTCCACGTTCTCTTCTTCGGAAAGACCGACCGGGACAGAGGCGTGAGGAAGGTTAGGGATATAGTAGAGGAGTTTTTCCATATCCTCTTCGATCCCAGCCAGTTGGTCGTCGAGGTCCTTGATCTGGTCGCCGACTTGGCGCATCTCCAGGATCATGTCCTCGGCATCTTCTTTGGCTTTTTTCTTGCGAGCAATCTCTGCGGAGACGGCATTTCGCTGGGCTTTTAACTTTTCCACCTCCACCAGGATTGACCGGCGGCGGCGGTCCAGTTCTAGAAAATCATCGAGGGAGAGGTTGGCGCCCCGGTTTTTGAGCGCCTCCTCCACCACCTGGGGATTGGCCCGGACAAATTTGGTGTCTAACATGGGAACCCTCCTTGGACAGGATGGAACGATGTTGAACGACTGCAGCTACGAGTGCGATTAAGAGTGTATGTTCGGGAGGTTCTTACGCGAGAGAGACGTATTTTACGTCTTCCACACCGTCGATTTGGGACAGATCTGCCAGGACCTGCTCGGGTACAGCACCGTCCACGTTGAGGATGGCGATAGCATGTCCACCGGAGACTTTACGGCCGAGATGCATGCCGGCGATGTTGACGTTATGTTCGCCGATGATCGTGCCGGTGCGGCCGATGATTTTCGGCTTGTCTGTATGGGGCATGACGAGCATATGTCCGACCGGTGCCATATCCATATCAAAGTCGTCGATGCGGACAAAACGAGGCTGGTTCTTACGCAGGAGCGTACCTGTCACTTGACGGGTGGTGCCGTTGGCCAGCTCTACCATGGCGCTGATTTGGACGGCGTAGTCTTCGACATCGGGTGTTTTGGACTCTAACACCTTGATTCCGCGGGCTTTCGCCACATGAGGAGCGTTGACGTAGTTGACGGTCTCTTGCAGGCTGTGCTTGAGCAAGCCTTTGAGCAAGGTCGTCGTGAGGGGGGTTACGTTATATTTGGCCACTTCGCCTTGGAAGGTGATGACGACTTTTTCGATAGCGCCACCGACGGTTTGACCGAGGAATTGGCCCATCCGTTCAACCAGGTCGAGGTAAGGCTGGAAGATGGTCATCATTTCGGGCTTGACGGCAGGGATGTTCACGGCGGCACTGACGACTTCGCCGCGGAGGACCCGCAGGATGTCATAGGCCACGTCGATCGCCACGTTGACTTGCGCCTCTTGGGTAGAAGCACCCAAGTGCGGCGTCACTTGCACTTGCGGGAGGGTGAAGAGGGGGCTGTCGGTGCAGGGTTCTGTTTCGAACACGTCGAGACCAGCGCCAGCCACTTTTCCGGAGACGACGGCGTCATAGAGGGCGGCTTCGTCGATGATGCCGCCGCGGGCGCAGTTGATGATGCGGACGCCGTCTTTCATCTTGGCGATCCGGTCGGCGTTAATCAGCTTAAGGGTATCTTTCGTCTTCGGCATGTGGATGGTAAGGAAGTCCGACTCAGCGATGACAGCATCTAAGTCTTTGATGGTGACGCCCATGTCTTTGGCTTTTTCAGCAGAGGCATAGGGGTCGAAAGCGATGACGGTCATATCGAAGGCACGGGCGCGCTTCGCGACTTCTGATCCAATTTTCCCCAAACCCAGGATGCCCAAGGTTTTGCCTTTTAATTCAATCCCGGTGAATTTGCTGCGCTGCCACTGGCCCCCTTTGAGGGAGCCGTTGGCCGTGGCCAGGTTCCGGGCCAGGCTGAGCATGTGGGCGACGGTCAATTCGGCGGCAGCGATGGTGTTGCCTTCGGGGGCGTTGACGACGACGATCCCTTTTTGGGTAGCCGCTTCGACGTCGATGTTATCGACACCGACGCCGGCGCGGCCGATAGCTTTGAGCCGTTCCGCTTTTTCTATGATCCGCTTGGTGATTTTCGTTTCCGAACGAACGACGACGGCATCATATTCGGCGATGATGTCGACGATTTGGTCTTCCGTTTGCTTGAGTTTCACGTCGACGGCGACTTCGCCGGCTGCTTTTAATATTTCAATACCTTTTTCCGAAATGGGATCACAGACGAGTACACGCATGGTTTAGAGTAGCCCCTTTCTCGACATGATGACTTCTTGTGCGGCTTTGACGCCTTGACCGAGTTCGACGGGAGCACCGAGTTCTTTTAAGGTCATTTCCAGGGCACCGATGGTGGCCAGGATATCGAGATGCTGCACGTAGCCCAGGTGGCCAATGCGGAAGATTTTGTTCTCCAGCTTTTTCTGACCGCCGGCGAGGACCACGTTGTATTCTTCGCGCATCTTCTTGTTGATGGCTTTCGCTTCGAATCCTTCGGGTGCCCAGACGGCGGTAACCGCGGCAGAGGCGCAGGAATCATCGGCGAGAAGTTTTAAACCGAGGGCGCGGGCACCAGCGCGAGTGATGTCGCGGAGGTAGAGCTGTTTCGCAAAGACATAGTCGAGGCCTTTTTCCGTGAAGATTTTCAAGGCTTCCCGCAGACCGGTCAGTTGGGGAAGGGCGGGGGTTACCGGGGTTTGGCCTTTTTCCAGGAATTTTTTCGCCGAGCCCAGGTCCCAGTAAAATTTCGGGCATTTGGACTGTTCGTAGGCGGCCCAAGCCCGGGGGCTCACGGAGACAAAGCAGACGCCCGGCGGGATCATGAAGCCTTTCTGGGCGGCGGTGACGATGACGTCGATCCCCCACTCGTCCGTTTTCACGTCCATGACGCCGAGACCGGAGACAGAGTCGACGAGGATCAGGGCGGGGTGATCGCCCCGGATTTTGCTGAGGGCTTGAAGGTCGTTGCAGACACCAGTGGAGGTTTCGTTGTGGGTGATCAGGATCGCTTTGTACTCTTGCTTTTTGTCAGCATCGAGCTTTTCTTTGACCAGGTTCATATCGACAGCGGTGCCCCATTCAAAGTCCACCTTGTCGACGATGCAGCCGTAAGTCTGGGCGATGGTAGCGAAGCGGTCGCCGAAGGCGCCGATGGACAAGGCGAGTACTTTGTCTCCCGGCGAGAGGAAGTTGACGATAGCCGCTTCCATACCGCCAGTTCCGGAAGAAGGCAGGATCAGCACGTCATTTTTCGTCTGGTAGACGTATTTGACGCCTTCGGTCACCTCTTCGATAAGGACTTTGAAGCTAGGACCCCGGTGGTTCATGAGGGGTTCCGATAAAGCCCGCAGGACCCGCGGGGGTACGGGCGTCGGCCCGGGAAGCATCAGATACTCTTTTTCGTACACGGTAAGATTCCTCCTTTAGTTCGTTAGCCTGTATGGCTAAGATATAATTATGTATACAAAGTCGTGAGAAATATAAAAACCCCCCATTCCTGACGATTTTTTGTCAGGGACGAGAGGTTGACCCGCGTTGCCACCCTGCTTGACTTTCTGTAAGAAAGTCCGCTCGACATGTATAACGGACATGACCGGGCGGTTCATCGCCGCCAGCATCAGGGGTGGAAATTCATCGGTAAATGGGTTGGCTCGCATCGACCGCCAACTTTCTGAGGCGCTTTCTTCCGATTACTGCTCCCCGTCATTGCCTTTTGCATTTACAAAGGAGTTTAGCACAGCTCTTTCTCGTTGACAAGAAGGTTCTTGTCAAGTTTTTTGTATACACTCACTAGGAGTTCTGGATGCAGTTGCCTTTCCACTATCTTGATATCCTATTGCTGCAGCATCAAGCCTTTGCCGCATGAAGTTCCATGGGTTCGCACCAGCACCGGCAAGGATCGGCTTTGTCGTCTGTCAGGACGGCAGCGATAAACTGGGCCAGATACTGATTCACTTCTTCCGGATTATCCAAGTTGGTGGCATGTCCTGCGTGGTTGACCACCTTATGGACCGTACCAGGGACACATTCACAGATGTAGCGGTGCTGCCGGCGCATCATCCACTCGCCGTCCCCTTCGATGACCAAGGTAGAACATTGGACTTTCGATAGTTCAGCCAGAGCTTCCATCCGGGAGACGGCGTTGAAGATTTGCATCCACCGCTCTTTCGAATGGACCGATGTGACCCGATAGAAATAATCCTGTAGGGACGGATTATACATGCTGAGTGCTTTGGCGTGCATCTTGGCGAGGGACTGCATGGAGGAGATACGCATAGTCAAACCGTAAAAGAAGAAGGAGAAAAACTGTAGAGACATATCGACGACTTCCATAACAAATTTCTGCATGGAACGCTGACGAAAGGGGATCTGCAGGCGGTTAAACCAGTTGAAGGCGCTCGTCACCGGTGTACCCATGAGTACCAGGGCCTGTACCCGCTCTGGATAAAGGGCAGCCGTCCGCAGTGAAATGTGCCCGCCCATGGAACACCCGACTAATATGGCCTTTTCGATCGCCAGGTGATCTAACAGCAGAATCAGGTCTCGGCTAAAAGTCTCCGCATCGATGGGACCGTCGGCAGCGACCGACTGCCCATGGTAACGGACATCCCAGACGATGACCCGGTAGTTCCGGGAAAACACTTCGACTTGCGGTTCCCACTGCCGGTGATCCCAGCCGGCACCATGGGTAAAGATCATCGCTGGCGCTATTTCTGACCCATGCACTTCGTAATAAAGTTGTACGCCTTTTCCGATAACTGTCGCCATGGTTTCTCCTTTCTGGAATCGCCCACTCAGCCCCTGCTCCACAGGTCTTCGTCGAAAGAATAGAGATATCGGGCTAGCCCCGGGGCATTTACCCCGGGGCTACATTGATCGCTGAGGATCGTTTTTATCAAACTTTTTGGCGGGATTCGCGGACGACGTCCATAAAATAGGCATGAACCCGACCGTCTTGGGTCAGTTCAGGATGAAAGGCCGATGCCAAGAATGAACCTTGACGGGCCATGACCACTTTCCCGTTATGTTCGGCCAAAATCTTTACAGACGGTCCGGCCTTCTCGATGAACGGCGCCCGGATGAATACGGCCGGATAGGGTTCGCTGCTGACCTCGTCGATCGCCAAGGGAACTTCAAACGAGTCCACCTGCCGCCCAAAGGCGTTGCGAACAGCGGTGATATCCATGAGACCGAGCCGATACTGCTCTGAACCGGCGATCTCCTTGGCCATCAGGATGAGGCCGGCACAGGTACCCCAGACTGGCATACCCTGCTGGGCCCGCTTTTGGACGGACTCGGCCAAGCCGAAATCCACCAACAGTTTGCCGATGGTGGTGCTCTCGCCGCCGGGGATGATCAAGCCGTCCAGATCGGCCAAATGCTCGACCTTGCGTACCTGCACCGTGTCACAGCCCAGCGATTGCAGCATCTGTTCATGCTCAACAAAGGCACCCTGCATCGCCAGGACACCGATTTTCAGTTTGTCCATCCCTTACCAGCCGCGCTCTTGCATCCGCTGATCCGCAGGAATCGTCGGGATTTCGATGCCCACCATCGGTTCGCCCAGGTCTTTCGATACTTCGGCGAGCACTTGGGGATCATTGTAATGGGTCGTAGCGGCCACGATTGCTTTCGCACGGCGAACCGGGTCGCCCGACTTGAAGATGCCCGATCCGACGAAGACACCGTCAACGCCGAGTTGCATCATCAGCGCAGCATCGGCCGGTGTGGCGATGCCGCCGGCGGCAAAGTTGACGACAGGCAGGCGGCCTTCTTTGGCCACCATGCAAACCAGGTCATAGGGCGCGCCGATTTCCTTGGCAAAGGTCATCAGCTCTTCGTGGGGCATATTGGTGAGTTTACGGATTTCACTCATAACTTGACGAGCATGGCGCACAGCTTCCACCACGTTACCGGTGCCGGGCTCGCCTTTGGTCCGAATCATGGCCGCTCCTTCTCCGATACGCCGCAACGCTTCCCCTAAGTTGCGGGCGCCGCAGACGAAGGGCACCTTGAAATCATGCTTGTTGATATGGTAGAGATCGTCCGCCGGGGTTAGAACCTCGGACTCATCGATGTAGTCCGCCCCCAGGGATTCGAGGATTTGTGCTTCGACAAAATGGCCGATCCGGGCTTTGGCCATGACCGGGATCGTAACAGCGTCCATGATGCGCAATACGACCGTCGGATCAGCCATCCGGGCCACTCCGCCGGCAGCGCGGATGTCCGCAGGAACTCGTTCCAGGGCCATAACGGCGCAAGCGCCGGCTGCCTCGGCGATTTTCGCTTGCTCCGGCGTCGTGACATCCATGATGACGCCGCCTTTGAGCATTTCCGCCAATCCTTTTTTGACTGTCCAGGTACCTTTTTCCGTTGTCATTCGAAATATTCCTCCCCGTGCGATTTTCGGGCTCCCTTTAGGCCTCCCGCGCCGGGGTCGCCCCTGATGTCCTTCATCATTATGTCAAGAAAGTAGTCTCTCAATGACTACCCAAATATTCTACAACATTCCATCGTCATGGACAAGGGCAAGAACCATCGCAATTCACGTTTACCGATTTGTTTTATCGGGTTTATTTTTCAACTGCAACAAGAGGACGCTGCATAAGATGAGCACTCCACCAAGCAATTGAGACCCGTTGAGCGTCTCACCAAAAACGATGAAGGACAGAAATACCGTCCAGGCCGGCTCGATCGTGCTGAGAATCGATGCCTTCGCTGGTCCAATCCGTTCGATACCGGCTGACAAGGCGAGGATAGCCACGACCGTGCAAACGAGGGCGATGGCAAAGATCGCTCCATAGGCTTGCCCGGTAAGGGAAAAATGCAGTTCACCCAAAATCAAGCCCGATAGGGCAAAGGTCATCGCTGCGAAGCTGGAAATATAGGTCGTCATGACGAGGGGCGGTACCTCTTTGACGACACGGTCGCTAAGCAGCAAATAAACTGAAAAGATGACGGCTGCACCTAGCCCGAAAAAGATCCCCGAAAGGTCCAAGCGAGCCATGTCTAGTGAAGCGCCCAGTACCAGCAAGATGCCGGCACTGGCTGCTGCTAGGGCGAGCAAATTGGTCCAATGGACTTTTTCCTTACCGAGAAGCAACGAGACTATGTATACGATGACCGGATAGGTATAGAGCAACATGGCGGCCAAAGCCGGGTTGAGTTTTTCTACGGCTGTAAAAAAACAAAAGGACTGACCGCCGTAACAGACGGCACCGAGCAAGAAAAGATACATCCATGTACGCCGGCGAATCGATACCTTTTCTTTTCGCAGGCTGACGATCGCCCAAAGAATTGCTGCTGCAATGGCAAAGCGCAACGCCAATAAGGTAGTCACATTGACCCCTTGTCCGTAGGCTGCTGCGGCCATGACCGCCATTGAACCGAAGGCTAACGCCGAAAGAAGGACTAACAGGGAACCCATCTACATTTTCCTCCATGACCTTTGCTGGATCAGAGCAACGTGATGTGCCTCTTCTATGCTTTAATTTGCTGCGGTTTCACTTTTTGAGCGTTTTCGTTGGTCCCCCGAAGCGATGGTGAAAGGGTTCCGCAGGCGACTCCAGCGACGACTAGAATGCCCCCGACGAGTTGCGGCCAAGTAACCTGTTCACCCAAAAGGAGCACTCCGAAGAGGCAGCCAAAGAGAGGAACCATGTTGATAAACGGCGCGGCTCGACCAGGGCCGATCTGTTGAATTCCTTCATACCACCAGACAAAACCTAATACGGTCCCTAAGAGAGCTAGTTGGAGAATGGCTAGCCAGCCTTGCAGGGAAAAATGGGCTGTTCCGATGCCCAGCAACTCTTCGGTTAGGGCTGCCGGAATCAATAAGACTGTGCCGAACAGGGTGGCATAAGCCGTAGCCACAAGGGGACTAAAGCTGCCGAGGACTTTTTTTCCGAGAATGGAGTAAAGCGCCCATGACAGGGGAGCCCCCAGCAGGATCATGTCGCCGGGATTAAAAGATAACTGCTGAAGCACCTCGAGAGATCCGCGGGAGATGACTGTCACAACCCCGATAAAGGAGATCACCAACCCGGTCACCTGGGAGGGATGAAGCCGTTCCTTCAGCATCACCGCTGACAGCAGCGCCGTGACCAGGGGGTTTACGGCGATGACCAGGGAGCCGTTCGCAGCGGAAGTGAATTTTAAACCCGTAAAAAAGGCGGCGTTATACAAAAATATTCCGGTCAGACCTAATGAAAAGAGTCCGAAAATCTGCCGGCTTCCCCGGGGAATGGGAAAAGGCTCCTGCCTTCCTTTGGCCCACCATTGAAGGACAACCAGGGAAAAGAGCACCAATGTGGCAAGGGTAAATCGAAAGCTTGCAGCATGAAAAGGCGGCGCCTCCAGGACGGCTAATTTGGCCGCTACAAAAGTGCCTCCCCAAAAACAGGTCGTCATGACCAGTTTGGCATAAGTTGTGGCCAACCCGGATATCTTCATCATTCATCACACCTATTCGCAAATGATCGTTACAGCATCTTTTTTTTGTAGCAGTATCAGAATTCGTTGTTCCGTTGGTTACTCATGACAGTGTCTAGACGATTATACCATCTTTCTAGCTTTATAGATTTTACCTTGATTTTTGTAAAAGATTTTTCGTAAAAAAAATCCCCCTTTTTAGGGGGAGGAATCGAGAGGATCCTCTCATGCAATTCTACTTACCGGTATCCATACAACGAACTGAGCAAGAGCAAGGGAAAAATCACCCGGAAAACTCCTGCACCAGGTCCATAACCAAATCCCGGCCCGTACCCATATCCGGGTCCATAGCCGAATCCCGGTCCATATCCAAAGGGGCGACCATAGTAACCATAGGGTACGGGAACGATCTGCTCGGCCTGCACTTTATCTTCCTGCTCCGAAGCGGTTACCGTGGGGTTTGCCATCTCAATTTCAGCAAAGTCTTCTCCCACGTTGACCAACCGTCCCGTATACGTCCGCATTCCGTCGGGATATCGAACTTCGGCCCGTACATTTTGACCGACTAAATCCCGCATGCGATCACACATCATGGGGCGTACCGTAGGGTAGCTCATTCCGGTTGAAAGGGTGCTCTCCATTCGTCATCTCTCCTTGCCACTAACCTAAAATTCAGTGGCAATATATTCCGGGGTAGAGAGGACAGTGACGACGAAATCACCCGGGAAACTTAGGTTCCAAGACTAGAACGACTTGCAATCATCATAAACCTAACGAGCCGCATCATTAGCGAAACACCTTCATCCGTATCTCATGGATCTTTCCTCGGGGATCTTTCCTCAATGCTTTTATCCCAAAGCTCTTATCTCAATGCCCTCTTCTTCTAGGCAACGTCTCAGCCTTTGGGCCATGTCCAAGGAAGACGGGTTATCCCCGTGAAGGCAAACGGTGTCAGCCTCCAGTGAAAGGATCGAACTATCAATAGCCTGCACTGTTTGGGAGGAAACCATTTGCATCACCCGGAGTGCCGCTACCTCCGGGTCGTGAATGACAGCCAGAGGGTGAGAACGGGATGTCAAGGTCCCGTCGGCCTTATAGCTGCGGTCGGCAAAGACTTCTTGGGCCACCCTTAACCCCATCTTTTTCCCTGCCTTAATCAGCCGAGAGCCGGACAGTCCGTATAGGATCAGGTTGGGATCAATTTTTTTAATTCCTATGGCGATGGCTTCGGCCAGTTCGTCTTTTTTCGCGGCCATATTGTATAAAGCACCATGGGGCTTCACATGGTTCAACCTTCCGCCTGCTCCATGAACAAAGGCTTGCAATGCCCCCACCTGATAGATGATCAGGTTTGTTACTTGGGCAGGTGCCATTTGCATTTCCCGACGGCCAAAGCCCGCTAAGTCCGGAAACCCCGGGTGGGCACCGATGGCTGTTCCTGCCCGCAGGGCCATATCCACGGTTCGAGCCATCACATCGGGATCGCCGGCATGGAGCCCACAGGCGATATTAACAGAAGTGGCGACAGCGATCATTTCTTCATCGCAACCGATTCGATAGGCCCCAAAGCTCTCACCGAGATCGCAGTTTAAATCGACCCTCATCCGGCTAATACACCTCCAAGGGCGGACATGATCCGTTCATAATCCCATTCCGTAAAATATCCCTTTGCCGCCTCAGGAATGACTGGGCCTGTTGGATATCACAAGGGACAAAATGTACTGTGTCTCCCATCTTCGCTTGGGCCAGGAAGGGAATATCGGCGGTGATCACCGTAGCGATTTTGGGATAGCCGCCTGTCGTTTGCCGATCAGCCATGAGCACGATGGGCTGTCCATCGGGGGGAACTTGTACCGCGCCCAACGCCGTCGCGTCAGAGATCATCTCTTTGTCGGTTTGTCGGTTCAAACGAGGGCCTTCCAAGCGGTAGCCCATTCGATCGGACAGCGCTCCAACCCGATACGGTTTTGAGAAAAAGGTGTCTATCGCATCTTTTGAAAAGAAATGTTCTTGCGGCCCTAAGATCGCTCTCACCGTAACCTCATGGGAATAGACAGGAATATTATCGGGGCGAAGTCGTCGAGTTCCTAATTGATCTATCCTTTTTCCCGGATGAAACAGCAGTTGGTCCCCTTCTTTTAGAGCCCGTCCCTGGAATCCACCCAGTTGACCGCGCAAATATGTAGACCGGCTTCCTAACACCGGTTCAACGTCCCAACCACCGGATACGGCGAGGTAGGAACGGCATCCGCTGCAAGGTGGACCGAATGTTAATATACTGCCCCGTTCCACCGGGCAGTTTACCCACATCGGAAGGGGTTGTCCATCCAATGTAGGTGACAAATCTGCCCCGGTAATGGCGATATCGGCTGGGGATAAAAAGCGCAACCTTGGACCGGCAAGAGTGATTTCGAGTGCTCCGTCGCCAGGATTATTGCCGACCAGAAGATTGGCTGCTTGCAAGGAAAAGGTGTCCATGGCGCCGGCTACGGGCATTCCGGAGGCTTGGTGTCCATAGCGCCCCAGGTCTTGCACCGTAGTCAATAAACCGCCCTTGATGACCTCCACTGTTCCCATCGCTCTTCGTCCCTTCTATCGGCGTAGGTTGCCATCCCATTTTCACTTTTTGCGCTACCATGTGATAGGTAGCCAGATCGATAGGTTTGAACCGAACCCGATCTCCCGCTTTTACGAATACCGCCTTTTCTCGTTTGGGATCGTAGAGCCCGAGAGGTGTACGGCCAATGATCTGCCAACCGCCGGGCGCCTTTATAGGATAAATCCCAGTCTGGAGGCCGGCGATGCCAACAGAACCGGCTGGGACCGATTTGCGGGGATTATCCAATCGAGGTCCAGCAATTTTGGGCGATACTTTACCAAGATAGCAAAAACCCGGAACAAAACCGAGCATATACACATGATATGTGGCGTGACTATGGATCGCGATTACCTCTTCCGGCTTTAACCCCACACGTAGTGCTAGAGACACTAAGTCCGGCCCCCATTCGCCTCCGTATAAGACGGGAATTTCCCATATGACAGAGGAGGCCATCATCGCTTCGTTTAACAAGTTTATCTCCGCCCAGAGATAGCATTCTACTTCATAGGCTTCGATTTGAAAGGGATCGTAATAGACAGCCAAAGAACAATAGGTAGGGACGATCTCCCGAATCCAAGGGTGCTGGGCACGTTCCAACACTTCCGCCAGAGCCTGCACTTTTCTGTTGATATCGAGGGAAATCTCTTGCTGAAACTGCACAAGCCAACAACTATCCCCCATGGGAATTAAGCTGGCATTCTTCGACTGGTCATTCATAAAGTCCATTTGGCTGGCCACACATCCCTATCCTCTTGTCTGATTGTTCTAAATTTTACAATCAATTAACTCCCCGTCAAATTGTAACGAAAAAAGGTATAAAAAGATATAACTCATTTATAAAAATCCTCATACAAAGTATGCGCAAATAAAACGTTTACGTCCCGGTGGGTCACAAGCTATGATGAATCGGTTTTTCACAAAAAAACACCTAGGCCTTTATGCCAAGGTGTTTGGGATAACTTATCCGATTATATTTTCTTTTCTCTCGTCTAGGTTTCTCTTCATGTCGAAATATCGGACATTTTGTTTCTACAGAATTTTACCTCAAAAAGATGCTGTTGCGTAGTAAAAAAATAAAAAATCCATAACGGATATCTCCGACATGGATTCTACTTGCATAATATCTTTTGCTCCAAGAAAACTACACAGAAGTTATTTGTAAAGCAATGTAAGGTCAAGTCCTCGACCGATTCGTACCCGTCGACTGAACACCTCACGGCGTGTACATCTCGGGCCGATCAACCAGGTCATCTTCCTGGGGTCTTACCTACTTGCGTAGTGGGAAGTCTCATCTTTGGGTCGGTTTCGCGCTTAGATGCTTTCAGCGCTTATCCGCTCCCGACATAGCTACCCAGCGCTGCCGTTGGCACGACAACT
>NZ_JACVHF010000036.1 GCF_014502795.1 Heliobacterium chlorum
GATACTTCAAACACGAATTTTAGTACGGTAACTACGGCACTGGCCCGGAATCCCTGGGCAGCGGGGAAAAAAGTTTACATTTCGAGTGGATATAACGGATCGACATATTTGTCAAATACGCCTGAAACAGAAATATTTAACCTAGCCGGCCCCCTAATGGTCATCGGTGGCTATATCCAATTCGGTGGCAATAGTTACGTTTGCTATAAACTCGAAAACGACGGTAATTTAATCATTAACAGCGTGTGGGGCGACACGATGAACTCTGCGGGAGGTATTTACCAATGGCGAACGTCTGGTAGCACTACGGGATCAAGCCATGTTAGCTATCCCTTTTTTCTTCCCGATCCGTATTTAGCTTTTTACGATTCTACTAATGCGTGGATATATACAAATAAGGCAGGGAACGGGCAAACCATTTTTACCTTCCCAACATCTTTCTATATTGATCAGCGTTTACGACTTTCTTTCAAAATATCGTCTAGTGGTCAATCCAATCCTTATGTCCGGTGGGCAGTTTATTATATTCGCTAATTGTGGGGGGTAATAAAGCATGACCGACTTTATTGTGGAAAATGGATCTGTCTACAAAATAGAAAAAGACGGTGACTTCGTTTTTGACAAATCGTTTTATTGTACAGAAATGACGCTAACCATGACGGCTTCAAAAGATACCGTTAAACTGGGCGAAACCCTTCCTATAACCGTAGAATTCAGAGACTGGAAAGGGAACCCCTTACCGAAAACTTGCCCCGTTACCGTTCATGTAACCCATGAAGGGGAAGAACCAATTTCCCTAGACTTAATCCCCGATAATGGGAAAGCCGAATTTGATTTTACTAGCCATTCAGACGGATTATTTACTATTCAAGCGAAATGCAGCGAAATAATCTGTGGGGGCTGCTTTTTTAACGTGGAGGTGACGGGATAATGACTAGACCGATGCTAACAATCCCCAAATCAAAGAAACAGCAGAAAACGGAAGGTATTAAAAATAAAATTTCCGATTATGCTGCCCGAAAAGCCAAGGGTGAAAAGCCTTCCCTAGACAACATTACGGAAAAATTAGATTTAATTATAGAACTATTACTGAAAGACTAAGACGCAAAGCAGCGTCTTTTTTATATGTCCCAAAAAGAGGGGGGTTGTGGTGGATAGTTTGATTTCGGAAGCCTTGCAACAGGGACTATGGGCGGCTTTATTCGTTTCTTTGTATTTGTACCAACTGCAAGAGGGCAGGCGGCATCAGACCGAAGCGAAAGGGCGTGAAGATAAGCTGACGGCCTTTCTTTCGGAAATGTCAAAGCAGTTCGAAGCCCTGGCCCGGCAGTATGAAAGACTTTCCGAAGATGTGCAGGATATTAAGACCGAAATCCGATGCCATTCAAAATAACAAGGAGGGATTTCAACATGGTAAACGTTGTTCAAGACATTTTGCCGAAAGGTGCCAAGAATCGGCCCGGCTATTCCATGAAACCGACATTCATTACCGTCCACAATACGGGAAATGCGGCGAACGGTGCCAATGCTGCGGGTCATAATGCCTTTATCAAATCGGCGAATTCCGGAACGACGAGCTGGCATTTTACTGTCGATGAAAAAGAAATCTACCAGCATTTACCCATCACCGAAAACGCGTGGCATGCAGGCGACGGCGGCAACGGTCCCGGCAACCGTACCAGCATAGGGATCGAAATCTGCGAAAATGCAGACGGTAGCGAACCCCAGGGCGAAGAAAATGCCAAGGATCTGATCTGTAAACTGATGATGGAAAATGGAATCCCGTTAGAAAACATCGTACCCCATAAGCATTGGACGGGAAAAGAATGCCCGCATGTAATCCTACCCCATTGGGATCAATTCATTGATGGTGTAAAAGAACGGGTAGACGCAGAAAATGCCCGGATCGCTGCGGAACAAGCGAAAGCAGCAGCCCAAAAACTATATGCCCAGATCCCCGATTGGGCAAGACCCACAATGATTAAGTTGCATGAACGGGGAACGGTGGCAGACCCACTGGGTGATCAATCGTTTTACCGCGTGATGGTGTTGCTGGACAAAATCGGCCTTTTTGAAAAATTCGCTGCCTAATAAGAAAGGAGATTATAAATGTTTGATTCCACTATTATCATCGGGTTGATCGTGGCCCTGGGACAACTGGCGAAAGGCTATATGGAACCCAAGTATATCCCGGCTATTTCCCTAGTGCTGGGCGTGATTGCGGGTCTTTTCCTTATTCCTGCCGACACAATCCAAACCGGGGTAGTCAACGGACTCATGGCTGGCCTTTCCGCCTGTGGCCTGTATGATGTATCGAAATCCATTCATGTAGAATAGCATATTCTGTAAACCCCTCGTTTTCCTAACCCGTCGGCCTTTTTGGCTGGCGGGTTATTTTTTCGTCACAAATCGGTTTAGAAATCGTCATTAAGTTTTTGGAGGTGGGTGAAATGGTTAACGAAAAAAATCAAGCTACGGCCAGCATGATAGCCATGGAAATTGACAAACGATTTGACATCATCGAGAAAACCTGGGAAGAAGAAATCTATTTTAAGTTCTATAAATTAGCGGTTACCACCGGATTAATTGCACAGATGGGACCGGAACGGTGGACCGTATTGTGCATTATTGCCAGTTATATGGACTTAAACGGGGAGTGTTTCCCCTCTCAGGACACGATCGCTAAAGGGATGGGGTGCAGTCGTCAGACCGCCTGTAAGTGGGTGAATTCTTTATTGGAGTTCCGTTGGGAGGGGCAACCGATTATCCAGCGGGTAAAACGGCAAACGCCGAACTCCCAGGCAACCTATTCTTTCTATACGATCTTACCGGTATCCCAGATTGTACCCCCTACCTATGTCAAAGATCCCGACACCCCCGCAACGGTCTTTGACACAAAGTATGGTACTACTATATCTACCGGTAATAACAGTAATAACGGTATAAACAGTAATACACTACCTGATGTCAAAAAGCCCGACGCCCCTGCAACGGATTTTGACATAAAGTATGGTACTTCTATATCTACCAGTAATCACTGTAATAACGATCTAAACAGTAATACAGGAATCCCCGAAGATGTACCGATGACGGCACAGGATGTAATTAAATACTTCTGCATGAGATACCGGGAAAAGTACGATGCGAACTACAGTCCCAACTGGCCCAAGGATACCAAGATGATTAAGCAACGGCTCATCGAGCAGTATTCACCGGAACAACTGCGGCAGATCGTCGATATCTCGGTGGAAATGTACGAGAAGTGGGGAACCCTTTCGAAATTCCCCCGGCCCTCTATCGCGGCCTTGTGTACATGGATGCCGGAAAAGGCTCTGGCAGTTGCCAAAGAACGAGAAGTGCGAATGAACGTGCCAGAACACGGTGGGAGAACGGCAGAAGAGCTGTTAGCCCTGCTAGACCGGATATAAGGGGGTGTGTGGCGTGGAGAAATGCCTGCTAAAGGGAAAGTGCAAGCAAGCAGGGAACCCCGCCTTGTGCGGCCACCTGTGCTATGCCTTCCTAAAACTACAAGGAGAAAGCGGCAACGGTGGTATCTGGGGATTAGCCGGAATCCCCAAAGCCTATACCGGGGTTTCGGCGCGGGAACTCCCGTTTGAACAAGATAACCCCGTAGCCTATGCTGCCATTCAAAAGTATTGTGCCGATGTGCTGGGGAAGGTGGAAAAGGGATGTGGTCTATATCTTTTTTCTATCCCCCAACCGGACAACCCCAAAGGGACCGGAACGGGGAAGACCACGGCTGCGGTGGCCATCCTGAATGAGTTCTTGGTGGCCAGAACCATTGAACATGTAACGAATCGGCGAAGAATTGAAGAAGTCCCGGCCCTTTTTGTTAACGCTTCAAAATACCAAAACAGCTTCAACGCCCAGTTTCGGGGAACCCCGGAAATGCAACAGACGTCCAGTGTTCACTATTACCGGCTAAAAGAACGAATGCTCAAAGCGGAGTTGCTGGTACTCGACGATATCGGTGTCAGAGAAGCCACAGAAGCCTATCGTTCGGAATTCTATGAGGTGATTGACGGGCGAATTATCGAAGGGCAGTCCACTATCTATACCTCCAACGTGCCTCTGAACGATATTGCTGGATTACTAGATGAACGGATCGCCAGCCGAATCGAAGGGGCTGCCATCCCCGTATCATTCCGGGGCGTAGACCACAGAAAGGCAGGGTTGTATTAATGCTGGAATCCCAACTGCTTTCTAAAGCGATCGACGAAAACAGCTTTCATCAGTTGTTTCAATATAACATTGATGGTTACGACTTCCCCACGTTGGGGAATGTATATCAATTTATCTGCGACTATGTAAAAGATCACGGGCAATCCCCCGATTCCCGAACAGTAGCCGCAGAGTTTGAGGAATTTGACTATATGCCGGGTGTGGTGGATACCTTCAAATTCCTTTGTACCCGCTTAAAGGCCCAAACCGCAAAACGACAAGCCTTTGAATTATTGCAGAACCAGGCGGGGAAGAAGTTTTCTGAATTACCGGGAGATAAATTTATCGCATGGCTCAAGGAAGAAACGGCTCGAATTGAATCCGTAACCGCGATGACTTTTTCCTTGGGCACGAACTATGCTGCAAACGGCTCCGAACGGCGGGAGTGGTATGAGGACGCAAAGACGGCCCAAGAATCGGTCTATATTCCAACGCCATACCCTAGCCTAACCGAAGCTCTCGCCGGTGGCTTTGAAACGAGTGACTTCATTCTTTTAATGGCCTTTACAAACCGGGGGAAGTCATGGATTGCCTCTCATATCGGGCTAACGGCATGGGAAAACCGTTTTTCAGTGCTTCATTATTCACCGGAGTTATCGAAAAAACAGCAAGCCCTTCGACTGGATACCTTGATGGGAAAGTTCGATAACGTCCGTTTACGGCGCGGGATACTCGATAATGAACAGTCCTATTTCGGTTATTTGAACGGCTTTACGCCTGAAGTGGCAGAGGCTCAAGGTGCCTACATCATTAAAACGATGGAAGACCTTCCGGGTGGCTTAACGTTAGAAGCGATCGAGGCCGATCTTCAGACCTACCCGGATACAAAGATGGTAGTAATCGACGGTTTTAACTTGATGATTCACGGAAAAGGAAAAGGGATGCGGGACGCCATGACCGCCACATCGCGACGATTACGTCAGCTTTTTGGGCGGTACAATGTGGCTGGCCTTGTCGTGCACCAAACTCCAGGAGCCGCCGAAAAAGAGGTACTGAAGCAAGACGATGATGGCAACCGGATTGTAAAACCCCCAAAGCTGACGGACTACAGTGAGACCATCGCCGTTATTCAAGATGCAGCGACGGTGCTCACTTTCGATGCCGCAGATGGGATCGGTAAAATCTCCATCGAGAAGTGCCGGGAACCAAACGTGGGAAAAGTTGTGGAATTATCGGTGAATTTTAACCTGGGGCATATCCGGGAAACGGATGTAACCGACCTCTTTTAGAATCATTTGTGAATAAAGCCACAATTTATAGTTTGTACAAACATTCATCGTAGTTTATTATCTAGCACTGTGAGTTTGTAACCACAAAAAATACAAATTTACAAACATGATCGTATCGACAAATTCAACCACACAAATGGAGAGGGGTACAAGAATATGAATTGCCTTCAACCGATTGAACATTTAAACCAAAGAGTACTCACAACATCACAATTAGCCGAATCGTATGGAACAGAGCCAAAACGTGTGTCAAGCAATTTTACCGAGAACAAAGAACGTTACACCGAAGGTAAACACTTTTTCCGTATAGAGGGAGATCAACTCACAGATTTGCGATCCCGAAATTCGGGATTGCAAATTGGTCCGATGGTCAGGGTCATTTATTTGTGGACGGAAAAAGGAGCATGGCTCCACGCCAAATCCCTGAATACCGATCGGGCATGGGAAGCTTACGAATTGTTGGTCGATGAGTATTACCGATTAAATCTAAATGAATTACAAAAGCCAATGACGCAAGCGGAAATCCTTCTAAAACAGGCGGAACTCATGGTGGAACATGATCGCCGACTGAAAAAAGTCGAAGATGATAGCCAGCGAGCGGAGAGAAAAGCGGCCCTCGCTCATCACCGGATTAATTTGATGGACTCCGTGAACGTTAACGGAACTCCCCGGCAGCAGTTAAACGAAATGGTTAAAAAAATAGCGAGAAAGAATGGTGTGACTTTTGCGGAAGCTCATGTTGAATTTAAGCAAGCCTTTAACCGGGCTTTCGGAACAAACCTTCAAAGACGAATGAACGATTACCAAAAAAATCACGGTCTGAAAAACCTAACCTATCCAGATTATCTAGAAAGAGTGGGGCAAGTGGAAGACGGAATTCGTGTGGCGGACAAGATACTGAGTCTAGTGAGAAGGGATGTCCCAAATCCGAGCTTCAAAAACGGGATGAAAAAAGCGGATTGATTACGGTAAGAGGATTTGAACTACCCGTAAATATTCAGGCTGAAATTGAACAATATGATTGGAAACATCCCAAATGGACTGAAAAAAACTTCATCGCCTGCTCACCCTTTCGGGACGAACGGCATCCCAGCTTCGCAGTCCATCTAAGTCACGGTGTATGGTTGGACAGTGGAGCGGATAATCCAGATTGGAATAAGGGTAATTTTGTAACGCTTATGGCATATCTCCGCAATGAGACTTACGGCGAAACGGAAGAGTATTTGCTGAATAAGTACGGGACATGTATCCCCAACCCGGATGATTTGATCTTGTTGGTAGACTTGACGGAAAAGAAAAAGCCCGGTCGATTGGACCAGGCAATTTTGAGAAAATATCTTTTTCGGCACCCTTATCTGGAAAATGTGAGAGGAATCGGGGAGAAGTACCAACAGGTTTTTCAAATTGGATACGACAAAAAGTCCCGTGCAATTACCTTTCCCTGGTTCGATAAAAAAGGTCAGTTGGTGAATATAAAGTACCGTAGTATTCACGGGAAAATGTTTTGGTATTATTCTGGCGGTCAGCCTGTGAAAGATCACTTGTACGGACTCAATGCTGTTTATAGATTAAAAACGGCTGAAGCGTTTATTGTAGAAAGTGAGATTGATGCGATAACTCTTTGGCAAGCAGGCTGTCCCGCAGTCGCTTTAGGTGGAGCAAATCTCAGTCAGCAGCAGCGTAAACTTCTGATTCAGTCGCCCATTGAACGGCTAATTATTGCGACAGATAACGATAAGGCTGGGGAACGAATCGCACAAAGTATTTCTGAAAATCTCGGGGGGTATTTACTCCTAGAGGCGATTCGCCTACCTGAGAACGTAAAGGATGTGAACGAGTTACCCCCAGATGAATTGCTGAGTGTTATTTCTCATCCGTTTTCGTTAAAGTATGTTCGTATTTTTTCGTAATCTCGTTAAACGCTTGTAAAGCCTCACTAACAACCTTTTTTTGAATATCTTCGGGATATCCTCTTTTATAAATACTGTTAAAGATTGTTGTCATAAACGGTTGATCCCGTAAGGACCGTATGACCTCTTCGGGTATTTTACCGAATTGGTTAAATATCTCTTCTTCAGGTATTTCGTAAAATTTAGCTAAGGCTCGTAATACTTCTTCGCTTGGTTCAGAAACCTTTCCCCTCTCCAAAAGCGAGAGATAGTTACTCGACACAGTCCCTCCTAATGCGTCCGATAATTTTGCAAGAGACAGCTTTTTTTCTACCCGCATGTTTTTTAGAAATTCACCCGCTTTCACAAGCCTGTAGATCACATCAATCTTATCGTCTAAATTCACTGATACCAAACCTTTCCCCAACGGTTCACCTCAATCGGTAGCTAGTATTTCCCTCAGATCAGATAAATAAATATTAGTATATTATTTCCAGGCGAGATTCCCGTTTTTGAAGTCACGAACCGAACTTTATGTCGTTATTAAATAAGTGTAAGGGGGATCAATCTTGAATATAGATAACGAAGCCATCAACAAAGCCGCCTTTCGATGTGATAACGATCCGTCCGAAGAAAGCCTCTCCGAACTGCTTGACCTCATGGCCCCCTTGGTCGACCGGATGGCTTATAAGCTATCTCAGAGAACCGGAATTGAATCTACCGTGTTTATCAGCGAATTAAGGGAGGCGGTCTGGAAAGCATCTGTGGGATATAACGGAGAATCGAATTTTACCCAGCGATTTAATTTCTTCGCCAAAGACAAAATCACCGATATAAAAAAAGCACTGGGTCGCCAAAAACGATCCCTGTGCACAGAAGTTTCAATGGATAACGAGATTCCCGGTGCCTGTGGAGAAACCTTCGCTTCAATCATTGAAGATAAAGAGAATTATGAAGACACCGTGATTGAAACGCTCCACTATGAAAAAATGCTCGCTGGTTTTGCGACAACCAACGAGCAACAAGCAAGAATCCTCGAACTGCTACGACTCGGCTTTTCCAACGAAGAGATCGCAGCATTTTTCGGAGAGAAAGAGTATTCACAAAAGGCTCGACAGGCGGTTTCACGAGCCAAAAAAGCTTTCCGTGAGTACATCGCCTTCATCGACGCTTTTGCACAACTTCAAGTTAGAATTTTAACAAACTTCGGGGGGTAAAATCAAATGTCCATTATTACCGCTAAAGGGAAAGATGCGAAAGCATCCTTGAATAAAAAGGTTGAAAAAATCGATTTCAAAAAGCTCTATATCCGATTAAAGGACGGCGAAAGTTGCCGAGTTCGACTGTTAAGCACGGAAGATTATTGTGAATATCTGGCCCATGCCTCCTATGCGAACGGCATCTATACGCAACCCTGCATTACACCGGTAGGAGAAAAATGTGCTCTTTGTGAAGCATCCAACGTCAAAGCGAAAGGATTTGACGGGCTTTACGCCAAAAAACGTTACCTTTTCGCCTTTGCAGACATCGATATGGGCCAACTCCGGCTCTTTGATGCCACGAAGGGACAAGCCCAGCAATTGATCGCGGCTATTGAACAGTATGCTTACGACTTGGAAACGTACGCATTTCTGTTCAAGCGAACTGGCAATAAAGTAGATACCAACTATTCTCTTTCGCCAATCCTTCGGCTGAAACATGAGGATAAAGAGAAGTTTGCTAACTTTGACGGGTTAACCGTAGAATCCGACCTTTTTGAATCGGGACTTCAAGCTCGAACTCGGAACCAGCAAATAGCCCTTCTTATGGATGCAGGATTCCCCGTAACCCAACTGTTCAGCTCCGAAGAAGTAAACTCCGCCCGAGCACAGATAGACGAATGGGAATCAGTAAAAAACGGCGGTGGGGATGACGTCAAACCGATTTCCCCGGCCTCCGAAGATGAACCGGACAGTGTGTTTTAATCAAAAATAACTGGGGAGGGTCAACAGCCCTTCCCGTTTCATTCCTATGAATAAAAAATGCCCACTTGCTGATGGCATTTCTAAGCGAGGGGGTTATAACGTGGAACTTAACATGGAGTTGAAGCTGAAAAAAGACACCGATAAGGTACAACGGGCGAAAGCGGCTCAAGAGAAAAAAGAAAATTTTCAACAGGTACCCTCGTGGGTGGAGATATGGGAAACGGGCTATCTAACTAAGAAAGGCAAACACAAACCCGGAATATTGCAGATGAACAGTTCCCATACCGATAAAGCCCGACTGCTGGAAGTCAAACAAGCGATCGAGGACGGCATTATCGGTACCGGACTAAAGAATAATCAAATCCTCACCAAAACAAAAGCTCTTGATTTATACCGGGCGTTGATGGAACAACGGAAAATTGGCATCCTGCAAGAGATGGTGGCCAAAACTCCAGCGAATTACCGGTTAATCCAGACCCTATCCCAGCTAGAACAACTCGTAGAAGACCTAGAAAGGGAACCGTTTGTGGCTCTGGATACTGAAACGACTGGGTTAAACGTCTACCGGGATGAAATCGTGGGGATATCCATTAGCTTGCCCAACGCCGATTATCACGTGTATATCCCTGTTGCCCACAAGATCGGTAAGCAGTTAGAGCGGGATTGTGTGCTAGATGCTCTGCGGCCCACGCTGACCAACCCCGATATAGGGAAAGTGCTCCATAATGCCAAGTATGACATTCACATGTTCATCCGGCACGGGGTGCGGATGCGAGGACTGCTGCATGATACCCGAGTCGCCATGGCCCTGCTCAATGAAAATGAAACCAGCTATGCCCTAAAGAATCTGGCCACGAAGTACGGTAAACACTTCGGTTTCAAAGAAGAAAGTCATACCTTCGAGGAACTGTTCGGCAAAACCCGCTTTGATGAAGTGGCACTGGACGTGGCTTTGGTCTATGCGGCGAAGGACACCCATTTAACCCTCGAACTGTACAAATGGCAGTTGGAGCACTTACAGAAACGAGAAAAGCTGCTGCAACTTCATCGAAATCTTGAAAATCCACTGGTAGATGTTTGCGTGGATATGGAACAGGCAGGGCTTCTTATTGACCGGAATTTTGCGGTGGAATATGGGGATGAGCTTCGGCATGAAATCGTTGTAACGGAAGGAAAGCTGAAAGACGCTTTCGGCGATATCAACTTCAACTCTCCCACCCAGCTTGCCAAGGTGCTCTACGACGACCTGGGCCTTCCCGATCGGAACAAGCGGTCGACAGACGTAAAAACCTTAAAATCCCTACAAGGGGTACACGAAGGAATATCTCATCTTCTGAACTATCGCGGCCTGACAAAACTGTTAGGAACGTATGTTGACGCCCTCCCAGAACAAATCCAAAGCGATGGGCGATTGCATGGCTCCTTTAACCAAGTGCAGACCGTCACCGGTCGGTTTTCTAGCAGTGAGCCCAACCTGCAAAACCTGCCCCCGAAGGCCCGAAAGCTGGTCATCGCCCCCGAAGGAAAGCTAATCCTAGGGAGCGACTTTTCCCAGATTGAACCCCGAATTTTAGCCCATTTAAGTGGTGATCCCTTGTTTCGTGAACCATACCTCCGAGGACAGGATTTATATTCTACCCTGGCGAGCCGAGTCTTTATCGTCCCCATTGATGATTGTGCAGACGGCTCAATATATAGAAAGAAAATGAAAATCGGCTTGCTAGCTGTCATGTACGGCACGAGTATGTTTACGCTGTCTCAGCAGTTAGGAATTACTCCTGAAGAAGCTCAACAGTTCATCCAGGATTTCTTCGCTTCTTATCCCGGTGTTCACAAGTTTATCAAGTCCGTCCACGAATTCGTGAAAGCCAACGAGTATGTAGAGACCATCGACGGCCGAAAGCGGCGTTTCCCTGGATATCGGGAACATGCAAAGGTGTATGATGCATTGGCTGGGCGAATATGCCGATTGGCGAATACGGACGAAGTACCCACGAACTTTTGGCGGACGAAAGAGATTCCCCGCTCACTCAAAGAAGAGTTTCAAAAGGTGAAGGGTCCGGTGGAATCGGTACGGCGACAGAGTGTCAACGCCATCATCCAAGGAACAGCTGCAGATGTAATGAAAAAAGCCCTGCTACGGCTTCATGCTTACTGCAATAACAAGGGATGGGAACTTTTCGCCACCGTTCACGATGAAGCCCTGATGCTGGTAGACGAAAGAATTACTCTGGCTCAAGTGCAGGAAATCGAAGAATGTATGCTGTCAGCGGTGAATCTGGATGTTCCAATGAAAGTCGATACCGAGTTAATGAGACGCTGGGGTGAAGGGGTTAAGAAACAGGATTGGTTCAAAAACGCGGCATAAACAGGAGGCGGAAACGTGGGGTTTACCAATAAAGTGGGGGCAAAAAAACTTCGGGAAGAAGTACTGGAACATCCTGTTTCAGCTCGGGACACAGAACTATCGGCAGCGATCCTTGGGCATTTTAATCAAATTCATTCGATGGAACTGCCAAGCGATATAGAAATAGAACGAACAATTCTGGACTGTGAAAAGGTAGCTCTTACAGATGACAAAAGCGATCTGCACTTTGATAAGGGTATTGTTACCTTTACTCCTTCGTCGGCCTCTAAGTGCGAACGAGAGCTGTATTTCCGGTCTGACCGGATTCCAAAGGAAGAAGGGGAAATGCGGCCCTATCAGCGGCGATGGGTAAGGAATGGTTCAGCGGTTCATGCTGCGGTACAGCGGGATCTGTTATATGCAGAAAAATATCTGGACCACCCGGCATTTACAGTGGTGCGAACAAAAAAAGGACTACCCGCATGGGAAAAGAACATTAGGCAGGTTCGGTCCCAGGAATACAACAATGTTAAATTCCAGCTGTACGGCATGATGGATGGTGTTCTTCAATATCGGGATGGGGCCAAAGTGGGGTTTGAGTTTAAGACAAAGTCAACCACGCTAGGGGCGATCGGACAATACAAAATGAAAGATGCTCAGGAAGACCATAAAACCCAGTGCGTGGCCTATTCACTGCTATTCGGCCTCCGGGAGTTCCTCATCGTTTATGAATCGCTGGCCAAAGACGGCTGGACGAAAGGCGACGAAGCGAAACCGGATATGCGAGCCTTTTATTATGAAGTTACCGATGAGGACCGGAATCGACTGCTCCATAAATTCGCAACGGTGGCCCAGATGTACTATGCGAAAGTGCTGCCTGAAAAGGTGATCGAAAAGTGTATCTTCTGCCCCTATAAGATGAAGTGCAAGGAGATTGCCTAATGCCAAAACGGACGAATTACCAACGGGGTTATGAGATCGAGCGGAAAATCGTGCAGGACTTAACGTCTCATGGCTACCTCGTGCTTCGTTCGGCAGGCTCCCATTCCAAAATCGATGTACTGGGAATTCGCAAGGATCGGATTTTGGCCGTGCAATCCAAGCGGACAAAAGCCTTTTCCCTGTCGACGTACCGAAAAGAGATAGTGTCCATTCAAAAGGTCATCCGAGAGTATGACCTCGGTAATACGCTGGACTTTGAACTTTGGATATGGATAGACCACAAAGGGTTTCGAAGGTGGAAAGTCACCGGGACTGATTTTTTACCGTTAGATTCATATGAGAACTTGCTTACCGGGTAATCAAATAGCTTGCTAAAAATGGGACGGCAAATACGCTGTCCCATCGTCGTTATTTCATGTCACAAATCGATTTTATTGTCGGCATTAAAAGGGTAGGGGGGTGTTCGCAATGATCGTAGGAGGATTCAACGACTTGAATACATCCGACGCCGGAGGCGGTATCGCTTATTCGGTATTCTTCCAAGGATGCAGCAGGGGTTGCCCTGGATGCCATAATCCCGAACTACAAGACCCCGACGGGGGAATGGATATTGAGTCGGCAGACATTCTGCTCCGAATCCAAAAGTATCGTAACCACTATGATGCCGTGGTGTTTGTCGGTGGCGAGCCTCTAGAACAGCCGGACGCACTGATACACCTTTTAATCGGCATCAATGAAATGGGATTAGAATCTTGGCTCTATACCGGGTTTTCATATGAAGATATTCCGAAAGAAATATCTCGTCGGTGTACGGTCATCGTAGCAGGAGAGTATCGAGAGAAACTGCATACCGGGGCGTTCCCGGCCAGCAACAATCAGATCATCATCGACAACCGGAGGATATAAACGATGCAACAGATGTTGACTTTTGATAAGAAGTTTGACGCCCTTTATAAACGTTTCGCCAAAAACCCTAAGGGGTTAGAGTTGCTAGAACTGGAAGGAATCAGCCCTGACAAAATTGACGTAGGCCAGATGTCTCACGATTACTTCACCAAACGTCTGGCGGATACCACGGTGGACCAAAATGCCAACTCTAATGAAGAGTTGAGTGCAAACAACTATCAGGCGGAAGTTACCAAAGGCATCTTAAAGTTAGAAGGGTATTATCTGCTGTGGCGGTATTCGATGAAACGCTTTGGTGTCCGCCGGGCGAATGAACTGATCTCTGCAATCTGGCAGGGCGATCTGTATTTCCATGACGCCAGTGGGCAGGGCGTACAGATTCCGTACTGTTTTGCCTTTTCCACACAGAATCTCATGCTGCAAGGGCGGCCTTATGGTCAACTCGGGAGCGTACCTCCGAAACGAGCCGATAGTTTCGTCGCTCAGGTAACAGAAACGGTGATGGATTTATCTCAGGAGTTTGCGGGAGCTGTGGCCCCAGGCGACTTCATTGTGAACCTATCTTGGTATTTGAAGAAAGAAATGTACGTTCCCGACGCTCCTTGGGATAGAGATTATATCAGTAACTTATGGCAGAAGTTTATCCATGTGGCAAACAACAAGTTTCGCACGTCAGGACAAAGTCCCTTTACAAATATCTCTATATTTGACCGAGTAAACCTTGAGAAACTGTTTGCGGAGTATCGTTACCCAGACGGAACTGCGGTAGACTTTGAATTTGTAATGAAAGTCCAGAAAATCCTCGCGGAGTTCTTCGCCCAGGGTGATCCGACTACAGGTCTGCCGTACCGTTTTCCGGTGATGACAGCAAACCTGTCTGTAGATGAAAATCGGCAGCCCCTTGATGATGATTTTATGTCATTTATCAGCCGGGTGAATGCAAAACTGGGTTGCTTCAATATTTACGCCAATGAAGGAAGCAAGATCGCAATGTGTTGCCGCTTCGTAAACGATACCGAACGGATGAATTACCGGGCCGACAGCTTTGGCAATGGCGGATTGAATATCGGATCTCACCGAGTGGTTACCGTGAACTTCCCTCGAATTGCGTTAGAAGCGAAAGATAGAAAAGACTTTTTCCGCCTGTTGGACAAGCGGTTAACTATGGCTCGTGATTTGCTTCTGGTACACCGGGAAGAAATTTTGCAGCGACGTGTAGAGAAAGGGTTTTTGAAGTTTTTCAAGCCTCTAGGCTGGTTTACTCTGGATATGCTGTTTTCCACTATTGGAATCCATGGGCAGTATGAAATGTGCCACTTCTTAGGGATGCCGATGGAATCTCAGGAAGGTCAGGATTTCGTGGAGGAAGTGCTGATTAAAACCGAAGAATATGCTCTGCGTTTTAGTCAGGAAACAAGTTACTCCTTCAATACAGAAGAAATCCCCGCTGAAAGCACAGCCGTTAGCCTAGCTCGAAAAGACCGGTTGATGTTTGGCGATAAGCAGCCTTTTGAGCTGTATTCCAATCAATACATCCCGTTGATCGCGGATATGGGAACAATGGATCGAATCCGATTAACCGGACGTTTCATGAAGCATGTAAGTGGTGGCGGGATTCTTCACTTGAATGTACAAGAACAAGTTACCGAATCGGTTACGATGGAGCGACTGATACGCATCACCTTAACGGAAGGTGTCGAGCATTTTGCAATCAACTACGGTTTCGGCATCTGTAAAGAGGGTCATACGTCGATCGTGGGAACAGGGGAAATCTGCCCCATCTGCGGCTCTCCCATTACAGACTATTTAACGCGGATTATCGGTTACTTTACCAAGGTCTCTAGTTGGAACGCTACCCGGAAAAACTACGAGTACCCTAAACGAAAATTCAACTGATGCAACAACTGGGGGAGTTTTCCCCCATCTTTTTTGTCACAAAAACGAGTTTATATCTGCATTAAGTTATGGAGGTGCGGAAATTGAAACACACAAATACGAAAATTCTGATCCCGACGAAGAAGCTCCATTTACTTGCTACGATCCCCGAACGGGAGACACCGCTTTCCAGTGGTTTCGACCTGAGAGTTTTTGATGTGATAAAGCCATCGGAAGATCCCAGTAAACCTTTACAATCTTGGTTTGAACATTTTACCCTGCGTCCCGATGAACGTTGCATGGTTCGAACAGGGATAGCCATACAGATGCCCGCTGGAATGGAAGCGGAAGTGCGGCCACGTAGCGGCCTTGCATGGAAGCATGGAATTACTGTGCTGAACACACCGGGTACGATCGACGCGGATTATACCGGTGGCATCGGAGTGATTCTGATAAACCAGTCGGATACGGCCTATACGATCAACTTTGAGGACCGAATTGCCCAGATGGTTTTCCCACAAGCCTTGCACAATACGGAGCTCACGGAAGTTGAGTCCTTTGTAAAAACAGAACGGGGAAGCGGCGGCTTTGGACACACTGGGTAGCTACAAAAGGAAAGGAGTTTGTGGATGTCTTACGCAATGAAAGCCTCTGCTCCACGAGATACTTTTTCAATTAACATGAACGAAATCAACGAAAACATCCGTGTGTATATGGACCCTAAGCGGAGTGAAGATATATCAAATATTGAATTCTTCATTAACCGGGTGTATGCCTCACAGGGATATCAACCCGTTCAAAAGGGCCGGGTGATTGCATTACGGGCAACCGATCGTGACCGGCTATCTTCCGCTTTCGCAACTGCCCTATATCTGGGGAAGTACGACGATATGGATAACACCGATCGCTTCCTCAACGGCATGGTGAAGGCTGGTCATTCTTACGAACCCATCCGTGGCGAATCGGTTACATTCCTTTATATAGGCGTCAGTAAGACCACCTACGATCATCTCATCACGTACACGATCCGTAACCGTCGAATTGCCGGTGGCTTTCGGGCAAATAAACCATGGGGATTTGTGATTCCCCATGAGGCGAAAAACCCAAACTGGTACTTTATGATGATGGAAAACCAGTTAGCACGCTGTGAAGAGGTCATGAAAGAGCATCCCGAAGAACCGCTTCAAGCCTTGCGTTCCCTTTACCCCATGGGCGTTATGATGCCCCCGTTTATGTTTGATTTTTCTGAAGAAGCACTGGCGAAGAACGTGTTCAAGCAACGTCTCTGGGAGCGAGGTGCTCAGGGAGAAACGAAGGAGATCGTTCAAAACATGTTCGATGCCGTTCGAGAACTCGACCCGGAGAAATGGGACTTCCTAAGGGAGTATCACGGAGAGCATACGGTAACGCAAAAACGGGTTATGCGGAAGTTACGGGTTCAACGGCCTCGACTGGGGGAACTATTGGATAGCGAAGAAAAAGCCCAGGCCACCGACATTTTGAACCTGGATGTTTACAAACTTCTGATGAACAGGCTGGGGAAAGTACCGAAAACCATGTGGGATTAAATTCGTAGTATGAAAAATTTAATACAAAGGATATAAAAACACCATGTTTTACAATATGAACATTTATATATAAGCAATTTTGTTTCATAATGAGTAATTATTCATATCGTATAGTAGGAGGTGATGTTATTGGCGTTTGCATATCGAGATAAAATAGGTATTTTGCGTATAGTAGACGAGCCTATACCAGACTATAGAGGTGCCATCGTAGATTTCCCGCATAAAGATAAATATCCTTTAATCCTAATCAATGGTCAATATGTATCTATTATAGATATGGGAAATGGAGATATATTTATCGGTAGTAATGGTAGGATGTATCGAATGGCAACGGAAGAAGAAAAGGAACTTTTAGCTCCTGTACACAAAGCTATCGGCGAATAACTCAGCAACCCCGATCTTCAAAAGAAGGTCGGGGTTTTTTGTCACAAATACGGACCTTTGTCGGCATTAAGTATTGAAGGGGGTAAACGAACAATGCAATTTATCAATCAAGTGCTGCAAGGGGATAGCTTGGAGATTCTGAAAACACTACCGGATAACAGCGTGGATTCATGCGTAACCGATCCCCCATACGGTCTGTCGAAGGAACCGGATATTAAAGAAGTTCTTTCGAAATGGCTGGTCGGTGAAGATTATGTTCATCGGGGTAGCGGTTTTATGGGGAAGACGTGGGATTCCTTCGTTCCAAGACCGGCCATCTGGCGAGAGGTTTTTCGAGTTCTAAAACCCGGTGGACATATCCTCTGCTTTGCCGGAACTCGAACCCAAGACTTGATGACAGTGGCCTTGCGGATTGCCGGGTTCGAAATCCGTGATGTCATCGAATGGCTGTACACCAGCGGCTTTCCCAAGAATTTAGATGTCAGCAAACAGTTCGACAAAAGAGCGGGATCTGTCAGAGAAAAGATACGGATTCCATATAACCCAGTGATGCTCATAAACGGCCAGAATACCCGCCCTTGGATGGAAAAAGCGATGAAGCAAGGATTTCACGAGGTGGACAGTGATGAGCCTGTCAGTGAACTGGCGAAGAAATGGGATGGCTGGGGTAGTTCAATCAAACCCGCACACGAGCCGGTCATTATGGGTCGAAAGCCTTTAACGGGAAACATCTGTGACACCGTTGAACGATACGGTACCGGTGCGATTAACGTGGACGGTTGCCGTATTGGGGAAGAAGGCAGATACCCGGCCAACTGCATCACCACAGAACCATCGGAATGGTACAGCAAGTTTTTCAACATTACGCCCCAAGAACTGTCTAAGAAGTCCACTAAGAAAGACAAGAACAGCGACTGGAAAGGAAACGTCATAGACCTGGAAGAACGGCGGGTGTATCCCGGTAGTGGTCGAGGAGTTCTAAACAGTACGCATACGTTAGACGGTCGAGAAAGAAAGCCGGTTTTTAACCGCAACCATCATCCTACGGTAAAACCAACCGGTTTAATGGCATGGTTGATTCGCTTCGTGACGGCACCAGAAGGCATTGTGCTCGATCCGTTTGGGGGTAGCGGCACAACAGGGGCAGCGGCCTTGCAAGAGAACAGAAGGTTCATCTTGATTGAACGGGAAGCGGAATATGTAGAAATCGCGAGGGCTCGGGTGGGATAACCCGGCCCCTTTTCTTTGTCACAAAGTCCTCCGTTTGTCGGCATTAAATAGTGAAAGAACACTTTGGAGGTGAGCTGCCCGTGAACCAAGCAGCCCGAATGAACTACCGGATGGATGATAGAGATATAAAAGATTTTGCCCGAGATATCGAACATGGATCGCGGGTGGAACGCGAGATTATCGAACTGTATGTAGACTACTGGCGACGAAAGACGGGGGAGTCGCTGTCCGTTCAAAACAACGGTTGCGATAATTCCGGGCGACTCTTGCTAGGGGCAAACGTAAATCTAAAAGCAGATTACTTGCTAAACGGAAGGCCCGTGGAGGTCAAGTTTAACAACTCGATGCTCTCCACATTTCGATTCAAAACGGACCAGTTAAACAGTTACTTGAAGCAGGGTGCTTCGCTCATCTGGGTGAATGGGTGGCAGACTTCAACTCCGGTATTTACGGTTCTAAAACCAAAACATCTGCGTTTGATTAAAGAAAGCAAAACACCGTTACCCTTCATTTTTTGGGGCAGTAAACTGTGCTACGAACTATCGGCTTCAGATTACATGTGGATTGCTTTAAAACAAGGAGGGGACAAGTAAATGGGAATGTTAATTCACTATCTGGGTGAGTTGTATCTTACGGGAGAAAAAATGAAAAACATCGTTATCAACAAAAAAACCGACTTTAACTTAATGGCCGATTATCTAGAACATCTGGAAAAAAGGTATGCCCTCTTGCTTAAATGGCGAGAAGTCGATAGGGGAAAGGCGTCTAAAGAATGCACGGGGTAAAAATCGCCATCACCGGGAAAATGCGAAGCGGTAAGGATTTGATCGCGGAGTACCTTGTGCGGAAATACGGATTTAGGCGTTTCGCCTTCGGGGATGGAGTGAGGGCAGTAACTCGTCTGATCTACCCCGACATACAGAACAGCTGTATGAAACCCCGTTCCCTGTATCAGCAGATAGGACAAGCTTTACGTCAGATAGATCCGGCGGTATGGCTGAACTATACACTGGAAGAAATCGACGCCAGTACCAACCCATTCGACTCCATCGTGATTTCCGACCTTAGACAGCCAAATGAGTATAAGGCTCTCTTGAATAACGGCTTTACCATCGTGCGGGTTCAATCCACAGTTGAAAACCGCCTGGCCCGGATGAACGCCGTAGGAGATGTGTTCACCATGGATGATATCAATCACGAAACGGAATCTCATATAGATAATTTCGTGGTTAATTTCGAAATCACAAATAACGGCAGGAGCGGTTCGCTTTATGAACAGATCGAATGGGCGGTTAAATCGTTAAAAGATAGGAGATGCGAGGGTGGGAACTTGCAAGATCGACTTCTTAGGAAAGCAAAAAAAGATAGATGAAACGTATCCGCTAGACAAAGAACGTGGGATATACGCCTTACTGGCCAACGTACACAAGCTGCGGGAAATGCGTTTCAGCCGGGGCGATTATGATGCAAGCAACCTTCTGATCGACTTCACAGATGCCGTAGAGGAAGCCGGTCTTACCGCTCGGCAACGGCT
>NZ_JACVHF010000037.1 GCF_014502795.1 Heliobacterium chlorum
TTACCGGAACGGATTAAATCGGATGGCCGGATTCATGGCTCATTTAATCAGGTGGCTACCGTGACTGGCCGGTTCTCCAGCAACGAGCCGAACCTGCAAAACCTGCCGACAAAAGCACGGAAATTGATTATCGCTCCACCCGGCAAACTTCTGATTGGCAGTGACTTCTCACAAATCGAACCTCGGGTACTGGCTCATATCAGTGGAGATCGCCATTTACAGGAGCCATATTTGAACGGTCAGGATTTGTATTCCACGTTGGCTAGTCGGGTATTTAAGAAACCTATCGAAGAGTGCGGCGACGGGTCAAAGTACCGGAAGATGATGAAGGTCGGGCTCTTGGCTTGTATGTATGGAACAAGTATGTTCACGCTCGCAAGTCAGTTAACCATTACAGTCGAAGAGGCCCATGAATTTATCGGTGATTTCTATAAGACCTACCCACAAGTCCATTCCTTCATTAAAGATACTCATGAGTTGGTCAAGGAAAATGAGTATGTGGAGACTCTGTATGGACGAAAACGAAGATTTCCCGCTCATCGCCAGAAAGCGAAGGTCTACGATTCCTTGGCAAAACAAATCTGTGAGATTCTCGGAGTGGAAGAACTGCCCCTGAATGTATGGCGCAACAAAGATATCCCTCATAACCTCAAGCGGAAATTTTATGATGTCAAAGGCGATGTTGAATCGGCCCGACGGCAGAGTGTGAATGCCATCATCCAGGGGACGGCCGCTGATGTGATGAAACGAGCGATGCTGAACTTACAAAAGTATTGCACTACAAGGGGCTGGTCTCTCTGCGGTACGGTTCATGATGAAGCATTGATACTGGTGGATGATTGCGTGACCGAACAAGATGTGCAGGAAATCGAGAGGTGCATGACCGCAGCGGCATCGTTGGCCGTACCGTTAAAAGTCGATACAGAGATCATGCGACGATGGGGTGAAGGGGTAAAGAAAGGGGAGTGGTTTTCATCGGCAGCTTAGTCAATCGGGTTGGAGCCAAGGAACTCCGGCAGGAAGTTTTATCGGATGCTAACGATCGCGGCCTAGAGTTGACCAAGGCTATCCTCAATCACTTCGATGCGATTCATTCCATTCAGGAGCCGAACGATAGCGAGATCGAAAAGTATCTTCTGATGGATGAGTTAGATGGTTTGAATAGCGATACGAGCAAATTAGGGTTCCAAAAAGGAGTCATTACCTTCTCGCCTTCATCGGCTTACAAATGTGAACGGGAACTTTATTTCAAAGTAAAAAAGGTAGAAGCCTCGTTTGTTGACCGCTTTCCCTATCAAAGACGATGGTCCCGCAACGGCTCGGCGGTTCACCGGGCGATGCAGAGAGATTTGCTGTACGCTGAGACCCACCTGGATGCACCGCAGTTTACGGTGGTTCGTACGAAAACGACCAACCGACCGGCATGGGAAAAGAATATCCGGCAGGTCAGGCAGTTTGAACACAACGGCCAGAGATTCCAACTATACGGCATGATGGACGGTGTTCTTCAATATCAACCGGATGGCAACAAGATTGGGTTGGAGTTTAAGACCAAATCCACCACACTTGGAGTTATCGGCGAGTACAAGATGAAGGATGCTCAAGCGGATCACAAAGACCAGTGTGTGGCATATTCGCTGTTATTCGGCCTAGATGAGTTTCTGATTGTTTATGAATCACTCGCCAAAGACAGTTGGACCAAAGGTGCGGAAGCCAAGCCGGACATGCGAGCCTTTTATATGAGGGTAACGGATGAAGATCGCAATCGACTGTTGGATAAATTCGCAGACGTGGCCGGTATGTGCTACACCAATGAACTGCCTCGGGCCATGGTGGAAAAATGTTTCTTCTGCCTCTATAAGCCCCATTGTCATCGGGTAAAGGCACAGGTGGCGGCATAATGGGGCGCACGAATTATCAGCGAGGATATGAGATCGAGCGAAAGATTGTGCATGAGTTGACCCAGAGGGGATTCCTAGTGGTGCGGTCTGCTGGTTCTCATTCCAAAGTGGATGTACTGGGTATCAGTCGCAGACGTATCTTGGCTGTGCAGTCCAAACGAACAAAACGGCTATCTATGGCAGCCTATCGCAAAGAGATCGCTGAGATTCAATCGACCATTAAAGAACACGACATTGATGAAGTGATTGACTTTGAGTTCTGGGTATGGGTGGACAGGCAGGGGTTTCGGAAGTGGAAAGTGACAGCGGATAGCGTATCGGAGGTGGCGTGATGACCACGGTTCGGATTGCTGGCTTCAATGATTTGAACACATCGGACGCTGACGGTATCGCCTTCAGTATCTTCTTCCAAGGATGCCATAGACGGTGTCCAGGCTGCCACAATCCTGAACTGCAGTCTTTTGACGGTGGGGAAGAGATGGAGACTAACGAGATCATCCAGCGAATTAAAGCGAATCATCGATTCTATGACGCGGTGGTCTTTGTCGGTGGAGAGCCGATGGATCAGCCTAATGAGTTGAAGGTATTGTTGGTGGCAGTCAAATCCATCGGGTTGAGCACATGGCTATACACTGGACAAAACATCTTTTCGATTTCCGAGGATATCATCGACCTATGTGACGTCATCATTGCCGGGGAATACCGTCTGGATTTACACACTGGCGGATTCCCGGCCAGTTCCAATCAAATCATTGTGGACCGACGGAAGGAGAAGGTGGCTTGAAGATATCCCTTACTTTTGAACCGGGTTTCGATACGCTCTATCAGAAGTTCGCTAAGGATCCTATTGGACTGAAGATGTTGGTACTGGAGGGAATCAGCCCAAACAAAGTCGATGTTGGACAGATGTCTCACGATTACTTCACCAAGCGACTGGCCGATGCCAGCGTCGATCAGAATGCTAACTCCAATGAAGAATTGTCCGCTAACAACTATCAGGCCGAGGTTACCAAAGGCATCTTGAAGTTGGAAGGGTACTATCTGCTGTGGCGGTACAGCAAGAAACGCTTTGGACTTCACCGGGCCAATAAGCTGACATCGGCCATATGGCGGGGCGAACTATACTTCCACGATAGCTCTGGGCAAGGGATTCAAATTCCGTACTGCTTCGCCTTTTCAACCGCGAACTTGATGGCCGATGGCCGACCCTATGGGCAACTGCGAAGTCTGCCGCCGAAACGGTCAGACAGCTTTATGGCTCAAGTGACCGAAGTCGTGATGGACTTAAGTCAAGAGTTTGCCGGTGCGGTGGCTCCTGGGGACCTGATAGTAAACCTTGCGTGGTATCTGAAACAGGAAAGACGCAATCCGGAAAACGAAGAGGACCGAGATTATATCGTCAACCTTTGGCAGAAGTTTGTTCACGTGGCAAACAACAAGTTCAGGTGCTCAGGTCAAAGCCCCTTTTCTAATGTATCCATCTTTGATCGAGAAAACCTTAAGAAGCTGTTCTCCGAATATCGTTACCCCAATGGCTCGAAAGTCGAAGTGGAATACGTCATGCAAATCCAGAAAATCATCGCTGAGTTCTTTGCTAACGGCGATCCGGCCACCGGCATGCCGTACCGCTTTCCGGTCATGACGGCTAACTTGTGTGTGGATGAGAACCGGCAGCCGCTAGACGAAGACTTCCTCGAATTTATCAGTCGGATTAACGTCAAACTTGGCGTGCTGAATATCTACGCCAATGAGGGCTCCAAGATTGCAATGTGCTGCCGTTATGTAAACGATACCGAACGGATGAGCTACAGGGCCGACAGCTTCGGGAACGGCGGCCTCAATATTGGCTCTCATCGGGTAGTCACCATCAACTTCCCACGGCTGGCGTTGGATGCCCGTGATGAAGAGCACTTCTTCACTCTGTTGGAACGGCGAGCGCAGATGGCTAAAGATTTGCTGTTAGTTCACCGGGAAGAGATTCTGCGCCGACGGGTTGAGAAGGGATTCCTAAAATTCTTTAATCCGCTTGGTTGGTTTTCACTAGACATGCTGTTTTCCACTATCGGGATTCACGGCCAATATGAGATGTGCGAGTTTATGGGAATGCCGATGGAGAGTGAAGAAGGGCAATCGTTCACTGAGAAAGTGCTAAAGAAAACGGAGGAATATGCTGTAGCTTTCGGTCAAGAAACGGGTTACTCCTTCAACACCGAGGAAATCCCTGCGGAGAGCACAGCGGTGACATTGGCGAAAAAGGACCAACTGTTGTATCGGAAGCTACAGCCCTTTGAATTGTACTCAAACCAGTATGTTCCACTAATCGCCGAGATGGGAACCACCGATCGTATTCACTTGACTGGTCGTTTCATGAAGCATGTCAGCGGTGGCGGTATCCTTCATCTCAATGTTCAAGAAAGGATTACCGACCCTCTTATAATGAAGAAACTCATCTTGATTTCCTTAGCAGAGGGAGTTGAACACTTCGCCATCAATTATGGATTCGGGGTTTGCACCAGTGGTCATACATCCATAGTGGGGACCGGTAAGAACTGTCCAATCTGTGGTGAGCCGATTGTTGACTATATGACCAGGGTGATTGGTTATTTCACAAAGGTGTCCTCATGGGGCGATGTTCGGAAGAATTACGAGTATCCGAAGCGGAAATTCAATGAACTACAACAAGCAGGATAAGCGAATTTAGGAGGCAGTTTAAAATGGCTACAGATTTTGCGACTTTGTTTGCTCTGCGAGATGAGTTTTTATTTGCTGAAGAACTTCTTCGAAGCAAGATATTTAATGACAAGCCCGATTCAAATGCTTTGGTAAAGGCGGCTGTGCTGGCATGGGTTGCCGAAAGAATTCAATACGCGATTGACGCTAACCTCGAATCAATTCGGGAAGAAAGAGAGTGGAGCAGAAAAAATGAGTCGGTTTAATATTGATCGCAATCCAATTTGTTGGAATGAGCGTATCCACTTGGAACCGGAACGACTTAACGACATTTGTAACCTAGAGGATTTCATCAACGAAAACTTCGTTAAACAGGGATTCACGCCGATCCAGCACGGACGAGTGATCGTATTACGAGCCACCGACAAAGGCCGAAAATCCAGTGCTTTCGCTTCAGCCCTGTATCTTGGCAAGTATGACGATATGGGGAACACCAACCGCTTCCTCAACGGCATGGTCAAGGCCGGTCATTCCTATGAGCCTATCCGTGGTGAGACCGTTACCTTCCTTTACCTCGGCGTGAGCAAGACGGCCTATGATCACCTTATCACCTACACCATCCGTAACCGCCGAATAGCTGGTGGATTCCGAGTGAATAAACCTTGGGGATTTGTGATTCCCAATGAAGCAAAGGATCCTTGGCTATACCATCGAACGATGGAAGATCAACTAGCACGATGCGAACTGCTTCAAAAAGAGCATCCCGAAGAATCGCTACAAGCCATCCGGTCGCTGTATCCCATGGGCGTAATGATGCCGCCATTTATGTTGGACTTTTCTGAGGAAGCTCTGGTGAAGAACGTATTCAAGCAGCGAATCTGGGAACGGGGTGCTCAAGGCGAAACCCGCGATATCGTCAACTCCATGTTCGAGGCTGTCCGCACTTTGGACCCCGAGAAGTGGGACACATTGAAGGAATACCACGGTCCCCATATCGAGTGCCATAACCGAGCGATGCGGAAGTTAAGGGAACAGCGGCCCACTCTGCGTCAACTGGTTTCAAATAATAACGCCCAGGCCGACGTAATGGACCTGGACGTGTATGAGTTGCTGATGGATACCGTGGGGAAGTTGCCGAAGACGATGTGGGATAAGGCTAGCTAAGTTAGGCATAACCTCCCTGGGCTTCTGGTAACCTCTTGAATTCTTCTTTGTTTTCGATTGTGTTAATTATTTTCTTAAAAAGGCTCCTAAGTTGGACTGCTTTTCTAGATTCTGATAGAGATTCATCTTTCCACAGTATTTTTTTAGTACTATTTCCAAAACGAACATCAAACTCATAAGTTCGGTAAGGCGTAACTTTCATGTTTGATTCGGGAAAAAACTCATCTGGATAGCTCAAGATATCGAGCTTGACCATCTCCTCGTATATATTTTTCATCTCGTCGGTGGTTAACCGTAGATCAGTCGTAACTGGATCAATTATAACTAAGTCTTTGGTAAAAGTTCCTTCCATCGTATTTAATTCATTCTTTTTCGGCCCATAGCCGTACTTTAGTATAAACCCGAAGTTATCCGGCATTGCGACATTTTCAGGCGTTGCTTTTGAGCTAGTACAGCCCGTGAGAATCGCAACTAAAAGAATAAGGGCAATCATGTATACCTTTTTCAAAATAATCCTCCTCTCCCGCATATGAGTAATTCGACGAAATGAGTCCAAGTCTTTCTTTTGAAATGAAAAAATAAGGAGAGGTTAGATTGAACTTAGATTCTATAAGAAGTTCAGTTATCTCAGGAGATTGTATAAATACCCTTAAAGCACTTCGCGATAATTCCGTTGACTCCTGCGTAACAGACCCACCTTACGGTCTTTCCAAAGAGCCAAACATCCAAGAAGTTCTTTCAAAGTGGATGGCCGGTGAGGATTACAGTCACCAGGCCAAAGGATTCATGGGTAAGTCCTGGGACTCATTCGTCCCGGGACCCGCCATCTGGCGAGAGGTTTCCCGCGTCTTGAAACCCGGCGGCCACATTCTCTGCTTCTCGGGAACTCGCACACAAGACCTCATGACCATCGCCCTCCGTATGGCCGGGTTTGAAATCAGAGATGTAATCGAATGGCTGTATACCAGCGGATTTCCGAAAAGCATGGACGTGAGTAAAGCCTTCGATAAGCGAGCGGGGGTGGAGCGTCATATCATCGGCGAGCGAGAAGTACCCGATAAGCGCAATGGCCACGGCAGGGCATACGGCTCGTCGCTGTTTGCTGGAGAACAGACGGGCAAGATCGTTCATTATATCACCGAGCCGTCCACCGAACTAGCTAAGATATGGGACGGATGGGGTACATCGATCAAGCCCGCACATGAGCCGGTAATTATGGCGAGGAAGCCGCTAGAGGGAAACACAATTGAGAACGTAGAGCGTTACGGCACAGGTGCAGTCAACATCCAAGACTGCCGAGTTCCATCAGGCCAATCCAACGAAGGCCGATTCCCTGCTAACTGCGTGACCACCGATAACGATGAGTGGTACAGCCAATTCTTCAACATCACTCCCAAAGAAATCTCAAAGAAGTCCAGTAAGAAAGACCGCAACAGCGACTGGCAAGGCAATGTCATCGACCTCGAAGAACGGCGCACCTATCCCGGCACAGGCCGTGGCGTAATCAATAGCAAGTACACAATGGATGGGCGTGAACGGAAGCCGGTAGAGAGCCGTAACCATCACCCGACCGTAAAACCCGTCGACTTGATGGCATGGCTGATTAAGCTGGTGACTCCACCTGGAGGCATCGTCCTCGACCCATTCGGGGGAAGCGGAAGCACAGCGGTCGCAGCTAGAAAGAACGGATTCGACTTCATCTTAATTGAACGTGAAGAAGACTATGCAGAAGTGGCAAGAGCGAGGGCGTGCTGATGGGGAAAGTGATTGATTTCCGAAAGGCTCTGGCGTTGGCAGAAGGGGAGGCCCGATTGTTCATCAACTTCGTGAACGGCATGGCCAGATTACGAAAGTCTCACAGTTTTTCAGAACTAGATATCGAGTATTATCAACGTTTGACAAAAAGACTTAACCTTCTCAAGCAATGGGAAGCTGTTGAACAACAACATTCTGAAAGGAAGATTGCATAATGAAAATCGCTCTGACAGGGAAAATGCGTTCCGGTAAAGATGCTGTAGCAGATTATTTGGTGAATCATTATGGGTTTAAGAAATTTGCCTTCGGTGATGCCATTCGTAACCTCTGTAAAGAACTGTTCCCAAATGCGGACCAAGACGGCAAACCTCGTGAACTTTATCAAAATGTAGGACAGGCATTGAGAGACGTTGACCCCGACGTCTGGGTGAACTATGTATTACGGCAAATTGAAAGGGAAACAGGCCCAGATGATGATATCGTCATAACAGACCTCCGCCAGTGGAATGAATATTTCTCCTTGCTGGAAGTTAGTTTTGATGTGGTAAAAATCAATTCCTCAGCAACCACACGGATTCAGCGTATGAAGCGACTGGGTGAGCAGATTGATCTGGCTCAGTTTAATCATGAAACCGAAAAGGACGTCGATGAGTTTGACGCTGATTTCAAGATTACTAACGAGGGAACCTTGAAAGAACTGTACTGCCTTATGGACAATGCTCTACTACACATCAAAGAGGAGGCGGCCTAACTGGGAAAAGTTATTGATTTCTCGGCAAAGGAACGGCGATTGGATGATGCCTATCCATTAGATAGCGAACGAGGCATCTACGCTTTGCTCACTCAACTTCACCATGTCCGGGAATCCCGGTTCCTAAGGGGAGATTACGACGCTAGTTTGTTATTGTTGGATTTAGCGCAATCCATTGAAGAAGCAAACTTGACTCACCGCCAGAAGCAAGCGTTAAAGCTGGTATTTATCCACGATTACATTCAAAAGGATGCTGCCCACTGGATGAATATCTCTCAACAAGCTGTTAGTGACCACGTTCGATCGGCTATTCAGCGAATCGCCCATGTCAATGAAGAGAAAGGGGTGGCGTGATGGTGTTCTCGACAGAGGCCAACTATAAAGAATCCTTTGCTAGAGCAGTGGCCCACCTGAGTGCTCAAGACATGCCGGCCCAGTGGCGGATTAAAGCAGTGGATGATCTGATTGAGGTGTATGTAAAACAGGTGGGGGAAGTCCCTGACGGAGATCAGTTGGAACGGCTGACAAATTACATTCTACGAGATTCAAAGAACCAGCCCGATAAGGTCAGCAACACAGAATATCCGGTGTTTAGCGAATGGCAGCAGAAACATCGTTCTCGGCGGGAAGTTCCACTGGAGTATGTCGGTGGTTTACCCGTTGAAGCTAAAAGAGAGGGGATTCGGCTGAAGCATCGACATAAACAAAAGAGGATCGCCTAACGGCGGTCCTCGCTCCTAACACCAAGTAAAATCACTCCGACTTTGGTTCTCCTTTTCCCCATGAGCCGATCTCAATTAAGTTACCTTCTGGATCAGCCACATAAGAGGTTCTCATTCCCCAAGGTTCATTTCTGGGTGATACAACGGGTTGTGCACCAAGACCAACGACTCTCTCGAATTCCTTATCTACATCGGAAAAAAGAGGTAGGTCAATCGCCAGTTCAAAAGTTCCGTTCAATCCGGTAGGGAAGGAAACATCGGTACCCAGGTAACCCGGTAATAACTTTCGCTCATACATCATCACTCGGATTCCTTCATGTTTGAATTCCGCATGGGGACCTTCTTCGTCCCAGTCAATATCTAGGCCAAGTACATCTCGATAAAACGCAACCATTTTTTTGATATTACCAACAAAAATACCGATGGCATCGAACTTAATTCCCATTTACGCCCATCCCCCTTAAGAATTAATCCTACCATTATTTTAACTTTACTCAGTAACGATTACTAGATAAGCTGTACCTGCTTGCAACAAAAGCAGGGAGGATTAGAAATGACAAAGTTTTTTCAAACCTTAATGGGCAGGAAGTTCTACGAACGGGATGTTCCCAAAATCGCTGAATCCCTGGCCACCATCGCCGAGCAGTTGGCCCGGTTGAACCAGAACATCGAGAAACTCAACTAGAACATGAGTAAACCTGAACAGGCAGAATAACGCCAACGCAGTCCCCCGGCAACGGGGGCTGTTTCGCTCTTTGATAATCGAAAAAAGCCCAAACCAAATAAGCGACGGTCGTGAGATTAAAGAACCCTCGCCTGATATGTGGTCGGACGTATCCTCCGGTATTGTCCGGTATTGATAGGCGGATTTGGCTGTTGGTCGTTGGGGCAAACTGCCCCTCAGATTATCGGCTAAAGTCACCTATCGGCTGTTTGGGCAGACTGGCCTCTCTGCAGAATTGGCGAAGTTCACTGTCAACGTATCGGCAAGACTGCCCTGGCCGAGGGTTTCGGTAGGGTGACCGGACTTCGCCGAGTGGGTCTGGACGTAGTGCCTTTCGCAAACCTGCAAGTCGTTCTAAAGACTATATTTACTTAGAATAATTTGCAGGTTACGTTGCCAGCGTATTCCACCAGGTTTCTGGTCATCGTTCAGACCATCCCAGCCGGAAGTCGGAGCCCAACTGTCTGCACCGCATCCTCCATATGATGGTTCAGACTTTGGCCCATTTATCGACCTCCCTCGTTTTGAGAGTAATAGTGGAGATATTCCAGATAGGCAGACCTCCTTCGCTGAAAAACTCAAGTCTGATTCGTCGCTGTCTTTAATTGAAGAAACCTAGCCATCACCCGATAATACCACTCCTTATTACCCGGCCCATCATGCACTGGACCAAGATGAGATTATATGAAGCAGAATGCTTGTCGTTGATTCGACGGTAAAGAATCATTGCGGAATTAGTTTTTTAATTGTTGGTGGAAACGGCTATTCCTCGATAATCATTCCTCCTAGCTGCTGGCCCGTCATGCACTGGGCTTCGATGTGTGATATATGAATCAAATGCGTGTCGTGTTTGATTTCGACAGTGAAAAATCATTTGCGGAATTAAATTTTTAATTTTTTGTTGGGGCCGGTTATTGCTCGATATTCATTCCTCCTTGGTGGGCGGTTGCCGCAGTGACATCATCGCTCTAGTTGGGGAGGAAGTCAACGGAGTTTGTTAAAATTAAGAAGGAATACATCAAAAACTGTCGAAATGATTCGAGGAAATATGCTCTTTTAGATAATAATATTCCAGATTCCAACTCACTTATATTTTCATTATCCAGAGACCTAGATTCAGGAGGGGGCTATGGAACAACCGTTTTTTCAGATATGGGGCCTTATAAGTTATTACAAAAATGACCTAAGTCGTCGCAAGTTAATATTTAACAAAATAAAGGCATTTACCCTTAGGCTTTCAACAGGACTGTTAGTGTTCGTATTATGCTTATTACTAACTTGTTATTCATTAAGTAAGACTTTATACTTTGCTTCATTTATGTTTACTGCATTCGGTCTGATTATTTACGCAATTTCTTTAATTGGATTAAAAGAAAGTATAACAACCGTATTATATGAAGAATATGGTATTTTACCCAATACTTCGGTTAGAGAAAAGGTAATTATTCCATTAATTAAGGATTATCTTAAAAAACGTAAAATGTTAAATCCAGAAAAGCTAAAGTTGATAATAGAAAAGTTACACAAGGAAGCCGAATTAGAAAAACAATCAGCATTTGTTATTCCTGGTTTTACTCTGGGTTTAATTATACCCATATGGACACAATTCTTAGTGTGGGGATTCAAGTATATAGACGATTTTTCATACGCAACAAAGTTTTCGGCTTTGTTTTTTTCGATTGTTTGTTTAATAACTTCGGTTTACATTTTTTTCATAAAGCCATTTGTTGATGAATTCTGGAATCAAGATACTAATAAAATCGTTGAACTCTCAAGAATAGTTGAAGATATACACTTTAATTTAAGGCCCCGAAAATCACGTGATTATAGAAGTAGGTAAGACTCCGTTTGGGTTCTTTTGAAATTGACCATGGTAAAAAGTAATAGTCTGTATATATAGAATTCATTCCTTTTAATATAAACTAAATAAATATTAATTAATTCGGAGTGATAGAAATTATTAATATATTTATTCTAGCATCTTATACACTATATTCAGTGAGCTTATTTAAGTATAAAATAAGTCTAGAAAAAATAATAGATAAACGAGATGATAAAACGCTAATCGGTAATCATTTACCCCAAACTTTGTTGAACGGCCTTTCAAACTTATATGTTTACATAATCTCATATTGGTTTGTATATCTATTCACGTATTATAGTATCACTGTTAATTATCTTCTCGGTTTATTAATAGGTTATTTGTTAGGTTATTTTCTGTTAATTATTTCGACTTCCAGTAGTACTTATAGACTATCAGAAATTAAGCATTTATACGACGGTATAAGTAATAACGATAAATCGGACTTGTTTTATATCAAATATTTTCATTCCGGTGTAGCAGGTATATTCTTTGGTGTTTTTATTAGTTTATCGGTGTATGGTTTATATCTTACTATAATACTGATTATTGTCACATCAATGTTTTTTATTCTTGGAATGGCTGATTTACTACAAGTACGGGGTATAAACGATTCTTCAAATAAGAATTATGTTAAATCCCAAACAAAAAAAATGCTTACAGATATTCCTCTACAAATAATTAAGGCTATATTTAATAAAACCGCAAGAAAAAAAGCTATTACAACCCTCACATATAATATATTAATTATGAAAAATGGGTTCCGTAATTATCTGAAGACTTTTCTATAATTTCAGACTCAATTGAAAGTGTTTGGCTTTATCGCTGCCGAACGCTTTTCCTTTTTTCTGTAAAAAGAAGGAAATAAGCCTCGCCTCATCGAATAATCAATCACCAAATGTTGGAAGAGAGTGATCCTTGCCGATGAAAAGCGAAGCGGATAAACTTCTGAAATTAATTCACAAGAAACGCCACGAAGCATCGAGACTGCTGCTGGCCCGTAGAATAAACCAAGCCATCATGGTATCCCGTGAGGTAGACCGGCTCCGGGAAGAGTATGCCAAGCTGAAGCATTACACCCAATCCAATAGAAGACCGTACAATCGTAAGTTTATTGGTAATATACTTTAGAAAAGGAAAAGCGTGGCCCCTTATCTAAGGCTCACGCTTCAGTCTGTTTATTATTGGGCAAAATAGAGAGCGGTCAGGATACTCGAAAGGGGAAAAGAGTTTGCCCACAGTTGATTCCGACATCGAACGCCTATTTCTCACCGACGTAAAACAAAAGAAAACCACCGCCTCCGGCATCCGTGGCCGTGCATCCCGACTGGGCCGTGTCGGCAGCATGGTGATGCCGTCCGATCGAATGTCGGGTAAGGCTAAACGGGACTACCGGCGTCCAGGGCCGTTGATCACGTACTCCATATTCGAGGATTTAGTACCCTTCGAAGTGTTTGATCGGATGAAGTACGAGCAACATATTCAACTGCTCCCAAAGTGGCGGAAGAAGTACGGCGATGATTATATTTGTCGGGAGTGGGGGCTGTCGAGGTACGGGTGGAAGGTAATTTTGGAGGCGTTGGGATTGGGAATCTGAAAATAAAAAATAATCCGGTCAAATGACCGGATAAGTTACGAGGGTATTATCTATTTCCTAAATACATTTCTTAACAAAGCGAATGCTGCAAAAGCTACAACAGTACCACCAATGCCAGTTAAAGAAAGAACACCGTTTGTACCGAGAACGCTTTTCTTTGTTAAGTGCAAAACCAACTGCTGATTAGTCATAACCTACCTCCTTTCTTAAAAGATGTTTTTTATTTTATTCTACAAACACCTAAGGGAAAGTAAAATCAATATATTAGCTTGTTTGAAGTTTACAAAAGGACGCTAATGGTTTATAATATTATGTTTATTTTGACTTCGCGTTCTCTAACAAACTATCAATAAATTTATTGAAGAGCTCTCTTATCCTAACCAATGTGGTTATTGTGTCTTCGGGCCCTGCGGATCCTCCAAACATATTTATAAGCAATGTTGAACTCAAGGAGTCAATGTATTGTTTTATTTCTTTCATAGTATCCAATGAACTAAAAAACCAACTAATGTCATTTTCGGAATAACTATTGAAAATACATTTGTGCAAAACATCATCATCTAATACATCTATGATTTTATAATAGTCAACTGCGTTTCCGTTTTTACATTGGTATACTTTTTCTAAAAACTTACTATGTGTAGCTAAAATCAAATGATATTTTTCGGAGTTTGGAAACAGCCACCTTTTTCCAAACTTATACTTACTTTCGTTCTTCCCCGTTAAAAACAACCAATCCTTTACTCTTTTTCTTACCTCCGCTTCACTAATGTTCTCGTCTTCACCGTGTTCAATTAGAGATTCCACCAGATCCTTGATGCCAAATCTTTCTTCCATAGATATCCCCCGTCTAAATGCTTTCCATCCATCTAAATACACTTATGCTTATAATAAAAATTAACCAAAAGTTTGAACAGTGGTTTTCTAGGAAATCGTTTAGATTTCTACTTCCCTTCCCGCCCCACTAGAGATAACCTACACCTGCCTCCTAGAAATCAGTCGATCTTGAACATCGAAAGGAGCAGGTGTTTCTTTATGACTTCCCAACGCAACAAACCCGGCCAAGGCAGCGTCTACCAACGCAAAGACGGCTACTTTGTAGCCCAAGTCCATATCGGTCAGGATGACAACGGCAAACCGAAGTATGCACGTAAAACTTTCAAAGCGGAGTCCGACGCTCTTATCTGGAGAGATAAAGCAATCGTGGAGTACAGACTCGGCACTTTCATCATCCCATCCACAATCACCTTAGGAGAATGGATGGATATCTGGCTTGAACAGTATGCTCGCCCAAACGTCCGCCCCAAAACTTATGAATGCTACGAGTACATCACCCGGCTCCATCTAAAGCCCAAACTGGGTAATGTGAAGATTCAATCGCTGCAGACGACCCAACTGCAGAGACTCTTAAATGAAAAAAGGCAATCAGGTCTAGCGACCAGAACTGTCGAACTGATTCTCACCACTGCAAGAACTGCCCTTAAACAGGCCATGCACGATGAACTAATCAACAAGAACGCTGCCGATCACGTCCGAAAGCCCAAACCATCTCCTAAGCAAATCAGCGTATTCACCGTAGATCAAATGAAGGAATTTATGTTCGTGGCAGAAGAAGATCGGCTATGGATTGCCTTCAAACTGCTGCTCGGAACTGGAATGAGGGTGGGCGAACTGTTGGCCCTAAAATGGGGAGATATAAATCTCGAACGTGGCCACATTGACGTGACCAAAGGGACCGTGCTGGTCAAGAACGAACATGGCCCTAACAAGACTCACCAGATAATCCAAGAGCCCAAAACGAAAAACGGCTATCGGAGAATTCCGATAACCGAAGATTTAGTCAGGCAGCTTAAACGCTGGCACTTTCTTCAGTTCTTCGAGAAGAAAAATGCGGAAGGCAAGTACGAGGATAGCGGGCTGGTCGTGACGACAAAGAAGGGTCGGATGGTTACGCAGCGGAATTTGGCCACGAAGTTTCATCGACTGCTGGCCAAAGCGGAAATTCCGAAGACCAATCTGCATTCTCTGAGGCACACCTATGCGACCCGACTGCTTGAAGCTGGGGTTCATCCAAAGGTGGTTCAGGAGTTGCTGGGCCACGGTAGCATCAGAATTACGCTCGATACTTATAGTCACGTCTTGCCTGACGTCAAAAAACAAGCGATTGACAAGATTGAGGGGATGTTGAGTCCGAGGAAGATGGGTAGAGTGTGGGTTTAGATCAGACAATAATTCTTAATCAAAACAGCTCGTTCAGCGTGAGGTTGAGAGACTCACGCTGTTTCTCCTCGATGATAAAAATGCTAGTTTTCTTACGAACGAGAAAGGAGAATTGCTATAATATCCCGAACACTATTTTCCATATATAATCATTGGGGGTGTTTGAAATGGAGCACGAATGGGACGTTTTTATATCGCATGCGAGTGAAGATAAAGAGACAGTTAACGAACTAGCTAAAATGTTAGTAAAAATGGGAATTAAAGTTTGGTTTGATAAGTTTACTTTAAGGTTAGGCGATAGCTTGCGTGATTCTATTGATTATGGATTATCAAAATCAAGATATGGTGTTGTAGTAATAAGTAAAAATTTTTTTGAAAAAGAATGGCCAAAAAAAGAATTAAACGGATTCATAGCAAGAGAAATTTGTGAGAAAAAGGTTGTACTTCCTGTTTGGCATGATATATCACAAGAAGAAGTATTGAATTTTTCTCCTATCTTAGCTGATAAACTAGCTGCTAAAACCTCTGATGGATTAAACGAAGTGGCAAATCAAATAACTTTAGTTGTAAACAATTGGAAGGATACAAATGTAACTGATATAATTTTGGCGCAAGAAGCAAAAGAGACTTCGAAAAATGAATCAAAGAAATATGTCGTATTTCAAAAATATAAAACACAAATCATTTTAGTAATAATTAGTTTTTTGCTTTTATATTACATAATAATTAATATTTCTGGTGTTCAAAATCATCTTGGAGTTATGTATGCTAACGGAATTGGCGTCGTTAAAAACGAAATAAAAGCTGTGGAATGGTATCGAAAAGCTGCAGAACAGGGGAATGCTGAGGCTCAATCTAATCTTGGATTTATGTATGCAAGCGGTAGAGGAGTAGCTAAAGATGATGCTAAAGCAGTGGAATGGTTACTAAAAGCCGCAGAACAAGGTGTCGCTGCAGCGCAATATAACCTTGGGATGATGTATGAAGATGGTATTTCCGTTAGTAAAGACGCTTTTCAAGCTGTAGAGTGGTACCGTAAAGCAGCTCAACAAGGGCACGTACAGGCCTTGTATAGTCTTGGGAGAATGTACGAATCAGGAAAAGGAGTAGCCCAAGACCAAGTCCAAGCGGTGAAGTTATTGAGTAAGGCGGCAGAACGAGGGGATGTTTATGCACAATTTTCCCTTGGAGGACATTATTACAGCGGAAAAGGTATAGATAAAGATAAAGCAAAAGCGTTCGGATGGTATTCTAAGGCAGCGGAACAGGGGTATGTTGGGGCTGAAGTTAGACTTGGAATATTCTATGAAAGTGGAGATGTTGTACAAAAAGATATAGCCAAAGCAGTGGAATGGTATCGTAAGGCGGCGGAACAGGGGGATGGTTATGCTCAAGGGAGATTATTTCAAATCGAAAACGAAAGGTAATAAAACCTGGAACATTGTTTCCTAATTATAGTTTGGGGGGTGTTGTGTTTGGATCATGAATGGGATGTTTTTATCTCGTATGCAAGTGAAGATAAGGAAACTGTTGCAGTACCGTTAGCAAAGTTACTAAAAGAGAAAGGCATCAATGTATGGATTGATAGATTTACTTTAACTTTAGGGGACAGTTTGCGCGAATCCATAGATCATGGACTGTTAAAATCAAAATATGGTGTAATAATTCTCAGCAATAATTTTCTAAAAAAACAATGGACAAAAAAGGAACTAAATGGGCTTATTGCTAAAGAAATATGTAAGAATAAAGTTATACTCCCAGTATGGCATAATATTACGGATAACGAAGTAATCAATTTTTCCCCCATGTTAGCCGACAAATTAGCCATCAACACATCACATGGATTAATAAAGGTCGCAAATCAAATAGCTGAAGTTGTATATAATTCGGAAAATGTTGGCGGAGAGCCTAAAAATCGAACCAATGAACAATACCTCGTGAAAAAAAACAATAAACCAAGTCAGCGTTTAATAGCAATAGCAGTAGTTTTAGTACTTGCAGGACTGATTTATTTTTCTGTTAATTATTATGAAAAATATGATTTACTGCAAGCAACACAACCACCAAAAGTAATTGAGTTTTCAAAAGTAGCACAGACCCAGGAAGTAACAGAATTTCCGCAAGAAACACGACTGCCACCGGTAATTCGGGCGTCCGCAGAACAAGGGAATGCAGAAGCTCAATATAAACTTGGTGAGATATATGAATACGGAAAAAATGTTGATAAAGACGTAGTTACAGCAGTAGTGTGGTATCGAAAAGCTGCATCACAAGGGTTTGCAGAGGCTCAATATAAACTTGGATTGATGTACGAGGAAGGAAAAGGTGTAATAAAAGACAAAGCTACATCGATGGCGTGGTATCTTCTGGCAGAAAAGAGGTACAGTAAAGCGGCACAACTAGGGGATGCTTCAGCGCAATATGGTCTTGGTCAGATGTATTTTTTCGGGCGAGGCTTAACCCTAGATTATAAGGAAGCTTTCGAATGGTATACTAAGTCGGCTAATCAAGGGTATGCAAAGGCTCAATATACATTAGGAACGTTGTATGAATTTGGGGACAAAGCTGTAGTTAGAGATCAGGCGAAAGCAGCAGAGTTGTACCGTATGGCAGCGGAACAAGGAAATGTGGACGCTCAATGTAAGCTTGCATTTATGTATGCAATCGGAAGAGGCGTATCTAAAGATGATGTGAAATCTCTTGAGTGGTATCTAAAGGCGGCGGAACAGAATGATTATAGAGCTCAAGATAGTCTTGGTCATATCTACGAATATGGGTTAGGTGTAACTAAAGACGAGGCGAAAGCGGCTGAATGGTACCGTAAGGCAGCGGAACAGGGAGACGTAGACGATCAATGTATACTTGCATCTATGTATCAAAACGGAAGAGGAGTACCCGTAGACTATGAAAAATCGCTTGAATGGTATCTTAAAGCGGCGGAACAGAATGATAGTAGAGCTCAAGATGGTCTTGGTCATATATATGAATTCGGATTAGGTGTAATTAAAGACAATTTGAAAGCAGTTGAATGGTATCGTAAGGCAGCTGAACAGGAGTACCCTCCGGCGCAATACCATCTTGGATGGATGTACGAAAATGGAATTGGTGTTGATAAAGATGAAACCATAGCAGTGTTTTGGTATCGGGAAGCAGCAAAACGGTTGGACGAAAACGCCTTAAAGGCATTAGAGCGTTTAGGAAAAGGTCTTTAATCTAAATAAGCGCCGGGCTCCCGTAACTGCCACGACGCTTATTTCTTTTGCCGTGTCGGCAATGGGGAGGGAGCGTACCCCCCACTGGGCCTCATTAACCCACCATAACCCTCACCACAAAATTCCTACAAAACGCAAAAAACCGCCGTCAGCACACTGCTTCCGTCGGTTTCCCCTGCGTACCGGGCCATTTCAACCCCATGGCTTCACCGGAGATGCCCCTCCGTAACTACCACCGTAACCACATTTTGGTTCTCTCTTCCACCTGGTGATCCTGCTAACCCGCATATGTAGTGGAGCCGGCG
>NZ_JACVHF010000038.1 GCF_014502795.1 Heliobacterium chlorum
AAGATGGATACATTAGAAAAGGGGCTTTGACCTGAGCACCTGAACTTGTTGTTTGCCACGTGAACAAACTTCTGCCAGAGGTTGACGATATAATCGCGATCCTCTTCGTTTTCCGGATTGCGTCCTTCCTGTTTCAGATACCACGCAAGGTTGACTATAAGATCCCCGGGGGCCACCGCACCGGCAAACTCTTGACTTAGGTCCATCACGACTTCGGTCACTTGAGCCATGAAGCTGTCCGACCTTTTTGGCGGTAGACTTCGTAGTTGTCCATATGGCCGTCCTTCAACCATCAAGTTCACCGTGGAAAAGGCAAAGCAGTATGGAATCTGAATCCCTTGCCCAGAGCTATCGTGGAAATACAACTCACCCCGCCATATTGCCGATATTAGCTGATTGGCTCGATGAAGGCCGAAGCGTTTCTTACTGTACCGCCACAGCAGATAGTACCCTTCCAACTTCAAGATGCCTTTGGTGACCTCGGCCTGATAGTTGTTAGCGGAAAGTTCCTCATTGGAGTTGGCGTTCTGATCAACACTGGCATCGGCTAACCGCTTAGTGAAGTAATCATGAGACATCTGCCCTACGTCGACCTTGTTCGGGCTGATTCCTTCCAGTTCTAACAACTTTAGTCCAACGGGGTCTTTTGCAAACTTCTGATAGAGCGTATCGAACCCTGGTTCAAAAGTAAGGGATATCTTCAAGCCACCTTCTCCTTCCGTCGGTCCACAATGATTTGATTGGAACTGGCCGGGAATCCGCCAGTGTGTAATTCCTGACGGTATTCCCCGGCAATGATAACGTCACATAGGTCGATGATGTCGTCGGAAATCGAGAAGATGTTGTGGCCCGTATACAGCCATGTGCTCAACCCGATGGATTTTACTGACGCCAACAATACCTTCAACGCATCAGGCTGATCCATCGGCTCTCCGCCAACAAAGACCACTGCATCATAGAATCGTTGGTTGGCTCGGATTCGTTGAATAATCTCGTCGGTATCAGTCTCTTCCCCACCGTCAAAAGACTGCAGTTCAGGATTGTGGCAACCAAGACACCTCCGTCGGCATCCTTGAAAAAAGATGCTGAAGGCGATACCGTCGGCGTCTGATGTGTTCAGGTCGTTGAATCCAGCAATCCGAACTGTGGCCATCACGCCACCTCCGATACGCTATCAACAGTGACCTTCCATTTACGAAATCCCTGCCTGTCCACCCACACCCAGAACTCAAAGTCAATTACTTCATCAATGTTGTGCTCTTTAATGGTTGCTTGGATTTCGGCGATCTCTTTCCGATATGCCGCCATAGAAAACCGCTTGGTTCGCTTCGACTGTACGGCCAAGATACGTCTTCGGCTGATACCGAGCACATCCACCTTGGAATGAGAACCGGCTGATCGAACAACTAGGAACCCTCGGTCGGTCAACTCATGAACAATCTTTCGCTCAATCTCGTATCCACGCTGGTAATTCGTGCGCCCCATTACGCCGCCACCTGTACGTTCACATGATGGCATTGGGGCTTATACAGGCAGAAGAAGCATTTCTCCACCATGGCCCGAGGCAGTTCATTGGCGTAGCACATACCGGCCACGTCTGCGAACTTATCCAACAGTCGCTTGCGATCTTCATCCGTTACCTTCATATAAAAGGCTCGCATGTCTGGCTTCGCCCCCGCACCTTTGGTCCAACTGTCCTTGGCGAGTGATTCATAAACAATTAGGAATTCATCTAGGCCGAATAACAACGAGTAAGCCACGCACTGATCTTTGTGATCCGCTTGGGCATCCTTCATCTTGTACTCACCGATAACGCCAAGGGTGGTTGACTTAGTCTTAAACTCCAGCCCAATCTTGCTGCCATCCGGTTGATATTGAAGGACGCCGTCCATCATGCCGTACAGTTGAAAACGTTGGCCGTTGTATTCAAACTGTCTGACCTGCCGAATGTTCTTTTCCCATGCCGGTCGGTTGGTGGTTTTCGTCCGTACCACCGTAAACTTCGGTGCATCCAGATAGTTCTCGGCATACAGCAAATCTCGCTGCATCGCCCGGTGTACCGCTGAGCCGTTACGGGACCATCGCCGCTGATAAGGAAAACGGTCAACAAAAGAGGCTTCAACCTTTTTAGTTTTGAAATAAAGTTCCCGTTCACATTTATAGGCCGAGGAAGGCGAGAAGGTAATAACTCCTTTTTTGAACCCTAACTTGCTCGTATCGCTATTCAAACCATCCAACTCATCCATGAGAAGATACTTTTCGATCTCGCTATCATTCGGTTCCTCAATGGAATGAATCGCATCGAAGTGATTGAGGATAGCCTTGGTCAACTCTAGGCCGCGATCGTTGGCGTCCGATAAAACTTCCTGACGGAGTTCCTTAGCTCCCACTCGATTAACTAAGCTGCCGATGCGAACCACTCCTCTTTCTTTACTCCTTCTCCCCATCGTCGCATGATTTCGGTATCGACGACGAGAGGTACATCCAAAGAAGCCGCCGATGTCATGCACTCCTCAATTTCCTTCACATCACCATTAGTAACGCTATCATCCACCATCATCAACGCCTCGTCATGAACTGTTCCGCACAGGGACCAGCCTCTCGCTAAGCAATACTGTTGTAAATTCAGCATGGCTCGCTTCATGATATCGGCGGCCGTTCCTTGGATAACAGCGTTGACACTCTGCCGCCGAGCCGATTCGACGTCGCCTTTGACGTCATAGAATCTCCGTTTGAGATCGCGAGGGATATCGTTATTTCGCCATACGTTCAGGGGCAGTTCATCCACTCCGAGAATCTCACAGATTTGTTTTGCCAAGGAATCATATACCTTCGCTTTCTGGCGATGACCGGGAAATCTTCGTTTGCGCCCGTACAGGGTTTCCACGTACTCATTTTCCTTAACAAACTCATGCGTATTTTTAATGAAGGAATGGACTTGTGGGTAGGTTCTAAAGAAGTCACCGATAAACTGCTGAGCCTCTTCCACGGTAATCTCAAGCTGATTCGATAGCGTGTGCATACTCGTCCCGTACATTACTGCCAACAGCCCGACTTTCATCATCTTCCGATACTTCGACCCATCACCGCACTCCTCGATGGGCTTCTTGAATACCCGGCTCGCCAACGTGGAATACAGATCCTGACCGTTCAAATATGGTTCTTGAAGATGTTTATCGCCGCTGATATGAGCCAATACCCGAGGCTCGATTTGCGAGAAGTCACTGCCGATCAGCAGTTTGCCGGATGGAGCGATAATCAGCTTCCTCGCCTTGGTCGGCAGGTTTTGTAGATTGGGTTCGTTACTGGAAAACCGGCCAGTCACTGTCGCTACCTGATTAAACGAACCATGAATCCGCCCATCGGACTTAATTCGTTCCGGCAACGCTTCAACATAGGTACTTAGGAGTTTTGTGAGTTCCCGGTACTTCAATAGGTGCTCAATACCGGGATGCTTGTCCTTTAAAGCTTTTAGCGTTTTCACATCGGTGGACCGAGCATTTACCTCAGGCAACTTCAATTCATCGTACAGCTTCCGGGACAACTGGATGGGCGAGTTGTAGTTGATGTCTCCGAAGTGATCCTTCAGTGAGTTCTCCAGTTGACGAATTTCACTTCGTAATTCTTCCCCGTATTGCCGAGCGTAGTTCCGGTCGATAAGGAACCCGCACTGTTCCATATCGACACAGACATCAATCAGAGGATTCTCTATTTCCAAATACAACTCTTCCAGCTTACCCAGTCGCTGAAGGTGCTGCCGTTGCCAATCGTAGATCTTCCATGTGAGATGTGTATCCTTGGCGGCATAGACTAAAGCGACATCTAATGGAATTTCATCGAAACAGGTCTTTCCAAAGAGGTCTTCAAATGTGTGACTGGTATCTTCAAATCCGAAATGTTTGCCGTATTTTGTGGCCAGATTCTTTAAGGCATAGGACGTCTCATTTTCATTCAGCAGAGCCATTGCCACCCGAGTGTCATGGGCCAACCCTCGCATTCGAACCCCATGGCGAATTAACATGTGCATATCGTACTTGGCGTTATGAAGCACTTTACCGATTTTAGGATCGGTTAACATTGGACCAAGTGCCTGCAAAACCACCGATCGTTTCAACTGTTTTCCGAACTTATGAGCCACCGGGATATAGACATGGTAGTCCGCTCGGGGCAGGGTCACGGACATGCCAACGATTACATCGTTGTACACGTCTAAACCCGTTGTTTCCGTATCGAATGATATAATAGGTTCGCTTTGCAGAGCGACGACCAACTTTTCCAACTGAGATTCCGTTTGTATCAGCCGGTAATTATTCGGAGTCTGTGCGACCATCTCTCTGAGGTTCTTTTCTTTTCGCTGTTCTTGCAAGTCGCGCCACAACCGCATGGCATGGGCCTTAGTAAACTTCTTAAGGCTTTCTACGCCAACGCCGATTTCACCGGCATCAATGGCCGACTTGACCGTCTGGAGCCGTTTTCTATCCAATTCCCCCATCTTTGATAATAAAATGGCCGCCTGTAGTTTGCCGGATGGTCGCGTCCAACCGGTATGCCAAACTTCCTCCCAGGTTGGTTCCCGCATTGCCTGTTCTTTTTTCAATTGGGCTTCCCGGACTCGTTCGGTTGACTGGTGAGCTTCCATCGTGAGTCCGGTAATTCGAAGTTCGACGAATATCACCCCTTCTTTGCCTGGGTTAAGGAAGGCGGAGAGCCGCCTCTATCAAAAAATGTTTTCGGGATTAGAGCTTTCGTCAATGGGCATTACACCTTCATCCACGAGTTCACCCGCAAAAGTTCGCTCCACCGGGAAGCCTGCTTTTTGAAGTTCCTCTATCTGTTGCTGTCGGCTCCGTGGCTGTAGCACCGTTTCGTAGAAATCTTCTTCCACCGTGGTTCCATCAAACCGGTTAAACTTCTCGCGGTCATCGGGTTTCAGTTTAATAATGGGGTTCAAAGAATATGTCGTATCCGTCTTAGTCCCGGTTCGTTTGAATACGAAGGCCAACTCGTGGAGATCCTCGGTGTATTGCTCAATGGTGTTAATGAGTCCCTGTGTTTGCCCTCTGCTACCGTCAAAGACTCGAACGATTCCTTCGTCGATATCTGCAAAGGCGAACAGGTACCGCTTCTTTGCCCGGAGTCCTTGGTACTCCTCTATACCCGCACTTGCCGCATCACAATGGGCACACTTTTGTCCCGCCGGGTGAATACAGGGTTGCGTGTATATCTCATGCTGGAAGGAACCGTGTGCTCGGTATTCCACATAATCCTCTGGAGTCAGTAACCGAACCCGAACAGATTCTCCATCTTTTAAGCGGATATAAACCTTTTTGAAGTCAATGTTTGAGTTCTTCTTATTCACCGATTCTTTGGCATCCTTGCCTTTCGCTGTAATCACACCCATGAATTACGTCCCCCTTAGTAATTGAGTTTTATTATCGTTATGGTTATAATCGAAACAGAACTTCTTTTTAGGCCGACAGTTCTTTGATACTTAGGCTGCATTGTCTAGGTACTCTTTGAATTTTTGTTTGGCCCTTTGCACCCCCTTTCGCGGCCGGTCACCGTATTCGTCATCACCGAATACGATGGCAGCGATTTCTTTGTTGGTGCATCCGAAGTGAATAAGTTTAATGATTTTACCTTGCTGCTCGTTGGTTCTTGCAAAACCATCGAGCAGTTCTTTTATATACAGGGTTTCTTCTAAATCTTTTTCTATGGTCGAGACCTCGTCGATTCGAATATTGCTGGCCGAGAATTCAACTTCTTCATTTCCATCATTCACTAAGTGGATTAATGGTTTAACCGGGAACCGTTTTTGGGCACGATAATGGCGACACAAGGCGATAAATTTTTGCTTCATCCGACGCATACACCGCTGAATAAACGTGGTATCTCCTTTGAAGTCCAGCGCAACCTCCCAAACGGTCTCTCGAAACATAGTGTAGATATCGTCATGGTGAATGTACTCACTTTCTCTTTTGTGAGCCTCATAATGTAGTACTGGGTCCATGATACGAAGAAGCTCTTCTAACGAATGCCCGTCTCCTGTTCGTGCAAACTCCAGTGCGTATCCGTCAAGCTTATCTCGATCTCTCAACGTTCGCTTCCCCTTTCCGTCTTCCTGACGTATGTGTTTACTTTTTTTAATCTATATCCTCTTAATCTGTATAGTTTAACCGAGGACGTGTTTAATGTTCGCACGAATCGACATATAAAGCTAGATGTAGATTTTTGGGAACTATCAACTCCCAGCTTTGTTGTACCCTTTTTTGGGGACCCTAACATCTAAGGAGATCACAATATGGCGAAACGTTTAACAGGTCGAGAAAAAGCCGAACAAATGCTTCGAATTGCCGATACCGGCGAATACTTACGGGATCTGCGTCTAAAAAAAGGGATTACACTTGCCCAACTGAGTGATAATGTGGGAGTCTCTATCAATTTTCTCTCTGAGCTAGAACGCGGTTTAAAGCCACCGAGTGATAAATTAATTGAAGCTTTATCCAAGTTTTATCAAGTGGAGAGCAGTGAGATATACAATCGGTTGGGTAAAATCCCAGAAAGCGCCACCGATGAGTTAGAGAAAAATCCGCAGTTAAACAAAATGCTCTCTGAAATCAACCAAAATAAGAAGCTTACACCCAAGAAAAAACTCGAACTTTACCAAGAAATGTATGATGTTTACCTGCAATTTGTAGAAGAAATGGAAGCTGAAAAAAGAAGGCGAGGAAAGTAGGAATGAAACCACCCCGATTTAGAATTACTCCTTTTGAGCATTTGATCGGTGATATTGCGTTATTTTTTTCCGGTGCAGTCTGGTCGTTGCTATTCGGTGCATGGTTTTTTCTTAGGGTTCGCCTTTCTCGGGGTATTGAGAACTTCATTATGCAGGTTCATGAATATGAGGGTAAAAAAGTCATTCTTACCAATCCAGCAAGTATCGGTGAAGTTTTTGATCTGATCGCCCGTTTCTTTACCATGAAAATCCACCCGACTGAAGAAACATTAAAAAGTCCAAAACGCGTAACTCTCATCATGACCATCCTATTTACCTTTACGATCCTGATGAATATCTTTGGTGTAATCACCTCTTATAACGAGTGGTTACAGCTTAAAAGCCAGAAACGACGCCGTCGGCGGTGGTAGACTCCCACACATCTACAAATCGAAGTGAATGAGAAGCCTCCCGTAATTTATCTGGGATCAGTTCATTGATATCTTTCGCACAAGTCGGTATTTCCATGGTTTTTAGGGAAAGATAGCCTCCAAGACATTTAATGATACTTTCTGATAGTCGCTTACCCGGTAGAACATTATCCGAAGCGATGATTAACTCTGTAATGGGCGATTGGATAATCAAATCTCTTTGCCGGGAAGATAAGTGAGCGCCTCCTAACGCAATCGCACCAAAACCCGACTGCCATAGCGTGATCGCATCAATCTCGCTTTCAACGATAAATACTTGTTCCTTTTTGAGGCGGACAACGTAATTCAGGCCATAAATGTGGTCGCGAATCGGTTGTCCGCCTTCGTAATACCAGAAGATTTTGTCTCGGACACTTCGAAACTTGATATTGACCAGATTTCCCGCACGGTCAAACCAAGGAAACGTAATTGCCTTTCGTTTTCGGTCGTATCCAATTTGGAAGGCTCTCTGCATGTTTTCAGATATACCACGAACTTCTTCCATGTACGGATGTCGGTATTGAAAAGGGATGAGTATATCAGAATCTAACGGTGTCCGGCTTTCTGCCTCCAAAGTAAGCAGGCGTATTTTTAATTGAAGAGAATCTGCATCGGCCGTTTGGACTCCGTAGTGACCAATTAGATAATCAACGGTTTCCTCGTAGGTCTCATTTCGCAACCAAGAAAGCAGCCGTGGAAAATTGCCTTTCTTCCATTCTGAGTCATCGCTGCCGGAATCGATCCATACTCCTGTGTCCAGACGGATGGCAAAGGACGGGTGACGTTCGGGTCGAAAGGGTGAGCAGGCGAGAAACTTGTGTTCAGTCCAACGAGGGCGGTTCCAGTCATATTGCCGGAGCTCAGATGCAATATCGACGTCGATATCCTGATTATGAAGTGCGATCATGCGACGTCCTGAATCACCGTTTCCATAATGGCGACCGCTTCGGGTAGATAACCTGCTTGTTCCACTAAAGAAATTTTATTGACCTTTTTCCCTTTTTGGACTTGGTATGCTTCCAACACATCAAATCCTGTGGTCTTAGCTAACTTCGCATAGACTCGACCATAACAGACAGTTGGCTTTCCGGTCCAAGAGGCCAGTTGGTGAATGTATTTTCGAAGGTTATGATTGGGCATTTTATCCCGCAGTTCATGGATACGACTTTCCAAATGAATGATATTTGCATACGGTTTATTGGCAGGTTTCACTGTTTCGGGATGAGCCGGTTCTAACGTCTTGATTAATTGATGGACTGTGGTCATTACGTTGTTTGTAGTAGCCATTGTTTTGCTAACCATATCGTTTGTAGCATTCATGCTCGTTGTAACAATGCTGGTCATTGTCTCCATCGCCCGGGTTACGGTATCCACAAGTTTTTCCATCTTATCGTTTGTAACTTCGGATTCGTTGATGGCATATCGACCTGTTTTTCGGATGCTAGGGATGACCTCGTGAGTGACCCAACGCTTAAAGTCTTTGGCCTGGGGTTTACGGCTTCCCATAATTAACGAGTAGAGTCCAAACTCATTTACCGTCCACATTTTTTGAGGACCACCGGGGGTATCAATTAATTTTAAACCCTTTTCATCATCCGCTAGACGGGTTAACGCCATCGACGGGTTTCCAAGTTCCAATGCAGTGCATACATCTTTTGCGACCCACCAAGGTTCGTCATCCATAAGAATTGCCCGTATGATATTTCCTTCATAATTAAATATCTGTTGTAATTGAGCGTTCATAATATTTTCTTCCTCCGTTTTTTTTGTTGGGAATTCAGTATCGCATCAACCATCGTCTCATCCCCCCTTTACCAGACCGTATTTTCGCGCCAGCCTAAATATCAGGTCTTGCCCTTTAGGGGTTACAAAGGTTCGGGACGAATTGAGGCTGACACCGTTTTTCCAGAAGGTTTTTGTCTTCACGGTAAAACATCCGGCTTTAATGAAATGCTGATAAGGAATGTTGTATCCGTCCTGGGACTTGAACATAAGCTTCCAATCTCTCATTAAGCTGAACAAAGTATTTGGTCCCAGTTCCATCGACTTCGCGACCTCATTCACGGGCAAAACATTTACTGCGGACATAAACGTCTGATAGGCGTTCACCTTTGGGGCTTGCTCCTGAATCGTTTCTCGCAGCCGATGATTTTCTTCCACGCTATCGGCCAATTGCCGTAAGGCTTCTGCAAAGTTACTTGGAAGCTCATATTGTGGCTCACTCTGCTGTCGCTGTTCTTTCAACCGATAATACTCGTCCACCAGCATTTCATAAGCTTCCCAGGCTTGGTCGGTGTTTAGTGACTTGGCATGAAGCCAGGCTCCTTTTTCGGTCCAGAGGTACAGGATTGAAGTGTACTTGAGGGTATCGGAAATTTCCGGATAGCCTATTTTGAACGATTTCAATTCATCCCCCTGTAGGCAATAGAAGTGTTTTCCCTCGGTATAACGTTCTTGGTTGTACTTGTAATTGTCTGAGATGTGTTTGTTGTCCGTACCATATGCCTCTGCCAGTTGTGCCGTCATGAGCACCCGTTGCCCGTTCATCTCGATGACTTGTAACGATTTCATGTTGTGAATTCCTCCTTGTTTTTTTGTAGGACTGTTTTGTCCTTACATCTTCTTAGTGCGTATTTTCGATCGCATTTGTGACACAAATTATCCTGACAATACATTCCATTCAAAACAAATCAGTCACATCGGTCTCTCGGATAAGGCCCACATTAAAATCGCAGACCAATTCAATGACCTTTCCCACGTTCGGTTCCCTGGCTTTTTCGATGCTGATTTTGCCGATACCATCACCGGCATCGAACGTCAGCGCAGTCGCCGCGTCTTGAATGACGGCCACTGTTTCGGAGTAATCGGTCAGCTTCGGCGGCTTAACCACTCGGCAGCCGTCTTCATCCGATTTTCGCTTTTCTTTTTCTGCGGCCCCCGGTGTTTGATGCACAACCAGTCCAGCTACCTCATACCGTCCAAACAATTGGCGCAGTCTTCGTGAGGTGTAGGACATGGAATCCCGCATCTTTCCTTTGCCATGATTCATTAAATTAAAGCCATCAATAATGACCATTTTTACATTCGGACTCATCTGTAAATCGGCTTCTATGGCTTCAACGGATAGTCCGTCGGGTAAGTCTTCCATGGTTTTGATCACATAGGGAGCCAGGGACATCTCCGGCGAGAATGCTTCCAGATAGGCAAAATACTGCGATTCATTCGCCAGCAATCCTCGGCGTAATTTGACGTTATCGAACTTCCCCATCAACGTATCCAACCGTAGAGCCTGTTGACGCTTGGATAGTTCCGGTGAATAGTGCAGAACCCCAAACTGGTTCTCCCATGCCGACAGCCCAATATGCGAGGCCAGCCATGACTTCCCCCGGTTCGTAAACGCCATGAGTAGAATATAGTCACCAATCTCGAATCCACCACCTAATGCTTCGGTCAGTGACGGGTACGGCGTTGGTATATATGAGCGGGATCGGCTTTCCTTTGCTTGTTCATACCACGATTTTCGTTCTTCCCCGTTTACTGCATAATTGGTGCCTACATCAAAGCGAACCAAAGTGGTGGCTTCAATCCGTAACGTCTCCTCTTTTAACCACTGGATAAACTTGTCCCCGGAAAGCTCACTAAACTTCTTGGCCGCTTGATGTTGGAGCAATTCAAAGGCTCGCCGCTTGGCTGATTGGGCTTTGAGACGGGTGGAAAGGTATTTGATAGAATCCTGCACGTCTGGGATGTATTCGAACTGCTCGAATTGACCCACGACCGTTCGATAATCCGGGGATTGTTTGTTTTCCCGTACATACTCTCGGATAAACAGATAGACTTCGCCCAGCGTTGGAAAATCGGTTACGTCAATATTGAAGCGGTTTAGCACCGGAAAAGCGTGTTCATCAATTACCTTGGAAAGAAGCTGCGCCTCCAGCATTTAGTCCATCCTCTCTCGTGGATTGCAAAAGCATAGGGTTAGGCCACCCCCTTTCTTCTTTGAAGGATTTGCCGAATAAACTCTACACCTTTGGGAGACACCATTGTTCGCCCTTTGGTCATCCATTGGCCATTCGCGAAGAAGGTGTACTCTTTCACCATGAAATGACCGCTCTCGATGTACCTTTGAAGGGGTAGATTCTTGTCCGTCCCACTCTTGATTAAAATCCCTTCCTCCCGAAGTGCCTCATAAGTGCCATTACGACCTTCATCCATCGACTTGGCCACTTCTGACATGGTTTGCCATCCATGGGATTCGATAAAGGTATCAAAGGCTTTTACTTTTGGTGCATTCGCTTCAACCTTAGCAACAAGCTCTAGTCTCATTTTTTCTGTCTGAACAAGAGCGTCCAAGGCTTCAACATAGTTTTGGGGGATGATTCGACCTTCGAATGTGGGCCGTGGTGCCTGCTCTTTTAAACGGTAATATTCATCAACCAGCTTCTCATAAGCGTCCCAAGCACGGTCCGTATTCAGGCTTTTCGCATGAAGCCATGCCCCTTTTTCGGTCCAGAGGTACAGTCGATTCAAGTTTCTGGCGACATTACAATTTGTAAGGTTGCCCTTAAACTCTTTCAGTTCGGCCCCGTCTAAGAAAAAGAAGTGTTTATCGGGAGTGAAACGCTGTTTGTTTCGATGAAAATTAACCGTTAACGTGTTTGTGTCTGCTTCAAACACTTCTGCAAGCTGCGCCGTGGTCAGCACCCGTTGGCCTTGTTGTTCAATTACCTGAAAAGATAAGTTCGTCATTGATATCGTCCTCCTAATTATTTTTGAATGAGTGGAGTTGGCTTACCGGGACATAAACTACGAAGCCAGTTTTCTATGCTTCAGAATATTCCGGATGAACTCTACCCCGGTGGGCGAAACCAGAGTCCGGCTACGGGTCATTAATTGTCCATCTTTCCAGAAGGTATATTCTTTGACCGAAAAGTACCCACGTTCGATGTACTTTTGCAGAGGTAGATTTTTGTCCATGCCGCTTTTGATGAGAATTCCGTCTTCACGCAGGATCTGATAGATGCGATTACGACCGTCATTCAGCGACTTGGCAACTTCTGCGACGGTCTGCCAAGCATGGGATTCGATGAAGTTATTGAACGCCTCCACTTTGGGCGCATCCGTCTCTATTTGATCGGTGAGGGTATTGATTTTTTCCGTCAAGCGACCATTCTCTTCAAGTGCTTCGGCATACTTATGCAATGCTTCCGGGAGCGTTTTGGGGATGAGGTCATAGAAAATTGAGTATGACCCGGTTTGCCGGATGGTCGGCAGCACCTCATGGGTAACCCACCGTTTGAACGCTTTGGCCTCGGGTTTACGGCTTGCAAATATCAAATTATAAAGTCCGGCTTCATTAACGATATTGGTTTCGCCTTGACGACCTAAGTTGAACTTAGCCCGTTCATCCTCGTCTAAACGTTGAATTACTACCGTGGGATTCTGAAGTTCTAAAATGAAACACACATCTTTCGCCACAAACCATGGCTCTCCGTCGATCATCACTGTCCGCACCCGAGCACCTTCATAGTTGAATACTTTCTGCATGTTCATCATTGATTTACATCCTCCTAAAATTTTTGTGTTCAATCTTTGTTCAGTGGCTACCATGTCATCAACGCATCTGTTTTGTGCGCTGATCCTCACCTTCGAAAGAGATTGGAATCGCCATCCCTTCAATTCGGCTGGCAATCCTCGGGTCCAATAACTTCCCCAAACGCTCCAACGGTTCATTGGACGTAAAAATCGTCGCCTTCCGTTCGGCACACCGTTCATCAATGACCTCATAGAACTCATTTTTGTATGCCTCTGTCGCTTCACGTACGCCCACGTCGTCGAGGACGAGCAGCTCTGCTTGTGACATATCGGACTTGCATTGGTAAAAAGCGACAGAGGCCTTTTCTTGCATCTCACGGGGTCCACGGAATTGGGCGTTGTACTGGTTCTGAAACTTAGAAGCGTTTACGAATAACGCCGGTAGCTGGATGATGGGTTTTATTTGCTTCACGTGCTGTATGATTCGAGCAACCAGATACTCATGAAGGATAGCTACCGATGCCGTGGTCTTGCCTGTGCCGGTTCCTTTGGGATTGATGGCGTTGGGTACGGAATACAAATACATTCCGACCCCGTCGCCCACCTGATGGAGTACGTTCCGACAGTACGTGGTTACCATCCGAAACGCTTCTGGATTGTCTGACTGGAACGGCAACGTATGAGCCGTTACTTGACGATAGGCCACAGGAATGCCTGTGTGCCCCCACAAGCCGCCGGTACCGCTTTCCCCGTGTAGTTTTAGGTAGGCATAGCAGTGGCCATGGCACAGGGCAACGTCGCCAGCCTTTTTGCATTGGGTAGAAAGCAGACATTCGATCGCACTCACTCCTTCCCACTTCCCCGTTCCAGTCGCGCCATAATGGCCTCAACGCTATAGCCACCATGTCGCTTCACCTGCGTAAAGTCCGTCTGCTGTTGTTCCTCTCCAACGGCCAGAGCTTCATTCGATAGCCACGTAGCGAGCTGGCCGATGGATGGCCGAGGATAGGCATCTTTTTTCCAACGGGTATCGTACTCAGCAAATACGGTGTCAATGATCATACGGATCTGAACAGGCTCATAAACGGCCACCAGCTTGTTCTTCACCAGTCCCACATCACGTTTCCAATTCGGGTTATAGTTCACGGTGTATCTCTGACGATATTTCTCACAGAAGTATTCAATAATGTTCTTTGGATGGGTTAGGTCCGTTGGGTTTATATCTGTATTCCCAACGGTCCCTGAGCCTAGCTCTATATTGTTTATTGTCTTGTTATAGTGGTTCTGGTTTAACTGGTTCTTGTTAATGGGTAAACAGTTACCCATAGGTACGTCCTCGGTTTTACCCATAGGTGGCTCGATTTTACCCATGGCTTTCTCTGTTTTACCCATAGGTGGGGTTTCACCGTTACCCCCTTGTGGTAAAACATTACCCATAGCGGAATCGATGTTGCTATCAAAGATCGCGACTTGGGACAATGGCAACACGGTGTAGATGGAGTACGCATTGGGGGACACCCTGGGATTTCTACGTTTTTCCCGGAGTACAAGCGGCCTACCTTGATATCGATACTCCAGTAATGAACGAATGTGCTTAGATACCGTTTTTCGCGTCATGCCCAATCGTTCCGCTAGCTGTTCCTGCGTTGGGTAACATTCGCCTTTGTTATTCATAAAGGAAGCGATGGCCAGTAACGTTAGCGTACGCTCTGTCCCTAATTCCGCCACGAGACCGCTGGAAAACAGGCTGACATACAATTTCAAATAGATTTGGTTGTTCCATGTTTGTTCAAGCACATTGAATGACTGATTGACCTCAACGGTAAACATCTGATTGCCCACCTTCGAGTCTCCTTTCTGGTTATAAACGAGAAACGGCCCCACCGGCTGCGGTGAACAGCCAGTGGGTGGAGGAAGCTATTCAATTTTTCTGTGTAGCGTCTTACTCACATCGAACAATCCGTTGGCCGATAGTCCGACGATGATGCCGTTGAGTACACCAACCTGAACGGTGTCCGCCGGGATGTAGGCCACCCCGGCCACTAATCCAAGGACCAGCGTAATCAGTGGGATGTACTTGCTGTCGATATACAGCTTGGCGAACTGACCGATGGCGATGAGCACTGCCACCACAACTGCGGGTTCGAACATGTCCAATCACCTCCCCCTTCGCAACCCTTACATCTCTTAGTGAGAAAAACGGAGGTCAAATGTGACACAAAAAGAGCCGGAAGTTTTTTCCGACTCTTACGAAGCGATCAATTTGAGGCGATCCAGAATGGCAACAAGCCGATAGAACGTGGTATCCCCAGTGGGATCCGTCAGAATCTCTTTATCGATTAATTTTTTAACGCTATCCCTCGCCCAATCTGGAACCGTTGCAAGTTTTTCTGCAAGTTCGCGATCTTTTTGCCGCTTTGCGATCGAGGCGATAAAGGAGTCCCAACGCGGCAGGATGAGGTGCGGACAGTCTTTACCGGTCCAGCGTTTATGAGGCACTACGTTCGTGAGCGGGATGTTGAACTGCTTCATGAGGTCGATAATGAGGTCAATCGCGTTCGCTTCTGCTCGTCCAAGGTTCCCGTCGCTGTTCTCGCAAATCTCTACGCCGATACTGGTCCGGTTGCCAGGGCCGTTCGCCCCGTCGCCAGCATGCCAAGCGTTCTCGTTCGTCGGGATGTGCTGGACGATTTGGTGATCATCCACAGAGAAGTGCCAACTGGTTGTCCCGGCACCGGGAGATTTGATAAAGGCAGCATGACCGGCTGCATCTGCACCCGGAGCACTGTTGCCCGTGTTGTGTACAGTGATGAACGTGGGGGTCATGGGATAGCCGGGACGATTTTTTGCGCCTTGAGGTACGATGTCCTGAATGATCTTTGCCATGATTAGTTGCCCCTTTCTCGAATTTCGGATTTGATAATTTGCACGTCGTCACTGAGCCGTTCATACTGCTTCGCAAGAATCTCGAACTGCTTGGAGATGTCTCGGAGAAAGTCGGTCAATTTATCCTCCCTTCCCCGAGCTTCGGTTTGCAGGCGACGACTTTCTTGCAATTGATATAGATACAAGGATACAAAGAGCGTCGCCCATAACCCTTGGGAAAGGGCTTCCGCCAACAGTCCGTCCATGACTCACCCCCTTTCTCACGTTTTTCGGGAATAAAAAAAGACGCGGTTTGCGTCTTAGGCATTGGATTTCATTAGCAACTCAATCATTAAGTCTAGCTTTTCGTTTACGCTGTCCAAGGAAGGTTTTTCGCCCTTGTTTTTTTTCGCAGTATAGTCTGCAATTTTTGCAGTGATCCGTTCAGAGGCTGACTGCTTCTGGGATTTCGGTATCACCAAGGTGGGTTTACCCATGTTTACTGCACCTCCACACAAAACACTCCCGGTTCATGGGTTACTTCATCGGCAACCGCTCGCACCAAAAACGTTCCTGCCGAATTACTCATAAAATCAAACTCCGCTTTTCCTCCCACCGCTTCAAGGGCGATTACAACAGGATCACCTTCCTCATGTGCAACACTCACGGTTATTTTTTGACTCCGATCCGGAATGGGTGTGTCCTGCCAGTCTCGAAGCTCTACGTGAAGGGAAAGGGTTTCGCCGATTCCCATAGAACTTTTGCCCCCGGTAACGACAAGTTTTAGGGCTGCACATTTGAAGCATTTGCATATAACTTCGTCACCGTCTTTATGCAGTTCGTAAACCGAGCCGTTCTCGATGATAATTTCTGTATTCATTCGTGTCCCCTTCTCTTAGCGGATATAGTAAACACCCCATCGGGTATTTACCGGCCCGTTTCCACTGCTTGAAGTATTAAACGTCAACCGGCACCGTTGTTCCACGTAAAACGGCGATGGGAAAGTAAAAATCGCATTGGAGGAAAAGGTTTCATAATTATAGCTTGTCGTTCCGGTATATTTAAACAGATAAGGGTCCGGCAACACAAAGGCGAAGGATTTATGGTTCCCGCCATTCACCGCAACGTCCCTCCATACATACATGCCACCACTCCCCCCGAAGGAACTTCCGTAGACACCGTTAAACCAATAGGTCCCATCCGTCTCTAAGGTATATCGAACATAGCTACTGGAACCGAACTCAATATATCCCCCAATAATCAGCAATGGGCCGGTGATGTTAAATAAGTCGGTATCCGGCGTACTCGATGCTGCATTGTTATAATTCTGCCCGTACACGGCGTAGGTTTTTTTCCCTGCTGCCCAAGGGTTCCGGGCCAGGGCTGCGTTTATCGTACTAAAATTCGCGTTGGACGTGTCTTTCATATCCCCTAACTTGGCATGAACACTGCCCGTCGCACTGGATGCATCGCTTCGTAAGCCCACCTGCCGCCGTAGGAACGATAACAGGGTTTCGTTCAATCCGAAAATGGTTATAACCCCCCTCTCTTCAAATACTCGCCGTTCCATGTATAGGTCAGTACGTCCCGAATCCCGCCCTGCGTTGTTCCGGCGGGTGGTAAGTATCGGTACATCTTGCTGATCATTTCGCCGCTGTATTCAATGGTGGTATAACCGCTTCCATACATGCCATGCCTCAGTTCACCGTTTTCACCGGAAAAAATCTTAAAATGAATGGCGT
>NZ_JACVHF010000039.1 GCF_014502795.1 Heliobacterium chlorum
CATAATCCTTTAAATTGCAAAAAATTCCATTAGGCCAAAATTCTTTTTTTACTTACGGTAGGGGTGTTGAAAACGCGTTTAAACATCGAAAATATCATCAATCAATATTTAGCAAGGAGATATTCAATGGGATACAGTATACGAGTTGAAGGAAATACAATGTGGCTTACACTCTCAAACAATATAGCCTTACAGGAAGCTCGGAACTTACGCGAGACTATCCCGCCGTTCATTAACGAGAATATCAACGAACTCCATATTGATATGAGCGGGGTGGACTTTATAGACAGCGGAGGATTAGGAACGCTGGTTAAACTTTTTAAACAGATTCAACAACAGGGCGGAAAAATGGTTATGACCAACGTAAAGGATACTGTTAAAGAGATACTTAAAGTAACCAAGCTAACAGATGTATTTGAGATTCGCTAAACGTAATATGCTACATTGAATATAATGTTGTGTTATGAGGAATAAAAGCGCCTTCCGATGTAGAGGGCGGTTTTTAATGCCCGAAAAAGGATAAAAGCTCTTTCCATTGAATAGACTATTAGGACTTGCGATTTTTGCAACAAAGGAGCGATTACGAATGAAAGTACTACTTGTTAATGGCAGTCCTCACGAAAAGGGATGTACCTATACCGCGTTGTCCGAGGTAGCCGGAGCGTTAGAAAAACAAGGCATTGAAACAGAAATCTTTCACGTTGGCAAAAAGCCGATTTCCGGATGTCACGGTTGTTATGCCTGTCAGCAAACGGGTACATGTTTTATGAAGGATCCGGTTAACGAATTCTTAGAAAAGGCAACGAAGACAGATGGTTATATTTTTGGCTCACCCGTACATTTTGCTTCCGCATCGGGCGCATTGACGTCATTTATGGACAGAGTATTCTTTGCCGGTCTTCGAAGCGGGATTTTCCGCTTTAAGCCTGCAGCAGCCGTTGTCAGCGCTCGACGTGGTGGCACAACAGCAACGTTCGACCAAATCAACAAATATTTCACGATTAGCGGTATGCCGGTCGTATCGTCCCAGTATTGGAATATGGTTCACGGTACTACACCCGACGAAGTAAGGCAGGATTTAGAAGGTATGCAGACCATGCGTACACTAGGTCATAATATGGCATGGCTATTAAAATCCATTGAAGCAGGAAAGGCAGCTGGCGTGGCACAACCAGAAACGGAACCACGACAGATTACCAACTTTATCCGCTAATTAAACTTTCTCCGATCAAGCAGTCGGCCAAATGGCTGGCTGTTTTTTCATGTTGTCGGCTAAAACAAATGGTACCCCCTGAAGCGTACCCGATTTGTTGAACAGACAGAAGTGAGATAAAATATTCGTGTGAGGCGAACGCAACAGCCCAGACCGGGAAACGATAAGGTCAGAGTTTAACAGATACATTACAATTGCAGATACATTATAATTGATGAAGGAAAAGGGCAGAAGGGTTACCACAAAGACAAACACCTAGTCATAAGCGAAGAAATGAGCCTTCGAAAAATAATCATTAGGAGCCAGTGACAATGTATCGAAATCTCGAAGAAGCGATGGATGATTTAGAGAAGCATGGCCATTTAGTCCGTATTTCTGAAGAAGTAGACCCTTATCTCGAGATGGCCGCGATTCATATGAAAGTCTATGAGGCAGGCGGTCCTGCCCTGTTATTTGAAAAAGTAAAGGGATCAAAGTACCGGGCTGTTTCGAATTTATTTGGTACGATCGAAAGAAGCAAATTTATTTTTCGCAAAACCTGGTCAGCCACGCAAAATGTGATCGCCGTAAGAAACGACCCCATGAAAGCGCTGAAAAATCCCTTTGCCCATATTCAGTCAGCCTTTGCAGCCGCCAAGGCATTACCGATGAAGAAATCGTCCTTACCGGCGTCGTTCCAAGAAATCGAGATTACCGATTTGCCACTGATTCAGCACTGGCCCAAAGATGGGGGCGCTTTTATTACCTTACCTCAAGTCTATAGTGAAGACCCGGAAAAGCCGGGAATTATGAATGCCAATCTGGGAATGTACCGGGTTCAATTGACAGGTAATGAATATATATTGAACCAAGAAATCGGTCTACATTACCAAATCCAGCGAGGCATCGGGGTACACCAAGCAAAGGCAAACAAAAAAGGCGAACCATTAAAAGTCAGCATCTTTATCGGCGGACCGCCTGCCCATACGCTGTCGGCAGTGATGCCTTTGCCAGAAGACCTAAGTGAGATGACTTTTGCGGGCATGTTAGCGGGCCGGCGCTTTCGATACAGCTATGTTGACGGCTATTGTATCAGTCATGATGCTGACTTCGTGATCACAGGGGAAATTCATCCCGGAGAAACGAAGCCGGAAGGGCCTTTTGGCGATCATCTCGGTTATTACAGCCTGACCCATGATTTTCCCTTGATGAGAGTTCATAAGGTCTATGCTAGGAAAAATGCGATTTGGCCGTTTACGGTTGTGGGCCGCCCGCCTCAGGAAGATACATCTTTTGGGGCGCTCATTCATGAACTTACAGGCGATGCTATCCCACGAGAAATTCCCGGTGTGAAAGAAGTTCATGCCGTTGACGCGGCAGGCGTGCATCCCTTGCTTTTGGCTATTGGCAGTGAGCGCTACACCCCATATCAGCAAGTAAAGCAACCGGCCGAGCTTCTGACAATTGCCAACCGAATATTAGGCACAGGGCAATTGAGTTTGGCCAAGTATTTATTCATTACAGCGGAAGAAGAGGAACCACTCGATACGCATCGGGAAGCTGATTTTCTAACATATATCCTAGAACGATTGGATCTGCGTCGCGACGTTCACTTTCAGACAAACACTACGATAGATACATTAGATTATTCAGGGACAGGCTTAAATCAGGGGAGTAAAGTTATCATTGCAGCATATGGAGATAGAAAAAGAGAATTATGCAGGGACGTACCTGATCCATTAACAAAACTGCCTGAAGAACTCCCCGGTTTTAGCGATCCCCGTATGGTCATGCCAGGTGTCGTGGCTCTTCAGAGTCCTGCTTTTTTAACTTATGAAAAGGCCCAGAAGGAAATAAAAGAGCTCTCTGAAGCGATTCAGAAAAGGGGCGACATTCCTTCGTGCCCGATAATCTTGTTATGTGATGACAGTGAATACATCAGCAGCTCAAACAAAAACTTTCTTTGGGTTACCTTTACCCGCAGTAATCCTGCCTACGATATATACGGCGTGAACGCCTCGATCGAAAATAAACACTGGGGCTGCGACAATATGATCATTGATGTGCGGATCAAACCACATCATGCGCCCCCCTTAATTCCTGATCCGAATGTGGAGAAAAAGATCGAGCGATTCTTTGTGAAGGGAGCCCCCTTAGCGGGTATTTGAGCCGATCAAGAAAAATACAGCGGCTCTGGAGATCTACTTCCCGGGCACCCTAACCCCAGGAGGTGATAGTAATGCCTGATAAATACAATCAAACCGCCGTACCTGGTAAAGTTTCCGATGCCTTTAATACGTCTCTACAAGATGAGAAGAACATCGAGTTCACGAGAAAACTTCCTAAAGACGCGCCAGATAAGGGCGATAGAAGAATTTTCGATTAGCGGTTACGAGCAGTCCGGCCAACGGCCGGGCTGTTTATCATTAACAGTTCGGCAAAGTTGCCGGACTGTTATTCGTTTTATGGTCGACGATAGAAAGAAGTAGCATCAAAAACGAGGATTTTTTATAAATAAAATATACACTATCTTTATACTGTTTTTTGGGTTATACTGATACCAGTGAAAATAATTTTCAATTAATGGGGAGGTATTGTGAATGGTTATCACAGACGTAAAAATCAGAAAAACCAACCATCACGGGCCTGTCAAAGCCGTAGCCTCCGTTACGTTTGGGAACTCTTTCGTCATCCACGAGATAAAAGTAATTGAAGCGGAAAAAGGCATATTTGTTGCTATGCCAAGTAAGAAGAGTCAAGATGGAACGTATCAAGATATTGCTCACCCAATTTCCCATAAAGGTCGGACTGTAATTACGGAAGCCGTGCTTAGGGCTTTTAATTCTTCAACATACGGAGAAAGCGAAGGCCACCGAAAACCTTAAACATGTTTAAGGTTTCTATTGTGGTTAATACCGCAAAGTGATAAGATAAATATGACAAAACTTTAGTCGCCATGGCTCAAAGTTATGGCAACCCCAGCTTATTAACAGTTGGGGTTTTTATTTTTAAAATTCCATTCAGACCAACGATCCTTCTTAGAAATCCTATCGTACGCGCTCCATGATACGTTGTGGTTTCAGTGGATATATCGTTTTCTTTTGGGCGACCTCAGCGAGTCATTTTGTTTCCATTTTTTTATATTTTTGGTACAATAAAGCCAAGTTTTTAGTAACAAAAATTCAAAACGAACAGGGTCAGATGTCTGCAGGTTACTAAATGGTCGAACGAGAGAATATAAATTTTTTATAGCGATAGGCAGGGGGATAGCAATGGGTTACAAAGTGACTCGAATAATGACCAGTTTAGGTATCTTATGTTTAGCTTTTGCTATGACCTGCAAAGATCTCTTTGAATATGCACCGACGATCGGATGGTCGGGAGCTCTTGTGTTCTTAACACTATCCAAATATTACCGAGGCAAAGATAAGGATAAAAAACAAAAGATAAATTACTAAGGTCCATCTTCATAACTTAGTCAAGAAACCACATTATATGGTAGATATTAGATTTATTAAGCATGAAAATTTATTAAAAAGGTGAGAAAAGTGCCGTTAATATTTTTTTCAACAATTTCAGGGTTATTGGGGTTTGCCATTGGTCAACTTCTGGGCACAATGTTTGTCATCATATTTACAATAATAGGTTTTTAATTCCAAGCATTATAGTCATTGATAAAATTTATCAACAACTAATAGAAGGGGAAAGAGCCAGTAAGTTTACGGGATTTCGGGAAGAGCAATAAATCTGCTGTATAAAAGTACAACGGATAGAAAAGAATACGCACCGAATTTATAAACCGAGAATTGTATCTAATTTTGCGATTTTTAGTATTTCTTTTATAAAAGGTGAGGCGTTTATTATTCTAAAATCAAGGCCTATCGCTTTGGCCTCCTTATAAAATATAAAGAAAAATGAAATTCCGGATGAATCAATAAAACCTACATTAGAAAGTTCAAAGATTAAAACCTTTTTCCCAGGTAGCATAGATAACAAATGCATATATGTGTATTTGCATATACTTTGAATAGTAACGGTGTTTATATCGATGTTGGGAATAATCGTCACTGAGTGCTCATCTAAAATAACGTTAAAGATTGAAGCAGAACATTGAAACGATGGACCGTTAGGTTTCGGACAAGTGGCAACAAGTTCATCACGAGTTAGATGGTGCATAAAAATGCCCCCCTACAAATAACTAACATTTTGCAAGTGTATATACTAATTATAACACGAGATATTACAAACGTTTACTTAGCCCGCGCAAATTTCTAATGAATCGGTGGCACATTTTGTTTCTTTGTTCAGCCAATTTTCATTTTAATCCAATAAATTGAAAACTTGTTAGTTGAGACCGAGGAAGATAAAAGAGGATTTGCCATTGGGAGGTTTTAGTTACCCATTAGGATCCCAATGTGTTACAATTAAGTCATAATAGTGGTATAAAGGAATTTGGTGAAACAGGAGATGTCGATATGTGTAATATTTTGAAATTAGCTGTTTTAATGTCTGAAGTTTTCCATAAAGCTTTAGGTGAGAATCCCTATATTGGAGTTTCAGACACAGAAAGATATATCTATTTACTTAAAGGAAAACATGTTGATCTGGGGTTCAAAGCTGGGGATATCGTTACTCCTGGTTTAATTACATACGATGCGATAAAAAAAGGGAGAGTCGTCAAAAAACAAGTTTCCAAGCAAGATTCGATTTTAGGTATTGCCTATCGTGCAATATCAATACCACTATTTGAAGACAATCAGGTGGTAGGAGCATTTTCATTTACTACCATGATAGAAAAAGAGGAACGGTTAAGAGAAATATCAAGAGAAGTGGAGCAATCATCTAGTGATTTGTTACAAATGGCGAATGCATTAGTGCTTCTCAACGAAAAGATGTTGGAAAATGCAAACATTACAATGAAGGCAAGAGATCAGATCATTGAGAGCATGAATGTGGTTGACAGAGCAAACAACCTGATTGGTAACATTGCGATGCAAACACAGATATTAGGCATCAATGCGTCTATCGAAGCGGCTAGGGTGGGTAATTACGGAAGAACTTTTTCTGTTGTTGCGGAAGAGATTCACAAGTTATCTGATACCGTAAAATCTGGAGCAAACGATATCAAAACCGGACTTGAACGTATGGTTAGAGAAGTTGGTATAGCTGGAGGAAGGACTGAGGAGCTGCTCGGTATTACCCAAGAGATTGCCTCAGCGACAGAGGAATTAACTGCCAATGCAGATACCTTGTTAAACAATACAAAAACTATGCAAGGTATCGCCGGAGATGATTGGCTATGATATTATCAATTATATCTTTGTAAAAGAATTGCTAAGAAGAGAAGCGTCTGGTTCCCGTGAATATCAAGACGCTTATTAGGGACACCCGCCATTTTAGGCGAGCTTTTTACGTTGGGTGTAGAATCGTCCTATCGAAAAACGGGCCTAGGTCGTGAGTTGTTGGAGTACATATCTAACCACCCGAAATTAAAGGCTGTTTATATTTTCGACCTGTTCTGTATGCCGGATTTGGTTCCTTTTTATGAAAAATGGGGTTTTGTTGATAACCTCGGTGAAGTTCGTTGTATGCGTCGGATAAGAAAACCGCATGAATAAACGCTACTTAACAGCCCGTTTCACATACCAGGGCTGTTTTTTCTTTTGCGTCATAGAACACAGCTCAATGCCCCTACTTGGGCAGGAATGCCTTAATACAAGAGAAATCTATCACCGGGAACACCCACGCCCCACATAAGGTCACTATAATGGCCCACGTTCGATTTGACCCTCTCTCTTGTATGATTTTCCAATAATGACAAAAAGGAGGATACTGGGTGATGTTCCTCGAAGTAATTAAGGAGAGGGGGGGAGGTTACTTTGTTCGCTTTTATTCCGTTGTTTATTGCACTTTTGGTTAGCACAATACTATACACAACTGTAGGATGGTGGGGCTTTCTTGTAATATTCCCTTGGATTGGAACGTCTATTTCTTTGGGCATGTACTTGCAACGAAAGTTACCTACGGAACGAAAAGACCTAGGACGTCGTATTTCCATCCTACTAATCTTACCTGTGTTTTTATTATTCCTACCTATAACGGATAAACAAAACCTGCAGTTGGAAGGGATTGTTTTTCTACTATTAGTCGGGTCCTTTTCTGGAGCGGTAATCCACTATGCTATAGCTAAAGTATTTGGGCCTCTCATATGGGGAAGGGGGTTTTGTGGTTGGGCATGTTGGACAGCGGCAATACTCGATTGGCTACCTGTAAATAAAAAAAATAAAATCCCAGACGCCATGAAGAAATTTCGTTTCTTTACTTTAGTAATTTCAATCGTGTTGCCACTGATAATGATATTTTTGTTTAATTATGATGTGAATCGGGACTATCTGGATAAAAGAGAAATAATCTGGATGTTATCTGGAAACGTTGTATATTACCTTATTGGGATCCCTTTAGCATTTTTATTAAAAGATCGTCGAGCTTTCTGCAAGGTCGCTTGCCCCGTATCGTTAATTATGAAAGTACCCACTTCAGTTAGTTTGGTTTGTATAAAACCTAAAAATAACAAATGTGTTCGATGTGGGTGTTGTAACAAATCTTGCCCTATGGATGTTGACGTAATGGGTTACATAAGCCAAGGCAAAAAAGTAAGAGATACAGAATGTATTCTTTGCTTTGAATGTACTCGAGTTTGTCCAGTAAAAGCTATTTAAACTTGGAGAGAAATGAATTCACTATGTAAGTCATCTTTAAAGCTACTGTACAAATTTACCGAAGGTGCTGGAACAATCGGACTACATAGTAAATCCGAGAAAGGATCGACTTTTTGGTTTGTAATACCAGCAATTGAGAGATGAGTAATTTTAACAGTCCGGCCTACGGTCGGGCTGTTAGTATTAAATAGACTAATCGATGACCCTGTCAATATGTCCGTGTTATTGGGAGGCAGTGAGGAGGGGCGGTTAGTTTTGTACGAATGGTTATTGAGTCAGTAAATATTGCCGGAATTTAAGCGGAATCAGCGAAGTACATTAGTAAGCCACGGCATGAGGATTTTCCGAAAAGTTCCGTGGATTTTCGCTCCTTCTATTCAGCCAATTTTCATTCACAACCATTAAACTAAAAACACGGTAAGACTAAATTTACGGGAGGGCCAGCTTATGCGAAATGCCAAAAGTATACTCTGTGGTCTTTTATTAATTTATGGATTATTCGTCTTCTCCGCTATACCCGACTATGCCTTTGCTGATGATTTGAAATCTAAAAATCAACAATACTCTGCTGAGCGAAAAGAACGAGGTGGAGAGCGTGAAGATGATAATCCGACAAAGGAACTTGGCGAAGGGCTAGGTGTTTTAGCAGCATGGCTAACAGCAGGTGCAGCAGTGCTTTATCCCTTGCGACGGTTAACACGTCTGAATTCAACTGTATCTGCAACTACCTCGAATGAAGTAAACGAGTCAAATTCTTCGACCTCTACAGCTTCTCTGCCTCGTGGTTCGGAAACTCATAATACTGCCTCTCTAGGTAGCCAGGTTAACCTTTCTACGAGTATGACTCAGAAAGCTACCCGATTCCTTGCTCGTATCCATAAAGTTATTGGACTCGCTGCAATCGTTTCTATCCTATCACATGGAATAGCCATGTATATTGGAGAGGGCCATTTCGAAGATAAATTTATTCTTGGGATTATAGCCAGTGTTGTTATGTTCGTAGGTGCTTTGGGGGGGATAGCCCAAATAATTAGGTTACAGTCGCCCGTCTTCGCGAAACGAATGCACGTTTCTTTGGTGTTAATCGGATGTATGCTTTCTATCGGACATATTATGACGGCTTAAAAAGTAACATATCCTTACAAACCTAATAAGGAAAATCCGTTGGCCCCGTCAGTTACGTGTCTGGCGGGGTTGTCTTGTTGAGGAAGTTATCGAGGTATTCGTTGTTGATTTTGACGCATCATGTTTACTCAAGAATGACAAACTTACCGTTCCTACGGATGAGACCACTAGTCCCCCGCGACCAATCCACCTAGAATTATGCTAATCGTTTTTTCATTATAAATATCCCCCATGCTCGATAGTTTAAGTATTTACCCTTATAAAAACCTCAAGTCAACTGGGGGAATGAACTTTTTTTCATTTTATTGTTCTTTTGATTGCGTAAAATAGCCTGAATTTTTTTATATGTCGTTTTGTTTTTCTTAAACAGAAACAGGGCCGGGACCGTATTTTGGTCAAACATCCATAACCGACCCTCTTTATCAAGGGCTATATCCAGCCCCATTCTAGAGTAACGTTTATAGCGGTCAAAATGATAGCATGTACGATATCCAAGAGATACCATTTTCTTTTTTGCGTCTTTGATTTTATTGATATCCCAGTTAAAAGATTTCCGTAAGGCTTCATCAACGTTAACAGTATAACCCTTACCTCTCTTGATGTTGGTAATAATACTATCCTTACCGGCTACTTTTGCTACCATCCCTGCATATTTCCAATCTCCTTTATACCGCAGAAACATGATTCGGATATCAAATGGCCTCTCTTCGATTAGGGCAAGGTCGACAGCTTGTTGAATAATATATTGACGTTTATTACCGATATTACTTTTCAAACTGGAGTACAATTGTCCGACGTCGGAATAAGTTTCGGGCTCTCCTCGTTCTTTAACGATTAAATAGTTTTGATTTTTCCTCCATACTTTATAGATACCCTCCCCGCCGTATCCATCCCAAGGCTTTATGAATATACTTTCATACTTGTATAGAAATGATTGAAAGGTATTCTCGGATAGAAGGCGGGTATCAGGAAGATGTGGACGTATTTTTATGTTTTTTGCAAAGTATTTCCATAGTCGCCATTTTCCAATTCCCACAAGTCGATGACCTTTTTTGATTCTAGCCATAATATAACCTCCATCATACGAATAAATTACTAAAACGAGGCCAATTGTGTTCTATAACCAGATGTACCGTTTATCGTTAGTGTCCTTGTGAAGTTCAAGGAACGTAAACTTCTCTAAAGAGATAAAGCGTGGGCAGTTTCCACCGCCACACGCTTAATTTTTACTTAGTACGCACCAAAGCCCATTCCGAACCCGGTGCCGAGGATGGCTATAATGATAATTAAGATAGCCAAGGCAACAATGCTATTTCCAATATAGCCTCCGCCTGTGCCGCATCCGCATGCACCCATAGGTATTACCTCCTCTCTAATGTTAGACAGTTTTCAAGGATCACCAACTGCCCCGAAACCAACGATAGCCGGATAAAATGCTCCAATTACGATAAGGGCAATCACGAGTCCAATTACCGTCGGGAAACCGAAGTAACCAGCTCCACCAACAGCACCCATTCGAGGTTCCCCCTTTCAAAACGATGGTAGCGAGACTACATTACCATTCTATGGTTGTAAGTAATTTATGTGATTACCGTTATAAAAAAACCGCTAGGCAAACCAATCCTAGCGGTTAAGTATTAACGGGACTTGAACCCGCAACTTACTGATTACAAGTCAGTTGTTTTGTTGGAAGACGCATAGGGTTATGTTCAGTTTAGCATGAGATTACTTATATATTTACGACTTCTTACGTTCCGTGGATAACTCCCTTTGGATTTTATCGATAATCATTAAGAAGTGTTCAGCTTCCCGTCGTACATGGTCGGCTAAAGCAACAGGTATTAATGACAACATCGCACATCTTTCCAGTAATTCTTTTGCTTCCTTTTTGAAATTTCTTAAACGAATCGTTGAAGATTTTATATCCTCTTCAAATCTCGGTAAAGTTGGAACTTGCGGAAAGTCCCATAAGAAACCCTCGAGATCTCTTGCTTGGGCCAGTAACATATCGAACTCGTCGCTAAAGGCCTGGGCTTGTTGAGCGATTTTTCGTTCAGATTGGTCAAGTAGGCTTCGGATAAATTTTGCGTGCTCTCCCATGATACGAAGCCAAAAAACATTTTCTTGTATGATTGAATGGTAGGCAATCGATGTGTCACCAGTCTCAACTTTATGTAAAACTAACAAAAAGTATTCTGCCTCTCGTGAAATATGATCTAACAGCAATGGGAAATTATATCCACCTAACTTTAATCCACAGGTAATTACAGTATGAAGTACACGCCTTTTGAATTCACGAATCTTCTCAGTTAGTCGGATCGTTCTACCTACAAAATCTCTAAACTGAGCTGGTTGGACACATTCGGATTCTTTAAGTAATTCTTCAAACGCCCTCTGAAATTGAATTGCTTGACGAATAAACTCTGCCTCTGTACAGGGAAAGCCGAGTTGCATGAAAAGGGCATGTTCCATCATGATTCTTAACCAAAACTGAATTTCCTTCATATCCGGGTTAGAGACAGGAGGAAGAATTAAGTCTGGAACCCTTACATATCTCAAAAACACCATCTCCCTTCATTAAAACTATATTTATTTTTAAAAATTCTTATTATGGAAATTTAATTGTAAATATAGGCATTTCGGTTAATCATAGGATAAAAGCGTGCCCTCGACAATGACATTACCAACAGAAAAGCCGCCCGATAAAGGGCGGACAATTAAAAAAACTATCTATTTCTAGGCAAATCCCGGTCTAGTTGTGAGCGGCCATTATAGGCATGCGAATGCCCTAGAATAAAACTTGTACGACCTCTCATTCTATGAAAATGCTCTCCACCTCGAACACGCACTGGCGGACCAGTGACATTGGTAAAAAAGTGTACATGATCAAGACTTAAAGTTGTACTACCGAAAAAAACGTGTCTGTGGCCAGGAACATCAGCTTTATACGTAGTAAAACCGGACATTCGATGTCGGTGATTTTTGGCGCGATTCGTCAAGAATGAGAATCTGTGAGTATGCAACATAAATAATCCCCCTTTCCAGAATAATCAACCCAATATACCTTATTCTGGTAAAAGAAAAGGAGTGACTACTAGACTGTTACAAATAGCTAACCCTAACCCAGGTTCTAAACTTGCATCCAATGCAGTAAACCACGTTATTGGGAGACCAGTGGAGTGGGGCGGTCATGTTTATGATCGTACTTGTCCAAGTAAATGAATTGTATGAAAAATCAAACGAAAAATAGGGCTTAAGTCCTTTATCACATTATTCTTAGAGATGATATTATAAAGATAAGATATTACTTTCCTTCTATCGGAAATCAACGGGGGCGACTCTAATGGTTAATATAAATAATAATTCCGTTCAGACAGTACTCGTTGCAGAGGACAATCTAGTCAATCAAAAATTATTGAAGTTATTACTAACTAAACTTGGTTACTTAGTTAATTGTGTAAATGATGGCTTAGAGTCGGTATCCGAAATAAGGAAACAACATTACTCCATCATCTTGATGGATATCCAAATGCCGATAATGGATGGTTTTGAAGCTACACGTAATATCCGTAAAATCGAAAGTGGAAGCGGTAAATACACTCCTATTATCGCCGTAACGGCAAATACGGAGGTAGGCATCCGAATGCGTTGCTTTGAAGCAGGAATGGATGATTACCTCAGCAAGCCGATTGGATTTGATTTATTAAAAACGAAAGTTGAGTATTTTCTTTCAAAAACATATGCGTCATGAGACCGTAGTAATCATTCGAACTTTTAAATTAGATACCAGCACAATCGCTCATCCCTCTGGTCGTGTCGTCTCCCGTCTCGGGAGAGCCCGGGGGACTGGACGGTTGTTTTTTATTTCTGCCCATTTACGCTGACATCCCAAATACCCTCGTTGTCGGGAGCAGTGTAAATGGGCGGTTGTATTTTAAATTCTCGTTCTGTTAATCCTCATTTGTCGGCCTTCTTGCCATGGCAAGCTTCGTTAGAGGAGAATATGATACTTCTCCAGAAAATTCATCATACCAACGTTGATATAGAAAGATAATCGGCAGATGGGCAATCAATAAAAGGAAAAGACCAAAATTACTCATGTTAATTAACTGATAAAGTCCGACTTTCATAAAAATATATGGACTTATTATAAAAGCCTGTATCGCATCAATTATAAGATTTACCCCTAAAAACAACCAAATGTTGGGATAAGTAAAATAAAAAATAATGATTGTAGTAACCGGGAGAAATCCGTAAGTAAATGATGAAACGCTTGTAAGGAAAGGAACGTTATTAAGGACATTCCACCAATTCAATACCTCAGCCGTTTGGAAAAGAATCGTATCGACTATTGTTGTGAAAAACGCCACGGACAGAAAGTTTTTCATGCGTTTCTTATTTAAAGGAATTAGCAGAACCCAAGGTGCGAGAAGTAATATCCATGATAATAATACACCCACCAAATACTCCCTCCAAAACTAAACTAACCATCAAAGATATTCTTTGCGAGGCAATTATTTGTTATACGGATTTGTTGATTTGGAGGGGTGTAGGGGGCGATTTTTGTTGTTCGGTCATTCTCTTGGCCAAGGCGCCTAAATGATCGCTTTACCTTGAGAAACGGCTAGCCTGAACAATATCATCTCCCAACCAAAGAGTTCGCATTTACCTCACAAAAAACGGCCATGCGTAGTGGCCAAAAAAAGTCCAAAAATAATGTCCTTTTTTCGGCCAAAACTATTGACCGATCACAAGTGGGTTGTTGCAGTAGGTGGGGAGGGAATGGATTTATTACTTTGCATGGCTCCTTTATGTCGGGACTTTTTTTAATAGGCCAAAGGCAACTTGCTTGGAATTATATATAAATGTGAATCGTTCGATCGTTTTCATCTAAATGGATATTAGTAGTTAGTACATGTTTTATAAAGCTAATAGGTACTATCGTGTGTCCGTTCATAACTTCAACCGGATACCCAAACGATATCTCTTCACCGTTTTTCTTCGCCTTGTCCGAGCCTATAACAATCTGTATACTTGTATCTTCAGCGGTCGCAGTGATTAGATGCGTACTTTCATCCCAATGAATATCATATCCAAAAGCTTCGAGTATCTCCCTTAAAGGCACGTATAGAACATTCCCTCCATAAATCGCTTTATGGTAAAAATCAAGTTGTTTTTCATTTGCCAAAACCGCTCGAGGCAACGCTTGGTCATTGGATACAACACGAATTTTAAAATCCCTCGTAATATAATCACCATAACGAACGGTTAATGTTGTATTGCCCTTATTATGTAGAATTAACAAGTGCCTTCTGCCGAATGAAACTACTTGTTCATTATTTGAAACATAGATATCACCACTAGTACTCAGACGACTTCCGTTGGCTAAAATTAAATCAATATAGGGCATGATCTTTGCATCAATAGGGATTAGAAACGTATCATTTTCTTTGAAAATCGGATATCGATCACCTTGGACATTATCTCTAAATAAAAGACACATATCGGTAATGGGACTAACCTCAACATTTAATCTCGCAGTAAATCCTTTATAATTAGCTGTAACAGTAGCCTTCCCAAATCCCAAAGCCTGAAATGCCCCTCCATTATCTGGCCCTTGACCAACACTTACAACCTCAGGGTTGCTTGACTCCCAAAAGGCTAAATTAGATACGACCTCTTCAGACCCATTTTTTAATATGGCTTTTAATACAACTACTTCAGATGCCGGAGGAAATAAAGATATTACGGTGTTTGGTTCGAGTATTTGTTCGGAATTAAGTTCCGTCAACACTATAGCGGTAACATCATCTGGTTCATAGTTGGCTACTGCAGAAACTGTGTATAAAGTCACGTACAAAGCAACGAATACTACTGTGATAGTCCTAATTAAATGCTGAGAGCAAGCCATCCCTTAGCCCTCCTAGTTTATTAAAATTTCTTACGTCATAATAACATTAAGTCAAAGCAACTTCGATAATAAGGTGCTGATGGATTTTAATAACATATAAAGAGACTAATAGTAACCCTTAGTTATGCTAAGATTGATAATTTCCTCAAGTTCAGAAATTGTTTTATCTCTAGTTAAACTAAACGCATTTTTTGCTATATTGCCTGAAACAAGATATACGGTTTGTGGACCTACCAAAACGCAAAAAAACCGCCTTCAGCACACTGCCTCCGTCGGTTTACCTGTGTACCAGGCCATTTCTAATTAGCCCCGTAAAGGAATTTGAGTCTTATCCCCTTATAAGTTAAACTTATAAATACGGAGGGGATAGGAAATGACAA
>NZ_JACVHF010000003.1 GCF_014502795.1 Heliobacterium chlorum
CGTATCCCACTTCTCGGCGTCCAGAGTGCGGATAGCCTCAAACATGGAATTAACGATTTCACGGGTTTCGCCTTGAGTACCACGTTCCCAGCTCCTTGCTTGAACACATGTATTTGATACTTCAAAAGTGATCCACTTTTAGGGGGAGTGATTACGAAAAAAGTGAGCCACCGAATTTCCAATTTTCCTGAATTCTAGGGAGTGACGAGCAACCTAGAAAGGCAGGTGACGAGAGGAAATGATTACGATGGCTCAATACTATGATATCCAAAGGATGCACTTTAGGGAATGCAAATCCAAACGCACGATTGCCAAAGAGCTGAAGATATCCCGCCGTACGGTGAAGAAGTATCTGACAGAGGGAAAAAAACCCTTACGACCTCCAACATGGAGAAGCATAAAACTAAGGCCGGCCCCAGTGATCGAAGAAGTTCGACCCTTGATTGAGAAGTGGATTCGGGAGGAAGAGAGTGCACCGGTAAAACAACGTCATACCAGAAAGCGTATCTTCGAGCGTTTGGTGACGGAACACTGTTTCACCGGAGCCGAATCGACCGTCCGAAAAGAAGTCGGGCGGATTCGAAACAAGATAAAAGAAGACTACCTCCCTTTGGAGTTTCAACTGGGAGACAATATTCAATGTGATTGGGGGCAAGCCCAGATCACCCTGAACGGAACCCAAAAACGGTTCACCTTTTGTCATGAGCATACACAAAATTATTTACAGACCCGAATATACACCACCAAAGCCGGTTACCCGCCCTTGGCGAAACGTTCAAACTACTTTAGGATTTCAATTTAAGAACTGCTTTAACATAATCAGGGGAGTAACCGTATTCATTATATATTCTTTTCAACGAGAAGCCTTTATTCAGATACAAATCTTCTATTATTGGAAAATCTTTTTTCCTTTTTAGCTCCCAAACCTCTGTCTTACTCCTTATGTGAATACTATTTTTAATAAGGATATCCCGTATTTTTACTTTGCTAAGTCCTGTTCTTTCGCAAATTTGTTGCATTGTAAAGAATTCTATTTCGTACATATTTATAATATCTTCCACATTATTAGCGATAGTCGGTTTAACATATAAATCTACAAACACCTTTTTAATATTCAATTCATAACCAATGAGATTATTCAAATCGACTTCAATGGACTTTTCTTGTAGGGTAATACTTTTAACAATTTTTTCAATAGCTGTTCTCTTAAGATTGATATCCGTATCATTCTGGTCTAAGTGTACTCTGATATCCTCTAGAACAATTACAATTTGTTGATTAATTAGTTTATATCTATCTCTTTTAACTCGAAAATCATTTAAGCTAATTTTTAATGCTTGTATGACGCTTTCTGAGTTATTTAAGCGATTATCAAGCTCAGTTAGTGTCATGATTTGTGATGAGACATAAGCATCTAAAAGTTCATCTACTTTTTTCTGCTTTTCTTGTATCTGGATGACAAAGTCATCTATTTTCTTATCTAGGTCAATCAAGTTAGGAATGTCAATTTGTTTTGTGTATTCTTCCGGATAATTTAAGATATTCTGGACTAATTCCCAAATCAACTTATCTATTTCGTCAACTCGCCAACTTCGTCCTTTGCATTTTTTATGAATATAACCCGACCCAACTACGTAATTCTTTTTTCCAGAGTTACAGCAAGTGTAATAACCTATCAATGTTCTTTGTTCACTTTTCGTGTTCTTACTGTACCTCTTTATAATGGCGGCACCACCACAACGTCCACACTTTACTAAACCACGCAACAAAGAGTACATTTTTTCCGTTGAATTAGGTTTACTTTTTTTGCTTAACTTTCTCTGTACCTCTTGCCATACCTGCTCATCTATATATTTAGGTATTGAAACAGATAGCCATTCATTTTCCGGATTTTCGACAATTTTTTTGATACCTTGTGATTGAATTGTACTAGTTTTGAAAAAGTTAAATTTCCCAGTATAAATCTCACTTTTTAGTATTCTTTGAATACTGCTGTGATACCATACGTTACCATACGGAGCTGGAATGCCACTTTTCGCCAGATACCTTCCAATCTTCGATACACTCATATCATTTAAGACACAGTTAACCATTAATAAATATATTTTCTTTTCTTCTTTATTTTCTATTAAGATATCTTTCTCCTTATCAAAAGTATATCCAAATACTTTTCTAATTCCAGGTACTTTTCCCGCTTTAACCATTTGCCTTTTTCCACGTTTTGAGTCTTCTAATATTTTCGATTTGTTGTACTGAGCAATTGAGCCCTGTACAGTCATTAATAGCATTGATTCGGGGTTATCGGGGTCAAAGTCAATTTCAACAAAGTGAACTTGTCCACCGAGAACCCAAACGCGGTGAAAAATCTGCGATTGAAGGTATGAGTCTCTACTTAAACGATTGGGATGAAGTGTAACAAGATGCCGACCTATACCTTTCTCCATAAGGTCGAGAAGCCAATTTAAAGCTGGTCTATTAGGATCATCTCCCGACTTCCCCGATTCAGCGACAACTAATATCTCATCTTCTGAAACACCAAATTTTCTCTTGCAGAAATCAGTCATATTGTCTATCTGAGAACTTAACGAGTATCTTTCAGCCTGTTCGTCGGTAGATACTCGAGCATAGCAAATTACAGTTATCTTCAGTAAATCCTTTTCTTCGACTTTATTTTTATCATATTGATCAATAATCATTTTTTATTAATTATCCTTTTCTAATAGTATAACAAAAAGCGTTTAAGAAAGCTTGTTCTTGAGTTTTTATTCACTTTTGCTCTTGTGAGTTATTTCGAAACCTTTTTCCACTAGTATCTTTTTAATATATTGTTTAGAAAATCCGTACTTTCGATGTAACTCCCCTATAGTTGTATTTTCGTTTAAGGAGTGACGGAATTCTTCAAAGTTTTTATCCCTTTTTACTTTCCACGTTTCTGACTTATTTCTTAGTGGTACTTTATTAGACTTGAGTATATTACGAACATGCCACCACTTGATACCAGTTATCCCTTCAATCTCAGTAAAAGACATCAATTTATCTAAATACAAGGAAATTATTTGTTCTGATTTGTCTCGGTATTTGTTAGCTTTGTAATTCCAGTTGACCCAGCGATCATATCGGGGCAAATCTTTAATCACTAACGCACAGAAACCTAAACCATCGCCTTGATTAAACTGTCCACAGCCTCTTTACCGAAGTCTTTTTCCCCGCCTCGAGCCAGCGAATAAGCCTCATCGATAAAAAGCACTCCGCCTAAAGCTTTTTTGACTTGCTCCCGGGCTTTGATCGCCGTATGTCCAATATACTCCCCCACGAGGTCAGCTCGCTCCACTTCGACGAGGTGCCCCTTGGGAAGAATATTTAATTCCTTAAACAGTTTTCCGACGATACGAGCTACTGTTGTTTTTCCAGTTCCCGGATTACCTTTGTAAATCATGTGGAGAGCCATGGGATCGTTGACAAGGGTTTCTTTCTCTCTCAGGTTACGAACGTCTACATAAGCGCGTATTTCATAAATCAGATCTTTGACTCGTTGCAGTCCGATCATATCGTTTAATTCTTCTAGAATGGCGTCCAGTCGATTGTTCTGGCGAGACTTTTCTTTCACCTTACCGATGGCGCCGTTTTTATCGATGATCAGATCATCTTGTCTATTGGAAGAGCCTCCTCGAATTAATGGATTCGGGATGGCCGACGTCAGCCAAGAGGGTTTCGGAATATGTAACGGGTTTGACTCAGGGTTTATGTTCACGCGGATCTTCAAAGAATTCACCTCCCGGACTTCCCGATATAATTATTACGCAAGCGCGGGAAATAGAATAAGGAAAAAGCCAAGCAAATGACTGCTTGGCTTCTACAAGGTATGTGTCGATTCCCGGTTGAGGGGAAATAAACCCTGACCAGTCTGGGGCAACTGAGTCGGTGGCGCCGAGTAAAGGGTATGCACCTGGGAACCGTTGTGAAATAAGACATAGCGGGCTTTTAATTTCTTTTCCGTCAAAGCCGCCACCAGTCGGTTCACTTCGCTGATCTCTTCTTCCAGAGGCATCCGCCGGTCTTCTTCGGTCCGAAACCAAACAGCTACAGAATGTCCCCCTTCAAGAGCAACCCAGGAAGTTAACTGAAAGGGTTCTTGCGGATCAAAATGGAGACTGTGAGAGCGCCGGACACCTAATGAAACAACTTCACCATCGCTGTTCATGACGGCCAGCGATAAACGCCCTCTTCCGAGACGGCTGTTCAGCGAGCACAATTCCGGGATGGATCCGCCCATCCAGACTTGTTCATCAAGATATTCGTCAAATTCAAAATCCCACTTGAACAAGACCTTGTGAACTAATACCTCTCGCTGTAATGAAACGAGTCGTGCTGTTGCAATCAGGAGCATCGCTCCAAAGGCCATAACGCCTGCTGCCGTCATCCTCCCCGTAAACGTCAAAGGAACTTCAGCCAATCGTGTCGCTTCCCCGACAAGAAGGTCCGACCCTAGATAAAAGATGGGGAAGCACCCGACGGCGAGGCTGGCGGCGCCGTAACGAAGCCACCAAGCATTTTGGCGAGTAAACCCTTGTTGCAACATGGAGGCTGATAGTTGGTCGCTGTAATTCCATAGCCCAGAAAAGAGGGCAAACCACGCGACCATTTCCAATTGGCTTTCCCAGGGAAATAAACTCATCCTCTACCATCTCCCAATTCGAAGAGATGCCCCTTTATTCAGGATATTTCGACATAACTTTTAAATTCCCTGGTCTGACCGCCGAAAATATTTTAATTTTTCCACTCAAATCGCCCACATAGAGCTTTCCTTCTTCACTTAAAGCGACCGATGCACATCCACCGTCAACGGTAAAGCCAAAAACGAACTCCCCGGAGCTTTTCCATATTTCAACTCGATCGCCAGCGCCTACAAAGACGTAACCTTTCGGATCGACAGCTAGGCTCTTAATGGCCGCTTTTTCACCGGCTTTGCTGGGGCCGATTTTGTTTTCGATCAAACCTTCCTTATTGATGACATATAATAGCCCGTCGACGTTAGCCATAAGCAAACGTCCCTCTGCCATTGGAACGGCAGCCGTGGGAGAAAAGTGGGTTTTCGGGAAGGTGATTTTCCCTTTAACGGTTCCCCAGGAATCCAATATGTCGCAACCTTGTTCATTCCAAGTTAAGTTTACATAATAGTTATCGGCGCTGATCGTCAAAGGAAGTTTTGTGCGGGCTGGCGGCAGAGGCCGTTCTTCATCAGGCTGTTGGGCACTGCTCCACCAGATGGCCGATTCAACGCCTTTGGTAAAAGTGACGGCTCTCCCGTCAGAGGCTCGCACCAGTCCATCCCAGCTCCGTTGTACTCGCTGTTTCCCAGACACCCCCCACGGTTCCGGTTGTTTTGTCCAAAGAACTTTCCCCTCTTTATCCAACGCCGAAAGCGTGCCATCTTCGGGGATGTTGACCAAAAACTCTCCACTCTGTAACGGCAGGACACGTACTGAACGTTGTTTGTTCCCTTTCTTATCAATCTCTTGAGGAACGACCCAGGCACCTTCGAATAATACGCCCTTTTCCCAAGAGCCTGTTTCAGCAACGGGCGGGGTCGTGACGACAGTACTCTCTTGTTGATGCTCTTCCACCGGATTCGACGGAAGGGTATCCTCTATCGGTTCACTGACGACGCCAGTTGTTACTTCTCGATCAAATATATGAGAAATGGTCCCCAAGTAAGACGGAGTTTTCAATATTCCCGTATACCACGCCCCAGCCAATGCCCCGACGAGCAACAGGGACAGCGCCGTGGTGCTAAAGATGACTTGTTTGCGAGAACGATTTTTTCTTCGCTTATATTTATACGGAGGCAACGAAGGCACAATCGTTCCGTCTGCCCCTTGCTGAAAACCAGCGGCCACGATTTTTCCTCTTCTTTTACTTCGAAATTCATCCTCTTTCAGCGGGGTCTTTTCGGAAAAGGGCAGGTTAGATTGGTGTTCCATAATAACTCCACCTCTTAGGAATATTATGGAAGATGTATTCGCTGTGAAATTTACATATCCTGCCATTATACGCAAGTTTCTCTAAAAAAAATGACAAAAAAAAAGCACCTACAATCAGGTGCTTTTTCTCTCTGCGTGATTACGCTTTATTAGCGTCCATGGACAAAGATACCGGTCGAAGGGGCATAATCGTGGAAATGGCATGTTTGTATACCATCTGTTGTTTGCCTTCAACATCAAGGAACACTGTAAAGCTATCAAATCCCTTGACCATACCTTTGATTTGAAAACCGTTGACCAAAAAAATGGTAACAGGAAGATTTTCTTTGCGGACCTGATTCAGGAAAGCATCCTGAAGGTTCAGCTGTTTCGTCATTGAAGCGACCCTCCAAAATTTATGTTCTCTATGTGCCCTCCAAGAGCCTTCCTGATGCTATCGTAGATGTTTTCAAGCAAAAAATCCCGCTCCATCACATCTACTGCAAACCAGTTCAACCGGGGATCACGTCGAAACCAGGTATATTGTCGCTTGGCAAAGTGTCGTGTATCCCTTTGGATCAGATAGAGGGCGTGGGAAAGGTTATATTCACCCCGGAGATAATTGACGATTTCCTTATACCCCAAGCCTTGCATGGAAGGAAGTGCCGGATCATATCCCCGTTCCAACAACCCTTTCACCTCTTCTACTAGTCCCAATTCTATCATGATTTGGGCACGTTGGTCAATGCGACGATACAGTTCCTGGCGGTCCATCGTCAAGGCGATAGGGGCCAGTCGGTATTTGGGCTTTTGTACAGAAGCAGCGTAATGAAATTCGCTTTGCCGTTTGCCTGTTAGGTGATAGATTTCCATCGCCCGAATGATTCGTTTGCGGTCATTGAAATGTATCCGCTTTGCAGCATCAGGATCAATCTCCGCCAAGAGTCGATGAAAAGCTTCGGAACCTAACTCATCGGCCTTTGTTTCCAATCGTGCCCGCAGTTCCAGATCTTTTGCCTCTTCGCTAAATTCATAATGGTCAGTGATGGAACGGACATAAAGGCCTGTTCCGCCGACCATGATGGGCAGACGCCCTCGGGCAACAATTTGTGGAATGAGCTCAGTGACACGCCGTTGAAAGTCTGCCACGCTGAAGAGTTCATCAGGATCGATGATGTCGATCATGTGGTGAGGAATACCTCCCCGTTGATTAGGAGGTAATTTGGCCGAACCAATGTCCATACCTCGGTATACTTGCATAGAATCACCGGAAATGATTTCCCCGTTAAAGTGCTGCGCGATGGCGATACCGATATCAGATTTACCGACGGCGGTCGGACCGACGACGAGCACCAACGGAAGCAGCGTTTCCGATCGGGCTGCTTCCGAAAGATCATTTTCTGTGAGGTGGCTTAAGGGCTTATCCACGGTCCTTACCTCCTACATACCAAATTCCGTAGCCCACAGAGGCATATTTCCCCGCCAAGACTTGGTCTGGTTGTAGTCGATACCATTCGTCGCTGTTGCTGCGTTCTTTCATAACCACCCGGCGGCGAGCGACACGACAAGCTTCCTTAATCACCGTAGGTTCCAAGGGTTTTAAATCGGCGAGGCTGCGAATTCCAGCAATGCCGTCAGAGTTTTTCTGGGGGTTACGGAACATGGGATCGAAATAGACGCTGTCAAAGCTGTTGTCAGGAAACTCTCGAAGCATGTGACGATGATCTCCCTGGACTACTTCAATTCGTCCCATTGCCTCAATCACATCTGGTTCTAGTTTTTCTTTTGTCGAACGGAGACCTTCCCTTACGATCAAAGCGATCAACGAACTATGCTCTATGCCAGTTACTTTACCCGTCGTTCCGGCAGCGTAGGCGGCAACAATTGCGTCAGCTCCTAGGCCAATCGTACAATCCAAGATGCAATCGCCTGAGCGAATATCTAGCGCTTCCACAAGCGGAACTGCTTGCCCTCTTTTTAAGGCACGAACTCGATGCACCGCCATATTTGGGTGAAAGAAAAATTCTTCATTGCCCATTCTAAGGACAATGCGATTTTTTTTGACAATCAGAAATTGGTCTCGATCGTACTCACGGCGTAAGGTATCTAAAGATTTTTGTTCTCGCGGTGCGAAAGGGGCTTCCAGATGGGCAGCGATTGCTTTTGCTCGTTCTATCAGTTCGCTACTCGCTTCTAGCGCAGTCGTCACGATTACCAAAATGTCAACTCCTAGGAGCGGTGAAATCTGTGTTCCAGCTCGCTGCGGTCAATACGTAGCAAGTAAGGACGGCCATGGGGGCATGTGTCCATGCCTTCCAACCGGGCCACTTGTTGCAGTAGAGCAGCCATCTCAGCATGGCTCATCGTTTGTCCCGCTTTGACTGCCCCCCGGCAAGCCAGGCTGCTTAAGGCCTCTCTACAGAGATCTTCTTTTCTCAGCTTGGCTCCCCCTTGGATGCGATCGATGATATCGCGAAGCAACCCTTCTTCCTCACCAGGTGGAAGACCGAGGGGGACGGCTCGGATGAGTAACGTATTGCCACCGAAATGCTCCAGGATAATGCCTGCATCGCGCAGGTCTGAAATCCGTTCGATCACGGCTTCAAACTCTGCCGGCGTCAACGTGACTGTTACGGGAAGCAACAGTTGTTGGCTCGACTGTTCGACATCAATGGCCTGTTCAAATTTTTCTTTCAAGTCATAGTAGAGAACCCGCTCGTGAGCGGCATGTTGATCGATCAGGTATAAAGCACCTTGTCCTTCGGCAAGGATATACGATCGCTGAAATTGCCCAATAGGGATCCACTCAGCGACCATAGCAGCCTTCAGTGGCTCATCATAGAGCGGACTTTTCGGTAAGTCCTCCGAGCAGGGCAGACTTTCCGCCACTATCGTATTTCCGGGATGCTTCTCCGGGGACTCTGTTTCGACGCAGTACTGGAGACTTGGGTAACTTGTTTTGTCGAAAAGTCCCGTACTGATTTCTTTTGAGTCTGTCTTCGTAATATTATTTATTGTATTTGTGGCAGCTTCTAATCCATCACGGTCAGTACTCTTTTCAAGGGAGTCTCCGGTGTTTTTTTGAACTCTTTCTCCAGTGGTTACGTCGCTTCTCCCCCTGTTGGGTTCCTGGTCTACACCTGAAGTTTCCCGCTTTGCGCTAGGTTCGATGGAATTTATCCACAGAGGTGTCATCTTGGCGACGTTGTTTAAAGACGGTCGGTCTTTGATCGTTTTATCCGGCGTTAAAGAGGATTGACTGTTATGCGAAGATGATATGGCTGGCTGGGAGGAACCTTCCCGGGTCCACAGCGGTCGGGACAAAGCCCGGCTTCGTAGGGTCTCCTTTAAAACCGATTGAATAAACTCACAAATGTCCCGTTCTTGATCGATTTTTATCTCCTGTTTCGTAGGATGGGCGTTTACATCGACCTTATGGGGAGGGAGGATCAGGTTGAGCACGAAAAAAGGAAAACGGTGTACCGGCAGCAAGCCTTGATAGACTTCTTCTACGGCCAGGGAGAGACTTCGGCTGCGTACCCAGCGCTGGTTAATAAACCAGGTCTGATGGTTGCGGTTAGCTCGGTTCAGGGATGGCTCTCCGATGAAGCCGCTCAATTCCCATCCCTCCGAGGATTTGTGGGAAAGTGCCAACAGGTGGGGAATGACTTCTCTCCCGTATACGGCCGACAAAGTTTCTAAAGTTTTATTATTCCCTGGTGAGCGAAAGGTAACCTGCCGCCCCTGTGTCAACGATACGGCTACGTGAGGATGGGCCAAGGAAAGGCGCCAGATGACCTCGGCACAGGCAGACCCTTCTGCCGTAGACGATCGAAGAAACTTTCGCCGAGCCGGTGTATTGTAAAAGAGGTCTTCCACTTGAATCGTCGTTCCCGGCGGTGCACCCACCGTTTCTACAGGCTGTCTTTCACCGCCTTCTACGCGCAATCGCGTACCTTGGCTGTCGCAGTGGCGGCGAGTGGTGATTTCCATCCGTGATACCGAGGCAATCGAAGGAAGAGCTTCGCCACGAAAACCGAGGGTTTCAATCGCCATCAAATCTTCAGCACTACCGATCTTGCTGGTGGCATGACGTTCGATACATATTGATGCATCTTCTGACGACATGCCGCATCCGTTATCGACGATCCGGATGAGTTGACGTCCGCCGTCCGTCAAATGCAGATCAATACGGGTAGCGCCGGCGTCAAGAGCATTTTCCATCAGTTCTTTTACGATGGACGCTGGCCGCTCCACCACTTCCCCGGCAGCGATTTGGTTGACCGTATGGGTATCTAGGAGTCGAATTACACCCAACGTTCATTCCTCCCCCGCCGCAGCCTCTTTTGTTGCTTAGCGAGCCAGTTCATCGCATCGAGCGGTGTCATGCGGTTGATATCGAGCTTGGCAAGTTCCTCTGCTAAAGCCTTGTCAACCTGAGCATTTTTTAGCGAGAGAACCCCTTCTTCAACGGTACCAGAAAACAGTTGCATTTGGCTTGTTTCTGAGTCGCTGTCATCATGGCTGGTTACAGAACCCTCGTGAGAAAAAGCTCCAGGTGAAACATTGTTCGATTCCTGCCGCACCAACGTCCTTTGAAGTGACGGTTGCTCATCCCTTTCCGATGGTATCGAAATAGCTTTTTTCCCATCTTTTTGCTCCAATCCGCTCAGGATCTCTTTGGCTCGGTTGATGACCATTGACGGCAATCCAGCCAAGCGGGCCACTTGAATGCCGTAGCTCTTGTTTACCCCGCCCAAGCGGATCTGGTGCAGGAATGCGATATCATCGCCTGATTCCCGTACAGCGATGTTGTAACAGCGTACGCCTGGAAGCGTCTCTTCTAGGTGGACTAATTCGTGATAGTGGGTCGCGAAAAGAGATTTGGCGCCTAGACGCTGGATGGCCTCTGCAACTGCCCATGCGATGGCCATTCCATCATACGTGCTGGTCCCCCGTCCAACCTCATCAAGCACGACGAGACTGCGAGAACTGGCATGGTGTAAGATGTGAGCGACTTCGGTCATTTCCACCATAAACGTGCTCTGCCCGGTTGCAAGGTCGTCCGAAGCACCTACCCGGGTAAAAATGCGATCAACCACCCCTATGGAAGCTGAGGCAGCAGGAACAAAAGCACCCACTTGAGCCAACAGGACGATCAGGGCCACTTGACGCATGTACGTACTCTTTCCGGCCATATTCGGTCCGGTGATGAGCAACAACGTTTGGTCGTCGCTAAAAGCTGTATCGTTGGGGACAAACAGGCCCGGTCCCAGATGAGCTTCGACGACAGGATGACGACCACCCTGAATAGAAATCTGACTGTTGTCGTGAATCTCTGGACAAATGTACCCCTGTTCTACAGCCACCTGGGCAAAAGAGGCCCATACATCCAACTGGGCGACCTGGTCAGCCGTCACTTGCAGTTGCGGTAATACTTCCTCGATGGAGCTGCGTAACTCTGTAAACAGCCTGTATTCCAATTGAGTCAGTTTTTCTTCTGCACCAAGAATCTTCTCTTCATAATTTTTCAGTTCGGGAGTGATATAACGCTCCCCGTTGGCCAGGGTTTGTTTGCGTATGTAATCTTCAGGTACACTGGCCATGTGAGCCCGGGTTACTTCGATATAATAGCCAAAAACCTTATTAAAGCCGACTTTCAAAGATCGAATTCCGGTCCGTTCCCGTTCCCGCTGTTCCAGGTGAGCGAGCCACTCCTTGCCGGAACCGGCTGCCTCCCGCAATTCATCGACTTCCTCGTGAAAACCGGGCCGGATGATTCCACCATCCCGTACGGATACAGGCGGTTCATCGACTATTGTTTCTCGGATACGGCTCGCAATCGCTGTAAGCGGGTCAATTTGAGCAGCTACTTCGGCTAAGATGGGAGGTCCCTGCCGAAGCTTGTCCAGAATCTCTGGAAGGGCTTGAAGAGAGGTGGCTAAGGCTAGCAAGTCCCGGCCGTTCGCTGAACCATAGGCTACTTTACCAGCCAACCGTTCCAGATCGTACACACTGCGCAAACCAGCACGTACATCCTGCCTTAGCAACCCGTCATCGATGAGTGCCGAAACGATCCGTTGGCGGTGATGAATTTCAGTCACCTGGGTTAGGGGTTGTTCAATCCACCGTTTGATCAGCCGTCCGCCCATGGCTGTGACTGTCTTATCGATAACCCCCAGGAGCGAACCTTTTCGGCTACCTTCTCGCATCGTCTGCGTCAGTTCCAGATTTCGTCTTGTCGCTGGATCCAGTCGCATAAACTGTTCCGTCGTATAGGACGTTAACCGCGAAATATGCCTTAAATTCGCTTTCTGAGTCTCCTGTACATAGCGTAGTGCGATAGCTGAAGCGACGATAGCCCCTGGCCAGTGGGCACAGCCAAAAGCATCCAAACTGGATACGGTGAAGTGCCGTTTGAGGACCGTCACCGCTTGCTCCAAAGTGAGTCCTTCCCGTGGGTATTCACTCACCAGTATGCCTTGTTTTTTCCATCCGGAAACGAGTTCAGGATAAGCATTGGCTAACGATGGATGCAGAAGCAACTCTTTTGGAGCCAGGCGCATGATTTCAGCCTGAAAAGCAGCCATCTCTCGGCCGTTCCAGCGCGCCGTTTGAAAATCACCAGTAAACACATCTAAGGCGGCAAGTCCCCACTCGTCGGCGTTTAAGGCTGCACAGACGAGAAAGTTATTGCTCTTTTCCTCGATCAAATTCATATCCATGATCGTGCCAGGTGTAATGACACGGACGACTTCCCGTCGGACAATCCCCTTCGCTGCCGCCGGATCTTCCACCTGCTCGCAAATGGCCACTTTATACCCTTTTTCCACTAACCGAGAAATATAGCCCTGAGCGGAATGAAAGGGGACACCACACATAGGTATCCGTTCCTCTAATCCGGCGTCCCGCCCAGTCAAGGTAATCTCTAGCTCCCGTGATGCCAGGATAGCGTCAGGCCCGAACATCTCATAAAAATCGCCCAACCGAAAGAAGAGAATCGCCTCTGGGTTTTGATTTTTGATTTCCTGATATTGTCGCATCATCGGTGTTACCGCTTTCAGATCTGCCACCTCCACGTGGAAAATAGAAGAGCCTCGGGTGTTCCCGAAGCCCTATCATTGTTGCCTGTCTACATCAGATTTCTTTGCCGATCAACGTCCATGTGCGGGCCTCTTCAATCTTGACATTGATCAAACGGCCAATCATCTCTTCTGAACCTGGAAAGACGACAATTTTGTTTCCTCGCGTTCGGCCTGACATCATTTCCTTGTTATTTTTGCTGGAGCCTTCCACGAGGATTTCCTGCGTCGTTCCTAGCAGCGCCCGGTTGTGTTCTAGGCTGATGACATTCTGCAACTTGAGCAACCGTTGGAAACGGCTCTTTTTCACCTCATCGGAAATCTGTTCGTCCATTTCCGCCGCCGGTGTACCTGAACGTTTGGAGTATAAGAAGGTAAAGGCGTTGTCATAACGGACCTTTTCCAGAAGATCTAACGTGTCCTCAAAGTCGTCATCGCTCTCTCCAGGGAACCCTACGATCAAATCAGTCGTGAGAGCTACATTCGGCATGGCTTCGCGAATTTTGGCGATAAGATCAATATAATACTCCCGTTTGTAACCGCGGTTCATTTCTTCTAAAATTCGATTACTTCCGGCCTGTACCGGGAGGTGAATGTGTTCGCACACTTTAGCTGCTTTGGCCATGGCCTGAATCAGTTCAAGATCAAAATCTTTAGGGTGAGATGTAGTAAAACGGATGCGCTGCAACCCTTCGACTTTATTGACTTCCAACAACAAGCCAGCAAAGTTGATCGCCGGCTCGAGGTCTTTTCCATAGGAGTTTACATTCTGGCCCAACAAGGTGACTTCCTTTACTCCTTGAGCCACCAAATTCGTCACTTCTCGGACGATGTCTTTCGGTGTACGGCTTCGCTCCCGCCCGCGAACGTAGGGAACGATACAGTAGCTGCAGAAGTTATTGCAACCATACATGATGGTCACATGAGCCTTGATACCGTCCACTTTGCGATCTGGCAGGTCTTCGACAACTTCACCTTCACTGTTCCAGACGTCCACGACCTGTCCAGAGCGGCATTGTTCAATCATCACCGGAAGTTGGTGCAGGTTGTGGGTACCGTAGACTAGATCGACATAGGGGTATTCTTTCTGAATCCGTTCGCTCATACCGGGCTGTTGAACCATACAACCGCCAATACCGATGATCACATCAGGGTCGGCAAGCTTGTATTTGCGAAGTTCGCCGAGTTTGCCTAAGATTTTTCGCTCTGCCGATTCACGGACACAGCAAGTATTGATCAAAAGGATAGTCGCTTCGTCAGGGCTGGCCGCTTCATCGTAGCCCATCTGTCTCAAAAAACCAGCGAGGGATTCAGAGTCTCGTTCGTTCATCTGGCAACCGTATGTCAAAATCAGATATTTGTTGTTCTTATCGCTCACAAGTCTACTCCTCGACAATCTTTTCAGTTAGATTATTATACCCCGTGAGTTGACTATTGAAAAGCAGCGAGAGCATTTAGATAATTATTCGTTTCTATAAGAGATCGTTCGTCTAAAGACTTATTAAAATTTGTGCAATTCAGAGAAATATTTAGTTAAACTCAGTAAAATCACTATAATCAGCGTTTTTTAATAATTTTAAACCTATATCACTAAAAATACGGTTGATTTGTGTTCACATCTGATCTACAATACATCTTGCATTTTAGATTTGGCCCGTTGGTCAAGCGGTCTAAGACACCGCCCTTTCACGGCGGTTACAGGGGTTCGAATCCCCTACGGGTCACCATAACGCCTCGGTAGCTCAGTCGGTAGAGCAGAGGACTGAAAATCCTCGTGTCGGTGGTTCGATTCCGCCCCGAGGCACCATCCATCGGAGGGATTCCCGAGTGGCCAAAGGGAGCAGACTGTAAATCTGCCGGCTCTGCCTTCGAAGGTTCGAATCCTTCTCCCTCCACCATTTCATTGGGGTGTAGCCAAGCGGTAAGGCAGCGGACTTTGACTCCGCCATTCGTTGGTTCGAATCCAGCCTCCCCAGCCATTTACGAAATGAAAAACCGCAAACTATGCTTTGCGGATTATTACTTTTTAACTTTCTTAGTTCAACCGGTTAAAGATAATTCATCGAACAAAAAAGGAGTTAACCGTTACAAAGGTAATGGTTAACTCCTTTTTTGTATTGTTGAAAACCTATACGTATTCCCCTACGAGTATTTCCTTAGAAGCTAGGCAAAAAGTCCAGATAACCGCTGATTTGGCCCATCTGATCGGTCAAAATGAGAAAACCGATCGCCACCATAACGGCACCACTCGCCATTGAGATTTTCGATGAATATTGGACGAACCGCCTCATCCACTTTTCCGCTCTAGCCAGCGAGAAAGCTGTTATCAAGAAAGGAACAGCAAGTCCGGTAGAAAAGGCACCTAATAAAGCAATGCCTTGCTTCATCGTCTCACCAGTTGCCGCGTAGATGTAGATGGCAGAAAGAACCGGACCGACACAGGGAGACCAACCAGCAACGAAAGCCATCCCCAGCAAAAAAGCGCCTATTAAGCCACCGCTCTTCGGTTTTCCGCCGAAACGAACTTCTCGATAAAGTCCGGGAATCGGCATGAGTCCCGTAAGATGAAGGCCAAAAACGATGATGATCGTCCCCGCCACGATCCGAAAAGTCTCTTGATACATAAGCAACAATTGTCCCACAACCGTTGCCGACGCGCCGAGAGCGATGAAGATCGAAGAAAAGCCGAAGACAAAAGCTAAAGCTTTTTGAAAAGTGCCAACGTCAAAAGACGAACCCCCTGATTCATCTGACGGTAATTCAGCCACGGTCGCCCCAGTTAAATAGGTGATATAGGCCGGTACGAGCGGTAAGATGCAGGGAGATAAAAAAGATGCGATGCCGGCCATAAAAGCTACACCGATTGAAACCGAATCCAAAGATACCCCTCCCCCCTATTATTGTACCAGTTTACCGCAGGAGGGAATCCATTTCAAGCGTTACTATAATCTCTTCGACTATTCAAGATAATGGCTCGTATAGTGTTCGATCAACCCGTCTTTTTCATCACGAGCCACGGCTGGCGCCAGCGTCTGGGCCAAGAGCCGCGCATCTTCAAAGCTGGCGCAGGGAATTCCCCCTAACACAAAAGGCCGGTTTACTTGAAACCGAGGCACTTCCACCCGCAACGGTTCTGCCGGCAGTCGGGTAACCACCGTCAAATAGGGAACTTTGGCAAGCTTCGCGTATTTTCGCAAGATATGCTGCAATTTGCTTTCAAATTGGTCCCCCATCGGACCTAAGAGAAGCGTTTGATCATAGAGGTCTTTTCCCGATTTTTGCCATCTCCGTCCCAATGCCTCAAAGCTTTCAAATCCAGCCTTGGTGGCGAAGTTGGCCGATTCAGTGCGAGCCGCATTTGCCAGCAGTTTAAGGTATTCCTTACGAGAACGCGCCATGTCGAGAACAACGAAAGGCTGTAAGTTCCGGGCCACCGCCCCTGAAGCTAAGCGACGGTCGTCAGCTAGTTGAAAGGTCATCTTAATGATGATCAAGGACAGATTGATATCCCGCAAAATACGGCGTTCTTCTTCATCATAGAGAAAAGGTTCTTCTGGTCCTGGTGGACGCAGATCCGACCGTTTCGAAAAACCGCTTTGAGTTGCCGTCATCGCCTGTGAAGCTCCACGCTCCCCCATATTGGAATCTCCCCAATTGTTACTGCGACGTTGAAACAATTTGACCAGCATGCCCATGATGCAAATCCACCCCCGGCGCCTATTACCATTTTATTCCATATATTCTGTGATCACGCCGGGATTCCTCTATCAATATTTATATAGTTTTGTCGAAACAGACGAAGGAACGTCAAAAGGCTCAACTTCCATATATTGGCTTTAGATGCCATTTAATCAGGAAGGTGAGCGAATGAAAACGATCCATGGGAAAACCCAAATTTTTCCTTATGTCATTCATCGTATCTATAATCGTGTCCCCGGTCAAGTCATTGACTACGGTGTACAGTTGATTAACGCCCCCGTCGTTTGGAAGGAAACTCGTGGTGAAAGTGTCAAAGTAGCTGTGTTAGATACAGGTGTCGACATTTCACATCCAGATTTAAGCCCAAACATCAAAGGCGGCTATAATTTTTTGGACCGCAACGAGAACTATGCCGATGATCACGGTCACGGAACTCACGTCACAGGGATTATTGCCGGAACAGACAATGGCGTCGGCGTTGTCGGCGTAGCACCACGAACCGACATTTACGCATTGAAGGTACTTGATGAAAACGGAGAAGGCAGCGAAGGCCATGTGATTGAAGCGATCGAATGGGCCATTGATAATCGCGTGAACGTATTAAACCTTTCTTTTGGCAGTCAGAAACCGAATGGAAAGCTACGGAGCGCTATCGAAAAAGCAAACCAAGCTGGGATTGTTTTTGTCGCCGCTGCTGGAAATGACGCAACCAAAACAGTGTCCCTCGACTCGATCGACTACCCTGCGCGCTGGTCTGATTTGGTGATCACTGTTGCCGCGGTAGACCGCAACATCAAACGGGCGCCTTTCTCTAGCCAAGGACCAGAGTTGTACCTCGCAGCTCCAGGTGTAGACATTCTAAGTACCTATCCGAGAAACCGTTACGTCCGTCTCTCCGGTACCAGTATGGCTGCACCACACATCAGCGGTGCCGTCGCCCTGATTCTAGCAGCAGCTCGAAAAAAATCCATACCAAAGGTTAAACCGAGCGACGTCCGAAAAGTTCTTGTCCAACATGCCATCCAATTGGGGGACCATAACGACTACGGCTACGGTTTTTTTCGTTTCTAACATCCAACTTTCGAATGCACCGCTAACAGAGAGAATAAAAAAGACGCTGCTATCAAACAGCGTCTTTTTTACAACAGACTAGGAACTCAGACCCATTTCTTCCGTTTAAACCAATAGATCATCGCAACAGAAAGGAGTAACATGCTAACCCAGATGAGATAGAACATAAACTTATCTTCTTGAAAAGGAATCGGCACATTCATACCAAAGGCGCCGGTAATCACCGTCAAAGGCATAAAAATGGTTGACATGATCGTCAGAACCCGCATGATTTCGTTCGTTTTGTTCGAGATGATAGAAAAGTACGTGTCCATAGCACTGTTCACCAGGTCCCGGTAGGTGTCAATGGTGTCTGTAATCCGCTCCATATGGTCCACCAAGTCAAGGTAATAGGGTCGGTTATCTTCACGTACTTCAAAAGAATAGCGTCCGTTGATGTTCGAAAAGATCCGTTTCTGCGGTAAAATCGCTTTACGCAAAAGCAGCAACGTTCGTTTTAATGCCAAGATTTCGTCGGTTGTTTCCCGAGCTGGGTTGATATATAACTCGTCTTCCAGTTCGTCAATACGAACACCTAACCGATCAACGATGGGGAAATATTCATCAATGATACCATCCACAATAGCATAGAGAAGGTAGTCGGGACCTCTATTCATGAACTTGGGCCCTCTAAGGCAGTGGTAGGCTACCCGCCCTACCGCCGGAAGGGCATTTCGGTGAAGGGTGACGATGTAGTTCTCCCCCAAAAACACATGGAGATCAAATAGTGTCAGTTCATCGTCGCTCTCTTCATCATAACGCAGCGCATGAAAGACAAAGAAGTAATAACGGTCGTATCGGTCCACCTTCGGACGGGGACTGCCATGCAGCACGTCTTCGATGGCCAGGGGGTGAAAGTCGAAAACTTGTCCGATATAATTGACCTCTTTGGCATTGTAATCGTAAAGATCAATCCAAAGCAGATTATCGGGATGGGACAACCACTGATCGGTCTGTCCCAGTTCGATATCGTGAAGTACTTGATCTGCTTGGGCATTGTACAAGTACGTCTTGATCAACCTTTAGCCCTCCCTCAGGGGCTCCGCCGACTCCGTTGTAGGGTGTTCCGCGGCAACCCGCACATTTTGTTGTCGTTTTTCTGCATCTGTCTACTAGGTAAACTGTCCACGGAATCACCACCTCCTCCTTGTCAAGCAGTAAAAAGGCTGATCGAAAAAAGCTTCCCCGGAAAAGGGAAGCTTATACGCAGAATAATCCTAGTGAACTCCCCTTCGTCCAGTTTTAGCACTGTACAGCTTAGAGCCATGCTCAGCTACATTAAGCTAGACCTTAATTCGGTACAAGCCTGTTCAACCCATCGGCGTCTCTCGACATTTCTGGGCAGTAGCCTATGTCTGTACAGGAGCCTCACCTAACGAGAACTCCTTTATGCGATTTTGACATAATCCTTATTTAATTTACTCCTTACCAGAGGACCTGTCAACCCTGCAACGCCTAGTTACGACAAAAAAGAAAAGCAGCGCAGGCTGCTCTTACATCGGTTTGGGGACTTTTTGGTTTTCATTGGCTTCATAGTTTACTTTGGCGGTACAACGCAAACAGATATAGGCGGAGATTTTCATCTTTCCCTCAAAATCGGTCCATTTCGGGTGTTCTGGCCCAATAACTTCTTTCCTTCCGCAAAGCATGCAGCGAGCCTCCACAATATCCCCCCTGCCTTTTGATCTAAATTATAGCAAACTTCCTACTTTCGCGGCTAGATCTAGTACGCGGCAGGAGTAACCCCATTCATTATCATACCAAGAGACCACTTTAGCCATTTTTCCGCTCTTGGTCCCCATCGTGGACATAGCATCGACGATCGAGGAGAAGTGGCTTCCGTTGAAATCGCTCGACACAAGCGGATCGTCACAAACGGCTAAAATACCCTTCAGTTCCCCTGCTGCAGCGTTGCGAAGGGCTGCATTTATCTCTTCATTGCTGGCATCTCGCTCTAAGTTGACGACCAAATCAACGACAGAGACGTTAGGAACGGGAACGCGCAGAGAAAAGCCGTTTAATTTCCCTTCCAGTTCCGGAAGCACTAATGAAACGGCTTTCGCAGCACCGGTTGTCGTCGGGATGATGGAAAGATCTAAGGCACGAGCTCGCCGTAAATCCTTATGGACATCGTCGAGAATGCGCTGATCGTTGGTAAAGGCGTGAACGGTCGTCATCAGCCCTTCCACAATGCCGAACTCCTTATTGATCACTTTCGCTACCGGAGCTAAACAGTTAGTGGTGCAAGATGCGTTGGATATGATATGGTGGTTCACTGGATCGTAAATATGATCATTGACGCCCATGACGATGGTAGCATCTTCGTCTTTGGCTGGTGCCGTAATGATAACCTTTTTGGCACCGCCTTCTAGGTGTTTCGCCGCCCCGTCGCGCTTGTTGAATTTTCCGGTCGATTCGATAACAATATCAACACCAAGCTCACCCCAGGGAAGCTGGGCAGGGTCGCGATTGGATACGATAGGTATTTCTTGTCCATTTACAATCAGGCACTTATTTCCCGGCTGCACATCGGCATCAAAAACGCCATGAACGGAGTCGTACTTAAGTAAATAGGCTACAGTTTCCGGATCAGATGTTACGTTGACAGCTGCGATTTTCACGTCATCACGATTTACGGCCGCACGAAATACGTTCCGCCCGATACGACCAAAACCGTTAATCCCCAGTGTTACGGACAACGGGTATGCGCCTCCTTATGTACCAAATCTGGATACTAATTCTACTCATTTGGCAAATTTCCTGCCTAATTACGAAGAAATTAGGCAAATAGTATGGCATATTTATTTTTGTGGTCATTCTATTCAACCAACTTTTGATTATTCCCTTTAACGAGGTAATGTCATGAAAATTAAAAACAAAATCCTGTCCGGGATAGACCCAAACAGGAGTCAGCGCATGACGTTGCCAGTGATCCAGGAAAAGTTATGTCGAGGTCGCGGCACATAGCGGTAACGCTGCAAGCCGACGGGCAGTCTCCAAGTCTCTCGAAGGTTAACTTCTTCACTCATTCCCTGACGTTTTTCATAAAGGGACCAAAAGGTTTGGGTTAGTTTTTTAGTCTCCTCGGTAGGTTCTACCGCGTTCAGTTCCAATAGGGTTGTTTTTAACAATGGCAGAAGCTCATCTATTTTTCCTTTATAAAAAGCTTCTTGGATTTCGAACTGATAAAAGTCCCATCGGCATAAATATTTATAACGTCGCCCTATGAGCGAGGCGAGCGATAAAGCAACCCAAGCCAGTTCGGGAGAAGTAAGCCAAGAACTCGGGGTGCGATATTCAAAGCCATGGGGCTTACGGCGGTAATCTCCCAGCGAACCGTAAAACTGTCTTCGTCGAGCTGCCGTCTCCCCATTTTCTAAAAACAACAGGGGCATCGCCAGATATTGATCCAATGCCCGGATCAACTGGCTGTTTGGTCGCAATCCACCGAAGTGGATATGACCTCCGATCGGGTAACCTGGATAAGGTTCTGAACCGGCGTGCCAAGATACATTGGAATAAGGACAGAGCCGGTTCGCTTCGTTTAAGGCCCTTCGTAGTTGCTTCATTGCTTCGGTGACCGTATTAGCCGGCTCGGGACGGATCTCCGCAAGGGGGAGATCGTCAGAAGCGCCAAAGGCTCGCCGGTTATCACAACCAACGATCCCTGTGCGAGGAAAGAATCGAGAGGCCGGTACCATCCGCTGGCCTGGGGTCAGAAAAAGCATAAATTCCGGATCTGACCCCAGGGAAAAGGCTGGTTCTTGTTCCCATTCCGCGAATGAGGTCACAATAGCATCTGCATACAACTGTGCTAAGCGCTTGAGTACCATAGGTGATCTGTCTATACCGAGAAGAATCGGCCCCCGAGATCGATTGATGCCTAAATGAACCTTCCCGAAATCCAAACCTAAGCAATGAAGTGCCCGCATGGCTATGGCCGCCAAACGCTCTTCTTCCCAAGGAGACAGTTGTTCTACCCATTGAAAGGAAGGGATAAATGCTTTATTCGATGTGAGATCCCGTAACTGCTGCGTTAGCAATACCTTTCGCTGGACCCCTACGACTTTAGAATCCCATAAGTATACCAGATATTCCTTGGGCCAGACCGATACAGGCCAGTTGGTACCATCATCTCCCAAGAACGCCTGCAGATGATTTAGGCTTAAGATGTCTTCCATTTGAGATCTTCCGGTACGCCTTTGTTCCCAAGGAACGTTGAAATAGCGTTCGGCAGCTTCTAAGTCGATTTTTTTCCCCTCACCCCATTCGATCCACCAATCGACAGGCTCATCCGGGGCACCTCGACCAGCAGTTACGTCAATCCCTTTTGCGGCGAGCTTCCGGACCAGTTCAGAGACGGTAGACGGGTGGTCATAGTGAATGAATATTTTCATCTTCCATCCCCCTTCGCGCCCATAAATGCCGCAGATAGGCTGTTAACAGATCATAGCTTTTCCGCTGGATGTGAGGCTCATCAAAACTACCTGGCTTGGAATTAATCTCCAGAATCCATAATTTTTTCTCCTTGCTTTGCCACCCTACGTCAAGAGTTAAGATGCCAAAGGTCCCACCGTATCTTTCTTCCAATACCTTTGCTGCCCCGACAGACATCTGGGAGATTTCCTTTACAAATGGTTTCCACTCGTTCGGACCAAAGCGCCTATTGAACATCTTCTCGGGAAATACGATTTGACCGCCGTTTGGACGGTGAGTGACAACCTGCCCTCGAGCCGCTAAACGGATTCCTGTGTTTACAAAGGTCCATTCTCCCGTTTCGTTTTTTTGAACGAGTACTCGAAAATCATAAGGACGATTGCGATAGCGATCTAGAAGAATGCCCCGCTGGGCGAGGTACTTTTTCCGTCGGAAGAGTTTTTCCATCCATAAGCACAAGGTGCGGTCATCTTGAAAAGAGAAGTTTACCGGTCCTTTGTTCCGGACACCAGTGACCTGCCACCGGCCGTTTACTTTCTGTAACCGGTAAATGCCCTTTCCGGCGCAACTGTTCAGCGGTTTAAGGTAGATCCTTTTCCATGGAGCGACGAGTTCCACCACTTCCCCCGGCGATGGTTGCAACAGAGTTTCCGGCAGATAGCTGCAAACATCGGAATCGACAAGCAAGTTATAAACCAATTCTTTCGAAAGATAACCCGGGTTAAAAAGAATCTTGCCCTGCTCTTGAAGCGAACGAAGCGTTTTTTGCACCGTTGGACTTTGTTCTCTCCGACGACTTAAAATACGATTATAAAAGATATCCGGTACCGGTTGCTTTTCCGCATGCCATAGTCGATCCGTTCCTTGACGCCAAAAAGAAATCTTTTGTCCCTGGGAAAGATCTTGAATGGATACGGCACCGGCATTGATCCCTCTTTGGCGCAGCGCATTGACGACTTCGGCGATGGAATAGGACCATCGGCCGAAGGGGGCTTTCGAAGATTTTGTGCCCCAAGCAATAACCCCAACTCTGGGTCCGAGCAACATCGTTGCCCCCTTTGAATTCAATTAAAACCCGTCGAGATGGCGACCGAATGCCATAGGCCTTTCCAAGGACAATCGTACTTGTTTAGGATCTCCCTCTTCCGTAAACAACCGTTTAAAAGGCTTTGAATTTATCTCCAGAAGCCAAATCTTACCATTTCTGTCCAAAGCTATATCTAACCCCAGTTCGCCGAATATCATCCCTGTACTTTCTTCCAGTAATTCGGGAATCATAATTCCCCATTTGTTTAATTCTTTAAGAATAGCGGAACGTCTGCGTTTACGAGTAGTCGAAGCAGCCCGTAACGTATTGAGAATCCCCATCGCCTTTCCGCCTTGACTCAAGTTAGATGTGAATTTTCCTGGCGGTGCAACTCGGCCAAAAGATTTAGTGATCTGCCACACACCCTGACCGTCTTTTTGTGCTAACAGGCGTATGTCAAAGGGTGATCCGTTAATAAGAGCCATTCGCAAACCCCGCTGGGCGATGTACTCCTTTTTTTCTATGAGTCCTCTTATCTTCGATTCTAAAACTTGTTTGCCATACGCCCGTAAAGAATTCATCGACGAGCGCCGCTTTTGAAAGGTAAAACCACCCGCCGGGTGCACCGCCACACGATAGATGCCGTATCCCTTGGTTCCGTTCACTGGTTTCAAATAGATCACTCGATATTTTTTTAACATCGGCCAGATTTCGTCGGGTTGCTTCAAGAGGCGGGTTTCAGGGAGTATGCTTTGAACACTCTCTTCCTTATAGAGATGTTCGTGCGTTTCCCATTTGTTCAAGTAAGATGGGTTAAACAGTATCAAACCAGGGATATCCATGAAACGTTTTTTACATTCGACGACGGTGGAGGTGTTCTCAAATTTACGCGAGGGAATACGATTATAAATGACCTTAGGCAAGGGAAATGTTTTGCGAACCCAGCGCTGAGCGCTGAGAATTACTCCGGATATGGTCAATTCTTCCCAATTAATATCTTCTGCACTGAAAACAACGGCTACTATCCCTAATCGTCGAGCATGGCGTTGTGTTTCCATAAGGTGGGCTTTCCAAACATAAGATTTTTTTCTTTGATAGGTGAGAATTCCGATCAGCGGTCCGATAGAAAAAGACCGTTCTATTTCCGAGTATTTGAGCCGATAAGACACATCGTTTGGCCAGCCTATTTGCTCTAATACTTCAGCCTGTAAAGACTTTTCTCGAGATAGATTGGTTCGTATATGCACCGTTCCATCGACTTTTCTGAGACCCGCCTGAAAGGAGACGAGATCGCCATCGTGAAGGTTGTATTCTTTTGCCTGGTGAACGGTCAAATAAATTTGCCCCACAATTCTCACCTAGCTTTTCGCTTTGCAGCTAAAAATAGGGCGTACTCAATCGGTCTTCGAACAGATGTTCTGCGAACGGCGTGATCGCCGATCCGTTGAAACACGATTCGTCCCGGACGGGAGTTGGCTTCTAAAAACCACAGTCGACTGTCCCGATCGATCAAAAAATCTAAACCCAACTCGCCAAGTCTTGGATAAAGCTTGGTTAGCGTCTTAGCGACTTGCAAGCTCACATCGTGAACTTCTTCTAAAGATGTTTTTACTTCACTTTCTTCAAAGGCCTTATCTAAGGGGATAGCCTGCGCCCCTGTACATATATTGCAGGTGATACCGTTGTTAGCCACTCGGGCACTGCCGCCAGTCACTTGCCATGTTCCTTCCGAATCCCTTTGAACGAGGATCCGCAGATCAAAAATACGATCATTCAACTGCGCTGGTTGTAAGCCCTGTTGTGCGATATATCTCTGTCCATGGGTCACTTGTTTCAGCCAGCGTTTGAGTTTCATCGTATCCATCCAGCGACCTTGCTTATTGCCAACTTCCGTGACATAAGTTAACCTGTTTTTTCCTTGAATTAATCGAATGATTCCTCGTCCTTTAGAACCAGCGTCTGGTTTCAGATAAACCTGTTTCCATTTGTTCAATTTCACAAAGAATTCTCTCTCATTGCGAAAAAGGATAGTTTCGGGAAGATAAGATACGAGCCTTTTGTCCCGGGCAAGTTTTCGATAGATTTCATACTTCTTACCGATGATCGGGTTGAAAAGGGGAATACCTCTACGGCGAATGGATCGACGGAACTGGGCGACTCCCGCATAGTTGGATATGGTAAAAAATCGATCATAGATGACAGTCGGTAAAGGGAGTATACGTCGTACCCATTGACAGTCTTTTTGCATGACATAACCGTTCACCTTGTTTAGACGCCAATTGACGTCAAGCGGGGTAAAGACCGTAAGGGTAATATCCAGTTCCATAGACAACAGCCCTAATTGGTCCAAAAAAATCCTATTTTTACTTCTCCGATTGGGGGTTGCAACTGGATGAACGAGCACTCCAAGTATGATGGCGGAACACCCCCCCGCAAATCTATTGCACTATATGTGGAGTGATCTTACTCGGTGAAAATAAAAATGCCGCAACTTTTTCGAGTTGCGGCAGGAACAGAATTATATATTATTCAGCAAGGGTAGATGGGGAATTAAATCAGGACTAAATCAGGACTTTACCAGGGTTCATGATGCCGTTAGGGTCCAGTGCCTTCTTGATGGTCACCAGCACCTTGCGTTGGGCATCGGTCAAGTGTTTATCCATGGCTTTGGCCCGTTTGGCACCAATGCCGTGTTCGCCAGAGAGGTTGCCGCCGAGAGCGTAGACTTCTTCGTAGAGTTCTTCCAGGACAGCATCTTTCAGCTCATGCCATTCATGGTCGTCTCGGTTTTCCCGAAGAATGGTGCAATGGATGTTGCCGTCTCCGGCATGGCCGGCGCTGGGAATTTTACATTCATATTTGGCAGAAATCCGTTCGATCGCTTCAATCGCTTTGGGAATGTTCGATACGGGAACGACGATATCTTCCATACAGTATACAGGGCTGATCATGCGGATAGCTTCGGCATAGCATTTCCGGGCTTTCCAGATCCGTTCCTGTGTGGACATGTTATCGGCGACGAACACTTCCAGGGCGCCGTTTTCCATGGCCAATTTGCCGATGGTTTCATAGTCGTCTTGAACTTGCGTTTCTGATGTACCGTCAACCTCGCAGATGACATAAGCACCAGCATCGCCATAAGGCAGTTTCTTGTTCAGATACATTTCGGCCGACTTGATCGATAGGCTGTCCATAAATTCTAAACAAGTGGGGATGATCCCGGCAGTCATGATCTTCGGCACTACTTTGATGGCTGTTTGCATATCGGCAAAGGGAATCAGCAGATCGGCTACATATTTCGGCAGTGGCATAAGTTTCAGCCATACTTTAGTCACGATGCCAAGGGTCCCTTCGGAACCGACCATGAGGTGAACGATGTCATAGCCGGTGACGTCTTTCACGTTTTTGCCGCCGAAGGTGACAATTTCACCGTCCGGCATGACGATTTCCAGCCCGTAGATATGGCGGGAAGTAACACCGTATTTGACGGCTTTATTACCGCCAGCATTGGTGGCTACGTTTCCAGCGATAAAAGAGCTGTCGGCCGAGCAAGGATCGCCAGCGTAGAGTAGGCCCTGTTCTTTTGCCGTTTTTTGAACTTCACCGGTCGTAACCCCCGGTTCGCAGACCATGAACAGGTTTTCCGTATCTACATCGAGAATCTTGTTCATCTTCTCCAAGGACAGAACCATACCGCCTTGAAGGGGAACGGCGCCTGCGGCGAGACCGGATCCAGCACCCCGGGGAGTAATGGGTATCAATTCCCGGTTAGCCAGCTTGACGATTTCCGATACCTGCTGAGTGTTTTCCGGTTTGACGACAACTTCAGGCATCTTTTCCCAAAGACGATCAGAGACCTCATCCTTGGCGTACATTTCCATCTTTTCTGCTTCCACGATCACGTTGGCTTGACCTAAGATGGAGATTAATTCGGCGACGATTTTATCAGTCACTTTATTAAATTGCATCACTCAACACCCCCTGCGATTAGGCATTGGCCTTCAGTTTTTTGAAGGCTTCAATCAACATGGGAACGACTTCAAAGACGTCTCCCACGATACCGTAGTCAGCCACTCTAAAGATTAGAGCATCCGGATCTTTATCTACAGCGACGATGACTTCCGAAGTCTGCATGCCTGCCAAGTGCTGGATTTTCCCGGAGATACCAAAGGCGAAGTAAAGTTTCGGTGAAACCGTCTTACCAGAAAGACCGATTTGGTGCGGGTATGTGGTCCAACCCAGTTCGACAGCGTCGCGAGTAGCACCTACACCAGCGCCTAAAATGCGTGCCAACTCCTCTACCATCTTGAAGCCGTCAGCGTTTTTCATGCCTTTTCCACCGGCTACGATGATGTCCGCTTCTTCGATGCTGACTTCCTGGGTGGTATCTTTGATGTACTCGAGAAACTTCTCAGGGGTGAAGAAGGTAGCGCCTTCGTATTCTTTAACGATCACTTCGCCAGTCCGGGATGGATCGATGGGAGCTGGTTTAGCCGATTTGGGACGGACAGTGGCCATTTGTGGACGGTGGTTCGGGGTTTTAATGGTCGCCATGATGTTTCCGCCGATAGCGGGACGGGTTTGAAGGAGAATTTTTGTTTCCGGATCGATAGTCAGTTCAGTACAGTCGGCAGTGAGGCCTGTTTCGAGTTTGGACGTTACCAGAGGCATCACGGTCCTGCCAGTAGTGGTGGCTGCAGCGACGATGATTTCCGGCTTCAGTTCCCGGCAAAGCTTCACGATGGCATTGCTATAGGGACGAGGCAGAAAGTTTTTTAGGCTGGCGTCTTTGATGAAGTAGACTTTATCGGCACCCCGCTTGACCACTTCTTCCAAATTATCGATGTGATCTCCTAGGAGTACACAGGAAAGTTCACAGCCAAGATCGTTTGCTAAGGCACGGCCTCGAGTCAACAGTTCAAACGTAACGGAAAGGATCTTGCCGTCCCGCTGTTCACCCAGAACGAGGACACCTTTATATTGAGAAAGTTCATTTTCATGTTGAACACTTGTATTTACATATGTCGACATGTTTTTGCTCCCCCTTCCTAGATGACATCTTTACCGGATAGGAACTTGATCAGTTCGTCAACCGGTTCTGTAGTGCCATTCGCTTTTTTCATAATCGTGTCCCGGGATAGTTTTGGGCTAAATACTTTTACAACCCGGGTGGGGGAGCCTTTGAGACCAAGTTCTGCCGGTTCGAGGCCAAGCGCTTCTGGTCCATAAACAGGGATGGTTTTTTGTTTTGCTTGCAGTTTTCCTTTTAAGGTCGGGAAACCAGGCTCGTTGATGTCTTTGTTGACTGTAGCCATAACCGGGTAGGGTACTTCAATTCGTTCAAAGCCGCCCTCGACGGTCCGCTTCAAAATAGCGCTCGTTTCTTTTACTTCGATGGCTGAAACATACGTCTCCACAGGAATGTCCAGATAATGGGCAATCATGGCACCGGTTTGCCCAGTTTCACCGTCTGTCGCCCGTTCACCGCAAACAATGAGGTCGACTGAATCAAGTTTTTTGATAGCAGCGGCAATCGCTTTGGCAGTAGCGATCGTGTCTGAGCCGGCGAAAGCCCGTCCGGAAATCAGCACGCCTTCATCGGCACCCATAGCGATTGCTTCCTTTAACGCTTTGATCGCTGAGTCAGGACCCATACTGATTGCGGTAACTTTCACATTTTCGTGTGAATTTTTAATCCGGATGGCTTCGGCCAGAGCGTTTTCATCGAGCGGATTGATAATGGTGTCCTTACCGCTACGGATCATTACGCCTGTCTCTGGATCCATTTTGACGTTGTCTGTGCCAGGAACTTGTTTAACGAGCACAACAATGTTCAACACTTGCACCCCCTGCAATATTCCCCAATCTGGGTGGGTTGCAGTAAAACCCATTCCACAAAAGGTCTAGTGGTATAGTGGTCAGACCATTGATATCATAAATCTATCCACTTAAAAATCATTACCAGTCTATCCTTGTGAAAGAGGCGCTTACCGCAGTTCGCGACAACTCATGGCGCTTGAGACTATTATAAGCGAAATATTGTATACATAAAATATTTTCTATAATAAAAATATTGCGAACAATAGCACTCAAAAATTGTTAGCCCCGGTTAGAAACCAGGGCTATAATTATTTATTTGTCGGGCCCTTATCGTCTTTACCCAACCATCGTTGGAGCATTTCACTAATTTGAACCATCGTCGCCGGTTTTTCGATGCAATCATCGGTTCCCATAGAAATACACTTTTCCCGGTCTCCTTGGAGTTCTGTGGTCGCCATGACCACAATCGGTCTACGGTCTCCGTTTTCATCTTTAAGTCTTTGAATGGATTCGACCCATTTAGATCCATCGGTCTCTTGCATCTGGCAATCCAGAAGGATCATTCCATAATGCTGCTTCTTTAGCGCCTGAACAGCCTCTTCCCCATCGTTGACAGTATGTACAGTAAGGCCAAACTTTTTCAATTGGTGTGTCGTCAATCTCTGGTTGACTGGATTATTTTCTATAAGCAGTACCGGTAAATCTACACGAATTGGGTCAACAAGGGGGGAAATGTCGACTACCTTTTCAGTTCCTCTTTCCAAAGGGACCGTAAACCAGAAGCAAGACCCTAACCCTGTTTTGCTTTGAAAACCGATAGACCCCCCTAATAATTGCACCAATCGTTTAGCGATGGAAAGGCCCAAGCCGGTTCCGCCATACTTGCGGGTTGTAGAACTGTCTGCTTGGGTAAATGGATAAAACAGTTTACCTTGAATATTTTCGGGGATGCCGATCCCCGTATCGAACACTTCAAAACAGACTTGTAACGACCTTCCCTCTTCTCTATCAACAGTCGCCTTTACCAGGACATGACCGGACTCTGTAAATTTAATCGCGTTCCCAACCAGGTTAAACAAAACTTGACGCAACCGAACCGAATCCCCTTGGACCACACAGGTTTTGTCGATGCGAATATCACTTGTTAAGACCAAACCTTTTTCGCGGGATTTTCCTTCAAATAAATGTACCGTCTCCTCGATAAATTCATAAAGGTTAAAGTTCGTCTTTTCAAGTTCTAGCTTTCCAGCCTCGATCTTCGAAAAATCGAGGATATCATTGAGGATGCTCAACAAGGAACCCGCTGAGTTGAGAACGACTGAAGCAAAATCACGTTGTTCAGCATTCAAAGGAGACTGAAGCAATATTTCTGTCATCCCAATAATACCGTTCATGGGGGTGCGAATCTCATGGCTCATCGTAGCCAGAAACTCGCTTTTTGCCCGATTTGCCGCGTCGGCAGCTTCTTTGGCAAACTTCAATTCTACGTTCAGACGCTGGACTTCACTCAACTGTCTTTTAAGCTCTGTTTCCTGTTGTTGGAGCAGTTCAAGAGCTTGCGTGAGTTCCCGGTTTTGTTGCTTGATCTCGTCCAGGGCCGTCTGCGGCTTCTCTTTTTCCAGCATTTGTACCCAGCGAGAGACACTCTGTTCTGTGACGGGCGAAAATTGAGCTGGTATAGCTTTGCACAACAGAACTACCGAACCTCTTCCCGGCTCGTTGTGAATAGAGAATTCATCGACCAGATTTTCGTAATGAACCCCCTGCCCCTGACGTTCATTCCGGCTTGTAGAGTTCGAAAAAAAGTCTTCCTGTCCCCGGACGAGGACCCGAAGGTATTGTTTAGACTCTTTTTCGACAACGGCAAACTCTACCGCTCCACCGCCGGTCATTAGAACGTTCCGAACGATATCGGAAACAGCGCTGATCAGGCGAGTTCGATCATGGTCTGTCAATCCAGCCATAGAGGCGATATCCCGAGCTCGTTGGCGAATCATCAAGATGTCTTGCTCGAACTTGACGAGTAAGTTCGAAATCAAATAAACGCTCATACTTTCACCTTTGCTGAACGACAACAACGGTTGCGTCATCGGTTTCGCGAGCATGATCACGGTACAGCAGCGCTGCCAAAAGGGACGGATGGTGGTTGATGATTCCCGGGTATTGACTAATATCCCAGCGGGAAGATATTCCGTCAGAATGTAATATCAAATACCCCTTAGGAGGACAGGAGTATTCGATTTCTTGAAAACGGTTGGCGTTCAGGCCTACGATCCCATTGTAAGATAAGCATCCAACAACTTTTTCTGATGAGATGATCCGCCCGGAGATATTACCTACAGCAGCGTAAGCGATTTTTTGTCTGGGCAAATCTATGGAGGCGACAGCCACAGCGGCTCCCCGCGTATGGCGTAAGGCCATATCCATCTTTTGAATGTACTCTCCCGGAGACACTTCGTTAGAGTGAAAGCATTGAATCGCTTCACGGGAAGCTACAGCCGCTTCTGTTCCATGCCCCAGTCCATCAGACAGGATAAGATGTAGCTTATCGTCCTGGCGCTGAAAAGACCATCCGTCACCACAAGCATCTTCACCCGGTTTTGCCCGCATGATTGAACCTATCTGGAGGTAGCTTTTTTCTTCGTTCCAAGGACGTTCAAACAACTGGGCGAGGACAATCGTACCTTTCTGAGGTATCGTGTATAGATCAAAGACTTGTGAGAGTCGTCGAACAGCACCTAAGCCGTTTCCTCCCGTCCCTGCCGTTGATACGCCGTCAAGGATCATGCGGCTCGGATTTTCGATTCCTGGACCATGATCGACACTGATAATCTCCAGCCCAAACGATTTATAATGGCCCAGTTGCCGTAAAAGAATCTCACCGCCGCCGGTGGCATGTTTCACTAGATTGGAAGCAAGTTCTGTCGCTACGATGGCAGCCCGCCCTGCCGATTCTTCATAGGACCCCATGGAGAAAGCCATCTCGTTTACAGCACGACGAACCTCACCAATTTGACTTGACTCGTAAACGGAAAAGATTCGGTGTTGAATCATTGGCCTAACATCCTTTTATCTTTGAAGCTTGGGAATTCTCTTTAAGCCCACCGAACGATGGAGACCCGTGTACCGAGACCTATTTTTGAGTCGATTTCAAACTCATTGACTAGGCGTTTTGCACCGGGTAAGCCGTGACCCAAGCCGTTTCCGGTGGTAAAGCCATCCAGCATGGCCATTTCCAAATCGGCAATACCAGGGCCTTGATCTTCAAAAGTCACCCGCAAACCCTTTTGTCCTTGATCGTCAATGTGTTCAATGACTACGATGCCACCGCCGCCGTACTCCACCATATTACGGGCAAGCTCACTAGTAGCCGTGATCAACTTAGTTTGATCAACTAGATTAAATCCAAGCGAACGAGCGTATTCTCGTACTTTTTGTCTCGCTAATATGATTTCCTGGGGACTTTTTACGACCAAGCTATCACTCTTCACGGTCAATTTCATGATCTTGCTCCGGCGCTAACTTCAATTTAGACCGCAATAAGTCCATTCCCTTTTCGACATTGAGGGCTGTCATGACTCCCTGCAGCGATATTCCTAACTCTACCATCGTAATTGCCACGGCAGGCTGCATCCCGACGACGACCGTATATGCGTCCATCAAGCTGGTTATCGAAGCAATTCCACCTAGCATGCGGCCAATATAGGAGTCGACCATGTCCAGGCTAGAGATATTGATTAAGACACCGCGAGCGCCATTAGAACTGACCATCTCTGTTAGGTCCTCTTGTAGGGCCATAACCAAACGATCGTGCATGTCCACTTGAATCGTCACCAGGAGAAAAGGACCCATTTTAATAATGGGAATTCGCTCCACATCTCTTCCCCCTATGCCTTTCCAATTTGAACGATCGTCAATTTTCGCATATCTAAAGCCAATTTCAAGGCACCGGCCAAAGTGGCTCTCGTCTTAACCATCGACAGATCAACGCCCAACTGTACGATCGTTTGCGCAATTTCAGGCCGGATACCGCTGATGATACATTCGGCCCCCATCAACCGGGCAGCACTGACCGTTTTGATGATATGCTGAGCCACCAAAGTATCGACGGTAGGCACACCGGATATATCGAGGATCGCTACATCAGAGTTGGTGGACAGGATCCCACGCAACAAATTCTCCATAACTACTTGCGTTCGCCCGCTGTCGAGCGTACCGATGAGGGGTAAGGCGAGGATGCCGTCCCACAACTGGATTACCGGTGTGGACAGCTCTAACATTTCTTGCTGCTGACGATAGATGACCTCTTCTCGGGCTTTTGAATAGGTCTCAAAGGTAAGGAGCCCTAGTTTATCTAATATTTTTGATATAGTTAACGTTTCTTGGATGAGTACATCCGGTTGCACACCGTATTCTTTTTGCAGCAAGCGGATGATTGCCTCTTTGAGTGTGAAAACATAGCTAGCCGTTTCCGAAGGAGAGTAGCCCTGACGGGAACGATTCGTTGATATCTCTGCTAAAATTTTACGAACGGTAGTCCATTCGACTCTGTTAATATCTTCAAAATCAGCCCCTTCGGCCGCTTGAACAAAGGCATCGATAAAATCTCTCGACTGACGGTACAGATTTTCGTTTCCGATTATGTCCTTGCGTAAAGATAGACTCGCCAAATGCAATTCAATCCATTGCTGCAGCAATTCGTCCTTTTTTTCCGCCATCAGACGAATCGTATTCACTTTTGCCATTTCCAAATCTAACTCCTCCGTTCTATCTACCACGTTTTTCTTAAGAAATAACGATTAGTGTTCACATTCTACAAAGACTATCTGTTTCCTCTAAAGAAACGGGAATTATGTTTTAGGAAGAGTCGGAATACTATCATCCCCTTTGCCCTACCATTCAAATCGTGTTACCTTTATCCCTATATAGACATTATCCGTTTTATGAAAGGGTAGGATCGCCATGCCTCGAAAAACGAACGCAGCCCGGTTGCTAGATCAATTAAAAATCCCTTACGAGTTAAAAGAGTATATGGTAGACGAATCTGATTTGTCGGCAGGCACGGTAGCAGAAAAAATCGGTTTTCCGATCCGTCAAGTCTACAAAACCCTCGTTGCCAAAGGTGATAAAACCGGGGTTATTCTAGCTTGTATCCCAGGAAATCAGGAATTGGATTTAAAATCCCTGGCCTCCTTAAGCGGAAATAAAAAAGTAGAGATGGTGGCCCTTAAAGAAGTGCAGCCACTTACCGGATATATCCGAGGCGGCGTTTCTCCGTTAGGTACGAGAAAAAAGTACCCCCTGTACGTGGAAGGCGAGATCGAGCAATTGGAGAGGATATCGATCAGTGCTGGAATACGGGGTTGCCAAATCATCCTCTCCCCTGCTGATCTGATTCGGGCTACGGAGGCGCAATTAGGCTCGATTTCGAAAGACGAATAAAAGAACCGTCCCATAGGCTTTGTCAGCCAAATGGGACGGTTCTTTTCTCTTTTATTAAGCTCTAAAATAATTGACACCTGATTCGAAGATGGGCTGATCCTTTTCGCCCGGTACGTTCAGAGCCAGGCCATTCGTCATGCGTTCCGAATGACCCATTTTACCGAGAACACGGCCGTCTGGGCTCGTGATACCTTCGACGGCCTCAAAAGAGCCATTGGGGTTAAAGCGAATATCGTTGACAGGCTTGCCGTCAAAGTCGACGTACTGTGTAGCCACCTGACCGTTGCGGAGCAAGCGGTCGAGAACTTCTGGAGGAGCCACGAATCTTCCTTCGCCGTGAGAAAGGGCAACCGTGTGAATATCACCAGCGTTCATCGAGGCAAACCAAGGAGAAAGGGTGGATACTACCTTTGTCCGGGTCATACAGGAAATGTGACGTCCGATCTGGTTGTACGTCAATGTGGGGCAGTCTTCCGTAATGTCAATAATCTCACCATAAGGCACGAGACCGAGTTTGATCAGCGCCTGGAATCCATTACAGATACCGAGCATCAGACCGTCACGATGTTTGAGCAGTTCCGAGACAGCCTCTTTCACCCGAGGGTTTCGGAACATAGTAGCGATGAATTTCCCCGAACCATCCGGTTCATCGCCGGCACTAAAACCACCGGGAATCATGACAATTTGGGCGGACTCGATCGATTTGACCATGGCTTGAATCGATTCTTCCACGTCACTCGGTGTCAAGTTCCGAATGACCAAAGTGTCAGTCATGGCGCCCGCTTTTTCAAAAGCTCGAGCCGTGTCATATTCGCAGTTCGTTCCCGGGAAGACCGGGATGAATACCCGAGGTTTGGCGATCTTCACAGCCGGTCGATGAGAGTTCCGTTCCCCATAGACGACCTGTTTCACTTCACCAGGAGCGGTTTTTACAGAGGTTGGGAAGATCTTTTCGAGTGGCTGTTCCCAGGATTGGCACGCTTCTTCCAGGCCGATTGCACAGCCTTTATATTCAATTGCTTCTCTTTCCCAGGTACGGCCCAGTTGAACAAAAGGCACCGTACCAAAGGCATCGGAAAGATCTATACCGGCGTCCATCTCAAGAATGATAGAACCGTAGTCGGCGCGGAATAGCTCACTCGCCTCAATGGTATCTTTGAAAGCTACACCAATGCGGTTGCCAAAGGCCATCTTGCTGATAGCGGCTGCAATTCCTCCGAATCCAACTGTGTGAGAGGCCCGCACTTTCCCGGTGCCGATGAGTTCATAAATTTTATCATAGTTTCTCATTAGAGCGTCAAAGTTGGGAATTTCCTGTTCGTCCCGTGCCGCTGGAATGAGCACTACCGGATTGCCGGGTTGTTTAAATTCCTGTGAAACGGTTTGGTTCGCCTTCAAGATACCGACGGCGAAAGCCACCAGAGTCGGCGGCACATTCAGGTCTAAGAAGGTACCCGACATGCTGTCTTTACCACCGATAGCTGGGATTCCCAATTGTTTCTGGGCAAGGAAAGCTCCGAGGAGGGCGCTAAATGGCTTCCCCCAGCGGGTTGCGTCTTTGCCGAGCTTTTCGAAGTACTCTTGTAATGTGAGGCGAACACGACGATAGTCGCCTCCTAAAGCGACTACTTTGGAGACCGCTTCCACAACAGCATAGAGGGCGCCATGGAAAGGACTCCATTTGGCCAACTGCGGGTTATAACCGTAGGACATCACTGTGGCCGTTGTCGTTTCTCCATGCAAGGAAGGGATTTTGGACACCATGCCTAAAGCAGGAGTGGCTTGATGTTTTCCTCCAAAAGGCATGAGTACGGTTCCGCTACCGATGGTGCTGTCAAATCGTTCTACTAACCCCTTTTGACTACAAACGTTCAGGTCTTCCAGGTTCGCTAACCAAGCTTTGCGCAGGTCCGGAAGTTCTCTCTGTACCGCCTCAGGCAGGCTGCAAAAATAGTTTGCTTCCCCTTCCGGTGCATTGACGTGGACATTTGTATACTGTTTGACACCGTTTGTGTCTAGAAAATCACGACTTAGATCGACGATCGGTCGATTCCGCCAGAACATTTTCATGCGACGGTCCCCGGTGACTTTGGCCACGAGATTTACTTCCAGGTTTTCTTCACGGGCCAATCGGGAGAAGTGCTCCGCATCTTCAGCCGATACGACGACAGCCATACGCTCCTGCGATTCGGAGATGGCCAACTCAGTGCCGTCAAGGCCTTCGTATTTTTTAGGGACTGCATCCAGATTGATTTCTAATCCCTCTGTAAGTTCGCCAATGGCAACAGAGACACCACCGGCGCCGAAATCATTGCATCGTTTAATCATCCGGCTTACTTCGGCATTTCGAAAAAGGCGCTGAATCTTTCTTTCTGTGGGGGGATTGCCCTTTTGCACCTCGGCGCCGCAAGTAAAGAGAGATTCAGCCGTGTGTTCTTTCGAGGATCCGGTGGCACCTCCGCAACCATCGCGACCTGTTCTTCCCCCGACGAGAAGAACCACATCACCCGGCTCGGGATGTTTGCGAACCACGTTCTCTTTTGGCGCTGCCGCGATGACGGCGCCGATCTCCATCCGTTTGGCTACAAACCCCTCGTCATAGACTTCGGCTACTTGGCCTGTGGCTAATCCGATCTGATTGCCGTAGGAACTGTAACCGGCAGCAGCACCGATCGTGATTTTCCGTTGCGGCAATTTGCCTGGCAACGTTTTTTCCACGGGCGTCCGCGGATCGCCGCTTCCGGTTACACGCATCGCTTGATAGACGTAGGAACGTCCCGAAAGGGGATCGCGGATCGCGCCGCCGAGGCAGGTGGCAGCACCCCCAAAAGGTTCTATCTCTGTCGGGTGGTTGTGGGTCTCGTTTTTAAACATGACGAGCCATTCTTCCCTATGGTCGTCGACATCTACATCGACAACGATGCTGCAAGCATTCACCTCGTCCGACTCATCTAAATCGTTCAGAAGCCCCCGTTTTTTCAGCTCTTTCATGCCTATAACAGCGATATCCATGAGACAGATATCGCGCTCTTTATCTTCATAAACAAATTGACGAGAACGAAGATATTCTTGATAGGCACCTTCTATCGGTTGACTGAAGCGATCTTTTTCGATCGTCACATCTTCCACTTTCGTCAGGAATGTGGTGTGACGGCAATGGTCAGACCAATAGGTGTCGATGACACGGATTTCGGTGATCGTAGGGTTTCGTTTTTCCTTACCCTGGAAATACGTCTGACAAAACTGTAAGTCTTCAAAACTCATAGCCAAGCCAAGATCGCCCATAAGTGCCTTTAATTCGTCTACAGATGCGTCAACGAACCCATCCAAGGTTTTTACGTCGTCGGGAACTTCCGACACCATCGCCAAAGTGACCGGCTTTTCCATCGCCGCTTCCCGTGATTCGACCGGGTTGATGCAGTAGGTTTTGATTCGTGCAAAGTCATCGTCCCCTAGAAGACCTTGGAGAAGGATGACTTTCGACGATAAGATGGTCGGCCGCTCCTTCTGGGTCAAGATCTGGATGCACTGCGCAGCTGAATCAGCCCGTTGGTCATACTGACCGGGCAGATACTCCATGGCAAAAAAGCGGCTCCCGGACTCAAGAGGAAGTTCTTCATCATAAACAAGATCCACATTAGGTTCAGAGAAAATTGTTGTGCGAGCCTGTTGGTACTCTTCGTCTATTATACCGGAAATATCGTATCGGTTTACGATACGGACATTCTCCAACCCTCGTATACCGAGATTATCCCTTAAATCACTGCACAAATGCTGTGCTTCCACATCAAAACCTTTGCGCTTTTCCACATAAATTCGGCGGACTTGGCTGTTCATATATCTTGTACCCCCTGTGTCAGTTATGGGTTGATTCGCGCTTCTTTGTCTAATTGGCGATTAACATTATAACATGCGATTCATAGGCTGCGTGATCAAACATGACAATTTGTAACTGGAAAGCTCTCTTTCATGGGATGGAGAATGGGGATTTTGTTCGAACTTATCGAATCACAGGAGGACTTGTCGATTGAGATGGAGAATCTTGATACATCTCAGCACAAGGAGATTCATCAATGAAAGACAAAGTTCTCCTCACCCTGGCTGTCGTGGGGCTAGTGGGCACTTTTGCAGCCGGAATGTTTTCAATGGAACAAACTCGGGCTGGTGAGAAAGTCTCTTTACCAACAGTTCAAGAAGAGAAGCAGCTATCACCGGCCCTAACGGCATCGACAGCCTCTACAGAGAAACCAATCGACGAAAAGACCACGGAAAAAGCTGCTTCTGAAGAAGTGGCAAAAAAGCCAGCAAACACTTCGAAAGCAACTGTTGTTTCTACAGCAGCGAAAGATTGGTGGATCCCTCGCCACGACACAGGTGTGCCCCCCCAATGGCCCCGTTCCATGACTGAAGCGATTGAACCCTTTGAACCGTTCTATCGGATACAAACGCAGGAAAAAGTCCTCTATCTCACCTTTGACGAAGGCTACGAAAATGGTTATACTCCGAAAATACTGGCTACTTTATCGAAAGAAAAGGTCCCTGCCATTTTCTTCGTCACTGGCCAGTTTGTCAAGTCAAATCCGGAACTCGTCAAAGTAATAAACCGGTTAGGATTCGGCATCGGTAATCATACCCAAAATCATCCAGACATGACATCACTCAGCTCGGCGAAACAGAAAGAGGAATTGGACAAGCTTAGCTCTTCGGTTCGTCAATTGACAGACCGCACACTGAATTACTACCGACCGCCCATGGGCCGTTACGATTCTGTCTCTGTCGCAACAGCTAGTGATTTGGGCATGCGAACTGTTTTCTGGAGTATTGCCTACAAAGACTGGGAAGTGGACAATCAGGTAGGACCTCAGACCGCCCTGCCAAAAGTGCTCAACCAGATTCACCCGGGTGCTGTCATTCTGCTCCACGCGGTTTCGAAAGATAATGCAGAGATGCTATCCCAATTTATTCAGCAATGCCGGGACCAAGGGTACATATTCAAATCTCTCCCGGGAGAGCCGTTGCCAAAGTAACTTACATAACGACAAAGCCTTCACCCCTACTGCTGTGGGTGAAGGCTTTGTGATTTAGTCAGCGCTTAGATTTTTGTCGCCCGCCATGAGTGGGTTGCGATTCAAATACCAGTACATCGGCAGTCCTATGACAGTGATAGCAAGAGCCATCAACGTATCCAAAGGATTATTCATAATCGTGCTGACAATGATAAATCCAGATCCCAAAATGGCCACTAGCGGAATAAAGGGATAGGCGGGGACACTATAGCTTCGCGATAGGGATCTATTTCTTTTGCGAAGGATAAAGACAGCTGCGAAGGCTTGAATATAAAAGAGATAAATGGCGAATATGGCGATATCGGAGAGTCGATCGGGGTCGCCGACAAAGATCATGATTACGGCGAGAATGACTTGAGACAAAGTGGCAAAGATCGGCGTACCGAAACCTGCATGAACTTTGGACAACAGACCGGAAAGAGGTAACTGTCCCCGTTCTGCCATCGCCAGAGGTACTCGGGGGAAGGTCAAAATTTTACCGTTCAAACAGCCAAAAATAGACACCATAATGCCAACACTGATGATCTTTCCTCCGATGCCGCCGAAAAGATTAGTAGCAACGGTACCTGCGGCATTTTCACCGAGTTTAGCGATATCAGCAGCAGGAAGCACATGCATCATGGCAAAGTTCACCGATAGATAGGCCACGGTAACGACTGACAATCCGATGATAATCGCCCTAGGGAGAATTTTTGCCGGGTTTTTCATCTCACCAGCCACGAAACCGACTAAAGCCCAGCCATCATAAGCCCACAAAGTCGCTAAAATAGCCGCTCCCATGCCCGTACGCTCCGTTACCCCGCTCGCCATACCCAGGATCTGGCCGTTTCCTTTCCAAATGCCAAAAATCGCAATGGCAGCAATGGGTATAAGTTTTCCGGCGGTGGAAATTGATTGAACAAAACCGCCGTACTTTGTCCCCAAACTGTTTACCAGAGCCAAAAAAGCGATCGTACTTAAACCAATCCATATCTTCCAGGTGGCAGGCAAATCGAAAAAGTGTGCAACTAGAGAACCGAAGAAGAGTCCCAACGCAGCGATAACAGCCGGTCCATAAATCAGTGTTTGGACCCACCCGCAAAGGTACCCCCAAACTTTCCCATAGACTTCTTCCAGGTATACATAGAGACCGCCCGTTTTGGGAATCTGAACGCTCACTTCGACGATGGTCAACCCGCTGGCCAGGGTGATGATTCCCCCGATTATCCATGCCCAAAGCGCCATCGAAGAATCACCGGCAGCGGTAATGACTTTACCCGGTTTCATAAAGATCCCTGAGCCGATAACGGAACCGATAACGATCGACATCGCCACGATCAGGCCGATGTCTTTTTTTAGCAAAGCTTCTGTGTTTTGTTGCAACGTATAATCCTCCCATCGTCTCCGTTTAAAAAAGTCCGTTTTTGTTTGTTCCTCGTGGACACTTGTACATTATACAAGGAACCAATCGGCTCGTCAGCTATATTTTTATGTTTTTCACACTATACAGAAGAATAACTTTAAATATTTAATATATCGTTACAAATAATCGAACATTCACAACAGTTCGATATCGGCTTCCACGTTACACCGAAATAATGCTCGAAATCGTCCGGAACGTTGTTTCATAAAATAGAAGGCGACTTTTAAAATAAAAGAAGAGCTGCCAAAGTTCTTTATGGCCAGCTCCCACAATTTGACTATGATCCCTCTTTTGAGTTCAACCTTCGTCATAAAAGGATATCTCAAAAGGTCATGATCTTTGAAAGAAATCAATAGGCTTATAATAATGAGTTACTTCTCTTCGATACTGATAGATTCGATTAAGACTTCTTCCATAGGTTTGCTGCGTTCTCCGCCGGCACTCCAACCGACGGGCGTATCGGAGATTTTCAGAACTACATCCATACCTTCGCTTACTTTGCCAAAGACGGTGTAGTTGGGATGTTGATTCAAGAACTTTGAATCATCGCCATTACAGATGAAGAATTGACTGCCGTTAGTGTTGGGACCCGCGTTGGCCATGGCCACAACTCCAGGACCATAAGGAAGGGCCGGAGGTAGTTCATCGGCGAAACGATATCCCGGTCCGCCAGTGCCGTTGCCGGCAGGGTCACCCGTTTGGATCATGAAGTTTTTGATGATCCGGTGGAATCGAACGCCTTCATAAAAGTTATCCTTTGCGAGAAAGACGAAATTGTTGACGGTAATTGGGGCTTTATCAGCTAACAGTTCGATTTTAATCTGACCCTTTGTTGTATTTACTGTAGCCACGTATTTTTTGTTGGAATCGATCGTCATTTCCGGTGGTTTGGAATATTTGTTGTTTTTCATCTTTGTACCGTTCCTTTCTTTTGAGAAAAACTTAGCGATTGAGGTGTCAGGATTCCACGTAGGGATAAAGTCAAAGAACTGACCAATGACCCCAGAAGGTACCATCACACGACCTTCCGTATTAACTGCTTTGGTAGGCATGTTAACCCGAACATCGTTAATATATACAAACTGTTGTCCGACAGGAATCCGAATGGTTTTATCTTGATGGTCGATTTGTACTTCTTGATTTTGGTTATCCCATACTACTTTGGCACCAAATTGGTTAGAAATAAACCGAACCGGGACCATGATTAGGTTGTCCTCATTTATGTAGGGCTGAGCATCGGGAAAGTCAATTGGCCTGCCATCGAGTAAGACCGTTATATAACTGGCACTAGCACTCGTAACAAAAACAACCACCATCATAAAACCGAGAAAAAGGCTTTTAAGATATTTTCTCAAGTATTCACCTCCAATCTAATTTAACAGCAATATATATCATATTACGTTAGCCCTAAAAAGCAAATCCTTTTGATAAGTTTAATTGAGAAAATGGAGGTACTCGCATGACCTTTCTACAACCTCTCTCCGTCGTCTTTCGGCAATATGACGTTCATGTAATTTTTTTCCTAAAAAGTCACAGCCACTACGACGCTATCGAAGCGATGATTCAACATCGGAAAGATCAGACTCCCTTGATAAGGATCATTGTCACCCACACCGACCAAAGTCAAGCCGATATCATCAATGACGCCGCTATCGTTGAAGCGTTGCAGCGGACGACGATAAACCGGCCTGTCCTTTATTCCCCGATTCGTTATGAACGATCGACCCACCTAGGGAAACCGGAAGTTCATATCGAGTTTCGGTCCCTGCGAGACGAAGAGATCGTCCTCCATTTCACCGCTGCCCTTAAAACTTCCCAAAGGTATGCCGGACTGATCGATCCCTTACGGCATGCAGAAAAGGATTCCCTCCCTGTCATGTACCGCGAACGGAGTACCCTCGCCGGCCCGAAAAGTTATGTCATGATCGACAATAGCCGCTGCCAGATACCTCGGAAAGTGTGGGTACCCCTGTTTTTCACTGGATTAAAAGCTTTTTATTCTGAGGTCTTTAGCATCGGTGTCTTGCGGTCTGATACCCGTCAATTGACGCGGCTCCATTCTCCATCAGAATTGCTCGTTGGTGAACAATGGATTTATCGGTGTAACGGAAAGGAAATCTGTTATAGATTGCTGGAAGTGACTACAAAAGAATTACGAATAGTATCTGTAAATGAACGTATCACAGTATCGAACTGTGCAAAAGGGTTCAAGCTCGCCCGCATCTGTGTAGAATCAAATAGTGGAGAAAAGGGAATCGGTCAGTTTCTTATCACCTTTACTCCTCCATTGCCGCTCAGTCAGGTTATTGAAAGAGTGAAAGCAACTCCCTCTTATGTGCACTTCTCCATTTCGATCGATCATCATCGTGATCTGGTGAATGGAAAAGTCTATTCAACATTTGAAGGGGATAGGCAGAAACTCTTGCTCGTTCCACAGCAGCCCCAGTGGGCCCTTAAGCGCCCTCTACGACTATTAATACAAAAAGAAGGGAATCAATTCACTATATCTACTGAACTGATTCCCCAAATTGCACTGCAAGAAGAATTGTCTAAAATGAAAAGTCCGGAACAATAACCTATCAGCGATCATCCTGCGAGTGCTTGTCCTGCCTTTTTATCGAAAAACTACTTGCGTTTTTTCTTACTCTTCGGTGGCGCCGTATAAATGCCCAGTTTTTTCTGAGCCTCTTCATCGCCTTGTTCAGCTGCTTTGCCATACCACAAACGTGATTCCTCTTTGTTCTCATCGACCCCTTGCCCTTCTTCGTACATAAAGGCGAGGTTGAATTGAGCATCAACATGTCCCTGCTCAGCCGCTTTATGGAACCAATGAACAGCCAGGGAGTCGTCTTTATCTAAACCTTGCCCTAATACATACATCATGGCCAGTTCAAACTGTCCGTCGGGATCACCCTGTTCGGCCGCCTTACGATACCAATGGACCGCCTCCGGATCGTTCCTTTCCACACCTCTGCCTTCTGTATACATGTCAGCCAAGTTGAGTTGAGCCTCAATCAGCCCCTGTTCAGCCGCCTTTTTATACCAAATGGCAGCTTCAGCCTCATCTTTCGTCACACCCTGACCGTTTTCCAACTTCTCAGCTAAACGGAATTGTCCCTCTACATCACCTTGTTCAGCCAGTGCTCGTAATGTCTCGATCGTCAACGTTATCTCTACCTTTCTATTTGCAATGAAACAGACTTTTGAGCATTGTGCGTATCACAATGCCCATCTTTTAAAACTGCCAAAATCGATTTATTTATTGCTTACCAGCTTGTGTTCTTCCCACATATCATAATGTGTTTTCAACATGTCTGGAATGGGTAGGTCATAAGGACAGCGTTTGATACAAGCGCCGCAGTTTACACACTTTGTCACCGATTCCATGGGGTTTCGTAAAAACTCTACCGCTACCGATGGCGACATGCGCATAGCCAGCACCTTATATCCCATAGCCGGAGTGATCATAACGCCACTCGGGCAAGGTTGGCAGTATTCGCAACGACGGCAAAACTGCTGTCCCAGTTCCTGTTTATATTGCTCCATTCCAGCCAGATCTTCCTCAGTGATGTGGTTGGGCTGTTCATAAATGGACAGGATTTCATCGACAGACTTGACCGAATCAAATCCTGGTATGGCAAGGATATCTGGAAACTGTCGTAGAAACTTAAAAGCCAGTCGCGCATTGTCGATCATCCCGCCTGCAAAAGGTTTCATCGCCAAAATGCCCATGCCCAGTTCCCGTGCGGCCGGGAATAGGTCCTCTTTCGCTGCATCTTCGATGAAATTAAAAGGGAACTGAACCGTTGCAAACAATCCTGTTTTCACCAGCTTGACGGCCATGGTCCGGCTGTGAGAGGTTACACCTAGGAGGCGAATCTTTCCTTGCTCCTTCGCTTTCTGTAAGACTTCCAGGGCGCCGCCAGGCGCTGTCAAGGCATCCCAATCTCGTTCCTGAGAGACCTGGTGCAGTTGATAAAGATCAATATAATCGGTACGCAGCATCTTCAAGCTGTTTTCGAGGTGTTCTAAAGCACCCTTTCCGTCCCGCCTCCCAGTTTTAGTGGCGATGATCACCTTATCCCGCATACCCGCAAAAGCGAATCCGATTTTTTCTTCACTGTCCCGGTAGGCATTGGCCGTATCGTAAAAGTTGATTCCCTTATCATAAGCGCGGTGAAGAACCTTGGTCGCTTCGTCTACACCCAAACGAATGATGGGAATTCCACCGAAACCGACTTCGGAAACTTTTAACCCTGTTTTTCCCCATTCTAGATATCTCATCAAACCTTCTCCTTTGCGTGAACTCAAGTACCTCTCTAGTTCCGTCCTTATGTCGTTAACTGTAACAGTTCTTTTTCCAATAGACAAATCCTTCAGAGCGCCTTATTTTTCTCGCTGAAGAAAGCTTCTTATTAATTTTAACGAGAACCACCTGTTACTGGACCATGGACATCTTTACCTTTTTCCTGGTATAGTTTGAGAAGATTATCTCACAAAAATTCCTTTGGCACGAGGTACTTATGATGAACGATTACATAATGAATAATGGAACTATGCATCACCAAGTGGTCATTGAATTTCGTCCTATTTCCACCTTAGACTCCCTAGGGATGTGGAAATTTACCCGCCAATACCCTATGATTACGAAATTGAAAAATGAAGCCGGCGGATGTTACCGTGCTGCTTTTTCCAGTCGTTCCGAGGAATTAAGCCAATTATGTACCCTATGGAAACAGATTCGCAAGTGGGCTATTTTGCGTATCTCGAAGGGCGAGCAGCAGATCGATCCCGCAGGGATGGACGCCGTCGTCGTTTGTTTGGAACAGCGACTGCACGCTAAGGATCCCCTTTTTTATTGTGACGGTCGGACACCTGGCATCACGGCACGTGACGAAAATGAATTGTTCTTCCCTGGATGTCGGTATCTCATTGTCGATGACCAGGATTACAGCGACCCCTTTGGATTTCGCTGGTATCATATGGGTACTCTCGACGCAGAAGGGCTTTTTCACGTCGACAAAAACGGAATTATGGAAAAGTTGCAGGAAATATCCCGTCAACGATTCTCCCTGGGCTGCCCCTTGTTGGATTGGGAACAAATTCGCCTGCGTGTGAATACCTTGCCGGACACCATCAATCCTCGACGTGACGGTGCTTGGGAATATCGCTGGGAAGAGGAACAAATCGTCGGGATCTGCCGGACTCCACTAGTCCGAGCCGGCCATGGACGCAAAGATATGGATCGATCTGTCACAAGTCAGCGCGTCGACGAGACCCGTTCCGTCGTGGATACAAACCCATCGGAAGTACCCAAAGAAGTCTCTCGTGCTGCTGATCGGCCTGATGCTGCTGAAGCCAATTCCACAAACAGTACGATACCTGGTACTCAAGAAGAGATCTTCCAGCCTGTCCAACCGGGCCAGCTCACCTATAACGATATCGGTGGGATGAAAGAACAACTGCGCCTAATTCGTGAAGCCGTAGAACTCCCCCTTCGCTACCCCGACTTGATTCGCACTTTAAATATCACGCCGCCGAAAGGGGTCTTACTATACGGACCGCCAGGCTGTGGGAAAACCCTTTTAGCTCAGGTTGTCGCCAACGAGGTGCAAGCCAGCTTTTTTGCGGTAAAAGGGCCTGAATTCCTCTCCTCTTTGCACGGACAGAGCGAAAAACGCTTGCGCGACCTCTTCGCCCAGGCAGAGCAAAAAGCCCCTAGCATCATCTTTTTCGATGAAATCGACGCTTTTGCTTTTGACCGCAGCCGGACGACCACTTCTTTTGAGGCTACTCTCGTGGCACAATTTCTCTCCCTCATGGATGGTTTTGACAGGCGGTCACAGATCGTCGTCATCGCTACGACCAACCGCCTCGATGTATTGGACAAGGCTTTGCTCCGACCCGGCCGATTTGATTACCGTATCCGCATCACTGTTCCTTCAAAAGAAGATCGCGAACAGATTCTAAAACTCCACACTTCTAAAATGCCATTGGAACCGGGCGTCGATATGACCCATTTGGTCGAAGCCACCGAGGGCTTCACAGGCGCCGATATTGCCGCACTCTGTGCCAAGGCCGCTTTGATGGCCGCAAGTCGCGCACTCGGACCCAACATGGATCATTGGCCCGGGACCTTATCGGTAGAGGTTATGCAGTCCATCCGGGTTACTCGGGAAGACTTTACCTTTGCTCTAAGCCAGGTGCAGCCGTCAGTGACTGATGACTCGGAGGAATAATATTTCTTCATTGGTTGAATAAGGGTGTTCGAATAATAAGGGACTCTTTCATAAGCATTCCATTGTCTTTGACAATATGGATATGCCTTAGAAAGAGTCCCTTTTCTTGCTCTTTAAAACTGTTCTTAATCGTACAGCCTAATTTACGACAATGAAACAAAATAGGTAAAGTAGTTTGATTAAAAGATACTCGCCTGGAGTCCTTTATGGGGCGCAGGAATGACGATTTGATCGACCAAAAAGCCGCTTTCTTTAATGACATGGCTGCCGGCCTGAATCGCTGCGCTAACGGCGCCCACATCTCCCGTGAGAGAAATGATCGATTTCCCGCCTAGACCTCTTGCCAAGCGAATCTCGATCAGTTCGACACCGGCTGCTTTCACAGCCGTATCGGCAGCTACCACGGCTGAAGCGACGGAGTAAGTTTCGATGACTCCTAAGGCCCTGATCTGCTTTATCTCGGAACAGCCGCTTAATGCCGGAAAGATGGAAGGGTGTACGTTCGGCAGGACAAAGTCATTGACGACAGATTCCTTTGCCACAGCCTGACCGCTGCGAACAGCGCTCTGCACAGCACCCACATCGCCGGACACAAGCACAATATATTTTCCCGGACACATGGGCTGAGCCACGACCAATTCTACATTGCCTGATTTCAGCATAGTGTCTGCTGCCAAGATACCTTTGGTGACGTTTTCAATTTCCAGTAAACCGATGGCATGTTTCATCGTTCTCCCACCCCTTTCAACGGTCGGCTCGGATGCCGATGTAGTTCTCTGTCGCAAAGACGGTTCCGCTGATGCTGGCATGGATATTAGCGCCGACAGCAGCTCCTTCTGGAATGGCAGCCACCAATTGACCTGCCTGAACGGAATCGCCGATGCTGACACAAGGTTGGGATGGGGCTCCGATATGTTGACGCAAAGGAAGTCGAACTTCGCTGATCGAGAGTTCACGATTCTCCAGCGGTGCCGCCACATCATAAGCGGATAAGTTCAACCGGGCAATGAGCCGCTTGATCGGAATCCGGCGGTTTTCCCGGTGTGATGCGGTCCGGAAAGGTTGGTTATGATAGGGATTCTTGATGCCGGCCGCTGACAGTTGCCGCTTTAGTTCCATGTTTACCCTGCGTGGCGATAAGCCCATGGAGCATCCGAAAGTATCGCAGGCACCACACTCGGAACAGAGAAAAGCCCGGGTAATCGCATCGCCTTGGTAAGAGGTACCGTTACCGATGGCTTGCATAATCCGGTGCGGTTCTAAGCTGTGGCCGAGCAAGTGCCGTGGGCAGCAGTCGGTGCAAGCCCGGCAAGCGCAACAGACCGATTTCGCCCGGTTGGCAATGGCTGTCCAAGGGAGTGTTTTCCCGGCGATCAAAGAGTGGTCCTTCGGCAGCACGATAATGCCGCCGGTGGTCTTTGTCACTGGCGAATCGACTTCAACGATGCGGCCCATCATGGGACCTCCATCGATCAAGGCATAGTCGTTGACAGTGGTACCGCCAGCTGCCTCAATCAGCAAGCGAACGGGAATCCCAATCGGGACTTTCAATGTTACCGGCTGACGGACGGCCCCAGTAACTGTCACGTACTTGGTCATGACAGGAAGACCATCTAAGGCTTTAGTAATATTGACAAGAGTCTCCACGTTGACAACAACAACGCCCACGTGCAGGGGAATTCCGCCTTCGGGGATGATCTTACCGGTTACTTCATAGACGAGAACTTGTTCATCGCCGGCGGGATAAAAGTCGGGCAAGATGAACAGTTCCACCCGCCCTTTGGCGTGGCGCTCAATCGATTGTTCTAGTGCCTCGATCGCCACAGAGTACTTTTTCTTCAGCCCGATATAGCTCTTTTGCGCACCTGTAGCCAACATGACGGCGATAAGACCGAGGACGACCCTATCACTCTCAGCGGCCATCAAGTGCTGGTGGGAACGAAGAAGGGGTTCACATTCAGCGCCGTTAGCAATGATCACATCTGCACTTGCATTCATTTTGATGTGAGTGGGGAAACCAGCGCCACCTGCTCCGACGACGCCGGCCTCTTTCACTGCCTTGACGATTTTTTCACGCATTTTTTCACCCGCTTTTATGGACGGTACTTCGCGCTAGTTCTTTTTTATACGATCTTAAACCCGTCGACGAGCACGCAACGGCGCTGGCGAGTGAACGTACGGGCAGATGTGAGCCCTTCTCCCGTCGGTCCAGCGATCGTAAAGGTGTTGTAACCTTCCCCACCGACACCGATGCCGGCATAGGACGGCCCATTCTTGACAAAAATCGTCGTCTGGACAGCCCGGGCAAAGCGAGTCAAGTTATCGACATTTTTAGAGTGCATGATCGCTGTGTGGCGGTTGCCATGCTCGACCTTGACACCCAATGCGATGGCAGCATCGATATTTTTCACTTGGACGATCGGCAGGATCGGCATCATCAACTCTTCAACGACGAAGGGATGGTCTTCTTCCACTTCACAGATGACGGCACGAACATCGCTAGGTACGTCAATGCCAATCGCTTTGAGGATAACCTGCGCATCTTTTCCCACCCAGGCTTTGTTGATGCCGTATGACTTTTTAGGTTTTACCGTACAGCCTTCGGCGATCTTTTCCTCTTTTTCCGTCATAACAACCTTAAGAAGGTCATCAATTTCCTTGCCTTTGATCAGATAAGCGCCGCTTCGACGCATATGGGTGATCAGTTCATCGGCTACAGAACCGACGACGATGCATTCCTTTTCAGCGATGCAGGGTAAATTATTATCGAAGGAAGATCCGGCGATGATATCCCGAGCTGCCTTGGGGATATCGGCCGTTTCATCGACGATCACAGGGGGATTACCGGCGCCGGCACCGATGGCTTTTTTACCAGACGAAAGGACTGCTTTCACAACGCCCGGTCCGCCTGTAGCCACCAACATAATAATGCCGGGATGTCGCATCATTTCATTAGCCGCTTCGATCGAAGGCTCTGCTACCATGGTGAGCAAGTTGGCCGGACCGCCGGCGGCGACAATCGCTTCATTGAGGATCTTCAACGTTAAGAAAGAAGTTTCTTTCGCTGTCGGGTGCGGACTGAAAACCACAGAGTTACCTGCGGCGATCATACCGATTCCGTTACAAATGATGGTCTCGGAGGGGTTGGTCGTAGGGGTAATTGCGCCGATTACGCCATAAGCGCCCATTTCGACCAATGTGAGACCATCATCACCTGTCCAAGATTCTGTTTTCAGGTCTTCTGTGCCTGGTGTTTTCCGAGCTGCCAGTTGATTTTTCAAAATTTTATCGCTGACGCGGCCCATTCCCGTCTCGCGAACGGCGATTTCGGCTAATTCCCGAGCGTTAGCGAAAGCGGCCTCTCGCATAGCTTGGATGAGTTCTTCCCGTTTGGCCATAGACAAGGTACGCAGTTGCAGGTAGGCATATTTTGCAGCTTCGACAGCCTGGTTAACGTTCGAGAAAACTCCCGGAATCAATGGGGTGGACTTTTTCTCTTGCTGCGGCTGTAGGTTCGCCATCACCTGTGACACAATTTGCGAGATCACTTCGTTCGGTATATTCATGGTTATTATCACTCCCGTGATTGGCTCCGTTTACCAGGCTGCAAGACCAGCCTCGGCAACAGACACGTCTTGTTCTATTGAGCCACCGCTTACACCGATGGCACCGATAATCCGTCCGTTATACACGATCGGCAAACCGCCTCCAAAGACGACCAGACGGCTCCCATCAGTTGTGTTTAATCCATAAAGCATCTCGCCAGGTTGGGCCAGTTTGGCGGCTGTTTCTGTAGTCATCTTCAAGGCGACTGACGTATAAGCCTTATCCCGGGAGATGGCAATGCTTGCGAGCAAAGCGCCGTCCATCCGGTGTTGGGCCACTAAGTTCCCCCCTTCATCGACGACTGTGATGACCATGGGAACTCCAATCGCTTCCGCTTTCGCTTCAGCCGCTGCAATCATTTTTTTGGCTTTATCCAACATAGTTCCAGCCTCCTGCCCTGATATCGCCTTGATCACTTCTCTCGTTACCCGTGATACCATTTCTTCTTGGTCGACATAACGAGCCAGTACGAAAAGCAAGTCTGATAATCGGTTGAGATAGATCATGACGGGCGGATGCACATCGGAAAACTTTGCCAGCGATACGGCAGCTCGTTCGGCTCTTCTTACAATCGTTCGAGCCAAATCGAGGGCGGATCCAGCCTGAGAAGCACCAGGGATGACAAAGCCCTTTTGAGGGATACGCTTTGCCTCCAAATCATCGATGATCTGCTCTAAAGCCTGCAGATGTCCATCGTTGATACGGTACCGAGGTTCGCCCCCCTTACCGTCTGCCTTTGGCTCTGTGGCAAAATCAGCGTTCACATCAAATATTTCTTGTTGCAGCCGGTGTATGAGTGACAGGGCTGTTTCATTGTTTGTGAGTGATTTAGCCAAGCCCATCGCAGCGGAGGCTTCATCCATCGTTCCATAAACGTCGACCCGGGCATGATCTTTCGGAACCCTCTGGCCGCTGTATAAGCTGGTAACGCCCCGGTCTCCTGTTTTTGTATATACTTTCATTCTCATTACCCCTCGCCGGTTAATCGTCGCAGGCGAGTAATCGTTCATCCATTTCCATCGAGTCGATGATTCCAACGATTGCAGCGTCTACAGCGCTATTCTTATTCGGCAGGATGAGCCGGGCCGAAGCGCCCTGCAGGACGAGAACCCTTTCCCCGTTCCCGGCTCCCACCGTATCTACGGCAACGTGCAAACCTGGACGGCTCACGCCGCTGCTAGATAAGGGCTTAATGATCAACAACTTGCTGCCGACTAAACTTGGATCTTTGCTCGTTGCTACCACGTTACCCACAACGGTACCGATCCACATGGAAAAACTCCCCCCTTTTCAGGTGCGCTCCGGTCACTTTCATTCCACCGCAAGCGCCGCTCGATCAGGCTGTTATGATCTCAACGCCAAAGTCTCGAGCAATGTCCCGAGCTAACGGTGTGATCACATCGTTCGTCGACGCGTTGAAAGTCCGGCCGCCATTTAATGCGACAGAACGGATCATCTCAGCGGTGACGAGTCCCTTTTTCACGGCTGTTTTTGCTGGTGCCCGATCGCTGTCGGAGGAAAGCTGTAGGTCTAACATTTGGCCTGCTTCTGTGGCCAATCTGTTTACGTCGACCAGTTGAACACCATAATCCCTGACTCTTTGCAGGTTTTCTTGAAAGGCTCGGACAAGCACGATCGGTGCTTTATCCATCGCCGCACCTGTTCGCCAGCAATCTTTCGGATCAGCCGCATTCTGGGCGGCAATCACCGGTTTGCCAAGCATGAGTGCCTGAAAAACCAGCGTCGTCGGTAACGTATCTGATAAAGTGTGAGCCAGTTTCGCCATCGTATTTTGGGTCAACACCGGTACCATAACCAAATCGGCTTGACGAAGAAGTTTTCCCGGATAGGGGTTAGAGGGAGTGATAATCTCCACGTCATCGCCTAACCGTTCTTTGATTCGCTTTACACCGACTATCTGTTCCGCCGCATGGGAAAGAACTATGGTCATCTCACAGGAACGTTGCTCTAATTCCTGAAGGGACTGTAAGCCCTCTTCTAGACCGATGGAGCCGCCGGTAAAAATAGCCATCACCCTAAACCGGGGCCGGGTAGGGGGTTCGTTCCCTATCCCGGCCTGGTTTAAGCGTCGCATGACCTCGGCGGTAACGAGGCGAACTAGATTGTCATCCATCGCTCCGCCTCCTTTCAGGACTGCCGGACCAGTTGCACCGCATCATTGTTATTCAGTTCGGCCGCATTAGCTTCATCTACATCGAGGTGCATCTCCAAGCGAAACTTGGGATGGACGCGAATCAGTACGTTCTTGAAAACGATTCCGCGTGTGCCCGTCGTCTCGATCGAAACTCGATCCTGATCTTTCAGGCCAAAAAAGGCGGCGTCATCGGGGTGCATATGGATATGACGTGCAGCCATGATGACACCTTCCGTAAGGGTAATCGACCCGCAGGGACCCACAATAGTGATCCCTGCAGAGCCTTCGATCTGTCCAGAATCTCGGACAGGTGCTTTGATTCCCAAGCCAAAAGCGTCTGTTCGAGATATTTCAACCTGAGTCGTTTTACGCAAAGGTCCGAGCACACGAACACCACGGATAACGCCTTTCGGGCCGACCAAGGTAACCGTCTCTTCGGCGGCGAATTCCCCTTCTTGAGCCAGGTCTTTCAACTTTTTCAGCTGGTGTCCAGCTCCAAAGAGGATTTCCACATGCTCATTGGAAAGGTGGATGTGGCGGTTAGAAATGCCTACCCGAATCGTTCGGGAAGCCGATTCCAATTCAGGCAGCCTGTCTTTTAGTGCGATCAGTACTTGGGCGACAACTTGTTCGATCAACTTGGGTTCCAAGGAATTCACCCACTTTACCTAAGACGCCTTAGCCCTCCAGCTTCGGCAGAATTTTTTCCACGTCCATATGGGGACGGGGAATGACATGAACCGAAATCAGTTCACCGACTTTTTGAGCGGCTGCAGCGCCAGAGTCAGTAGCCGCTTTCACAGCGCCCACATCGCCGCGGACAAGAACGGTCACCAAACCGGAACCAATCTTTTCATAACCGATCAAATTTACGTTGGCCGCTTTCACCATGGCATCGGCAGCTTCGATAGCGCCGACGAGGCCTTTGCATTCGACCATTCCTAATGCTTCTCCTCGCATCGTTCATACCTCCTTAGAGTTTTCGGTGATGAATACATTGGGAACGAGGTTCCCCTTTTTTTCGAGGACATTTGGGATCGCCGCAGAGATTGCACGTTTCTTCTCGGAGCGTCTCTACGTCTTGAATTATCTCTGAAAAAGTTGTAGTCGTCGTCTCCAGGGGACTTTCTAGTTCGGTCGGGTTGTCCGGTACGTCAATGGAGGATTCATCGACGATCGGCTCGTCGAAAGAAGAAATCTCCAAAAGTGGTTTTTCCATAACTTCCGCTACAACAGCAGTTTCAGTGAGAACCGGTTCCTCTGCAGCTTTTTCATCCGGGTCCGGTTCTGAGGAAGCCTCTTCCCGATTTCCCGTAGGATCTTTCACGGTTTTCGACGTCACTCTACCGGAGGTCTCCCGGGAGAAAATCATTCCTGACAGTTCCTGATGAGGACGGGCGATGACATGGGTAGAAACGACCTTATTGACTGAACGGGCTGCCACTTCACCGGCAGCAACAGCAGCCTTGATAGCACCTACATCGCCGGTCATCTTGACGACGATCATGGCACCACCTTTAGCCATCTCATAGCCAACGAGTTGGATGTTAGCCGCTTTTACTGCAGCGTCAGCTGCTTCTAAAGCCGCCGCTAAGCCAACCACTTCAATCAACCCCAAGGCATTCTGGACCATACATTCACCCCCTCATCAGCAGGACGTACCGGTTGTGACGATTGTTCTACAAGAACTCTTTTGACGATTTCTGCAATCGTTGCTTTGAGCACATCCAAATTCATATCATCGCCGTTGTTTTGAAAAGGCTGCTCTTCTTTGTCCTTGAAGGGGGTACCCTTCACCAATCGCGCCGCATTGTAGCCAAAACGGCGCCATTCAGCCCGTTCACCGGGCCCCTCTAAGATAAAGAGGGGCCGTTCTTCGGGCAAACGTGTATGGTGTATGCAGATAGATCCATCTTTTCCGACGCCGATACCTACTCCTAGGTGGGACGCACCTGCCGCTTGATAACCCAAGCGTTGGCTATCGGGTTCCGATTGGGAATGAATCACTGCCGGGATTCCTTCCTCTTCGAGGCCTGCTTGCAACTCCCGCAGCTTGCTCGCACAAGTTTCATGGGGATAGTAGTAGACCATCACGGTCGGTTTGACAGGCATCCGATCCAGCATGGCGATCACGCTCCTCCGCCGGAATAGGATAAAACCAAACCGGTTGCTACAGCGTTTCGAGGTCCTTCTGTCCCGCGAATATTACCACGACCGCATACGATGCCATACTCGGCCAATGCATCAGCGACCATATCAGCCACTTCAAAATCAAGGGCCGAACCGCCGACCATGACGACGAATTCGATATGCCGTACGTTTCCTGTCGGAGCGACTCGAGCGAGTGCCCGCAAGGCGTTAGTGACAAATACTTTTTTCTTTGCCTCTCGACGAACATGGCGAATCTTTTCTAAGGAATGTTCCGACGGAATGGGTACCATGCCGCTTTCTTTGAGTATCACGACCCGGGCAAAGACCTGGGGCGGTAAATGCTCTTCATAAAAGCGGACCGTTCCATCTTCAAGGCGAACATGGTAGAGACTTTCCACTTTGGCCAGCGGGAACTTCTTGATGTCTTCAGCCAAATCCAAATCATTGAGCCCTAGTTCCGAGTTGATGAGCATTGTTACCATGTCACCAGCACCGGCAAGGTGAATGGAGTGAACTTTTTCATCGCGAGTTACGATGGCTGCGTCAGTGGAGCCTCCGCCCATATCGAGGATGGCCAGCGGCTTATCCGTTCCCGGTGTCGTCAGCGCTCCAAGGACAGCCATGTTGGCTTCCACACCGGCGATGACGACAGGGATACCTAGCTGAGATGTCAGTTGGTCAGCGATCTGCTGCATCGGCAGGCGGCTTGTCTTAACCATGGCCGCCAAAGCGACAGCATTCTCTAGGGCGAACTCGCCGGCCAAACCACCGCGGACTTGCTGGGGAATAAAGGTGTCTACACTGAGCAGATCTTGAATGTTCATCCGCTCAAGAGACTGACCGGTCAAGTCGCTCATGACTTGTCGAACCCGTTCGATCATTCCGCCAGCGTTAGTACCGGGCTCGCCTTTGACATCGACGACGGGCTGCACCCGCTCTACCGCTTGCATGATCTTCGATGAACCAGATTCTACGTCTACCTCTTCCCGGTTTCGCTGCCCAAAGATCGTGAGAACGCCAGCCGGAATCGTGCGGGCCTTCACATCGCCTTGGGGCGTTCTCACGACAACGGCTGAACGGTTCCCGATCAATGCCCGGGCGATGGGCACGACCATTTTCGTCTCTTCCGGCGTCAGATTAAACACGGTAGCGATTCCGTAAGGGTTGGACAAGGTCTGAATCGTTCTCCCAGGTTCAGTCACTTCTACAGCAGCCAGCATGCCAATCGGCACTTTTTCGATAAAAGTCACTTCATCGACGATGGGGATCCTTTTATCGAGACGATTGGCGATCAATACGGCATCGTCCTGACAGGCAATAGCGCCTACCACGTCGACACCCCGGTCAAAAGCCCAGTTGATGGCTTGAGAGGCATCTTCAAAGTCAATTCGGGCCGGGATGACGACGATGACTTTATCACCGGATTGCATCCGATCCAATTCGGCGAAAGTGACTGTTTTGCCGACGCCTAGGCCGATGCCGCCCGGTGTACCTGGGTTGTGACCGATCATGGTCGATTCAGTGATGATCGTCTCTGTGATCGTCTCCATGGCCAAGTCGCCGATAACCGGTGTGGCTTCATTGAAACGAATCTGAATGAGTTCGTTCATGTCGACGCCGGCACGCCGTAAGGCGTCATCTAGTGCCGTCCGGATTCCAGGCAGGTTCGCTGTCGTCCCTTTAATCCCTGTGGTTTTGACAATGCTGCTGCTCAGATATTCTTTTTCTCCTCGGGCATTTACCCGAGCGAGGCAAACTTCAGTCGTGGAATTACCGATGTCTACTCCCGCCACAATGGCCATGAAAGCTCACTTCCCTATTCTGCTTTCAGTCGGCCCCGGCGTTCATACACTCCCGCAGCTTCACGAACAAAAGCAGCGTTGATTTTGGCTCCGTATTTGCTTTCCATCTCTTCGGCGATATCGAGCAGTTCCTGCTTGGAGGAACGATAAGGCCGTAAGGCATTATAGATCTCGAGGATGCGCTGGTCGGGAATCGCTGTCAGTTCAGCGGCCCGGCGCAGGTTGTTGCCAAATTGGACACGGCCAACGCCATCAGCGATCTCTGCTTGCATCCGCAACGTTTCGGGAGTGATGCGAACGTCTTCAGCTTTTACATCACCATTCAGAACTTTATCCAAGGTGATGTCGCTCAGTTTTTTGCCAGTAGGCGATTTCAGCAATTCAGGACGCTTGCTGGCCAAGGGGTAGTCTTTTTTCGGATCGAGCTTGCATTCTTTCGCCGGGACAGGACAAGCAGCAGAAGCGGCGGCCGGAGATTGCATCGATTGCATCACCTGGCGAACCAGTTCTTCGATCATTTTTTCTTGAATCATTCCCGTCACCTCCTTTTAGAACTGCACTTCGAGTTCGACCGGCTTGGAGCCGGGAACGACGTGCTCGGTTTCTTTTATATGCAACACGGCTGCTTTGGCTTGGAACTTAGGACGAGCCATCTGATCGTTTTTCGTGGGAACAGGAGTCGGCGATTCGCCTTTGGCATACCGAGCGGCGTTACGTCCGATAGCGCGGTATGTTTCCAGTTCCAGCAGTGGCGATTGAGGGAACAGTTCCAGGTTGCTTAAAGGTGGCAAATCTTTTTGGTGGATGACTGTGGTGCCCCGGGACTGGATACCGATGGCGATGCCGGAACCGCTCAGCTTGGTAGCGTCATGAGCGACGAAGGCTACGTCGGAACTACGGGTTACACGAATCACCCGTGCCCGGATTCCTTCTTCTTCAATGCCAGCGATCAATTCCCGAAGTACATCACTGTGGGGGATATTGACGATGGTCTTATTTTGATATTTGGCAAAAGCCGGTGCCAGGGAGATGATGACCTCATCACTCTTGGTACCCGGACGGGCTTCACCTTTTTCGACAATTGTCATGGGACGGCCGCTGACGGCTTTTTTAGCCGGAGCCGCTTCAGGCATTTCCATACCTTGAAGAACTTGCATGACGATTTCTTTCAAAATTTGCTCGTTCAATTGCATTTGCGTTCCACCTCTTTTCTAAATCAAACGTCAAAGTCGGACGGTTTGATGGCCCTGCTGATGTTCGATATTTCATTCCAGCGCTCTTTGCTCAGACGATAGCCCGTTCCAGGTCCGGCATAGTCGTTGCAGTTGTTGACGGCGCTGACTACGTTGAAGTCTTTGTCCAGGATGGCGGAGGTGTGCAGGTAGTCACCGGAGATACGCTGTTTCAGCATGTTCAGGACGTTTTCAGCGATATCGACAAAGCCGTTTTTCGCCAACGCCTTCACGATATCAATACCAGTGATGCCCCGCTGCATCATCTCTTCGGCAGCTTTCAAGTCCTCTACGACGTTACGAGGAGGCATGTCTTTGCTGCCGTGAGCATAAGTGGCTGCTTCCACTTCTTCGTCGGTGATGGCCGGGAAGCCCAGTTCACGGAAGACCGCTTGCAGAGCCCGGGCAGCTTTGTTACGAACAGCGACGACTTCTTCTTCAGAGACAGGACGGAGACCGCCGTCGATCATCAGGTCGCGCTGGATGATGTTAAAGTCATCGAAATCTTCGGCATCGACGTTCGAGCCGGCAAACATGTTGTCATAGTTGGGGGTGGCGCTGTAACCGGAGGTGATGAAGTCGGTACCCGGCAGCATTTGCATCAGCAAGCGGGCAGTCCGGCGCATGTCGGAGTGGGAGAAGGTCTGGTCGTTACCGGAGGCAACTTCCAGGTCGAGCATGGTGGTGCAAAGGTTTTCAGCGAGAACAGCACGAATGCCGCCAGGTACAGCGCCGGGGACGCCAATACAGCTGATGGAACCGTTTTGCAGACCTTGCACGCCGGCACCTTTGGTGACCATGATGCAGCGGATTTCTAAGTAAAGCATGGATTTGCCTTCAGCATAACCCATCTGTACTTCCGAACCGGTACCGGAGGTAAAGCGCATTTTCAGGCCACGGGAAGCGTAGGCAGAAGCCAGGAAGCCCTTAGACCAGGGGGTGTCATCGCCGTCGACGAAGACGTTTTCCGTGCCGTAAACAGAGATCGTTTCGGCGTAGGCCGTGATGCCGCGCATACCGAGGAGAAGTTCTGTCGCTTCTTCCAGAGCGCACTGGATTAAGACACCGCCGCGGCCGACTTGACCGCCCACTTGCAACGACAAGGCGTTAAAAGGAGCGTAACGGACAACACCAACGGTTGTTTCCATTTCGTCGAAACCGCGGAGAGCCGCTTCCGCAGCATCGGCAGCGATTTGGACAGGGTTGTCTTGCAGGTTTGTGACGTGACACTGGTTCGAAGGGGTTTTACGGGCACGCATTTTCTGGACGGCCATCATCATTTCGACGACGTTCATCGTGTTGAAAACGGCAACCAGTTTAGCAGGCGTAAGACCACGGGCAACTTTGACGACTTCGTCACGAGAGACATTGACGTCGACGAGCATTTTGGCGATAGCATAATCATCCATGGCCATGGCTTTTTCGGCGACATTCACATCGATAGCGTAATCGGCGATAAATTGATCGATAAAATCGAAATCTTCACGTTGTTTGCCGTCTAATTCGACGACTTTTCCGTTGACAACTTTAATGCTGGGCACCGGGTCGTTGGGGCTGTTCATGGCGATGAGGCCCACTTCCGGCCAATCGACCACAAAGCCGTCCTGGTTGACCGGACGAGCGGCCAGCACTTCGAAGCGCTTAGAGCGTTTCACTCGCTATCCCTCCCTGTTGCTTTACTGATGACTTAGATGTAAGACTTGGTTACGGATGGGGCCGGACCAGCCATAGCTTCGAGGAGCTTTTTGCCGAGTTCACGAGCGGCGATGACAGACTGGCGAACGGCTCCGGAATCACCGGTAACCATGAGGATGACTTCGTTAGAGTAACTGGTGCCGCCGGCAGGGCTGGCATATCCAACGATATCGACATTGGCTGTTTTGATAGCTGTATCGGCCATGAGGACACCGATGGCGGCAGGAGCACCGACGATCAGGCCGAAAGCTTTGCCCACAGGCGCATTAAAGGCTTTTTGGATCGCCAGGCTGGCGCGAGCGGTATATTGCAGTTCGAGATGGCCGGCATCGTTGGCATAGACATCGCCAAAGGTGCGATCCAGCTCTTTTAAGGCGACTTCGACGGCGCGGCGAGCGTCAGAAACTTCTTCGGCACCGAAGATGATCAAGCAGCCGTGTCCGGCTCCGCCTTTTGTATCACGAGCCAATTCAATGGCAACGATTTCAGTGTTAGTGGCTTTGACGGCTTCGTCAGCAGCCATGATGTGCGGGCCCGCTCCGGTACGCGCTCCAAGGATACCGATGGAACGGTACTTCGGATCAAGCTTCATGTAGGAATGCAGAATCGGGTCAACATTCGCGATAACCAGACCGATCGTGTCACCGATGGCGGTGCCGACAAATTCGGTAATGCCAGGGTTTTTGCATTCCACTTTCGGGGCTTCCGCTTTGGGCGCTTCTACAGCAGCGGAATCCATGCGCTTTTTGATTTCTTCCATAACTTTGTCCATTAACTGCTCATGCACGACCAAGACACCTCCGTACTTTTTTTATCTTTTTATTTAATCTTAGGGAGCATTTTTTCTACATCCACATGGGGACGTGGGATAACGTGGATAGAGACGACTTCGCCCACTTTACGGGCAGCTGCTGCGCCGGCGTCGGTAGCCGCTTTAATCGCGCCTACATCGCCCCGGACGAGCACGGTGACGAGACCGGAACCGATTTTTTCGTATCCAACCAACTCAACGTTTGCTGCTTTGACCATCGCATCGGCTGCTTCTATGGCGCCGACGAGGCCTTTGGTTTCGACCATTCCTAAAGCTTCACTCATGGTTGCACCCCCTTTCAGCGAGGTATGTATGTAATTCCCCCAGTCCCTCCCCAGTCTTCGCAGAGACAAAGAACAGAGTTTCTTTGATGCCTGCAGCCTGTAGGCGGGCTGTTGCCGTCTGCTGATCAGCCGCCGGGTGGTCTACTTTTGTGACGACACCGATGACGGGACAAGAGAACAAACCGGCGAAACCCGGGGGAACAGACACGCTTAATTTTGTTGCATCTTGAATGAGAAGAATGACGGCTGCATCCATCGCGGTAACTTGTAGGGCTGAGTAGAATCGAGGTGATTGGGCGTATTCACCGGGGGTATCGATCATCCCGCTGTCATAGCGGATCATTTGGGTTTTTGCGGCTTTTTCCGTTTCCTTCCCTTTTAACGCTTGCAAGAGAGTGGTCTTTCCTGCTCCAACGGCGCCGACCATCATGACCTTTTTCATGGTTCACCTTAGGAACGGCTTAAGCCGGCGGTGGTAAATTGCAGTTGGTTACAGAGCATATTGGTCACCTGTTGCAGCGCCGCCTCTACCGCCGATACGTTTCCGCTGATCACTAGGGATCCGGTGAAACGGTCTAGAAAGCCAATTTGAACGGCTGCCGTCTTTGTAGCCACATCGGCGGCGATGATGGCTGCTTCACAAGGGGTGATCGTCAAAATGCCGACGGCAGAGCATTGATCGAGTCCTAATCGTTCGCAGAGCTCTTTTTTGGGATTGGCAATCAAATGGGCCAAGGTGACTTGTTTACCGGGTACGTATTCTTGAATGACCCGTTGTTTCTCTTGACTCAAGGATCACCACAACCTTTCCTGGTTTTGTCGAATACCTCAAAACCCATTTGCGCTTGTACTCTCATTATCTTGCATGCCTAATATAATTGGCTTTCCTTCGTTCTTTTCCTATGAGTAACTTTGCGCTCATCATGGACTATCTTGTTCCTGAAGGAACAAAGATTTTGACAATTAATTACGAACGATGTGACTTTTCTGCAAATATAGGATTGTTTTGCGCAAGGATAGCAAGAAATAAAAAAAAGACTGAAGGTTTCAGTCTTTTGAAGCATTGTCCCCGTTTTTCTGTTTTGCTCATCCCTGATTCAGAGCGGAGCGCTTGATTTGTTGGCGATACTGATTCGGAGTCATACCGGTTGATTTGCGAAATACTCGGCAAAAATAGCTGGAATCCTGGTAGCCCACTTGACCGGCAATTTGTACGAGGTTCATATCGGAGTCACTTAAACATTTTTTAGCCTTTTCTAGGCGAACCTCTGTCAAAAAGTCGACGAAGTTACATCCCTTCTCTTGCTTAAATATGCGACTGAAGTAATAAGGCGAAAGATGGACAAACCGGGCCACCTCTTCTAAGGTTACATTACGCTGGCAATTGACGGTAATGAACTCACAAGCTTTATTGATGAGTCGTTGATTCGTACCGGAACGGTTTATCGTCATGTTTTCAAAGAGACGCTCCACCGTGTGGCGCATACATTGAGATATTTCCAGTTTTGTGCGGCACTTCATCAACCGATGGATATGGGCCTGATTGGCTAAAGACAACTGTTCCAAGTTCGCTCCGCCTTCGACAGCCGCTCGGGAAAGGAGAATCAGCAATTCCAAAAGATAGGTTTTTACAGATCCTTCGTTCGGCACCTTGTCAAATACATTCTCCAGAAGCGCTGCTAAGGCTGTGTACGCATCATCTCGCTCTCCGCAGCGCACTTTTTCCAACAATGCTCTTTCTCCTTGAAAGGGAAAGACAACCGTATTGGGTTTTAGATGAGGCACATCATCGATATGAATGACCTGATTCTGACCAAGAAAATAGCTTTGGCGTGAGGCCGATAAGGCTTCTTGATACGATTTCCCTACTTCCGCCATATTGACGTATCCATGGCCGATGCCAATCGTCACGGTGACATCCATCGATTGACTGATCCGTTTGCGAATTTTCTCGGCCACACGACGGCTATAGTTGTCGGCACTACTGACGGCAGAAGCATCCCATCCTAAAAGAACGACAAAACTATCCTGTTCAAAAGGGACAATAATAGCTTCTTCATTGATAAGCGAGGTAATATTCTCCAAGAGCTGTTGTTTGAAAAACTGTTTTTCTAGTTCTGTCTTACTGGACATCATTTCCGAAAAACGATCCACGTCGATAACCATCGCCACGGCTGCATTGAAATTGAAATTTAAAAAAGCGGCTCGTTCATGAATCTCTTCCAGTGTCTCTATTTTTCCACTTAACAGATCAGTGACAAAGGACATTTGAACGAACGGTTTGGCTTTGGTCAACTGTTGCTGCATCATTTCTTCTTGACGTACCTTCTCTTTGTCTACACGCACCTGCCCAATAACCAATGAGAGAACTTTCACTAAATCTACCGGACGAATCGGTTTGAGCAGGTATTCAACAGCGCCCCATTTGATCGCTTCATGGGCATAACGAAACTCGTCAAAGGCGGTGAGAATGACTATCTTTACAGAAGGTAATTGCTGGCGTATACGTTTCATGGCCTCTAAACCGTCTACACCGGGCATTTGAATATCCATCAAGATGATGTCGGGGCGAACCGCAAAGGCCATTGTACAAGCATCTTCACCGTTATCAGCCTCAGCAATCACATCGATCGACGGGCACTGCACCGATAAAATCTGCCGGATTGCTTGCCGTTCCAACGATTCATCATCGACAACCAGTAACTTACACATTTCCTGTCTCCTTTACGATGGATACTCTGTTTTCCGGGACACGGGCAGATAAACACGAGCGGTCGTGCCTTTTCCAGGCTCCCCGGAGAGTTCAATGCCGTATTCCTTGCCGAAATAATGTTGAATCCGGTTGTGTACATTCATGATCCCTAGACCTGTCGTATGGCTCTGTCCATGCTTGTGATGGTTTAGTTTCTTTCCGTCATCAAAGATGAGGGCAACCTGATCTGCTGCTATGCCTATTCCCGTATCGGCAATGGTAATTAATAATCGATTTTGAGCTTCGGCAGCAGAGATAGAGATTTGTCCCGCCCCTTTCTTGGGTTCCAAGCCATGAATGATGGCATTTTCCACTAAAGGCTGCAAAGTCATCGTGGGAATCTGCAAATCCATCAGTTCTTCCGGTATATCGACAGCAGCACCGATACGATCACCAAAACGAGCTGACTGGATCGATAGATAACTTTGAATATAATTGACTTCATTACAGAGGATACTCATGGGGCGATTATTGCGCAGATTATGGCGCAATAAGTCCGATAAGGCGTAAACGATTTCCTCCGTCTGTGTGGCTCCTTCAAGGAGAGCGAGTCGAGCGATCGTGTTTAAAGTATTGAACAAGAAGTGCGGGTTTATCTGAGACTGCAGAGCTTTGATTTCGGCTTCCCTCAACATCTTCTCCAAGTCAGCCTTATCTTTCATCTGGAACATAAGCTGCCGTTGTATGATATTGACCATACCGATTTCTACGATGTAATTGGTCATGATATATAACAAATCTGCAGCAGCTTTGACTTTGTTTTCTGGTACCACCTCTAATTGAGCGAATGTTTCTTTTACCTTTTCCCTGTCTAGACCTAAATCGCGAGTTTTTTCAACCGCTTCCGCATAAACGTCATAATCCTGATCAGCACAGACAACTTGTCCAGCTAAAAATGCACCCATATATTGCCCGTTGACGATGATCGGAGCGGCCACATCGGTCAATCCACTGTGACAGCGAAACACATGAGCCCCCTGAAAGGTAACAGCCTTTCTGCCGCCGAGATCGTCGGAACACATACATCGGGATAGTCCTTCCGAAGTAGAACGTACATAGAGGCAAAAGGGGGTAAAATTGCTCGGTTCGGTTACGGGCCGTCCATCACGATCGACGATGACCGCGGCCAATCCCGTGGCCTCAGCAAATTTATTTTGTATTTCTTGTAACTTTCCCACATCTACAATGTCATTTAACAGATGATCCTGGTATTTTTCCATGGGTACCTCCGTTTAGAAAAACTATTAAATCGAACATATCACAAAGAGATCTTATTTTAGTCCAAAAAAATTCGCCAATTTGAATTAATATTCTACATTTATCTCCGGTCCCCTGCTTGTTATTGTTTTCCTCTCCACAATCTTGACAAAAAATAACCGGCACCAACGTGCCGATGGTCAGGCGATTAGGGCTCATCGATTGCAGAGACTTCCTCTCCAAAAAGAAATTCCGGCGATTGACCGATCCTTTCCATATCTTTCAGATAATCAATATCCATACAGATTTTCTTGATGCCATCGCGAAGACGCTTCACAATTTCCATGTTCGTGCCTTTCGGCACAGCTAGTCCTTTCCGGATACCTGCGGTGAAATCGACTCCTTGTTCCTTAAAAGTGGGTACATCCTTAACCAGCGGAACAGGCTGCTCAGCAGCGATGGCAACTAGGTGAGCTTTATCGGCATCACGCAAAGCCACTAAAAGATTGGTTAGAGCCGCTTCGACAGTTCCTTCCGCTAAAGCCGCATTCAGTTCTTCCGGGCTTGCAAACAACAGAGGCGTAACTTTAATTCCTAGAAATTGTTGTAATGAAGACAGTGCCAAAGGGCAACCATCGGAGGTATTCAGTAGGCCCACGGTCAACTTCCCGTTCTTTTTTTTTGCCTCTGTGCAAAAGAGATCGACCGTTTTGTTCGAACTTGACTGACTGACATAAAGCACTAAGGGGTAATAGGCCACCTGACCTAGCTGGACCCAGTCATCATATCCTTTCTCTTTCAGTCCTTGAAGGACAATCTCGGCGGTACTGACTAGGCCGATTGAATATCCGTCAGCCTTGGCTTGAGTAATATCGTGAAATCCCTTCTCGCCGTTAGCGATGGTTCTGTAGTCTATAGATAGGGGCTGCTCATTAAAATACCTTTTCCAATATTTCTGTATTACCCGGACCTGAAGATCGCTAAGACTGCCGACCTCTTCCATCATGATCAGGCTAACCGGTTTTTCCGGAAAACGGGTGTAGAGGGGATCGGAAACCGGTTCCGCTTTGCGACTACACCCCGCCAGGAGAAAGATGACGATTACCCCCAACAAGACTATTATAGTAATTGGTGTTTTCCGACCCACAAAGAACCCTCCCAGCCATCGACGTCATTGGATCAGATCGCTTTAAACAGCGAGCGGTATTACATCGTACGCATGATTATCTCAATCATGCCGACCATAAAAAAAACGCCTGGATTTATTGTTCCAAGCGTTTTTGCTAACTACCCTTCTTGCTGGTTGCCTTCTGTTGTTGACTTCTCATAAGCTTCCATGATCGAATCAGTAATCATCTGCCAAGCTTGTGGTGTCAGCGGATGGGCAATGTACTTGTTTACATCGTTCATGGGTCTCCGTCTAGGCATCTCTACTATCTTGCCTTTTGGTCCTTCTATGATGCGAATGTCGTTAACGGTAAGTGCGTCATCAAAAGTGATTGACACAATCGCTTTTATTTTATCGAGGTTGACTTGCGATATTTGTACATTGGTAATCATCATTGCCCGATCCCCCTTAACACAACCTCTCCCTAAAGCAATTGTAATATTTTTCTCTTACGATGTCAATTATATACATCGTTGGCCAAAGCCGCCTCATTGTATTAATGGTTAATATATTTTTATCAGTTTTAAACAAAAAACCAAGCCCAATTGGGCCTGGTTTCAATATCCCCCTATATCCCCGCTGAACTCAATAAGGATGATTTTGCGCGCTCGTACGTTTCCAAGACAATGCTGGTCACCAGTGCACGCGCTTCCGGGGAGACGGGGTGAGCAATATCACGGTATTTCCCGTCGGCGGTTCTCCGGCTTGGCATAGCCACAAAAATGCCATTCGGACCTTCCACCACTTTTACTTCATGAATGACAAACTCATTGTCGATGGTGACCGATGCGATCGCCTTGACGGGTCCTGTTGTGTTCAACTTTCTAATTTTCACATCCGTGACATTCATCCCTCATACCTCCCTTAAGTAAAAAACGTTCATCTCTGCTAGTTTTATTTTATAACGAATCATCAGATAGTCAATTGATGTACAAGGATTTTATAACCCTAATAATTATTTTTTTGTGTTAAAGTTGAGGGATACAGGATTAGGTTGAATTAAAGCCATTTTCTCGGGAGGAGAATTGCCTTTTGTCTCTATCTGTTTTTTTTGGCAGGGATGAAAATCGTCTATCTTACCCCGGCGTTTATGCACTACTCGATGAATTTGCAGTTAAGGCGGGTCTCTGGCAGAGAATTCGCTTGCGAATAATGCCAGGTTCTGGTTTAGACGGAACCGTTTCCTCCCCATTTGCTATTTATCTCACAGAACCGGTGCTCAATCTCGAAGACCCTCAGGTTATCGGTTATTTCGTCGCTCATGAGATGATCCACATCAAATATTGGGACTTTTTGAAAAATATTTATCTACATATTGATTATGATAAGTTCTGCGCACTACGAATATTGTGCGAATTCCGAGCCGATATGGAAGGATTAGAGTTGGCTGGTATCACCGGAAATGACATAAAAACAGTCCATGATGTAGCCGAAAACCCCTTGGAACGAGCTGATAAGATCACCTGTTATGAATCGGGATATCCCGAGCGAAGTCAACGCATCTTCTATTCTCAAAAATACAAGGATTTCGACGTGAATTTATTTGACGAGGTATTATTCGATTTTTGTTTTGAGATGAGGATCGAAAAACCTTCCGCCTTTTTACGTTCAGTCAAGCGATCATTCCGATAACTTTTTAACCATAACACAGTCCCTAAAAAAAAGGCAGCCCCGTTCTCCTGCCGGGGCTGCCTTTTTTCAATCAAAAAAATCATCAATAGTGATGTCTATCCGAAAAAAGAGCAAAAACGAGGCGATCAAGGTAACAAAGCCCACAAAAATGGTAAATAACTCGTAATGAATCCCATCGAACCCGTCAATACTCTTTTTCCGTTGAGCCGCATAGATACCACTAAGAACAAAGAAAACACAGAGGAGAGCCATATTTACGTCCATGAGACGGATTCCACCGAAGACTGTACAATTCGGCTCAAAAAGGGAATAGAGCGATACGGTAATGATGACTACACCCAAAATATAACGTGAGATGACTACCGACCAGTGAGACTCTTGAAACGTTTTCGTCGTGCTCATAGGCACCATTCCTATTCTTGTGATTCTCAAGGTATTATAACAAAAATCCAAGGATACTAAAAGCATTTCACAAGGGCTAACTGCCAAGCCGTTCTAATATCATTGCGAGTGACTGTACTATCGTCTGTTCATGGGTGAACAAGTACTCCAGTTTTTCCTTAAGCGCTTCATTTGCTCCTTGCTGTATTTTGTTCAACAAGGGCAACAAAGTGGTGATCTCACGTTCCAGCGCTTCAACCCCATGGATGACGCTGTCCAACTGCTGAGAGACAAAAGGCTCAGCGCCAGATTCGTCGACAAGTAACAACTTCTCTTTGATTTCGTCAAGACTGTATTTTTGTTCTTGCATGTCCTTAATCCATTGAATCCGTTCTACTGTCGACTCATCGTAAAGTCGATAGTTCCCATCGGTTCTCTCCGTAGGAACGACCAGCCCCATTGAAGTATAAAAATCAATCGTTCGGCGGTTGACATTACAACGCTTAGCCAACTCACCGATTTTCAAGTGTTTTTTCTTTTCCAAGCATGCCACCCCTTTCGAAATAAACAGAGTACAGTTATTGTGTACGGTTGATTGTTAAAAAATAAGACGCCATAGCTTAATCATGCTCTCTAATACGCCCGTTTTCTCCATTTGCCATATCGATACCCGTCCATTATACTTAAGCCAAGTTTGGTTCCACCATCGTAAAAAGGTGTTTCAAAGGGGAGTAGCTTATTACTGATCGGTCAACAACCGGCTGAAAAGCCTGGCCGTCAGGGTGTTTAACGCCAGCAAGACCTTTGATTCAAGGTTGATTAACTTTGGATCAGAGGTCTTTTTATATATATTATAAGGAAAGGGTGAGTATCGATTGGAATTCTTAAGCAAAATCAGCGGAATTCATCTAAGCGATTTTGGAGACCCCGCATTTTGGATGGCCGTCGGGAGCATCATACTAATTGACTTAATACTGAGCGGAGACAACGCCATCCTCATCGCGATGGCTTGCCGGAATTTGCCCCCCGAACTGCGCAACAAGGGTGTGATCTGGGGAACGGCTGGTGCAATTGGTTTACGGATGATTTTAGGAGCAGCCATCATCTATCTGCTTAAAATTCCTTTGTTACAGGCCGCTGGTGCCTGCTTGCTGGCATGGATCGCGATTAAACTATTGGTTCAAGAGGAAGAACATGAAACGGTCGATGCACCTGATCGTTTGTGGCAAGCCGTAAAAACCATTATCGTGGCCGACGCCGTTATGTCTTTAGATAACGTCATGGCAGTAGCCGGCGTGTCCCACGGCAAACCAGGGTTGCTATGGTTTGGACTGCTGGTCAGCATCCCCCTCGTAGTCTACGGAAGCCGCCTCTTCCTTACCTTGATCGATCGGTACTCGATCATCTTATACGGAGGTTCAGCGATCCTCGGTTGGGCAGCCGGGAACATGTTAGCTCACGACCCCCTTCTGATGTCTTTCTTAAAAGACATCGGTATCTCCTCTTATCTACTCGGAGAAAAAATCCTGGGAATCTTTTTTGCCGTCTTGGTCTTATTGATCGGCTGGTTCATAAACGCTCGCCAAAAACAAAAAACTTCGACCATGGAAGTATAGCCATGAATATACAATCGACACAAGAGTTCTGGGGATTGGTTATGCTGTAAAGAAAACCCGGTTTAAACAATCAAAGTTCAAACCGGGTTTTCTATTGAATTCTAATATAACTAAGTTGTTCTGTCAATGCCTTTGTTTTAACCGACAAAAGCAAACAACTCTTCCGCCAAAGCCAGGCTTTGAATGATAAATAACAGTTTTTCCAGCTTAACGATACTAAAGTCCTCTTCATCTGAGGCGACGATAAGGAAGCTGTGCAGTGTCTCCGATTGGGGGCATCGATGCTTTAATAAACGCATACATTTTTTGACCCAAGCTTCGAAGGGCAAAATCCGACAGGCCACATTAGCTGATAATGGTGTCGTGATGCTTAACTTGATCATTTCGCCCTCATCGGCTAGTTCCGTAAATGTCATTCCTAATCCCCCTACGGTGATGTTTTATCATATGTTTATCATACTGATTTAGGACAGACCGTAAAGATGATATTAATTTATAAATACATTCTAAATAAACTATACAAGAGTAATATAAGAAATCTAGCCGTTTTAACTTAAAATATCTCACTCAAAGGCCATCTTTTCCATTAAAAATATAATCGTTTTGATAAGCAACAAAAATCACTTATGTTGCAAAATCCACTGATTGTACAATGTGTTTAGTCAATAATCCATAGTCTTAATAATGATAGATTTTTCAGACTAGCAATCAACAGTACGTAAGCCTCGAAAATAGAAAATTTTCCGTCGAGAAAGAAAGAAGTCCGGCACAGGTCCGGACAATTCCTTTGTCTACAATCTAGACGTCCCCTTCATCCCAGGACAATTTCGTGACTTTGGTAAGATCGCCCTTCTGTTCTTCATGTCGACTAGCACGGGCATTTAGCGCTGCATCTTCATCTCCCGGTGCAATAGTGGGTTTATTACTTTCTGCCATTCAGAACACCTCCTGATGGTCATTATCTTAAGCATTAAGAAATTTATTCTACAAAATTTTAGATAAACATGGGACATAATAAAAAATAGTCTCTCTTACCGAGTTCACAGCTAATAATGTAAGAAGGCTGATCCAAACGTTTTTGGATCAGCCTTCTTATTAATCACTTCACTACAATATTGATGAGCTTATTCGGAACTGTAATGACCTTTACCACATTCTTTCCGGCGATCAGTTCCTGAACCCGGTTGTTCTCGAGAGCTTTCGCTTTCAGTGTCTCCCCATCAAGACCGTTTGGCAGTTGTAGTTTCTCACGTACTTTCCCGTTGATCTGGACGACCACTTCCACTTCATCGCGAACTAGCGACTTTTCATCAAAGCCAGGCCATGCCTGCTTATATACAGAATCGCCGCCGCCCAACTCTTGCCATAGTTCTTCACAGATGTGCGGGGCGAAGGGCGCTAAGATGAGGACTAGTCGGGCCAGGGCATCCTTGACCAACGGCAGGTTCTGCTGGTCAAGGGAAACTTTATCTTTGTATTGATAGAGGGCATTGACCATCTCCATGATGGTCGATACAGCCGTGTTAAAGTTAAAGCGCTGGCCGATATCCTCGCCAACCTTTTTCACGGAGTAGTGGGAAATACGGACCAACTCACGGTCATCTCCGCTTAGATCCTGCAGCTCGGGGCTGTCGATGATGAGATTTGGCACGTTGGCAAATTGATCTCCGTAGGTTTGAAGGAGACGCCAAACACGGTGCAGGAAGCGGTGAGCCCCTTCGACGCCGCGGTCACTCCATTCCAGATCTCGTTCCGGAGGTGCCGCGAAGAGGATGAACAGGCGGGCCGTGTCGGCGCCATACTTTGCGATGATCTCTTCGGGACTAACGGTGTTCCCTTTTGATTTAGACATCTTCGAACCGCCCATGAGAACCATACCCTGGGTGAGCAGGTTTTCAAAGGGTTCTTCCACGCTAACGATCTTCAAGTCATAAAGGACTTTGGTGAAGAAACGAGCATACATCAGGTGTAAGATGGCATGTTCGACGCCGCCAATATACTGATCGACGTTCATCCAGTAGTCGGTATCTTCTTTCCGGACGGCGAATTCATTGTCTTTAGGCGAACAGTAACGCAAGAAATACCAGCTTGAGCAGACAAAGGTGTCCATCGTATCGGTCTCACGACGGCCTTGGCCTCCGCATTGGGGACAAGTGCACTCGTGGAAGTCAGGTCGAGTGGTCAAGGGAGATTCTCCAGAAGGTGAAAACTTCACATCTGTCGGCAACATAACCGGCAGTTGCTCATCCGGTACGGGAACCTCGCCGCATTTTTCACAGTAGACAATGGGAATGGGAGCTCCCCAATAGCGTTGCCGCGAGATGAGCCAGTCGCGCAAGCGGTAGTTGACCTTACGCTTGCCCTTCCCTTCTGTTTCAATCTTATCGGCAATGACGTTCAGTGCCTTCGTATTGACGAGGCCGTCAAACTCACCAGAGTTGACCAATTGTCCCTCTTCCTCGAAAGCGCGATCCATCTCTTCGACGACTAAATTGTCCACGCCTTCCGGCTGGATGACCACTTTCATAGGGATGTTGTATTTGGTGGCAAATTCAAAATCTCGTTGGTCGTGAGCGGGCACACCCATGACGGCGCCAGTTCCATAATCGAAGAGTACATAGTTGGCCAGCCAGATAGCGACCTTCTCGCCTGTCAATGGGTTGATACAGTAATGACCGGTAAAGATGCCTTCTTTTTCAGCATCTGTCGCAGTGCGATCGATTTCACTCTGGCTGAGGACTTTTTTAATAAAATTCCGCAGGTTCCCTTCATTGGGATTGCCGGAGACAAGGGTTTCTACCAAGGGATGTTCCGGCGCCAGCACGAGATAGGTTACGCCGAAGATGGTATCTTGGCGGGTGGTGTAAACAGTAATCTTATCGAAATCGCCCTTCTGTTCTACCAATGGAAAGTCCGCCTCGACCCCTTCAGAACGGCCGATCCAATTCTCTTGCATGGTCTTTACCTTATCGGGCCAACCAGGCAGCTTATTCAGATCATCCAAAAGGCGCTGCGCATAGTCAGTGATGCGGAAAAACCACTGGGCTAAGGCTTTTTTCTCTACCTGGCTGTCGCAGCGCTCACAGAGGCCGTCAACGACCTGCTCGTTGGCCAGAACGGTAGCGCAGGAAGGGCACCAATTCACATGGGCCTTTTTCTTATAAGCCAGTCCGGATTTATAGAGCTGTAAGAAGAGCCATTGAGTCCACTTATAATAATCGGGATGACAGGTGGCCACTTCCCGATCCCAGTCGTAGGAAATACCCATAGTCTGCAATTGCCGACGCATGTTAGCGATGTTGCTCCAGGTCCAGTCGGCTGGAGGCACGTTGTGCTTGATGGCAGCGTTTTCTGCAGGCAGTCCGAAGGCATCCCAGCCCATGGGATGCAGCACGTTAAAGCCTTCCATGGTCTTAAAGCGGGCGATGACATCACCAATGGAATAGACTCTCACATGGCCCATATGCAAGTTTCCTGATGGATAAGGGAACATTTCCAAGCAGTAGTACTTAGGCTTGTCCCCCTCTTGTTTTAGTTTGAACATATCCCTTTCGGCCCATTGTTTTTGCCATTTCGTCTCAATCTGCTGGTAATCGTATCTCTCTTGCATCCTGACTGTAATCCTCCTAAAAACCAAGTAAACCTTTCCGCCCGCTATGGGACGAAAAGGTTTTTTCCGCGATACCACCCAAGTTGACGCCCCAAACAGATCAGGGTAACGTCCTCTCATCAGGGATAACGGACCTTCCGGCAAAGCTTGGCAGGTAAAGACCTTTTCGCTTTGCAACTCCCGGGCGAGATTCAATCGCCTCTTCCCTGCCTCGCACCATCCGGCAGGTCTCTGAAGGAAGAGTCTCGATCTACTGCTCCCGTTCTTCGCTGTTACCATAATAAACAGATGTATATGTTACATATTATATACATTTTCCGCGAAAATGCAATTTGTTCATTACTTTTGAGTTCGTTCTGCCTTGCCGTCTTTAAATTTGTGCCAGAGCCACCAGACGCCTAATGCTGCGATGATGGCAATGATGACGATATCCAGATCATGGCCGTACTTACGGATAGACTGCCAGTTTTCTCCCAGCACAAAGCCGATATAGGCTAAAGCATAACACCAGGGAAAAGAACCGACGATGGTGTAGACAGTGAATTTCTTGATGTCCACCTTAGCGATACCGGCTGGCAGTGAGATAAAAGTACGGATAACCGGCAAGATACGGCTAAAAAAGATGGCCACTTCACCATGACGCTGAAACCACCGTTGAGCCATGTCAAATTCCTTGCGGGAGATGAACCAGCCGAAATATTTGAATAAAAACTCTTCTCCTAAAGCCCGGCCGGCATAGTAAGCAGCCCAGGAACCGATGACGTTGCCCACAGTGCCAGCGACAGCCGCCCCAAAGAGGGTGATAGATCCTTGATAAGCCATGAAGCCAGCCATGGGCATAATGATTTCCGACGGCAAGGGGATGCAGGCACTCTCTATAGCCATACCGATGACGATACCAGGGTAACCAAAACCATTTAAGTAAGTGACGATCTGAGTTAAAAAAACCTCGATGACTTTGATTAGTTCACTCAACAGCGACTCTCCTTGTTTGCTTGTGATAATTTTTCGCTATTATTCAAAGGGCTTTCGAACGATCAGATAGTAACGCTCACTGTTCACCAGGGGCGGATTACCGTTTATATCGCCGTAGAGTCCGACTAGTTCTAATCGGGCATCTTTGACAGCTGACTCGATCTCTTCTTTTGAATACCACACCTGCCTGTGGGATTCTTCAAAACGCTCGTACAGACCGTCGGGGCGAGCGACGAAAAAGACTAGATCCATCTCTACAGCCCGCTCGTTCAAAACATAATTATTTGACCAAAAATAGGCCAGATCCTGCTGAATGTCTGTAAAACTTTCATTGCCTAAAACCTGGGCCACTTTATGCTCGCTATGCAGATCCGCCACAAAGAGACCGCCAGGGTTCAGCACCTGAGCAATGCGGGTCATGACCCAGTTGAGATCATTCGCTGATTCAAGATAGTTCAGACTGTCAAGGAAACAGACGACGGCGTCCACTTTCCGAGGATACTCCAGTTGACGCATGTCCTGGCAGAGAAGCAATAGTTGGGATGTTTCCAAATAATCTTCCAGTCGGTCGGCACAAAGGGCGAGCATGTCTGGAGACATGTCGATGCCTACCGTTTTGTAGCCCCGCTTGAGCAATCGCTCTGTAATGGCTCCGGTACCACAAGCCAGATCGATAACCGTCTTCGGTTGTAAGCCAAATCGCCGAAAGGCTTTTTCTGTGAATTCGATCCAATCTTCATAATTTACATCGGCCATGAGCCGATCGTAGACGCCAGCCATCAGTTCATACATATAGCTTCAACTCCGTTGAAAACTTAAGCTCATCCCTAATTCGTAAGGTTAGTCGACACGCCTTTATACTAAACCATTTCGACCGTTTTCGCATCCCTCTAGTTAAAAAAGCTTCAGCTTCCTGTAACTTGTCCCTTTCTTCCAAAAAGAAAAACCTCGAGACAGTAAATCCCGAGGTCTTTCCCCATATTCTACTCGCTCTTCTTCGCATTGGACTAAAAGTTCTATGCGAATGTTCTTCTACCGTTCTTCCCGGTTATAGGGTATGCTCAAGGCTTCCGGCGACGCCACCCGCCGGGTCTTCGTCTCCCGGGTTACTACGATGAGAACGGCGATGGTAAATATGTAAGGCAACATCTTTAAGAAGAACGATGGAATTTGTATCCCTATCGTCTGCATAGTAAAGCCCATTACATCGATGGTTCCGAAAAAGAAGCTACCTAGAAAGGCGCGTAAGGGGTTCCATGTGCCGAAGATGACCAGAGCAACGGCGATCCAGCCGCGGCCGGCGGTCATGTTTTCCAACCAAGAGGGAGCATAGGCTAATGAGAGGTATGCTCCAGCTGCCCCGGCCAGCATGCCTCCGGCGATAACACAGGCATAACGGATAGCGAATACGTTGATTCCCGCTGCGTCAGCGGCTGCCGGGTTTTCTCCGACAGCCCGGAGTTCTAAACCGGTCTTGGTACGGTACAAAAAGAACCAGAGGATAAAGATGAGCCCGTAACTGATATAGACAAGTGCGTCATGTTTGAATAGGATATCGCCAATCCAAGGGATCTCGCTCAGTCCGGCGATCGGGATGGGTTTAAAGGTGTCTGTCAATGGTACGCCGATCAGGTCTTTACCGAGAAAGCCGCTGAGGCCAGTGCCAAAGATGGTCAAAGCCAGGCCGCTCACAACCTGATTGGCCCGCAAGGTGATGCTCAAAAAAGCGTGGATCAAAGCCATCAAGCCACCTGCCACAATGGCCATCAGCAGCCCCATCCACTGGTTATGCGTACTCATAGTAACCATAAAGCCTGTCACCGCACCGACGAGCATCATCCCTTCCACACCCAGGTTCAAAATGCCCGCCCGTTCCGTCAGAATCTCTCCTAATGCGGCAAAGAGAATGGGCGTGCCGGCGACGACGCCGGTGCTTAACAGCGCGAGCCATATGGATTGTTCCATCTATTTGCCTCCCTTTTCTCCCCGTACTAGGCGGTAGTTGACAAAAATTTCGCCTCCGACGACGAAAAACAGGATAGCACCTTGAAGCATGGAGACCGTCGTCGATGAAAAGCCGCTCGTTTGAATGCTGTAGCCGCCGACGAGCATACCGCCAAAGATCACCGAAACGAGCACGATAGCCGCCGGGTGCAAGCGAGCCAACCAAGCGATGATGATGGCCGAATAGCCGTAGCCGGGAGAGATGCCATGCTGCAGGCGTTGGGTAATAGCCGAAACCTCGGTCATGCCGGCGAGGCCCGCTAAACCGCCGCTGATAAACATGACCAGCAAAATATTTTTGACGTAATTCATACCGGCGTAACGGGCAGCTGCCGGACTTTCCCCGCTGACCCGGATTTCAAAGCCCCATCGGGTGTAGTTTAAGACGATGTAAAGGAGCAGTGCCACTACCACACCGAAGACCAGACCCATGTGAATGCGGCTTGTTCCTAAGGTGGGCAAGATAGCTCCTTCGGTGAACTGAGGGGAGATGGGGAAGTTGAAGGATTTAGGATCTTTCCAGGGTCCTACCACGAGGTAATCGACCCATAAGATAGCGATGTAGTTCATCAACAATGTGGTGATCGTCTCATTGACTTTGAAATAAGCCCGGGGAATAGCGGGCAGCAGCCCCCAAAGACCACCGGCCAAAAAGCCCGCTACCATCATCGCTGGCAGGAGCTGATAAGCCGGCCAGTCTGGGAATGTCAAGGCCGCCCAAGTAGCTCCAAAGGCGCCCATATACAATTGTCCCTCAGCACCGATGTTCCAAAGCTGCATGCGAAAGGCGATCGACAAGCCCAGTGCACAGATCAGCAAGGGGATCGATTTGACGATCGTCTCGGAAATTCCGTAAGCAGAACCAAAAGCCCCATCGAACATTAACAGATAGACCTCCAGTGGGTCTTTCCCGGTCAATGCGATAAACAGGCCTGTGAAGATCAATCCGATGACGACGGAGAGGACAGGGACCATTACCAAGACTAGATTCGACGTGGTCTCTCGCTTTTCAAAATGCCAACGGCTAAACGAACCATTACCCATGGGCAGCCATCCTTTTCCCGGCCATCATCAAGCCGACATCTTCGAAGGTTGTCTTATGGGGATCGACCACACCCATGACCTCGCCGCCGTGGAGCACAGCAAGCCGATCTGACAAAGCAAAGAGTTCTTCTAATTCTTCAGAAATGAGCAAGACAGCAGCTCCCCGATCGCGCTCCTGCAGCAGCAGGCTTCGAATCGTCTCCATGGCGCCCACATCCAATCCTCTCATGGGATACATAGTGACGATCAGCCGTGGTTTACCCGATATTTCCCGCCCCAAAAGGAGCTTCTGCAAGTTGCCTCCAGAAAGCATTTTGACCGGGTTTTTCGGATTCGGTACTTTAATATCGTATTTTTTAATGACCTCTGCCGTTTCTTGGGCCACTTGTTTCCAATTGATAAACCCGCTAGGCATCTTTTGGACACCTTTCAGCAGATAATTTTCCATGGCATTTAAATTGGGTACCAGGCCTGTTCCCAAGCGATCTTCTGGAACATAACTGACACCGGCCTGGATCATTTGTTTGGGCGAAGCCAGGGTCAAGTCATTTCCGTCAACTTTCTTTTGGCCTCTTTCAATAGCCCGGAGGCCCGCCACTACTTCGGCCAATTCCCGCTGACCGTTTCCCGCTACGCCGGCAATCCCTACGATTTCGCCGCCGTAGATATCCAAGTTGATCTCTTTTAAAGCGAATTGGCCTCGGTTTCCCAGAGCCGATAGGTTATGTAATTCCAACACTTTCGAGCTGCGGTTGACTGGATTTTTCACCGTCTCAAGCATCACCGGCCGGCCGACCATCATGCGGGTCAGTTCCATTTCGCTCGTTTCTTTGGTGCGAACCGTTCCGACGGAGCGTCCACCCCGCAAGACTGTGATCGCATCAGTGTGAGCCAAGACCTCACTCAGTTTGTGAGAGATAACGATGATGGCTTTTCCTAGGTCAGCCATTTTTCGCAGTGTCTTATAGAGGTCTTTGGCCTCTTGCGGCGTTAGTACCGCCGTGGGCTCATCGAGAATGAGAATCTCGGCGCCCCGAAAAAGGATTTTGACGATTTCCGCCCGCTGCTGCTCGCCCACCGATAGTTGCCAGATCGGGGAATCGGGTTGAATGTGCAGGCCATATTCCCGGCTGAGTTGGGCTACGCTCTCATCGATCGATTTAAGATTGTAAACTTCTTTGATTCCCTTCAGCCCAAGAATGATGTTCTCGGCCACCGTAAAAGGTTTGACTAATTTAAAGTGCTGGTGAACCATACCGATGCCATGGGCCACCGCATCCCGAGGAGATTGTAAATCTACAGGGTTGCCTTGGATCCGTATCTCCCCTTCATCAGGCCGGTAAAGCCCGGTGAGAATGCTCATCAAGGTGCTTTTGCCAGCTCCGTTTTCACCGAGTAAGGCGTGGATTTCTCCGGCTTTGACGGAAAAACTGACCCGATCATTGGCGAGAATCCCCGGAAACCGTTTTGTGATGTTGATCATTTCTACCATGTAGTCCATTCCTTGCCACCCTACCCTTACGGTTCAGTTTACGGGACAGAGGCCTTTTTTGAAAAAGCCTCCAGATGGGAAGACCGCCTTGCCAAAAGGAAGGCGGCCTGCGGTCACTCTAGTACTTATTGTTTGGCGCTGGGAATGGCTCCGTCTACACCTTGTACAAACCAATCAAATCCGAGCATTTCTTTGTCGGTCATCTTCTGACCTTCCTGAACTTTCACTTGTCCTTGTTGGTCTTTGATGGGACCGGTAAAGACGTCCCACTGACCTTTCATGATAGTATCTTTTTTCTTCGCTACGAGTGCTTTGGTATCTTCGCTGACCATGGGACCAAAAGGCGCCAAGTCGATGATATTATCGCTCATCGGACCCCAGTATTGTTCAGTTTTCCAGGTCTTGTCCATGACGGCTTTCACCGTTTTTACATAGTAGGGACCCCAGTTCCAAACGGGGCTAGTCAAAACAGCTTTCGGCGCAAACTTGCTCATGTCTGTGTTGTAGCCGATGCCAAACTTGCCTCTTTCCTCGGCAGCCTGCATCGGAGCCGGTGTATCCTGATGTTGGGCGATGACGTCGCAGTTTGCATCGAGGAGGCTCTTGGCAGCATCTTTTTCTTTGGCCGGATCATACCATGTATTCGTCCAGACGACTTTCACCGTGGCTTTGGGATTGACTTCTTTAACACCCAAGGTGAAGGCGTTAATACCACGGATGACTTCGGGGATAGGCATAGCGGCTACATAACCGATCAGGTTGGTCTGGGTTTGTTTGCCGGCTACGAGACCAGAAAGATAACGGGCTTGATATTCTCTGCCGAAGTATGTACCTACGTTATTGGCAGTCTTAAAGCCGGTTGCATGGAGGAAAACGACCTCGGGAAACTTCTTGGCCACTTTTTCTACATAGTCCATATAGCCAAAGCTGGTGGCAAAGATGACCTTGTTGCCTTTAGATGCCAGTTCGGTTAATACCCGTTCAGCGTCGGCGCCTTCAGGAACTGATTCGACGACTGTCGTCTCTACGTTAGGCATTTCTTTGACCAGATACTGGCGACCTTGGTCGTGAGAGTAAGACCAACCAGCGTCACCAACAGGTCCCACATAGACAAAAGCCACTTTGATTTTATCTCCGCTGCCAGCTGCCGGTGCATTGCTAGCTTGTTTCCCGCCGCCGCAGCCGACAACAGCGACAGACAGGATCAGCAGAATGCTGAGGAACATGAATAAATACTTGCGCTTCAGTTTCATTTCTCTGAATTCCTCCTTAATTTTTTCCTGTTTTTTAATCACCTAAGTCGCTCAAACTTTCCTGCCTCCACGTCCACCCCCTCGATTTGTTCTTTGTGTAACATTCAAAACGCCCTTCACCACGGAGCTAATATCCCTTCGCGGTGAAGGGCGTCCTTTGCCCTCCGGAGATCAACTTAGAAAAAGGATCTTCCAATTACACTTGTAATTTTATTCTCAGTATTGGGGAAAAGCAATATTTTTTCGATAAATAAACCCTGAATTCGACAAAAAACGCCACGATGAAGTGTTGCCTTCATCGTGGCGTCTGGAGCTTGTCAGCTTATTCTTCTATGTGTCCAAAGAGTTTTTTCGCCCATGCCCTTCCCGTGGGTGTAGCGGCCAACCCGCCTAAAGCAGTCTCCCGAAGGTTCTTTGGCAAGGAGCCGCCAACCGTTCCCATCGCATCGATAACCTCGTCAACAGGTATGGCGCTTTTGATACCGGCTAAAGCCATCTCAGCCGCGACGATTGCCTGAGCAGCAGCGCCCGCATTTCGTTTTACGCAGGGGACTTCCACGAGCCCGGCCACTGGATCACAGACAAGGCCGAGCATGTTTTTTAAGACCATAGCTACCGCTTCCCCGACTTGAGAAGGCGTACCGGAACAAAGATCTACTGCGGCACCAGCGGCCATCGCGGCTGCAGAACCGCATTCCGCTTGACAACCTCCAGCTGCCCCTGACAAGGAGGCCCGTGAGGCAATCACCATGCCGATGGCACCAGCGACGACAAGCCCCTTCGCTAGTTCTCGTTCAGTGAGATGATGAGATTCGGCTATGGTAAACAGCACCGATGGCAAGACGCCGCTTGCCCCTGCCGTCGGTGCTGCAACGATCCGACCCATAGAAGCATTCGCTTCACCAACAGCCAAAGCCATCGTGATCGCTTTGGAAAGCGACGTCCCGCCGATAACTTTTTCAGGCTTTGACTTCAGGTATTCGTCGAGTTTACGAGCGTCTCCCCCAACGAGTCCACCGACGGATCGAACACCTTGTAATCCTATCTGAACAGCTTCGCGCATAACTGCAAGCATCGATTCCATACGTTCGAGAATCTCTTGTGCTGGCAGTTCCAACGCTTCAACTTGATTTTGGATACAATAGTTTGCAAATGTGGTGTTTTTCTCTTCTGCTTGTGCGATCCAATATTGCAACGATAATTTTTCGGTCAACGCCGTTCCCGCCTCTTCCAGTCTACACCCATTCCCGCTGTGTAACAGGTAAAAGAAAACCTACATGGCTTGTATCCTGCGTACCGCTTCCACTTGAGGAAGAGAACTGATGGCCCGAATCGTTCCGTCTCCAACGGGTTGATCCGTCTCAAGGACCATAAGGGCTAAGGCCCCTTTTTGTTTACGTGACACCCGCATTTGAGCGATATTGATCCCCTGGGAAGATAATATACCCGTTACCAAGGTGATCGCACCGGGACGGTCATGATGCATTACCAACAACGTGGCAAAGTCACCGGTAAATTCCAAAGGAAAGTCGTCCACTTCTGTAACCAGTACCCGTCCGCCTCCGATGGAAGAACCGGTTATGACAGAAGCCACACCTTGTCTTCCCTTCAGCCGAAATCGAACCGTATTGGGATGGGCCAGTTCTCCCAGGTTTTCCTTATGAAAGGTTACCGTCAGCCCGGCCTCTCGCGCATGGTCGAAGGAGGAAGGAATACGGGCATCATCGGTGGACCAGCCCAAAAGGCCGGCCACCAGGGCCAGGTCAGAACCATGACCCTGGTAGGTTTGGGCAAAAGAGCCGTGCAGGCCGATGCTCGCTTCTTGAACAGGCTCGCCAAGGATGGACAGTGCCACATTTCCCAAGCGAACCGCCCCGGCTGTATGTGAGCTAGACGGGCCGATCATCACCGGTCCGATGACATCAAAGATGTTCATGACCGCTGCTATTGCACGAAATCGGAAAAGTTCGGTTCCATAGCCCTTGGGGCGTCCCCCCAGAGACGTTCTAGGTTATAGAAGTCTCTCGTCTCAGGCTGGAATATGTGAACCACTACAGCGCCGTAATCCATCAGGATCCAACGACCTTCTCGGTACCCTTCCGTCCTCAACACTTGGATGCCCATATCTTTCATTTTGTCTTCGATGTTTTGGCAGATCGCTTGTAGTTGCGGCGTCGAGTTACCGTTACAGATAACAAAGTAATCAGTTACGCTGGAGCGTCCTTGCAGATCCAAAATCATGATGTCAAAGGCTTTTTTATCCGAAGCAGCTTCGGCGATCTCTATAGCGAGATGTTTACTATTGTGTCCCAATTCGTCGATTCCCTCCTGAGTCTCTATTGATTTTTTCGTTCCATAGGAGTTGATTGCGAGCACCGATCGTCAAGGGATGAAGCATGCGCCCTTTGCGAAGGACATGGTAGATGCTCTGTTCGAGGGCGACGATCATAGCCTTGTCCAAGGATTTCACAGCCGTATCCCGGATTTTTTCGACTCCCGGGTAAGAACGGTTTGGCTCCATTTTGTCAGCTAAGTAGACGATTTTCTCTAAGCTTCCCATCTGGGGATGACCGACAGTGTGGCAGCATATGGCGTTTAATACGTCTAGATCTTGAACTCCGTACTTTTCTTGAGCCACATGGACACCTACATAGGCATGAAGAAGTTCCGGCTGCTCCCACTCCCACGGCTCCAGAGTAATTTGTGCCTGTTCGCAACGTCTGCGTTGCTTCTCTGCCGGCCACTCCCGAGCGACGTCGTGAAGCAATGCGGCAGCCATCGCCTTCACCGGATCAAGGCCGTGACACTTCGCCAGTTGGGAAGCCGTCTGTCCTGCGCCAACGATGTGCCCATAGCGACGGCTGCTCATCTCCCGGGTCATATCCTCCTTCACGCGTCCGATGATGGCTTCCCAATCTTCCAATAAGATCATCCTTTCCTTTCATAACAATAATAAACCCCCTATACCAAAAAGGTCTAGGAGGTGAGCATAAAAAACTCTTATTCACCCTGTCTGGGTTTGGCCTCATTGACGGTCAACTGTCTACCTTCAAACTCTGCGCCGTTCATTGATTCAATCATGCGTTCGGCGTCTTCGTCGTTGACCTCTACAAATCCGAAACCTCTGGAGCGACCGGTCTCCCTGTCTGTGATGATTCGAGAACTGATGACCTCACCATAGGGAGAAAATAGTTCGGTTAGGTTTTCGGGCTTTGTTGCCCACGGAAGGTTACCTACATAAAGAGTCCGTGTCAAATTTGTTCACCTCACCATAAAGCCAGATCTCTAGTGCAATTTTTGTCGCGGCTTTTGACCGCTCCTTGCGCTCGCGACTTAGTATGACCAGATGCATCGGCCTTATTCGTGAGTCCCACTATCGACATAAAGACCCCGTTCGGCAATACGATGGATAACAGGCTCTGGGAGAAGGTATTTGATGGTGCGCCCTTCTTGTAAACGCCTTCGGATATCAGTGGAAGAAATAGCCAAAGCCGGGACTTCGATTAAATGGATCCGTTGAGAAAAATCCCTGGACATCTGCTCCACCGCATCCCTCAGGTGTTCCCGGTCATATCCCGGTCGGTAGGCGGCGATGAAGTGACATTCTTTCATCAGTTCGTCGATGCGGTGCCAGGTCATGATTTCCAAGATGGCATCGGCACCAGTGATAAAATACAATTCCGCTTCACCACCATAAGCCGATCGAAAGGCACGGACCGTGTCGATGGTGTAGGAGTACCCCGGGCGGCAGATCTCGATATCCGACATACGGAAGCGCAGATTAGAGCAGGTGGCCAATTCAGTCATACCGTATCGTTCCGAGGGGTCGGTGACAGAGAAAGCTCGCTTATGAGGCGGTCGTCCTGACGGAACAAAAATGACCGTCGACAAGCTAAAAAGGTCCGCCGCCGCTTCCGCCGTCACCAGGTGACCGTAGTGGACCGGATCGAATGTCCCACCCATAATGCCAATTTTTAATGGCTTTTGGGCTGAGCAATATATCCTCGTTTTGGGTACTTTAATCCCAAAGGAGCTGTCCACCCATTCATAGTCCGCCGCATCTGGAGGAATGGGAATAACAACGCCGTGGGGACCAATGATAAACCCTTTTTGTTCTTCGCTGTTACTGCCGGATTTGGCCATCGCCGTAGCAGACGTATTTGATTGTCGTCATTTCGTTCAGACCCATCGGTCCGCGAGCATGCAGCTTCTGGGTTGAGATACCGATCTCAGCGCCCATGCCGAACTGGAATCCATCGGTGAAGCGTGTTGAGGCGTTCACATAGACAGCAGCAGCGTCGACACAGCGGGTAAACTCCCGGGCTCGAAGGTAGTCATTGGTGACGATGGCTTCCGAGTGGCCAGTGCTGTAGCGGCGGATATGGGCGAGAGCTTCTTCAAAGCTGTCGACGACACGGACAGCTAATATAAGGTCTAAGTATTCTGTTTGATAGTCTTCTTCGGTCGCTTCCTTGGCGCCTTCAATCAGCGCTAAGGTACGGGGGCACCCGCGCAGTTCCACATTCATTTCTTGCAGCCTTTTACCGACATGGGGTACGAATTTGCGTGCCACATCTTGATGGACAAGCAACGTTTCCATGGCGTTACAGACACCAGGGCGGTGGGTTTTCGCATTGATGACGATGTTTTCGGCCATATCCAGATCGGCATGGGAATCCACATAGACGTGGCAGTTGCCTACTCCTGTTTCAATGACTGGCACAGTGGCATTTTTGACGACTGTTTGAATCAGGCCGGAACCACCTCGTGGAATGAGGACGTCTAGGTATTTGTTCATGGTCATCATCTGCTGGGCTACTTCACGGCTTGTGTCTTCTACGAGTTGAATCGAACCTGATGGCAAACCTGCTTCTTCGGCGGCCGCAGCGATGACTTTGACGATGGCCGTGTTGGAACGGATCGCTTCCGAACCGCCTCGCAACAGCACAGCGTTTCCCGTTTTCAGACAAAGCCCAGCCGCATCAACCGTCACGTTGGGCCGTGCTTCATAGATAATTCCCACAACGCCCAAGGGAACCCGGACCTGGCCGATTTCGAGTCCATTCGGCCGGCGCCATTGGCGAACTACTTCACCGATGGGATCGGGCAAACTGACCAAGGCGTATAGCCCTTCGGCCATCTCTTCGAGCCGTTTCTTGTTGAGCATCAGTCGATCTAGAAGCGCATTGGACATGCCTTTGTTACGGCCTGCCTCCACATCGAGGGCGTTGGCCGCTAAAATCTCTTCTTCCTGAGCCACAAGGGCGTAGGCCATCGCTTCCAGGGCTTTATCTTTGATCTGCGATGATATGGACGCCAGTTTGTAGGCGGCGTCTTTTGCTTGTTTACCTTTGAGGGCTAATTCGGTAACGAGATTCATATTTTTTCCCCCTCTTTGCCACAGCATTGATTTCTTTTTGCTCCAGTCTACCGGGACGCCATGACAGTGAGATTATCCCTGTGGATGACCTCATCATACCCCTTAATTCCTAAAAGAGTCTCAATATCCTGGCATTGTTTTCCCATGATACGCTGCACCTGATCGGCAGAATAGTGAGTGACCCCGCGAGCTACCTCGTATCCTTCAGGAGCGATGATACTGACCATGTCGCCGCTCTGGTAGTCGCCTTCTGTCATGACAATACCACAAGGCAGCAGGCTCTTTCCGCCCGTGATCAGCGCAGCGACCGCTCCTTGATCGATGGTGATGCGTCCGCTGCAGGCGGAGCCAAAGGCAAGCCAACGCTTGTAACCGGGCAGCGGTTTTTCAGCTGGAATAAACAACGTTCCTATATCGTCACCAGCCATGATTTCCCGGAGCACATTTGGGCGGTTACCTGGTGCGATTACCATGGCCACACCAGAGTCTACACTGATCCGTGCCGCCTGGAGTTTCGTCGTCATACCTCCGGTTCCCAGATTCGATCCAGCACCAGCCGCCATGGATTCGATCTCCGGTGTGATCTCTGCCACCTCATGGATAAGGACTGCCGAAGGATCGACACGAGGGTTGGCCGTGTAAAGCCCGTCGATGTCCGTCAACAATACTAAGACGTCGCTATGTACGAGACTCGCCACCATAGCAGACAAGGTGTCGTTGTCTCCAAAACGAAGGCGGATCTCGTCGACAGCGACGGTGTCATTTTCATTGATGATTGGAATGACGCCCATCCGCAGAAGAGATTCCAGCGTATTGCCAGCGTTGATATACCGTTTTCGGAAGGCGAGGTCATCACGGGTGAGCAAAACTTGGGCAACCACTTGACCGTATTCGGCAAACAGTTTTTCGTACATATGCATGAGGATTCCCTGACCGACGGCAGCACAAGCCTGCTTTTCGGGGACTGTTTTCGGCCGCTTCTGTAGTCCCAGTCGTCCCATCCCTGCACCGACAGCCCCCGAGGAAACAAGCAGAAGCTCATAGCCTTGATTTGCCAGATCAGCTAACTGACGGACCAGCTTTTCTATCTGCTCCAGGTTTAGTTTGCCGGTTCCATGGGTCAAGGTGCTGGTACCCACCTTGACGACGATCCGGCGCGCCTTGGGCAGATCTCGTCGAGATAACAAAAGGCGCACCTCCCAATGTTGGCGAATGAACAGAACAAGTCGTCAACATCGATTTTCCTTATAAGTTCTCGGTTCCAAAAAGCTTTCCTGCCGAAGATCACACTGACAGAATAGCCTTATCTTTATAACTATTCGAGTTTTTTTCTAGTTGCCTCTTTACCGTCATTAAGGTCTATTCTTCGTTATCCGCCTCATCAGGGTCAGGGGCATAATCTCCGCCAAACTCGACGAAATCAAACTCTAATTCTCTAATTCGAACTTGATCACCATGTTTCGCCCCTACATCGCGCAAGGCCTGATCGACACCCATCCTGTCGAGGATCCGTTGTAAACGAGTCACCGATTCTTCATTTTCGAAGTTAGTCATGGCCACATGCCGCTCCACTTCTGCACCGGAGACGACAAAGGTACCCTCTTCGTCACGGTCAATGCGGAAACGTTCCTCTTTCTTACCGGTGACGCGAACGTCCATATGTTTTTCGGCAGTCACCGTTTCGAAGACAACCGGTCCCATTGCTTCTAAACCATGATAGACATGCCAGAGGAGCGGTTCCAGCCCTTGCGTGGTTGCCGCTGAAACAGGGAATATCAGATGTTCATCTCCGAGTTTTTCTCGAAGACGTTCCAAATTCCCTTCTGCCCCAGGCAGATCCATTTTGTTCGCTGCCACCACCATAGGCTTTTCAGCCAAATCTGGTTTATACAAGGCTAGTTCCTTGTTAATCGCGTCGAAGTCTTCTAAGGGATCGCGCCCTTCACTACCGGAGATATCGAGCACATGAATCAAAAAGCGGGTCCGCTCTGTGTGACGCAGAAAATCATGCCCTAGTCCGGCACCGGCGTGAGCACCTTCGATCAGTCCCGGGATGTCGGCCATAACAAAGCTCTGACCTTCACCCAACCGGACTACACCGAGGTTCGGCTCAAGGGTCGTAAAGTGGTAGTTGGCGATCTTCGGCTTAGCCGCCGAAACAGCGGAGATAATCGTCGATTTCCCAACATTAGGAAAGCCAACCAACCCTACGTCAGCTAGGACTTTCAACTCAAGTTCTAACCAACGCTCCGCACCGGGCTCACCGTTTTCAGAGATGGTTGGAGCACGGTTGACTGAACTGACAAACTTCGCGTTTCCCCGTCCACCCCGTCCACCTTTGGCCACGATCACTTTTTGGTTGTGACTCGTGATATCGGCAATCAGGGCGTTCGTTTCGGCATCTTTGACAACGGTACCGATAGGGACTTTAACGGTCATGTCCTCGCCATTACGGCCATGCATATTTTTACCCATGCCATGCTCGCCGCGTTCCGCTTTGTAGTGCCGTTGATAGCGAAAGTCGACCAGGGTTCGAAGTCCCTCGTCACCAATAAAGATGACGTTACCTCCGCTGCCGCCGTCACCACCGTTAGGACCGCCTTCAGGGACATATTTTTCCCGGCGAAAGGATGCTACTCCGTTACCGCCGTCGCCGCCTTTAACGTAGATTTTTGCCTGATCGTAAAACAAAAAAGCAACCTCCTAGATGATGTGCTGCGATTATTTGGGGCTGTTCTGCCAGTAGGCATCCATAAGTTGAGGTTGTCCACGGAAATAAAGGACGAGGATGTCCCCACCGTCTTGACCGGGCCTCCCTGTGAGCATGCTATCGATCGCTTCCAATGCTTCCTCGGCCAGTTGGCGAGCTTGCCTGTCACCTTGCCATAAAGAAGGGTTCCATTGGGGAGATACCCGGACTTGCAGTTCCACCGATATCTGCCGAAGCTCTTGTGCTTTCAGAATCAGGCAGGCAATGACCGGCATTACCCCTAACGCCAAAATGCCTCCTGCCGCTTGAAGTCCGGCAGCCACTTCTTTCATGTATTCGACAGCTCGATCTTGACGGTTGATCTGTACATAGCCCATGATGGTTTGAATGTGGTTGACGAAATCATGGCGCAGGTGACGCCACAATTCGATCCAAGCCTCTGTTCCCGGCGAGAAGGACCGCTCCAGTATCGCTTCTTTTGCTTCCATCGTTCTCTCCCATTGAACTAAATCAAGAACAGCCCCTGCTAATAATATTGACAAAAAACCCCCGGATTTCTCCGGGGGTGCTGTGATTTAGACTGCGTATACGCTAACCTGTTTTTTGTCCCGGCCTTTTCGTTCGAACTTGACTACACCGTTCACCATGGCGAACAAGGTGTCGTCACTGCCGATACCCACGTTATTTCCGGGATGGATTTTGGTGCCACGTTGGCGAACAAGAATATTGCCAGCAATAACTTGTTGCCCGTCGCTGCGTTTTACGCCCAGCCGTTTGGCTTCAGAGTCGCGTCCGTTTCGGGAGCTGCCGACCCCTTTTTTATGGGCGAAATATTGCAGATTCATGACTAACACGGGAGACACCTCCTTTTTTCCATTTTCAAGTAACGCGGATAATTCTCCGCGGTTTTTTCTAAACCGAGTACCATTGTTTCCAGGATAATCTGGGCTGTCCGCGCATCGTCAGTCATCAGAGGGTCCATTAGCATGCAACGCAAATTCCCTGGTCCCGGTGCATCTACTTCCAGGGCTTGATCGCCGAGAAAGTGTTCCAGCCCGTTGACAGCCGTTAGCGTCAACGCTGACACGCCCGCACAGACCACATCTTGGCCGTGGGGTGCTGCTCCTGCGTGACCTGTCGCTTCAAAACCCAAGATTCGCCCGTTGTCGTCGACATAAACTTTTACTTTTACCATGGTTCAGCCCAATTAGGCTTCGATAGCTTCCACACGGACTTGGGTAAAAGCTTGACGATGACCTTGTTTTTTGCGATAGTTCTTTTTCGACTTATACTTGAAGATGATGATCTTCTTGCCTTTGCCGTGCTCTTCGACTTTGAGCAGAACTTTTGCGCCAGCGACGGTGGGAGCACCCACTTTCAGGTCGCCTTCGGATCCGACGGCGAAAACGCGATCGATCGTGATCACATCACCGGGGTTGGCTTCCAGCTTTTCTACGTTCAGCACATCGCCCTGTTGGACTTTGTACTGCTTGCCGCCAGTTTCAATAATTGCGTACATGATGACACCTCCTACATCTAGACTCGCCAAGTGCAAGGCGCGGCTTACGCCAACTTCATCCAGCCCGACCTGAGCGGTTGTGACCAGGGGACAGATACCTACAAATCAATATAATATCGACATAATTCACTTTTGTCAACTGTTCACTACGAGAATATCGCGTTTTAGGGCAGCAGGTAAGTAAGCGGACTCGAAGCCCGCGGCGAACTCGGTCCATACAGCCCGCTCCGCTTTAGTACGAGTATCGCACTCATTTATTACACCCCGTACCCTCGGACGCAACAAGCGGTCTTGTGAAAAGGACCGGTCGCCTATGTGATCGGCGATTTCCGGTACACCCTCCCCCTCCCGTCGCAGCAACTACAAGGCTCCGTCAACATAGACGTGAGACTGTCTCGAACCTTCTTACGGGTCATCTCGACCAAGCCTAACGGCGTAATTCCCAGCACGTTCGTAGGGGCTTTATCTCTTTGCAAGCTTTCTCGCAGCACATCAAGCACCTCTTGCCGGTGGCTGTCTACTGTCATGTCGATAAAATCGATGACAATGATGCCGCCAATGCTGCGAAGTCGAAGTTGGCGGGCGATTTCTCGAGCCGCTTCTAAGTTCGTCTTGCGAACGGTATCTTCCAAGTCATGTGTACCTGTATACTTGCCTGTATTGACATCGATCACCGTGAGAGCTTCTGTCTCCTGAATGACGAGATACCCTCCCGATTTTAACCACGTTTTGGGACGGAGGGCCTTCTCGATTTCCACTTGCAAGTTGAACTCTGTCCAATAATCGCGGCCGTCTTGCAAATGGAGGCGGCTGCGCAAAAGAGGGTAGTTTTCCTCTGCCCACTCCCACATTTGATTATAGGTGGTGCAATCGTTCACCCGGATTTGTTGTACCTCATCATCGATCATGTCCCGCAAGATCCGCTCAACTAGAGTCCCGCCTTGGTAGACAAGACTTCGCGATGGGCGGCGTCTAATTTTCTCTTCGATTTTTTGCCACCGTTCTTGGAGACGTCTGATGTCTGCAGCCAATTCATTTTCATCGGCTCCGACAGCTGTTGTCCGGATGATGATCCCCATCCCAGGGATCTGGACTCGTTCAGCCACTTCTTTCAGCCGCCGTCGTTCCCGCTCATCTTCAATGCGTTTGGATACACCTACATGATCCATCATGGGCATCAGGACGACCCAGTGGCCTGGCAGTGTTACGTTGCGAGTAACACGGGGCCCTTTGGTCCCAATCCCCTCTTTGAGGACCTGTACGAGCACTTCCTGTCCCGGCTTGAGAATATCTCCGATGGAGGGGCTGATCCCTTCCTCCTTCAGTACGGTTGGAATCGCTTCTTTTACGTATAAAAAAGCGTTCCGTTCAAGTCCGATATCTATAAAGGCTGCCTGCATACCGGGCAGAACATTTTCTACGTTGCCTTTGTAAAGGTTGCCGACGATCGAGCCTTGTTCGTTTTTTTCCCAATGTAATTCAGCCAGGTGGTCATCTTCCAAGAGAGCGATTTTCGTATGGCTCTCTTCCACCTGAACGAGGACCACTTTGTTCATATCACTTCTAAGGGCGTCATGAGCCGATCCCCTTTGGCTACGAACAAGCCGAGCCGTAGGATGCGGATCCGCTCTATATGGACAGGCAAGCTGCCTGTGCGCGCCACGATTTCTAGAACTTCTTCGGGCCGAACGTTCCCCTCACTGCCGGTCTGCACAACCATCTCCAGAACGAGGTGACTTTCGACAATATGACCTGTTAACTGATAGATTCCGCCACGAATATCCTTGGTGGATCGGCCTTTTTTGCCTTCCCGTTCTACCAGCCAAGCTTCCTCTGCGAGGCTTTTAGCGAGAGCGGCTTTTACCATTCCATCTTCAATCTCTTTGGCCAAGGGGACCCGTACCCGGTACTGGGCCCGGTTGACAGCGGCCATCAGTGCCTGCGTTCCTTGGGGAACTTTTTTTACGGCTTGCACACCGAATCCTTCCGGCATTGCCTGTTGGAGCTTTTCTTTCACCGTTTCAGGCGCCATGTCCTCAGCCAGTTCAATATCTGCATATTCACCGAGGGAGACGACACCGACGGCTAAAGCCGAGGCAAAGGCGATTTTGGGGTGAGGATTAAAACCCTCTGAAAATGCCAAGGGAATTTCAGCTCGGCGCAAGGCCCGCTCAAAGGCTTTTTGGGTATCCAGATGGGAAAGCCAGCGGACTGGATCTTGTTTGCTAAATGCGATCCGAATTCGGTACATGCTTTTCACCCCGCAAATCCAGACTTACGCCAAGGGTAGGACAAACGCCGCAACCGGAACATGAATCGAGGCGGCAGTCATGGGTCAAAGACTCTTCTAAGGCTTTTTTATGTTCCCGGACTAAATATTGGCGTTGCACACCGAAATCGAGATGATCCCAGGGCAATGGTTCGTCGTAACGGATGGTGCGGTAGGCGTAATATTCGGGATCAATATTCGATTCGGCAAAAGCTTCCTGCCAGCGATCAAAGTGGAAGTATTCGGACCATCCGTCGAAAGTACAACCTTTTTGCCAAGCCCGGTAAAGAACATCTCCGATTCGGCGATCCCCTTTGGCCAAGACAGCCTCCATAAAACTTACCTTTGCATCGTGCCAATTGTAGTTGATGCGGCGATCTTTGAGGCGCTTTTTTAAGTAAGCCTGTTTTTCTTCAAGTTCTTCAATGCGAGCCTGTGGTTCCCATTGAAAGGGTGTTTGAGGCTTCGGTACAAAGGATGAGGTGCTGACGGTCACCTTAACACTCTTTTTGATGCCTTTTTCTCGCAGGATACCGGTTCCGCGGTAAACGACCCGTTCGGCCAGTTGAGCAATCCCTTCCAAGTCTTCCTCTTTTTCAGTTGGCAAGCCGATCATGAAATAGAGCTTTAGGCCGGTCCATCCGTTAGCGAAGGCGCTCTCTACGGTTTCCATGAGGTTTTCCTCAGTGACTCCCTTATTGATCACATCGCGTAGGCGCTGTGTCCCTGCTTCCGGTGCAAAGGTCAACCCGGTTTTACGCACTTTTTGTACTTCCTTGGCCAAATTCACTGAGAAGGCGTCGACCCGGAGGGATGGCAAGGATACTCCTACTTTTTGCTCCTGATGAGTAGCGATCAACGATTGGATCAGCGGTTCCACACAAGTATAATCGGCTGTACTCAACGAGGTTAGGGCGATCTCGTCATAGCCTGTCGTCTTGACCAGTTCGTCAGCCTGTTTTTTTAATGTTTCCATCGATCGTTCTCGAACAGGTCGATAGATGCTTCCAGCTTGACAAAACCGGCAGGAACGGGAACAGCCCCGAAGGACTTCTAGCATCACCCGGTCATGGACGACATCCATGAAGGGCACAAGCGATTTTGTCGGGAAATAGGCCTTGTCCAAGTCAGCTACAATCTGCTTGGAAATACGGGCAGGCACACCAGAACGGTTTGGTATCGTACCTTTGAAAAGACCTTTTTCGTCGTATTCAGATCGATAGAAAGCGGGCACGTAGACACCGGGGATTTGGGCTAGGGCGAAGAGCAACTCTTCACGGCCCCTCGTTTCGGCACAAGTCCGCCAACGGCCTGCTTGTTTAAATTGAGCGATCCTCTGGAGGATTCGTGGCAGTACTTCCTCCCCTTCCCCTAAAACGACCAAATCGACAAAATCTGCCAGCGGCTCCGGATTGACTGCACAGGGACCACCGGCCATGATCAGTGGTGCATCATCGCTTCTTTCGATCGATTTGAGCGGAATCCCAGCTAAATCAAGCATGTTGAGGATGTTCGTATAGGACATTTCATATTGAAGCGTAAAGCCTACGACATCAAAGTCTGTCAAGGGCCGGCGGCTTTCCAAGGAGAACAGCGGTAATTGACGGGCACGCATCTCCTTTTCCATGTCTACCCAAGGTGCGAAGACCCGTTCCATGACCATCCGGGGCTGTTCGTTAATTAGATGATACAAAATGCGCAGACCTAAGTGGGACATCCCCACTTCGTAGACATCGGGAAACCCAAACGCCATTGATACATCGATGTCAGCCCAGTCTTTCTTTACTTGATTATACTCCCCGCCGGTGTACCGGGTCGGTTTCGTCACCTTGGTGAGCAGTCCCTCTTCTAATGCCTTGTTTATCGATTCATGAGTGTGCTGCAATTTGATCCTCCGCTCAGTCTCTTTATGATCTATCGCCCCGTTGGTACGATGTTCCTTTAACTCATGAATAGATTATCCCCTTTATCTGTTAAAGACAACCCTTTTTACGCTTAAGCTTTTCGGATCAAATCTCCGACTGGCATATCTTCGTTCCCTTGCATCATATGACTCAGCAAATCGCTTTCACTCACCTGTCCAACGATATGCCCTCCCTTATCGATGACGGTGATCAGCATACAGCGATCAGGCACAATTTGCGGCAACAGGTTGGAAATATGTACATCCTCTCGGGCCACAACTACATCTCCGCTCCAAGTCTTTTTCGTACTTAAGTTTTGCCGTTTCGCTTTAAGCAGGCGCCAGAATACCATCGGTCCTATCGTCCTTTCTTTATGGGCTCCGAGAAACAAAAAACCAGCGATAAGCGGCAAGTCTAAACCGCTCTTTTGCCAGTAAAGTCCTATAATAGATAAAAACCCGAACAACAGCGCCATTCCTTCCCCCCAAAGAGCAGCCTGCTGGGATGCTTTCATGGCTCCCCAGAGGGTCGTTAGAAGCGAGCGGAATACTCGCCCTCCGTCGAGAGGTAAAATGGGCAGGAGATTAAAAGCACCTAAGGTAAAGTTGACATTGCGCAGATATTCAACAGAATCATTCCATCCCATGCCGAGCATAAGCCCAGCGTCAAGCATGATCACCAGGATAAATGAAAAAACCGGTCCAGCCAAAGCCACCATGATTTCGTCTCGAGGGCTTTGCTCCAATCCGGGAGAGATTCGGGCCACTCCTCCGAAAGGGAAAAACTCGATCTCCTGTACGGAAAAACCGGCACGACGGGCGGCAATGCTGTGACCCAGTTCATGCCAAGCGACACAGAGAAATGCCAATGCCACTTGAGGTCCGACACCAGCCCAAACGTACAGAGCGGACATCAGTACCAGCCATTGATTAATGCGGATATCCACTCCCGCTAGGCGGGCGATCTTCAACCGTTCCGCCTCCTTTCTCTTTGTTTCGTTCCAGCGGATCGACACTTTGACCGCCGCGCCGCACTTCCAGGTAGAGTTGGGCTTGTTGATCCTCTTTATTTCGGGCTAAACGGCCGACGATCGTATCCGATTCAACAGCCTGTCCAGCTTTTAGCTCTACTTTATCCAAAGGCCCCATTAAACGAATGCTTCCATCAGAGGCGGCAATCTGCACGTAGGTTCCACCGTTCTCATCCCAACTATTGATGATTTTACCGTCTATCCCTGCCATGACCGGTGAGCCTGCCGTTGCGGCGATGCGTATGCCCGGACTGAACTCATTCCCCTGTTGTCCAAAGGTTTGAACGATGACCCCTTTAACCGGTTCATTGACAGGCAGTCCAAACTGAACTCCCCCGTCGGTGGGCGCTAATACGGGTAAAGTAGCTGCTTCTTCCGTCCAAAGACCTAACCGCGTGACCGCTTGATGAAGAGGTTCTAAGTTCATACTCTCCGTGGCCAATTGTCGTATTTGTGCCTGCATTGTTTTTGCCCAGGGCTGTTCTAACTGAAAGACTTCCCAGACCAAAGCGAATATGGCTACGGCGAAGACCGTTTGCCATAACCAACGGCGCAGCATCGATCCTGGTTCCGGCTCGTGGGGAGGTTCTCGCCAGGAGGGATCACCCCATTTCGAGTCATCCTTAGAAAACCAACGGCGGCCCGACTCGAACTGAGAACTGGACCATGGATGACTGGCAGAGCTTGTCCCTTTTTCCTTTTCTTCCGAAGTGCCCGGCGTGGCGGTGGAAGGCTTTTTTCGGCGCCGGTTAGTAATCCATTCACCCGACTCAGGCGGTCCAAACTTTTTCAAAACCATTTCCTCCTTGGCCATTCTTTAGTCTACTTTATGCGAATGAATGGAAAAAATAGGACAAGGTTTTGATTTGTTGCAACAGGGCATACTACATTCGAAGGAAAACTGAAGATAAGCGGAGGATATTATGGCGGTTATCATACCGATTCCCCGCCCCCACCGTGACGGAAAATGTTCCGAATGCGTCATGGCGGCGTGGTGCTTTTCAAACCCCTCAGACCGAGATTACATAAATCCCGTACATACGCGAGCGATGAATAGAGCCTTTGCAGAATGTCACCGGCGAAGCATGCATAAGTAATCCACCCGCTAGTTCAGATCATTTTATTCTGGACTTTTTTTCTTTCTGTATTGTGCTTAAATTCACTTGCCTCTATAATATGTCATTGTGTGATTGTCCTTTTATTCTCAGAGCAAGATGTTTACATACACCGAAACGGGGAAAACTTGCACAGAATAGAGGTTCACCGACCACTGTAGATACTTGAGCAAAGAGAGAAAGGAGTCCTTATTAAGCATGAATCTTTGGCGCAAGAAGTCACTGGATCAACTCATCCAGTTCTCTCAAGGAAAAAGCGGATTGAAAAAAACCTTGGGAGCTTACGATCTCACCTTGCTCGGTATCGGCGCGATTATCGGAACGGGAATTTTTGTTCTCACCGGTATCGCTGCTGCCGAACATGCCGGACCAGCACTCATGTTGTCCTTTGTCGTCGCTGGTTTAGCTTGCGGCTTTGCCGCCTTGGCCTATGCTGAATTTGCTGCTCTCTGTCCTGTCTCCGGCAGCGCCTATACCTATTCTTATACGACATTAGGAGAGTTCGTGGCTTGGTTGATCGGTTGGGCCTTAGTTCTCGAATACGGGTTGGCTTCCTCAACCGTCGCCATCGGTTGGTCCGCCTATTTTGTCAAGCTTGTAGAGGGATTAGGATTCAACTTGCCTGTTGCACTGACGAATCCTCCCGCTGCTGGCGGCGTTATTAACTTGCCGGCTATCATTATTTGCTTATCGGTCACCACACTTTTATCGCTCGGAATCCGTGAAAGCGCTAAGGTAAACAACGTGATGGTGGCGATAAAGCTGACTGTAGTGGCTTTATTCATTGGTGTCGGCGTGTGGTACGTTAAGCCGGCAAACTGGGTCCCCTTCATGCCTTTTGGGATTTCCGGCATCTGGTCGGGAGCGGCGATCGTCTTCTTCGCTTATATCGGATTTGACGCCGTTTCCACAGCTGCCGAAGAAGTCAAGAACCCTCAACGAGATTTACCTATTGGAATTATCTCTTCCCTAGCCATATGTACAGTTCTCTATATTGTTGTTTCTGCGATTATGACGGGGATTGTACCTTATTCACAGTTTGCCGGCGTGTCAGCACCGGTTGCTTTAGCTATGCAGGTGGCGGGACAAAACTGGGTAGCCGGACTCGTCTCTATAGGTGCAATATCCGGTATCACTACAGTGCTGTTAGTGATGATGTTCGGGCAGACCCGAGTCTTTTACGCCATGAGTCGTGACGGTCTGTTACCTCCTCTTTTTTCCAAGATTCATCCTAAGCATGCGACACCCTTTATCTCCACATGGATTACAGGGATTACGGTGGCCGTCATTTCTGGATTTGTACCGATTCAAGTCGTCGCCGAGATGGTCAATTTGGGAACCCTGTCTGCCTTCATCATGGTTTCCTTAGGCGTTATCTTGCTCCGTTACCAAAGACCTGACTTACAACGCCCTTTTCGCTGTCCTGGCGTTCCCTATACTCCCCTTCTAGCCATCGTCTTTTGCGCATTTTTAATGTTCTCTTTACCCTATACGACATGGATGCTTTTCTTAAAATGGATGGGCCTCGGCATCGTCATTTATTTCGTCTATGGTTATCGTCACAGTTTATTGGCTCAGGCTTCGTCGAATCCACAAAGGGCAAATATTAAGGAATAGGTTAGATTAGAAAAAAAAGAACCCGCTATGCTAGCAAAAGCGAACATAGCGGGTTCTTTTTTACAATCGTGGTTATGATTCCACTGAGTGTCCGTGAACCGCATTTTGGCTGGGAGGAATGAAGCGATCTCTGCTGTTGTTTTGACGGATTAACCGACGAACTGCGACAGGGTCGAGGCCGCTCGGTTTTCGATAGGTCTTATTTTCCCGGAGTTCTGCCATGGTTACAACCCCAATGAAAAGCACCAATGCAATCGTCGCGTAAATCAACCGCATTGCCTCCTTTCGATGCCTTCAGCCCGACAGTTCTGATATGAATGTGTAGGATATTTTCGAGGTCTATTTTCCTTTTCCTGCCATGTTTAGGTAAGAATCGTTCGACAAAGTATGACTGATACAGTCATTTATTGCTTATTTAAATAGCTTGTCAAGGTATCACAAAGGGTCTGTGCGATGCGGTTTTGAAAATTCCGGTCAAAGAGTAGTTTCTCCTCATCCGGGTTCGAGATAAAAGCCATTTCCAAAAGGGCTGCCGGAACAGGTGACGAACGGAGTACATAAAAACCAGCTTGTTTAATCCCCCGGTCATTCCGCCCGGTTATCGGGAGAACATTCCGCTGGATGAGGGAGGCTAGATGCTTTCCTTGATCATCGTAATACCACGTTTCTGTTCCGCCCACATCGGAACGGGCAAAGGAATTGGCGTGAATGCTCAAGAAAAGGTTAGGACGGACCCGGTCATTGATGGTTCCCCGATCAGCCAGAGATACAAACATATCCTCCGTTCGTGTCATCAGAACGGCAATCCCTTTTTTCTGCAGCTGAGCACGTAGGATCAAAGCTACCTGAAGTGTTACATCTTTCTCGCGAGTCTGATTCGGTCCTAGCGCCCCTGGATCGCTGCCGCCATGACCCGGATCAATCAATACCAAAGGTGTCTCTTTGGTTGGGCGGATCGGTTGAAGAGCGAACCGTACCTCTACGCCTCCGGCAGCTTTCGCGATCTGGGGCTCCACCTTGGCCGTTAGATCGATTACGGCTCGGGCAATGTCCTCTTGATATTGGCCAAAACGTATCTGTTTTACCGGCGACAAGTTGACGACAGTGTTTCGGGGAAGATCATCACCTAGACGGAGATTGGGGAAGTCGATGATCAACCGTTCCGGAGAAGAAAGCCTGGTTATTTTATAATCTTCTACAGGCGCATCGAGGTGAATCACGACAGTAGACCCATTTTCTATTTGCCAGTCAATTCCCGCTACCTTTTCCACTGGGGCTTCGACCGCCGGTTGTGATGGTATCTGTGTAGGCGGAACCTGCGGTGGTTGCGATGGCGGAGTCGACGGTGGTGTTGAGGGTAAAGGAACTGTCGTAGCTGGAGTCGTTGTGGGAACAATCGCCGTAGGAGGATTTTGACTTGGTGACGAGTTGGGCGTCGTCAAAATGGTAACCGTACGGGACTCGGCGATCCATTTCACCTCTGCGCCCAAGACGGTACTGACAAATCGCAACGGCACCATCGTTCGATCGTCTTTTATCACCGGAGCTACATCAAGCTCGACCTTTTTGTCGTTCACCTGTGCCGTTTTCACATCCGGCTTGAGCAGGATCAATAATCCCGGTTTTCCAAGTCGGACTTCTCTGAGTTCTTCGATCCAAGTGGGATTCAATTTCAGATACTCCGAAACAACCCGTAAGGGAACGAGAACTCGGTCATCTTTGATAATCGGCGGAACGTCCGATTTTACCCGTTCCCCGTCGATGATTAATTCAAGAGAATTTACGGAAGGATTCACAGGTTCAATAGCATTGCCCGATGAGGGAAATCCCAATATACCGACCAGGCAAAAGTAACTGCTGAGCAGCAGGAGGAACGGGAAGCTCTTTATATGTTTCGTCAGTTGTTTCCACCGGTGCTTCCGCTTATGTTTCATATCACCATACATACCTGATTAATGCTCCTTGAAAAAACAACTGCCTCCGATAAATTCTCGAAGTATGGAGTTGTTAGGGATTTCATCGTCGTTGACAGGCAGGAAATAATCGATCAGGGTAAGCAAACGTTGGGCCTCACCGTAGACCTCTACGTCGGGATTCACTTGTTGCAACAAGGGGATTGCATAGCGAGATAAGACAGCTAATTCGTAGACCAAAGCGGAATTAAACATCACGTCGGCTTCTTCTTGGAAGGGAAAAATCCACCGGCTTTCCCCGCGTCGAACGGAGGGCCACATATCTAATGTTCTTCGTGGACTGTGGGAACGGAACTGGAAGTCTCGAACAATACGCCGGATACAGCGGGCATCGGTCGTCTTGATATGATTCATCGGATTTAGATTCAGCTCGACGAGTGCACTTACATAAATCTTGAACTTATTAGAACGAACCACTGCTTGAGTGAGCTTCTCATTCAAACCGTGAATTCCTTCAATGATGATAGGTTGATTTACATCAACAGATAGATATTTGCCTCTATACTCCCGTTCTCCCGTATGAAAATTATATTGGGGAATTTCCACATCTTCACCCTGTATCAGTCTGCTCAAGTCCCTATTGATCAGTTCACAGTCTACCGCATGAATGGATTCATAATCGGGTTTTCCGAACTCATCGTGAGGTGTCTCTGTCCTTGGAACGAAATAATCATCTGTCGACAACGTTACCGGATTCATCCCGTTTACACGCAACTGGATTTTTAACCGCTGGGCGAAGGTGGTTTTTCCCGATGAAGATGGTCCAGCGATCAGAATCAACCTGTGTTTTTCCGGTTCTGCAGCAATCTGGTCGGCAATCTGGGCGATTTTCTTCTCGTGGAGCGCCTCGGCGATGCGAATGAGTTCTCCCGTTTCCCCCGTCTCAATGTAATGATTGAGGTCACAGACGTCAGATACTTTGACAATCTTTGACCACTTGTCTGATTCACGAAAGATAAAACTTAATTTCTTTTGTTCCACGTTATCAGGGATACGAAAAGGATCGGATTGATCGGGAAACCGCAACAGAAAACCAGATACGTGATGGACCAGTTGATATGTCGTGATCAGACCCGTATGGGGGACCATGATCTCGTCACTAAAATCGATAAATTCTCCACAACTGTAGATGTTGACTAAATCCTGTTTGCGATAACGCAGGATCTTTGCCTGTTCCATCCGTTCGGCATCCGTAAGGAGCCGAATAGCTTCTTCCCGGTTGACAACTCTCCGTTCGATCGGTTCGGCGGCCCTCACAATATCCCACATGCGCTCTCGCAGTCTATCAACCATCTCTGGAGTCAACGGCTGTTCCCCGAGCATTTCACCGTAGAAGCCTTTGTTTAATGAAAACTGGATCTCCAACTGTCGTTCAGGAAACAACTCTTTGGCTGCACGCATTAAAATAAAAGTTAAACTCTTCGCATAGACGCGAAGTCCAATCTCGGAGGACATATCTACCATTTCCACTTGGCAATCCCTAGACGGTACGTACTCAAGATCTTCCAGCACATTGTTGACTCGTACAGCCACAATCGGAGCCGGATGCTCTGATTGTAATTCCCAAGCCAAAACTTGCAAGGGTAACCGTCGGTTCCACCAGCGGCAAAAGTCTCCCGTTTTCGGAGTCCGAATCGTCAAACCTAAATAGGTTGAACAAGCCATCGCCAATGAAATCCACTCCTTTAGTTCGACAAAGGAATACTATTTTCATTATATATGTTTAAGTTTAATTTCGACAGATACTTAGGTCCTAAAAAAGTCAGCCCCGCCGGCATGACCGGCAGGGCTTTAGCGCAATCCTTGGTTCCGTTGTTCCCGCTGTCGCGTAAAAATATATTGGATGATTTGTTCCTGCTGCCCCCGTGAGGGTTGAAGAAATTCCACTCCCAGCAAAAACTGCGCTTCCTTCCCTTCGCCATCTACGGTGACTCGCTTTACCTGGCCTCCTAGACGCAATGCTTCTCTCCCAATCGGCAGATCGACAAGCACCTTTTCACCTACTTTGATCTGCTCTTTGGAAGCGATACAGACCCCGCCGCCGGAGATATTGCGGATCCACATTTTATTCCAAGGCCAATCTTTCGGGTCTGTCTCAGGCAGTTGCAAAGCGAATTGGCTTTCTAAAAACACAGGGAAACGATAGAAGTTTCGCCGCTGTACTTTATCAGCCCGGATTGGCTTGGATACGATGATGACGGGTAAGGGCTGAGAACGTCGAGATTGAATTACCGATTGATAAACCCAAACACCGTTTTCCGTCGAGAGATAAAAGATGACCTGCTCACCCACGTGCAGGGGAATCAATTGACCATCTTTGATCGGAAGAGCGAGAGTCAATGTATCCTTATCCATATCTTCGACTCTGCTTTTATAATGGCCTGAATAGATGCTGCCGGACGGAATAAGAATCTGGATCAAATCGTTGACTTTTAGCTGACTCACGCCTCGTCCACCTCTAAAACGTTATCGACTGCCTGCGCAAACAGACGTTGAGAAGCAATCCTATACAAGTCATGTTTGTTATCATGGCAGAGCCGCCATAGCTGACAAATGGCAAGGGGATTCCGGTAACGGGCATAATCCCTGTTGTCATTCCTACGTTTACAAGCACTTGGAAGAGCCACATGGAAACAACGCCAGTAACCAAGAGGGTACCGTAGGTATCGCGGGCATCCAGGGCGATTTTGATTCCGCGGAGGATCATCACCAGAAAGAGTGTCAACAGACTAACAGAGCCGATAAAACCCAATTCTTCGCCAATGACAGAGAAGATAAAGTCGGTGTGGTGTTCCGGCAAAAAGTTCAGCTGGGCTTGACTCCCTTGGAACAACCCCTTCCCAAATAGACCACCAGACCCAATCGCGATGAGCGATTGCCGTATATGGTATCCGCTTTTTAAGGGATCGATATCAGGGTCTAAAAAGATGATTAACCGTTTTATTTGGTAATCTTGTAAGGGTAACCACCAACCCCAGGTCATATGGCCGTATATGGCGAATATAGCCACAGCGAGACTGCCGAAGGTTAACAAGCCCATGATCTTTTTATTGGCGCCTGCCACAACCATCATCCCCAGCATGATGGCCAGAAACACCAGCGACGTACCTAAATCAGGTTGTTTTAAGATTAGCAACATCGGAACAGCGATGTAGATAAAACAAGGCAGTAAATCTTTCAGCGTGTCCAGTCTTCCTTGCCGTGTCGTCAAAAAATCAGCAAATCCGATAATGATAAACAGCTTAGCAAACTCAGAAGGCTGAAACTGAAAACCGGCGATGTTAATCCAACGGTGGGCTCCGTTTACGTTTACACCGACTAGAATAACGCTTAACAAGATGACTAAATTAAACCCGTAGATGTACCAGGAATAGCGTGCAAAAGTTTGATAGCGAAAAAACAAGGAGACGCCGATAACCACTAAACCTGTAAAAATCCAGAGAGTCTGTTTAATTACGAAATCTAACGGTTCGGCTCCTACATTCGCAGATGCACTTCTCATGACGACTAGACTGAATGCCAACAGGAGAACCACGACTGCTGCCAGGGTATAGTCCAAATTTCGGATGAGTTTTCGCTGCAACGGTGTTCCTCCTAACCTCCTTTTGATTGGCATACCTTAATCAATTATAGGGGATCGCAGAAAAGATGAAAAGCCCCTCATTCATAGAGGGGCCAGAACGATCAAATCGGCTTTATCGAGGAACATTTCTCCGTTTCAATCCTAGCACAGGAATGTTGGCAACTAAAGCGACAGAACTATCCTCGTTGTTCAAATTAACTTCCAGCGATCTTTCATCGATTTCCATATAATTCGAGATGACCCGGATGAGGTCTTCTTTGAGGGCTTCAATGATCTCGGGAGAAACACTGCTGCGGTCGTGTACCAAAACTAATCGCAGGCGTTCTTTAGCTATGTTCTTGCTATTGTTGGAGTTTTCCCGGCTAAACATGCGGTTGAGAAAGTCCAGCACCGCCATGGGCCCCCAGCCCCCTTTCCTTTCAAAACCCTATTATCGGCCCATGCCAAAAATCTTGCGCACTTTGTCAAAGAGCCCTTCAGAGACTTCCAAGTTCATCAATGGCACATCAGCACCGGTTAGACGGCGGGTGATGTTGCGATAGGCTTGACCTGCCCGTGAGTTATCATCGAGAACAGCTGGTTCCCCCTTGTTCGTCGAAATGACGATGGTGTCATCTTCCGGTACTACACCAAGCACGTCGATGGCGAGGATGTCGACCATATCCTCAATCGACATCATGTCTCCTTGTTTCACCATGGCCGGTCGGAGGCGGTTGATGATCAAACGGGGATTGCGCAGTCCTCCTGCTTCCAGTAAGCCGATGATCCGGTCGGCATCGCGAATCGCCGATACTTCGGGAGTCGTTACTACGATGGCCTTTTCCGCACCGGCGATAGCATTTTTAAACCCTTGTTCGATTCCAGCCGGACAATCAATCAAAACAAAGTCAAATTCTTTTTTCAAATCTTCACAGAGTTTTTGCATCTGAGCCTGGTTGACAGCAGTCTTATCTTTCGTCTGTGCAGCCGGTAATAGGTTCAGTCGTCCGTCGGGGAACCGCTTGTCCTTGATCAAAGCTTTTGAATATGAGACTTGGCCGCTGGTCACATCAACGATATCATAAACGATTCGGTTTTCAAGGCCCATGACCACATCGAGGTTGCGTAACCCGATATCCGTATCGACTAAAACGACCTTATATCCGAGGGAAGCCAATCCGGTTCCAATGTTCGCCGTTGTCGTAGTCTTACCGACGCCGCCTTTGCCCGAGGTGATGACCATTACTTCACCCATTTGAGTTCCTCCCTTATGCGTCTTTGCCAAAAGATTTGCTACCATAGTGATAACGCTCGATCGTCACCATACCGTCCCGGATGCGGCCGATTTCCGGATGGTCCGGTCCGTCGTCATCTTCATCAGGTGGACGGGTAATATGGTTAGCGATGCGCAGTTGAGTGGGCCGGAGCCGATAGGCGGTCACCACTGCGTCCAAGCTGCCCAACGCACCAGCATGAGCTACGCCTCGAAAAACGCCCATGACGATGATGTTTCCTCCGGCGATCACCTCGGCCCCCGGATTGACATCCCCTAAAATGACCACATTTCCAGGGTAACGCACCGTTTGGCCGGAACGCAGAGTCCGTTGGATCAGCAAGGTCTGTTCATCACCGCCCAGTGTGATGATGGGGGCTTCATTTTCAGCCCCGTCATCGGTTGCTGCCGTCGATAAGGAAGATGGAGGCGCCTCCATAGCTGCAGGCACGAAGGAAACGATCGATTCTTTCGATTCAAGGTTTCTGCTTTCACCAGCGGGTTCGGGACGTTCGCTTGATTCATAGAGGTGATTCGCGATTTGATAGATGCGTTCTCGATTTCCTTTCATAATTGCCCCCTCCCCCTCGTCATTGTTTCCTTCGGAATCAGACCAGGATGTAATGCCTCGCAATATAAGCCCGTATGACGGGAAGAGGATTCGAAGTCGTTCGATTTGTTCCTCTGTCAATTTGCGCAAACCTACATCTACATTCACATGAGCGCCGACAAGAAAACAATCGGCTGACGCAAGCTTTTGCTCGATGGCAATAACCAAGTCGGAAAAATCGCACTGCGAGTCCAGATAAAAGGTAAGCCCGTCTTTTGAACCTTTAATCACGATATCTGCTTTCTTCATTGCCGTCATCCTCAGCCCTTCAGCAGATTTCCATAACTTTACCATTTTAATTCAACAATAAATTCTACGCTTCGAGGGGAATTCCTTCAAAGAAAAACAAAAAAACGAGGAGAAGCTCCTCGTTTCTTATTCTTCGACACGTCCTGTAGGCACCAGAGCGCCAGAAGCAGACGGTTTTAAACCGAAGTACTGTTCAAAAGCAGCTCGGGCAACGACACCCGCCGAGGAGCCGCCATGATAACCATACTCGATGACACCGGCAAAGGCGATTTCCGGGTTGTCAAAAGGTGCGAAGGCGACGAAGACGCCGTGGTAATCTCTTTCTTTATCGTCCCCGGCTCGGCCGGTCTCGGCAGTTCCGGTTTTGGCAGCCACCTGGAAAGGGAAGTCTTGGAACAAATAGTTGGCTGTTCCTCCCTCGTCAGCTACGGCATGCATCGCCTTCCGAACCAAAGCGATATTTTCCGGACTGACAGAGACTTGATTGATGATAGTAGGATTAAACTGTTGAACGACCTGTTTGTCAGGTGATTCAATGTGATCGACCAAATAAGGCTGATAGCGTGTTCCTCCGTTAGCCAGTGTGGCGATGTAGTTGGCCAATTGCAGGATGGTGTATTGGTTTCGTCCCTGTCCAATAGACGTGTTGTACGTTTCGTAAGCCTGCCAATAGGGCCAGTAGTTCAAATCACTTTTATAATCCCGTTCAATGATTTTTCGCATCTGGCCGTCTTTTTTCTGGATTTTTTGCTTTTCTTCGTCTGACTGGGCGTTGTTCATTTGTTCCTGTGTTTGCTTCTCTAACTCTCGAATGCGAGCTTGATAGCGGTTATTCGCATAGGAACTCCCCCAAGCGCGTTTCCAATCTCTTCCTGGCAATAGACCTTCTTCTTCTCCCGGCAGGGCAATTCCGGTTTCCTGTCCAAGACCAAATTCTCGTGCAACCTGGTTAATATTGTCGATGCCGGCCCGTCGTCCCATCTCCTGAAAATAGACGTTACAGGACTTCGCTAAGGCATCGTTTAAATCGACCGATCCATGGACTTGCCAGCACTTGATATTCGGTTTTTCCCAATAAGCGCCTGTACAGGTGATGTGTTCATGAGGGTCGAGCTTCCCCGCTTCGAGTGCCGCCATAGCTGTGATCGGTTTGAAGGTGGAACCGGGCGGATAGGCCGCTTGAATCGTCCGATTGATGTGGGCTGGAGGATCAGAGCGGAAATAATAATCGGCCATCGACTGATCCATGACACCGATGAAATCATTTGGGTCGAGATTAGGGCGGGAAACCATGCCCAGGATGGCCCCGGTTTTTACGTTGATAGCTACGGCGGCGCCCGCCTTCGCTTTAGGGTTTTCCCGTTGCAACTGGGCAAGCGTCTTGTCCATGCTATCTTCCATGGCTTTTTGGACTTTCGCATCGATCGTCAAGACAAGTCGATTTCCGGGAATCGGGTCTTGCGTGAACAAGTTCCGGATAGGCCGGTTTGTACGGTTAACCTCCACCTGCTGATAGCCATCTTCGCCTCTCAAGTAAGACTCGTAGGCTTTCTCTAAGCCGAATTTACCGATCATATCATTCAGATCGTATTTCTGATCCGTTTTTTGTTCCGATAAGCGTTTTAATTCGTCTTCACTGATTTCCCGAACATAGCCTAACATGTGACCGGCGATTCGAGTGCCTTCATAAGGCGGATAAGAACGAACAGGTCCTTTTTCCACGACCAGACCGGGAAGGTCGGCTCGTCTCTCTTCCAACATGGCTACTTCGGTCTCGCTTAAGCCAGACTTAATCAAAATGGGTTCGTAGAGCCGAAACTTTTGGTTGTTGATCAGGTTCTTAATGTAATCAGGTGTAATCTTAGGATCATTCGCACTCAGAATCCGAGCGATCCTATCGATGACGCCATTCATATCGGTATTTTGCAAACCCAAATAAGTAACATAGGCATTGTACACCGGTATAGAAGTAGCTAAGGTGATACCGTTTCGGTCGACAATATCGCCCCGCATGGCTGGAATCGGAAGCAGCTTGATCCGGTTTTCTTCGGATGTGGTGGTGTACTGATCGGATGCGATAAATTGCAAATAGACTAAACGGGACGCAAGCACCACAAAGACGAGGACCGTCAATATAGAGAAACCCCGGAAGATCGATTCCAGATCTTTTCTTCGTTTTGCCGCGGGCGGATCGTTATTTAAGTCGCTCCCAAATTTTCCTGTTAAATCTCCTAATTCGACGCTCATGATCCCACCTCTTCCTTAGGCAACCATCCTTGATCAGCGGCCCGGTAAAAGAGGCCGTATAACAAAGGGACTGCCGCTGTGTTATATAGAGTCTGGATCAAAAGGGTCATGAAAAAACTGATTGCCGTCAAACGCAATCCTGCAAACGTCGCCAGCAGAAAGGCTAGACCGTTGAAAAGAAGGGTGCCCACGAGAACGCTTCCCAGGGGAACAATCAAATTATCCCTGTAGAGCCGACCTTCGATCAAACCGGCAGCTGCTCCGATAGCTGCCATGGAGAGCCCATTGAGTCCAATATATCTTCCTGCTACCAGATCCAGCAACAGCCCCGCTAGGACACCAAAAAGGCCGCCAAACCGGGATCCGTTCATAATCCCCACAAAGATCACCTGAATCAGCACCAGGTGAAGGACAACTCCGCCGATGGACAGATGATTTAACAATGTGGTCTGAAGAACAATATTGATCACCGTCAGGAGAGCTAAGATTACAAATCGCACCTAATCTCCCTCCTGGCGAATGACCTTTTGAATGATAAATACCTCTTCGAGACGTTGAAAGTCAACTGCCGTCCGTAAACTGGCCCGTTTCGTCAGTCCATTCGGCTCCGGTTCGATGCTGACTACATATCCAACAGACAATCCCTTTGGATATAGTGTACCCAATCCGGAGGTGAGAACTAGTTGTCCTTCTTGGACAGCAGCGTCACGGCGCAAGTGAACCATTTGCAGCAAACCAGAGCCGTCGGCCTTCGTTTCCACGATACCCGGTTCGCGACTTGTTTGCAGCATGCCAGGGACAGGACCTTCTCGGTCAATGATCAGCAATACCTGACAGGAATGAGATGTAACCGATGTGACATGACCAATTAGCCCGTCATTGTTGATGACAACCATATCTTTTGTGATTCCATCGGCAGAGCCCCGATCCAGCGTCAGCGAATGGAACCAAGTATTGGGATCCCGGGCAATCACTCGGGCGGACAGCAATTGATAATTCCCTTGTTTCTCTTCTTTAAACTGTAGCAACTCTTTTAGCCTTAGGTTCTCCAGTTGATTCTGACGGAGCAGTCCGTTTTCCCGTTGAAGATCACCATTTTCGCGGAGAAGTTTTTCGTTTTCCTCCTGAACTTGTTTATAGTTGACGACTGCCTGGCCGATGGAACCGGTTTCCCGGGTAACGAATGAAACACTCGCTTGTAATGGCGTCAAGATAGTTTGAATCAAACGCTCCGCCCATGTCGTATCTCCCCGGTCGCCACTCGTTATACGAAGAAGTCCCAGGCCGGCCGCAACGCCTAAACCGATCACAAGAAGGGTACTCCTAAATCTTGTTCGGGCCAACGGGCTTCCCCCTTAATCTGTCTCTCTACACTAACTTAATCTTTTTTGCGGTAATAACACCCGTTTTAAAGCAGGGATATTCTCTAAGACGCGACCCGTCCCTAGAGCTACTGCTGACAACGGTTCATCGGCCAAGTATACAGGCATTCCCGTCTGCAAGCTCACCAAACGGTCGAGTCCGCGCAGCAAGGAACCGCCTCCGGCCATAACGATACCATGTTCCATCAGATCTGCAGCCAATTCAGGCGGTGTTTTTTCTAGACAAACCTTAATGGCGTCAACGATGGCCGTCACCGGCTCAGAGAGGGCATGCTGAATCTCTTCGGCCGTAACATGAATCGTTTTCGGCAGTCCAGAAACCAGGTCGCGGCCTCGCACATCCATCGTTTGTTTTAGTTCTTCGGACCGGTCAAGATAGGCGGAGCCGAGGGTGATTTTGATCTCTTCAGCCGTTCGCTCGCCGATAGCCAAGTTATATTGGCGTTTAATATAAGCCGTTATGGCGTCATCCATCTCGTCCCCAGCGATACGGATGGACTTAGAAGTCACGATGCCTCCTAGAGAGATGACAGCGACTTCTGTCGTCCCTCCGCCGATATCGACGATCATGTTGCCAGTCGGTTCATGAACAGGAAGACCCGCTCCGATAGCTGCAGCCATCGGTTCCTCGATGAGATAAGCTTCTCTGGCGCCGGCCTGTAAAGCCGCTTCCTTAACGGCCCGTTCTTCTACGGCAGTGACACCGCAGGGGACGCAGACGACGACACGGACTCGGGTCAGGAAATTTGTCGATTGCAGTGCTTTGCGGATAAAGTATTTGAGCATAGCCATAGTGACGTCAAAATCGGCGATTACACCGTCCTTCATCGGTCGAATGGCAGTAATATTGCCTGGCGTCCGGCCAATCATCTGTTTAGCCTCTTCCCCGACAGCCATCACCGAACTCGTGTCTCGCTGAATCGCCACTACCGACGGTTCCCGCAAGATGATACCTCGGCCCTTCATATGAACGAGGGTGTTCGCGGTTCCCAAGTCGATACCCAAATCTTTTGTAAACAACATGTTTCGCTCCTTATTTTCAGTCGTCCCTCAAATATATCCGAGTTCTTTTAAGCTTGAGTAACGATTATCTCCGATGATGACATGATCAAGGACTTCGATACCCAATATTCTACCTGCTTCAACAATTCGCCGCGTTATTTCTCGATCCTCCCGAGACGGCGTCGGATCTCCGCTCGGGTGGTTATGTAATAGCACCACGGCGGCCGCACTTTTGCGAATCAAGGCTTTGAAAAGTTCTCTCGGATGAACAATCGACGAGGAAAGACTGCCTACAGAAATATCTTCGATGCTCAGCACCTGGTTTTTGGTGTTGAGGGCGATAGCACGAAAAAACTCTTTATCCATAAAGCGCATTTCTTCCATGACCAAGCGGCTTACATCTTCCGGCGAGCGGATTGAGGGCCTTGATTCAGGCGAAGTGGAAGCAATCCGACGGCCCAATTCCACTGCCGCCTTGACTTGAGCCGCTTTGGCCAAGCCTAACCCTTTGAGAGAGCTCAGTTCTTCCGCTGTGGCTTCAGCGAGAAAACGCAAGCCCCCTTGGCGTAAAATACGGTGGGCCAAATCGATAGCCGTCTCCCGAGTTGTACCTGTCCGCAGCAAAATGGCCAGTAATTCGGCATTTGTCAACGCCTGCGGTCCTGCTGATAAGAGCCGTTCCCGCGGCCGAAGGTCTTCAGGCATGTCTTTAATGGTCAAGCGATACGCTTCTTCCATGGTCAATCCCCCTTTTTTTAGGGGAACCGTCAAAACCATTGCCGGAAATAGAATACGTTATGAACCGCCTTTGTCCCCTTTCGTTCCTAGACGCAACAAGGAATATCCCCAATCACGTAGGAGCTTGTCCAGCCGTACCAAGGGTAAGCCGACCACATTGAAATAGTCTCCGTCCAATCCTTCAACGAGCAGAGAGGCCAGTCCTTGAATGCCGTAAGCTCCAGCTTTATCCATGCAGTCTCCCGTAGAAACATATAGATCGACATCTTCAACCGTCAATCTTCGAAAAAAAACTGTTGTTTCTTCGTATCCGGTCCTTTCCCCGACAACTTCTCCTTTTTCAACCCGAAAGAGGGCCAGGCCGGTGATCACCTTGTGGGCTCGACCAGAAAGCCGGAGCAGCATCTCCTTTGCCTGCTCCGGTGATTTCGGTTTTCCGAGTACTTCGCCTTCGATCAGAACGATAGTATCGGCACCGAGCACGACTCCCTCTTGTACTTGCACAGCTACAGAATGAGCTTTTCCTCGCGCCAATGCCACAGCCTGTTGTTCCGGAGGCAGTTCTTCTACCCCGCTCTCAGGAAAATTGCTTGGACAAACTTCAAAAGCGATTCCCAGTTCAGATAGTAACTGGCGTCGGCGAGGCGACGCCGAAGCCAAGATCAGATTCAATGCAAACCACTCCTGGTAAAATTGGTTAGAGCCGTCGATAGATGAAAATGCCGACAATCATTCCAAGGGCACCGGCTAAATTCAACTTTATGCCTAATCCCAAGGTGATACTAAAGGATACTAAGTTGAAATTCGCTGGTCCTAAATCTACGTTTTTACTGTATTTGAGTACAGGGACGACAGGGCTAAGTGCTTCGCCAATTAAACTGCCAACGATGGCCCCGGCAATGAGCAGGATAATGAGCATCCCGGCCTGACCGGCGCCTCCACGGAAACTTTTCAAAGGCCTGACCCCCTGTGCTTGGAAACAGGAAAGCCGGGAACACTCCCGGTCTTCCCGGATAACTTGAATTTATTTCGTCAGAATGCCTGAAATTCCTCCTCTTAAATTTGTTTTCTTACTTTAGAAGCCCATTGTTTTTCTCCAAAGCGATCGTGCGCCTTTTCGTTTGACATCCATCACCGGAATTCGAACTTTTCGGCCGATTCTCCCTTCGAGCAATCCAGACGGGAGAAAGCGGGCGTGATAGGTTTGGCTGCCCGGATCATATTCCGGATAAAAGGGGTTTACCGTTACCACTAAAAGGGGAAGGTTTTTTCGAACAAAGGGACGTAAGCCCATCGATTTCATCTGTTCCAGCATGAAATAGGTCTCTTCCGGCAAATCACTCAACAAAAGGCTGATGGGGTCTCGAAAATATAGGGACCACTGTTTCAGTCTTGTTCCTGCTGCAGTCAGCAGTGAGCGGATCGCTTTGGTGGTCACTAAAGGCGGTAGCTGGATCGTGCCTTCCACATGCTCTTGGGGAAGAAAATCAATCACCTCTTTGGCCAGACTTTCTCCATCTTCCGTTGTGAGCAATTGGGCACCTGAAAAAGGCAAAGAGACCCATCTCTCGCCTATCCGCCATGCCACACCGCCGTTGTCGCTAAAAAAGGTTGGGGAGCGGTACGGAAGTTCGAAAATGCGAGCGATGCTTTCTGTCTCCCGGGCCAATCGATGAGGATCGACGATACGAGCTGCCCCCGTAGCTAGGATCAGACCATCCACTTCGACCATGGGGGCGATCCGGTTGAGGGCACCGTCGACCATGAGAAGGTCTGGTCGATATCGTGCCAAAGCATTTTTTACACGGCCCACCTCGACCGATTTGTTTGGCCCGGCGATCACCACTAATCCTGGATCGACGACTTCGCCGATCACGATCGAGCCTAAGGCGCTCGTTATGGACGTATCTTCAAGGATACGGATATTGGCACTGGAAACGGCTAGACACTTGCGGGCTGTGGCGACAATGGTTCCCCTTTGTACGGGAAGACGTGGTTTTGGCAAACCGGTGATATTGTCCCACTCTTCCCCATCGTAACCGATGGAAGTGATAGCGATTCGGCGTTGGCGGCGATAAGCTTCTCGCAGCAGTGCCGAGGCGGTCGTCGTTTTCCCGGTGTTTTTGGCAGTCCCGGCGATACCGATCGTCTTCATTTTTCCGTAACGGTGCCTCTCCCTCCGCGACCCGGATAGGCTCCTTCTTCCTTACTGCCCAGCAGGCCTGCATATAGAGCTTCCACAAAAGAGGGTGCCTGTGCGACTTCTTTTAATACAGCTTCTATTTTATCTACCATTTCGTCTGCCCATCGTTGGGCATGGCTTGTGGGCGCTATACGGCCCTCACCGAAAAAGCGGAAACCTTCGGCTACAGCCTGGAGTGTGTCCACTCGAGAGGCAGCGATGATGGGGCCTCCCGAATAGGCTTCGTCAGAAGAAGCGATGGAAATTGCATCGACGCGCAAAGCGGCCGCCAAAGCTGCATGGAGAGAAGTAGTCATAGACGACTGGACACGGTCTTCCGTCTGTGTCAGAAAACCGATCGGCGCCCCAGGCCAGAGAGGCGCGTCGATGATGCTGCGCAAGGCTTCTATCTTGGCCGCGTTAAAATCGATATAGTTATCGATCATTTGACCGCCGATCATCACTTCGGGGCTGTAGGAGAAAAGAGGTTGCAAGATCGGTCTCGCTCCGAGGCGACGTCCCAAAGCTGTGACGATTAACATGCCCGCAAAAGCTTTATGGGCGGGAACACCAGCCAGTTCTTCGTTGGTAACTACGTCAAAGGGTAGTTTATATTTCACAGCCATACGTATGGCTTCGATTCCATCGACGGTGAGCCGAGCCGGATCAGTCCCGGCGGCTAAGGATCCATAGGCGATATTGATTTTTGTCAAATCAGCGCCCAATTTTCCCGCCAGCACAACCGTCTCAGCCGTGTTCAGTCCTCGATGGGCTCGTACCTGCCAGAGTGTGGATGGTTCCAAGGCAGCCTTAATCCAGGATAGGTTTTCCGGGGTGATGACAGAGCCGTCTTCTTGGTGGGTCAAGAAACCGCCGATAAAGCCTTCTGTCCGGGCGCCCCAGGATGGATCGAAGTGGACGACACCGTCAGCTCCCCATGCTTCACAGACTTTGATGTGGGCGATATCCATAAAAGGACAGCCTGTGCCGTATTGGATGAATACTTTTGGTTGTCCTTCCACATGCTGCACCTTGCTGACGGACATGCGGCTCTTCGTCTTAGTCAGATAATCTTCTAATCGAGCGATCTCCTGATCTGTCTGACGTCTCGTTTTCGGGTGCACTTCTCCTTTTCGATGAAATGCCTGGGGCACAGGATCACAGAGTTGGGCGTAAGCTTCCGAGAACTCACGACTCACCTTGCCTTGACGAAAGCTCTCCACATCCCAGCTTTCATCACGAAGGCGTGAGCGTAGTATTCCCGGTGAAATCTTACCTTCGTCCCAGGTGAGGATGTCAGTGACGATCTTTTCCAGCAGGTTTCCAATGGCTCCATGGCGAAAATCATAAGCATAACCGGCTGTGATATCCTTTTTTTGTTTTTTCGCACCAGCCAAGTCCGGTTGATAAGGCCGCCCCTCCACAAAGGCGACCACCTCTTCTACCGAAGTTCCAGGTCCAAAGCCGGCATCAAAGCCTAATTCTGCTGCCAATTCGGGACGTACCGCCATACCGCCCACAACTAAAGTCGTTTTATCCCTCAGTCCGGCTGCGTCAGCCAGATCGACAAAACGGCCGAGCACTTCGCCTACGCCATAACCCAAGGTTCGGCTGATCATGACGTGGTCCGGGTGTTCTTTTCCCATGATGGAGACGATCTCTTCCGGCGGTAGATCGGGCGGAAGTAGTAACGTTTGATGTCCAGCCTGCTCTAGCCCACGGCGGATCATTTTTAAGCCGATGTCATGGACCGGGTCGAGAGGAACTAAGAGTATTTTTCTGCGTTCAAAGGCCATCGTCCTTAACCTCGCTTTTCCCCGTCATCGATTTGGCGAACCCAGGCATAATCCTGTCCAGGTCGGTAAATGTAGGCCCGGACACGGATCCTCGCACCGGGACCACCAAAACGGATAAAAACCAAGTCAACATCTTGAAAGCCCAGCGACTTCATTAAACGGATCGCTAACTCTTTTCCTTCCTCTTCGCTGGAGCAGACCAGAAAAGTCTCTAGATCGAGCGCATCCATGATGCGGGAAAGAACTCCCTGTGCCACCATATTTCCTCCTTTAGATCTCATCCATGGCATGAGCAGATCTTTTCGGATAAGTTGGGATTATTTTCTCCCCGGGAAGCTGTTTTTATTTCCCGGAATAAAAAGAAAAGACTCGCCGCAATGATCGGCGAGTTATTCCGCTTATCCTTTGTTACCTTACATCAGGAAGATTGCCACCAATGTCGTCGCGGCTAGGCCTGCTATGACAGGGACAAAGTTGCGCCGTGCCAGTTCGATGGGGTTTACGCCAGCAATAGCCGCCACAGGGATCAGACCCCAGGGAATGATGGTCCCCCCACCGGTCCAAACCCCGGCAATTTGGCCGAGAGCCGCTAAAGTAGCTACATTTAATTCAACGGCCTTACCAAAAGTGGCTGCGATGGAGCCGACAAGCGGCAATGGAGAGAATCCAGAACCGTCGAGACCGACGATCATTCCTGCCGCCAGTTCGATGATGGCAATGAAGGCTTTGTTTAACGGTACTGCAGAAGACAGAGCGAGTCCTACGTCTTCCAAAAAACCAGGGGCACCTTTTCCGAGAATTTGAGCCGATAGCTCTCCTTTGCCTAAGAAGAAGAATCCACCGATGATGATGACGGGAGCGAAGATTTTGATCCCGAACATGAACCCGTCTCGGACGAAATCGGTAATTTTCTCCAGTGACTCAACGCCATATTTGAGAATTGAACCCAATGCCAACAGCAGTGCCGCAGTACCCCCGACTAGAGCCGTAGCATCACCGCCCTTAAGATCAAAGGTGAGCATGGCCCATACATCTGCGATGAAAGCTAAAGGTACGAGAACAGCAAATACATAGGAGAGGCTTGTGATTTCCACTTGTTTTTGCTCTTTCTCAAAAGCCAGCCTCTCTTGGTCATGTTTGGCACGATTCGCATTAATGTCGCGCTTTACCTGAATATAGGCGATGATCGTCGTCACTAAAGCCATAACGATAATCAGCGGAACCGACGCACGGATCAAAGCCGACGGATCCAGGCCAGCCGCTTTGGCGGTAATCGTTGGTGCCCCTTGAATCACATAGTCTGTAGAAAGCCCGATACCATGGCCAAAGAGGTTCATGGCCATCGCCGCTCCCATGGTCGGTAGCCCAGCCCGGACGGCAATAGGGAGCATGATTCCGCCGATCAGAGCCACCGCCGGTGAGGGCCAGACAAACCAGGAGACGATGAGCATAGCGATCCCCAGAATCCAAAAGGCGACATCGGCATTCACCATCAACTTGGCAGCGGGACGCATGATCAGATAGTCAGCACCTAACTCCGTGAGCACTTTCGACATGGCTACGATTAGGGAGATGACTACGATAATCCCCAGAAACTCGGTGCCTGCAACGACCAGAGCGTTAAAGACCGATTGGATCGCCCCGACCAGTTTCCCCGAATACATCCAACCGATGTGCAAAATACCGATGATACAGGGAATCAGCGGATCTCGTCTCAAGCCCATGACGACGATCACGACGAGTACGTAAAAGAGAAAGATCCAGTGTAATGTTGTTAAGGTAACCATGCTTCACCTCCTAAGAGACCGGCTTGGCAAAGACATCAGAGAGACCCGCCGCACCTACTCGTTGACGAATAGCGTTGACATCCGTCGTGTAGAGGCCTTTTTCCTGCATTCGTTGGAAATAAACAGAGCCAGAGAAGGTGTACTTTTTCGTGAGTCCCTCGTCGGTTTGCATTTGTTCGTTCACGTGAGCGATAGCATCTCCGACAGCCAATGAAGGAGAAATTTCCAACAGCGGTTTATTCAAGGTAAAGCGAACGGCGTTATGCCCAGCCAGTGTTCCTGTGACAATAGCCTCCGTGTGTCCCACCAGAAGACCCGCTTTCTCTCCGGCACAGAAGAGATTCTGTACGTCCCCTTTTACTTTGAGATGATTGTCGCGAGGGCACATTCCGATGTAACGCATAGAGTTACCGATACCGCCGGAATAGGGATCTTCAAAACGAGCGTTTTCGAAGCCAGGGATATGACGAAGCTTGTCCAACGGATAGTAAGGAGTCATCAGCTTTGCATGACCTGTATCCAAAAGGATCACGTTCTCGGCAAACTCTTTGAGCGCATATTGTTGGCACGCCTTTTTGGAGAGGGCGTCTTCCTTGCGAAGTTCTTCTGGAATCGGTACAACAGCCACGCCGGTTTTATTCAGGGTATCAATGATATCATCGCGAATGGAATCTTTGTGCAATTTACAGGAACCGGACATGGCGCCGAAACTGCCATCTCCTTTTTTCCCGATGATCTCTTTAATGCCAGCTTTACCGGCGATAGATACGCGGCCGCCAAAGGTGGGACAACGATAGATACACATGGCGCAACCGTTGCCGTACTTGCCGCAGTTGCCTTGCGGTCCAGCAGTTCCGCTAGCGTCGATAAATACATCACCAGCGATCGCGTCGGTCTCGTCGATGACTACAGCGGTGATTTTAGAACCTTCCATGTGTATGTCCCGTACTCTTGCCAAGGTCCGAAATTCGATATTTTTATACTGGGACAAACGGTTGCGAACAGCCGGTTCTACCTTTGCTACGTCATAGAGATTGGCATGTTTATGGCCTGGAAATTCGATGTTTTTATGGCGGGAGACCTGATCGCAAACTTCGAACAGGTCTCCACCACCCATGGCAAACATCTCTTCCGTAGCCGTAAAGCGGCCGTTGTTGCGCATGATACCGCCGACAAGACCAGTGCCCAACAGCATGTCAGTCCGTTCAAGCATAACAACATCGGCGCCAGCCTTTGCCGCTGCGATCGCTGCGGCACTTCCAGCCCATCCGCCGCCGACAACTACTACTTTTGCCACGGCTTAACCTCCTTAAATCATTCCGGCGTGGCGTCCCACGATTTCCATCAATTTTACCAATGCGCGGACCCCATAGCGCATGTTATCTTCAATCAACTGGCCATTATCATCGCTGGTGCCAAGACCCGGCGAGATGAAAATGTTAGCATCGTAGGCGATCGTTGGAATCACACCCATCTGGGCTAGACCAGTCTGCAGGATGTTGCTTCCGGCATACATGTCTTCGATGGCAAAGATGGGGAATCCAAGACCGCCATCTTTCCATGTTCCTTCGTAGTTGACTTCCACAGTCTGGGAGTTATAGGATTTGCTGATCAAGAGACCTTTTTTAATGTTGGGGTGGATCTGTTCGAATTCTTCCCGGACGATTCGCTCCAAGTCATCGACAGGCTTAGTCATCAGTTTCGGGTTATCCCGGAGGACTCGCAGGGCCTGGATCTGACTGAGTAAGGCTTCTTTCCCTGGATCGAAGGTAACATAAGCGGCTTTACCATAGGACGCCGTCGTGCCCCAGCGGTCACCATGTAAGCCCATGGCCCGGCGAATATGGGTCATCACATCTTCACGACCGATGACGAGTCCGGAAGTAGCCGCACCAGATGCCTTGTCCATAGCGTAGACAATCAAGTCTGCGTTAACTTTGCGCGGATCGGTTCCAACGAAGGGTATGCCCCAGGCGTTGTCGATCAGGTAAGGAACGTTGTATTCGTGAGCCAGTTCCCCGATACGCTTCATGAGCAAGGGCGCACCGTCGTCTTCTTTTATGCCGTACCCGTAACCAGGGGTGTCATAACCGAGCGATGCAAATCCCGTCAAGAAGGGAGCATGAACTTCGGCGGCCAAAGCCATTTGCTCGATGGAGGCCTCAGGGTCTACTTCGGTCAACAAAGGAACGGGATGGGCTTTGACACCGTGAACAGGGTACTTCGCTCCGACGAGCGGCACGATGACTGTATCAAAGTTGTTCTGCCGTTTGCCGTAAAAACCCATCTCGCCGGCAGTAGTCCCTCGGTCAGCGTAGAGGTCTTTGTATTTTGCCGGGAACGGGCGACCGTAAGCGCCCTGATGGTGCATGTGCTTTTCATAAGGGCAGATGTACCGGGCACGGTAGTTATCACCTCGGCCCAGATTGGGTGGAGTCATCAAAGTATCAAAGCAAAGCCACAGAGCCGCTTCACAAGTGCTGGTCGGAACAGGCTCCCACTCATCGCCATAGACATCCTTGACGATCTCCCGAAGCTCATCGATCAGTTTGGCCAAGGGAATGACTTCTTTCCCGCCTTTTTCTGTAGCTTCGGCAATATCTCGACGAAGCGGGGCCGGGCATCCAGAGATCGCTCCGGTAAGACCGAATTTACCTCTCAGTTGCGGGGGGATACCGATTTCATCGGCTGCCTTTTTCGCTTCCGCATAAATTTGCGGGATGCTAGCCTGCAGGTGTCTATATAGTTGATACTTATATTTTAAGTTCGACATTGAGAGCCTCCTCGTTACCCTTTATGATTCGTTCTCGACTCATCAGGAGCCCACTTGTACGATCATTTCCACTTCTACAGCCGCATCTAAGGGGAGCTCGTTCACACCCACAGCCGATCGAGCATGCTGTCCTTTATCCCCAAATACACGGCCAAGCAGTTCGGAGGCGCCATTGACTACCCCCGGTTGACCTTGAAATCCCGGTGCGCTGTTGACAAAGCCGACAACTTTAACGATTTGTTTAATCTGATCGAGATTTCCAATCTGCCCTTTGATCACACTTAAACAGTTGAGGCAGCAAATCTTCGCAGCTTCGTACGCTTGTTCCGGGGTAACATCTTTTCCGACCTTGCCCTTATGCTTCAATTCCCCGTTGACAAAGGGTATCTGACCGGACGTATAGACATAATCACCGACTTTGATGGCCGGCACATAAGCAGCGACCGGTTTCGGTGCATCCGGTATGGTCAGGCCCATTTCTTGCAGTTTCGCTTCAATGGACATGATTTTTCACCTCCTGATTTTTACTGGGCGGGACTCATCGATAGTTTCACCGCCTCCGGAAAAAACATGTGTATTTGGTTACCTTTAATCGGGGCTTTTGATCAATAGTTGTTGACCGATTTCAGCACCTAAGGACACCCCCGACAACCGATCTTCCGACTTAATGACGATATTGATATGATTGGGCATATGTGTTTCGTCAAAACCGGCAATGTGACCGAGCAGCTTGCCTTTTAAAAAGACGGGATCACCCGTCACGATGACACCACCACCTTTGACCTCAAAAAAAGCCAGGTAAGCGATACGGTCTACCTTCTTTCCAGGTCCGGCTTCCACTTCATCGGTCATAATAATTTCATGGATCTCGTCTTCTGCCAGTGCACGCGAAATGGGCTTGATCAACTGAAGGCCGCGGTTCTCCAACTTGCCTTCTAAAATCGCCACCAATTCTCCGACAACATCCTTTTTCTTCGCATAGGGATGAACCCGCAACATTCCCTGTGCATACGGATCAGACACCATAAAATCCCCCTTTGGGTAGGTATTTGCCCATGTTTTTAGTCTTCCTAAATGAAAGGATTTAATGAGTCAAACACCGACCGGGAGAAGTAGCTATGTAAAAGTCCGGGTAAAACTAAAAAAAGCCTCTAACCAGCCAGCAAGGCCGGTTAGAGGCTTTCTTCCCTTGAGTAGGAGATGTTAAAATTTTCTCCTCGAACCTAAATTAAAGGTAAGGACTTCTAAGTTCACCGATAAATCAACGTTTCGAAGTTCCACATGGGGAGGAAGGGTAAGTACACAAGGAGCAAAGTTTAGTATGGCACTGACACCAGCCGCTACAAGCTTGTCCGCTACTTGTTGGGCTTCCGTAGCCGGAACGGTGATGATGCCAATCCCTACTTGTTTTTCTCTAATTATACTTTCCAGTTCCTCTAGAGGACGAACGGTGAGTCCGCTCAGTTCCCGCCCCACTTTCGCTGCGTCAGCATCAAAGATACCAACGATGTCAAAACCGCGTTCTCTAAATCCGCGGTACATCGTCAGGGCCGAACCTAGATAGCCAATTCCGACGATGACCACACGCCATTCCCGGTTTAGTCGTAAAATGTTGAGAATATGACTCTGCAATTCACCAACATTATAACCGACTCCGCGGGTTCCAAATTCTCCGAAATAGGCCAGGTCCTTACGAACGTGAGCCGGGCTGACTCCAACACCTTCGGCAATCTCTCCCGAGGAGATCATCTCCACTCCCCGCTCCTCCACTTGGCTCAGATACCGAGAGTACATAGATAAGCGGATAATGGTGGCTTCGGGGATTTTCAGGGTTTTCACGCCTAATTCCCTTCTTTCTTTAACTAGACACCTAAGAGGAAATGAATCACTGTATAAGATAATGCAGCCACTGCGGCAGAGGCGGGAATCGTTAAAATCCAGGCAGATACGATCTGCTTAGCCACACCCCAGCGAACAGCAGAAACCCGTTTGGCTGATCCTACTCCCATAATACAAGATGAGACAACGTGAGTGGTACTCACAGGCATTCCAAACATGGAAGCACCATAAATTACGAAAGAGGAGCTTAAATCGGCTGCAAATCCATTGACAGGTTCCAACTTGACGATACGCCCGCCCATGGTGCGGATGATCTTCCATCCTCCGACGGCAGTTCCCAATGCCATGGCCATGGCACAAGCGATGATTGTCCACTTGGGCACTTCAAAAACAGGGATCATGCCGGCACTGAAGAGGGCCATCGTGATGATCCCCATCGATTTTTGGGCATCATTCGAACCATGGGAAAAAGCTGCCGCCGTAGCGGCGAGCACCTGTAATCGTAAAAATCGGCGATTGACTCACCCAGGTGTCGAGTTCCTTGATATCCACCAAAGGGCAGTCATAACAAAGTACCCGACAATCAAACCCACGATAGGCGACGCAATCAACACGGCAACGATCTTCTGAATGCCTGCCAGTTTTAAGCTTGAGAATCCCTGACCAGCTACAACAGCGCCGATGACTCCACCGATCAGTGCGTGAGAACTTGACGATGGAATCCCATAATACCACGTCAGAAGATTCCATAAGATAGCTGAAACCAGGGCAGCCAAGATTACTGATTGAGTAATTCCAGAGGGGTTCGCGATATCAGATCCGATCGTTTTTGCGACAGCCGTACCGGAAAAGGCACCGACAAAGTTCATGGTAGCCGCCAAAACGACTGCATGGTTAGGTGCGATAGCGCGTGTCGACACGGACGTTGCTACTGCATTCGCCGTATCGTGAAATCCGTTGATATAATCAAAAGCGAGTGCTGTAAAGACGATGACAAAGACAATGATTTCAAAACTAGGCATTCTTCATGGCTACCCCTTTGACGATTTTTGCCACGTGCTCACAGACATCGGTCGCATCTTCTACCCGTTCTAATATCTCTTTCCATTTAATAAGTTCAATGGGATCTTTCAGTTCGTTAAAAAGATGGGCCACACCGCGGCGATAGAGGCGGTCACCCTCGCTTTCACATTGTTTAATTTTGGCACATCCCTCAAGAATCGCATCTTGGTTCTTGCGAATATTGCGTAAGGCAGCGATAACCTCCGCTAATTTTTCCGTCGCTTGAGATAGTACACCGGCCAATTTAATAAAATCTTCCGAAGGTTGTGACGTTTGATAGAGGTACATCCGTTCTATCGTCCCATGGATGTTATCTAAGATATCGTCGAGACGGTTACCGAGAAGGTAAATATCTTCACGGTCAATCGGAGTGATGAAGGTTTGGTTGAGTTGCTCGGTGATGCTGGCGGTAATATCATCGCCTTGATGTTCCACCTCAGTGATCTCAGCCATTTTTACAGAGAGTTGCTGGTAATCGTTCAACAATGATAGTAGTACTTTGGCCCCTTTATCGACAGTCCGGGCGCTTTGTTCCAAGAGATCAAAGAACTTGTCTTCACGGGGTTTCAGTGAAAGCAACATAGTAGTTCTTTACCTTCTTCCTCGTAATTTAAGCATTTTTTAACAATTATAATGGATTCATCACAGATACCTCAACCATTATAACAGCAGAAAATGAGATGGTGAAGGTACCATCTCATTTTCTGTCACTTTTCGACGTTTTTAGTTTTTAGCGCTTTTGCCTGATGTATTCTCTGGCTTCGGCCACCATATAAAGGGAGCCTGTAACAACGATCAAAGTTTTATCGGAATATCCCTTTAACTGCTGCGCTTCCGCCCATGCTTGATCCACAGCGTCCCGCACATCGGGTATCACTTTTACCTGAGAACAATAGCGGGAAACGATTACAGTCAACTGATCCCAATCGCCGGAGCGGGGATTGTTCGGACGGGTAACGATGACGAATTGGGCTAAGGGCGCAAGTAGTTCCACCACTTTTTCACGCTCTTTATCGGCTAGCATCCCGATCAGCAGCACTTTGTTCCAGTCGCGATAGTCTTCCTTAAGGGTCTGGGCAAGCGTCTGCGCTCCGGCCACGTTGTGTGCACCATCGAGCAGGAATTGTCCGAATCGTTCCTGCCGACCAGGCCAAGTTACTTGCCTTAAGCCCTCCCGAAGATGCTTTTCCTCCCAAAGGAATCCCATTTGTCGAACCGTTTCTAAAAGTGCCACTGCCGTCGCCAGATTGGCTTGTTGATGTTTCCCTGCCAGCGGGGGCATCAACGGTCCATAGTGGCCGATTTGGCCATGGATAACCATTTCCTTGCCGCCTTCGACAGACTCCCAAGTCACTTTATCGCCTTGAGTCACCACAGTATGCGAAAGCTCTCTCTCTTGGACCACCGCTTGAACGAGGGGGGCCCCTACGGCTTCTGCTTTAGAAGACAGAACTTCCAAAACATCACTGTTTTCGGCAGCAGTGATCAGGGGAACCCCCGGTTTGATAATCCCGGCTTTCACTGCGGCGATATCTCGCAAAGTATGACCGAGATAATCCATGTGGTCCATAGAAACGTTGGTGATACAGGTTACTATGGGGTTGACCACGTTGGTTGAATCGATCGATCCGCCAAGACCCACTTCCAGAACGACGATATCTGCTGCTTGCTGAGCAAAATACAGAAAAGATAGGGCCGTCCACACCTCAAATTCGGTGGGGTGTTCATATCCTTCAGCTACCATGGCTTCCAAATGTGGCCGCAACTGATCGATCAGTTGGGCCACATCACCTCGGGCGATTGATTTTCCGTTGATTTGGGTTCGCTCTGTATAGCAGTGCATATGAGGTGAGGTAAAGAGGCCGACACGGAATCCAGCCGCCTCCAGTACCCGGGCGACCATCACAGAGGTAGACCCTTTGCCGTTCGTACCACCGATGTGGATATAAGCCGGCCGTTCTTTTACGTGAGGATCGTCAAGCCGGTGCAGCAATTCGGTAATTCGTTCCAGGCCCAAATTAAAACCGAACTTTGTCAAGTCCTTCAAATAGGCTAGCGCTTCCTCAAAGTTCGTCATGTCTATCCCAAAGCGGTTAGGCCGCGAAGGCGTTCTTCCAGGGCAGCTTTTTTCTTGAGAGCTTCCCTTTCCTTTTCCCGCTCTTTCGCCACAACGTCGGCAGGAGCTTTGGCCACAAAGCCGGGATTGTTCAATTTGCTGCCCAGACGGCGAATCTCCTCTTCGGTGACACGCAGTTCTTTCGTTAAGCGGTCGATCTCTTTGGTCAGATCGATCAGGTCTTTCAACGGCACGTAGACAGTCACATCTCCGACGATAGCTGTAACAGCGCCTTCCGGTTGCCCGTAAGTGACCCCTTCGATCTTCACTTCCGAAGCGTTGGCCAGATTCGCCACAAAAGCCGATCCTTGGGCGAGCAGGCGGCGGCTCTCTTCGTTAGAGGATACCAAGATGATCTCAGCCCGTTTTCCAGGAGCCACATTCATCTCCGCACGGATATTGCGAACAGCCCGGATCACTTCCATCAAAAGACCCATTTCGTTTTCCACCGAGTCGTCCATGAATTCGGCCTGGGCTCCAGGCCACGAGGATACCATGATGGACTGACCGTGATGGGGAAGCTGCTGCCAAATCTCTTCTGTCAAGAAGGGCATGAAGGGATGTAAGAGTTGCATGGTGCCTCGGAGGACATGAGATAGCACTTTCTGGGCAGTCTGTCGTGATTTGACTACATCACTCACAGAAGCGTCTTTTCCGTAGAGTCTAGGTTTGACCAGTTCGATGTACCAGTCGCAGTATTCGCTCCAGAGGAAGTCATAAATCGCCCGGGCCCCTTCGCCAATGTCGTAGGCTTCCAAGGCTTTGTTAACATCGCCGATGAGGCGGTTATAGCGGGAAAGAATCCACCGATCAGCCAGGGTTAATTCTCCCCAGCTCTCATGGGGATCAAATCCCTCCAGGTTCATCAGGACAAAGCGAGAAGCGTTCCATATCTTGTTGGCGAAATTGCGGGTCGCTTCCAAACGCTCAAAATGGAAGCGGATGTCATTGCCGGGCGTATTACCGGTGACCAACATAAAGCGCAGTGTATCTGCACCATACTGTTCGATCACTTCAATGGGATCGACACCGTTACCTAGGGATTTCGACATCTTGCGGCCTTGCGAATCTAGAATCAACCCATGGATGAAGACTTCCCGGAAGGGGACTTCATGCATAAATTCAAGGCCCATAAAGACCATCCGGGCGACCCAGAAGAAGATGATGTCCCGGCCAGTGACCAATACCGAAGTGGGGTAGTACTTCTTCACTTCAGCCGTCTCATTAGGCCAACCCATCGTCGAGAAGGGCCAGAGACCGGAAGAGAACCATGTATCGAGAACATCGGGATCTTGCTCAAAATGGACAGCACCGCATTTGGGACAAACTTCCGGCAAACCTTCTTCTTTGCCGCAATAGATATAGTCACAATCTTGACAGTACCAGACGGGAATGCGATGGCCCCACCAGAGCTGCCGGGAGATACACCAGTCGCGGATATTTTCCAGCCAGCCGAGGTAGATCTTTGTGAACCGTTCCGGTATAAAGGTCATCCGGCCGTCCTTGACGACCTCCATGGCTGGTTCAGCGAGCGGTTTCATGCGGACAAACCACTGAGGCGAAACCATAGGCTCAACGACAGTGTCACAACGATAGCAATGGCCGACAGCATGAACATGCTCATCCACTTTGACTAGATAGCCTTGGCTTTCCAAGTCTTTGACGATCTGTTTCCGGCATTCATACCGTTCCATACCGCTGTAGGGACCAGCCTCTTCGTTCATCATAGCTTCTTTGGTCATCACCGAGATTTGCGGTAAGTGGTGGCGCAAACCTACCTCAAAATCGTTCGGATCATGAGCCGGCGTGATCTTGACTACACCCGTTCCAAAAGAGGGATCCACATATTCGTCGGCGACAACGGGAATCTCACGGTTCAAAATCGGCAAGATGACTTTTTTGCCGATAAGACTCTTGTACCGTTCGTCATCTGGATGAATGGCTACGGCCGTATCACCGAGCATCGTCTCCGGACGGGTGGTGGCGACCACTATTTCCCCATCACCGTCTTTTACAGGATAGCGGATGTGCCAAAGATGGCCGCCTTTTTCTGAGTGCTCCACCTCAATGTCGGAGATGGTCGTTTGACACTTGGGGCACCAGTTAATGATCCGGTTTCCCCGATAAATAAGCCCCTTCTCAAAGAGACGGACAAAGACCTCCTGAACGGCTTGGGAACAGCCCTCGTCCATGGTGAAGCGTTCTCGGCTCCAATCACAAGAAGTTCCTAGATAGCGTAGCTGAGAAGTGATGCGGTTGCCGTATTGATGTTTCCAATCCCAAACTCGTTCGAGGAACTTTTCGCGCCCCAAGTCGTATTTCGACTGGCCTTCAGATGCTAAAGACTCTTCCACTTTTGCTTGTGTGGCGATACCGGCATGGTCGGTGCCGGGAACCCAGAGCGTGTTGTATCCTTGCATCCGTTTCCAGCGAACGAGAATATCTTGCAAGGTGTTGTCGAGAGCGTGGCCGAGATGTAAGCTTCCCGTCACATTTGGTGGCGGCATGACGACAGAAAAAGGCTCTCCGTCAGCATTTACATCAGCCCGGAATAAGTTATTTTCGGTCCAATACTGGTACCATTTTCCTTCAACCTGCTTCGGTTCGTAGATCTTTGGCAAACCCTCTTTGTTGGTTTCAGTCATGTTCTCTCTGTTACCCTCCTTAGATCATCAAAAAAGAGCATTCCATCCTCAAAGGACGGAATGCTCCGTGGTACCACCTTTGTTCTTTCATTCCACTCTCAGAGGGATGAAAAAGCACTCTACGGGCGATAACGGACCCATACCGGCCGAATAACGGCACTCCGGGGCGACTTTCCACCGGATCACCCAGCAACCTTTCAGCCGAGGGTTGCCTCTCTGCAGGGTTTTGAGCGGTGTACTCCTCCCCATCTTCGATTTGTCGGAGATGGTTTTATCATATCATAGTGAGCTATCAAGATTTTGTCAAGTTATTCCTGACGGACCAGGCCTTTATCAACGATATCTATCGCTGCCGAATGGGGGTCGATCGTCCGCTCTAAGACCTGTTCTAACAGCTTATCCCAAAGTCCGCTTTTTACTACCTTGTTCCGAATGAGGTCTTTGATGTGGTGCTCAATAATTTCGCTCAGTTCTAACTTCACTCGGTTTTTGCGTTCCTCGTTCAATTGACCCGATGCTTCCAGATGATTGCGGTGAGCCAGAATCGCATCGAGCAAGTCCTCGATACCAGCGGAACGCATGGCTACGGTACGAACGACTGGCGGTCTCCATGTTTGCGAACCACCGGAGCGAGAACGCTGACTCAGATCTAACATGACTTCCACTTCCGTTACGACCCGGTCTGCACCTTCCAAATCAGCCTTATTGACAGCGAACACATCGGCGATTTCCATGATACCCGCTTTGATCGCTTGGATAGAATCACCGGCACCAGGCGTTAAGACCACGACAGTCGTATCAGCCGCCGTCATAATCTCCAGTTCAGACTGGCCCACACCGACCGTCTCGACGAGAATGAAATCACAGCCAAAAGCGTCAAAAACCTTCAATACTTCTTTCGTCGACCGGGCAAGCCCGCCGAGACTGCCTCGAGTGCCCATGGAACGAATAAAGACACCTTTATCATTATAATGATCGTTCATGCGGATACGGTCGCCTAATATGGCACCGCCCGTAAAAGGGCTCGTCGGATCGACAGCTACGACACCGACTTTTTTCCCCCGTTTGCGCAGGGCCGAGATGATTTGGTCAGTTAAGCTCGATTTACCGGCTCCGGGAGATCCCGTAATCCCGATGATATAGGCATTTCCCGTATGTGGATGAAGGGCCTTGAGTACTTCTTGTTTTTCAGGACCGTCATTCTCAATCAATGTGATCATTTTAGCGGCAACACGCCGTTCACCAGCGAGCAAGGCAGGTACTTGATCCAGCATATATGCACCACCTGTATTAATTAAATTGGCCAATTTTGCTTTCAGGACGATTCCACTCGATCACAGAAACATAAAGCGAGATCTCCTACAATTGTGACGCTAAGGCAAGACGGTTATTTATTCATGAAAAATGTGTATACACCTACGGTAACCAGGGCAGCACCAATGAATACAAGCAGGCCGAGCCCAAGTGTGACAAGCATTCGTTTCCACGGTCGTTCTTCCCGGTAGGATGTCTGCCGGATTTGACGAGCCTGGATAGGTGGTTCCTTCATCGGATCCTTCTGAGGCCGTGGAGTTCCTTTTGAGGCATTATCTTCGGAAATATTCACCTTTTGGGGAGTGGACAAAGCCGGTTGCGGATTCGGCAGACGAACCGTCTCCTCGAGACTTTCATCTATAATCGTGACCACCGGTGGTTGCTTCTTGATCTGATTCGATGCCTCCCATTTTATTGAGGGAGATCCGCTAGCAGGGGCAGGATTTTGCAAAGGCTGCGAAGAACGAATGGAAGCGGTAACAGACTGGCTACGGGCTGTCCGTACAACCCGGAGGACTTCCCAGTCCTCGGTAGCCACCATGGTTCCCTGTTTCCATCGGAAAATGCCTTGTTTATCCGTATGCGTATCCATAACCCAAGCAATATGCCAAGGCTTAGGAAAGAATGACTCCTGGTTCGTCAAATCCTGTCCGGAAAAGAAGATTCCACATCCTTGGTGGCTGTGAACCCAACCGACCACTTGAAGTTTGGGGAATTGTTTTCGCATCTGTTCCCAAGTTTCCCAGGTAGCTTCAGTCAACTTCAAACTGGTATGTACCGGTTCGGCGTGGTGAGCTGGCAGAAAGGCTTCCACCCGCACTAACGCGCCTAGACGCCCGTTCTTTTCCTGAAAAAATACATTTCCCAGTAAGAGACCACCCGCCTCAGAGCCGCTGCGCTTAAGGGCATCGGTCGTCTCTCCAAAAGTTTTTTCCAGGATCTCTACTTTGACGCTATCGACGCGAATCTCTTCGCTCATCCTTGATCTTACCCCTTTCCCCATAGCGCTACCATTATATCCCCAGAATAATGTTAGATTCAATTGTTTTTGGCAGAAGCAAAAAAAGAAAGAAAAAATGAGGTGATTTTATGGAATCTGTGTCGCCATTTTTCGAGTTTTTAGCCATTATTCTTTTAGCTTTCGTTATTGCCCGATATTTATTTGGACGGGGAGTCGACGGCGTATCTTATCCGGATGCGGTGAAAATCTTGCAGGATGAGGACTCTGCTTTGCTGCTCGATGTACGAACAAAAAAAGAGTTTGAAACCGGTCACCCCACCGGAGCAGTAAATATTCCCTTGCAAGAGCTAAAAAACCGCCTCGAGTCCTTAATGCCCCATAAAAACAAAACGGTGGTCGTCATCTGCGCCAGCGGAATGCGAAGCCGTATGGCTTTGCGGTTACTTAAAAAAGCAGGTTTTCCTAATGTGAAAAATTTTCAAGGTGGACTGTCCTCCTGGAAAGGCAGCGTCGAAAGGCCGATGGCAAAGTAAAGATCCATCTTGTTCGATTTTTTTCGGGATTTTTCCGAATGGATATTTCCCAGGCCATCACAGATTGGTTACACTATCTGTAACCGACAGGAGGGATACACATTGAAGAAAAAGATCACCTTGCCTCAGTTTAAGGAACGAAAAGAACAAAGAAAAAGATTCCGCATGGTCACCGCCTATGATTATCCCTTTGCCCAGCTAGTCGATGAGAGCGAAGTGGAAGTCATCCTCGTAGGCGACTCTCTCGGAATGGTTGTTTTGGGCTATGACAGCACCGTACCTGTTACCTTGGAGGAGATGATCCATCACTGCCGACCTGTGGTGAAAGGAGCTCCCCATACTCTCGTCGTGGCGGACATGCCCTTTGGCACCTACAATATATCTAAGGAAGACGCTATTCGAAATGCTAATCGGATGCTGAAAGAGAGCGGTATCGAAGCGGTAAAACTGGAAGGCGGCAAAAAAGTTGCTCCTATCGTAGAAGCTGTCGTCGATGCCGGTATTCCTGTGATGGGACATATCGGATTAACACCTCAAACAGCAGCGCAACTGGGCGGATTTAAAGTACAAGGTAAAACCGAAGAGGCTGCACAACAGTTGTTGGAGGATGCCTTAGCCCTGGAAAAGGCTGGCGCTTTTAGTGTTGTTATCGAATGCGTCCCTGCCGATGTGGCCAGAAGAATCACAGAATCTTTGTCCATCCCGACGATCGGCATCGGCGCAGGACCCTACTGTGACGGTCAGGTGCTTGTCATTCAAGATATGCTGGGTATGTTTGACCGTTTTACACCAAAGTTCGTCAAAAAATACGCCAATATTGGACCGACCATCAAAGACGCGCTCAACACGTATGCCCAAGAAGTATCGGATGGAACCTTCCCCGGGCCAGAATATAGCTTTGGTATGGATTCGAATGAAATGAAACGTTTGTATTGATGAGGTGACCCATGAGATTCGCCGTATTAGGCGCCGGGGCCATGGGCTGCCTGTACGGCGGCTTTTTAGCCCAGGCAGGCGTTGATGTGTCTCTGGTTAACCGGTGGGAAGATCACGTGCAAGCACTCAATGAGCGAGGTCTGTTCATTGACTCCGATGACGGTTCCCAGGTCATTCCCGTTCAGGCAACGACTCGGCCCGAAGAAGTGGGACCGGTCGATGTGATTCTTTTTATGGTCAAGTCTACCGATACAGCCTCTGCAGCCTTACGGGCAGCGCCCCTCGTCAAAAGGGAGACTTGTTTTTTAACGTTGCAAAACGGCCTGGGTAATCATGAAGTACTGGCCGACCGATGGGGCTCAGAGCGGATTCTGGCAGGGACAACTTCTTTTGGCGTTTCCCTGGCAGGGCCCGGTCGTATACGTTTGGCTGGCCGCGGCCACACCCTCTTCGGCGAATTGGACGGTCCTGTGACTCCTCGTCTACTTTCCCTTGTCGAAATCTTTACCAAAGCGGGACTCGCTCCAGAGGTAAGTGAAAATGTTCTAGGCCTTATCTGGGACAAGCTGTTGATCAACGTGGGCATCAATGCCTTGACCGCGATTGCCGATGTACCTAATGGAACACTGCTGGAAGTGCCTGCATTGACATCCCTCTTAGAAGCTGCTGTCCAAGAGGCGGAGGCGGTAGCCCAAGCCGCCCAAATTGCCATCAGCCCTCAAGCAGTGGATCGAACAAAGGCCGTCGCTATGACCACAGGGAACAACATATCCAGCATGCGCCAGGATATTCGCAGAGGCCGTGTGACCGAGATCGACGTCATGAACGGTGCGATTGTCCGGTTAGGCCAAAGGTATAACATACCAACACCGGTCAATGAGACTCTAACTCGTCTTGTTGAAGCTTTGACGGTAATACAGAAGGCGAGGCAAACTTTCCGTTAAGCGGGCATACTAGGGGACGAGGTGAATGATTGGTGGATGTGCGGATTTCCATTATAGGAACCGGACTCGTAGGATCGTCGACCGCCTTTGCCCTCCTAAGCGCGGGAACCTCTTCCGAACTCGTCCTCGTCGATATTGATCGGCAAAAAGCTGAAGGAGACGCGATGGATTTAAATCATGGCGTCTCCTTTGTCAGCCCTGTTCAGGTACGAGCCGGTGATTTTTCTGATTGTAAAGGCTCACGCATCGTCGTCTATGCAGCCGGGGCTAACCAAAAACCCGGCGAAACCCGCCTGGATTTAGCCTCTCGAAATGTAGCCATCTTGAAAGAAACGATCCCAAAGCTTCAAAAGGCTTGTCCCGATGCCATCTTTTTAATCGTGGCTAACCCTGTCGATATCCTGACCTATGCTGCGTTAAAAGAGAGCGGTCTTCCGTCTCATCAGATCATCGGTTCAGGAACCGTTTTAGACAGTTCTCGCTTCCGTTTCCTTCTCAGTCAACATTTCGGTGTAGACGCCCGAAACGTTCATGCCTACATTGTCGGTGAACACGGCGATACAGAGGTGCCCCTTTGGAGTTTAGCCAATATCGGCGGTGCCGATCTGCACCACATCGATTTCTTTGGTAAAGCACCTCTTGATCGTCAAGCCATTTTCGATGATGTGAAAAATGCGGCCTATCAAATCATCGAACGCAAAGGGGCCACATTTTACGGCATCGCACTAGCTGTTCGCCGGATCTGCGAAACCATATTGCGGGACGAACATTCGGTCTTGACCGTATCGAGCCGAATCGACGGTTTGTACGGGATCAAAGACGTCTGTCTAAGCCTCCCCTGCTTAGTTACCGCTGCAGGGCGGGAAACAATCCTCGACCTGCCTCTATCTTTTGAGGAAGAACGAGCACTCCGCGATAGTGCATCAAGCTTGCGTACCGTTTTAAACGATTTAGGCTATTAAAAAAGAGAGGTTGCTTCTCGATGGAAGCGACCTCTCTTTTTTAATTATCGCTCTGCCAACGCCATATCTCGGGTTCGCTTCCCGATCAGAACGACAGCAGCAGTGATCACGGCAGGAATGATCAACTCTCCATAAGGGATGCGGTGTAAAAAGGGACCAACGGCATTGTCTTCGATGATCATCTTGCCTGCTGTCCAAGCCAAGATCCCGGAGCCGACATACACGAGCCAAGAATATCTGGCTAACAGGCTCGTCAGCACGGAACTGCCCACGAGTACGATGGGAATGCTAAAAGCGAGACCGAAAATCAGCAGGTAAACGTTTCCCTGGGAAGCTCCAGCGACCGCCAAGACGTTGTCAAGGCTCATCAGCAGATCAGCCCAGAGGATGGTCAGGATCACTTTACGGAAGTCGGTGCTCTCGTTCTTGGCAACATCCTGTTCCTTCTCTGGATAAAGCAGTTTCAACGCTATCCAGGCTAACAAAAGACCACCAATCAGCTGAATCAGTGGGATTTTGAGCAACTGAGCCGCCAAAAAGGTCAAGATGATCCGCAGGACAACGGCCAGAGTAGCTCCCCAAAAGATAGCCTTCTTTTGTAAATCCTTGGGAAGGCCCATACTAGCCATAGCGATGACGACCGCATTATCTCCACTGAGAACCAGGTTGATGATGATGATGTTGATAATCCCTGTGACGACAGTCAAATCCATAGAAAGCCTCCTGCTTCGATGGTCTTTCCATGGCTTAGAATGCGTCTATAGAGATTATCCTATACCCGGCCCCATTGACCTCGTCTAAGGACACGTCTTTTATCCTGGCGATAAACTCCTACGATACCTCCTAGCAATCCGAACCCTAAAAGGGATAGTAGATCACTGACCGCTTCTACAATTGGATATGTCCCGGCTAATGACCAAAAACTGACACTGAAAAACCCTAGCAACGTGCCCACAATCAGCCCTTGGAGCCAGCCATGCTGTCTAGACGCTTTCGCGGCTTTGTGACCGCCAGCGAAGGCAGCCACGATCAATAGTCCGTAGATCCAGGGACTTATATAGTAAACAGGTCCCGATAAACGATGGATCAAGAGAACGGTGACCAGAATCCCACCAGTGAGGACAGCGGCTGATCGCAGCATCCCCATCCACACTGGTTTCCAAAACCAGACCGATTCCATTTTTCAAACCTCCCAATTGCCGATTCCATGAATTTTTCTCATTATCTTTATGTCAGGAGCGGCAAAAAGAGGACGAGCACCGATTATTTTCTTACAACAGACAAGGCTTGCAACGCCATCAGGTTGTCAAAAGAGTAGCAGTCACCCGTACGGGGGTCACCAAATCCGCCAAAAAAGGGAGACTGTTCATTGCTGATACGGTTCAGGAGCAGGTGATCGACGGCGCTGTTCGCCCAGTCAGGTTCTCCGGCTTGCCACAAAAAAAGGGCAGCCAAGGCATAGACAGCCGGAGACTCTACCTGAGTCATCGGAATGGCTTTCTTTTGCTGGTTTCGGTGATAGCTGGCATAGATATGCCCTTTTTTTAATTCTCTCTTTAGAAACTCCACCGTCGGTTTTGATACATATCCGCCCCGGGCCCCATTCCACGCGGTAAGCAGTGAATCGATCATGTTCACCTCAAGTTTTTCCTGAAGTGGTCCTTTTGCCGGGTCAAGATCGGTGGCGAAAAGTCCGTTGTGCAGATCGGATGTCTTGATGAGTGCGGTAGCTTGTGGAGCAAGATCGGCAAAACGCTCGTCCACTGTTGCGGCAATCTTGATGTAATCAGGTGCCAGATATCGCACAGGAAGCACCGATGCGCCGTTAGCCTTGAGGTTTTCGTGCCAACTTTTCCAGCTCACTTCAACACCAGACCAGTCGTACCATGGCCTCCAGGAGCCGCTCGATTGCTCAAATCGGTAGACTCCTTCCAAGATTCCCCGGGCAAGCATCAAATCTTGCCGTTCCTGCCAGCGCTCATAGCCTTGAATCAAAGCCGCAGCGATGCGAAGGTCATCAATGAGGGCGCTCGACGGTTGAGATTTCCCATCAGCATCTCTCACTTTCCAGGAAAGAACACCGTAGGGACTGGATAGGTGTTTTCGAGCGTACGCGACCTGTTGCCGATACAATTCGTGATCATTCGTCTGCAGAGCGTATTCCATGAGTAACCCTGTCGACTCGGACAGGATGTCATGATTGCGGGCTTCATCTCGCTTTTCTGGTCGATCGTCGCGAAAATTGGTATAGACGCCGCCTTGGTCATTCATCAAGGTTCCCGTAACGAAACGGGCCAGCTGTCCCTCCTGTCGCTGGGCCTTCTCCTGGGCGCTTACAGGAAGTACCCGTTGCGGATCTTCGAAGGAACTGAGCATCTGCTGCTGTAGTTCTTTCGTGACCGAGTCTCCTGGAATGCGTAAATACCAACCGGGACCGACAGCGGGATCGGTCGCCCATATTTTACGATATACATACCCATCGTCCAGAGCCTGGTAAAAGACTTGCCGATTTTCGGAATGTAAGGTGACCACCCAAAGAGGTTCTCTAAGAGTTCCTACATGTTTGACCATCGGTGTAGTCCCAACCAAGAGAGAAAAGATATCTTTTACGAGTTCTCGATCCTCTTTTGCATTCAATGTGACTATAGCATATCCGCCTGATTGCCACTGAATCGTCGCCCGGTCCACTTTTGTCCAGGCACAAGGGATCACGAACCAAAGATACGCTCCTAGCAGCATAGGGAGAAGGCTCATCAAAAAGATTTTGCGAATCCCACTGCACCGTGTAAAATAAGTTGATATCAAATATTTCAATCCTCCCTCCCACAAGTTTACTCACTGGCGTAAAATTATCAAGATTACAAGTTTTATGGGACGAGCAGGAATCCGTAAGCTTTTGTCAAATAATCACTAGTCAACCACAATGGAAAAGCCGGCATTTTCATCATAGGAGGTCAACATGAAACGACTTTTACCGGGTATCCCCTTTCTTGCCGCCCTGCTCATCGTTTCCGTCGCTGCCTATCATCTAGCAACAGCACAACGGTTTCCCATAACTATGGCCGACAGTATTCCACCCGCTCAGGACACCCAATGGGGAGAAGTGAAGAACCTTCCCTCAGTCAATGTATCTACAACACCGATCAGCGGTGTCCAACTCATCGACTTGCGTGAGATCTGCGAGCAAGCGGTGGCCCAAAATGGGCGCACGGGTGCCGTAACAGATTTGAAAAATACCCCAGCCGCAACGAATAATTCTTCCGAAAATATTCAATGGTCCAGTATCACTTTCAGCAATAAAAAAGACCGTATCGCCTTTTACAGCCAACGGGGCCTCTATGTGGTCAATCTAAAGACGCAACAGTCGGTTCGTATCTACTCGATCCCTGAGGAAGATAAAACGAGCGAGTTTTATCGGGCCATCTCTTGGAATCCTGATGACACCGTCTTAACATTCGGCCAAGTTCAGACAGGAAGCCAACCCGATGCCGGGACCATGTACAGCCTCAGCCTTGTAAAACTGAACAATAGTGAAGTAAAAAACATCCATCAAACCAACCGTCCACCCAACCTCCCCCTTTGGTCACCGGACGGCCAATATATTGTGTTGGACAATCCTCTCTTTGTTTATGAGCTGAAAACGGATAATCGCGTCCCCATAGGAATGGGTAACGACAACCGATTCCCGCACTGGTCTCCTGACAGCCGGTACCTTATCTTCAGCCAGTTCACTTCACCAGAACGTTGTGAAGTATACCGTTATTCTTTAGATACTCGTGAAATTCTGCAGATCACTAGCCTTGGCAAAGCGGCAGCTCCCATGGCTTGGTTAAAATATCCTTCCACGATCGTGATCGAAACAGAGGCCAACGCCAACGGTGTCGACTCAGGACGTCACCATATCGGCGAAATTCGTCCCCATTCCGAAAGCAGCATCCATTGGCTCACTGATTTCGACCGTACAGAATCAAACCGTTTGATCTGTGCCTCCCCAAATGAGCGCTTCGCCTTATTGAAGCATTTCGACCCCTCTGGGCAAAATGGTGCCAACAGTTTTGATTTAATTGCTATCAACCGGGAACTAGGCTTCTTCTCTTGGCGCATGGCCAAATTGCAGACTCTTCCCCTTACTGTCCCCTTTACCTATCAATGGGGAAAAGACGGTAAATTTCTGTTTATGGTTGAGCAACCGGCGTCAGGCAGTGAAAAGCCTAAATACGAAATGTACATTTTTGACCTTGATCAATTAACTCGGCAAAAGATCTGGGAGTCTACCACTGCTACACGCCTAGCTGGTGTAGACGGCAACAAGGTTTACATCTCTCCCTCTAACGTTCAATAGGGTTATTCACACAGCGACGGCATACAAGCCGTCGCTCTTTTTTGTCTCTATAAACCATGAATACAATGTATAATTCAAAAAACTATTGTACCGCATACGTTCCTATGCTATATATATCGTTGAATCTTTTTTCGACCTTTTTATAGAGGCCGAACATGCCTGAACACAGGCGACGGAGCATCCCACAAAAAGAGGACGACTGGCGTTCTCGACACGAGTATCGTTGACACTCGTGGGGTACGTCTTTTTTTATGCTCCACCAAGGGGTTTATATCAAAAGAGGGAGGTCACCTACGTGCAGTTTCGAGAAGGCCAAGTACGGATTCCTTCCGGTTGTGCCATTAGCGGGATCATGAACCGTAAAGGCAATCTTTTTTCCGGAAATGACATCATTAAATCGATCGCCTTGATGCATGATCGATCGAACGGCCTAGGCGGTGGATTCGCCGCTTATGGTATCTATCCTGAATATGCTGATTTTTATGCGATTCACATGTTTTATGAAAGCGGTGCCTGCCGCGAGACCACTGAAACATTCCTCAATGAACATTTTGAGATTGAGATTGGCGGGAAAATCCCCACTCGCAAAGTAGCTTCTGTAACGAATGCTCCCATCATCTGGCGTTACTTCGTTCAGCCGAAACCAGACCGTCTGCTGCAATCGGGATTAGAAGTCGATGAATATGTGGCGCAATGTGTGATGCGTATTAATTCCGAGTACAGCGGTGCTTTTGTCGTTTCTTCCGGAAAAAACATGGGTGCTTTTAAGGGGGTCGGTTATCCGGAAGACATGGGCGAGTTCTACAAACTCGATACATACAAAGGATACCTCTGGACAGCTCATGGCCGTTTCCCGACCAATACACCCGGTTGGTGGGGCGGTGCCCATCCCTTTACCCTGCTCGACTGGTCGATCGTCCATAACGGTGAGATCTCCTCTTACGATGCCAACCGTCGGTATTTAGAGATGTTTGGTTATAAGTGCTCCCTGCAAACAGACACCGAAGCGATCACCTACATCTTTGACCTACTGCTTCGCAAGCACAATCTTCCCTTGGATGTGGTCGTCACGGCCATGGCAGCACCCTTCTGGAGTGCTATCGAACGGATGGAACCAGAAAAGCGTGAACTGGTCAAATCTATCCGCACCGTCTTCGGCCCTCTGCTCGTCAACGGCCCCTTCTCGATCATTCTCGGCAGCCGCAAAGGCTTTGTCGCCCTCAATGACCGCATCAAACTTCGCGCCCTCGTCGCTGCCGAAAAAGGCGACTACGTCTATGTGGCCAGCGAAGAATCGGCCATCCGCGAAGTGTGCCCACAACCCGATAAGGTCTGGGCCGTCGCTGGCGGCGAACCAGTCATCGCTATGTTGGAAGGGGTGGATCAACTGTGAATATCGACTTCCGTACACCAGAATATAGCATCCATCGCGACGGCGTTCGCTGTACGAACTGCCGGATCTGCGTACACCAGTGTGCCAACGAAGCCCACATTTGGGATGAAAAACAGAAAAAAGTCCTGGCCGACGACATCAAATGTGTAAACTGCCATCGCTGTGTATTGACCTGCCCTACCCGTGCTCTATCCATCGGCAGCTATCCCCTCGAATTTAAGCCGAATGCCCACTGGACACCTCATTACATCACATCTATTTTCAAGCAAGCGTCGAGCGGTGCTATGCTCTTAGCCGGTATGGGCACCGATAAACCTTATCCCGTTTACTGGGATCATCTGCTGATCAATGCTTCCCAAGTGACCAACCCATCCATCGACCCTTTGCGGGAACCGATGGAACTGAAGACGTTCCTCGGACGCAAACCGGACAGTCTGAAAATCGAGAATGGCAAATTGACTGAAAAAATGCCGCCCCAACTGGAACTGGAGACGCCGATCATGTTTGCAGCCATGTCTTTCGGCGCCATTTCCTTAAACGCGATGACATCTTTAGCGATCGCAGCTGAAAAGATGGGCACCTTCTACAATACCGGTGAAGGCGGTCTTCACAGCAGCCTCTACAAATACGGTAAAAACACAATCGTCCAGGTGGCTTCCGGCCGCTTTGGCGTGCATACCGATTATCTCTGGGCCGGTTCTGCCATCGAGATTAAAATCGGACAAGGAGCCAAGCCCGGTATCGGTGGTCACCTTCCCGGCGAAAAAGTGGGACTCGATGTATCCCTCACCCGGATGATCCCTGAGGGGAGTGACGCTATCTCTCCGGCTCCTCATCATGACATTTATTCGATCGAAGACCTACGCCAACTCATTTACTCCTTAAAAGAAGCTACCGATTACAGCAAGCCTGTAGCCGTGAAGATCGCAGCCGTTCACAATATTGCCGCTATCGCCTCTGGAGCCGCTCGAGCTGGTGCCGACATCATCGTCATCGACGGATTCCGCGGCGGTACCGGCGCTGCTCCGCTGCGGACCCGCGATAACGTCGGCATCCCCATCGAATTGGCTCTAGCTGCTGTCGATTCCCGTCTACGTTCAGAAAGTATCCGTCACCAAGTGTCTTTAGTAGTGGCGGGTTCTATTCGCTGTTCCTCAGACGTGATCAAAGCCATCGCAATCGGCGCTGATGCCTGTTACATCGGATCTGCCGCCCTTATGGCTCTCGGCTGTCATATGTGTCAAAAATGCTATACAGGCAAGTGCAACTGGGGTATAGCCACCCAAAACCCCAACCTGACTAAACGACTCGATCCGGTTGCGGGAGCTGAACGAGCTGCCAACTTGCTGAAAGCTTGGTCTCATGAAATCAAAGAGATGCTCGGCGGGATGGGTATTAACGCCTTAGAAAGCCTCCGCGGCAACCGTTTGATGTTGCGCGGGATTGGCCTGACCGAGAAAGAACTGTCGATTCTTGGCGTCAAACACGCCGGTGAGTAAAAACATACAAGGAAAGCAGGTGTTTACCGTGTCTCGCAGGATTGACGCCCAAGGCCTCTATTATAAAGAACTGAACCAGTTGGTCCGGCAAGCCTTTTCGGAAGGCGTTACCGAGGTCCTATTAGATAACGTCAATGGACAACGCTATATCGGCGACGGCATTTCCGGCGATGGATCGATCATCATTCATGGCACACCTGGCAATGACATGGCCGCCTATATGAATGGCCTGCAGATCGTTGTGCACGGCAATGCACAAGATGCTACTGGAAATACAATGAACGAAGGAACTATCATCGTCCACGGTGATGCCGGCGATACGGTCGGTTATGCCATGCGCGGCGGAGAGATATTTATCAAGGGCTCTGTCGGTTACCGGGTAGGGATTCACATGAAAGAGTACATGAAGAAAAACCCGGTCATCGTCGTCGGCGGAAAAGCAGGTGCCTTCTTCGGTGAGTACATGGCTGGCGGCATTTTGATTCTGCTCGGTCTTTCCGGTCGTGAAGGTTATCCTATCGTAGGCGACTATTGCGGCACCGGCATGCATGGCGGTGTCATGTATATCCGCGGTCAGGTAGAAGAGTACAAGCTCGGTAAAGAGGTCAAAATCGTCGAGATGACTGCTGAAGACCAATCAATCTTAGAACGCTACGTAAGCCGTTATGCCGACTATTTCGGATACGATAAAGAGGATATCCTTGCACAGCCATTCAGTAAACTGATTCCTTACAATAAACGACCCTACGGTAACTTATACACGGGGGTATAACAAAACCGCCAGGAGAATGACTCCTGGCGGTTTCTTCTTGGCAAGATTTTATGGGATATAGGGTATTCTATTTGGAGGAGGTGGTTCCATGTATGACAACCGTGGCTTACGAGAGACCCATGCCAACGTGGCCCATTTTGCCTTCATAGCTTATATCGGTCTTGTCGCCTGGTTTATTCGGGAACTGCGGACGATCACAGAGGCGGTCGTCGATATCCGCGACAGCCTCAAACATCGTTAGCCTCCGAGCCACTCCTAAGGGAGTGGCTTTTTTATGCGGCATTAACAACAGATTTAATCGCTTGGAACCCTGCTGCCAAGGCTTTTTTATTCATTTCCTCGGTACCTTTCGGCACGCGGGCAAGGATGGCCTTTTCCAAAGCTTCTTGAGAGACGACACCGGTTAGACCGACGATCACGCCTAAGGCGACAATGTTGGCGACCACTTCTCGGCCCACATCTTGCCGGGCAATCCGGCTGATGTCAACTTTATAGACTTTGCCTTTTTTCGGCTCACAGTCTTTTACATAGGTGCTATCAAGGATGATGATGCCCTCTTCTTTGACATCGTCGACATATTTCTTAGCCGCTTCCGGACTCATCACTAATAGCAAGTCAGCTGCACGGACTTTCATATAGTCGATGTTCTCTTTGGAAATGATGACCTCAGCTTTCGAGGAACCACCACGGGATTCTGGTCCATAGCTTTGGGATTGAACGGCCTGTTTCCCTTCCAGGATGGCCGCTTCGGCCAAGATGATGCCTCCGGTGATCAGACCTTGCCCGCCGGAACCACCTAGGCGAATTTCCCAACTATCCCTCACGATTCCTCGCCTCCTTGGAATTTATCGATAATTTTTTGGTATTCCGTCGTGTACTCAGGTGCCGGTTCATGATGAAGAATACCAGTTACAACTTTCCCCTGTTTCTTCTCAAGGGGTAAACGGTCAGCAGCTTCCTTCGTGATGCAATTGTCACGCTGCCATTTGAGCATATCGGCGGCATTGCCCAATTTGTTTTTGCGCCCATAGTATACAGGGCAGGAAGCGATCGCTTCTACGAAAGAGAATCCTTTGTTGGCAATACCGTTATAGATAATATCCGTCAACTGACGGGTGTTGAAGGAGTTTCCACGGGCTACATAGGTAGCACCGGCAGCGATCGCCAAGTTGCAAATATCAAAGGGCCGCTCGATGTTGCCGTAGGGAGCTGTAGTCGCCTTCGCACCACTGGGACTCATAGGCGAATATTGACCACCGGTCATACCGTAGATGTTGTTGTTGAAAAGTATGACGTTTAGATCCATATTCCGGCGTGCAGAATGGATGAAATGGTTGCCACCGATGGATGTGCAGTCACCATCACCGGTGATAACAAAGACGTTTAACTCAGGATTGGCCAGTTTCACACCGCTAGCAAAAGCTAATGCCCGGCCATGGGTAGTATGAAGCGTATTAAAATTCAAGTATCCGGTAGCGCGGGAAGAGCAACCGATACCCGATACGATCACTGTCTTATCCTGATCCAGACCTGCTTTTTGAATGGCTTCGACTATCGATTTGACGATGATGCCGTTGGTACAGCCCGGACACCAGATATGGGGCAGTCTTTCAGTGCGAAAATATTGCTCGATTTCGGCAAACACTTAGAGAACCTCCTCTATCTTTTCCAGTATCCGTTCCGGTGGGATGATTTCCCCGTCAGCCTGACAGATCCCGTAGACGGGAACCTTTCCCTCAACAGCACTTTTGACGACATCGACCACTTGGCCCAGGTTCATCTCGGGAACGATAATGGCTTTTACTTTTTCCGCTAATTGACGGAGAGCTTCTTCAGGAAAAGGCCAGATAGTGATCAAGCGAAGCATACCCACCTTTTGCCCTTTCGCACGGGCTTCCTTGACGGCCCGGGCAGCCGAACGGGCCATGCAGCCAAAGGCCACCAGCAGGACATCAGCGTCTTCCGTCTGCACTTCTTCGACCATGATGATCTCATGCAAACCGCGACGGATCTTTTCATGGAGACGATCCTGATGCTCGCCCATCACAGCAGGACTGTTGGAAGGAAAACCAGTATCATCGTGAAGAAGACCGGTCACATGGTAACGGTAGCCCTCACCGAAATTGGCCATAGGCGGGACGAGTGAATCATCTTGCGGTTCATAAGGAACATATTGAGAAGGGGCAACCTTTGGTTTCTTTCGATCAACGATCTCTAGTTCTCCGGGAGCAGGAATGATGATGCGCTCCCGCATATGCCCGATGACTTCGTCGAGCATCATGAGAACGGGAATTCGGAATCGTTCTGAAAGATTAAAAGCTTTTACAGTCAGTTCAAAGCACTCTTGTACAGAACTGGGGCTAATCGCGATGATCGGGTGATCGCCGTGAGTTCCCCAGCGAGCTTGCATGATATCCCCTTGAGAGGGAGCTGTAGGCCCCCCAGTCGATGGGCCAAGACGTTGTACATCTACGACCACACAGGGCACTTCAGACAGAACGGCATAACCGAGGTTTTCCTGTTTTAGAGAAAAACCAGGGCCAGAAGTAGCGGTCATTGACTTGGCTCCCGTCAGGGACGCTCCGACGATGGCGGCCATACTGGCGATTTCGTCTTCCATCTGGATGAACTTGCCGCCTACCTGAGGCAAGCGTTCTGCCAAGACTTCGGCGATCTCCGTCGATGGGGTGATCGGATATCCGGCATAGAAACGGGCTCCTGCGTAGATGGCGCCTTCGGCGCAAGCTTGGTTTCCCTGCATCAGACGAGCGTTGATGGATGTGACGTTCAACTCTTTTTCCCCCCAACAACGGAAATGGCATAATCGGGACAATGATTTTCACAAATCTTGCAATGAGTGCACTTATTCGCCTGAATCACCGTGACCTTACCCAACTCGTCAGGACCAAGCACTTTGACCGGACAGAGGGCGTAACATATCCCACAGGCTTTGCACCAGCTTAGATTGATTGCTATCGGCATTTGTTGTGTCGTTTCGGCGACAGAAGACATTTTTTTATCACCTCAATATAACAGTTCGGCAGGGTGTGAATTTTTTAATTTGGTCTGATTATTCAGACTATTTGCCTACCCAACAAATCCTATATTAGACTACGTCTACAGTTACTGTCAATATTTTAATCAGTTCTTTATCAGCTTGTTAAAAATATCTTTTTATATAGGTGGAAGAAAAGATGGTATGGCAATGGAAAAAGCTATGGTAAACTTAAATTCACAGGATTTTTTTTGAACTCTTAATAGTCTTCTGGGAGTTGATTCGATGCCTCGTCTGGAGTTAAGCAAACTACGGCCCGGTTTCATCGTCGCCAAAGATGTATATATTGAAGATGGACGTGTTTTATTGGCCCGGGGAGTAACTCTGACCCCCATGTTCATTGAACGTTTGAAGCAATTCGGCATTGATTCGGTCTTTGTAATGGACCAATACTCCAGAGTCGACGTATATGAAACGATTATCGACTCGACAATGCTTTTAGTCAACCGAACGCTGCGTAAGTACGTTCGACCCAATGGACTCAACAAAGGTTTTGAGGACGCCATGTTCACTGTCGAGTCCATTTTTACGGAAATCCTTCAGAATCGAACTGTACTGAACTTGTTAACGGATTTGCGCAGCATTGAAGATCATACCTATACCCATTGTGTTCACGTATCTGTCTTATCCCTCATCGTAGGTATAAGTATGAGCTTGTCAAAAACTCAGCTCCTCGTTCTAGGGACCGGCGGCCTGCTTCACGACATTGGGAAAACATCGATTCCACCTGAAGTATTGTTAAAAAAAGATCCTTTAACGCCTGAGGAGTTTAAACTGATTCGCAATCACGTCAATTTTGGCGCTAACATCCTTCGTTCCATACCAAACATACATCCTGACGTGATCGAAATCGCTTATCAACATCACGAGCGCTATAACGGGAGCGGCTACCCTCAAGGACTAACCTTCCACAACGTCAACGAATCGGCCAAAATTGTCGCTGTAGCCGACGTTTTTGATGCCCTTACGGAAAACCGAGCCTACCGAAAGCAACATTCACCCCATGAGGCATTGGAATTTTTGCTCGGTTCGGGAAACTATTTTTTCGATGCTAAAACAGTCCGTCATTTCGTTGAAAATATCTCAATCTACCGACTAGGCAGCCTCGTAAAACTGTCTGATGGGCAGATCGGGATGGTTACAAACATTTCGAAATACATATCAGCAAGACCTATCATTCTTATACTCTATGACAAAAATCGCAATCGAGTCACTCAAGAACTGGAAATCGATTTGGGTGACCCCGTTAACGCTACAGTTCATATCATCAAAGTATTAGACTGATCTGGCCCTTCAGCCAGCCAGCGTTCTACCATGAGGCTCAATTTATCGGGGCTGATCGGCTTGCTTATATAATCGTCCATACCGGCAAGCAAGCACGATTCCCGATCACCAGGCATGGCGTTAGCGGTCATAGCGATGATTGGCACATGCCCTCCTATCTCTGCTTCAATGTTGCGAATTGCCTTGGTTGCTTCTAATCCGTCCATCACAGGCATCTGGCAATCCATGAGGATGAGATCATATTTGTTTTGTTCCATCATTTCTAACGCCTCTTGGCCATTGTTGGCGATATGGCTTTGGTAAGCTGATCGTTGTAACAGTATGCTGATCAGCTTTTGATTCGCCTTGTTGTCTTCAACGACTAAAAGGAGCCAGTCTTTCATAGGTTCCAGTGGTTTCTTTTTAGATACTGGCGGTTCTTCCGAGCTGCCGACGGTAAATACTTTGCTTTTTCCCGCGCTGATCGAATCCGTCCAGTTCCCTTTTGCCCTGTTCTGAAAGCATTTGAGGATTTGACTTCGTTTGAGTGGTTTTGTCAAAATGTCAGAGAAACCGTCTTTACTGCTTTCTTCTATTTTACTGTGTAAACCAAAGCCAGCCAATAGGACAAAAGGAGTTGTACCGTCCATGAGAAGCTCCCTGTGATTCGCTTTGGATACATCCATAAAGACGAGTGCATAAGGGGCTTTTTCGTGTTCTGCCTCTCGCAGTAAGCGAAAGGCTTCTTTTTCGTCTTCCGTAAACGTACAGTTGAAACCCCAAGCTTCTCCGTAGCGACGTAACACGTCCCTTGTAAAGGTACAGCTATCGACAATCAAGACGCGTAACCCCTGAATCTCCTTAGGGGCTATGCCGGTCCTTGGGGGCTCAGATACTTTGCTAGAGAAGGTAAACCAGAAGGAAGATCCCTCTCCCGTTTCACTTTCCACACCGATTTGTCCGCCCATCATTTCCACGATTCGCTTCGATATGGTCAGTCCGAGACCCGTACCTCCGTATTTGCGTGTCGTTGTTCCATCGGCTTGCGTAAAAGGTTGAAAAAGACGTTTCCGTGCCGCATCGGTTACACCGATACCGGTATCGTTGACTTCCACTTTCAAAAAAACGATGCCTTGCTTAGGCGGTTCTGCTGTCACGACGATCCCGACTCCCCCACGGTCGGTAAACTTAATCGCATTGCTCACTAAGTTAAGCAGGACTTGCCGTAACCGTAAGGGATCCCCGAACAGTTTTTCGGGAATGAACGGGTCGATAAACGTGTCTAAAGATAATCCTTTTTCCGAGGCCTTTGGCGCTAACAGGTCTGCGACGCTTTCGATCACTGTAAGCGGTTCATACTCGATCTCTTCTAACTCCATTTTTCCGGCTTCGATTTTGGAAAAGTCTAAGATGTCGTCAATGATTCGCATCAATCCCTCAGCCGATTCTCTAACGATGAGTGCATATTCCTGCTGTTGCTCGTTGAGGGAAGTATCCAGCAACAGCTGGTTCATACCTATAATACCGTTCATAGGAGTGCGTATCTCATGGCTCATGTTAGCCACAAATTCGGATTTTAAGCGAGACGCTTCTAAAGCTTCGTCCCTCGCCATGGCCAATTGCTCTTCGGCCTTTTTTCGCTCTATCGCACCACCAATACTAGCGGCGACAGCCTGCAGAATTGTCTTTTCATTATCGGTCCATTGTCTATCTGCCTGAGACTCTCCAAAGCCGACAAAACCCCAGAATCGTTCCCTCGTTTGGATAGGTACGAGAAGAATCGAACTAATCTTTAGATAATGAAAAAACTTCTGTTCCAAGATCGGAAATTCATCGATAACACCACCGATGGGGTCTCCCTGTGAGAGGGTTTCATACCAACGAGTCAAGCCCCAGTCTTGATAGGAAACATTTTCTAAGTCAACCTTTTCACCTATCTCCTCATAGGTTCCATTTATCCATTCGGAGCGCCGACTAAAGGACATTTTTCCTGATTCGGGATAGCGAAGGTTTTCGAATATGTACACCCGATCGACTTTTGCCGCTTCTCCGAGCATAGCGATAGCCTCTTGTGTCGCCCGCTCATAATCAGTAACTGTCAGTAATCGGTAGGCCGTGTCGGCCGAACCTTGAAGCAGACTTCCCTGCTGGCGAAGCTGTTCAGCCGATTCCCGCAACGACTGTAGAGCAACATAAAAAATGATGACAATAATACAGACGACAAGTGTAGAGGCAAGGCCGATAAAACGGTACGTAGCAACCATTAAATTCCACTGTTTGGCGTCGATATCCATACCATATAGGGCTAGAACATGATGACTCTCAGGATCCCGAATAGCGGCCAAGCCGGAGACCCATGTTCCCCAACTGTCAGTTACAGGCCCTTCCACGAACGACTGACCGGTAGAAAAGGAGGAAATCAACGCCTCCGTAGCATCGGTAAATTCATCACCTGGCGGGCTGTAGCCCTCAGAAGTATCTGGTTCACTATCTAAGAAAAAAAACACTTGCCCGTCTCTTATTCCCAATAGGTAAACAAAACGACAGTCCGGGTTTGCCTCATGTAAAGCCATCAATTGGCTTCGAAGATAGCGGTAGCTCTCCGTTCCCAAATCTTCCGTGGAACCGGTTAAATGGGATACATGACTTCCGTCTATAGCGGCGGCGGCTGTAGATGCTCGAGAAAGAAGATGATTTCTCGCGACGGCTTCTCCACGCTCTTCGAGCATTTCTGTAGAGATCCAACCTAGAAACAAAAGAGCCGTAAGAAAGAACAGTGGCATCGATTCGGTGAGAGAATAGGGCCTCTTGTTGAAGCGACTGCAGTGCCAGAGGTAAACAGTACCGGCAAAAACAAAAGGGATTTGAAAGGCTGTCGTCAAAGCTCCTGAATATCCGATCGCTGAGCTTCCGGCCATGCTTAGAAGCAAAAAATAGCCGATCCGTTCATAAATTTTTCCGTTGTAGGAGGACCAACTTCGACGTCCAAACTCAGCCAAGAACAAAAATGCGAGACCATGAAATCCCCTGCAGACCGTGACATAAAAAGTCCCCGACCCAAATTCCCAGGCGATTACATCGAACCAAGCTGCCAATGCATGAAAAAATCCAAAACACCCCAGCCAAAACCAGGGCAGATCCTTATATGATCTATGCCGCATAAGGTGGCATACATAAGTAAACAGCGTAAATCCCAATGCATAAATGAACAGAATATAATCGGTTTGTTCGGAGAGGTAACTCACTAAGGCACCACGCCTTTCTAGCGTTTAATGACTCATAGAGATCCCCGATTCAATTCATCTTTCGTCATCGGTTCGACGGCGAATCGCCCAAGCGATCACTATTCCTATTAACAAGACCGTCATCGTAGATTCCACCGTGTCTTTGACGGCTGGGGCAAGCTCTGTTTCTGATTCCGCTCGAAGAGATCCCCCTAATAAAGGATCCCAAAAAAGGTCTTGTCCAGTTAACTTGCTTTGATCCGCGTTGATTTCTTGAACCGGTAAAGAGCGCACGTCTAAAAAGGTATAGCCTTGATCTTTTAATCCATCGACAAGCTTGGCGAGGGAGGTTGGTTCCAAAAAGGAATGAAAAAAAGCTCCGGCGGCACATTCTCGAACGAGAGCGATTTCTTGGGCCTCTTCTAACATCGGCGTAACCGGGTCGGTAAGGTTCATGTCTACCAAACCGAGGTTCTCTGGCACAACAAGATAGCCATATTGGTCTTTTTTCAAAATGTAAGGAATTTTTTGTGTCTGACGAGACTGATCAGAAATCTGAGGACTGCCAGCCAACAATCTTACCTGCTGTCTCATGGCCTTGTAGGTTTCACTTCCCATGGCATAGTGCGGGACAGTCATGCCATAGGGGTGCAAACCAAGGGATCGCAAATCAACAATTCCCTGGTTTAGACGTTCTTCCGCCCAATGGGGACGTTCCGGAGGAATAATGGCACGTTCATGGACAGCGTCCCAGAATTCAAAACCCAAGGCAGTTTCGTCATTACCCACCTGATGGGTAAAACCGTGAATAAGAATCGTCCCTCCACAAGTCTCCATGTATCGAAGGGCTTCGATCAGTTCAGGTCTCTGCGCTAGGAAAACACGGCTGTTCGTCTGTGGGTTTACATAGACAGGGATCACGGTAACCATAAAGGGGATTTGTCGGGCTTTCAACACATCAGCAATTTTCCGCAACGTTTCAGGAGAGCGCAGAGGGTGGACGTCTTCGATTCGTACGGTGGCCCATTTTTCTGGTTGGGCTTGTTTCCCCATGAAATCGAAAAGCTGGTCAGCAACGAGGAGATAGCTTTTACTATGTAGGTCCGTATTGGCTACATACCAGAAATTTTGTCTCTGCAGCCCGAAAGGACGCCGTCCCTGAGGCGAATCCACCCAAGCCCATATTTGGCTGTCTTGGGGATATTTTTCGATCAAATTCAAGGTAACTTCCTTGGGGTTGGTTAGACTTTTTCCTTTATATTCGTAGTTTGCCCTTTGTCTTGCGACTGGCTTCGTTACAAAGCGAGGGCCGCCGGCGTCTCCCAGTTCATCGATATTCTTTCCTAACCACATGACCGGTTTTGTTGTCTTAGCGATATCTCGGAGCAATTGGGAAGGTACTTTTTCTTCAAAAGTCCCCAGATAAATCAGGCTGTCAAAGGACTCCAACTGAGCCTCATGATAATCAGCACTGGTGCAGAGGGAGATATCTACCTCAAAGTGACCCAGCAGGTTTTGCATCATTTGTGCCCAATCCTGCTCTTGGCGGGCTGTCGTTCCCCGAAATGCCCGTCCGTCAGGGTACACGATCAGGACACTTTTGACTAGCTTTTTTTCGGGAATCGGGGCTGTTCCAGCTGTTACCATGAGAGGCGACAGGGTTGTTCCCAGTAAAATCGAGATAAGAATGGCGAAAATCATACAGCTTTGTTGTCTGCAGCCTATTTTGTTGTTCAACCTTTTCACCCGACATCTTCCAAATCGATCGTTCTCCCAAAAGCAAAGAACTCCTACCCTATTATACCTTTTCTCTTTTCATAAAAAAAACCTTCTCCTCGGAATTTGAAAAAGAATAGTCATTTTGCATGGTCATACCCATTTCAGACCATACTAGCCATGTACATGAAGAAGTCTGAACAAAAGGGGGTATTTCATGCGGAAACGAGGAAAAAGGGGCCTCATCTTACTGCTCATTACCTTGCTCATCTTCCCTTGGCCCATCGCAGAACCCACATTGCCGATGACCTTTGACCAGTTCAAGGCAAAATTTGCGACGGAAATCGCTGAAGCACAGGCAATTGGAGTGGGCTGGCCCCGTGAATACGACCTTTGGATGCTTGCTCGAACCATAACCGGAGAAGCTCGAGGCGAACCTTACGTGGGTCAAGTCGCTGTGGGGGCTGTCGTGCTCAACCGCGTCCGCCATCCCTCTTTCCCCAATACGGTATCTGGTGTCATCTTCCAACCGGGTGCTTTTACCGCTGTCGACGACGGGCAAATCTGGATGGATATCAACCCGACCTGTTTGAATGCGGCTCGTGACGCATTGGCCGGATGGGATCCCAGCGGCGGTGCACTCTATTACTTTAATCCGGCTACTGCGACGAGCGCTTGGATCTGGAGTCGACCACAGATCCTCACCATTGGAAAGCACATCTTTACACACTAAATCGTCACGTGAGTTTTAAGCGCCTCAAGCTGAAGAGGCGCTTTTCCCCTCTAACTATTTGACGCTTTTAAATCCCTTTCCCCGCTCCCAATTCTTTAATCAGTTTTTGAACAGCTCGTTTTTCAATCCGGCTTACATAACTTCGTGAGATGCCCATCTTATCGGCTACCTCCTGCTGCGTCCAAGGTTTACCGCCGTGGAGACCATAGCGGAGGACCATGATATACTTTTCTTTGTCATTGAGAACCGTCTGAACTTTCTTCCGCAACTCGCTTCTCTCGAATGCTTTTTCCACCATTTCGGTGATCTCTTCCGAGTCTGTACCTAAGACCTCTAGATAGGTCATTACATTTCCGTCCTTATCAACTCCGACAGGCTCATCAAAGGACACTACCCTCGATTCTTTTTTCTTATCGCGGTAATGCATAAGAATTTCATTTTCAACGCATCGAGAAACATAGGTACTCAGTTTAACCTGCTTTTCCACCTTAAAGGTATTGATCGCCTTAATCAGACCAATTGTTCCAATGCTGATCAGTTCTTCATTCTCTTCTTGATTATGATTGTTATATTTTTTGCATATATGAGCGACCAACCTGAGATTGTGTAAAACTAGTTTATCGCGAGCATTCTCATCTCCCTCAGCCATCCGGGCCAAGCACTCCGATTCTTCGCGGGAAGGCAGAGGCTTCGGAAATGAGTTGTTGTTCAAAGCACCCGTGAGAAAAGTAAGTCCTTTTAGGTAGGGAACCAATAAAGCAGTACCTAAAGAGAACAAGTCGCACACCTCCTCTAGCTGATTTCCATTTTATGGAATACAGGCTAGAGGTGTGCCAGAATGAACAAAGCTGCTCCAGCTAAGCTGGAGCAGCAAAAATTCTATAGATTCTTTTTAATACACTATTCCAAATAAACAAATATTCTTAAGGCTTTTCGATGGCTTGGCGAATCTCGCCGGAGAGACCTGGGAACTGTTCGAGCCACTGGCGACGTTCAGCCCGCAACTTCTCCACCTTCTCTTGGTATTCCTCTTCTGAATAGAACCCTTTTGGCATGATCTCTTGAATATCCAAACCGGGAACCGATTTCGGAACCTCATAACCCCAATCGGGATCAACAGTCCATTCAATGCTGTCGCGGGCGATTTCTTTCATCAAGGTCGTTGAGACCTTGATGGAGAGCTTTACGCCAGCCTCGCCCTCTTTGGCACCGACAGATCCTGTGTTCAACAGATAACATTGCATGTCTGGATTATTCCGAAGGATGTCCAGCAGGCGTTGCCCCTCATCTTCCTCGGGACCGACGATAAATGGGTTGGTGCCCACTTCCCGCTTCGACTGACCTGCTTTGGTCGGATCGCCGGCAGAGGTTTCGATCGATTCGCCAAGCATGAAGTAAGCGGCACCTTGCACGGGGCTCAACCGGGCAAGAGGTGGAACGATATCGTTTCGACGGGTGATGAAAATAAGCTTGTTCGCTTTCGGTAGGTCGATAGAATCATCGGAACCAGCTACTTCAGAACGCAACACGATGCCACGCCCGTTTGAGGTGAGTTCCTGATTGAAAAAGTCGATCTTTCCGCCTTCGAATACTTTGATATTTTCAAAGATGGCGTTCGGGGAAACAGCAGCATCATAGAGTACTTTTTGCGATTTATCGAGGCCGTCTGTTTTGATATAGAAGCCGTCTTCTGTCCCCGCACAAAAACCATCGGCATCCATCAGCACGACATCGTCTTGGCGAATAATGACTCGTTCATCGCCAGTGAGGCCATGATCATGAATCGTCAAGGTGGTCTTTCCGGTTCCGCTTAATCCGAAAAGGATAAAGCCCACATCTTTCAGTTTATCTTCTTTGTCCCGAATACGAAGCACTTTGGATCCTGCATGCAATCCGAGGCCGCCTTTTTGCTTCGTCCGGTACATAGCCTTACGAAGGAAGGATTTTTTACACTCACCGAAATAGTCCGTACCCAAGATATAGGTTACTCCAGCCAAAGGATGGTTGAAGATAACTCGTTCCGGCCACTCCGGAACATAGACGCTGATAAAATCAGGTTCCTGATCCTTATCCTTTGGAGCAAACAAAGAATGAATCCACATGGCTGGAATACGAGCATAGGGTTCGGTGATGTATACACGGCAATGATATGTATGGTTCTCATTCATGCCCATCTGGCGATCTAAACGGATGACTGTTTTGTCAGCGAGGTAACGGTGAACTTCTTTGACCAGTTCAGTAGCTCTTTCCAAAGAAATTCCCTGCTGGTGTACCCCTAACTTGACTCCGTCTTCTACAACGTATGTTTTTTTGGCGCTTCGGTTGCGAGCCCCCGAAATGTAGCAAGCGCTGCTAAACTCGGTCGTGTGTTCTTCACCTTTGGCCATTTGACGCAACTTTTCCGCAGAAGGGTTATCAATAACCTGGCCAGGTGTTAGGGGCTGACGAAATGGATGCATAATGACACCTCCGTATATGGTTGCAGCAAAGCCGGTTTATTTAATGGTACGTTCCAGCAGAAAACTGAGCACGTAAACCTGAACCGGTCTTGGAGATTCCCAAGGCAAGACCGTACGCATTTGTTGTACCTTTTTATATGTTTTGCCTACTCTCCTAGTTCGACATTATACAACGAGCCTTACTTTTTCGGAAGATTTAATTAATATTACCTTAATGGCTCTTTTGGCTGGTATAAACCAAACCAATCGTCCATTCGTTCCTACTTTATGACACTACAATGACGAATTATGCCATACAATTTAAAAAATGCAATAAAAAAAACCCGAGTAAAATTTTACTCAGGTTTTAAAAAATTTTCTGTGCAATCATTTCTCCCATTTTCAGCCGAGTTCCTGTCGTCAGATCTTCCCGCCAGCGTACCGCTCCCGGCTCAAAGAGCAAAATCACGGTGGATCCGAATTGGAAAAAGCCTAGTTCTTCTCCTTTCTCCAAGTCGGGGCCTTCTTGCAGGGAAACAAGTTGTGCCGGCTTACGGCGATTCGAGACAACGTTGGAATAGGTCACCCGGACACTTCCGACCATCATGGCGCCAACTTTGACGAGGGCAACTTGTCCCACATCGGTTTGCAAATAAGTAATCAATCGTTCATTCCGGGCAAAAAGGCCGGGAACACCCTGTACTCCCAAGTCATTCACCGGGTAGAGACGTCCCGGCCAATAGGCGTAGCCGGTTACACGTCCTTCCAATGGAGCATGTATGCGGTGATAGTCTCGAGGACTGAGATATAAGGTGACAAATTCGCCGCCGGCGAAGGACTCCGCCTTCGTCCGATCTCCAAGAAGCTGCTCCAGTGAGTAGTTGATCCCCTTCGCTTGGATCAGACGACCAGCAGAGGCAGTCCCCATTTGGGAGACTTGAGCATCGACGGGACTGACAATTCCATTAGGTTCTGGGCATATCGGGCGCAAACCCGGTTTAAGACGGCGACAAAAAAAGTCGGCTAATGATCCGTATTCCTGCCAAGTTTTTTCGGCTTCCTCTACGGCGATGTTGTAACGCCGGATGAACCAGGGGATAGCTCTTCGACTCCACTTAGAGGCCGCCCAACGCCCGCTCTGACGAGACAGCCATCTCTGAGGAAGCATATGTAGAATGGCCAGCTTTACACGACGCAACCTATTCCCTCCTGGTTATCTCTTGTGATAAAAGAATACCCGTGTCAAGTCGATCTGTCAAATAGCATACAATTGAAATTACTCTTATCTTGTGTAAAAAAAGGACCCCACAAACGTTGTCTGCGAGGTCGGCCTAACGTCTTTTTCTACTCCGTCGTTACTGCATCCGATGTCGCAGCCGGTTGCAGTTCGATCTCGATATTTATCGATCGTTCGGTTCCCACGTTTGTCGCGGTCAGCAGATACCGCCCGGGATACCGAAGGGTTTGTCCCGTATTGCTTGATTGGTCCCAGCTCTCTTGAAAGGCCTGGATCTGAGCTGGTTGCAAAGTTATCTGGGCTGTGGCCGGATTAAAGGATCGATCTCGAGACCAACGCCACACTTCAATACCGCTTTGGCCGAGTTCAACGAAAAAGTCAAAGCGCTGTGTCGTCGGATAATTGATCGTGATCGGTTCGTCGGAGACATTTCGTTTGATAAAGGTCATGAGGACCGGTTCCCCTTGCCGGTAGACGGCTTTATCGGTATAAAAAGTGTACCGTAACCCTTCAAAGACGCGGGTGATACGATGCCGAGGCGGTCGAGGCAAATCGCCGCAAGGTTCGCCTAATGCCAGCCATGTCTCCAGATCAGCTCTCCCTGTTGGGTTGATGCCCACTTCTGATTGAAAAGTCCTTAATGCGTTCAAAGTGGCCTGATCAAAGACACCTGTCACCGTCACGGGATAACCGGCCGCATCGAGCAACCGTTGTAAACGCTGGACATCTTCACCGGTAGCCCCTTCAGCCAGTTCCGGGCATTGAGGAGGTGCTGGCGGAGGCGGCGGTGGCGGAGTGGGTTTTGGAACAGGTTTTTGTTGATTTTGAGATTGAGTCTGAGGCAGAGGTTGCAATGGAGGCATGGGTTGGGGTTGTGGCTGGGTACTTGGCGGAATCTGAATTGGCTGGCGGGGACGGGCGGGCGACGGCTGGCGAGGTTCCGCCGGTCTAGGAAAAGGAGGCAAGGGCGGGCGACAATTCACTCCTAGAGCCTGCCACTCTGCAGTCCCAACATTGCCTGTTTGAGGTAGATTAGAACGGCGCTGCAGAAGAACCACAGCATTTTGCGTTTGGGAGCCAAAAATACCGTCAATCGGACCTGGATTAAGACCTGAGCGAGTCAACAATTGTTGCAGGCGGCTGACAGAAGGACCTCGGGTGCCTTCTGTCAAAGGCGGACAAGGTCCCATGGACTCCCTGCTGGGGACAGGAAGCCATAAGTTCTGACCCACTTGCAGGCTGTTGGGATCGGGCAAAGGATTGAGTTCCAAGATCTGTTCCATCGTTAACCCGTACCGTTGAGCGATGGTATAGAGTGTATCGCCTGGGCGGACATAATAGATAACCAAAAAGTATCACTCCTTTCTGCTCCCAACATATTCCACTGACACTCCTTTTGTCCGCAAAAAAAGAAACAGGTCCTTGTGACCTGTTCTAAAGCTCTATCAGAATGTTCCCTGGCGAAAGTGCTCTTTAATAAAATCTGCTGTGCGCCAAGCTAAGGCCATTGCCGTCAACGTGGGGTTCGAAGCCCCAGAAGTGACAAAAAGGGATGTATCGGCGATAAACAGATTGGGGTGATCATGGCTTCTTCCCCATTTATTCACTACAGAATGGCGAGGATCATTCCCCATCCGGCAACCACCGAGCATGTGGGATGTATCTTCGCTGACAAATTCCACGCGTCCACCGGCCGCTTCAAGGATCCGTTTACTCATCTCCACACCAGCGGCGATGACCTTGTGATCGTTGTCTTCAAAGGTAAAGGTCACCAGTGGTGCCGGCAAACCCATTTCATCTTTCTGATCCGATAGCGATACGCTGTTGTTCACACTCGGCAAAGTTTCTCCAACGATGGTCAACCGGGCGAAATAGTTGTAGTCTCTTCCGATTTCCCGTAAATTCTTTCCCCAATTGCCCGTCGCTTTTCGAACGATGTTCATAAATGCCAGCGGACGGGCACCGTTCGCATGGATAGAAAAGCCTCGAGCCCGGGAGCCGTCAGAGGGAGTTTCATAGAATTCCTGGGTGGTCGAAAGAATAGGCGTTCCTTTATAAGGCAGCACTTCTTCCGAAAAACGGGCGACCGTCTCGTGACCGGAATGAAGCATAAAACATTTGCCTACCATACCGCTGCTATTCGATAAACCTTGTGGATGGCGACCATTGGAAGACATCAGCAACAGACGTGGTGTTTCGATGGCTGAGGCACAAAGAATCACCACACGTGCTTTCTGCCGATATTCTTGTCCGTCAAATAGGAAGGTGATCCCTTCAACCTGATCGTCGGCACCGCATAAAATCCGGTTGACTATACATCCGTGGCGGAGTTCTACACCGGCGTCCAAAGCCTGAGGGATATGGTGAATCAACGTAGAGAACTTGGAGTTCGGCAGGCAACCTTGCCCGCAAAAACCTCGATTGATACAAGGCGGACGGCCCCGATAAGGGGCGGACAAGATGGCCAAGGGAGCGACAGAACTGCGAATACCTAGTTTCTCACAGCCAATACGCAATATCTGGTGATTCGCCGCGATCGGTTCCCGTTCCGGATAAGGATAAGGACCGTTAAAAGCCCCCCATGGATAATGTTTTGGCCCTGAGACAGGTATTTCTTCTTCCAACTTACGATAATAAGGATCAATGTCATGATACTCTATGGGCCAGTCTTCACCCACTCCGTCTATAGAACGAGTGCGGAAATCAGACGGAAAAAATCGCGGCACCACTGCCGTAAAGTGTAACGTCGTCCCACCCACACCGGACGCAGAAACATTATGGCCCAGTTCCGGAGGATTCGTACCTGCCGTCAAGCGCTTGAAGCGCCAAGCTGTTCGGCGCATGTGCAATTCATCGCTGACAAAGTCGCGGCTGACTTCCCAATAGGGACCCGCCTCCATGAGAACAATCCGCAGCCCAGCCTGACCTAATTCCCGAGCCACTACAGCACCGGTTGCACCGGCACCGACGATAACCGCGTCAACCGCCTCATTTACCCATTTCCAAGGTAGTCCGGTAGAATGATTCATCGGTCAACCCTCCGCACAGGTCCGGGACCTAAACCAGCTTCAGCCCGTTTTTCCACCAATTCCTTGTCCAACCGCGGCTCCCAAGGATCTTTCAGCCCATACTCAATTCGATAATATCCGCGGGGAAAGGCTGGACCGCCGTAACCGATTTCCGACCAGATTTCCGGTTGTGAATAGAAAAAATCGACGGCTGTTTTTAAGATTTCAGTAAAAAAGTCTTTCGACGATGAACCTGTCCATGCCACTTCTCCGCGCTGCGCTTTTCCAAGAATATCGTCCATCTCCCAGGGAGACAGTTGAGTAAATGCACGCTGATGGAACTGCAGCGCTGTAGCATCAAGCCAAGCTAATCCCAGACGAAGCAATTGTTCTCCCGGCAGTACACCGGTTTTATGATATCCTTGGCCCTGCCGTTGAAGTAAATGCTCATCGATTTGTCCGGCCACGCGAGACAACAGTTCCTCATTATCTTCGTCAACGAGACGACCGACCACTACTTTAAGGATGGAGAACTCCAAGGCCGTAAAAAAACGCGGCGGCGACGGAGGCTTTAGCCGGCTTTCCACGAGCCTGCGCGTGTTCTCATCCCAGTGCTCTGATAATTCCATCACGTTGTAATCAGGGTAAATCGTTCGAACGGTCATATTTCCCCCTCCTTGGTTATAGGTAGAGGGCAAGCAAGCCCAAGAGGGATAAGGCGGAAACCATGACGGGTAAGATCGGCGGCGGCCCGACCATGATATTGTGTACCTCCCAGCCGCCTACACGTTGGCTGATTCCCCGGCTATGATAGTAAAAGCCCATCAGCCCCGATGCTAACTCTGCAAGCAAGGCAAAAAGAAACACCCATCGTAAAAGCACCGAATCTCTCACGGTCAAAGCGATTCCGATGGCCGCTGCCAAAGGGAGCCCTAAGACAGGCCCCCACATAGCCCAGTGTCTAAAATTTTGGCGGTAATGAAATAAGGTCACCTGAACAGCGACTAAAACAAAGGCAACAGAGGTAAACAAGATGAGCACACGATCGATGGGCCATCCCAGCCAACGATCCATACTTGGGCCTCCTTACGCTTCTGTGTAGCCGCCTTGAGCGGACAGCAGTTGTTTCGCTTCGTCATATTTACTTTCGTCACAGACAACAGTGACCAGATAGTTTCTTCCGGAAATAAAAGAAGCATTGTCGGCCATTCCCGATGCGGTAGGCATCGCCGCCATCATGACTCGACTGTCGTCGCCGGTCTCAACTCCCTCGATCAGGGAGGTAAGGCTTCGCCGCTCATCACCGGTCAAAGGATTAAAGTACCGTTCTGCCGACTCGGGGCCGGGAAAATGACTGAAATTATCCACTTGAACTGTTTCATACCCTTGATTGACCAACTGTTCCTTCGCTTTTTGTGCTTCGTCAGGTCCGTGAAAATAGGCAAGAATCGTCTTTTCACCCATAAAAAAACCTCCTCTTGCGGTTATTCTTCCGAAAAGGAGGTTTTTTTATTAGACTTACTGGTGATTTTCTTTACTCGTCGTCTCCGCCGAATCCGTCAAAGAACCCGTCCCCCCCTGCTCCGGTACCTTCGTCATTATCTATTCCCTCTTCGTTCATTATCCCTTCCAATGCTTCGTCGACAGCCTCTTCAAGGAGCATGCCACCGACAAAGCCAGCTGTAGCGCCTGCCATGGCACCGCCCATACCATGACCGCGGTTTTGGTGACCGTATCCGTATCCATGACTATGGAATCCATGATTATCGATTACGCCACGGGAAGATCCAAATCCACCCTGAATGCCGACGACAGATAATTCCTGCTGTAAGTAGTTCTGTAATAGCGTAGCAGTCGCGCTGATCTGTTCCCCTGTGCATTGGGCAATGTTTTCATAAGGCATAAACAAGCTGCTTTTCTTTTCATTTAGATCTAACCGAGACGCTAAAAACCCGGAAATACCGCGCAAACGTTTGTCGATCTCCATATAAAGACGCAGTCCGGCAGGCTCATGGCGGTAGTGAACTTCCACCTCTTCGACCTGACCCGCTAAAAAACCGGTAGGAATATATTCAAATTCCTGTCCATGCTGATCTAGCTCTCCGGAGGCGTATTTTTCTCTAAAACCGATCATCTCAAAGGAACGCATGACTGTTTCCATAGCTCCGTCAGGATAGATGCGAACATAGTCCTTATCAGAAGGGTCGAGCGCCATGTCAATATCCAGTTCAGTGGTGAAATAATAGTGAATTCCATGACGGGTGATGGGAATATGCCAAGGGATTCGGTATTGCAGGGGAATTTCAATCAGCCCCTCGCCAGCCCGGATATTTAAGCCGGGCAATTTCAGCAAATCCACCTTGTGAACGTAGGTTTGATCCTCTTTTCGAAATTCCATCATAAAATGGATGGTGATATTTTTAATCGTTTGATCGATACTGCCCGGTTGAATTCGTACTACGCCGTTGACGTTATCGCCGATTCGAAAATCGGCTCCGTTTAAAACCAGGTTTACTTTAGCTGCGCCAAATCCGATGGTGGCCATGAGCTTTTTAAGCATTATGGATCTCCTTTCATCCAACCATAATAAACATAACCATACAGTATGACTGTATGGTTATGTTTATTATGGACGCTTTTTAATTTATTTGTCAATGTATTTATCGTATCAGCGAATCGACAAACTGGCGAGCTGTCCGTCCCGATCGGCCGTTGTGCCGTTGCTCCCATAGTAGGGCTTGTCGACGGAGGGTCTCCCTTTCCATCTCGATACCTCGCTGCTCAGCCAAGGTTTCTACGATCTCTAAATAAGCCTCTTGACCGGGCGCTAAAAAAGTAACGGTGATACCAAAACGGTCTGCCAGGGACATTTTCTCCTGATATGTATCTCCGGGATGTAGTTCGTCGGCTTCGTTAAGGGTGACTTGCCGGTCTGCAAAAGTTTCTTTGATCAGATGACGGCGATTGGAGGTCGCATAGATAACCACGTTGTCGGGACGGACGGCCACGCCCCCTTCCAAAAGGGCCTTCATTTCTTTATAGGACTCTTCGCCATCTTCGAAGGACAGATCGTCGATAAAGAGGATAAACTTTTGAGGCCGGTCTTTGAGCAGATCGATCATAGCCGGAAAATCAGCTAAACGGTTCTTGGGAACCTCGATCAACCGCAGTCCCTCAAGGCCGAAACGATGAATGAGTGCCTTGACCGTCGAGGACTTACCAGTGCCTCGATCGCCGTAGAGCAGCACATTGTTGGCTCGCAATCCCGACAAAAGTCGTACCGTGTTGTCGACTACTTCGTTTCTTTGACGCCCGTAACCGACTAGATCTTCCAAGCGGATCGGATCAGGCTGTTCAACGCCGCGCAGGCATCCTTCCCAACGAAAAGCCAAGTATCGAGCAAATAGACCGGAGCCGAATTGCCGGTGAAACCGGATGAGCGATTCAGCCTTATCGCGCCAGTCGAGGCAAGCGGATATCAATCGTTTTAACTCTAGCTGCGATTGAGCTAAGGGATTCCTCGTCTCTTCCGTCATCGATTGAATATCGTTCCAGGCGGGGAAAGTCCTTCCCGTAATCCTCTGAGCCTGTCCTTGCCACCAGGCAGCCGGTAGATCGTAAAGAACCTGCAGATTCGCCAATTCTATCGTCAGCCCGGCCCCTATCGAGGATCCCATAGGAGCATCGCTAAACTGGGCTTTTAACGATACCGCTGTTTCCATCTCGATTATTCGATCAAGAAGGTAGTTTTGCCAACCGTCTCCGATCACTGGAGCACGGCTTAATTCGCCATATCGGACCAATCGCTCGAAGAGTGCCCAATAATCGCTGGTGACTTTTCCTTTATCGGCCTGATCAGAGTGAAAAGCTTGGCAAAGCTCTCTAGCCAACTGAACCGTTTCGTCTTGAAGCAAGGCACTGTAAAATCCAAAGGAACTCCACGCGCGAATAACGTCTTCTAAAACAGGTTGACAGATCTTCTTTTGATTCATTGCAGTCACCTTTCCTTAATCGTCATCTATATTGTACAGCAAAAGAAACAACAATGTTCAACCTTTCCCTGTCATGATCCTCTCGCTCCTTCCATAGTCATTTTTGAAGGAACGAGGTGATCTCATTGAACGAGTTGCTCACCGGCGTCTGTTTAGGCATCGCTATCTCCGTCGCTCCCGACCTGCCCAATTTATGTATCTTAGAATCGGGATTAAGCTATTCTCGCAAAGAAGCAGTCAAACTGGCCCTGGCGACATTGCTGACAGACAACTTAATTTTTTTGGTTCTCAGCATCATCTCTTGGTATATCGATCTGGAATGGAACCCGGGAGCCCTATTGAAGCAGTTCTCTGGTCTTTTTTTGATTCTCTTTGGTATCTCATCGATGTTAAATCTTAAAATCGTCGCTTTTGATTCAGGTGGTTTTTGGCTTGGTGTGATCGGATCCATTTTAAATCCGCTCGGTTACTTCCCAATTCTATTGTATATGTCATCGTTGACAGCTATCCAAGACAAAGCGATGGCCTATCTCGGGAATTTGCTCGGAACCTTTCTCTGGTTTTCCTTTTTAATCACCTTTCTCTTCTTTTTCTCCAGAAAAATCGCTTTAACGACGCGGAAGAACCTTTCTAGGGTTCTTTCCGGAGTTATCGTTCTCGTAGGGGTTTTGTTCACCGTTCCGTAAAAAGAGTTTCCACGAATAGTTATTTTTTGCGTCCCCTACTCCTGTTATACTTAACCTGTAAAAGAACGAGAGGGGGTTCGCTATGTCTTTTCTATACGCTTGCTTACGATTGTTATTTTTAAAACTTTTTCAACTTCGTTTACTCCACTTTGACCGGATAAAAACAGACCCCCCCGCTATCATTATGCCAAACCATGTTTCTTTTCTCGACGCCGTCATCTTGGCGCTTTTTCTTCCCGAAGACATCGTCTTCGTCATCAACAGCGAGATGGCCGAGAAAATCCGGCCTGTTCTAAAACTGCGTCAATCCATCGCTATCGATCCACTAAACCCCTATTCAATTCGTGAAATTATTGCCGCTATTAAAGAAGGAATGAGTGTCGTCATCTTTCCGGAGGGACGGCTGACAAAGACAAACGGCATCATGAAGATCTATGACGGCATCGGCTTTATCGCTTTGAAGACGGGAGCCACCGTTTACCCTGTCGGGATTGACGGGGTCGAGTACTCAAAGTTCACCCGACTCCAAGATAAAATGCCGTCCCGGTGGTTTCCTCCGATCACCCTGTATGTAGATGAACCTTTTCAAATACTTCCGGCACGAAAACAAAGCGCCAAAGACCAAAAAGCTGCTGCGACCCGCAAAATATTGCAAGCGTTGCAACGGGCCGTCTTCCGTAGCCGCCATCGTAAAGGGATCAACTTGTTTAATGAGCTGCTCCGTACCGGCAAGATCGTCGGATGGAACCGTGAAATCGTCGAAGATCTAAATCAGAAATCCACCTATAAACAGTTGATCCTGGGGACCTATGGGCTGAGCGGCCAGCTTAAACCCCTTCTCGGAAATGAAAGCAGGGTGGGCGTTCTTCTGCCTAATTCCATCGCTCATGTGGTGACCTTATTTGCGCTTTTTCGTATCAATGTAGCCCCAGCGATTCTTAACTTCACCACAGGCCCACAAGGATTGCTCGACTGCTGTGAAACGGCAGAACTGAAGACCGTGCTCACATCTCGTCTCTTTATCGAAAAGGCTGGATTAGAAGCCTCGATAAAAAGTCTAACGACAAAGGTGCGCATCATCTACTTGGAAGATGTAAAAGCGTCCATCGGCTTCTCCGATAAAATCCAGGCCTTTAGCGCTTATTTGCGCAAAGAGCGGGCCGTCGAAAAGAAGGATACGCTCATTCTCTTTACATCAGGTAGTGAGAGCAAACCGAAAGGGGTCCTATTGCGTCATGAGAACATCCGGGCCAACATTCTACAGGCTGTTGGTGCCGTTGATTTGACCTACAAAGACAAACTCCTCAATGCCTTACCCATGTTTCATAGTTTCGGTCTCCAAGGGGCCTTGATTCCACTGCTGTACGGGTTTCAGTCCTATTTGTATCCTTCGCCATTGCATTACAAGATCGTTCCGGAAATCGCTTATGACCGCAGTGCTACTTTGTTATTTGCCACGGCCACGTTCCTCCACGGCTACGGACAAAACGCCCATCCTTTCGATTTTTATTCGATTCGCTACCTTATCGTGGGCGGTGAAAAACTGAAAGAGGAAACTCGCCGCCTTTGCTTGGATAAATTCGGCTTACGTCCTTTGGAAGGGTATGGATGTACCGAGGCATCTCCCTTTATCAGCATCGTCACACCGCTGAATTACAAAGCCGGTACGGTGGGGCTGTTCTTGCCTGATATCGAATACCGTCTCGAGCCGGTTGAAGGTATCGACAAGGGCGGCAAGTTGCTGATCAAGGGTCCAAACATCATGGAAGGCTACCTGATCCATAACCAAGGTTTTATTCCGGCGGAAGAATGGTATGATTGCGGTGACCTCGTCGATGTAGATGAGCAGGGCTTCATCACGGTCCTCTCCCGGCTTAAGCGCTTTGCCAAGCTCGGCGGCGAAATGGTCTCATTAAACTTAGTCGAAGAACTGGCCGCCAAGTGTTTTCAAAGCACCGATATGGCCGTTGTTTCCCTGGGAGGCGGTCGGAAAGGCGAACAGATCATCTTGTTCACCACTTTGGAGCATGCCTCCAAATCGGTCCTCCGTGATTATATCGTCAAGGCAGGTCATTCGCCCTTGATGTTTCCTTCCCGGATCTGTCACTTAGCCAAACTTCCCCTGTTGGGCAATGGTAAGACCGATTATGTATCCTTGAGAACCGATTATGGGGAAGTCATAGGAGTCTCCGAACCGGATGAAGATGACCTCTACGAGGAGAAGGAGGCCGAATTCAGTGCCTAACCCTCCCCGATTCCTTCGTCCTTTGTCGGCGCTGCTGACTGCCCAGTTTTTCTCGGCTTTTGCTGACAATATGATTCTTTTTATCACCGTCGCCATCATTAATACGCGGGGACTCCCTGACTATTACCTGCCTTTGGTACAGGGGGCTTTCCTTTTTGCTTATGTCGTCCTCGCTCCGTGGGTGGGCTCTTTTGCCGACAGAAATGCGAAGTCCCAGGTACTGCTCATCGGCAATGTGATCAAGATGGCTGGTATCGGGCTGCTGCTGGCTGGTATGAATCCAGCCTTCAGTTACGCTGTCGTCGGAGTTGGTGCTGTGATTTACTCACCAGCCAAGTACGGCATCCTGCCTGAAATGAGCGACGGTGAAGAAGAGTTGCTGCGGGCCAACTCGAAGATAGAAAGCTTTACCATCCTAGCGATTTTAACGGGATCTGTCGCCGGTGGAATACTGTCAGATCGTTCCATTCCCTTGTCCCTCATCGCCTGCGCCGTCCTCTACGGTTTATCGATGGCACTGGTCCTGTTTATTCCTCGAAAACATGGAAATCGCCAGATCACTTATGGCAGGGCGGTAAGTGAGTTTTTCTCTGACATCTCCACCTTATGGGGTATCCCATCGTGCCGATTTTCGCTGCTGGGCACGGGGGCCTTCTGGTTCTCGTCGGCAGTGCTGCGCTTAGTGATCATCGCCTGGATCCCCGTCACCTTAGGAATCACTTCCAATAGAGATGTATCCCTGATCGTTTCCGTCACGGCCGTAGGCATCGTGGCAGGATCCTTGATCACCCCTAGACTCATCCGTTTTCAAGACTACCCGAAATGCCGTTGGTACGGCTTGTCTATGGTAGCGATGATTTTGACCTTTACCTTTATCCATAGCTTATATGCAACAGCAGCCGCCTTGCTGCTGATCGGTTTTTTGGGAGGTATTTTCATCGTCCCGATGAATACGGTCCTTCAACATCGAGGTCATGAAACGATCGGCACGGGCAAGACCGTGTCCATTCAAAATTTTGTAGAAAACCTGCTCATGTTCTCGGGAGTCACTGTTCTGACCATAGCCACGAAAAAGCAGATTCCCGCTACCATCATGATTACAACGACCGCTTTCGTGATGGCCGGTTTTATCAGCTATCTTTTTATGGTGAAAGAAACTAATTCAACAGAGTCAGTTCTTCCGGACTAAGATTCGGCCCCTGAGGCTTCGACATAAAAAAGAGACATTCCTGAGCAAACTCAGGAATGTCTCTTTTTTTTCGTCTTCGATTACTTCACGATAATGGCTTTTTGCGGGCATACCTTTACGCATTTGTTGCAGCCAATGCATTTTTGCTCGTCAAATTCCCAGCGCTCCACTTTCCAAGGTAAAAAACCTTTGCCTACCGGTAGCATCGCTTGTACGGGACAAGCTTTGGCAGCCGAGCAACCTCTGAGGCGGTCACATTTATTGTAATCAATCTCCAGCACTTCTCCATACCCCCTAGAGGTAGTATACGACCAAAAGATGTTACGGTCAATATACCCTCCTTAGGTAGGTACAGTACAGGACGGTCTATCAGTGACTACCGACATTATGACAGTCAAGATTTTAACTTTTACCACAAAACCCCATTGTAAGTTTGCACAAGTAAGGGAATAATACTTCGACAGTCTCCCCTTCAAGGCATCTCGAACCCATAAAAGGAATGCTGACAAGAAATGAAGCGCCTACAATGGCTCTGGTTATTGATTATACTCTTCACCGCTTTTCTGCTCGTTGTTCCCGATTATCCGCCTACCCTTCGTATGCTGGTCCTAAATTTAAGATACGAGCTGGCGCAACCTATAACTCCGTCACCTCAGAAACTGAAACTTCCCCTAGGCCAAAAAGATGAGATTTCTTTCGGCTGGGTCGGTCATTCCACTTGGATTATCGAATTTCAAGGCTTTCGCTTTATCACCGATCCGATTTTTTCAAACCGGGCCTTTATCCCCCGACGCCGTGTCGCTCCATCCATCCTTCCCCAGGAAATCACAACCCTTGATGGGATCTTGCTTACCCATGCTCATTATGATCATCTTGATTTAGATAGTTTACGAGTGTTGCCCTTTGGGACACCCTTATTACTTCCGTCCGGTGACCTGCCTGCGGTAAAAGGGCTGCCTCAACCAAAAGTCCCTTTACAGGGGTCTCAACGTTATCGAATCGGCGATGTCGAAATCAACGTGTTCCCAACGAAACACCAGGGAAAAAACAACCCGAAAAAGACGACTAATGAATCTCTCGTATATCTCCTGAAAAATAACAATCGCACTATCGTCTTTTTTAGTGATAGTGCATACGCTCCCGCCGTAGCTGATGAGATACGTCAGGCCTGCCCGTACGGTGTGGATGCCGCTTTTATTCCCATCGCCGCATACAGCCCGGAGTTGTTCCACCAAGACCATGGGACGCCAGAAGAAATGCTGCAGATGGCCCTCGCCATGGATGCGAAAAAAATCTTCCCTATGCATTACGATACCTTTATTCTCTCGCTCGAACCGGTCGAGGAACCGCTGAAACGGCTGATGAGAGCAGCCGAAGACAAAGGTGTTTCCGATCGTATCGTTCCAGTACCGATCGGTGGCGTTTATCACTTGTCGACTCGCTAAGGCTGCTTCTCTTTCTCCAAAAGGGAAGCCAAAATTCCATTCTCTAGATCTACCTCCGAGTACACCTGAATTCCGTGCTCTTTCAGCAAAGCAGTCGTGACTCCCTGCCCAGATATCTTTCGGCTGGTGAAAGAACCGTCATATATGTAATGAACGCCGCAAGAAGGGCTGCGTTCTTTCAGAATCGCCATTTTCGCACCGTAAAGTTGGGCGATGCGCAGGACCTGAGCAGCCCCTTCGGTAAAGATCGCTGAGACATCATCACCGGCGTCGGTTAAAGCCCGGGCTTTTTCTGCTAAGACAGCTTGCCCGCCTCCATCACCGATCAGTTCGACAGGCGGTCTCGGTGTCGGTGAGCCACCTAACTGTTCCGGGCATACTGGAATGGCCTTACCTTCCCTACATAAATTGAGCAACTCTTCTACCGTATTGACTGAGCCATCGTATTTTGAACGAATTCCCAATAGGCAAGAACTGACGAGTATCACGAGCTACACCTTCCTTGTTATATCGTCGCATCCAAATTATATCCAATTGCGGCGACGAAAAAATAGCAGCAACCCGACGGCAATCGCCGCCATTATGATGAGAACGAAGAAGTATCCAGCAGACCATTCCAACTCGGGCATCACTTTGAAGTTCATACCATAAATGCCGGCGATCAACGTCAAGGGCATGAAGATCGACGTAACTACAGTCAACTTTTGCATGATTTGATTTGTTTTCTGACCCTGCAGGGACAGGCGAATCTCCAACAGTCCGTGAAGGGCTTCCCGGAGGCCTTGAATTTCCAAGGTGAGTTCGCTAATATCTTCTAAGAGATCCCGTAAACCGATAATCATCTCGGCAGGCTCTTGTCCATGCAGGTGGAGGTATTCAATCAGTTTATTGATCAGCCTGCGCTTAGCAAAAGTGTCCCGGTGTAAACTGAGCAACCGTTTACGAAGTTCAAACAACAGGGTGACGGAAATAGACGTTTCCTGAAGGACAATCCTTTCCTCCAGTTTCTCAATTTCTCGTTCCAACCGGGCGAAGGCATGAAAGTTCAGATCAAACAACTCGGTGAGAAAAAAGAAGACGATCCGGTGAGTGTGTTGAAAATCACCTTGATCAGCTACAGCTAAGTGCCGTTCAATGACCTGTACCGGCTTTTGAGAATAAAGAATAACTTTTTCCCTGTCCCAGCCGATATATACAGGCAGCATCGTCCCGTCGTGACTGGGGCAAAGAACTGTGATGAGCAACTCCCCTTCAGTGAGAACCCGTAACCGGTTTGAGGAGCGACTTTTTTGCACCGCCTGAACAAATCGTGACGGCAACTCCTCTACGAACGTCGTATAGGAGATAGGTATTCCACCGGAATCCACCTGCAGCAGCTTTTATCCCCCCCTTTTTGTCTTCCAATCTTGTCCCCAATCTGGTCTCTGGAGGCCTACTTCTATGCCACTTCTCGCTAACCGTCCCTGCCGTTTGGGCCCGGTCGGTCGATACGCACCGAGTCCCACGGGAAAACTGCATTTAGGCAATGCCCGTACAGCCTTGTTGGCTTGGTTACAAATTCGCCAATCGCAGGGCACCTTTATTCTCCGCATGGAAGATCTCGATCCTGCCCGCTCGGTATCTGAATATGCCCTGCAAATCCTCGAGGATCTACGTTGGCTCGGGATCGATTGGGATGAAGGCCCAGACGTGGGAGGTCCCTGTTCCCCTTACATCCAAAGTCTCCGTAATCACTTATATGAGCAAGTCTTATCTGATTGGGTAGAGCGAGGACTTATCTATCCCTGTGCCTGCAGCCGCAAGGATTTGGCCAACCTGGCCCGAGCCCCCCATGGACCGGCAGAGGAAGGACCGCCCTATCCTGGTCTCTGTCGTCATCTCTCACCAGAATCCTGGCAAGAGAAATATCGAAAAAAAGGACAAGCCTCCTATCGCTTTTTGGCGCCTGAAGGTTTCCTTACCTATACAGACGGTATCTACGGACCGTTTTACCAAGACGTGAAAGCAGTTGTAGGCGATTTCGTCGTCCGGAGGGCGGACAAGGTAACAGCGTATCAACTCGCCGTCGTTGTCGACGATGCTCTCATGGGTGTTACCCATGTGCTGCGCGGTGATGATCTGCTTTCGTCGACGCCGAGACAAATCTTGCTCTATGAGGCCCTTAATGCGCCAGTCCCTCGCTTTTACCATGTACCCCTCGTCTTAGGTCCTGACGGAGTCAGGCTTTCCAAGCGGCATAAAGGTACATCTCTCGAAAGCCTTCGTGCCCAAGGTATCTCACCGGAAGAGGTGACCGGTTTTCTGGCGGCTACAGCCGGACTGCTGCCCTCGCCTGAGCCGATCTCACCGAAAGACCTCGTTTCATTATTTTCTATCGATAAACTGCCTCGCAATCCCTTTCGAGTCACCGAAAAAGACTTGAAACTGTTGGGCCTGTGAAAAAAGACTGCCGTGGCTTTCGGGCAGTCTTTTTTATCTGACAAGTGTCTTCTCTGAATCAATACCCTTTTTCCGGATCAACAACACTGAGGGGCATCGGACGCTCTTCCAAAAAGGCCTGTAGATTGGCCTCAAAAATTTCTAAAGCTCGCTCCATATAGCGCGGGGACCGACCGGCCACGTGCGGGGTGATGATCACGTTATGCATCTTCCATAGAGGACTGTTCGAGGGTAGAGGTTCATCAACAAAAACATCCAAAGCGGCACCAGCGATCTGACCGTGCTTCAACGCTTGAATGAGCGCCTTTTCATCAAGTACTTTTCCGCGAGCAATGTTGATCAGGACTGCCGATTTTTTCATGGCCGACAATTCAGTTGCCCCAAAGCCCTGTTCCGTAACCTTTGTCAATGGCATGGATAACACGACAAAATCGGCCTCACTGACGGCACGGTGTACTTGATCTCTCGGATAGACCTTATGTACACCAGGTACATCACGGCCGTCAGAGTTTACACCGATCACCCGCATCCCAAAAACATTGGCCCGAGTCGCGATCTCCATACCCATGGCCCCTAAGCCGATGATACAGACCGTTTTCTCATAGAGCTCGTCAAGTTTGACATGATCTTCCCACTGTCTTTTTTCCTGCATGCGGAGAAAGAAGGGCAATTGGCGGACAAAAGCGAGCATAACGCCGAGGGTGTGCTCAGCCGCCTGAATGCCATGGATCCCCTTCACATTGGTTAGAATAATCTCCCGTTCTTTTAAAACCTCGATCGGTATCTGCTCCAATCCACCGGTCATACATTGAATCCAGCGCAGTTTGCCAGCTCGCCGGAGCAGTTCCGGCGTCAGTCCGTCGCCAAAGGTGACGAGGCAATCGGCACCAGGCAGGTATTCCAGGGCTTCTCCTGTCGAACGGCAGATACGCCACTGGACCGCAGGATAGAGTCGTTCTAATCGCTCCCGATGCCATTCCGGAATTAGCATGGTCGTGAGAACTTTCATTTCGCTTCCCCCTCCTCATCATAATCATTTCCAGTATGGTACCGACAATACGCTGTCAAGGCACAGTCGCCGCAAGCCGGTTTACGGGCATGACAAACTTGTCTTCCATGGATGATCAGCCAATGATGAGCGATGCGCCACTGATCCATAGGTATGTTTTTCATCAGGTCTTGTTCTGTCTTGACAACATCTTTTCCCTGCGCAAGACCTAAGCGATTGGATACGCGAAAGACATGAGTATCCACAGCAATTGCGGGAACCTGAAAAGCTTCAGCGAGAACTACAGAAGCTGTTTTTCTTCCAACTCCTGGAAGAGATTCTAAATCTTCTCTATCCCTAGGAACCTGTCCGCCATACTTCTCCACCAAAATTCGACAGGTAGCTAGTATGTTCCGTGCTTTATTTTTATAGAGTCCGATCGTTTTGATCTCCTGCTCCAACTCTTCCTGTGTCAAGGAGAGCATGCTTTCCGGCGTGGGAAAACGAGAAAAGAGGCTCGGTGTGATTTTATTGACCGACTTATCCGTCGCCTGGGCGGCTAAGATGGTAGCGATTAACAACTCAAAGGGATTGCGAAAAATAAGAGCGCATTTGGCATCGGGATACATTTCTGCTAAGGTCGTCAAAATCGATTCGTTGCTGTTCAGCCATCCCACCTCCGGAAGTTATCGTGAAAAATTTAATATTCAGATTCTTAGTTTACCACATCCTTAAAATTTGAGAAAGAAGATCCTGATAGGGCTTTTGATTTCCTCTTCTCCCAAGACTTTTACCATGTATTTCGCCGTTTTTGTTTGTATTCGCCGGGGCTGTAACCCATACTAAGACCGTCCCACGTAAAGAGGAGGTTGATAGCGATGAAGCAATATGCTTTTGGGAACCAAACGCAATCCTTCACCCCTTCATCGACCAGTTCCAAGAGCCATGGCATCAAGATCCGACCCCTCTTGGATGACGGTCGGGATGTGTCGATTGTCTACAACGGTCTCTTGGCTCATGCAGGTGCCCAGACGATATATTTACATGCCGGTTATGGCGGTAATTGGCAGAACGTCTATGACCACCGGATGGAAAAGACAAGTGAAGGTTGGCAATGTACGATAAACATGGAACAAGAAGACCTTTACTTCTGCTTTAAAGATTCGGCCAATAACTGGGACAACAACAACGGGAAGAACTGGAACTATCGTTCGAAGGGGACAAATAATCGGACTCATTAAACTTTAGTCTCGATAAAAAACGGCCCGGTCACTGTATTCAGTGCCGGTGCCGTTTTGTTTATATATATGCTGTATAAACGATGTCGCTGGTTCCCATTAGATAAGCCTTATCATCCGGTTTTTCCGAGAATCCGTGAATGGCTTCTACAACATAACGGTTCTTGCCAATATTTTTGACTCGATGAAAGACTACTCTTTCCGTATCACCTTGGGTAAGTTCGGCGTTCATTTTTTTTAGCCCGTCGTCTATGGTGTCATCGCCTTCTAGAATCAGGTAAAAAATCTCTTTGCGATACACCTCTTCAACTCCTATTTTTTAATCTAAGATACCATGGACAAAGGCCCATCGGTTAGACTTCGATTTGCTCGACTCTTTTCTTTTTTTGCTCATTCTATCGTTTACCCCTATAAAAGAGCCATCTCTGCCAAGCTTTTAGGGCACAAAAAAATCCTATTTTCGCAAAAGGATACCTATCCTTACGACGGAAAAGCTTAAATTCATGCAAAAAAAGACCTGCCTGGTTAGGGCAGGTTTATGATAGAGGAGGAACTTATTAATATGTATTTATTTTCCAATATTTTATGATAGAATTATTTCTATTCCGAGCAGATTTTTTGGGTACTTTTCAGGGACTGCAGGAAAAAGATGCGAACATTTGCAGAGTTCTGGGTAAAGAATCACCCCGTATGTTGGATGACGCAGTCATGGCAAATGTTCTTTCCGCGATAGCTTTCGACATGACTCGAATTTCCACACAAGATGCAGGACATATTATATTTCTTAAAGATGATTTTTTCTTCGTCAACGTATATTTCCAAGGGGTCTCTCTCATCGATACCTAAGACCCGACGCAGTTCAATGGGGATCACGACACGCCCCAGCTCGTCCACTTTACGGATAATTCCTGTAGATTTCATTTTCGCCCCTCCTAATCTCGATCATCCACTGATACTGTTACGTTCAGAGAAAGAAAATCTTACACACTTTTGTAAAGGTCGGCTTTACTTCACAATATCCCAGGTCCCATTAAAATAGGGCTCAAAACTCGCTCGACGTTTCTCCGCTTTCCGCTTCTCTGTTTCCTCTAGCATTTTCAATTGTCGAACCGTTTTGAACCGTATCCAGACTTCACGGATCGCCTTTACCATCGGTCCACCTCCATACCTGATAAATATGGCAAGGTTGTCCTTTATATTAGCTTAGATTGAAAAAAAACAGGGACATGCTATGATAAAGAGCACAGTAAAAACTGGGAGGCGTATTACTTTGTCCATCGACAAGTCGCTTATCGATCGCATCAACTATCTTTCCCGTAAAAGCCGTTCAGAAGGACTTACGGAAGCCGAGAAAGAGGAACAGGCCCGTGTTCGCCAGCAATACATCGACGCTATTAAGGCACGAGTCAAAGACACACTGGATCGCGTCGAATTCGTGGATGATCCGAAGCAAGCATACGGAGAAACTCTGCCAAACGGTTCCTGTTCCTGTACAGGGCACTCCGGAAAGCATCACACCCATTAGTTTCTATTGATTTAAAAACCATAAAAGAAAGCCGTCTCTTCCCGTTAATCCGGTTGGAGACGGCTTTCGTTTCCCTTCAGAATAGCGTCGGCAGGCAAAAATCCAGCGGGGATTAATGCAGGGCTTGCTTCCCGTAACGCAGGAGAATGCTGGCTAAGGTCTTTTTTTCTTCTTCCGTACTGATTTCCCATAACTCCTTCATCAACTTTTCTTCCGGCCGGTCGGCTTTGAAGAAATGCATGGCAATATCGCCGAGGTTTACAATTCCTTCCCTCATCACCTCGTCTGAAATTCCATGCTCCTTACCTTCTTCAATCCGGGCGGCTAGGCGTTCTCTAAATCCTTGAATGTCAACCATCGTAGAATACCCCCTAACGCAAAAATCGTTATCCCTGGCTAGGATAAAAGCAAATTTAGTCCTTTTTGTCCTGCAAGTTCAAGCGAGCCTTACGGTCTCCCTCTTCCTGTAGGGCTGCTTCGGCAAACTCCACCATCTGCTCGCGCAGATTGGTCTCACAACCGTCCCGGCGAAGGCCCACTTCCACACTGTTGTCTAAGGGACTGTTAACGCCCATCTCTTTGGCAGTTTCCCATTTCAGCCGGCTGATCTGGCGATGAGTCCGTAGATGGTCGTTCCCTTTTTTATGGCTCACAAGTCTCACCTCATGCAATAGCTTGCCTCGCTGACAGGAGAATATGTAAAAAAAACACCCCTCGGCGCTCATTCACCAAGGGGTGCGATTTAACTATGTTTGGGATCAGCCCCATTTTCCTTTGCCCATATGGCCTTGCAATTCAGCCTTAATGGACTGGCGGTACTCGACAGCCAAGGTGCGCAAGCCGTCAAAGAGCTTGTTGCAGCCAGGGTCCAAATCCTCTTCCCGGCCTTCTTCAGCCAAGAACTGGACGTTTTCCAGGAGGCTAAGCAATTGAACGTGAATGTCATTGGTGATCCGCGACCGTTCGATCAGATTCATGGCCTCTTCTGACAGTTGAGTGAACTTTTCTTGAGGCGCTCCGCATTTAGGGCATTTTTCCGGAGCACTTTCTCCTTCGTGGATATAACCACAAACTCCGCATTTGAACATGAAATAGCAACCACCTTTCTGAAATGTCATTTCTAGATCAATCTATTCGATGCTTGATCTTATTTATCCTGCAAGAGACCGGGATCTTCCATATGCTCATGGGCTTTCTTCAACATTTCTCTTATCGGCAGATCATAGGGGCAACGCGATTCACAGACACCGCATTCGATGCAAGCATCAGCTCGTACGGGCATAGCCATGTACCGATCGACGGCCCAGTCCTGCAGGTTATACCGAGTCCAATAGCCGTCGAGTAAAAAAGCTAAAGGAATATTAATTTTATTCGGACAGGGCATGCAGTATTCGCAGCGTCGGCAGAACTGTTCTCCCAGTTCCTGCAGGGATGTTTGCAGTTCTTCTTTTTCGGTTGCTGTCAACAAGCGTCCTTCCCGGCCGACGCGGCAATTCTCCTCCACCTGAACCAGCGAATCCATACCGGGGATGACGACGGACACAGGATACTCCAGGAAAAAACGCAACGCTTTTTCAGCCCGCTCCGGTCCAAAAGCACCACCAGCTAAGGGTTTCATTACAATGATACCCAAATCTTGCTCTACACAAGCAGGGAGCAAACGATCGAGCACCCTCGTCTCCAAGGCATTAAAGGGAAATTGACAGGTGGAAAAGCGGCCCGTCGCAATCGCCTTTTCTAAAACAGCGGTGACATGACCGGTAATCCCCACCGACCGAATCCAACCCCGCTTGATCGCTTCTTCTGCCCCTTCCATGGCTCCTCCCGGTCCGAGGACCTGAGCCAGGCTCTGTTCATCTTTTACGTTATGCAGCTGATAGAGATCGATCGTTTCCACACCAAAATTGGCCCGACTTTTGGCGATATCCGCCAGAAATCCTTCTGCCGTCCGGTCCATCGTCTTGGAAGCGAGATAGAACTTGTCCCGGGGAAAACCTTTTAGTCCTTTGCCGATTTTCACTTCACTATCCGTGTAGCCCCTGGCTGAATCGATAAAGTTTACCCCAGAATCCAGCGCTGCTCCTACAACAACAGCGGCTTCTTCTTCCGTAAGACGTTGTACGGCGATACCGCCAAAGCCGATGAAAGAGACGGGCCAGCCGAGCCGGCCCAATTTGCGTGTAATCATGATCGTTACCTCTCCTTTGCTGCTACATCTTTACTGTCAAGGGGTACGGGTAGGGTCTTTTCTAGTATTTTGCCGCCATGGGCATCCTACGACCGATGCCGAACGCTTTTGAGGTAACCTTTAATCCTGGCGCTGCTTGGCGCCGTTTATATTCATTCCGGTTCACCGTTCCTATTACCCATTGGACGGTCTCTGGTTCAAACCCCTGCTGGACGATTTGTGCCGCCGATAAGCCCTCCTCGATGTAATAGTAAAGAATTTTATCGAGCACCGGATAAGGCGGCAGGGTGTCTTGGTCCTTCTGATTCGGCCGCAGTTCGGCTGAGGGCGCTTTGTCGATGATGGCTTGAGGAATGATTTCTCGGTCCCGGTTGATATAATCGGCCAGCTGGTAGACTAATGTTTTGGGCACGTCAGCGAGCACGCTCAACCCTCCGCTCATATCGCCATAGAGGGTGCAATAGCCTGTGGCCAGTTCACTTTTGTTACCCGTTGACAACAGAAGATAACCGTATTTGTTAGAGAAAGCCATCAAGACATTGCCCCGAATTCGGGCCTGCAGGTTTTCCTCGGTCAGATCCGGTTTCGTCTGACCAAATTGTTTAGCCAGCGTGAAAAGATAAGAGTGATAAATGTCGGATATTGGGATCACCCGAAAAGGCGCTTGCAGGTTTTCCGCCAAAATCCGTGAATCTTCCACACTGCCAAGGGAGGAGTACGGTGACGGCATGGAGATTCCCAGGATGTTCTCCGTGCCCAATGCAGTTGCCGCAAGGCAATAAGTGACAGCAGAGTCAATCCCGCCGGAGAGACCCAGGACAGCCTTTTTAAATCCGCACTTAGATAGGTAGTCCCGAATCCCCAACACAAGCGCCTCATAAACGGTAGAAACCGGTTCCTCTGCAGTAAAGAAGCCCTCAGTCCCTAAGGAAGTCGTATCAATAGTTTCATGATGTTCCCGGAAAGAGGGACAAACTGTCAGCGGCCGGCCCTGGTGATCGATGGCCATGCTGCGGCCATCAAATACCAATTCATCATTGCCGCCGACTTGGTTGACATAGATCATCGGCACTCCATGTTTACCAGCGTGATTCCGGATGATCTGGTAGCGGATCTCTTCTTTACCCATGGTAAAAGGCGATGCCGATATGTTCAGGAGAATCGTAGCGCCCTGCGTAACCAGCTCTTCGATTGGGTCTCGATCGTAAAACCGTTTCTGGGGCCAGAAAGAAGCGTCGTTCCAGGCGTCTTCACAAACGGAGATGCCTAATTTTTCGCCCTTGAAGGGGACGACCTTTACTTCTTCTGCCCCATCGAAGTAGCGGTCTTCATCAAAGACGTCATAGGTGGGCAAGAGCGATTTGGCTTGCCGTTGCAGAATCTCTCCGCGATAGATCAGCAAGGCCGCATTGTGTAAACCTTTACCGGCAGACAGACCGGAAGAAAGGGGTGCACCCAGCAGAATCGCCGTAGTAGGATATTTAACAGATTGACGGATCAGCTTCGTCACTGCTTCTTCGACACGCTCGATAAACCAGGGGAACTCAAGCAAGTCTTTCGGTGGATATCCTGTGAGAAACAGTTCTGGAAGAACAATCAGGTCTGATCCTTCCTGGCTCGCTTGCTCCCAGGCAGCTAGCGCTTTCGCATAGTTTCCGTCGATATCTCCAACGATAGGATTCAACTGGGCGATGGTGATCTTCACGTATTTCCACTCCTAGAGACAACGTTGTGTCTTATGATTTTTACTATTCGCTGCAATCATTCTCTTATTTAAACGGATTGAATAGTTTTGTTCGCAAGTTCCGTTATTAATTTACCATTCATCGCCTCAGCAGTGCAAACATTTATAACCACTCTTCGATTAAAACTGACATTCCGCTGCCCACGGCAGCCAGCAGAAGGGCCCACGGAACGATGGCGACGGCTGAACACCAAAAAAATCGAAAGAAGGGAACTCGGTAGACTGGAGCCATATATTTGACGATGTCTCCTCCGACAAAGGGGATCAGGCGAACACCGATTAGAAACAGCGGAGAACCCACAGGGATGTTCTGAATCCAGCGGGGCAGCTTTTCGAAATACTCCGGCAGGCTCACTTCCTCGGTCCCCCAGTAGATCAGCCAGTAACCAACGATGGAGCCGCATAATGAGCCGATCCAATTGGCGACGAAACCCAGGGGCAATCCGTATATAAAACCGTTGGTCATCGCCACGGGATCGGAACTCATGGGAGATACGCTCAACAGTACATGGGCTGGAATCGTAAACAAGAAGGCCCGAGGTCCCTGTGCGCGCATCCAGTCGACAGCCCCTTTGAAGTCGAAGCCGAAGGCGGTCGCTATGACCGGCGAAAGCATGAGCAAAAATAAAAGGAGCAGCGCCTTATATTTTTTCAAAAGTCCCCACAAAGTTGGCCCCCTCCCCTTTCCCTTCAACGACTATAATCGGTGTAAAAAATCCCGCCATCGGGCTTGTAAAGTACTCCCGGTGGTTTCCCACGGGATGGTGCGAATCACTTCTTCAGCTGGTTTTCCTACAGGGTAATAGGCTGATTCAGGCATATGAATCTGAAACACCGAAGCCCCTAAAAACCACGGCTGGTGCCAAAAAACTTTATAAAAAGCGGAAAAGCAATCCCGCTGTTCTCGCGGACTTGGTTTATCAGAGGGATTCACACTCCAGGGCATACAATTGGTTCCTGCAAAGTTTACATAACCAACTTCACCGAAAAAAATCGGCTTGTTCCACCGTTGATGGAACTGGACAATCTGTTCGACGATCGGTTGCCGGCGCATGTAACGGGTTGAACGGTACCAAGCGCCAATCAGCTCTTTTTCTGTCGGTTCCCAGGAGTTGGTCAATTCAAAATAGGCCGATATGGAGATAAAATCTACCTGACCGAAAAGTGGATTTTCCAGCTTCTTTTGAAATTTACGATCCAGGGGATTGACCCAAGATGTATACCACCACTGGGTCCGATAGGTGATTTTACCGTCGTAAATTTGGCGAATCTCCTTGATCAACTGGATCCACTGATCGGGGTAGGGTTCGAGATGGATGATGCCATCGGAAATCACGAGAGTGCCGATGCGCTCCTCCTGGGCAAACTTGGCCGCTTGCAAGCAGATGTCGCCCCACCTGTGGAACCATTCCTTCACGTCTGTTGGATTCCAGGCGGTTTCTGCCAGCCCACCTTGGTTCACCCATGGAAAAGGCTCTAAAAAAGCGTCCAGACCGGCCTTTCGGATCGGTTCCATGGCTTTCGCCGCCCATGAAAGAGACTGTGGGTGCATCGTCATTTCTGCCGACTGGGGATTAGGCACATCGACTCGCAAAGGGACATTGAGGGTATTTAACTTCAGCCGTCCTGCGTTTTCCAGGGGAAGACTCACGTCGTCCATCCGATCAGGCAAAAGATTTCCTGATTTGATTTTCCTTACTTTCCCCACTGGATCACATCCCTTGACCTTTTTTGATCAACATCATCTATTTTTGATCTTACTCATCCCTACCCGGTTCGAGCACAATTATGGTATTCTCTTGTTAGATACAGGGGGCTTCTCTGGAAAAATACCACTTCATATAGGGAGGGGACGGCTAATGGCCAAGCAAAAGAAATCAATGGTGCCCTCAGAACCGGAAAAGGAATCTTTTCTTCGCAAGATACCAGGGTTCCGTACGGAAACACCCTGGAAAATGGGGGCTGCTTTAGCATTTTATATGTGTATCGTCTTCGCACTGCTTATCGGTTCCGGAATTTTCCACAATCCACAGCCCTAAGCTGAACATAGCCAACCATGGAAAAAGGGAAGCCCGTTATAGACAGGCTTCCCTTTTTCCATGGTCAAGGGGACTATAAATCGGCCATGAGCCACCAAAGCATCAGATTCATTCCCCCGTAGAGCAATAAAAGATAGACGAGCACACCGGCCATATAGAAGACGCTTTGGCGCATAAGGCTCACTCCCTGAACCGTTCTCAGGTATAGTGTACCCCGCCACTCGTCTTTAGCCTCGTATATCCGGCGGAAGATCTCTTTTGGCGGCCGCTTCTGTAGCCAGAAAGTCACAGCGCTCGTTTTCCGGGTGACCTGCATGGCCTTTTACCCACTGAAAATCAACTTCATGTTTATCGAGCAGTTCCAGCATTCTTTTCCACAGATCTACATTTAAAGCCGGATCCTTTTTGTTGCGCATCCAGTTATTCGCTTTCCACCGCCGTGCCCACCCTTGTTTGACAGCGTCAACGAGATATCGCGAGTCACTGTACAAGGTCACCCGGCAAGGTTCTTTGAGCGTTTCCAGTCCGCGGATAGCAGCTAACATTTCCATCCGGTTGTTCGTAGTGTCCCGATAACCGCCGGACATCTCCTTCCGATGTTCACCATAGATTAAGACAACACCATATCCACCGGGACCTGGATTGCCGCTACAGGCTCCATCGGTATATAGGGTCACTTCCTTTTTTGCCATTATGGAATCACGACCTCATTTCTAGTTTCCTGCCACTTTTTATGGCACGTAAGGAAATTTCATTCGCTTAGCATTACCCAGAAGCGAAATGATTGCCCCTGTTCCATTTGCCTAAGATTAGGCAGGTTTTTTCTTTTTAGGTTCGACAGCCTGATGGTATGCATCCCTTTCCCTGCTTGAAAATACGCTTATAATGTTCCAGAATTATTTCCAACACCTGAATGCGGGCCCATTTTTTTTGTTCGCCCGAAATCAAGTACCAATGCGCATAGTCTTTATGGGTCTTTGCCAGCATCTCTTCGATAGCCTCTCTATAATCGTCCCATTTCTCCCGGTTACGCCAGTCTTCCTTCGTGATTTTCCAGCGTTTGTAGGGATTGGATTCTCGATCTTTGAACCGCCGCAACTGTTCCTCTTTGGTAATGTGTAAGAAAAATTTTATGAGAAGTGTACCGTCATTGACAAGCATTTTTTCGAAATCATTGATTTCACCGTAAGCTCGTTTCCAGGCTTCCTTCGGACAGAGCTTCTCTACCCGCTCTACCAGAACACGCCCGTACCAACTCCGGTCGAATATGCCCATCTCGCCGGCTCGAGGCAAGCGCAGCCAGAAACGGCGCAAATAATGATGGCGCATCTCCTCGGGGCTGGGGGCGCCGATGGGGTGAACATGGTATGTACGCGGGTCAAACTGTTCGGTTATACGACGAATGACTCCACCCTTGCCGGCAGCGTCCCATCCTTCAAAGAGGAGGATAATGGGAACCTTCTCCTCAATCATCTGGAACTGGTATTCGAGTAATTCCAACTGGAGTTTGAGCAGTTTTTGTTGATATTCCCGCTCCGGAATCCGGGCCGTCAAGTCCACATCGGCTAGACCCATGGTAAAGACCTCCTCGGCCAGTTTTTTCTAGTATACCACGAAAGAGTAAAGTAAAAGACCCTTCCTTCATATCCGGCATGGGATGAAGGATGGGTCTTTCCTGTTAATAACATTTTTTCAAGAAAACACTCATTTTTTCTTAATTTTGGAGTATATATTCAGAGACAAATATTCAAAGGAGGGTTTCAGTGTGCGCGGGACAATGAAACGAGCCTTAATGGCAATCCTCATGATCGTCCTCTGTGCCTCAGTCCTGGTCGGATGTGCTCAAACCGACATCCAAGTCAAAGTGAATCCCGATGGCAGTGGTGACCTCAAGTATGCGGTCCTCGTCGACCAATCTTTGATCACCCAGAACGAGTCCGATCCCCTCAGTGACTTAAAACAAGGGGCCGAAAGCTCCGGTTTTACAGTCACCAGCCTGGAGCAAGAAGGTTTCATCGGTTTTGAAGCTTCCAAAAAAGTTAAGAACATCGCCAAAGAAACATCCAATGACGTATTCCTGGGCAAAATCGGTGAAGGGTTTACGCTGCAAAAGTCTTTCTTAAAGACTACATACAAGCTGAACACCGATATCGATCTTTCGGACCTCAACTTTGTGGCTAATGAAAAACTTAATCCCTTCGTCCAAGCGGCGATGAAACAAGTGAAACTGAAGCTCACCGTCGATCTCCCCGTAGCTGCCATGAGCAGCAATGCTACCAGTGCCTCGAACAACGGCAAATCTCTGACATGGGATCTCAAAGCCGGTGAAACGAACCATATTTCCATCAATGCGGAACAATATAGCCCCATGACCATCTCCCTGCTGGGCATTATCTTACTCTTAATCATTGCGGGCGCTGGAATGGTTGTTACGCAAAGACCGGAACTGCTTGAGCTCGAAAACATCAAAGCAGCCTTAGGGATTGACAAAAAAGAAGATCAACCAGCTGCCGAAGGTGAACAAAGCCAAGTAGCGGAAGGCACCGAGCAAGCCGGTGAAACAGCTGTAGCGGAAGCCGTCTCCGAAAGCACTGAAACTCCTTCTGTGGTTGCCGTCGAAGAACCTGCCTCTGAAGCAACTGTAGAAACGGTCGCCGAAGTTCCGGCAGAATCTTCGGTAAGCGCTGACCAAGAAGAAAACAAAGAAGGTTAATTAAACCGTTCATAAAAAACCCTTCACTTCAGCCTTTATCAGGCTGGGTGAAGGGTTTTTCTTATACGTTTATTGCGCTGCCGACGAGTAGTTTACTCCAATACGTTTCGTTTCCGACTCATAGAGTGCGTTGACGACGGGACGCAATTTGTTCAGCCCTTCGGCAATCTTTCGTTCCGTTACTTCCTGGTACTTTTTTTCAGCGTACGTGTACGCTGCGGCACCGGAAAGCAATGTGAGCATCAAACGACCCACCATATATATACACCTCACATAACAGCCATTTCCTCATAGTTCTATTTTATGGCTTTGTGAATGATATTACAATCTCTACGCACCTTAAATAAAGCTTATACAATGGTCCCTTAAGGGGTTTCTTAGCAAATGGAGGCCAACTCTCTTTCGAAAGTTGGTCATTGTAACAAAACTGTCACCTAGCTGTCACTTGCTTGTCATCTGTTGCGGCTAGAATAAGGGAAACTGCCTACCCTTTTCTTTATGCCCTTGCAGTCCAACGGTGGCAAAAAGTAAAATGCCCGGCCAAGAGGCCGGGCATTTTGAAAATTCATGATTAATTTGTGTAAGGCGATTGCTCTAAGGTCGCCTGTAAACTGACCGTCTCCCCATTTCGGTAGACTATCAAGCTCATGGTGTCACCGACGGCGTGATTATTAATGACATTTGTAAACTGCTGCATAGTGGTGATGTCGTTATCGTCCACTTTTGTGATGATATCGCCTCGTTGCAAACCACATTTGGCAGCAGGACTGTTGGCTACAACCTGCTTTATGTAAAACCCGCGAGGAAGATCGTAATAATTGGCGGCTGCTTCAGTCACGATTAGACCGGAGACGCCCAGCCATGGACGAGCTACGTGTCCTTGTTCAATCAATTGCTGTACAATCGGTTTCGCCACGTTGATAGGAATGGCAAAACCCATGCCTTCGACGCCGGATGAGGCAATTTTCGCGCTGTTGATGCCGATGAGTTCACCGCGCATATTGAAGAGGCCTCCGCCTGAATTACCGGGGTTGATGGCTGCATCCGTCTGGAGCACCTTTAAGCGAGTCTCTCCTACATCCAATGTCCGATCGGTAGCGCTGATGATCCCGTGGGTTACGGTGCGGGCGAACTCTTTGCCCAGAGGATTGCCGATGGCCACCACCAGTTCTCCCACCTCGACGGTGTCCGAATTTCCCAAGGGAGCCGAAGTGAGACCTTCCGAGTCTATTTTTACGACAGCCAGATCTGTGCGGGGATCTCGCCCGATGATTCGGCCTTGCGTCGTCCGGCCGTCGGCCAAACCGACTTGCAGCGCCTTCGCCCCTTCTACCACATGGTTGTTCGTAACGATATAGCCGTTTTGTGCGTCGATGATCACGCCGGAGCCGGAAGAGCTTTCAACCAATTGTTCTGACCAAAAATCGGTCTCCAGATTGGCTATAGAAACAACAGCCGGACCGGCTGATTTTGCAATTTGCGGTATTGGCCAGTAGTTGATTCCTGGATAAGGTGAACCGATATCGGCCCATGCAGCCGGTAAAGGTAACAACGTGAAAAAAGTCATGAAGAGAACAAATCTTTTGATCCATTGGGGCAGCCTTTTCATGTGATGTATCTCCTTTCAGTTGTTTTACAAAGAAAATTATAATACTTTCTCCGAGAATGTATCAAGAATATGAAATAGTTCTATAATTCCTTTATGTTATGTAAACAGGGGTAACATTTAACAACTCTATATTTTCCGTTACAATGGGATACAGGGAGGTGTTCTTGAAGATGAGCTTCTCAGCTATGAACTCTGAAGCGACGATTCTCATCGTAGAAGATGAAAGCAAAATCCGTCGGATGCTCCGTCTATTTTTGGAACAAGAAGGGCTTGTTGTTATTGAAGCGGAAGATGGTCAACCCGCTCTGGAACTCTTGAAGGAGCAACCAGTCGATCTGGTCATTCTCGATTTGATGATGCCGGGACTGGACGGCTGGACAACATGCCGCAAGATCCGGGAAAGATCAGACCTTCCTATCTTGATGTTGACCGCTCGAGGCGAAGAATCGGATCGGGTTCTTGGCTTTGAACTGGGCGCTGACGATTATGTCGTTAAACCTTTCAGTCCCCGGGAAATTGTTCTACGGGTAAAGGCCCTGCTTCGCCGACGGGGAACAGGCGCATCTGGAACCGGGACAACCGCCTCTTCGCACCCCTCAGAGGCGGCTCTTCAATTTCCTGGACTCCTTCTCTACCCGGAGGGTCGAAAAGTCGTTGTAGAAGGCCACAACCTCTCCCTCACCCCCTTAGAATACGATCTGTTGCATTTTCTCGTTCAAAATGCCGGTCGAGTTCTCACCAGAGACCTTCTGCTCGATCGAGTCTGGGGGTATGACTACGGCGGCGACAGCCGGACCGTCGATACCCATGTGCGCCGGCTCCGAGATAAGTTATCGCGCCTTTCGCCTCAAGTGGCCGCTTATGTGAGTACCGTCCGTGGTTTAGGTTATAAATTCGAGGTAGAGCCATGATCGGCCGGAGCATCGTACTTAAAATCTGGCTGACCCTCGTCGGCTTTTCTCTGGCCCTTTTGCTTCCGGTAGGCTGGTTTTTCTCTAACATGTTTAGCGACTTCTACGTGCAGCGCGAGACAGACGATCTGGTGAACAAAGCGAGTCTGATTGCAGTAGAACAGGATATAGACACAGCAAGACGGTTGGCCTTAGCCCTCACTGGCGCATCGGCGGCCATGGCTGCCTTCGGTGACAGCGACGGAAATATTACAGAGGTGCTGAGTCGATCCGGTAACCCGCAATGTGCAGACGATACCAATCCGAACTCCACCATTCGCAAGGGCCGCGGTCCCTCAGGAAACGGAATGGGTCCCCGTGGGGGAAACGGTCTCGGTCCTCGAATGGGACCGATAACAGGACAAGGCCCCTGGTGGGCAGAAAGTGGGAATGCTTCATCGACGGCAAAGGTTGATCTTTCGGCTTCTGAATTGATGCAACTGAAACAAGGTGAAATCATCACCCGGCAAGTGAATATATCCATCCTAAACATACCCTCATTCATGGTAGCCGTACCGGCCCGCCAAGATGGACAGGTGTTGAGGGTCCTCTATGTCTTTGCTGCCCTGGAACCGATGGACGAAACAGTCAGCCATATCCGCTCCTGGGTGTTTGGGGCTAGTGCCCTGGCCCTGCTTTTATCCACCTTGGCAGCTTATTTGCTTTCCAAAAAAGTGGCCCGCCCATTGACAATCCTCTACGGCGCGGCTGAAAAAATGCGGCAAGGTGATTTCGAACAAAAAATCCCTGTCGAGTCGGACGACGAAATCGGCCGTCTCGGTCAGACCTTGAATACCTTATCGGCAGAGCTCTCGAAAAGCTTGGCCGAGTTGGAAACGAAAAACATCCAGTTGGCTCGCGGGATGCAAAGTATGCAAGATCTGGCGGCGAACGTCTCTCATGACCTGCGAACTCCCCTCTTTTTGGTCCAAGGATATGCCGAAGCGCTCCGAGACGATATGCCGAAGACCCCAGAGGATCGGCGGGAAATGGCGGGGATCATTTTGGAAGAGTCGGAACGGATGCAGCGTCTCGTTCAGGACCTGCTCCAATTAGCCCAGTTGGAGTCCGGATATATGCCCGTCGCTATAGAACCTCTAGATCCCGAGGAGTTAACCCGACGAGTTCTGCGCAAAATGAATACCCTGGCTGAAGAAAAATCTGTTCAACTGATCGTTCAGATACCCGAGCATTTACCGGTAATCATGGGGAACGGCGATCGCTTGACCCAAGCCCTGATCAATCTCGTCGACAATGCGCTGCGTCATACGCCCAAAGACGGTCAAGTCACCTTAGAGGTGGAACAAACAACTTCTTTTCTCCGGTTTACCGTCAGCGATACAGGTTCCGGTTTGGCGGAAGAAGATATTCCCCGTGTCTGGGAACGTTTTTATCGCGGCGAGAAATCGCGTACCCGAAAAATCCCCGGCACCGGTTTAGGGCTGGCTATCGTCAAAGCTATCATAGAAAGTCATGGCGGACAGGTCGGGGCTGCAAACAATGGCGGTCCTGGCGCAAGATTTTATTTCACCCTGCCTCATCACAGGACAGGAGACTAGGTTTTAACGATCCAAGAAGGTAAAAAAAGAACCCTGGAGCACGACTCCAGGGTAGGCAGATGGATATTTGAAAAGAAGGCAATTTAAGTATAAAATATGATTTTACTTTTCGCCTCAGACGTTAGACCTGTTTAAATTGGGACTTAAGTCATATTTACAAAAATCAATACTATTGGATACCTGCGGCAAGCCTATCTATTTGCTTTTGCGAAAAAATACTCAAAAGGGATCGCCTTTTCTTTGAATGGTCAGCCCTCCCCCGTTCATATAAAAAACCAAAGGAGGTTCGAGCTTTGGATTTTTTGTATGAATTTAGCGGCATTCAGACGTCGGACCTGCTGACTCCTTCTTTTTGGTTAGCTGTGGCGACGATCATTTTTATCGATCTAATTTTGAGCGGAGACAACGCTATTCTCATTGCCCTTGCCTGCCGGAACCTTCCGGTAAACCAGCAGCGTAAAGGGATCATCTGGGGAACGGCCGGGGCTGTCTCCTTACGACTCATCTTGGGCAGTATGACGATTTACCTATTAAAAGTACCGCTCTTACAAGCCCTCGGTGCACTTTTTCTCGGCTGGATAGCTGTCAAGCTGATCATCCCGGGGGACCATCAGGAAAAAGTGGAAGCACCAAACCGTCTCTGGCATGCTGTTCGTACCATTATCGTCGCGGACGCCGTCATGTCTCTGGATAACGTCATCGCGTTAGCCGGTACAGCTCATGGAAGACCGGGCTTGCTCTGGTTCGGTTTGGTCGTCAGCATTCCTCTCGTCGTCTATGGCAGTCGACTGCTCTTATCGCTCATGCCCCTTTGGCCATGGCTTCCCTACGCTGGCTCGACCATCCTCGGGTGGACAGCTGGCGAGATGTTATGCAAAGACCCCCTGCTGAATGAACTGAGCGGCAATTTACTCGTCTCCCCGTTCCTGCTCGGCGGTAAAGTGGTCGGAATACTCTTCGCGGGTACCGTCCTGGCTATCGGATGGTTCATTCAACGTAAAAAAACAAGCTATTTTTACTTTTAACGATCAGCCTATGTCGGGAGGTTTACTCAAGCCATTTGCGGTCTTTCGCGTAAGGATATTTGGCAGGCATTTGTTGCATACTTATACCAAAAACAAGACGGAGGAAAATTGCATGCCTGTCAGCCGACGCAACTTGTACCGCGCTGTAGGGTTTCTCTGCCTCTTTCTGGCCCTTTTGGCGTCCTTCAGCATACTGCAGCCATTGATGACACCTGAGCATATGGCACAATCGGCTATATCTCCTGTGGATGGCCCTTCCTGGTACGACGGGTGGAGTGATATGGTCTCTGTCTTCTCTGAACAAGCTCTCTTTTTAATCGCCGTTATCGTCTTCAGTGTTGCGGCCCGATTCTGCTTTCACCAAAGCCACCTCGAAAGTTTTGAAGATCAAAAATAACGAGATCTTTATCCAACCGCTGCAGGATTTAGAACAATTCCAAATCAGTGAGCAAATGCCTGACGGCAGCGTAACGCCGATTGGGATCTTTTTCGAGGCACCGTAATATGGCTGCCTCCATTTTTTCGGAGATGTCCCGGTTGAGCGCTCTCGGTGGAAGAGCCACCCGTCCAGATGCGTGAAGATCGCGAAGACGGGAAAGATCTCCAGGACGGTCCGGATCGAGTTCTAACTCGGCAGGGTCGATAAAAGTAGCTTCCATGACTCGATCCATGAGCGCTTGAATGTTCTCTTCGCTGTCATGACCGGTCGTAAAGGGTAGATACCCGGTGGCGATTTCAAAAAGGGTGACGCCGAGGGAAAAAACATCGGCCCGTTGATCGAGCCTACTGTTGGCCCAGCCTTTTGGGCTCTTAAGCACCTCAGGCGCCGTATAGGTCGGCGTTCCTAGATTACCGAAGGTCTCAATCAAAGTGTAATCAGTGGCCCATCTAGCCTCTTTGGGGCTCGTCTCCCCGCGTTCAAAGGTGGCCTTATTGTGTAGCAGCTGTTTCGGCACACGCAACGTACCTAGATCAGCGAGGCGTATCCGTTCCAAATCCCGATCGACCAGGATATTATCGGGTTTGATGTCGCGATGGATAAATTCACGGCCAAATCCGTGCAAGTAAACTAGCGCCTCACCGACGGCGCTCAAAACCCGGCGGACTTCTGCTTCAGGCAGAGGAGAGCGCCGAACGATATTTCCTTGATGATCATATTGATAGATGCGGTCTTTTAAGGAACCGTCAAGCAGTTCCATCACAAAGGTGAACCGGCTAAAATCGACACTTTCAGGGTACCCCTGAATGAGGTTGTGAGCGCCGCCGAAGGCCATCGTCAAGGCAGCTTCGTTTTTAAACCGTTTCCGTCCCTTTTCGGAGTTAAGGCAGTTGGGTTTGAGGACTTTCATAGCACCCATCTGACCAGTGTTTCGATGGCGAACCTGCCAGACTTCGGCGAATCCCCCTTGGCCGAGTTTCAGCAACTGCTCCCATTCCCCTCGCAAATGTCCTCCGACGGCCGGGTCCCAGGTCAAGGCCTGCCGCTGTAGTTGATCGGCTTGAAAGAGGTCTTCCTGGCGACGGGAAAGTTCACCTAAATAAAACAAAGCCCTTGCAAGATGGATCCGGTTTTCATCATTATCCGGTACGAGTTTAGCGGCCGCCTTCGTCAGCAATTGGCCCGCTTGATCCATTTCTCCGCCGCGGAAACATAACAATCCCCATCGAACCATAGCCCGCCCCTGCAAGCTTCGGGCCCTATCATCCTTTTCGTTCATACTGTCTACGGCAGCTAAGACTTGACGATAAAATTCCCTGGCTTCTTTGAACCGACCGTCTTCCTCAGCCATCTCGCCTAACTCCAACAACGCTTCTCCTTGGAACGGATCCAGTTGGAGCACTTTGTTCCATGCAGCCCGGGCGTCATGACGGACCTTACGGTACTCTAAGTTGGAGGACTGTTCATGTTGCCATGCCGACAAAGCTCGTGCATAAAAAAGCTGTGATTCCAAGTGACCCTTTTGACGCAATGTTACACGCTGCAGCCAATATACAGCTTTATGCCAGATCTGCCGGTTAAAATAGGTTTTCCCGAGATGCTCTTCCGCACGAATCTTATCGCGAAGAACCAGATACCGGGTAGACTCTTCAAGAAAAGCTAGAGCACCGGAATCGGTTCGCTGATATTTCAACAGCCAATTAGAGAGGTAGCGGTAAATACGGACGACTTCGTCAGTGACAGCTCCGTGCCTCGCTAATGTATCTTCCAAATAGTCTTTCAGCCATCGTACATCTTCGAGATCGGGTTCGTCCTTGCGCAGGCGCCCAGTAACAAGCCGCTCCCCCCAGGTACGGTACAATTCTTGCTGAGGAGGGAAACGGTCAGCCTCCCAGAGGTCTCTCCCTAAAACCTGCCTCAATAAGCTGCAGATTTTCGGAAATGACGCGAGGACAGGGTCTTGTTCCAAGAGGGGCAACGGATCGTATTGGGCCAGGCTCATTTCATCGATCCGTAAGGCTCTTTCATAAAAGTCCATGGCTTCCTTGTCCAACCGGTTCCGGTCTGAACAGGCCACAGCAGCGGCCCAGAGGGCGAAAGGATCTTCCGGTATGGCCGCGGCCGCAGCTAGGAAGATTGGCATCGACCGGGGGTGAAGACCCTTATAACCGATGTCGCCATGACAGCGAAGCAAAAACCATAGCGGATCATGGTTTTCTTCGAAAAACTTGTCCCACCGTTCTGCTACATCATAAAAGGTTTGATAGTCGCCGGACAGTGAACATAGGGCTAAGACCAGTTTCCCCTCTTCCGGATCTTCTTCCGGCAGTAAGGTGTTGATGGCAGCCTGGTATCGGCCGGCTGTAATCAACAGTTTCAAGTAGGTGAGTTTTTTACCGGAAAACACTCCCCCGGTTCACCCCTAACACGCAAAAAATAGAGAAAACCGGGCCTACCCGGTTTTCTATGTATTCCTGCTTATAAGTGTACTGATTAGCCTACGCTTTGGCAAGTCGACAGTCGCACCATGATTTCCCGTTGTTGTGCCGCAAAAAGGTCTGCTTGTTCTTGCGTCATGATTCCATCGTTAACCATTTGAAGGGTCAACTCTTCTGCAGAGAATTGGCGATAGTTTTGAACCTTAAACCGGTCGATATAACCAGCCTTCAATAAATTCATCAGCATCAATGCAGTTAAAGGATCTTCGCCAAATTCTCCGTTGACGAGTTCCTCGGGAATCCGAGTACCACCCGGTCCTGGAGAATCGAGAATTTTCTCGGAAATTCTTCCCTTGAAGATAAAATAACCGATCCCTGCAGCTATGAAGGCCATCACCAGATAAGCTTCCATTGGTCGTCTCCTTTCGGACAATGTAATTATCTTGGCTCTCTTTAACAATTCTTATTATATCATTGGAAAAATTCTTGTCGATGAAGATTTTAAATGTGAGCTTGTTACATCTTTCTCCCACCGATGGCGTTTTTATGCTTGAACCCGTATCCTCTTACTGGTACAATCTTTATGTAATTACTCCTAATTCCAGGAGGTTTATGATGATCACTGAACAAATCGACCTACTCTTCTCTATTGATCCCGATGCGAAAGAGTATATCGTGGAGCGTGGCGCCATTGTTCACATCGGCGTAGCCGGTCCTAATCTGACCAAAACGGTGGCCAAAGTGGTTCCGATCGTCGACATCGGTATTCCTCGCGGTGCCACCACTAAATATCTTGAACATCGACAGGACGGGATCACCATTTACCTGTCGAAAAACCTGGCTGTAAAGGGCCCTATTCGGATTTTTTTAGATACGCTTTGGCGTCTGAAAAAGTTATCTGTCGAGATGAAGCTTAACTGACAAATGTATTGTTATCGTTACATTAGGGGCGAATACAGGGGTAAGAAGCCAGCACGAAAGTGCTGGCTTCTTAGTTCTACCCCTCTACATCTTTAGCCAACCTACTTTTCCGCCTTTTTCAAATCTTCCGATTTATTTCCCGATAAGTTCGCTTGTTTCCTTCTGAAAATAACGAAGAGGCCGATCCTTTTTTATCGGATCAACCTCTTATTATCCTTTTAGTTGACGAGGGTTATTTGGATGTCTTCGGCCATCTTCCGTCCGATGGCCAACTCCTGGTGTTTTTTCCGTACGATGACAGGGCCTGCCGGGATGATCTCCTGGATCATGACGGTCTCGCCTTCCGAGATGCCAAAGCGGATCGCCTGAGCACGGACCATGGGATGTTTAATGCCTGCGATGCAGACGGTTTGCCCTTTTACCGAGTTTGCTAATGTCATGGTTACCCCTCCCCAAAGACGCAATTGGTGTAATCTATTTTGAACAATTGCCGCAGTTGCCACATCCGCCGCAGCCCATGGGGGGCCGCAGCAAGGCATTGCATCGAGGACAGCGATCAGGGATCGCCTCTCCCCCTTTACCACTGAACCAGGCTTTTACATCTAAACCGCAGCCAGGACACTCATCGAAATGAATTCCGGGAACACCGCAATGTTCCGGAGATTTTTCTTTTTTATTGAACCAACCCAAAGCAAGGACCCCCTTACCGTGTAACCATGATTATTGTTCGGAGTGACAGCAGGAGGCCGATTGGGCAGACACATCGGTTTTACGACGGGAAAAGAGCATCGATGCACCTACCAATAAAGCCATGAGACCCGCAAAAGCAGCCACAGTCAGATAGATTTGCTCGAAGTGAGCGTAAAGCTGAGCTACCACACCGCCCACCAAGAAGGCAATCACCCAGGTAGACAACCACATGACCAAAGCTTCTTTTTTGGATCGTTCTTTAAAGATGACTAAGACCGATGCGACACAAGGCACAAAGAGGGTGATGGTGGCTAGCGCGACGACAGCTTGATAAGGAGCCAAGGTCATGTCGGCCAAACCAGCGGCGCCGAAGTCGCGCCGAACCAGGCCCATAATGAAGACGTTAGCTGACTCCTTCGGAAGGCCCAACCAGCCTACCGTCAGAGGTGCAAGGGCGTCTTGCAGCGCATTTAGAGCTCCTGAGACCTGAAGAACGCTGATAAGAAGTGAACCTAGTGCAAACAGGGGGAACGCTTCTTTAACAAAGGCAAAGGATTTAATGCCGGTTTTTTTCAACACGTTCGCAAGACGGGGTAAGCGAATCGGCGGCAGCTCAATCAACAGATCGGAAGACCGCCCGGGAATCACTCGATCCATGATCATGCCTACAGCGATGAGAATGGACAAGATGATAAGCACATACATGAGCACAAAACCAGGTTCAATCGAAGCTAATATACCAGTAATGACACCCAACTGAGCCGAACAGGGGATGGTCAAACCGAGGAGGAAGATGGCGATGCGTTTTTCCCGTTCTGAGGCGAGCAGCCGTGTCGTGATCGTCGCTAAAGTGACGCAGCCAAAACCGAGGATCAGCGGGATGATGGCTCTTCCGTTTAATCCGATGTAGTTGAGCACCCGATCGGTCAGTGCGGCCACCCGAGGCAGATACCCCGAGTCTTCCAGTGTAGATAGGAAGAAATAAAAAGCGACTACCAGAGGCAGCAACAGGCCCAACACGTAGGTCACTGTCATCGTGACCAGTCCAAATTCTCCGTAGAGGATTTGCCCGAAGATGGAGTCAGGTGAGATGAAACCGGTCAGAATCCCTCGGACGAAGGGTTCATAGTATCCCTGGAAGATGGTCTCTTCTGTAAATCCGACGACGTCGCCAGCGACCCACACCCCGATCAATTGGTACATGAAGTACAGCACTGCCGCCAAGATGGGAATGCCGGTGATGGGGCGAACCATCCAATAGCCCAGCTTCGTCGAGAAGTTGGCTCCTTGGGTCGTTTCCGTGACGACAGATTGAAAGATTTCGTTGACACATTCCCGTCGATTTAAGTATATCTCTTCCCGTTTGTCTTTCTGGGAGATCCCATAAGCAGTCCGGATCCCTTCGTCTCCTTCCAACGCCAGCAGCGCCTCACCCCGGTTGGCTGTGGTCTGAGAAACTGTGTCGATCTCCGCTGCCAGTTCCTGATTGACTCGGCCTGTGCAAGCTTGAGGCAACGCAGCTTCCACTTCTTTTAAGCCTTTTCCCTTGACCGCCACCGAAGGAATGACCGGTACGCCCAGTTCCTCTTGAAGACGGTCAAAGTTGATTTGAATCCCCCGGCGTTTCGCTTCGTCAACCATGTTTACAGCCACTACCACTGGTACGCCAGTGTCGATAATCTGCCGTGTCAAGAATAAGTCCCGCTCCAAGTGGAGCGCGTTGACGATATTCAACACTTTGTCGGCTTGTAGGATTACGTCTCGGGCAATACGTTCTTCGTCGTTAAAGGAAGAAAGTCCGTAAATCCCAGGTGTGTCCATGACCACCCAATCTTTATAGCGGCCATGAGATATGTCTAACGTCGTGCCGGGGTAATTCGAAACGTCTACATACATCCCCGTTAGGTGGTTAAAGAAGACCGACTTCCCTACGTTAGGATTACCGGCGAGTACCAGCTTCTGTTCCCCTTTGCCGATGTCCAATTTGATTGGAGCGCCGTGACATGTTGTCATGCTGCTCCCTCCCTCTGTCTACGCAATTTTATTAGAAATGTTGTGAGTTGGTTCGGCAAAAGACTCCGTTGAAAATGAATCTCTTTTGCGTTGTGGCTTTATTCTAATTGATTTTAATTCTCAGTGTCAATAGGATTATTTCTTTTTTCTGTCCCTTTACGGAGAATGATTCTATGATAAAATCAGTAACAATAGTGGAATTCTCTTCTTACTTTCTTATTTGAGGAGTTTCGAAGCATGATCGTCCTTGAATCACTGACCAAGCGCTTTGATAACCGTACCGTCGTCGATAACCTTTCCTTCCATATTCACCCGGGAGAGTTTTTTGGTCTCCTCGGCCCCAATGGCGCCGGCAAGACGACCACGATCCGCATGCTCATGACCTTGGCCCGGGCCACTTCCGGACGCATTATTATCGGAGAGCAGGATATGACCCGTAACGCGATGGCATTAAAATCAAAGATCGGCCTCGTTCCCCAGCACATCAACTTAGATGGAGAATTGACGGCGCGAGAGAACCTGGATATGCATGGCCGGCTTTTCGGCCTTCGCCCGGAGGAACGACAATCTCGCATCACAGAACTGCTGGAATTTGTGGAAATGGACGACCGGGCCAATGAACCGGTGCGCAAGTTTTCCGGCGGCATGAAGCGGCGCATCCTCATCGCCCGGGCGCTCCTGCATCGACCGCAAATTCTCCTGCTCGATGAGCCGACGATCGGCCTCGACCCGATGACCCGGCGGCGTATGTGGGACTTGGTTCGCAAATTGAACACGGGCGGGCAGACGATTTTGCTGACTACCCACTACCTCGAAGAAGCTGAAGCCTTATGTAACCGAGTCGCACTGATGAATAAAGGAAAACTGGTAGAGTTAGGCACACCGGATGAGTTAAAAACCAAGGTCGGCCCTTTCGTCGTGGAAACGGACGATGGCGGATTGCGTCGAAGTCACTTCTTTCCCACTCGAGAAGCGGGTACCCAGTTCATCCAGGAACTTCAGCAGTCCGGCAAAGGTAGTTCCGTCTCCCTGCGGGCTTCCAATTTGGAAGACGTCTTTATCCATCTGACCTCCGGTGATTCCCTTTCCATGGAAGAGGGACCGTTGAAATCGGATTCCAAGACGATTAACCACCGAGCGAAAGACTTTTAACCTGATGTTTCTAGAAACGTTTTAACACGCTCCGCTCCTGAGATTCCTTTCAAGCGCTCTTTGCTCGCTGAGTACTAAATATGACCCGCTACGAGTAGACGCCCTTTATCGAGTGATTACTGCCCCTGATTCCCCTGTTTAAAAAACAAAAACCGCCCTAACGGCGGCGAAAATCTTCGCAGGTGATTTCATTGATAGATCAAAAAACAACGGCGCACCCATCTGCCTCACCACTCTGGGCAGGTATCAGCACAATTCTCTGGCAGGAATATCTCGTCTTTTCCCGACGCTTTTGGAAGAACACCGCTTCTACGATGGTGACGCCAATTCTCTATCTTTTTGCCTTTGGCTTCGGTTTAGGCAGGGGGATTCGGTTTGAAGGCGTCTCTTACCTGGAATTCGTCATTCCCGGTATCGTCGCCTTGTCTACGATGACAGCCTCCTTTAACGCCGTGGCGACTCCGTTAAACATATCGAGACTTTATGACAAGACTTTCGAGGAATATTTAACGGCCCCGATTCCGATGATCTCTCTGACCATCGGGCGAATTCTCGCGGGAGCCTTCCGCGGTATGTTTTCCGGTCTAGTCATGCTTGCCTTGACGATGGTCTTCGGCGTTCATCTCCATGTAGGCGGGCTCTTTTTACTCCTGCTCTTTCTAAACTGCCTCGTCTTTTCAGGGTTCGGTTTTTGGGCAGCTCTAACGATTCAGTCTCACTCAGAGATCAACAAGTTCAACGCCTTTGTCATCAGCCCCATGTCCTTCCTCTGCGGTACCTTTTTTTCCTTACAGAACATTCCCCAGTTTCTGTCCCTGTTCCTATATATCCTGCCTCTCACCCACACAACGAATGGCCTGAGGACCCTCTCCTTAACCCAGACATTCCCCTTGGACAGTTTTATCGCACTGACTATTTACGCTCTGCTCTTTTTTGGGTTAGGGTTGAGAGCTTGTTATCACGTTGAAGAATGAGCACTTACCGCAGGTACGAAGAGAGATAAGGCGGAAGGACGAACTTGGACTTTCCAGGGAAGCGGCGGTCCCACTTCCCCATCCATGTCGGTCTCTAGCGACTCAGGACCACGAATGATATAGGCCGGCGCCTGATGATAGGTCACCAGAGGGGAGTTCAAGTGCTCCCCTTGGAGCACGCGAACAAAAAGACTGATGAAATCATGAATCCGGCAAGAGCGAAAAACGAGCAGATCGAGGAGCCCGTCATCGAGCTTAGCATGAGGTGAAAGAACGGGAAAACTACCGGCGCCCGCCCCGTTTAGAATCAGGTACAGTAAGGTTTCTCCCGAGTAGACAGTCTCGCCGGAAGTGGTCTCTATCGTCATCGAAAAAGGCCGGAACTCCGGAAGCTGTTCCAATGCTTTTAGGTAATAGGCCAATTTCCCGATGTTGTTTTTCAGGGACTGGTTCACCTTGTGGGACACATCTGTCATTAGACCGCCGCTGGCCACATTGAGGAAATGGCGATCACCTATTTGACCGACATCGATCCATCGGGTATTTCCGTCAACGATAATCTGACAACAGGCCTCCAAGTTTCTAGGGATGCGCAGGGTTGTCGCCAAATCATTGGCCGTCCCCGCTGGGATGATCCCTAATGCAGGCGGTGTCTCGCCGCGATCGGCCAAGCGCATGAGTCCGTTCATCACCTGATGCAAAGTTCCATCGCCACCGACAGCCACTACGGCTGAGCAACCATCTTGCAAGGCCTTTTCGGCTTCCTTCGATGTCTCGCCAGGGATACCTTCCGTCCGATATGTGAGGACTTGCCATTGACCAGACTGTAAAATGGCAATAGCCTCGTCAAGCGATCGCTTAAAGGCACCGGCCCCAGCTTCAGGGTTATAGATTAACTTCAAGCGCTTGGACAATCGCCATCCCTCTTTTCGACACCTTACGGAGTGCTCCCCTAGAGCACTCCGTACTTTTTTAATATTTTCAGGGTCAAATTGTTCATGGGCAACCGGGACAACGCTTCTTTGTCACACCATGACCTTTGCCCGCTGTCACTGCCGTATTGGCAAGATTCTTCAGCCACACGACCGCTGCCTTCTAATGGGTTTATTTTCTCCCCATCGATCCGGGCGGGCATAACGTCGACGACCCATGTCAAATGGCTGAAAACATGACGAAACTGTTCGCTCCGTTCCGGTTCATATTTTACGTGCTCTAAGTCGTAAAAGCCCTGTTCAAAGGACGGCAGCTCCCACATATTCGCGAGCAATCCCTTATCAGGACGCTGCGTCAAAAGAACCCGGCCACTTTCATCAGTCAAGAGCAACGCTTTTCGATAGATCTCTTGATTCTCCTTGCGGGGTTTGCGTACCGGAAGTATTTCTACTTTTCCCTGGGCGCGGGCAGTACAACCATCTGCTAAAGGGCATTCTCCACAGCGTGCGCTTCGAGGTATGCAGACCAGAGCGCCTAGTTCCATCAACCCTTGGGTCCAATCGGGGACCCGTTCATCAGGCAGCCAAGCCAACTGTTCCATCGAAGCCTGCCATGCCTTTTTTAAGAGCATCGTACTGCCAACGGGGTCATCCCAGCCGAAAAAACGGGCGAAGACGCGACAGACATTCCCGTCGACAGCCGGTTCCCGGATCTGAAAGACGATAGACAAGACGGCCCCACATATGTATGCCCCTACTCCTTTTAAACTCCGAAAGGCTTTTGGATCAGGAGGCACTTGCCCGTCGAAGCGCTCCATCACCTGCCGGGCCGCCTCTTGCAGGTTTCGAACCCGTGAGTAATAGCCCAATCCCTCCCACGCTTTCAATACCGGCTCTTCCGGTGCAGTGGCGAGCGTCTGCAGGTCGGGAAATAGGCTCATAAATCTTTCGAAATAGGGGATGACCGTTTCGACTCGGGTCTGTTGGAGCATAACCTCGGAGACCCAAATGGCGTAGGGGTTTTTCGACCTCCGCCAAGGTAAATCACGTTTGTTTACGTCATACCAGGAAAGCAGCTTCAGCACCCAGTCTTTTTCAGGTACCGCATAAATCTTATCGTCATGGTGTAGTTTTGAGTGACTTGTAGAGTTCAAAATGGAGTCATGAATTTTGCTGCTTATCGTGAGCACCGTCCTTTAGCGATTTGAATAGAACAAACCCAATGATCAGCGCGATGACAATTCCCAAACTGTCGATACCGACATCCATAAGCCGACCGTCTCGAAAACCGGTTAGCTCCTGGTGAATTTCATCAGTTACGGCGAAAGCCAAGGAAAAGAAAAAAGCCGTCCAGAGATGCCTACGCCGAGACCATAACCAAGTCGACTTGGCTGCTTGCAGCCACAGCCCGGTGAGTATGGCGTATTCAGTCACGTGGGCTGTCTTGCGAAGAATAAACTCGAGAGCAAAACCGCTGGTTTTTAACACCGGCCAAGGGATGTCAAGCCAAGCGACAATAAGATAAAGCACCGGAAGGACCCGGAGGTTTGGAATCGACGACAGCCAGAACATGATCCCCATCCAGAGGAGCAACAGGCTCCAGTACATGAGCTTTCTCAAGATGCACATCACTCCTGAAACATCGAAACTCCCAATATGCCAATAGAATAGCATGCCCCGGAGGTCTTCCAAAAGCGTAAAAAACTTTTTGCCTTTTTTTACTTGAGTACGTATAATAAAACCAACCATGGGTTCGTTGCGTCTGCCTTCCACAAAAAGTTCAAGCCGTTCTTCTTTCGGATCTTGTCCGGGGAAATGGTTGGTTTTGGGGAATGAGGTTATGACCCGGACCGGGGAATTCATTTTGTCCGAGGAAAGGACGGGATACTTGGTGTTCGAAGATCGTACCCTTGTCTGCAAAGAATGTGGCGTAGAGTTTGTGTTCTCCGCTCGGGAACAGGCCTTTTATGCTGAAAAGGGCTTTCAAAACGACCCGAGCCGCTGCCCTGACTGCCGGGCTGCCCGGAAACGCCGTATGGGCGAACAAAGCGGGGAAAGCCGCCCTCAACGGGAAATGTATGAAGTCGTCTGCTCTGACTGCGGCGTTACCACGACGGTGCCTTTCAAGCCTTCCGGCGCACGTCCGGTTTATTGCCGTGACTGCTTCCAAAACCACCGCTCTTATTAATTGAATTATCTTCGGGTACCGGTTTCACCGGTACCTTTTATGTTTTTAAAGGAAACCGTTATAATCTCACTGTCAGGTGGTGGTAAACATCGATAAGACCGTTGCATCCGTACTTGAGTGGCAGAATATCTCTTTGACCATCATGGTACAGACTAGAGAGTCGCAGGTGGAACGACACCTGCTGCATCGCGTAAGCGGTAAGGTCTCCCCCGGAGAGATCCTCTGCCTCCTAGGACCTTCCGGCTCGGGAAAAAGCACCTTGTTAACAGCACTAAACCGTCTTCACAGCCTCTCGGAAGGGGAGATTCGTTTTCGTGGACAACCAGTAGAAAAATACCCAGTCACGGAACTGCGTCGACGGGTCGCCTATGTGGCGCAGCGGCCCGCCTTTTTCCCGGGAACGGTGGAAGAGAATTTGAGCTACGGGGCACGACTCTGGGGGATCTCCATCGACCCGCCTCTTTGGCTGGAGAGGGTTCGCCTCGACCGTTCCCTTTTATCCCAGCCGGCCGATACCTTATCTGGCGGGCAACAGCAGCGTTTATCCTTCGCCCGCTCCTTAGCCGTAAAACCGGATGTGCTTCTTTTGGACGAACCTACATCGGCCTTGGACATCCATGGGGCAAGAGAGCTCAAAGAAATCGTTCTCACCGTAGTAGAGCGAGAGAATCTAGCAGTCCTCTGGGTCACCCACGATCCTGAACAAGCCCGGCGCATCAGTCACCGAGTCCTTCTCTTAACGGAAGGCCGAGTCTCGGCTTGCCTGCCGACAGAAGTCTTCTTTTCCAAAGAAGCCCCTGAGGTGGTGCGAACCTTTTTGGAGATTAAGGGGGATGGACCATGAGCTTGTCGACCCTATCTTTCAGTCTCAGCTTTATCGGCATCGCCCTGTTCCTCTCCTACCGGGAACAACTCGCTTTGGAAAAGGACATGCTGGTTGGTACGGTGCGGGCCATCATTCAGCTATTTATCATCGGTTATGTCCTGCAGTATGTCTTTGACCTTCGATCGCTGCCAGGTCTTCTGTCTATCTTAACGGTTATGGTCGTTGTGGCCGTACAAAACGCTTCCAAACGCGCCACAGCACTCCCTCGATCCCAGTCGATTCTCTATATCGCCGGAGCTTTAATCCTATCGGAAGTGCTCACCTTAGGAATGCTGCTCGGCTTAGGTATCGTGCCTGCGGAACCGCGCTTCATCATCCCCTTCAGCGGCATGATCATCGGCAATTCCATGATCGCAGCCGGACTCACCGTGAGCCGACTGCAAGCGGAATTGCTGAATCAAAAGCCACTGGTTCTCACAGCCCTTACTTTGGGTGCCACATCCCGCCAGGCCGCAGCCAGAGCCATCAAAGCAGCAGTCAAAGCCGGGATGAGCCCGACTATCGATGGGATGAAGACGGTAGGGCTCGTACAGCTCCCCGGCATGATGACCGGTCAAATCATCGCTGGGGCCAACCCGGTTGAAGCAGTGAAGTATCAGCTTCTTATCCAACTCGTCTTGACAGCAGCTACAGCCATTGCCAGTATGGCTGTCGGCCTGTGGTCCTACCGTCCTTTTTTCACTGCCGATCATCAACTTTCTCCCTGTTACCCAAACAAAACGTAACCCGTCTTCGTATTTTTTGAAATGGTCTTTTCGAAATAGCCAATACTATCGATATGAACGAGCATGACCATTCGCGCAATTCTACGGTAGATGAAGAACTCTCTATTTGGGTGCAGCGTTTTCAACAAAAACTGCTGCCAGCCCCCTCGCTTTCCACTTACATCGATTTGAATGAAGGCCCTCCCTCATTGGACCAACTCTCCGCTTTGGAGCAAGATCGTCCGCCTATTTCCGGGGAGTTGACCGCCTTTGAGCATCTGCTGCAAGCGATGGCTGAACATCGTTGGCTCCGGGTGCGCTTCGGGATCAACGAACTGCTGAAGCATTATTTGAGGAGCGTTACAGATACCTCCAATGCGAACAATCGAATCGATCGCGGTGACGTTACCCGGCGCTATATGGAAATGATCCAGTGGGTCTTTGAGTACGGCCATTCCCCTAGTTTCCCCTTCTCCGAAAGCCTTTGGACCTACCTGAGCGCCTGTCTGGAATCAGTTGGCATCACCTTGGCCGGACAGAACCAATGGGAATCGCTGCAGGTGTTAATTGTGGAAACGGCAACCATGGGGCGTCAGGCGGCGCGTAGCGGCTTGCAAACGGCGCCGCTGCAGCACTTTCTGCGGCGTTTGGAAAATACCTGCCGAGATAAAGGAGAAGGCGGACGTGAAATCGCCCGCCTTGCTCGAAATTTGCGTTTTAACCTTGAAGTATAACCGTCAGTCTTTTTCGTCTTTAATGATCATCACAGGACACTTGGCTAGGTGGAAGACGCGGTCACTGACACTGCCCGCTAGAAAACTGCGGAATTCTCCCATACCCCGAGAACCCATAATAATTAAGTCCACACCCCGTTCTTCCGCCGTGTCCACAACGACAAAGGCAGGGTGACCAAAGGTCGCTTCCAGTTGACAGACAAGGCCCTGTTCGGAGAAGATTTCCATGGTTTTATCCAAGACTGCTTTACCGACTTCGTCCATCTTTTCCCGGGCCGCATCGATGTCAAAGAATACAGCGCCGTCGGCACCGAGCAGGTATTGATGAGATAAATCATAGACATACAAGACCGTCGTTTCGATTTCCGGATCTAACTTCATAAGATGACAAGCATAGCGGGCAGCTTTTAGGGCATGGTCAGATCCATCGGTAGCCAAGAGGACTTTTTTGATCATTCAGGTTCCCTCCCTATAGAACTAATCCCTGCTTGGCTATATTTTACCATAGTTTTGTAACTAAAGGTACATAAATAGATAGAAACTTCTGTTTTCAATGGTTAAGTAAATATTTTCGATGTAGAGATTTTTTCTGTTGTATGTAGACTAGATTTTTTCCGATTTATTCTTCGCACTTTCTTATTCTATTTCCGCATTTGCCATCTGGATGTATTTCTCTTTGTACTGTTCATTAACAAAAGAGAAACGACAAATGCCGTTTCTCTTTTGTTAATGTTTTCGGTACTACATTCCGGTTTTGTTATTTGGGTTGGCCGCTTGTGTCGCAGTATTTACGGCACTTTGTGCTTTGTTCGCCATATCGGAGGTCGTTTTCGCATATTTTGCGGCAGACTGTACGTTATTGGCGCCCTGGTTCGTGTCGGTCATGCCTATCACTCCTTTCATGGGTAGTATTGAGGGATGATGTTGTAGTTATTCAGGTACGCTACGTTAGCAGTACCTTCAGAGACGAAAGCCTATCTTGATCGGAAGGAACGCCAACGGCGGAGCTCTGGCCCTCACAAAACTAAAAATAAGCCAGCAAAAAGCCGTCAAGAAAATAAATCTTGCGGCTTTTTGTCCTTTCGGCGATGCTTCTTCAAATGCTCGCGGATCCGTCAGTTGAAAATAATTTCTTTAGAAGAGGTTTTTTTCATACAATATCTAAATACATTTAATTATTGGATATGGAGGTAATTAAATGAAACAGGCTGTGTTGATTATGGCACACAAAAACCTTAATCAAGTAATTAGGTTGATTCGCTCGCTATCCAAGTCTGATTTTCATTTCCTTGTTCACTTGGATAGTAAAATGGATGTTACTGATTCGGAGTTTTGCAATCTCTTAAATTGTTCTGATAATGTATTCATTGTAAAGAAGCGGATTAGCGGGGTATTAGATACTTGGTCTTTAGTTGAAATTTCATTATCACTTATCGAACTTGCCAAGCAGATTGAATTAAATAAAAATATCCATTACAGTTATTACTTGTTGTTAAGCGGACAAGACTACCCAATAAAGAGTGTGGAGTATATCACGGAGTTTTTAGGCAAAACTTACCCAAAACCTCTAATTGATTGCACCCCTTATGACAAGCATAACTGGCTGTATTATAAATTTAATGTTATTGGTATCCGTGAAATCTCAAAATACGTTGATTCCAAACTTAATCGTGGTATTTTGCGGAAAATCATTAAGTTGCCGCTGATTATTTATGGTTCGCTATTAGGGTGGGTATATAGAAATTTTTTGTACGATTATAAATTGTATGGCGGTTCAGCTTGGTGGATTTTGCCCGACAAAGTGATTGAGTTTATTCTTCATGAAATAAAGACCAATGGACATAAAATTAATAAACTCAAGATAACTAATACTCCTGAAGAAACTTTTTTTCAAATCATGACTATGGCATCACCACTTTCTAATTTAGTGGATTTAAATCCAAAAGATATGGTTGAGCAGAATTGCATGACTTACGCTCATTTCAGTGACGAAGGAAAACCATTTATGGGTCATCCTTATATTCTGACAAAAGAAGACTTCTCTAAAATAGTGAAATTGCCGCAACTATTTGCTAGAAAATTCGATACGGTTACCGATAGTAATATTTTAGATATGATCGATCGCCACATAGTTAATAATACGTAAAATGCTGCCGAGAAATTGCCCACGTGAAAAAAAATCGTTGAAAAATCATAGGCAAAACAGGTATTTCTAGCGTTAAAGTGCCTTAAAATCCTTGATTTACTTGGAAAAAAGGCAGACCGTTTCCACATGGCCCGTCTGCGGGAACATGTCAACAGGGATAGCCTGTTCAATTTGCCACCCTCGCTCTACAAGGCGTGATGCGTCACGAGCCAATGAAGCGGGATCACAGCTCACATATACGATTCGGCTAGGTTGAGCGTCAGCAATCACTTCCAAAACCCGCTCATGGCAGCCTTTCCGCGGAGGATCCAGTACAACCACATCGACAGGGTTACCCTCTTTCAAATAGGCCGGCAAAACATCTTCGACCTTACCGGCAACAAATTCAGCATTCTCGATCCCGTTTAAGGCAGCATTTTGATTTGCATCTTCTACCGCCATTTCTACTTCCTCAATCCCGACCACTTTTTTGCACTGTTTGGCCAAGTACAAACTGATCGAACCGACACCGCAATAAGCGTCGATAACAGTCTCCTGCCCCGTTAGAGAACAAGCTTCAGCCGTCAACCGGTACAATTCCTCCGTTTGGCGCGGATTAACTTGCAAGAAACTCGCTGGACCTATTTGGAGTCTTAAGCCTCCTGCCATCTTCTCTTCGAGTCGATTTTTCCCGAAATACAAAGGGTATTCCCTGCCCAGGACTTCCCCTTCTTCTTTCGGATTGATATTGACATACACTGAGACAAGCTTTTTCTCGCTATCCATCAACTGGCTAGCGAGAGACTTCATCTTAGAACGGTACGGGGACCGCCATTCCGACAATACGAAGATGATCATCATTTCCCCCGAGGGATCTGCACTCTTCAGGACGAGATGGCGCAAGGGCAGTTCTCCTTCTCGGTTAATATCCTGAATCGAGGAACGCACAGCCTTTAAAACCGGTGGAAAAGATTCCGGCAAAAGCGGGCAATCGTCATGCTCGATCAGTTCTCGGGAATTATAGCGGAAATAACCCATTCCCAGCGATCCATCGTTTCGACGTTGCAAGTGCATTTGGACCCGGTTCCGGTACCGCCAGGGGTGGTCTGTCCCTACTACAGGACCTACTGGAGCATCTTTAATGCGTCCAAGCCGGTGCAGTCCGTCTTTTACCCCTTCTTCTTTGACAGACAACTGAAGCGGGTAATCCATCATCTGCAATTGGCATCCACCACAGGCGCCAAAAACCGGGCAGGGTGCCTGTACTCGCCCTTTTGCTGGTGTAACCACCGTCTTCAATTCCCCTCGGGAATAATTCTTTTTTACCTGTGTGGCTTTGGCCTGCACATCTTCTCCTGGAAGGCACGCAGGAATAAACATGACTTTTCCTTCTGGACGAGCCACACCCTCCCCTTGAAGGGTTACCCGTTCAATATGGTAATTACCGATATCTCCAACTTTCACGTATACTCGTCCTCTCTAACGCACTTGGTTTGTCCGTTAAACGCAAGCAACTTTCTTAGTATTTTACCACGCCCCTCCGGGCTTAATAAGAAAAAGCCCGGAGGTCAACGCATGTTCTCCCCCGAACTCTTTTTAGCCTTGCTCTGGTCTGTCACCGGCGGCTTGCTTACCTTGCTTGGATCGACGGGAATCTTCGTCTCTCTCGTCGTCCAGCGGCGCATGGAAAGGCTGCAGGATATCTTGGAAGAGTTTTTGGAGCTCCCTTACCAGGAAAACCGCAACTTAGCCGGCCCCATGGTCAACCTGGTGCGTAAATACCAAACCCATTACCTCTTTCCCGATCGTCCGGGCCGGACCATCTTGTTTTACCTGGATTTTACCCTTTTGTTGATCGGCCTGATTTGGGTCTTCGTTCTTTACATGGCCCTGCAGCAACCGATCAGTGCCGCTTTTTGGGTTCAACTCGCCTTGGTGGTAATCATCGCCGGAAACTTCTTCATTTTTCGTCAGTTGCTTCAGCAGACTATCAATCCTACAGGAAACCCTCTCTTTAACCCGATCATCCCGCCGCCGCACCGGCTGCGTAGCGTCTCCTATCTCTCTCGATATGTGAACGTATCGGTTAAATCGATCCTTCAACAGGCCCGTTTTGCCCTGGTAATCACCGCGGAGGGTGAGATTCGGCTCAAGCAGGAGTTATCCTTTGACGACTTTTTTTACCTTTTTCACTGCCCTGACGTGGGATGTATGGCATGGGGAGAGTTACGGCTCACCTTCCCTCCCGACGCGATTACCAAAAAGCCTGTCCCTTTGTTGCGCAACATAGAAGTACCCCTGGGCTGTCTCTGTGAAAAAAGCCCGATTTCTAAAAACTTGCGTCAAAAATGCACGGACCTGTTGCCCCCCCTTGTCCATGCCATCATGTACGTGTTTCCTCAAGGGGAAAAGCATCCTATTCAGTATGATTTTGAACTCGAAAGAGAAGACGACGGTTATCACTCCCGTCCTTATCCGGAGATGACCGTACAATCATCCATCCTTTTTCAGGTTATCGAGGGGCAGCTCCATATCCTGCAAGGGAATCCACTCTTATCGCCATTTAAACAATACCGGGATTATTTCTCTTGGGACGGAGGACGCTATTACTGTCCCAACGCTTCGGGTCTGCCACAACAATGTACGGCAGACCCGGAGGTTCGGTAACCGATATAACTTTAGTTCGCTTATTCCTCTTCCTCATCGTCTGTGCTAGGCACTGGAGTGGTTTGCGGCTCTTGAATTGGTTCCGGCATGAGAGGCTTGCTCTTAAAGCGAAGCAGTTGGCCTTTACCTTGCCCTTCCGAGGGCATCTTTCCTTGGGAATAGACCATTGCACCGTTGACAAAGACATGGCGAATACCGCTTTTTTTGACTTGGCTTGTCGGCGATAGAAGCGCCGGATCGATCACGACCAGATCGGCCCAGTTACCTGTTTTAATCGAACCCCGGTCTTCGATGCCCAGAATCGCACAGGGTCTCGCCGCGAGTTTCATCGCGGTCTCTTCCCACGAAAAGAGGTTTTGACCTTTCACAAAGCGGCCTAAAAAGTCTTTTACGGCATCAGTACTGTACTCCGATCCGTTGCCTTGACCAGAATCGACGGTGAGGGCGACGAAGGGATCTGATGCCAGCCGCTGGATCCGTTCTTGATTGGAAGAACGGATGGTCACTTGGACCAAACCGGCTGATGTCAATTCCTTGGCCGCTCCATCCGGGGTAAGTGATCGTTCCTGGGCGATTTCGGCTAACGTCTTTCCGACGAGCGTTTTGGGATTTTCTCCGCCCACTTCAAGAATTTCAATCTGTTCAGCCGGATAATGGGCCATAGCTCGCTGTAAGGTTTGTTTGACACCAGCCGATTGCCGAGTGCTGGGGTATAGGCAAGTGTAGATTTCTTTGGTCGACATGTAAGCGCCCCGCAAATCTTGCTCCATCGCAGTGAGCCTTTCGTCGGAGGCGTTGCCGAAATAGCCCCAAGGCGACAGCAGTGTACGCACTTTCGTCTCTTTATGCAGGGATATGACCCGTTGGAGCAACACATCTGGATTGGCCGACGCCGGCGGCAAGGTTAATGCCAGCACAGCTCCTTTTTCTTGCAGCGCTTTCGCCAGCTTTGTCATTTCTTCGAAGGTGAGCTGTCGTCCCAGTTGGTCATCGAAATCGATGGTTAACCCGAAAGCTCCTTGTTCCAGCGAAGTGGATAATTCTTGCAGCAGATCATCTACGTTCGGTTTCGGCTGCTCCGCTGTCTTCGGAGGCGGTGGGACTTGTCCATACTCAAGGGCTGGCTCTTCCACCATTTTTTCCGACTTCTCTTGCTGATCTTTCAGCAAGTTAAAGAGGCCCTGATGGCCGGCGAGGACGGCGTAGTTGATCGGCAGTCCCGATCGAGCTGCCTGTTCCAGGTGTTTCGTCACATCTTCCTGCGCAAGGGCGCCGTAACCGGATAGCGTTGTTGTATAACCCTGTTTGACGAGACCGTCAAAGGCGGTCGATCCGTCGGCTGTTCCATCGAGACGGGAGTAGAGGTTCACAAAGCCAGGAAGGATCAGCAATCCCGATGCATCGATGACTTTAACGTCTGCTGGAGGTTGAATGATACCGATAAAGGCGACCTTGCCTTTTTTAAGGCCGATGTCGGCCTTGTACCGTCCTTTGCCGGTTCCATCCACAATTGTCCCATTCTTCAAGACAAAATCATAATGAAGCGGACGATCGACCAATTCGATTCCTTTTTTCTCCAAATAATGATTTCCGAAATACAACCCGACAAAAGTGGCGATAAATAAGAAAAGCAAAGCACCGACGATTTCTATGAGGCGTTTCACCGTATCCCTCCCCATGAGCTAATCCATATAAGAATCAACCCTGTCAAGTTCCAAAAAGCATGGGCGAACACAGCAGGAACTATACTGCGTGCTCGCAAGGCGCCCCGATTGAGCATGTAACCGGCCGCATAGAGCGGAAGAAATCGGTACGGATCGAGATGCATAGCCGCAAACAAAAGGGCTGTCAGGTGAGACGCCATTCTGTCTCCCCAACGGTGACCCATGGCAGGCAGAAGAAATCCTCGAAAAAAGCACTCTTCCGTAACGGGCGCCACAAAGGCCACAGCAAGAAACAGCAAGACCATTTGAGTCAAGTTGACGGCCCCCGCTTGGAAGAGCCGTTGGATCGGATGTTCTGGACCAGGAAAGATCCAGAACATCAAGGCACCTAAAAAAGTAACCGTTCCGTAAATTCCCACCCCGAGGACGATACCCTGTTTGACCATGTCGGTACTCCAGCGCCAAGAGGTAAGGAGTCCCCGGGTGGAACCTTCTACCGGCCAAAATCGACGAAACAAAGTGCTGCCCCCATAGGCCAATCCCATGAACAGCAGACTCGCCGCCATGCTTTTCAGTAAATTCAGTTCTGTGCTTCCCCATGTTATGTCCATACTAAAGTCATTCGGGGTACCGGGGAAAAATCCCTGCTGGCTTTACTAAATATGAAACGGGTAGACGGGAATACTAGGGAAGCAATTAGACCTAGGAGGTGCTTTCGATTGGCGCCGTGGTTTAACTTCGGCCTCTTTTTGCTGATCATCTTTGTCATCGCCATGACCATACTCCTGATCATATCTTGGATTAAGCGGGAGAGCCGCCGTCAACCGGTTCCGCTGAAAAAAGTCCTGCCGGAGTTTTCGGAAGAGTTGGCTCCCCTCAACCTTCGCCCACGTTTTGATAGCGGCCTTTCTTTTCTCCCTCACCAGTACGGTCAAGACATCATGGGGTTATTGCCCCGTAGTCCCTTTTCATTATATGCCTACTGGGAAGTTTCAGCAGAAACAGAGTTGGCGGCTGCCTCTGCTTTTGATCCGCTAGAGTGGCAAAACTCGCCTTGGAAACTGCGTCTCTTTGATGTGACCGATAAGGCCGATTTTGCAGAAGCGCCCTATGTGGACATATCGATTCCAGACGGTGCCGACTACTGGTACATTCACGGCGTTAACCCCTCCCACCGGTACCGGTTAGCTGTCGGTCGTTTGACGCGGGAAGGTTTTGTCACTTTGCTTTTGTCGGAAGCGGTCTTAACCCCTGCAGCGGCTCCTTCTCCCATCATCGATCCCGAATGGCCTCCTATCGCGGCACTTCAAGGTAAACCCTATCAAAAACAAAACCCCTTAACCTCGCCGGCCGGTGCTTGGAGCACCCTTTCCTGGAATAAGGCATCTTCTGGAGGCGCGACCAAATGAGTAAAGGCTTGATCGCCTTTGTTTTGCACGCCCATCTTCCCTATATCCGACATAAGGATCGAGAGGACTATTTAGAGGAGCGTTGGTTCTTCGAGGCCATCACCGAATGCTATCTCCCTTTGCTGCAGGTCTTTGAAGGCTGGGACCGGGATCGGTTGCAGGGCTCGGTGACGTTGACCATGAGCCCGACCTTGCTCTCTATGCTCGCCGATCCTCTCATGCAAGAACGCTATGTGAACCACATGTCCAATTTGACTTTGTTAGCCGAGTTAGAGATCGAACGAACTCAGGAAGATCCTGCTTTCTCCACATTGGCCCACATGTATCGGCACCGTTTTTCCGAAGCGCTTCATACTTTTAATGAACGATACCATCGGGATCTCATCGGAGCTTTCCGTCGTTTAATGGACCGGGGCATAGTGGAAATCATCCCCTGCCCAGCCACCCATGGTTACCTTCCTTTTATGCGTTTTTACCGGGAAGCACAGCGAGTGCAAATTGCCACCGCCGTAAATACGTACGAAGGATTTTTTCACCGGTCACCGCAAGGGATCTGGCTCTCTGAATGTGCCTATCACCCCGGTCTAGAAAATATCTTGGCAGAATTTCACCTTAAGTATTTTATCACCGACGCTCACGGTGTCCAATTCGCCACCCCTCAACCGCGTTACGGAACCTATGCCCCGATTATGACTCCAGCCGGCGTTGCTGCTTTTGGCAGAGATCTAGAGTCTTCCAAACAAGTCTGGAGCAAAGACGAAGGATATCCCGGTGATAGCGATTACCGGGAATATTATCGCGACATCGGCTTTGATCTCGATTTTGAATATGTGCGCCCCTTTATCCATCCCGAAGGAATTCGTTTGCATACGGGGTTTAAGTACCACCGGATCACCGATCGGGAAGGGTCTCATAAAGAACCTTACGTACCTGCCTGGGCTGAGTCCAAAGCCGCCCAGCATGCGGGAAATTTTCTCTTTAACCGTTCCAAACAGATCGAATACTTAAACGAGGTTATGCCAGAGAGAGAACCGCTGATCCTCTGCCCCTATGATGCCGAATTGTTCGGTCACTGGTGGTATGAGGGGCCCCGATTTTTAGATCAAGTTATTCGCCGTCGTTCGGAAGTCGACGCAGGGATTGAATTTATCACCCCCTCAGGGTATCTGCAGCGATATCCTCGCATTCAACCGGCCACGCCTTCTGAGTCGAGTTGGGGTGCTGAGGGCTATCATGAAGTCTGGCTCGAAGGAAGCAACCACTGGCTTTATCGCCACCTGCACCGAGCAGCCGAACAGATGATCGATCTATCCCGGGAACAGTACTACGCTGACGGCTTATCCCAGCGTGCCCTCAACCAGATGGCCCGGGAACTGTTGCTGGCCCAAAGCAGTGACTGGGCCTTTATTATGAAAACGGATACGGCCGTCAACTATGCCGTAAATCGTTCGGTGTACCATTTGAATAATTGTCTCGCTTTGTCGGAGATGCTCACGGGGAAAAAACCACTGGATGAGAGCCTTGTGGACGATCTGGAAGATCGAAACCCTGTATTTCCCCGTGTTGATTTCCGGAAATACAGTCATCCAGTGCCCTGAAGACAACTTGAAAAGCTTGATGAAAAAAGCCCGCCGTTTACAATATAACCGGAGGGCTTTTTTATCGTTAGTAACAATTATTTTTCGGAACTTGAGTTAAATAGGTTAGAATCTGTTGTAATAAATGGTCACCAAGAAGGTACAAGGCGGTATAAGCCTGGAGTGAAGTGGAAAGAGTCGATTCATCGGTAGGATCTATTTATTAGGAGGCTTTTTACATGTCACGATATAAGGGGAAACGGCAGTTAAGCGATATTTATAAAAAAATCCCATCGGACAGCCCGGTGGGATTGGTACGTTTGCAGGAACCACAAGAAGCGTCCCTGTTTTTGCGCATTATGGAAGGATACAGCCACCTGGCAATGATTGTACCTTTGTACCCCGATACAGGTTGGTACAGCATCTATACGACACCAGACAATCGACAGGAGGTTGAATCCATCCTGTCGACACTACCGGTTCGGTTGACAACGATGCAGTTCGTCAATGCCGGACAGCTACCTGTAATAGTTCTGCAAGGCGATTGACGGGACGACGCCGTTCTGGAACGGCTCGCACCGTTTCGACCGAATTGTACACATTGACTGTTCTCGCGGCGATAGCGTCCCAAGAATAGATTTCCCGCACTTCCCGAGCGCCTATTTTGGTCATGGACTTGCCGAGTAGCTCATCGCCTAAGGCCGTTTTGATTTGTTCAGCGATAGACCCTGGATTGTTTGGGTAGGCCTTCAACCCGTTATGGCGATGCTTGACGATTTCGGCGAGCCCGCCCGTTTCAGAGACGACACAAGGTGTTTCGGCCGCCATCGCTTCCAAAGCGACGATACCAAAAGGCTCGTAGAGACTAGGGAAAACGGCTACGTCAGCCCCACGTAAAAGACCCACTTTGGTAGGTCCTTGAATATACCCGGCAAAGTGAACTTTATGGGCTATTCCCCGGCGTTCTGCCAGGTGTTTCAAGTAATTCATCTGGGTGCCTGTTCCGCCGATGACCAATTTGGCATCAACGTGGCGCAGCACTTCCGGCATCGCGTCGATCAGGACTTGCACACCTTTTTCCCAGACGAGCCGGCCCACATAAAGGATAATCCGTTCGTGGTCGGCCGCGTATTGGCTGCGTTCAAAGCCTTGGGCCTTTTCAGCGGAAAAATCGTCAGGATGAACCCCATTGGGGATGACGGCCATTTTGTCTCCGGGAATTTGGAAGATCCGGCTCAGTTCCCGCTCCATATGTTGGCTGCAAACGATGACCCGCCACGCTTCATATCCGAGCCACCACTCAACCTGGCTGATATAGCGCTGCAGGTCATTGTGCAAACCGTTATGGCGCCCCCACTCGGTGGCGTGGATGGTGGCGATCAACGGTTTTTTCCATCCATGTTTTAAAGCTCGTCCTGCATAGGCGACGAGCCAGTCATGGGCATGAATGATATCGAAGTCGCCTACTTCGGAGGCAACTTTTTGCGCTTTTTCCATGAAGGCGAAGTTTAGATGATGAATGTGACCAGCGAAATCGAGCGACCATAAGGAATAGGGTTGAATACGGTGGACATGAACGCCGCGGTCCCTTTCGTCGCTGGGCAGACCATCTCCACCTTGGGTGATCACATGGACTTGATGGCCTTGTTTGACGAGGGCACCGGCCAAACCATGGACGTGCGGAGCTAAGCCGCCCACCACGTTGGGCGGGTATTCCCAAGAGAGCATGAGGATTCTCAAATCAACACCTCCATAGGTTCACCGAAAAGGTTTAGGAGGGGCCCTAAAGGCCCCTTACCCGTTGTGCACCTGAATCGTCCAGTTAACGCCGCTGTTGTTGTCCCAGTTTTGGGCCGAATCATGGAAGCAGAAGTTCATGGTGCCCAAGTCGTGAGCGGGAAGAACCTTGACCCATCCGTAGCCAGTCTTATCCATCTCCACATCCTGTACCTTTTGCCACCGGTTTGCATCGCCATAACCGACATGGAGATAGACCTGATCGGCTCCGCTGTTGGCGAGCAAGCCCGAGTAAAGGATACAGACTTCCTGGCCAGCCGTGGCGGGCAGGGGGTCAATCCGAACGCCACCGGGGTAGATGTTTTTTGACATCTCTTCTAGACGGTTGTCCACGCTGAAGTTACTATACTTTTTGTCTCCCAAATAAATCACCTCCGTTGGTTTTCGGGGCCATCGTTATTCGGGACCACTTCAGGGGACAGTGAATCTCGATGCCGCTCTTAGTATGCGACTCTTTTCTGAGGCCTATGAACGGGACAGAGGGTAAATAAAAGCATTCGGGGAACCATTTGTGTCTAGATGAAAAGGTTTCGAGAAAAAGCAAAAAGGCCCGGAAGGGAGCAATTCCTTCCAGGCCTTTCAATAGATTACATTAACTCACGGGAAAATATGTTTTTAGTGTTCAGGATACCCGTAGAGCTCTTCATAGATGTACATGATTTCCTTTTCAAAGAGGGGACGCTTCAATTGGACAGCCGTTTCACGGACGCGGGCCAGAACTTCGGCAGCCTGTACTTCCGTCATATCGATTTCAAACTCACGGAATTTGGCTTTGATGGAAGCCGTGCCGGAGTGCTTACCGATAACGATCTGACGAGCAAGACCCACTTCTTCAGGAGAAATGACTTCGTAGGTTTTCGGGTTTTTCAGAACGCCGTCGCCATGGATCCCTGATTCATGGGCAAACATGTTGGAGCCGACGATCGATTTCCAAGAAGGCAAGAATCGACCGGAAGCGCGGGAAACATATTCACAAACTTCATGGAATTTATCGGTCTTGAAGTTAAGATCGATATCTTCAAGATATTTAAGAGCCATAACCACTTCTTCCAGAGCCGAGTTCCCAGCCCGTTCGCCGAGACCGTTGACGGTCACGCCGACATGGGACGCGCCGGCTTTCACGCCGGCTAGGGCGTTGGCAGTAGCCATACCGAAGTCGTCATGGGTGTGCATTTCAATATCTATATCGACTGCTTCGCGAAGTGTATTGATTCTATCATAAATGATAAAGGGTTCCATGATTCCGACGGTATCACAATAACGAATCCGGTCGGCGCCCACTTTTTTCGCTTCACGGGCAAACTGAATCAGTAAGTCCATATCTGAGCGAGACGCATCTTCTGCGTTGACGGAGACATAGACGCCTTGCGATTTCGCAAATTCGCAGGCTTTCATCATCGATTCGAGAACCCACTCCCGAGAGGTCCGCAGCTTTTCTTGTATATGAATGTCCGATGTAGAGATAGAGATAGCTACCGCGTCACAGCCGCAATCAATGGAGTGTTGGATGTCAGAGATAACAGCACGGTTCCAACCCATGATGCTGGCTTTAAGACCCATCTTGCAGATTTGCTTGATGGCTTCTTTTTCATCGCCGCCCATGACGGGAATCCCTGCCTCGATCTGGTGAACCCCTAACTCATCCAGCATACGTGCAATCCGTAATTTTTCTTTGTTGGCAAATACAACGCCTGCTGTTTGCTCACCATCACGCAACGTTGTGTCTACGATAAATACCTGCTTATTGGTCAACACCCTCACACTCCTCATGCATATTTATGTTATTTTACGTAAAGACTATTATATTTTATCATAAATACATGCTAACGCAAGAATAGCGGAGCTCATATACTGTATACAGGAAAAACCGCCTATTTTACGGGTTTTTTGCTAATTTGTCGACATTATTTGACACTCAACTAGGCCCATTCGACAGCAACAATCTTTTCAATCAGTAGCGGACGCTGCTGCGGCTCGGCCAAATCAACGGGAAGTACATAGGCCAATGGCGGATCTATGTCTACAACTTGATATCGCTTGACCGTACCGTCAGAAAAATAGACATAGACCTGTCGTTCCGAGGTCTTCGCTTGTTCTAACATGTTATAAACGTGGCTCCGGTGCAAGCCCATGTTACACACCCCCTGACCTGCATTCGGATTCCTTTTTAGCCGATGGAATCGAGCACTTTGGCAGCGTGTCCTGCCGCTTTTACCTTACGAAAAATATGGGTAATGATCCCGTCGGGATCGATGATAAAAGTGGACCGCTCAATCCCGATGGACTTTTTCCCGTACATGTTCTTTTCTTTCAGCACCTGATAGAGGTTGCAAAGGGTGCTGTCACCGTCGCTGAGCAGGAGAAAAGGCAGTTCCTGTTTCGCGATAAATTTACCATGGGATGTGACACTGTCCCGGCTCACACCAAAGACCACCGTGTTTTTGGCCTGAAATTGACCATGTAGATCTCGAAATTCCTGAGCTTCGGTGGTACAGCCAGCCGTGTTGTCTTTGGGATAAAAATATAGGACCACATAGCTGCCTCGAAACTGGCTCAGGGTAACTTCTTCTCCATTCGATGCCGGAAGGGTAAAGTCGGGAGCGATTTGACCTGTAATCAATTCTGCCATGGAATTGAACCTCCTTGGAATGTCTGTATCACTATCCTACCTGCTTATAGAGAATTTATTAGATGCGAAGTAATGTCGTTCCGTTCCTACCGGCTAACTCCAAAGCTAGGATTTCTTTTTTCGGAAAACCATCCGGCAGCAGGCGTCGCCAGCGCCAATGCGTTTTTCCGGGATGAATTCGAAATCAGGGAAGCAGGACATGATCCCACGGTCCCCTTGTACAGCCCAGTCACAGAGAACATCGGTCTGTTCAACGGTGCAGCCGTGTCGTTCCTGCCAAGCGGCTACCAAGGGGCAATGATGAAATTCAATGACCGCCTCTTCCGGGGTGACTTTGGCGATATTCATTTCGAAAACCGCTTGTGATACGGGCTTGGCAAACTGTTTAACCAGTTCCTCCATGTCCGACGTCGGTTCCATGGCTTGCCCCTTCATCTGACCGTAACGAAAAATTGATTTTTTCGCTATAGCCTCCGCGTCAAAACCTTGGTCTTTGGCTTCTTCCAACATCAGATAGAACCAAGTAGCTCGGTCTTGAAAGGCTTGGCGCACTGTTTCGAGGGAAAAGGATTTTTCTTGGGTCACAAGGTTACACCTCCGCAGTTTTTTACAGAGCCAATTCCTGACCGGTGGAGATCAAGTACAGGTATCGATCTTTCACCGTCGTACCCATGATTTTCTCGATGGCTCGATGATAGAGGTTGATCTGCCCTCGGTATCTTTGGAGTAGGTCTTCGAGCCAATCATCCTTACTTTGACTGGCCGGGCGGTGGTCTGTCTTGTAGTCTAGCAGTACCCAGCCGTCAGGTTCTTCAAAGAGGCAGTCAATGACCCCTTGCACGACAAGGAATTCTGCGGGAGGGCTCTTCGGATCTACTTCTTGCGCAGAAAGGGCCAAACTAAAAGGGACTTCCCGTAGAATCTGTCTGGACTGACCTAATCGTTGACCAAGGGGACTCTCCACGAAACGCAAAACCTCTCCTAGTTCAATTACATCCCGTTGCTCCCCTGTTAATATTTCGCGCTCTACCAGGCTGTCTACCTGCTTTTGAATCGCTTCTTTTGTTAAGTTTTCTGCGTAGTTTAAGTGCTGCATGACCAAGTGAACGGCTGAACCTCGTTCAACCGGCGATAGACGGGTTTGCTGCTGGAGAAAACGGGGACGGATGTCGATGAGGCGGTCAGACGTTTTTTGGGGAATGTGCCGACATTCTACCTGTGATGATTCGGGCCATCGATCGGTCCCAGGGAGTTCATCGCTGTCTAGATTCATCTGGGCAAAGCGGTCTTTCACTTTGCTCACAGCTACCTTTGCCGGAATACCGGCGGCGTCCCGATAGGGATACTGCCAGGACAAGTAAGAGTCAACGTGGTCAGTGCCGGTAACCGGTTCGATTCGGTGCAGTTTTTCTATCCATTCCGGATTTAGGGGCCTTTGAACCTTCTCCAACTCTTCTTGCCGGAGAAGGCTTGCTTTGGGCCAATATTGAATCTTCCATCGCGACAGACCGCTCTTGGCCAGAACCCTCACCGTTTCAGTTGCTGCCTGTGCTTGAAGGGCAGCCGAATCGTCTGCATTCTCAGCGTTCAATAAACCGGCAGCCCAGTTGTGGATATCTTTACCGTCATGGTGGCATGCCAGTGATGGGCCGATCCAATCGATATAACTTTTCGCCCGTAAAAGCACTTCGTCAGGAAGCGGTCCTATTTCCGTAGATTTCCCTTTGCTTCCTTCGAGGGACGCCAAAGCGTCCTGCACCCACTGGCGGGCTGAATCTTCCAGGTTGCGGATAGTACCAACCAGGATGAGTTTTTCTTTGGCCCGCGTCAAGGCTACATAGAGAATCCGCATCTCTTCCGCCAAAGTTTCCCGGTACATTCGGCGCTGAATGGCAAGTTTCGCCACTGTGGGGTAGCGAAAGCGCAGCGCTGTGTCGACGACGATGGGACCGAGGCCTAGATTTTTATGAATGAGTAGATCTTTATTGAGGTCCTGTGTATTGAACTGAGTCCCCAAGGCTGTCATAAAGACGACAGGAAATTCAAGGCCTTTGCTTTTATGGATGCTCATGATGCGGACTACGTTTTCCTTCTCCCCTAAAGCACGAGCCGTTCCTAAGTCGCCGCCCTGATCCTGAAGACGTTCGATGAAGCGGAGGAAACGGAAGAGCCCGCGAAAACTGGTCGCTTCATATTGACGAGCCCGGAAGTGAAGAGCCCGCAAGTTGGCTTGACGCTGGCCCCCGCCAGGCATGGCACCGGCATAGTCATAGTAGCCGGTCTCTTGGTAAATTTTCCAGATCAGTTGGGAAAGAGGACTTCGCCGGGCCAAGGTCCGCCAGTCTTCGACCTGCTTGAAAAAGCGGCCAAGCCGTTCCGCAAGTTTGCTGTTACGGGGATCCGAATCTGTCGGTCCAGTCCCTTCGACTCTCTCGATAAATGCCCGGGCCGCCTCATAATAGCTTCCCCGGCTGTCGGCCAGGCGGATTTGGGCCAGTTCTTCCGCTGTAAATCGGAACAAGGGCGATCGTAAGGTAGCGACTAGAGGGATGTCCTGACGAGGGTTGTCGATGACCCGCAATAAAGAAAGCATCACAGAGATCTCCGTCGCTTCAAAATAGCCGGCGCCTACTTCAGCATAAGCGGGTACACCTACGGCTCGAAATTCTTCGAGAAAGGTATCAGCACGCCCTCTTGTCCCCCGCATCAAGATGACGATATCACGGTAGGCGACGGGTCGATAACCGCCTTGGTCCTTGTCAAAGACAAGCATTGCGCTGTCCACAAGTTCCTGTATGCGTTTCGCCACCATCCGCGCCTCATATTGAGCGGCTTCGAGCACTTGCAATTCCGATTCCTCGGTGCCTTCAACGTTATCGATAGCACTGCCGTTTGAATCATTCCTATCGCTGCCTTGGGCCCCGCTATCGTCGGTTCCGCCTTCCTTAGACAGGGACGCCTCGTCATTCCCGTCAGGCTTTCGTTGGATCAGGTGCAGTTCGATCGTCCGATCTAGGTCCCGGTTCTCGTCATCGGGCAAAGCGGGGAAATTAGCACCGTGAACCAGTTCGGCTTTTGTATCATAATCCATCTCTCCCGCTTGCTCCGTCATGATTTGGCGGAAGATGAAGTTAACACCGTGGATCACGTTGCTACGGCTGCGGAAGTTTTTCGCCAAATCGATTTTTTGCCCGATCAAGCCGCCCTCTTGCTCACCGGTATGCTCCTCATAGGTTCCGTAGCTTCGATATTTTTCTAAAAACAGCCCCGGTTCAGCCAAGCGGAAGCGATAAATGCTCTGCTTCACATCACCGACCATAAAGCGGTTTTGACTTGAAAGGAGCCGTAAGATGGTTTCTTGCACCATATTTGTGTCTTGGTATTCGTCGGTCAAGACTTCATGAAAATGGTCTTTGAGATCGAGTGCCAAAGAAGAGGGCGACGGATCGGACCGCTCCGATGCTGGGTCTAGCAGGAGGCGCAGGCAAAAATGTTCCAAGTCGTTAAAGTCCACCAGGCGCTTTTCCAGCTTCGCTTTTTTAAACTCCCGTTCAAAGGCGAGCACTACCTCAACGAGTGCCTCCATTGCCGGCAAAGCCAATTGCAAGTCAACCAGCAGATCTTGAGGACTGCGGTTGAAGTATTTCGCTTTGATCGAAGACAGTTTTTTCTTGGCTTGATTGCGGCGGCGAGTCACCTCTTCCTTCAGCCCTTCGTCGACTTGGCCCCGTACAGCTTTAGCCCGGGCGAAGGCCATGTCCTCAAAGAGCTTATGTAGCCGGCTCCAGGAATGTTTAGCCGCCATCATCATGTCTTGCACCATCTGAATGTCGGTAATCATTCCGTCGGCATAAGGAACTGGACCTCCGGGAAGCCGGCACAAGGCTAAGGCCCGGGTCAGCGTTCCTTCCACCTCGGCCAAATCGATGGACAATTCCCGGCGCAAAGCGGTAAACCAGGGAAGTTCTTCCCAAGACTCGCTTTGAACCGCTGCCCGGAGCACTTGCAAGATGTCTTGAAGCCACTGTTCCGGCCAGGGTTGGCTCATCGCTTTGTCGTAAAGTTGGATCACCATCTCCTGCAGGGCTATGTCGTCTCGATCGCCGCCATAAGCGTCTACCAGGACCTCAAACGTTTTTGGGGTGCTTTCGCTGTTGCCCGATGCCTCTATCGTTAGGACCTTTTCACCGGAGGTCTCACCGACCTGCTCGTAGAGGCGTTCGAAGACATCGTCGAGAACATCTTGCCGTAGCAAGGCGATTTCCGTTTCGTCAGCTACTCGGAAAGCCGGATCGATGTCAAGACGGTAATAATGACGACGCACCAGATCGAGGCAGAAGGAATGCAGTGTCGTGATGGGCGCTCGATTCAAGAGAACCAGTTGATGACGCAAGTTCTTCTGCTCGGGATGGGCAGCCAGCTCTTTCGTGAGGGCAGCTCCGATGCGCTCGCGCATCTCCGCAGCTGCCGCATTGGTAAAGGTGACCACGAGCAGCCGGTCCACATCGATACCTTCTTGGATGATGCCAATGATCCGTTCTACCAGTACAGCCGTCTTGCCGGAGCCTGCCGCTGCCGCCACTAGGAGGTCACTACCCCGGGCCGTCACGGCCTGCCACTGTTCATCGGTCCATTTTGGATCTCGTATCACCGGATCACCCCCTGTAGAATCGGAATGGAGCCGTCGCCGACTTTTTGCCAGAGGATCTCCGGCGCCTCATCGACGAGTGTGCGATAGCCGTTATCTTGCAAAAGCCGGTCAAACTGGCAAACCGGTTTATAGGGGCAAAAACCGCAAGCCAGACGGTCATCCCGCCGGTAAGGCTCGATAGCGACAAAACCCTCCAAGATGGCGTCGCCGACCCGCGAAAAGACTTTTCGCAAATATCCTCTGAGCATGCTGAACTGTACCAAAGTGAGCACCGAAGAGGCGCTGTAGAAAGAACCGTCTTTTTTCAATCCTACCGGAATGAGCGGTGAGTATCCGTTGGACGTTTCCTTATCCATGAGGGCGACCAATTCGGGTTCGGCCAAGACATGGCCGCGCATTTTCAGTTCTTTTAAGAGAGACTGAGCCGCTTCATCCGGTCCGAGGGGGCCTCCTGACGATAGCAGGGGATTGCGCACGCCGAAATAGAGCATTCCGCCCGGCTGGCAAGGGGTACCCAGGGAAGGCCCTCCACCCAGTAAGGGTTGAATGAGTTTATTTCCGTGCTGCAAAGCCACATCAAGGTAAGTGAGCAGTTGCAGCTTTAAACCATGGACCATGTCAGCAAGCTTCACATCGGCTCGGCTGGATTTGTAGTCGATCACTCGCAGCCAGGGCTTCTCTTGGGCGATCACCCCGTCAATGCGGTCAATGCGGCCGACCAGATCCATGTAATGGCCTCCAGTCAAGGGAACTCGCACCGGCGGCAACAGTTCGCCAGGACCGAAACCGATCTCCAGCCCCAGCGGTTGAAACTCTCCTCGCCGGGCATGTTCGCCGAGCACATGGACGGCCTGAGAAAGGGTTTGCTGGAGCCGTCCCGTCAAATAGCGGTAGCGGGCCGTGCTGAGAAGGATCTCGTTTTGCAGCTGCGGTGCCAGCGCGGAGACGACCTCTTTGGTCATCTTCACCATCTGATCCTGTTCCAGGGCGCCCCAATGAAGATTTTCATGGCGAAGGCGGTCACCAAACTGTTTTAAGGCCGCATGGAAAAACTGGCCTAAATCGGGCGCTTGAAGGCGAAAAACAGGGCGCTCTTTTAAGCGCAATCCATAGGAGACGAAGTGAGCAAAGGGACAGGCCAAAAAGTTCTCCACCCGGGAGACGCTGGCTTTTAATGGAGCACCATATAGACGGCGGCTGACAGGTTTCGGCAAAAAGTGCTCCTGGTTTTTATGCCAAAGGCCGGCAAGGACTCGACTCATATGATCGCGCCATTCCGATCGCGCTGCCATCCAAGAATAGGTCTCCCACCAGACTAAGGGAATCGCTCGACCAGTCAAAGCCTCCCTGAACTGGGGGATTAGATAGGAAAGGCTTCGTCCACCATGGCAGATGTATTCCCAGGCCAGTTCCTCTTCAAAGCTGTGCAATTCCTGAGTCCCGGCTCTAGAAACCAATCCCGGTTCAAGGCTCCAAGCTTTTTCCTTACGGTTAGGGAAAATCTCCCACACCCGAGCGATCACCGGCGACGGTAGTTGGGCACGGCCCTCCTCGTCGGCTAATGGAAAAGAGAGATAACACCGTTCCTGCGCCCGTGTGATAGCTACATAGACGTGATATTCCTCATCGAAAAGTCGGCGGCGGCTCCCCGGAGCGAGTTCTAGTCCCGTCTGTTCCTGGATGCGTTCCCGTTCCCGATCATCAAAGATGCCGTCATCTTTAGGCCGAGCCGGAAGCACTCCCTCCGAGACGCCCAAGACAAAGGCAGCTTTTACTTCCGGGCTGCGAGAACGATCGAGCGTACCGATGAGCACCTGATCGAGTTCCGGCGGGATGAGGCCGAGACGCAAACTGTCGAGTCCCGCCTCCATGACGACCGCATAGGTAGCTAGATCGATCGGCTTATCTCCGAGCGATTCGACGATTTGATCAAAAAGGTCCATAATCGCCGACCAGACCTGACGATGGGCTCGAGCCTCTTCCAGTCGTCCCTCTTCTTCACAAGTTGTTATCCATTGGCCCAGTCGTTCCGGCACGTTCAACTCGACCAGTAATTGGTAAAGCGCCGCCGTAACTGGCCGAACCTCCGTCGAACCTTGGACAGCTTTTTGGAAGTTCAGCAATGCTGCCCGAGCCCGATCGCGGGCATCGTTGATAGCGGCTAATTGGGCCAATTCGGCATCGTTGTATTCCCTATCGTCGTCCCCTAAGGTGAGCCGGCGGCGAAACATCCACGGTTGACTGTCCCGCCAGCGCCAACTGCGGATGCCATGGGAAAGAACGTAGTTCTCTAACCGGTCCACTTCGTCCCGGTCGATGGGAACCAGATCCGTTTTTAAATAACGAAAGACAGGCTCATAAGCCCAGTCTTTAATGACCGCTTCGAAAGCCGAGCGAATGAGTTCTACTAAAGGGTGATGAGCAACAGGTCGTTTTCGGTCCATGAAAAAGGGAATGCCGAAGTCTTGAAAGACGGCGGCAAGCAGTTCCTGATAAGACTCCAAGTCACGGAGGAAGAGGGCTATGTCCCGCCAGCGATAGCCTTGCTCCCGGCAAAGACGGACCATCTCCCTCGCCACCCCTTCCACCTCGCTGCGGCGATTGACGGCGGCACAGATTTGCAGGGCCGGTGCATCATCGGCCCAGACGAGACTAGGCCTACGGAAGTAAAACGATTCTAGATGCTGCAGTTCCGGCGCCTGCTGAAAACGGGGCGCCAATTCCGGTGTAAGATGTAAGGCTTTTTCTATCGAAACTTGCTGGTCCTTCGCTAATTGCAGGAGTTTTTCCTGAGTCTCACGAGTGCGGTAAAACGGATCGGTCAGATCACAAGGAAGATCCAACTGAGTTGGATCCAGGCAGAGAGCCACGCTGACCCGGTGGCAGGTCTTCATGAGAGCCCCGATGACAGACAATTCCTGCGGGGTAAAACCAGCAAAACCATCGATCCAGATCTCCGCTTCTGAAAGCATGGCTGACTGAGGAATCCGTTCTGCCAGCAAGTGCAAATAGTCATCGGGATCGGTGTACTTGCCTTCTAAAAACGCATTTAAGGCTTTATAGAGCAGTGCCAAGTCATGGAGTTTGTCCGTCAACAAGCTCCCGCCCTGCCCTGCCGTCAACTCGGACTGACAGCGTTCCAGATGGTCGATGTCAATATTATAGATTTTTAACTCCGATAAAGCTCCCGCCAAAGCGTCGGCAAAACCGGGCTGGCCGGCGGATCGATGAAAAAGGCGTAGTTCATCTTTGTGGGACTCTAACAGTTGGCGCAGGATCATGCGCTTGCCTAATTCGCCGATAGGGATGCGAGCACTTCCCCCTACCTCTTGAAGCACCCGGTAGGCGAGGCGACGAAAACTAAATACCTGAGCGCGGATCATCCCACCCAGCTCCGGCACCGCCGAAAGAGATCGCTCCGTTTGAAAGGTGGCCTGTTCCGGTACTAAAAAGATGAGGGGCGATCCTTGAGGAGTTCCCTTGACTTCTCGAGTGATTTCCTGCAAGCAGGTCTCCGTTTTGCCGACACCAGCCCTGCCCAGGATGAAGCGAAGGCTCACCGCTCATCGCCTCCCTCTCCGACATAAAATCGGCGCTCCATACTCTTGAGATAAGGGGTCCAGCCGTCTTTAGCCTCGGCGAGGGCTTGTCGTATCTTAAACATGTCCGCATCAAAGCGATCGGCATAGTGCAGAATGAGAGCTTCCACCATCTGTGGACGCTTCGGCGACTGCCACTCATACTCGCCATGGTGGCTGGCGATAAGATGCTCAATCTTTATGCGCAATTCCTTGGGGAATCCTTCGACCTTTTCCATCCAGCGGTCTAATAAATTGATGCCGATAACGATATGACCGAGGAGGTTTCCCTCGGTCGTATAACCGATGACCCTGTCATATTGAAGTTCGGCGATCTTGCCGATGTCATGGAGGATGGCCCCTACGGTGAGCAAGTCCTGGTTGGCTTCAGGGACGTTGTCAGCTAAACGAAGGGCGGTTTGTAAGACGCCTAGCGAATGTTCCAACAATCCGCCGATATATGCTTGGTGGTGACTCATCGCTGCCGGTGCAGTCGAATAAGCGTGACGAATCTGGCTATCGGCAAACAGATCAGTTAAGAGCGTACGCATAAAGGAATTCTCGATCCGGGAAATGGCTTGGTCCAGTTCCAGTTCTAAAGCATTCCGGTCCCTCGGCGTCACGGGTAGAAAGGCTTCCCAATCGACATCCTGCGGATGGACCGGCTCCACGGCATGGATATGTAACTGGACGACTCCCTGATATTCGGTAGCCTGCCCTCGGATGCGAAAGACCGTCTCTTCCTTTAATACTTGAGCAAACTGCTCTCCTCGATCCCAGGCACGCGCTTCCATCTTACCGGTACGGTCTTCCAGCACAGCCGTCAAGTAATGACCTTTCGAGGGATCCCGGTAAGGCATTAGCGAAAAACGTCGAACGACGAGAAAATCGTCCAATCCCTGGCCCGCTTTCAGGTCTTTTAACCAGGTACGAGGTTTTTGGGGCTTCATAGGTTGCACGGAGTCAACTCCTTCACTTTTTCCCAAGAGGGTCAAGGACTCCCGGTGATATAAGAATTAATTCTGCAACCGTACGATAAATTCCTTTGGCATCAAATAGCCTTTCAACTTATTTCCAGAATAAGAAAACAGCCGACAGATATCATCTGGGCTGTTTTCAGCAGCTACCGTTTTTCATTGGCTCAGCTTAGCATGGTTTTTAATTCGCTCACCGATGGAATTCGGCCCGATACTTTCACTGTCCCATCTACGACCAGTGCGGGCGTTGTCATGACACCGTAGGACATAATTGTCGGAAAATCGGTGACCTTGTCCACCTTCACCTCTTTTCCGAGTTCTTGGAGCGTTTGTTTGACAAGCGTTTCTAGTTGGTTGCATTTGGCACATCCGGCGCCGAGAACCTTGACTTCCATTCCGTCACCTCCCTTCTCTACACAGACCGAATTCAGCAGATTCAGTTATAGAATCGCGTTGAATAAATAACCGACAAAGGTGATCGTTACTGCATTAATTCCCACGAAAAGGCCGATGAGTTTCGGTTTCAGCACTTGTTTTAAGATGATAATCTCCGGGAATGACAAGGCCGTTACGGCCATCATAAAAGCTAACACGGTTCCTATGGCCATCCCTTTTTCCATCAGGGCATGGACGATAGGTATCGTTCCGGCGGCATTAGAGTATAAGGGGATACCGATCAAAACGGCCAAGGGGACCGCAAAAAGATTGTCCCTGCCGGCATAGCGCACCAGAAAATCCTCCGGAGCGTATCCATGGATCAGACCGCCGATTCCGATAGCCACGATCACATAGATCCAGACTTTCTTGACGATGTCCTGGGTATATTGCCAGGCATAATCATGACGCTGACGCCACGATAGAGCGGCGATCTCCACCTCGGGCATCTTGATCTGATAGACATAGTCGGCTACCTGATCTTCCATCTTCGCCCGGCCGATCATCATCCCCCCGGCGACGGCGACAGCCAAACCTGTGCCCATATAGATGGCGGCGATCTTCCAACCGAAAAGACCGAAGAGCAGCACTAACGCCACTTCGTTGACCATGGGTGAAGCGATCAAAAAGGAAAAGGTTACGCCCAGGGGTACTCCTGATTCGACAAAACCGATGAACATGGGGACGGCAGAACAGGAGCAAAAGGGAGTTACCACACCTAACAAAGCAGCGACGATGTTCCCGATGAATTCTCGTTTATGGGAAAGTATCTTCTTCGTCCGCTCCGGTGGAAAAAAGCTGCGGATAAAAGAAACCCCGTAGATGATGACCGCAAGTAGGAAAAGAATCTTTTGTACGTCATAAATGAAAAAATGCAGCGCTTCCGTCAGGTGTTCTCCAGGAGAAAGACTCATCCAACGATAGACGATCATATCAGCGATCCAGGCAAACACTACGATCATCCCCCCTTTTCTTATGTAACGACGAGTAACGGGAATCTAATCAACTTTTTTTGATATAAAAGACAAAAAAATATTATAGCTGGAACGCTTGTTGCACCGAGTGCAGATAGCACCGTAAGGTATCTCGGTTCACAGAGTAATAGTTCCATTTTCCCTCAGCCACTTCAGAGATCAGGCCGGCTTCTTTCAATTCTTTGATATGATAGGAGACTTTCGATTGCAGCAAGCCCATCCCTTCCACCAGATCACAGACACAGACCCCCGGTTTATGAGTTTCCAAAAAATACTTTTCTCGATTGGCGATGCGCAAAAGAATCTGCCAGCGCAAAGGGTCCGAGAGAGCCTTCGCCACTTTGACCGTGTCCATAGGTGATCAACTCCTGGATCTAATATATCAAATTAATTTGATTCATTCAAGTCGTCAAGAAATCATAACCATAATAGCGTAAAAAAACCCCCTTGGCAGACGGTACGGTCTCTCCTGCCAAGGAGGGGCGAGAAGGACGATATTTAATGAAACCAAAAGGTGTTTGCTTATCAAGTAAGGAATCGGTTCTCTGTCACTTATTTTACTAAATATTCTGCTCTTTTGGCAAAGACGAATTTGTTATAGGAGTCATTCGATCTTTCTATAGAAAAACATGAAAGCGTATACCGACTACAGGTATACGCTCTCGTTCTTACTATGAAATTACTATGCCTTAACATCATCGTATCGTAAATACCTCGTTCAGACGGGTAATTTCAAATACTTGACGTACAAATCGATTGGGGTTTTTCAAATACAATTGCCCTCCATATTCATGGGTACGCTTTAAGAGAGCAATCAAGGCGCTAATGGCCATGCTATCAATCAGGTCAACACTGCTCAAATCAATATGGACATTAAATTTCCCCTGGTCTATAAACTCCAGTATCACTTCTTTGAACTTTTTTGCTTTGAGCAAGGTGATACTGCCGACAAGTTTTACATACACGTCATTGCCATCAAATGAGATTTTATAGGACAACTGCATCACCTGGTCCATATAAACTGTAGTTCTTACCACAGGAGTAGTTAAAAACATATTACCATGGCGCCCGTGTCGAAAATAGTCGCATTCTGTCTTGTGAAATAATCTTTTATTTAGTAGGGATTTAGTAGGGTCCGTCGAGCAGTCTGTCCCAATGACCGTAAATCAAAAGATTATGTAACTGATGGATAAATCTCTCCCACTTATTTTTTTCCGGTTCTCGAAACATGGACCAATAGGCTTCCTCGGTGTAGTTCTCCTTAATTTCTTGAATCAGACTGTTTAGCCGGTCTCGACAAATCATCACCTGAGCCGATGCGATTTCCCGGTACCGGTCACCGGCATGTTCAAGACGTTCAACGGCGAGATTATACTCTTTTTTAGCTTCTTCCATCTGATCAAAAAGCAGTTGGAAATCCTTTTCACCCTTGAAGTGGGACTGAAAACTTGCGAACGCCACAATCTTCTCCCCCTTTTACCTGGTGATCTGCCTGTCCGTTGTTACCTCATGTATATGAGTAGGTTTTTCGTTTACTACCCCCTTTTCAAAAAAATAACGATCTCGCCAAACACGAGATCGCTTACGATGTTTTTCTTTAAAAAATGCAAGGCGAGGGTAGCATATCCTCGCCTTGCTGTCGGAGGTCACTGAAAGCTGACTTGAACCATGGCTTCAGAATCACCCATATCGGCGGCTACAATCTGATGGACTTCAATGGGGACATCGAACCCGGAGATGATGACGCGATCCAATAAATCACAAAACTCTTTGGGCGAATTCCCTATTAACTTGGTTTCGCGTTGTTCCCGAGGTTTCCGCCATCGTTCAAAAAAAGCTACCACCCCCTAAGGGGTAGCATATCCAGTTTTTCAGACTTGAAAAATACAGTTGGCCGGACAAGCGTCTACACAAGAACCGCAGTCGGTACAGGCAGGTTCGTCAATGATTCGAATACCGCCGTTTACCTCAGAAACACATGAAGCAGGGCAGACAAATTGACAAGCGCCACAAGCGACACAACCATCGGCGTTAACTTGGTATGCCATTAGATCGGTACTCCTTTCGGATAGCAATGAAAATTATGAATAAGACATATTCGCCGATTATGTTTATTTTCCTTCCCTTTCTCCGCTTTTCCATGGTTGTCGAGGGTCTTCCTGTATGTTCGGAACGAGGCCCTTTGTCTTCGTTCGATAATATTCGTTTAACAAGCGATCAACTTCGCGAGATATGGCTACAGCCTTCTGGGGTCGTCGAGCCAACATGTGGCGAAGTGCTTCCTTGCGTTTTACCTGGATTTGTCGAAGTATATCGTTGTCGTCAACATTCACGATGAACTACCCCCGTTTTTCCAGTTACTGGTTATTATTTATTCGATAAACAAAGAGATTATCCCATTTTTTCCCTTTTTATTTTTCTGGATAATACTAAGAGAAATCTGAACAGAACGAAAAAACGCCCGGATATACCGGGCGCCGTAATGGGCAGTCTCTATTTTCGCCGTTCTGAGATAATTCTCGCCACATGGACACCGCTTGCACTCGCTTGAGAGAGACCGCGGGTGACACCGGCGCCGTCTCCGATGGCGAACATGTTCGGAATTTCCGTCTCTAGTTGTTTCGTCAATTTTAGCCGAGAACTATAAAACTTCACTTCTACCCCGTACAATAGCGTATCATTGTTGGCCATGCCTGGAGCGATTTTATCGAGGGCATAGATCATCTCTACGATGTTGTCCAAGTGCCGTTTCGGCAGTACCAAGCTCAAGTCCCCTGGAGTGGCCTTTAAGGTGGGTTTCGTAAAGCTTTGAGACAGGCGGTGTTCATTTGTTCTTCGTCCTTTGACCAGATCGCCGAAACGTTGAACTAAGACGCCGCCGCTGAGCAGGTTCGAGAAAGAAGCGATGCGCTTTCCATACTGATGCGGCTCATTGAAGGGTTCTGTAAAGCGGTTGCTCACGAGCAAGGCAAAGTTTGTGTTCTTGCTGTGCAACTTTTCGTCTCGGTAACTGTGGCCGTTTACGGTAACAATGCCGTCAGTGTTCTCAGCGACAACATATCCCTTGGGGTTCATGCAGAAGGTGCGGACCAGGTCCCCATACTGTTTCGTACGATAGACTAGTTTCGCCTCATAAACCTCATCGGTGATATGCTGGAACACTTCCGCCGGAATCTCTACGCGAACACCCACATCGACCTGATTATTGTAGAGACCGAGGCCCAATTCTTTACATTGGTTCGCAAACAATTCGGAACCGGCCCGTCCCGGGGCGGCGATGAGGTAATCACAGTCGATCCATTCGGGTTGCCCGATATCGAGTCGGAATCCCTCTCCCTCTTTGCAGATCTTCTGAACACGGGTATTGAAGATGATTTTGACTTTCTCTTTCAGAAATTCATAGATGCTTTTTAAAATCTCAAGATTATTTTCTGTTCCCAGGTGCCGCACTTGCGCGTCCAGTAAATGCAAGTCGTAAGCGAGGGCTTGTTTGCGGAGGCCGCTGTTTTTTGTGCTAAAGAGTTCCGACGGTGCCCCGTAGCTCATATTAATCTGGTCCACATAAGCGATCAGATCGAGCACTTCCTGGTCAGGAATATAGTCACTGAGCCAACCGCCAAATTCAGTCGTGAAATTATATTTTCCATCGGAAAATGCACCGGCTCCACCAAAACCGCGCATGATTCCGCAAGGATTGCATTTGATGCAGTGGGTTACTTTTTTTTCAGCGATGGGGCATTTACGAGTGTAAATGTCTCTACCTTCTTCGATCATCACGACATTGACGTTCTCGTTTTTAGAAATCAACTCGTAGGCTGCAAAAATACCGGAAGGTCCACTTCCTATAATGGCTACATCAAACTTAGTTGTCATATGAATCCCCTCGCTCCCTACTATCTTGGTAACAAACCTTACGTATTTTACTCGATAGTTCAGCAAAAGTAAATAAAAATCTTTATCTCTATTTCCCTTGTTTACAGGGGAAATAAAAAATCCCACCGCATCCTTCAAAGGAACCGGCGGGATTAGAGGTATCTTTCGGTTTCAAGTCAGCCTTCCCTATTGAACTTAGGAAAACACTCACTTTGGCTAGTTTAGCTGACCCTTTCCTCTTTTTTGGAAGAGCCACCATGCGTAAATGATCGGCACCAACAGCAGGGACAGAATTACCGTCAAGAATAAAGCCATACCCAGCGTTTCAGAAATAAATGGGGTCAGCATACCGATGGCGATCATCCCAAAACCACCGGCTACGAAAATACGGCCGCCTAGACGATGGGTTTTTGCCCAGATGTCACGGTCTGCCAATGTCCAAGGCAAACGAATTCCCATGAAATAGTTCTGTCTCATCCGAGGCATCACATTGCCTAAGATCATAAACAGAAGACCAACGCCGACAGGAACAAGGTAATTCACTCTGAGGGGAACGCCTAAGCCAATCGCGATTGAAGTAAGCTGAATCACGAAGAAAAAAGCCACAATACTGGACATGACCGTCTGGTAAGTAGAGGTAAATTTCTCATAATTGAAGGCCATCGGATCAATGCGCCGCATGAGAGGACCCAAAAGGGTAATTAGAAAAATGATGGCTGGTCCAACCGTGAGCATTTCCAATTTGGTCCCCAAGCGATCCGCTTCCCCGGCGAAGTTCCAGTGGACCGGGACTTGTTCAGGCAAATGAGGATAGGCCATCACAGAGACCAGGAGTGCTGCCGCAAATAGGATCGTCTGAAACCAAAAATGGGCACTACGATTCATTGATTATCCTCCTCTCGGGAGACCTGCCGCGACTCACCGCGGTCAGTCATCTCCAGCATCCAACTCAATACATCTTGAAAAACAGTGGTATTAAGACTGTAAAAAATCTGTTGTCCCCTTCGATCGTCGAGAACAAGACCAGCCGCCTTCAATGTTTGCAAGTGGTGAGAGATGCTCGGTTTAGAAATGTGAAAGGGTTCGGCCAACTCGCCGGCACTCTTTTCCCCTTGCCGAAGCAAAGTTAGAATTGCCCGGCGCGTCGGATCGGAAAGTGCGGAAAAGATCTGGTTCATGAGGCCCTCCCTCCTGGGCTAATAATTAGATGATTGTCTAACTATCTAAATTCTATTCTGGCTGATTCCTGATGTCAACTTTTTTACGAGATTCAACCGTGGAAAATTTTGTTAACCTTTGCCGAGGTTCACTCATAGTCTATGGCAAACCATTTAATCTAAGGTAGATGAAGGAGTGTGTGTCCCCTCATGTATGAAGACGACTTTTATGTGACACAAGTCCCCCCTCCAGGACCGGACTTATTTGGTCAAGGGGGAACTGTTCCTTTGTACCGCTACTATAATCCAACCATCACCGATCATTTCTATACGACCAACTTCGGCGAACTTGGTCGCGGCCGGAACGGGTATAACTTCGAAGGAATCGCCTGCTATGTCCTAGCTAGGCAACGGGGCGGAACGGTACCGCTCTACCGTTACTGGAACCCTACAATCGGCGACCATTTTTATACGACCAACTACGGAGAGCTCGGTGCCGGCGGATCTGGCTATATCTTCGAGGGAATCCAATGTTATGTATACCCGACGCAGAGACCTCGAACAGTCCCCCTTTACCGCTATTGGAATGCCGCTTTAGGCGATCACTTTTATACGACGAACTACAATGAACTCGGACCCGGGCGTTCCGGCTATGTCTTTGAAGGAATTCAGTGTTATGTCTTTCCTGCGTTCCCTTTCGGCGGTAGACGATAGTCTCCATGAAGAAAAAAGGCTGCTCAAAAAACAATTTTGAGCAGCCTTTCTAGAGTTCAGTCAACATGAGCTATAGCGAAAAAATCGATGCTTCATTCGCTTCTTCACCCTTTTTCTCTTTTTGTTTTTGAAAGGCCAGGGTGTTTCTCTCCCAGAAGACCCCGTCAGTATAACCTTGAATACTTTTGTCTGTTTCGGCCATCTCTAGTCGTTTCAGAGCCAGGCATCCGTATCCTTCGTTACAGTCGACGGCGATGAAGTTCCGGTTGAGTTTTTTGGCTACCACAGCGGTTGTGCCGGAACCGACGAAGGGATCGAAAACCACATCCCCTTCATTTGTGCTGGCTAACATGATTTTGGCCACCAGTTTCTCCGGTTTCTGTGTGGGATGGTCCGTATTTTCGGGCATCGACCAAAAAGGAACGCTGATATCGGTCCACAAATTTGACGGATAGGTCTCCTTAAAGTTGCCCCCCTTCGTCTCTTCCCAATCCTTCGGTTTTCCATTTTCACGGTAGGGAGCAATGACACGCCGTTTTAGCTTTACAGCATCCGGATTAAAGGTATACTGTTTGCTCTTAGTGGCAAACCAGATGTCTTCACAAGAATTCTTCCAGTTCGATTTGGCACCTCGTCCTTTTTCCCGCTCCCAGGTAATTCGATTTTGGATGATCAGATACTTCGCCAAAACCGTATGAATCGATACAGATGTCTTCCAGTCTCCGCATACATAGACCGAAGCATTTGGCTTTAATGTTGGCAATAGCCGGATAAACCATGAATCAAACCAAAGGGTATAGGCATCCACATCGGTGCCGTTAAAGGACAAGCCGTGAAATTCTTTGCTCAGGTTATAAGGTGGATCGAGGAAAAGTAAATCGACTGAATTCCGGGGAACCGCGTCGACGACATCCATGATGTCTCCGTGGGTGATTTTATTCAAAAATTCCTTTTCGCTGTGAAAGGGCGCCCTTGCCAACTGGCTGGCATACTGTATGTATTCCTCTTCTGATAGTGTAACCGTCCGATTACGTCCGGCTCGTTGTTTTTCTGTAGATACAACCACGCTTTCTCCTCCTCCATACTATTATTATAACAGAACCAGACCCGAGGATAGACTGCTTTGTCTGAGTATAAAAAGTCAGGCTCCATCGGGTTCGCGCTTTGTTTTTACTGATTTATCGAAAAAAAAGCCGGGCTTGCGCCCGGACTGATCAAGCCTGAATCAGGCCTAACCACTGCCAATAGGGAATACTTAATACAATCCCAATGAGGACGACTGCTGCATTGCATCACATACATTGCATCCCCTTGGTCGCCATGTTCAAACAGCAATGCGCCGGCAGGATAAGTCAAGCGCTCCAACTGCCCATAGAGGCGAGCCTGATCCACCGTCGACATGCCTTCGAATATTTTAACGGATCGTAAATCCAATGGTTTAGATCTCTTTCGAAACCGTTTGTATCGTCTCAGCGGCTGTAGCCAGTTGTTCCATCGCTTCCGAGATCTGTTGAGTGGCTTGGGCTTGGGCAGAACTAAGCCCCTCTGCTTGGTTGATCTTGTCAACCATATGGAGAATTTCACCAGCAATCGTCTGTAGAATATCTTTTATTTCTTTGACTGATTTCTCGCTGTCGAGAGACATCTTCCGTATTTCACCGGCCACGACGGAAAACCCTCGACCATGTTCACCGGCTCGAGCTGATTCAATGGAAGCGTTTAATCCCAACAAGTTGGTTCTGGAGGCGATGCCGGTAATAAATTTTAAGATGTCATCGGTTTTCTTGAGATGTTGCAATACAGTTTGGCTGGAACCTTTCAGATCTGATAACTGCTTAGCCAGATTCCCGGCATTGGCAGCCACCTCCTGTGTTGTCGCGGTAATTTCCTCTGTCGACGAAGCCACTGTTTGGGATACATCCTGCATTTCTAAATTATTGGCTAAGTTTTGAGCGTAGGCGATCGTGCCAATCACTTGACCCTGTTCGTCTGTTACGGGCCGAGTGACCAGTTTTACTGGAAATCCATACTCTTCTTTGGTCAAAACTTTCGTCATCGGTTGTCCAGAAGACATCGTTTCCTCAAGGGGATCGCCCGGTTTGACGGGATCGCCGGGATGGATGCGCGTATTGATCGATCGGCTCGCTTCATAAGTAAGATACTTATGTCTATCGGTCACCATGATGACACAATCATAAGGCAAGATCGATCTCATAATGGATGCATAACGAGCTAATTGTTCCATCTCTTTCTGACCGCCCATCATTTCCACTCCTTTGATTCTTCAAAAAATGTTTAATTCTGTTTAGAATTTATTTCGCCATAGTCAAATATTTTCCTCTTTTATGTAACCGAATAAAAAAACCTGCCGGAAGCATAGCTCCCAGGCAGGTTTTAGGACGAATCCGTTTTCATAAAAACTTGTGAATTGATTGGTCACGAGTGTTTGATTTGTTTTACATTGACAATGGCTTTAGGTACTCATAGACCTTTTCATGGGCAGGTGTCGGAACCCCTAACGCTCGACCTGTTCGGACAATGTAGCCGGAGAAGGCTTCCAGTTCAGTTCTCGATCCTTTTTCGAAATCCCGTTGCATCGACGTGGTACTCTCAGGAGCGAATGTATCTACCGACGCCATCGTCTTTTTCACAATAGCCTCATCGAGGTGGACTCCTTTAGCCTTCGCGACGGCGTAAACTTCCTCCATCATGGTCAAGAGCATGGCCCGTTGTTCTGGATTCGCCGCGATGGCTCCCACCGATTTTTGAAAGAAGGACGTGATCCCTCCTAGAGAGCAGATCAAGAGATACTTTGACCACACTGCCCCTTCCGCATCGGCAACAAATTTCGCTGTAATATCAGCTTGACGGAAAAGCGTAGCGAGCGAGTCCCGTTGATCTTGGGAGATTTCCGGAAGGCTGGCACCTTTATCAGCCCCGAAGACGATGCGAGGAACTCCGCCCCCCTGGCTGATCACGCCAGGTGATTCGATCTTCGAGAAAATATAACAACAACCGTTGAGAACTTTTCCTTGCGGCAACAACGCTCGTAGTCGTTCTGCATGGTCAACACCGTTCAGAAGCGGCAGTACCAGTGTTTCCGGCTTCAATAGCGGGACGATTTGTTGGGCTGCCGTTTCTAAATCATAGGTTTTCACGCAAAAAAGAACGAAGTCGACCGTTCCAATTTCACCGGGATCTTGAACCGCCCCCGTTGGATAAGCGACAAACTTTTCTTCATTGCTCTTCACGGTCAACCCTTGCTCTTGCATAGCTTTTAAATGTTCGCCCCGGGCAATAAAGTACACTTCATGATCTTGCGAATTACCAAAGGCGTAGGCCAATTTCCCGCCAAAAAAGCCCCCTACGCCACCCATTCCAATGACTGCAATACGCATAAACAGCCTCCTTTTTTGATTAAAATCGATTTCTCGTTATGGCAGTTAAGAAATCACCGATAGCTTTCGCAAATTTCACGGGCTCTTCGAAGTGGGCCATATGGCCACTACTTTGAAATAGCACTAGTTTTGAACGAGGGATTCGCTGTTGCATCTCCTCTGCGTACTTAACAGGACAGACGAAGTCCTTGACACCAGCAAGGATCAACGTGGGAACTCCGATCAAAGAAAGGCGATCACGGGTATCAAAAATGCCCATGTTTTGATAAAAGCCTTTATTCGGCCCCAGGGAGAAATGGATCTGTTTCAAGACCGGATCGATTTCGCCCTTATGATGATCATAATCGGCAAAATAGAACCCTACACATTTTTGAAAAGCTTGAGCCGCTTGCTCATCCGTGGTCGCCAATGTCGATTCCCGCAACCCCATCAAAGCCTGCCAGAACCAGGGGCGATCGATGAACCAGAAGAGATTTGCTGACACATCGCGCTTGTAGACGTCATCTGTAGTCGGTGTCGTCCCATACAAGATGAGACCGTTGAGATGATTTGGATATTGAATCGCGTACAACTGCGCCACCATTCCTCCATGGGAGTGACCAAGGAGGTAAAACTTGTCCAACTGAAGGTACTGTCGAAGTTTTTCCATGTCGTCCACATACCGGGAGAAACTGTAATCGGATAAGTTCTTCAGTCGTTCCGAGTTTCCAGTTCCTACCGGATCAAAGTAGACCATGGTGAATTCTTTTTCTACTTCCGGCATCTTGAGATAAGCTCCCCCGAAACCAGGTCCGCCTGGATGGGCGAGACAGACCGGCCCTTTCCCAGACACATAGTAGGTAAGGGTCGCACCGTTGATAGTCACCTGGTGCTCTCCCGGAAGCAGTTTTTCTGTAGGTTTCTCTACAGAAGTTGTCTTATTGTTCGAGGCCAAATATGTACTGGAGTTTGCCAGAACCGCTAAGGATAAGTTGCACCACAAGCACAAAGCAACGATCGGAATGATTACACCTCTAATATATCTCATGAGATCAGTGTCTGCGCCTCCCCTTGCTTCTGATCGTATTCAATTTCATTTTATCAGCTTTTATGATATTTGGCATAAAAAAAGCGTCGGCCAAGTGGGCGACGCTTTTCTATCTGGGGATTACTATCGGGATTTTCTAGTACGTGGGAAGAACTTTTATACTCGATATCCCGCTAGGGTCTGCTGCAATTCCTCTGATGTCTTTGCCAGCATCGCTGCAGAATTCGCGATATCCTCCATCGAAGCGACTTGTTGTTCCGTTGCTGCAGCGATGGTCTCCGAGTTATCTACACTACGCATCGAACCCTGACGGACGGCGTGAATCCCACTTTTCAAGTTTTTCCACTCTTGTGCCAACAATTGATTCTGATCTGTGATCGTTTTGATGCTGTCCACTACTTGTCTGCTGGATGTCGTAATTTCATTAAAGACCTTATCGACGAGATTAAATGCGTTCATACCCGCTTGCAGACCTTGATTATGCTGCTCCCGGTTGGAGACGACATTTTGTATTTCTGCTTTGATGCTATCGACGATCGCGGAAATATCCCAGGCCGCTTGTACCGAGTTTTCAGCAAGTTTGCGAATCTCTCCAGCCACAACGGCAAAACCTCTCCCGGCTTCGCCGGCTCTAGCAGCTTCAATAGCCGCGTTAAGAGATAATAGATTCGTCTGGTTTGCAATCTGATTTATCATCTGCAAGATCTGCTCGATCTGTTGAGACTTCATCGCTAGTTGATCGATGATCTGATTGTTCGAGTCGGTCGTGATCTGAATCTCAAGCATCTTTTCTCTCGCACCGTCGACGACCTTCCGTCCATCATCAACGGTTCGAGAAGCAACCTCGGTCGAACGGGCCGTTTCTTGGGCTGAACTAGTCATCTCCTCGATGGACGCCGCAATTTCTGCCACTAATTGCTCCATTCGCTCTAACTGTTGATCCGATTCTCGTGCTTCTTGAGAGACTTTTTGAGTCTCTTCTGAGACTTGATGATTGGCTATGGTCAGTTGCGCCGTTATTTCCTTCAATCCAAAAGACGCCTTCTGGAATCGTTCAACGGCTTCATCCACCTTCGTAATGGTCTGTTGTAACGACTCCAACATGCCATTCGCCGCTTTGGATAGGCTTCCGATCTCATCGTCCGACGAAATAGGAATGCGTTGAGTCAAGTCGCCTTCACCGCGGCTAATGGTCATCAAGGCATGTTCAAGATCGTTGAGCCGTCTCATCTGCCGGTTGACCACATAAGGGAGCACGAAAGCGGTCACGACAAAGCCAAGCAATGCAGCGGCAACAGTGATGTTACGGATGTTCGTCAAGATGTGATTTGATAAAGTCAGTACTAAATATTTTCCGTTTGACAAGGGTGCAATGTAGTGAGTCGCTTTGATACTTCCAAAGCTACCGCTTTGAAATGTGATCTCGTCTAATTTTATCGCATTAGCCAGACAAACTTTCATTTCAGGGTTGAGCGTATCGATGTTACCATCGCTGCCTACGATAATTTGTCCATTCGAATCAACCAGAGCCGTAAAGAGAACCTCCTCACGCAATTGACCGCTCATCTGTCGAATAAAGGATTGAGCTCCCAGCTGTTCGTCTAGTTCAACCAGTTTTTTACCGTTCCGTCCGATCTGGACGATCCGTGGACTGTCCCATCCTGACACACCGACATATTTATACACTTCAGGATCAATTGTCCGCTTTTGCGCCGGTTGGGCGACAACCTGACGTTTTCCGCTGATCAAGTCCATAAATTCATAAGCCTGTCCCTTAGGATCGCTGCCAAAGTTAAAATTTACATTTGTCCCTGTACTCGTCAACTGCACTTGTCCTTGACTGTCGGTCACCCAAAACTCATCGATTCCAGAGCGTTTGGATAACTCGACCAGTTGTTCGTAGTTGGTGCCTTTGCTTAGCAACAAGGATAATATACTGGCTTGCCCGACCATCTCCTTCTCCAACACTTCTTCGGTTATCTTACGGGCTGCTGTGGCGTTTTCGATGCCTAGACGGACCGTCTCCGTCATGGCCAATCCTTGCATATGCAAGTTACGAGCCGTCTGGTTGTAGATAAAAGTGGCCATAGCTACGATGACTACACCGAATACGATCATGATCGGCCATATAATCTTGTGTTTTAACGAGTTTAAGCGCATGAGGTTACCCCCTATGTATTCGTACGCATCAATCTAATTAATATTTTCCAACCATCGGTTTCCTTTAATTTATAATAATTCCAAAGCACATCAATATCAACGCTTTTATCATATATTGCCCGAATACATTAATAGCGTATAAAAGAAAAAGGCGCCTTACTTTTCAGTACGGTCGCCTTCGCTTGATTTAGATTACATTTTTTCCAGTTCCTCTTTCAGCAGTTTGTTGACGAGTCCGGGATTGGCTTTCCCTTTCGTCGCCTTCATGGCCTGACCGACGAGGAAGCCCATGGCTTTTTCCTTGCCAGCTTTGAAATCAGCGACAACGCTGGGGTTCGCTGTCAAGATGTCTCTGACGATGGATGCGATGGCCCCTTCATCAGAAATCTGAACGAGCCCTTTTTCTTCCACAATCGCTTTTGCTGGTTTGCCCGAAGCAAACATGTCCTCGAAAACCGTTTTAGCGATTTTTGTGGAGATCGTTCCCGCTTCGAGCAATTGCAGGAGCCCGACGAGGTTTTCCGGGGTGACAGGACTGTTCGAGTAGCCAAATTCGGAAGCGTTGAGCAGACGGGTGAGTTCGCCCATCATATAGTTGGAAATCTGCTTAGCCCGCTCTTTTGCCTTATCATCGGCGACTTCCACACCAGCAGGAGTATCTACCCCAAAGGCCTTGCAAGCGCTGTCAAAGTAGTCAGCCATCGCCTTAGAACCGGTAATGATTCCGGCATCGTAGGCAGGTAATCCGTAGGAGTGAACGAGGCGCTCCTTGCGGATATGAGGCATTTCAGGTAAGGTGGCTTTCACCCGGTCAACCCATTCGCGGGAGATGACCAATGGTACCAGATCCGGTTCGGGGAAGTACCGATAGTCATGCGCTTCTTCCTTGCTGCGCAGGGAGATCGTCATGCCTTTCGCTTCGTCCCACATCCGTGTCTCTTGAAGGATCTTACCGCCTTCGCGGAGGATTTCGGCTTGTCGTTCTACCTCATATTCCAAGGCCCGTTGCAACGCTTTGAAGGAGTTCATATTTTTCAGTTCGGCCTTCGTGCCGAACTCTTTTTGACCCCAAGGACGCAAGGACACGTTGGCGTCGCAGCGCAAGCTCCCTTGTTCCATCTTGCAGTCGGACACTTCCGTATATTCTAAAATGGATTTCAACCGTTCTAAATAGGCCACCGCCTCTTCAATCGAACGGATGTCCGGCTCTGAGACGATCTCAATCAACGGTACACCGGTCCGGTTGTAGTCGGCTAAAGAGTATTCAGCACCAGCCAGGTTCGCCGCACCGCCGTGGACCAGTTTGCCGGCGTCTTCCTCCATGTGTACACGAGTGATGCCAATACGTTTTGGGTTTCCGCCCACTTCGATGTCGAGATAGCCGTCCTTAGCGATGGGAAGATCGTATTGGGAAACCTGATATGCCTTAGGCAAGTCGGGATAGAAATAGTTCTTCCGATCGAACTTGGAGAATTCGGCGATTTCACAGTTCAATGCCAAACCGGCCTTCATGGCGTAATCGACGACTTGTTTGTTCAAGACCGGTAGCACACCGGGCAAACCTAAGCAGACAGGACAGACATGAGTGTTCTGATCGCCGCCGAACTCGGTCGTACAACCGCAAAAAATCTTGCTCTTCGTATGGAGTTCCACATGGACTTCCAAGCCCATGACGATTTCAAAGTCAAAATCACGTTCCATTTGCATCGTCTCATTGCTCATTTGTTACACCCCCAGATCCGGCGTCTGACTGTGACATCCGGTCGCCTGTTCATAGGCATAGGCCAACTGCAGCAGCTTCGCCTCGTCGAAGGCTTTGCCCATCAACTGTAGGCCTACAGGCAAGCCATTGGCAAAACCGGCGTTGATATTCAGAGCCGGGATACCTGCCAGGTTCACCGACAAGGTACAGATGTCTGATAAGTACATTTGCAGGGGGTTGTCCGTGCGGTCACCAAATTTAAAGGCCACTGTCGGCGATGTCGGCGAAAGGAGCACATCAAACTTTTCAAAGGCTTGATCAAAGTCGCCTTTGATTAATGTTCGCACCTTTTGGGCTTTTAGGTAGTAAGCGTCATAATAGCCGGAACTAAGGGCATAAGTTCCGAGCATGATGCGCCGTTTCACTTCTTCTCCAAAACCTTCGGCACGAGTCTTTTTAAACATGGTGTTCAAATCAGGCGCCTCTTCGGAACGATAGCCGTAACGAACTCCGTCGTAGCGGGCTAAGTTGGAGGAAGCTTCCGCTGGAGCAATCAGGTAATAGACCGGAAGGGCATATTCAGTATGAGGCAAGGAACACTCGCCAATCTCCGCGCCGAGACCCTCTAACACTTTCACGGCTTTTTCGATGACTGCTTTCACTTCTGGACCGATGCCTTCGCCGAAGTACTCCTTCGGCAAGCCGACCCGCCAGCCTTTGACCGATTGTCCGAGGAGAGCCTCGTAGTCTGGATAATCGACTGGTGCAGAAGTGGAGTCTTTTAAGTCATAGCCGGCGATAGCGTTCATGACCCTGGCATTGTCACGGACGTCACGGGTAAAGGGCCCGATCTGATCCAACGACGACGCAAAGGCGACGAGGCCAAAACGCGATACGGCACCATAGGTCGGCTTCATGCCGACGACACCACAGAAGGCAGCCGGCTGCCGGATTGACCCGCCCGTATCAGAGCCTAAAGTGAAGACAGCTTGTCCAGCGGCCACAGCGGCGGCCGAACCGCCGGAGGACCCGCCGGGTACCCGTTCGATATCCCAGGGATTGCGCGTCGCGAAAAAGCGGGAGTTTTCCGTCGACGAGCCCATGGCAAATTCATCCATATTGCATTTTCCCATGAGAATGGCGCCGGCTTCTTTCAGCTTCGTCACTACTGTAGCATCATAGGGCGGTACGAAATTGTGCAGAATCTTCGATGCACAGGTGGTGCGCACACCATCGGTGCACATGTTGTCTTTTAAGGCCATGGGGATCCCTTCGAGGGGACCGATCGCTTCTCCGGCAGCGATTTTGGCATCAACCTTCGCCGCCTGAGCCATGGCATCGTCAAAGGTCCGGGTGATGAAGGCTTGAACTTTCGGCTCGGCAGCTTCAATTCGCTCTGCCTGGGCCCGGACCAGTTCGGCGGCGCTGATCTCTTTGTTCACCAACAGGTCATGCAGTTCATGAGCCTTTTTTGTATACAGCTTCACAGGGATCCTCCATTCGGGTCGAAATACTAGACAATCTTAGGAACGCGGAAGAAACCATCTTCTTCGTCGGGGGCATTGGCCACGATCTTCTCCCGAGCCATGGACGGATCGACACGATCGTCGCGCATGACGTTCTGAAGGGGAAAAACATGAGCTGTCGGAGGTACATTCGCTGTGTCCAGCGCTTGCAGCCGTTGGGCGTAACCGAGGATGTCGTTCAGCTGGGTCGTATATTTTTCGACCTCTTTGTCGGACAGTTCGAGGCGAGCCAGCATGGCTACGTGTTGGACTTCGTCTTTTGTAAGGGACATCGTTTGTTCACCTGCCTTGTTGGAATCAAGATTTCTTTGCCGTATTCGGAATTAAATTCTCTGGTTCTTCAAAAATGTCCTCTTCGTGAGTGATGAAGAAACCACAGTACTTGACGAAAACTCGTTTTAAGACGTCAAGGCGCTCTTTGGAGATGGTGTCGATGACGGTGTATTGCCGGGTGATGGTCAAGTTGCCGATCTGGCGCAGGTTTTCGCCTCGCTGGGTCTCATGAAAGATGTCTGTCAGAGGGATGCCCTCCGCAACGACTTCCAATTCGCCAGACCGCAAGGTGGCCATAAGTTGGCCTGTCAGTGCATCTTCCATCCAAAGATACCGGATGATCACTCCTTGGCCTTTACGCTTTTCCCGATCGGTGACCTCCAATTCGGGGAGCTTTTCGACGGCACTTGTCAGTCCAGAAAAATCATTGACCTTGTAGACGGCTCGGCAGACACCGGCCCGGTGGCCTTCGGCAGTGACTAGCTTCGGATGGATCAGTTTTTTTCGAAGTTCCATGATGAAATTGACGATCAAGCGGGACTTCCGTTTCCACAGATCGAGCCAATCGAAGGGGATTTCGCTGCCCGAGTTCAGCCCAAGTTCTCGAACATACGTAACGACATCGGACCGGTACCAAGGCGGGAAAAAAAATGCAATGCCGCCGTAACGGTAAGCCCCTTCCCAGGGCATAAGCCGGCAAAAGAGGATATATCCCACCTCATAAGGAGGCTTTTCCGGGTTATATTCGGGATCACGTATAAAAAAAATGTTATCCCCGAAGAGATCCCGCACCGAGTACCCTTTTTCTTCGAGGGAGTGAATCACATAAAAACCAGGACGGTTTTCCATCCATCGCTTTATGCCCTCGCGCAGGGACGGCGGCAAGTGACTCGATACTTCCTGCTCGAAAGCTTCTAGTGTCGTCGTTCCCCCACGGAGGCGGCGGTCGAAAACGAACCACTCCCAAAAAAGTGAGCTCATCGGGTGATCCGCAAAAGGAGTATCCGGCTCATCGGTGTGACGGGCGAAGTGGCTCCATTCCCGCTTCCATTGCTCCGCAAAACGCCAGTGGATGAATTGAGTGAGCAGCGAACCGATTTGAGATGTCTCGGCAACGGTCCGGGCGACAGGGTCATCTTCGCTGTCTTGACCCCATCCTTCCGGTCCGAGCAGCGGATTTTCAAGTTTTACTTCCCATGCATCTAAAAGTTCTTCAAAATTCGCGTAGGTTCCTTCCCGGAAGGCGTAATTGGCGATCTCAGGTAGCCGGTAAGGGCCGCGACCCGGATTATGGCCGATGAGTTTGTTGCGGCGCAGTTCTCGAACGAGCTGGACGAGCCGTTCTTCACTGACTGTCCCCACGACGATTTCCCGGCGGCCGACCCAGACTTGCCCACGGGCATCCCGAGCGATGTCAAGACCCATCTCAATGGAGTCGTTGACATGGCTCAAATAGACGATGGCCGTCCCGCGCTCACCGTCTTCGACATGGCATCCCTCTTCTTGGCGCAACGTCTCCAGGATCAAATCGGTATTGCGGGTCGGAAAGACACGCCAGTACCAAAAGCCCTGAAAAAAAGGATCTTGGCCGAAGGGAACTTTTGAAGAGGGCTCCTGCCGGATGCTGGTGATCACCCACCGGCTATCTTCTTCCACCAGATAAAAATGGGAACGGTAGGTCAGCAGATACTGTTCCTCGCCGAGCAACACCTCTGCGATTAAGTGAACCCCTTTTTTATTCGGGATTTCTTCAACGACAACGCCACGGAGCAAGCTTTCTCCCTGGTGTTTTTTCTTCATTCGCTGCCCATAGTCATCGCCGTCAACATACCGCTCCTGGGCCTTTTGCGGAAGGAGCAGGTAGACCAGGGACCAGTCTTCGACAGCCCTGGCTTGAAAATAGGCATGGACCACTTCCCGCGGTTTAAGGGGGCGATCGAAGAGTCGAATCATCATCGAGTTCCACTCACGGGAATTCAATGGGTCCGGTTTTTGAAACAACTGAGTCTGACTGACAATCTCGGGGGCCACTTCCACTTCGGCCCGTTCCAATTCTTTGAGTATAAAATCAAATAAGTAAAAAGCTTCTCGGTAAGAGAGTTCTATGTCATGATCGGGCAGTCCATTCAGAAGGCGATCCCCTTGGCCGAAAGGGGCACCATCGAGCCAGTCGATTTGAGATTCCACTGGATTGGCCACAACGAAGTGGACGTAAAGGCCTTGTGCGCCGATACGCCGTGTCTCCCAAATCAGGACGAGGGAGATGACTCCTTGCAGGCGAAATGGTGCCGCTTTCGCGTGAAACCGAAACATTGGAACAACCTTCACGTTGAAGGCCTACCTTTCTTTATTAAACATCATCTATTTCCATGATATGGTTTTTGCAAAAAAGGTGTATCGTTATTCTTTTCGCCGCCGGTAGACTCGTCCCTGCTAGTGACGGTCGATGAGTTTTAAAAAATCTTCCTCTGTGAGAACAGGAACCTTTAATTCAATCGCTTTTTCTAATTTTGAGCCTGCTTCCTCACCGGCAATGACTATGCTCGTTTTCTTGCTGACGGAGGAGGATATTTTGGCGCCTCGCGCTTCTAAAAGCCGCTGGGCTTCCCGGCGATCCATGGACTGCAACGTTCCTGTGAGGACGATCGTTTTACCGGCTAAAGTTTGAGGCGAATCGGCTGTACTTTGCCGGGCTTCCATCTGTACCCCTTTTTCAGCCAACCGGCGGATCATCTCCACATTGGCAGGGACTGAGAAATAGTTTATCAGAGAGTCGGCCATCTTCGGACCAATTTCCGGGATCGCCTGCAGTTCCTCCTGGGTCGCTGCCATCAATTTTTCCATAGATCCAAAATGGCTGGCCAAGGTCTTCGCCGCCGTCTGACCGACCAAGCGAATGCCCAAGGCAAAGGTGAAGGCGCCCAACCCTCTGGATTTGCTTTGTTCGATAGCGGCGATCAGGTTTGCCGCCGATTTTTTCCCCATTCGCTCCAGTGGCGCCACCTGGTCGGCCGTTAAATCGTAAAGGTCTGCCGGATTGTGGACGAGGCCACTGTCCCAGAGCAAGTTTACGATGGCCGGGCCCAGTCCCTCAATGTTCATCGCATCCCGAGAGGCGTAATGAATCAGCCCTTCTTTCGCCTGGGCAGGACAGGTCGATGAGGTGCATCGCAAGGCAACTTCTCCCTCAAGCCGGCTTGCCGGACTGCCGCATTCGGGACAGGCTTGGGGCATGATAAAGGGCTGCTCTTCGCCGGTACGCCGCTCCTTCAACACGGAAACGACTTCTGGAATGATATCGCCAGCTTTTTGAATGATCACATAATCGCCGACATGGATGTCCTTTTCACGGATGATGTCTTCATTGTGCAAGGTAGCCCGGCTGACAGTCGTACCGGCTACACGGACCGGTTCCAATTCAGCCGTGGGCGTGATGACACCGGTGCGCCCCACTTTTACGGTGATGCTCCGTACCTGAGTGACGGCCTGCTCTGCCGGGAATTTGAAGGCGATGGCATAACGGGGGCTTTTCGAAGTAACCCCCAGCCGCTCATACTCGTCCAGTTCGTTGACTTTGACGACCATGCCGTCGATCTCAAAAGGAAGATCGTGACGGTTTTCCGTCCAATAGCGGCAATAGGCGATCACTTCTTCAATGGAAGGACAGAACTTCCGCTCTTTGTTGACAGGCAGCCCCCACTGCTCGAGCAGTTCCAAGGCTTGCCGCTGCTCCTGAGCTTCTGCACCTTCCAGAAGGAGAATGTTATAGAAAAAGGCCCGTAACGGACGAGAAGCTGTCACTTTGGGATCCAATTGACGAAGGGAACCGGCGGCAGCGTTACGGGGATTAGCGAAGACAGGCTCTCCCCGCTCTTCTCGTTCTTCATTGAGAGTCGCAAAGGCTCCTTTGGGCAGATAGGCCTCGCCTCGCACATCGAGGACCGGGAGGTCTGTCTTCAAACGAAGGGGGATGGTCCGGATCGTCTTCAAGTTCTCCGTGATGTCTTCTCCGGTTTCACCGTCACCTCGTGTTGCGCCACGGACGAATCGCCCTTGTTCATAGGTCAAGACGACTGTCAGCCCGTCGATCTTCGGTTCCACCACATATGTAAGGTCACGGCCGGCCCGTTCCCGGGCCCGCCGGTCAAATTCACGCAGATCATGCTCGTCAAAAGCGTTGGCGAGAGACAGTAAGGGAACCCGGTGCCGCACCGAATTGAAGGCAGCCAAAGGTTGTCCACCGACTCGCCGAGTCGGCGAATCCGCTTCGACCAGTTCAGGATAGGTATCTTCAATCGCTTGCAGTTCCCTCATCAAGGCATCATAGTTTGCATCGGTGATTTCGGGCGCATCCAGGACATAATAACGGTACTCGTGATGGCGGATGATCTCACGCAGTTCCTTGACACGCACTTCCGCCTCGACTCGGTTTTTCGGCACATCCGGCGATACCATGAGGGTAGACACCTCCTAGATTCTTTTCAACGGTGCAAACTTACGGAGCAGTTTTTTAATCCCCTGCTGGGGAAAGGCTACGTGAACTTCTTGGTTCTCCCCTTCCCCACTGACCTTTACAACGACACCGGTGCCAAACTTGCCGTGCTGAACTTTGTCACCGACGGTAAAGTTTCCGCCGGTCGCCTCTGTGTCTGAAGGTGCCGATTTCCTTTGAGAAGGTGTAAAGAAGCTTTTGTTTAGGTCGAAACTATCGGTATTCGCCGCTTCTCCCTGCGATGAAGAGGTAGAAAAAGCGCTTTGAAGGGACGATCGATTTGAGCCTCGATCATACCTGTTTCTGGTTGTAAAACCGGTTGAAGGACGCCCTTCATCCTCTTCAAGAAGAAGTTCTGTTGGAATCTCCTCTAAGAATCGAGAAGGTTGATTATATACAGTATTGCCGAAAATTGTTCGCTGCCATGCGCGCGTCAGGAAGAGCCGTTCCCGTGCCCGGGTAATGGCAACATAACAGAGGCGGCGTTCTTCTTCTACTTCCGATTGTTCAAACTGAACGCGGCTGTGGGGAAATACGCCTTCTTCCATCCCGGCCACAAAGACAACAGGGAATTCGAGGCCTTTGGCGGCGTGCATAGTCATAAGCACGACAGCATCTTCTGCTTCGTTGTAGTTGTCCATATCTGAGATAAGTGAAACACCAGCTAAGAACTCTTCCAAGGTCTTTTCATCGGCGTTGCGATCAAACTCCTGGGTGACCGAAAGGAATTCTTTGATGTTCTCGATGCGGCTTTTCGCTTCTTCGCTGTGCTCCGCCTCTAATTCTCGTACATAGCCTGTCAAGTCGATGACCTGCTCCACGATGGAGGTGACTAAGGATTTGTCCACCTCCCGGCGCAGTTCCTCGATTAAAGCGGCAAAGCTTTTTAGGGCTTTGCCGCCCCGCGATATGCCTGGCACCTCGGAGACTCGATCGAGGCATTCTTGAACCGACCAGCCATTCGATGTTCCGTAATCGAGCAGCTTTTGTACCGTCGCGTCACCGATGCCCCGCTTCGGCGTGTTGACGATACGGCGAAAACTGATCTCATCAGCCGGGTTGGAGATGAAGCGCAGGTAAGCGACGATGTCTTTGATCTCTTTACGCTCATAGAAGCGCAGTCCGCGAAAAATACGGTAGGGAATTCCGGCGTACATAAAATGTTCTTCTAACACCCGCGATTGGGCGTTCGTACGGTAGAGGACGGCAAAATCCCGATAGGGACGACCATCAGTCTCAGAAAGGTTACGGACATTATGGATGATATAGCGAGCTTCGTCGTGTTCCGTATCTCCTTGATAGGAAACGAGCGGCTGCCCATCTTGGTTTTCCGTCCAGAGGCGTTTGGCTTTTCTCCCCCGGTTATTGCCGACGACGCTGTTTGCCGCTTCTAAGATCTTGGCGGTGGAACGATAGTTTTGCTCCAGTTTGAGGACTGTCGCTTCCGGATAATCACGTTCGAAGTCGAGGATGTTCTGAATATCGGCTCCGCGCCAGCCGTAGATGCTTTGGTCATCGTCGCCGACGACACAGAGGTTGCGATATTTTTCGGCCAACAATTTCACCCAGCTGTACTGGGCATGGTTCGTATCTTGATACTCATCAACGTGAATGTATTGAAAGCGATCCTGATAATAATCAAGAACCTGGGGATACTCTCGAAACAGGCGAACCGTCAGCATGAGCAAATCGTCAAAATCGACAGCCATGTTGGATTTTAATTTTCTTTGGTAAACATGGTACACTTTGGCAGTAATTTGCGCAAAATAATCATAAGCCTGTCGTTCATATCCGATGGGATCCATAAGGATGTTCTTGGCCGAACTAATCCCGGCACTGATAGCTTGTGGTTTAAATCGCTTGTCGTCTAGATTCAGTTCTTTCATGCATTCCTTGATCAGTCGTTGCTGATCATCGCTGTCATAGATGACGAAGTTGCGATCATAGCCGATTTTTTCCCCTTCCCGCCGCAAAATACGCATGCAGGCAGAATGAAAAGTGGACATCCACACATCTTTGGCCCGCGGCCCAATCAGATGACCAAGACGCTCCTTCATCTCTCCGGCCGCCTTATTGGTAAAGGTGATCGCCAGTATATGAAAAGGGCTAATGCGCGATTGTTCAATCATATGGGCGATACGGTGGGTCAGCACCCGGGTCTTTCCAGAACCAGCGCCGGCGAGGATCAAAAGAGGCCCCTCCTGATGCAGGACGGCCTCACGCTGTACGGGATTCAAGGATCCCAAAAAATCTCTAGGCAAACGGTAGTCCCCCTTTATCGACGCCATCCAACATAATCTTTATTGTACCAAAGGGGCGGGTGTGAGAAAAGGCGTCATGCGGTGACGGTTTAAAAAGATGGTCCCGTAGGGAAAACTAGGCTCACAGAGCCAACGCACCAGAAGGAGAGAATGGGAATGCGATACAACCCGGTATATTCGGCGTTTGAGAAAATCCAAGCCATGAACAGTATGAAGAACTATCAACGGATGCTCGATGAAGAGGTTCGAAAACCGGATCCCAATCTTGAGGTCATCAAGTATTATCGCCACCGGCTGACTCGCTGCCGTCAAATCCTCGGTGGACGTGCCTGAGCTACACAAAAAAACGCCCTGACCGGTGTACGGGCAAGGGCGATCTTTTTTGTGTTTTTATTTATACCGGTCTTTATTTCCCATTCCATCGACAGTGATGCGGTTGTGAAAGCCTTCTTCGGTCTCATGGCTCTTGACGGTGGCGTTAAAGGTCTCCAGGTCGCTTTTTTGAGCTGGTATCTTTTCCAGGTTTGCTCGTGCTTTACCGAGGGAATCACGGCGCAGATCTTCCTCTGCCCGAGCTTCTAGGTTGGATAACGCTTGGTCTGTCGTCGGTCCTTCCCCATCCTGCCCGGGTATGGCTCCATTGATGCCCGGGATGCCGACACCGAAGTTCCCCTCCCCGCTAAAACCGATCGTTCCCGGCGAGATGAACCCCGGCGTCTGACCGTCCCGTACACCAGGCAGCTTATTTAGCTCCGTACTTGGCGCTTCATAACGATCGACATCTTTGATCAAGTTAGGCCACCTCCCGGAGTTAGTATCCAGGGAGGTTCTCCGCCTTATGCATCCCTTTAGGGTTTTGACTTTTTTCCAGACTATTGAAGCGTGAGCGTCCCCTGGTCTTTTAAATCCACGATGGCGTTGGCTTTGATCTTGTTGTTCGACAGGGTATAAAGTGTATCGCCCACGTAGAGGATCCGTTGAATATCGTTATCGCTGTTATACCAGTACATACCGGCTTTATCGTAATCCGCTTGGGTTAAATGAGTGATCTTCCCTTTTAACTCAAAGCCCTTTGCCAAGTCGACGCGGTACACATAAGCGCCTTGGAAAGCAAAGGTGCCGTATTCCGGGATTCCACTCTGTTCTTGATGATTGCCGTCCACGACCATCACCCGAACTGGAAAAGCCAGTAGATTTTTCTGCTTATCAAAGAGCAGGGCTTTATGGTTGTGCAGCAAATCCGAGTCTGTGCCGCGATCACCGATGTTGGCGGTGAATTGCTCCACAGGGTGATTGACATCGGTCACGTCAAAAATGGCCATTTTCATGCCGAGATAAAAAGCGCTGACCCCCGTCTCGTTCCCCTGGCTGTCTTTTTGTACCTGCTCGACCGTGTCTTTGCCAAATCCTATGATGTGATTTTCATCATAGGGGTGAAGATAGTTGCTATAGCCGGGGATTTTCAAAGCTCCGAGAATTTTCGGCGTCTGGGGAACTTTCAGATCGATAACGAAGAGAGGATCCACGGTGCGGAAAGTGACCAGGTAGGCCCGTTCTCCCATGAAACGAACGGAATAAATCTGTTCGCCTGGGGCTATTCCTTCCAATTTTCCGACTTGCTTCAGATGGCTGTCGAGAACATACAAGTTGTTTTTCGATGTCCCTTCACCTTGCTCCCAGGGGTTACCGACGGTTGTAGCCACCCGGAAGTATTCGCCTGATTCGTCCATGGAAAACTGATTAAGAATTCGGCCGGGGATTTCTCCTTGCTCCTGGTATCTGATGCTGGCTTCGTTGAGCCGGAACTTGTAGAGGCGGGTTTTTTCCGCAGCTTGACCCCAAAAAGGTACGGTAATGCCGCTCTGTGCCTGCCTTTGGTAGTGTGTCACGGCGACATACAAGTTCTGAGGCGATGCATAGACTTCTTGCCCTGAACCTAAATAAGTGGCGACGTTAACCTTTTTGCTCGTATCCGTCACATTGAATCCGGCCACTAAGAGGTAATTCGGTTGAACAAAATCGGGAAAACAGCGGATTTTATCATAGCTCATGAGATTCTTTTCGGTTCCACTCACTGAATCCTTATACCACGGCAAAATAGTCGGATCTTCCGTCTCCGGTAAGTAGTACCCCAGTTGACGGTCGGTCACCAGATATAAGGAGGCATCGATTTTACGGGACGACACATAATTTCCTTCCAGTTCGACTTCCCGCGTCTTATGAATATTTCCCTTGTCTCGAATATCGTAGACGAGCGCCTTCACCGAGCCATAATGCGGATAGGGATAATAAGGCGGCCGTTTCCGTCCGGGGAGCATTTTCGATTCTGCCCCCTTCTCTGGGACAAAGACCGGTATATCATCACGGCTGTCCCCGAGGACAACGAGATAATCCTTATCCACATAAATTTCTCGCGGTGAGAGGGGTTGATCTTCCAGATCGATCGTAGCAGCCAGCTTCATCTCTTCCGGCGGGTAAGCTTCGGCAATAATCACGCGCTGCTTATTGACCTGGTAAATATAACGTCCGTCTGTCTTGACAATATCCGCTTCGTCGACACCGTCCACCTGAACGTTGGTCTTGGAATAATCGCCTGAAGCCGCGGCAGCTCCGTCGGCCGCAGCTGATTTCGCTGCTTCCGCTATAGGGGCTTGTGTCGGGGCGACCGTCGTGAACAAACGATCCCTTCGAATCCCCCCGTTCACGGTGAAATCGTTTTCCGTCCGCGCCTTTTCTACCAGCTTTTTCAGGTTTGCATAAGACCCGACGACAGCGAGGTCCTGCTGTGTAGAGTCAGCCGCTGTGGCCGCTGCCCCGACCGAAGAGATACAGCCCGCACTAAATAAGGTTAATGCGAGGATACCTGCCAACCATCCTCTTGGGGTCAAAAGTTTTTTCATGATGATATCCACCTTTCTTGAACGACTCCCTTCTAACACTATGACGAATAGGTACAACGAACAGTTCCCTCTCTTTACAATAAACGATTGAGGCATAAGCTGAAGTGAAAATAATATATTTTACTAAAGTACCTAAACAAGGTCCTGAATTGTCGAAAAATTTTACCCTTGGCGACCCCGATTTGGACCGCCAAGTGATTGTAAGTTCGATTTCTTTGTGGTATGGTAAAGAAAAGCATTTTTGTTAACGGTAAGGGAGGTGCTGAAGAATGGCAACAGAAACAACCCTAACCGCAAAAGCAAATTGCCGGATGATCTGCCCCTGCCTCGAATCACTTTGTAACTCCATGGAAGCTTGTGGCCACTGTAACCCTGAACAATGTGTCGTCGGATTGATTCGCAAAGTAACAGAACAGGCGGTACGGACAGGGCGGTTAAAAAAAGCCAAAATCGAATTTTCTTCACAAAACGTAAGCAACGGGCTGCGAGACAAGAAACAAACGATAGAACTATTAGGGATTACCCTCAGCCAATGCAAGAATTGCGGCCAAGATCATCAGGAAAATTGCCCCATCAATTTGACCCGAATCGGTCTGGTCTACGCCCTGACGAATCATGGCGATGTTTTTGTCTATCCAGGTAATTCCGTGCAATTTATTCTTAACCTGCATAAAACAGATCCGGCTACAGCGAACGAGCTTATGCATGCATACGATAAACTCCGTCCTGCCATCGAACATTTATAATCACGGTCTGTGAGTTAACCCCTTTATAAAAAAATCCTCGGATTTCTCGAGCTGAGAAACCGAGGATTTTTTAGTCTAGAGAGATTATTTATCAAATCATTTTCCTTTTCAATCGCAGCGTCAACAGTAACCCCATCAATGCAATCAAGGCACCGACGATAAACATGTCGAAAAAACCATCCCGCGGTCGTTCCAAAGCCGTCGCCGCAGCCAAAAGTCCTCCCAGAATCACGGGCCCCAGGGTATTTCCGAAGGATCGGATTACTGTCATGACGGCTAAACCACTGGAAACCTCTTCCCGCTCTACTTCTCCGATCACCATCACATTGAGGGGAGAACCTACGATCAGCCCGAGACCGCTGCCGAAGAAGATAAAACCGACGGTCACAACGATGACGTGAATGAAGCTCACATCGACGGGAGATCCAATCAACTTGACTAAAGCAGCCAGAATAAGGGAGCCGATCATACTGCAGCCAAAACCGAGCACCATTGTCCTTGGTGCCCCGAAACGGTCCACGATCGCCCCACCTAAGGGCGACGTCACCACGCTGGCCAGTGCCAAAGGAACCACCATATAGGAGGCTTTCCCAGGCGGATAGTGAAGGACATACTCTACATAAGCCGGAAGAAAAATAATAGAGAGCATGATCATCCCCGATATGGCGGCGATGATGTAGATGAGCAGGAGACGAGGATTTCGAAAAAACTTTGGATTTACAACGGGATCGTCGGCTCTCTTTTCGAATTGAATGAGCAGACGGGTGAGGACCAGCCCAGCTAGTAAAAAAAGGTACACATTGGGCATGAAGACCCCTTCCCACCCCCTCTGCCCTTGAATATGGGTGAGACCGAGCATGAAACAGAAAATCGTCGCCCCAACGATAAAGGCTCCCGTCCAATCCATCGGCTTGACCTGCGGCTCCATATCCTCTATGAGACCTGTAGCGAGTCCGATGACTAACAACCCTGCCGGTATATTGATCCAAAAGAGCCAAGGCCAGGAGAGGTATTGAATCACCACTCCGCCTAGAATGGGCGCTACGATGGAAGCGATACCCCAGGTGGCACCATAAAAGCCGAGAGCTCTTCCCCGCTTTTCTTTGGGAAAGGCAAGTCCGATCTCGGCCACGGCCACCGGTAAAATTCCTCCACCGCCTAATGCTTGTATGGCTCGACCTAGGAGAAGCGGATAGAGGCTGGTCGCCATACCGCTGAAGAGTGACCCCAGGGCAAACAAGCCGATTCCTGCCATAAAGACCTTTCGCCGGCCATAACGGTCGGCGATTTTCGCAGTGATCGGCATCGATGCGGCATAGACAAGGGTGTAGACGGTAACAGTCCAGACGCCCCACTTCGGCGAAATATTAAAATCCCGTTCAATCGTCGTCAAGGCGGGTCCCAAGATGCTCTGATCTAATGCTCCGAGAAAAACGCCTAATAAATAAGTAACTAAAATGCGAATCTGATAGCCGGTCAAGGCGAATCCTTCTTTCGATAGTTTTTCCCCTGCCATGAATTTCGTTCTTCGAGCAGTTTGTCAATCCCTTGCAGCGTCCCCCACTTACGGGTAATCCATTGCGGCGCTACGAGCAATTCCTGGGGCGCATCACCGGTTAGGCGCTGGATGACCACCTGGGGGGGGAGGATCTCGAGGATATTAACAACCTGCCTGACGTAAGTCTCCCGGTCGATGACATCCAGTTCCCCGGCAGCATAACTATCGGCCAGGGCGGTGCCTTTCATCACATGGAGGGAATGAAACTTCAGTCCTTGTATATCCATGGAGGCTACCGCCTGTCCGGTCACGAACATATCTTCTTCCGATTCGCCTGGTAGACCTAAGATGATATGGACACAGGTTCGTATGTTCCGGGCACGCAGTTGAGCCAAGGCTCGGTAAAAGGTCGCCGCATCGTGTCCCCGGTTTATCTTTTGCAGAGTGCGATCGTGTACGGACTGCAACCCCAGTTCGACCCAAAGATAGGTACGCTGGTTTAATTCATCGAGTACTTCCAGGACAGGCTCGGGAAGGCAGTCAGGACGCGTCGAAATGGAAAGACCAACTACCCCGTCCTGAGCTAACGCTTCCTCATAGATGCGGCGCAATTGATCCGGATCGGCGTATGTATTGGAAAAGGCCTGAAAATAGGCGATGTGCTTACCATTCGGCCATTTCCGGTGCAGCTTCTCCCGGACCTTCCGGAACTGGGTGCGAATTTCTTCGGTAGGGTCACCGGCGCAAGCGCCGGAACCTTGGGGACAACAAAAAATACATCCGCCCGTGCCGACAGTACCGTCACGGTTGGGGCAGGACATACCGGCGTTCAGGGACACTTTCATGATCTTCTCCCCAAAGATCTGGCGCAAGTGATAGTTCCAGGAGTGATATCGCTTATCACCCCAAAGGAGAAGCTCCCCTTCGCTCTTCCCACGGATGGAGGACCTATTTTGGCCTAATGCAAGTTCGCTATCCAAAGAAGTCTCCTGCCTTCCCCTGGTTACAAAATTGTTTCCAAACTGTTACGAAATTGTCACCAGATTGTCGTCGAGTCGCCACATTGGGCGGATATACTACAACCAGAACGATAGCTTATTCGTCGATTATGAAAAGGAGATGAAAACTATGTTTGGTAAAGATCTCAAGAAGAAACTGCTCGTGACTGGTTTGGCTGGCATCCTTACCCTGTCTACGGTGGGTACGGCCTTAGCGCTCACGCAAGAACAAACGAATGAAATCACCCAGTTGCACGCGCAGATGTTTGCCCTGCGGAAACAAATGGTGCAAAAATACGTGGAATTCGGCCAACTTACTCCCGAACAGGGGCAAGCCATCGAGCAACGGATGGATACCAACTTCAAGGCCCGCTCAGAAAGCGGATTTGAAAACTGCCTGCCGGGACAGAACTGCCTTCGCAACCAGTCTGGTAATAATGGCAACGGTACCTGTCAAGGCAATGGTCCTTTCGGTTCCGGCAATGGCCAAGGTCGGGGACAGGGACGCGGTCAAAACGCAACCTCTCAAGCGTGGCAAGGGATGGGTCGAGGTGGCTGGTAAATAGATTTTACGTCGAACCCGAAAAAATTACAAATCCCTGACGTTTTTTAGCGTCAGGGATTTTCCGTGTAGTTTCACCTTTCTTTTATTGAAGCGTCTTGAAAGGGTCACTTATCGAGTTAATGAGGCAAAATATCGTGCCACTCGCGATCTTCTGGATCTTCTTCAACCGCTTCCTCTTCTTCGATGATATCCCAGGATAGACGAATGTCGATGCCTTGATGATCGCCTTTGCGAAATTTGTTTTGGTAGAGGATCTGTTTGGGAATCTCCACCTTCGTATCACCGACTCGGAAAGCACCTTCCTTTAATTGCTCGACGATCTGTGTCAACTCATCGATCGCCTGTTCTCGATTGACCACATGAGCTCTACTCACCGGTATCCCTCCACACTTGTCCCGAAGGATTTTTATCGGTCAAGATTTAGTATGAGCAGATCGAGCAGAAAAAAAGAGTCGATCCATGAGCGGATCCACTCTTTTACCCTACGAGGAGAATATCCTCTTCTCGTTCTAAAACTACGATTCTCATCCCGTAAACAAAGGGGTTTTCTTCAGACATATTGAGACTCGAAGGCGAAAAACCGAGCTCTTTTCTCAACTGAATAAAATTATCCCTCGATAAAACACAGGTAGTCGCATCCCTGGCCGTGAAGACAAAGTATCTCTCTTTTTCCCTCAAGATTCGGTCCGATAATTTCATGATTCCTATCCCTCTCCGGTTACAGGTCTATAGAATTCTTCCTGCAAACATAATAACTTATCGCCCAGACAAGTTCCATATGTTTTTGGTTAGAGGCAATCTCCATACTCGTGAGCATTGTAAAAAGTTGCCCGATTTTTCCCACCCCTTTTTGAACTATAAAGGGCTTCGTCCGCTTTTTTCAAAATCTCATGAATATCCTGTTCGCCTGTCCAAATATCCCCACCGATACTACAGCCTACGTTGACTGTATGACCTTCAATAACGAACGGCTGATTTAATTCCTTTATAATCCGATTAAACATCTCAACATTTTGTCGATTTTGCAGAGGTTCTAGGATTGATTTCTCAATTTCGTTTGCCCATTCCCAACTTAGATGGGCTGCAAGTAATCTTTTATATTTCCGTTTGTCTCAGTAATGGGAATACTGACATCAACAAATTTCATTGCTTCTCCGGTGGGATTTGGGAGTAAGTTCGCTAATAAGACCGCCTCATGAATATCCCCAATAAATTTCCCTTTTATTCCTTCTTTGAAAACAGGACGCTGAGATATATTAACTCCGGATAAGATATTTTGTGTAGAAGCAATGACTGCTCCGTCGGTATTTGTGAGACCTATCCATGCAAATGAAGGAAACCTTTCTTTTAGCTTTTCAAGAAGTTTTTGAATCGCTTTAGTGTCTTGAAAGTTATGTAAAGCTTCAAGTTGAGACAAAGTATAGACCTCACCAGAACGTGACCACATAAAAGCATCCATTTTATCTGCCATTTGATACGCCGTTTCTGCTAATGAATTTCCAATCTCAGATTTAACTTGTTCAATTGACCTATTTCCTATTGCAATACTTAGAATTCCAGACATGATCACAATCAGAATTCCGAAGGATATTGAAAAGTATGTTCGCAGACTTAAAGAACGACGCATTTTAACATCTCCCTAGACTATCGATTCAAAAACAATAGGTTCATGTTTCTTGTAACAAGAAGATCATTTATATATGTTCTTTTTTCTATGGATTATTACATATTCCTTCTATTATTATTAAAAGTTCAATTTGTATTTTCCGGGCAAAACAACGATGTCGGGACAATAATACGCGGTTGACTAAATGAAAAACAGCCGGCTGTTGGCCGGACTGCTCATCAATATCTTATCGTAATGTTGTACTTAATGCCGCACCATAGTTTCCTATCCCCCGCAGCAATAAGTGTAGTAGTTTATGATTGCTGTTGACAGCTTCCACCCAGAATAATACCTTCTAGGATAGTTTCACCCGAAGCACCAGTAATAGAATTAAAAGGACGTATAACGACGCTTGAATTTGGCATAACCGATGCAACGGTGGGAAGTTCAACTCGGGTAGACCAAGTCGGCGGATCATCAGGACTGGCAAATAACTGGTTTCCAAAACGGCCGATACCGGGTATGAATATTTCACCACTATACTTGTCAAAATTGCCGAATACTGTAGGCTGCGGTAATGTTGCCACAAAACTCACAGCCTGACCTCCTTTAGGACCAAAATTTACGAAAGCGACCCCACCCGTTCCGAAGGGTACACGCCCTCGGGGCTCTAAAAGAGAACAGCATGGGTAAGATATAAAACCGGGAACACAAAGAACGTCACCTATAAATAATATATTGGGATTTGGTATATGCGGGTTGTTTACAGCGAGTGCTTCTATTCTTACTCTGAACATTTGAGCAATAGTAAAGAAGGTGTCGCCTGGAAGAACGGTATATCGACCCTGAAACGCTGGTGGACAGTTCTGTGGGACTCTTCGACTAAAGTTGTACGGCACTATATAGTCCCCCTACACAAATCATTTGCAAGCAATATATGCCAGTAATTTGATTTGTGCTTCAAGGGAAAAGAGGTCAGAGATGGCGTTAGGGGCGTTTCAACTACTTATAACCACGGGTGTTCCTATTGAAACTATTCGGGACAACTCAAGAACATCCCTATTGTACATACGAAAACAACCATGGGAAACCGCTTGTCCGATTGAACTTGGATCGTTTTTATTTTTAGGTGATGAGTAAGTTGCTTGATGATTATGGTAACATATGTTTCGGTAACTACATATATTGTATTGAATTTTTTAGGAGCAACGCTTCATAAATTCCAGTACACGTAGAAAAATCTTAGTGTTTGATAAATCGAACTGCCGGAGTTTTACCTCCGGCAGTTTTGAACATTAATGATACTCAACCTCCGTTGCGACGACGGCAACGTACACGAATGACTGCTCTATCGCCTTCATTAAGCGTAATCCTAACAATGCGAACGGCCATTTAGGTCCCTCCTTTCGTGTGAATTCCTTATTACTGTACTCTTTTTTGCCGTAAATCGTGAAATTCATTTGCGGTTTTCTTTTCTTTTTACGTTAGCTGTCTACAACGAAATTAAAAAGATTTAGTTCTCTCTCGCCTTTACGCAGTCGCTTTCGATCAGCTTTACGGACAGCTGCTTCAAATGACTGATCCAAAGAATTATTTTTCATAAGTCCGTTATACCGACGTATATGAAAGTCTCGAGTCGTAATGCTACATTTGGAGCATTTAGCTACTGCTAAACTTTCGTCCCAAATGAACTCAACTTCATGTCCACAATATGGGCACCATGCATCGCCGGAACGAAATTTCGGTTTGTAGCTGTCTGGTGGAGCCGTTAGTCTCGGAGCTATCGCCGCTCTCTCCCTCATTCGAATCTAGCGCGATCTTCTAGATGGGGTCACGCCATTCTTATTCCCTATAAATTGGTGAATGTATGGTCAGCTCTCTTCCAACATTTGGTGAGCAATAATTCGATGTGGCATAGATAATCTCCTTCTTTTTACAGAAAACAAAAGAAAAAGCGTTCGGCAGTGGGCCGGACACTTTGAAATAACTATATTATATTTTACCTATTTCTCTATGAAGCGGATTTTACCTGTTTAAGTTCGTTCTCAGACAATACTAATATTAGATCCAGAATCACAATCATATTATCGCCACTTTTTCCTATTCCTTTTATGTACTTGTCGCAATTACCACTAATGCTGTTAGATAGATGTTCAATTTGTTCATCCCGAAGTTTGAAAATGTCTGTAACGTCATCAACTATAAAGCCTACTATAGATCCGGAGAAATTAATAATAATAATTTTACTATCTTCATTTATAGTATCATACGTATATTGAAGCTTCTTTTTTAGGTTAAATACAGGAATTGCCTTACCCCGAAGGTTAATAAACCCCTCTAACCCTTTCGTTGCGTTCGGGATTTTAACAACTCTATAATTTTTGTATTTTACAATTCCATTTACTGCGGTAATGTCTATCGAGTATTCATCGCCAGCTAACTCAAAAGACATTAATTGGATAACCGACATTGAATTCACCTTCTTTAACTCATAATGTTTGTTAACTAATTGATGATAAATTCTCTAATGTATCTGAAAGACCCGCTATGTCTTGTAAAGTAGCCGTCACTTCCTGAATTGCTGCGGCTTGCTGTTGTGTAGACGACGACGTGGCATCTCCCATTCTCACGGTATACGCTACCGAGTTTTTAATTTCCAAAGTAAACTCTTTAATCTTATTTACCGTTTGTTTTGAATCACCAGAAAGTTTGCGTATTTCTTGAGCTACTACCCCGAAGCCTAGTCCCGCTTCCCCTGCTTTTGCGGCTTCAATGGCGGCGTTAAGTCCCAACAATCTCGTTTCGTCAGCCACCTCTTTTATAAAGTCAATAACTTCATTAATTTTCCCGGTCAGTACGCTTACATTTTGTATCTCTTTGTTAAGTTGAATTTGATTATTACTTACGTCTGTAGCAGAAGCAGCCATTTCCTCCATCGTGGCCGACATTTCTGTGATACTTGCGTTTAGAGTCCGGGCGATACTACCTAGCTTATGTTGATCATACCACGTTTTCGTCATCGTATTGACTACGTCCCAAAGAACAAATGCAGCCGCTTCGATTCGTTCGCGACTCACCACTTTAACTTCCTTAACCGCTTCGATATACGCTTGGGGATCAACGCCGATTTCCTTCGCGACTTGTTCGTACTTTTCCGTTTCCGGCGGTTGTGTTAATACTTGTCCGCCAAGTACCGTCCCAATTTGTTTACCTCCCAACATAATAGGGACCGCAAAATCAACGAGGCCTGCGTGACATTCATAGATGGAGGGTTTTCCTGTACTCGTTGCCTTTTCACCGCCCTTGCGGTCGCATTCGGCACATCGTCTAAGACCTTTTTCTGTGTTTCGGGTAAGCTCCATACAGAACCGAGTGAACGCACTTGGTTTGGTTACGGGCTGACCGTCCAAATCAACAGTGAGACTGGCGAAGCCCATTGCCGTTGCAAAGTTATCCTGGAATCTTTGTAAGAATTCAAAGTCAATAACATCACCAAGCTTTACTTCGCTTATGTCGAGAACAGCCTCGGTTGCATTTTTTGCAGCGTTCATTTCCATTCTCCTTTTGAGTTAAAATTATTTTATTTAGTCGTAACGTGGGATTAATTTCAAATCCTACGTAATATAGTTTAATATTCGATATATTTTGCTATGTTCCTTTCGGATCTATCTAATTATTTTTTCTGGTGTGCTTGTATGTAAAAATACGGTTATCAAGGCGAGATCCCGCGGTTGCCTCGTTGGCGTACGGTACCTATGGGCAATTTCTGCTCATTCCCCCACCAATAACGGCGAGATCGCTGTGGAGGATCAATAGATACGTTTCTTCATCTGTTCACGCTAATCACAAAACAGCTCGGCCCGATTAAGGGTTCACAGAGTGCCATGTGTGCCTCTGAAAACGAGTAACTATACCATTGGGGACCGAATTGGATGTGGGGCGTTACAGCGGGTTTGACGAGAAATGGAGTTCTTAAACGGCAAAGGGAATGTGAAAATCCTAAATGTAAATTGATATTTTTCAAATTCTGCCATACAATGTTCTTGAAGGAGCATTCTCCAATAATCGTTTGCACCTCGAAGGGAGTGAAGGCTATGCCGTTTATTGATTGGGATGAAAGATATGAAGTTGGTATCCCACAAATTGACGATGAACATAAGACCTTATTAGCTATGGTGAATCAATTATATGACGCAGTCAAAGCTGGAAAATCAGATGAACTTATTGAAGAACTAATAGACAAATCAATCATATACGCCGGTGTACATTTTTCACATGAAGAAAAATTCTTAAAAGACGCTGACTACAAATTTTTCCATGAGCATAAACAATATCACGATGAATTCACTCAACGAGTCCATTTATTTAAGATAGGTCCCGATAACAGCAAAAATAAAGCAATGGATTTATTAAATCTGCTTAAATATTGGTTTATTAATCATATTCTTATAGAGGATAAGGGTTTTTCCAAAATGATATCAAAGTAGACCGAAAATCTCCGGAAAGGAAAGAAGTTTGCCTAAGTAACTATTGGTTTTTAAGGTGTGTTTTATAAGAGCCTTCCGTCCTATTAGCTGGGGTTTTTAATATTAGCTGTTGGCTAAAGTTACGATTTGACGACTAACGTGACGCCTACCGGGATTTAGGAATAGTTAAAATTTGAGGAAATAGCAAGGCCAGGATGATATGTCCTGGCTTATTTGTTGTGGTTTTATAGCTTATTCCATGAAGAAGTTTCCTTTAATCAGTTGCTTTCAGTTTGAAAACATATCCAACATCATTATCTCCTTTTCCCCAACAACATCGATGAAGAAAAAATATAGTCCTGGTGTTTTCGGTGCTACAGGGGGGCAGTTATAGCAGATATTTCCCTTGGAGGGAACGTAGGTCGATACTGACAACGTGTGGGGAATGTCTTCCTTACCCTGCTGATTATCGGTGTCGATACAACAGTAAAGAAGCCGCAGGTTCGAATTCTGTCGCCCTGACTATGAGTTAGCTGGGGTTTTATGCAGTCTGACTGGTTCCAAGGTATGAAATTGACGCCTCACGTGACGCCTACGGGTGGTTGGAAGAGTTAAAAGTTGCGGAAATAGTTAAAAGTCCTGGCTCTTTTGCGTTTCATAAGCTCCAGTTAGATAATAAGCGATATCCTAAAAGAATTAAATAATGTATATTGGTGGTAACTATATTTATGGGGTGATGAGTGTGTTTCAATTTATCGCTGATATCATCTCTGAACTAGTAATAGGTTTTGGGCCGCTCTTTAACAGAAAGACTATAATGGTTTTGTTCGGTATCTTTGTAATAAGTGCGATGCTATCGTTTTTACCTGGGTACTATTCGGAGGAAGGCAATAACCAATTTGAAGTGCCGAATCAAGCAGATGTTCAACGGATGCTCCAAGAAAAATAAGGCAGCTTTCCTTTAACAAAATAGCTAACTTCCAAGCCAAGAAAAAACGCCCTCGGCGGCAACTCCAATTAAAATCCATGCGATAACTAAACCCCATTTTTTTTGAATCGAAAAGCGACTGTTGTTTAACCTCTCAAGCATCGTAATAAAGCCCCATCCTATAAGACCGTCGAAGACGAGGAATAGAAGAATAAACCCACCGAGTTTCGCATTTTCCAAGAAAATCACCCATATTAATTATTTTACTCTTTTCAGATATTGTCTTTCCGGTTCTTTACTAGATTCGTCATGATTTAAGGATTCACGATAACCTCCAATCATCCTTTTAACTAGCTGATGAACCTGATCCATGCCAGATTGCATCGGACAATTTGAGATGTATATCAAGTAATTTAGTTGACACGTAATCCGAATCACTTTAAGACATATCTTAGAAGAACAACCAGCAATATTTTGAGTAAGAACAAAAGCAATTAAAACAACAGTAAAAGACTTTATCAGTCAAGCACATTTACCACCCCAAAGCGTTTATTTGACCGACATATTAATGCTTCCGCTTCTTTTAATGCGCGGTGACAAAGAATAAAGAGCAACTATATCGTCGTCGAACTAATTTCCCAACTGTTCGTCTTTGGTTATGTACTTAGAAGAGAAAACAACGTCTTGTCGGCCGTCTATTTGGTTGTAATCTATAATCTCATAACCGAATCCCTTATAAATCGACGTTCCTCCGTCTTTATATCGCTTAGCAAGTATGGCGAATATAGGTGGCTTGTTATGGCATGCCAAGAAATAGTCAATGCCGAACGTAATAAAGGGCATAGAAAGCAAAGCTATAACGAGAAATATTATAATTATATGTTTTGGTTTCAACGTCACCAGTCCTTCGTTATTTTTCCCAAGGCAACCTATAGATGGATGGTTTAGTGTAAATTTTCTTAGGTAATCATAGCAAATATTGAATCTGAACGAAACGTAGGGTCCGGTACATCAATCAATTGGGCCTTTTCCTCAAACCGTCGGAGAGTCTGGGAATCATGGCCGAAGGTTCGAATCCTGTCGCCCCGACCATGAGTTAGCTGGGGGTTTAAGATGTTAGGAAGTTGGTACGGATATTATTTGACGCCCAACGTGACGCCTACGGGGGTTTAAAGTGGATATAGTTAAGGCTTAGGGTGTAAAGTCCTGGGCCTTTTTGCGTATTCTGTGCTATTATTTGTAATAAAGGTTAAAAAGGGGTTATTATGATGCCTGAGTTTCTGATGGTATTCAGACCTAAACGAGATAACTTTATTGAGACTATGAACACAGAGGAAATGTCGGTTATGGGACAACATGCTGAACATTGCCAACGGTTATTTTCCGAAGGTAAACTTGTTCTATCCGGCGTTTGTCTAGACGGGACGTATGGAATCGTGGTATTTCGTGCTAAATCTGAAGAATCTGCTCGGCAGTTTTTCAATAACGATCCCGCAGTACAGGCGGGCATAGTAAACGTAGAACTACATCCTTTTCGAATAGGGATGTTACAGTGCTCATAGTAAGAAGGCACTCCTATTAGATTTTAAATTATATAATAATATTAAGTTGATAGGACGGTATTATGTCACAGATTATTTCGTTAGAGATAAACTTTCTATTTGGAAATTCAACCCATACGATTTACCCAGTTGTATTAAGACCAGGATGATTGTCCTGGTTTTTTTGCTCCAAAAACGGTTCACCTTTTTGTCATGAGACTCACCGCAAGTCGTACCATTTACATTAGGGCGTATATTCACAAACGACAAGAAGCCTTCTTTGTGAGTTATCCTCATAGCCTTCTTGTTGTGATTCCCATTTAACGATGGTGATGGCATACAAGAGATAACTTTTCAAATTGACAAGTTGTCATCTTGCTTGTTCGTCTTGCATAGCTGATGAGTTTACGACCATTTGACCCTCCCAAGCCAACAAATAACCTTCCTTATCCCAACAAAAACTCATCTTCTTTGTAGAAAGGAAAAACGACCCCGCCGTGGGTGGCGAAGTCGCGTTGTGGAGGTTAGTGGAGTTCTTTTTTATCCTTTTCAATGTTTTCATTAAAGACGTCGGTCCACTCACTATTATTGTTCTTGTGACTTCTTGTAGACCTCACCTTCTTTAAACAGATAGCCAACGGCTTGCCCTAAATTCCAATAGCCATTGCCCATCATAATCATCGGATTAATTTTTTGAGGGTCAACTCTTCCATCTGTAAGGGATTCTTGATTCGTATATACAGAAACTATCTCACCGAAAAACATTTCGAAATCAAATATCGGCATACTTTTAATGACCTTGCAAAGCATGTTCACTGGGCATTCGCTGATCATCGGTGCTCTTCCTAATTCATCATAAAACGAGTTGAAAATATCCGCCTTGCTCGTTTCTTTTCCCGACACGATACCGCAATAATCGGTTACTTGAACCATATCTGCCGAAGGGATGTTTATGCTAAAATACCCATTCTCTTTGACACCCGTGGTTGTATAGTGAGTACTTCGAAGTGAGATGTAGAGTACGGGTTCTAGGCTAACCACCCCGCACGCTCCAACAGTGACGTAGTTCGGTTTTCCATCAACGTCCGCTCCAACTAATATGGTAGGAAATGGGCCAAGCGGTCTGTTTGGAATTTTTACTTTCTCCATGAATATACCTCCTGCTTATTATCTTGGCCGTAAAAAAAAAGAAGTGCATGGCAGTAATATATATCCTAGAAACCTAAAGATTCACCGACGAGTATTACTTTAATTCGGCCTTGACTCATGGACGAACTGGTAATTACTAGCTGACTACATGAGTCCTCAGCGACTTTTGAAAGTTCATCATAAGAAGGATAGTCCTTATTAAATATAAGCAACGTCATTGGGGCGGCATATTTTTTTGCACGAAGTATTGCCGCGTCTAAATTAGGAACTACTTTGTTGATTCCGGCAATTACTATTACGTTTTTCGGCCCAAATATAAGTGAAGCTACCCTATTGCCATACCCATCTATATTTACCAACTCGCCTGATTCAGTGATAGCGTTAGAACTCATTAAAAAATAATCTGCACTTAATGCCTGCCGTGCAACCTTATCCTTGGCTAGAGCACCTTGTGCGTCATCCGGGTCTAAGAAATTTTTGTATCCCTCATTTTTTAGTGCGACCTTTAGACCAATTTCATGTAGAGTTGCAGAACCTCCGCAAGAAACTACACTATCTTTTGGGATCATTTTAAGAACTTTTTTTACGGCTTCTTCTTTTGTCACGCAGTAATATGCTTCCATATTGCGTTTTTTTAATTCCTCGACTAGCTTCTGAGATAATAGAACGTTATAGCACTCTCGAGTTTTCACGTACTACTCCCATTAAATTAATTTTAGAGCCTTTATCCACCTTCATGATTCCCCCACCCTACCCAAATTAACACTAATTTTCAGTTTGTCCATACCTGACTACCAGCTAAATCCCCCAGTTATTTCCTATACCCTTCAAACCCGACCCCACAGAATGCCCTGTGTGCCTTTGAAAACGATAGGCTATACGGGTTATACCATAACGGGGGGGCGAGTTGGATGTGGGCCATTACAGCGGTCTTATGTGGGATATGGGGATTTAAGGTGATTTATTTAAGGTTTTTTACGAAAATAGCAGTGCTACTGACGGTTTTGTTTGATAAATGAATAACAGCCCGGCGTTAGCCGGACTGCTTACACAGCGAAAAATTCTACGCTAATATTTTCGATTAAACGTAGCCTCAACGCTCTCTTTATCGTTCACACGTTCGTAACGAATTAATCCTTCCGCGATTTCCCTTAGAGCGATACTTACCGGCTTATCTTCCTTCTTCGCATGAACCAATGGTTCCGCCGGTTTGCTGGGATCATTTAGTGAACGTGCTCGCCGGGCGGCGAGTATAACCATAGCGTACTTACTTTCGACTCGCCCCAATAACTCATCTAATGATGGTTTATTGATGTATATCGACCTCCTTAAACTAGGACCGGGAACCATTCTAGTTTTCGATGTAACCCAAGTATTTAATCAATAAACACCTCAAAAGCTAGTAATTTCACTAGCCTTTCACCTAATTATTTCCTACACCTATCAACCCCGACCCCACAGAATGCCCTGTTTGCCTTTGAAATTGATCAGCTAGGGAAAGAAATAAAACGCATCTAAACGGTTATCTTCTCCTGGCAATCATTTCGATTTCAACTTGTGCACCTAGAGGTAATGCCGCTACTCCAATTGTTGTACGAGCAGGATACGGTGAAGAAAAGTGTTTTGAATATACTGCGTTCATTGCTGCAAAATTACCCATATCGGTTAAAAACACATTTACTTTTTCAACATCGTCATGTGTTAAGCCTGCTGCCTCTAATACATTGAATAGATTTTTAAAGCATTGTTCCGTTTGATTAGTGATATCACCTTCCACAAGTTTCCCTGTTTCCGAATCTATAGGCGTTTGCCCTGATAAAAAAATCAAATCTCCAGACTCAACTGCATGTGAGTATGGTCCAACTGCAACAGCTCCGGCAGCACTAAAAGTCTTCCTAGCCATAATGAAGATCCTCCATTTTGCTAAAATTTATCACCATTCTGAATCCATGATATCAATTAATCACCATATGTTCAAATACTCATTCCAATAAATCTGCCTGTTGAGAAACAATCTTATGTAGATACATCAGTCCCAAGTTTGACCGCTCATCCAAGAGCGGATTTTTGATCTCCAGTTCGGTTCGGTCCCTTCCGGTTAACAGAAACATTGTTAGACAAGCAGTTAGTTAACATCTGAGAAAAACCGCCCACCCTCATGGCCTTTCCCGGAGACGGGAGACGAAATGGCCGTGAGAGATGAGCGATTGTACTGTTATCCTATTCGATAAGATAGGGTACCGTTATTCAACCTAATTATTTCCTTGACTCGTGAAAACCGATTCTGAGTAAGCAACTCTTTATCTTTTTTGTTTGTCACTATCTGATTTAGAAAACTGATGTCTCCTCGCGGGTTGTGCCAAAATGGTAGATGGGAGTTCTGATCGTTCGAGGGTACCATCCTGCTCTTCAAACCATAACACAGTCAACATTATCGCTCTCATTACAATCGCTATGCCCAGGATGATCAAGAAGGTATAGTAGTACCTCCATGTATAAAGTTGAAGAATTTCAAGAGAAGAGAGTAGAGGTAGAAAAGCAAAACATAACACCGCGTCAGCGATAACCGACCATACAAGGAAGGATTTCCATGTTGAACAGTATTGGTACACCAACATAAACGCTAGTGGAAACACTGTCAAATCATTGAGAAATAATGCATGACCAAGAGGGATAAGTCGAATAGTATACACAAAACCGCCAACTGATGCTCCAAAATCATCCATGATAATTCGTGAGACTGCGATGAAGGAACCAAAAAGTAGAATGTTGGATAATCTATGCTTATCCACGTATTTCCACCAAATCGCATAGCAGATGGCAATGATGCTGGCTATAAACCACCAACGTACCGAAAAAAGATCAGCTCGCCATTGGGGGTAAATAATTCCCCATAACTGTAGTCGGAGATCACGTATCAGATCTGTGTAATGCACTTTTTTCCTCCACCAATAACGCGAGTTGAGAAGCATAACGAATGTTTATATGATGACACAAAATGGCTTTTTTATGACAACACTGGACTAAATATTTCCGTGGAGGTCCTTAACTCCCCCGACCCACCTAATCAACACTGTCCACTCTCACCAAAAAAACAACCGCCCCTCCCCACTGGCCTCCCAATAACGTGGCTTATCAGGTAGACCGTGAAGAAGGGCGGTTATTCTTCTATTCTGACCGGTAATTCAACTAATTAACACCTGGACACCGCCTATTTTGCCTAATTATTTCCTCCACACTTCAAATCCGACCCCACAGAATGCCCTGTGTGCCTTTGAAAACGAGTGGCTATACCGTTCCATATCATGATGGGGGTTTAATTTGGCGTGGGGCGTTACAGCGGGTGTGGTGGGAGATGGGGGATTTTAGACTATATTGAATAATATGCTGTTATTTTTATCCTTGTAAAAGGATATTTTTTAGGGGTAAAGAATACTAGTCTGAACAATTACGTGAACGACTAGTGAGAGAAGGCAAATAAATGAGCGATCTGGAGAACACCTTTAGAAGATTTCTGATTGTTTGGTGTGGACAGCTAATCTCGTCTATCGGGAGCGGACTTACAGCTTTCGCTTTGGGTGTTTTTATCTTTCAGAAGACCCAATCTGCTACAGACTTCTCTTTGATTATTCTTTTTTCTTTTCTACCCTCATTTATTTTGCTGCCGTTTGGTGGTGTACTTGCAGATAGGTTCGATCGTAAGAAAATGATGATTCTTGGGGATACAGGAGCTATTACTGGTCTACTATTCATTCTATTTGCCATGCTCCGAGGAAATATTGAACTATGGCATATTTATGCTGGTGTAGCAATGAGTTCGATATTTTCGGCGATACAAAGTCCTGCCTATAAGGCTGCTGTGACTGATTTAGTTTCTGAAGAGCTATATTCTCAAGCGAGTGGGCTCATTCAGTTGGCGGGATCTGCTCAGTATCTTATATCTCCGATAATTGCGGGATTCCTTATGAGCGTATTGGATATTAAGATAGTTTTAAGCATTGATATTATTAGTTTCATCGTTGCCGTTGCAGCCGTATTTATAATTAGAAACCAAGAACCTGCTTCACGAAATATCGAGAATCGAGAATTTTTCTTAGATATTAAGGAAGCTTACCATTACCTCCTATCCCAAAAAGGCATTTTGTGGTTGGTTATTTTAACGTCAATGATTTGCTTTTATATAGGATTAATTCAGTCGCTGTTTGGGCCTATGATGTTATCACTAACGGATTCTAAGACCCTAGGTATTGCTCTATCCTTATCAGCAACGGGAATGTTAGTAAGCAGCCTCTTTATCGGGACACTTGGGATTAAGCAACGAAAGGTATTCATATTATCGTTGTCTTTGACTCTAACTGGTTTCTTCTATGCCCTCATAGGCTTCTCTACAAAAATAACATTAATTGTTACTTTTTGTTTTCTATTCTTCTGTACACTCCCGTTTGTTAACACGAGCCTAGAGGTTCTTATTCGAAGCAATGTCGATAATGAGCGGCAAGGTAGAATTTGGTCCATGGTTTCTGCCATCTCACAAGTAGGCTACATATTGGCGTTCGGTTCGGCAGGTATTTTGGCTGATCGACTGTTTAATCCCCTGCTTTATACTGATGGGGTCTTGGCAAGCACCGTTGGTCAAATCATCGGAACTGGGCCGGGTAGGGGTATTGGATTTTTGTTTATCGTATCCGGCTTACTTGTTTCAGTTCTAGGACTTATTATTGGAAGAGTTAAAAATATTAGTTTATTAGAATTAAAGTCAGACACCCCACAAGCTAAAAGTATCTCTTAGTTAAAACTGAACCGTCCCTCCCCATTGGCCTCGCTCGAAAAGCGTACAAGGTAGGCCGTGAGGAAGGCGGTTACTTCTATTTTGCCGATAGTTAAGGAGATTTTATCCTCAGCATATCTCCTATCGTCTATTATCGACAAAATTTCAAAAAGAGCTCGCCATAATCGGTGGGCTTTATGCTAACTTCCTATTAGTTCTAACTTTTTCAGCAACCGTAGCGATATGACTTCCTATAGATTTATGTTTTTATGTATTATCCAAGCTTCCCTGCATAACGGTGCACAGAATGTCGGATAGAAACGTTCTATTTCTGCTATTCTATCGATGAAAGGAGGTCGTAGAAATGGGATTGCTTGAAAAAACGAATGACGCCTTACGCTATATTGAAGAAAATTTGGCGGATGAAATTGACCCTAAAGAGGTCGCTAGGATTGCTTTCTGCTCAGAATATCACTTCAAGAGAATGTTTTCTTTCCTGGCCGGTGTAACCTTGTCTGAATATATTCGTCGAAGACGTCTTACCCTCGCTGCGTTCGAGCTTTCTAACAGTGACTTAAGGATCATCGATATTGCCGTTAAATACGGATACAACTCACCAGATTCATTTACAAGAGCTTTTCAAAGTATGCATGGTATAACCCCGTCTGAAGCTAAGAGTAACGGTCAAGTATTAAAAGCATATCCTCGATTGTCCTTTCATCTATCAGTTAAAGGAGCACATGAATTGAACTATCGCATTATAGAAAAAAACGCATTTCGCCTTATTGGTATTAAGAAAAGAGTTCCTATTATATTTAACGGAGTTAATCCTGAGATTGCCGCAATGTGGAAATCGTTAGATGAAGAAATGATAAAAAATCTGAAAAACCTATCTAATGTTGAACCAGTTGGGTTAATAAGTGCATCTGCTAATTTTTCCGATGGCCGTATGGAAGAAAAAGGAGAACTTGATCATTATATAGGAGTAGCGTCGACAAGAGATTGCCCAAGCAACTTTGTCGCTTTAGAAGTTCCCGCTTTAACATGGGGCGTTTTTGAAGCCATCGGTCCATTTCCTAATACGCTTCAAAACGTGTGGGGGCGAATCTATTCAGAGTGGTTTCCTTCGTCAAATTATGAACTAGTAGAAGGTCCAGAAATCTTATGGAATGAGCATAAAGACGTAACCTCACCAAACTTTAGGAGTCAAATATGGATTCCTATTATAAAAAAATAACTCACGCTCTCACCAACCCAATTACCATTGACTAACTTGCCCCCCTCTCCCCTAAAATCCTCTGTAGCTCCACGTAGTTCCCTTAACGCCAAAAACAATGACACAAAAAGCTCGCCTCCATCGGCGGGCTTCTTTATTTTGCTTGACTCCCCTCCCTTTTCAATCAACACTGTCCACTGACCCAACTAAACATCGGGAAGGTGGACCTATCATGACCAAACGCACCAACGGTGAAGGCAACGTATACCAACGAAAGGACGGTCGATGGGAAGCCCGTTTCTTCCACACTGACCCCGCCACCGGCAATAAAAAACGCTACAACTATCTCGGTAAGTCCCACGAAGAAGCCTACAACAAGATGATGGCAGCGAAGGCACAGATCATTACCGGTGATTTCGTAGAGCCTACGAGGATGACCGTGAAGGACTGGATGACGTACTGGCTTGCCGAATGCATCGAGCCTAACGTGAAGCCCACCACATATGCACAGTATGAAACGATGGCCCGAGTTCATATCATCCCTACACTGGGATCGCTGGCTCTTCAGAAAATCCAGACCTCCGATATCCAACTGATGTACAACGCAAAAATGAAACCCAGAGCTGACAACGGCAGATCCCTAGCCCCCAGAACTATCCGCCACATCCATAACGTCATTTCCGGTGCCTTCGAACAAGCCATCAAGGAAGGCAAACTGTTGAAGAACCCTGCCGATGCTGTGAAGCTGCCCAAAAAAGTAAAGCCGGAAATCCGTCCATTAAAGTTGGAGGAAGTCCGGCAGTTCTTGAAATCCATCGAAGACCACAGATTGTATACTGCTTTCCTATTGGAATTACGGTTGGGTTTACGGCGAGGGGAACTGTTGGGTCTTCGTTGGCAGGACATCGATTTCGAACGGCGGATATTGTACATCCGGCAGACCTTGCAGCGTATCCAGAAGCCCGATGATAAAGGAAAGAAGACGCATCTGATCTTCCAGACGCCAAAGACCCAGCGAAGCAAACGGCCCCTACCGGTACCGGCTGATTTAATGATAGACCTTCATAAGCACAAACTTAGCGTTGAACAGGACAAAGAAATTGCTGGCGAGAAGTACCTTAATTATGACCTCGTGTTCTGTTCGAACGATGGCCGGCCACTTGATCCCACATCGTTCACCCGGATGTTTGAGAAGCTGTTGGACAAGGCCGGTCTCCCGAAGACGTCCTTCCACAGCTTACGGCATACGGCTGGCCTGTTTATTCTGGATGCCACGAAGTCCATGAAGGTCGTACAGGAAGTCTTGGGACATACAACCTTTCAGACTACGGTCGACATTTACCTAGATCACATCGGCGTAGACGAAATGGCTAAAGCCCTCGCTCAAATGAACGGAGTCCTCTTGACTAAAAAAAGTTCTTGTGAAACTCCAGAAAAGCCGGTTTCATCATGAAAAAACCCAGAAAAACAGGTGACGCCTCAAACTGACGCCTACGGGGGACGCCACGGAGAACTTCACGCTATTATAACGCCAGTGGGTTTTAGCGGAGAAACCATTGACGGTGCGGTCTGACCGGGTTAGAATAGGTGTACAGCCCTTAAGTAAACTCGCACTCTGGTAGCGTGCTTGGTTCGGGACCAAGAGGCCGCAGGTTCGAATCCTGTCGCCCCGACCATGAGTTAGCTGGGGGTT